>NZ_CEEDMW010000001.1:0-1057726 GCF_979256035.1 Rhodococcus sp. AC861
ACCCGGAAGCTAAGCCCTCCAGCGCCGATGGTACTGCACCCGACAGGGTGTGGGAGAGTAGGACACCGCCGAACAACCCTTCACAGAAAGCCCCCCGACCACAGGTCGGGGGGCTTTCTGCATTTACGGATCTTTCGGCGCAGCAACAAGATTCAGCGCTGCGCGTGTACCTACGTCTGCGTGAACCCGACGGCGTCCAGAGCAGATGCGACGACCTTTTCGACACCGTTCACATCGGGAACGCCTGCGCCGTTCTCATCGGATTGCAGATCCTCCAACGTGTCGAACTGGGACTGGAGGAGGGACGGCGGCATGAAGTGCCGGCGCTTGGACATCCTGTCGAGCAGAGTGTCGTAGTCGGCCTGCAGATGAACGAAGAAGAGCTCCGGATATCCCTCTCGGAGCCAATCCCTGTAGAGCCTCGTCAAGGCCGAGCACGCAGTGACCGAGGTTTCCCCGCGAGCCGCCACCCGACCGATCTCCTGTGCCACGGCAGCGAGCCACGGCTTACGGTCGTCGTCGTCCAGCGGGTGCCCTGCCGACATCTTCTCGATGTTCGCCGCGGGGTGGAATCTGTCCCCCTCGATGAACGTGCTGCCGAGCTTCGTGGCGAGGGCGCTCCCCACCGTCGTCTTCCCGGTACCGGACACCCCCATGACGATGATGTGGCGCGGAAGTTCCTGTGCAGGTTCCTGCACTCAGAACACCACCCAGAGCAGTGATGCCAGCGCGAAGACCGCGAGTCCCAGTGTCGTTTCCATGACCGTCCATGTCTTGAGTGTCGTTTTCTCGTCCATGCCGAAGAATCGGCTGACGAGCCAGAAGCCGGAATCGTTGACGTGGGAGAGCACGGTTGCTCCCGCCGCGATCGCGAACACCAGCAGTGCGATATCGAAGTTACCCAACCCCAGTTCCGCGACCTGTGCCGACACCAGGCCCGCGGTCGTCGTGAGCGCGACTGTGGCGCTCCCCTGGGCCACGCGGAGGGCTGCCGCGATCAGGAACGCCTGCAGGATCAGCGAGAATCCCAGGTCGGAGAGGGACTCCGTCAGGGAGGCACCGATACCACTGGCTCGGAGGACGCCACCGAACATCCCGCCGGCGCCGGTGATGAGGATGATCGCGCAGACCGGTCCGAGAGCGTCGTCCATGAGCGCCGTGGCCTTGGAGACGCTGAACCGCCCGGGTGCGAGGGCTACGAGAGACAGAAGCACGGTCAGGAGCAACGCGACGGGCGTCTGGCCCAGCAGGATGAGGGCATCCGCCCAGGGCGCGTCCTCCGAGATCGCGCCGGCTGTCTGCAGCGTCGACACCCCGGTGTTGAGGCAGATCAGGATCAACGGGAAGAGGAGGACGCCGAGAACGGCGATGAAGCGCGGGGGTGCGTAGGTGGGAGCATCAGCATCCTCGGCATCCCCGAACAGTGCAGCAGGCGTCGTGACGAACCGACGGCCGAGGCGGGTACCGACGAGGTACGAGCCGACGAACCACGCGACGACTGCTACCGGCACACCCAGGATCAAGGTCAGACCGATGTCGCCACCCATGAGGTCGGCCGCCGCGACGGGACCCGGATGCGGCGGAACGATCGCGTGCATCGCGGCGAAGGCACCGGCTGTCGGCAACGCATAGAGCAGGATCGAGCCACCGAAGCGTCGCGCTACCGAGAAGATGATCGGCAGGAAGATGACCAGACCGGCATCGAAGAAGATCGGAAAACCGAAGATCAACGCCGCCACGCCGAGGGCGAACGGCGCCCGCTTCTCCCCGAACCTGGCGATCAGCGTATCCGCGAGAACCTTTGCCCCGCCGGTCCGTTCGAGCAGTCGACCCAGCATGACGCCGAGGGCGACGAGCAGCGCGACGCTGCCGAGTGTCCCGCCGAAGCCGGTGAGCAGCGTGTCCGGCACGTCCCCGAGAGGGATGCCGGCGGCAACCGCGGTCAGCAGACTCACCAGTACGAGCGACAGGAAGGCGTGCAACTTGAACTTCATGATGAGGAAAAGCAGAAGTGCGACCGCGATGGCCGCCACGCTCAGCAGATAGGCGGTGCCGTGCACCGGTTCCATGATGTCCACGCCGCATCACCTTTCACAGGAAACGACTTCGACACTAACGTCGTGGGACGGTCCGACACGTGCGCCTACGCCTCACCGTGTCCGAATCGTCACGTTCACCGGGTGCGTGCGACTCTGGCTTCGTCCCACACCGGCTCCGACGACTCGTAGACCTTGCCGTCGGATCCGAAGACGAGGAACCGATCGAAGCTCTTGGCGAACCAGCGGTCGTGAGTCACGGTGATCACTGTGCCGTCGAACGCGACGATGGCGTCCTGCAACGAGTCGGCCGACTCGAGATCGAGGTTGTCGGTCGGCTCGTCGAGAAGCAGCATCGTGGCTCCGGACAACTCGAGCAACAGGATCTGCAGACGGGCCTGCTGACCTCCGGAGAGGTCGTCGTACTTCTGTTCCGCCTGTCGGGACAACCCGTATCTGTCGAGTGCGCGGGATGCAGCCTCGCGGCCCATGCCGTCGCGGTGCGAGGTACCCGTGTGCATGATGTCCAGCAGCGTATTGCCCTCGAGGTCGGGCCGCGTGTGAGTCTGCGCGAAGAGTCCGGGTCGGACTCTGGCGCCCAGAGTTGCTGTGCCACTGTGCGGTACGGGTGCGATGTCCAACTCGCTGACGGGGAGGTGCTCGGTCGCGGGGTCGGTTCCACCGGCAGCGAGCAACCGCAGGAAGTGTGACTTGCCCGAGCCGTTGGAGCCCAGCACGGCCACACGGTCGCCGTACCAGATCTCCGTGTCGAACGGCTGCATCAGACCGGTCAGCTCGAGTCCGGTGCAGACGAGCGCGCGTTTCGCGGTGCGGCCACCCGTCAGGCGAACCGCCACGTTCTGACGCAGCGGAACTGCTTCCGGGGGTCCGGCCTCCTCGAACTTCGCCAGTCGCGTCTGCGCTGCGTGGTAGCGGGAGGCGACACCGTCGTTGAACTTCGACTTCTCCCGCAGGCGCAAGACCAATGCCCGCAACTTGATCCGTTCCTCGTCCCACCGAGCGCGGAGTTCGTCCAGCCGAGCGTTGCGCTTCTCGCGCGCCTCGGTGTAGGTGGAGAAGTCGCCGCCATGGACCCAGGCGGATGCACCGTTGACGCCGGGCTCCAGCGTGACGATGCGAGTTGCGGCCGTCGCCAACAACTCTCGGTCGTGACTGATGAACAGGACCGACTTGTCCGACGCCGCGATCGTGCGCTCGAGCCAACGCTTTCCCGGAACGTCGAGGTAGTTGTCGGGCTCGTCGAGAAGCAGCAGTTGGTCGTTTCCCGCGAACAGGGCTTCGAGCACGAGGCGCTTCTGCTCACCTCCGCTGAGCGTCGATGCGGCGCGCCATTTCGCACGGTCGAACGGCATCCCCATCGCCGACATGGTGACCTCGTCCCAGAACGGCTCGAGGTCGTATCCGCCGACGTCGCCCCAATCGGAGAGCGCCTGCGCGTACGCCATCTGGGTCGCCTCGTCGTCGCGATCGATCATCGCGTTCTCGGTGTCGTCGAGAAGCCGAGCCGACCGGCGCACCTGCTCCGTGCATACCGACAGCAGCAAATCCCGCACCGTGGTGTCGTCGCGGACCTGCCCGACGAACTGACGCATCACCCCGAGCGTGCCCGATCTTCCGACGGTGCCCTCGTCCGGAGCGATGTCGCCGGCCACGATCCGGGTGATGGTCGTCTTGCCCGTTCCGTTCGGACCGATCAAGGCCGTCTTCGCGCCGTCGCCCACACGGAACGACACTCCGTCGAGCAACTGGCGCCCGTCGGGCAGGAAGTAGTCGACGTCGGACAGTTCGAGATGGGACACGGGACATCAGACTACGGACGTTCGTGCAGACTTGACCGATGCAGCACACAGAGCGACCGCGACCGAGGCTCGTCGCATCGGACGTCGACGGCACCCTCATCGATCATCACGAGCGCGTGACCGCCCGTACGAAGGCGGCCGTTCATGCCGTTGCCGCCGCCGGGGACACCTTCGTCCTCTCGACCGGTCGCCCGCCGCGGTGGATCAGCCCCATCGTCGACCAGCTGGGCTACGCACCGATGTCGGTGTGCGCGAACGGCGCGGTGATCTACGACAGCGAGAACGATCGCATCGTGTCCGCTCGGACCCTGAGCGTGTCCGATCTCGCCGAACTGGCGGCGCTGGCGGAATCACTGATCGAGGGCTGTGGCCTCGCTGTCGAGCGCGTCGGTCGCAGCGCTCACGACGCCGCGACTCCGCAGTTCGTCAGCTCGCCCGGATACGAGCACGCATGGCTCAATCCCGACAACACCGAGACCTCGCCCGAGGAGGTGTTGTCGGCACCTGCCGTGAAACTGCTGATCCGGCAGTCGTCGATGACCAGTGGCGACATGGCGGCGGCGTTGTCGTCCCACGTCGAGCACCTGGCCGACGTGACGTTCTCGACCGACAACGGACTCATCGAACTGAGTGCACCGGGGGTGTCCAAGGCGTCCGGACTGCTCGAGATCGCCCGAACCCTGGGTATCGACGCGTCCGAGATGGTGGCGTTCGGCGACATGCCGAACGACATCCCGATGCTGTCGATGGTGGGCCACGGCGTCGCGATGGCGAATGCTCACCCCGCCGCGATCGCCGTGGCCGACGAGGTCACCACGAGCAACGCGGACGACGGTGTCGCCCGCGTGCTCGAACGGTGGTGGACCTGACCCGGCGGTGTCAGCCGACGGGTGCGGGCTCCGGTGCGGGTGCTGCCTCGGGCACCGGTGCTACCAGGCCGTCGGCAGGAGTGCCGGCGTTCATCTCCGCCGTGTAGGTGTCGGTGAACGTCTTCACCACCGTCGTGACGATTCCGGTGACCTCGTCGAAGGACAGCGAACCGTTCTCGAAGTCGGACTGCCACCCGTTCGGGATGCGGTACTCGTCCGAGGTCGGGAGCCCGAGCGAGCCGGATTCCGATCCCATGGCGACGAACTGTTTGAAGATCTGTCCCAGCACCGAGACCACCTGGCCGCTGGGCGTGGTGTAGATCGAACCGTTGGTGAAGTCGGCGCGTGTCTGACCCTCCGGTGCTGCGAGCAGACCGGTCAGAGCGGCACCGAGTCGACCGGACTCGCCACCCTCGGCCACCCACTTCTGGACGATCGGGTTCTGCACACCCATCGCTAACAGCTCGGAGACCAGGCCGGTCAGCGTCGTTCCCGGAGCCGGTGACGCAGCATCGACACTGGGCGGTGCGACGAGACCGTCGGTGCCGGGTGTCGCACCGTCAGGTGTCGTCGTGTCGGGTGTGGCGGGAGTCGTCGGAGCCGACGTCCCGTTGACGTTCGCCGCGGCGATCGAGCGGATCTCGTCCATGCGGCCGTACGCGGCGTCGCCCGGGCATTCGGTGTTGCCGACATCGCGGTGCGCGAAGATCACCGGCAGATCGATCGACTTGCCCTGCTGGACGAAGGTGTACTGCGTGCCTTCCGAGGTCATCGTGGTCTGTCCCTGCGGATCCAGACCGGCCTTGCCGAGACGCCAGCCGAGGAACTTGCCGGCCGCGTCGAGCGACTCCTGAGTCGGCTGCTCGGTGCTGTAGTCACCCATCAGCGCGAGACCGACAGTGTTCTCGTTGAAGCCGCCGGCGTGCGCGCCCTCGACGTTGCGGTCCAGGCCGCCTGCGCGACCCTCGAAGACCTGGCCGTACTTGTCCACCAGCACGTTGTAGCCAATGTCGCACCAGCCCAGCGTCTGCGCGTGGTACGCGTAGATCGCTCGGACGATGCCCGCGGACTCGTCCTTGGTGTAGTTGTTGCTGCCCGCTGTGTGGTGCACGGTGGCACCGCCCAGGGAGTCGTCGTACGTGGGGGATCCGCAGCGCTTGGACTCGTCGGCGCCCCACTGCGCGCGGGTGATCACCGAGGGGCCGGAACCCTCGACGGGACTCGCGATGTCACTCAGCGTGCTGTCGGCGGCCGAGGTTCCGGGCGTGATCAGCACGGCGGTGGCCGCGGCGAGCGTGTCCGCGATCGGTTCCGCACGCAGGGGGCGTGACGACGATGCGGGCACGTAGCCCAGGTCCTGAGCGACAGGAGCGGCCGGCGCGACAGGATCGGCTGCATCGGGAAGCGGTGCGGGCGCAGGGTCCACCGGGAACGCCGGATCGGCCGGGTTCAGCGCAGCGCCGGCAGGAACGGTGGGTGTCAGCAGGAACTGCACGCGCTTGGTCATGCCCACGAAGATGGGTTCGGTGCCCGCGGACACCGTGGGAACGTCGCTGTCGGTGCGTCCCGTGTCGATCGGCTGCGTCTCGTTCCACGGCCCCCAGGAACCGTCGTCGAGCTGGGCGCGAACGCGGGCGACAGCGGAGCCGAGCTGATCGGCGGTGAGCGCCACCATGCTGAACGGGGTCTCCTGCGAGACCTCCTTGACGACTGCGCCGGCATCGGCGGGGTCGACCGGAGCGGGCGGCGGAGTGGGAGCGGCGGCCGGGACCTCGGGGACGGTGAGCCCCGGGATGGCCGGAATCTCGAAGGAATCCGGCAGCGACAGGTCGCGCAGCGAGCCCAGGTCGATGTCGGGCAGGTCGAGACCCGTCAGCTCCTTCAGCGGGATGACGATGTCGGGGGCGTTCGCAAGCGCCAACTTGGCGATCTGCGTGGGCACGACAGCTGTCTCGTCGTTGGCCGCGCGTACACCGGACGTGCTGTCCCCGACTGCGTAGACCACGACAGGACTCGTGACCGCGAGTGCGGCCACGACGCCCAAGATCAGTGATGGCTTCGGTCGACGGTGCAAGACGATTTCTCCCCTGGTAGGCGGTGCTACGCGGTCAGCGTCACATGTGACAGATGTGACTCATGTGATAGGTGATGCGCAACAGACGTCACAGTAACCACAGAAGGGTCAACCATCAACCTCAAGTAGAGGGTTCGGCCAGGTGTTCGAACGATTGCGTCGCACGCGAGGGTTGCGGGACCACTACACGGCGTCGGATACCCTGGTCACCCGTGACTGATACTTCGCGAGGCCAGTACGATCTCATCGTCGTGGGGTCCGGCTTCTACGGCCTCACCATCGCCGAACGAAGCGCCACGGAGCTGGGAAAACGAGTGCTCGTCCTGGACCGACGTTCGCACATCGGCGGCAATGCCTACTCGGAGCCCGAGCCGCAGACCGGCATCGAGATCCACAAGTACGGCGCCCATCTGTTCCACACGTCCAACGAGAAGGTGTGGGACTACGTCACCCGCTTCACCGAGTTCACGGGCTACCAGCACCGCGTCTTCGCGCTGCACAAGGGCCAGGCGTACCAGTTCCCGATGGGCCTCGGCCTGGTGTCGCAGTTCTTCGGCCGGTACTTCACCCCTGCCGAGGCGCGCGCACTCATCGAGGAACAGTCCAGCGAGATCTCCGTCGAGGATGCGTCGAACCTCGAGGAGAAGGGGATCGCGCTGATCGGCCGCCCGCTCTACGAGGCGTTCGTCCGCGACTACACGGCCAAGCAGTGGCAGACCGACCCCAAGGATCTGCCCGCCGGCAACATCGCCCGGCTCCCCGTCCGGTACACGTTCGACAACCGCTACTTCAACGACACGCACGAAGGTCTGCCGGTGGACGGGTACACCGCGTGGCTCGAGAACATGGCGAAGAGCGATCTGATCGAAGTGCGACTGGACACCGACTGGTTCGACGTCCGTGACGCCCTCCGCGCCGAGAGCCCGGACGCGCCCGTCGTCTACACCGGGCCCCTGGACCGCTACTTCGACTTCGCCGACGGCGAGTTGGGTTGGCGCACACTCGACTTCGAGACAGAGGTGCTCGACACCGGCGACTTCCAGGGCACGCCCGTCATGAACTACAACGACGCGGACGTTCCCTTCACGAGAATTCACGAGTTTCGGCACTTCCACCCCGAGCGCGACTACCCGGCCGACAAGACCGTCATCATGCGCGAGTACTCGCGCTTCGCGGAGTCCGGCGACGAGCCGTACTACCCCATCAACACACCCGACGACCGCGCGAAGGTGACCGCCTACCGCGAGCGGGCGAAGCGCGAAACCGCCGAGAACTCGGTGCTGTTCGGTGGTCGCCTGGGTACCTACCAGTACCTCGACATGCACATGGCCATCGCCAGCGCGTTGACCACATTCGAGAACACTCTGCGTCCGCACCTCGAATCCGGTGCGCCGCTGGGAGATTCGGCGTGAGCGCCGACACCCTGCTCGGTGTGTCACTCCTCCAGCGCATCCTGCTCCCGCGAGCCGGGGAGCCGCTGGACGTCCGGACCCTCTACACCGACGAGGCGCGTACCAACCCTCGTCGCGCGCATTCGCTCTCCCGCACGTCGGTCTCCATCGGCTCCGAGTCGGAGGTGTCGTTCGGGACGTACTTCAACGCATTCCCGGCCAGCTACTGGCGCCGCTACAGCACGTTGACCTCCGTGGTGCTGCAGGTGGAGGTCGTCGGGCACTGCCGCGTCGACGTCTACCGCTCCAAGGCCGACGGCTCTCGTATCCATGTGCAGGGCAAGGACACCGACGACGCGCAGATCACCGCAGCCGCCGGGACGACGCTCGAGTTCGAGGTGGACCTCGGTCCCTTCGAGGACGGTGGATGGATCTGGTTCGACGTCACCACCGACACCGACGTCGAGTTGACGGCAGCCGGCTGGTTCGCGCCCGTCGAGGCGCCGGGTCGCGGAACCGTCGCGATCGGCATTCCCACCTTCAACCGGCCGACCGACTGTGTGAAGGCACTGACCGCCATCGCGTCGGATCCGCTCGTCATGGCCGTCGTCGATGCCGTGATCGTGCCCGACCAGGGCACTCGGAAGGTGCGCGACGAGCCCGGCTTCGACGACGCCGCCGCCGCGTTCGGTGATCTGCTGAGCATTCACGACCAGGCCAACCTCGGTGGATCCGGCGGCTACAGCCGCATCATGTACGAGGCGCTCGAGAACACCGATGCCGAGCACATTCTCTTCATGGACGACGACATCGAGATCGAGCCCGACTCGATCCTGCGCGCTCTCGCCATGGCTCGTTTCGCCAAGGTGCCGACGCTCGTCGGCGGCCAGATGCTGAACCTGCAGGCCCGTAGCCATCTGCACGTGATGGGCGAGAAGATCGACACCGGCATCTTCATGTGGGGCGGTGCCCAGAACGTCGAGTACGACCACGACTTCGCGGAGAAGCCGCTGCGCGAATCGAAGCTTCTCCATCGCCGGATCGACGTCGACTACAACGGCTGGTGGATGTGCCTCATCCCGCGGGTGGTCGCCGAGACCATCGGTCAGCCGCTGCCGCTGTTCATCAAATGGGACGACGCCGAGTACGGCCTGCGGGCCCGCGACGCAGGCTTCCCGACGGTGACGCTTCCCGGTGCCGCGATCTGGCACATGGCGTGGAGCGACAAGGACGACGCCATCGACTGGCAGGCCTACTTCCACCTGCGCAACCGCCTGGTCGTGGCGTCGCTGCACATGCCGGGATCGGCGCGCGGGCTGGTGCTGAACACCGTCAAGGCCACGATGAAGCATCTGCTCTGCCTCGAGTACTCGACCGTCGCGATCCAGAACATGGCCATCCGCGACTTCCTGGCAGGGCCCGAGCACATCATGGAGATCCTCCCGACCGCCTTGGCCGAGGTCCATCGGGTGCGCACGCAGTATCCCGATGCCGTCGTCGTACCGTCGTCGACCCTCCTTCCGGCTCCCAGCGGTGCCGACGTGCCGGCGGTGGGATCACCTGTCGGTCCTGCGGCGAAGGTGTCGCGGCTGGCCAAGGGCGTCCTGAACAACCTGAAGGCGGCCAAGGGGGAGCATCACGACCGGCCGCAGCTCAATGTGCCGACCCTCGACGCACGGTGGTACCTGCTCTCGCAGGTCGACGGCGTCACCGTCACCACCGCCGACGGCCGCGGAGTCGTCTACCGCAAGCGTGACCCGAAGATCGCGTCGGCGCTGCTCACCGAGTCGATCGCGTTGCGACGCGAACTGCTCGCCCGCTTCCCCGAACTGTCCGACCGGTACCGTCGCGCCGTGCCCGAACTCACCAGCAAGGAGCGTTGGGAACGTGTCTTCAGCTACCCGAACTGAGGGAACCGCCAACCTGGACGTCCGGGCGCTGCTCGCGGTCCAGGACAGTGTCGGGTCGTTGCCGGGCGCCGTTCGCGCTGCCCGTGGCATGTCTCACTTCGGTGAGCATGCCCTCGGCTGGATCGCCATCGGCGGTATCGGTGCGCTCGTCGACGCCGACCGTCGCGAGAAGTGGGCCTCCGTCGCGGTCGGTGCGGTCGGCGCGCACGCCGCATCGATCGTCGTCAAGCGCATCTCGCGCCGCCGACGCCCGACGCATCCGTCGGTGCGCATCGGTGTGAGTACACCCAGCAAATTCAGTTTTCCGTCCTCCCACGCCACGTCCACGACGGCCGCCGCCCTGCTGATCGGGCGGGCCACCGGCCTCCCCGTGGCAGCGGCGATCGTGCCCTCCATGCTCGTGTCCCGTCTGGTGCTCGGAGTTCACTATCCTTCGGACGTGGTGGTGGGGTCCGCGCTCGGCGCGTTGTCCGCGGCAGCAACGGTGCGTGTGGAGAAGAACGTGGCGGTTCGATTCGGTCTGACTGTCGGAAACGCAGCGGCCACGACAGCAGGAGAAGCATGAGCGAGGAACCCGTCGTCGTCGGCGCGCCGCCGAAAAATCTGGCGTCAGGCATCGTCAAAGCAGTCCGGCCCCGCCAGTGGGTCAAGAACGTGCTGGTTCTGGCGGCGCCGCTCGCTGCCGGATCGGTCACCGAGAGTTCGGTCCTTCTTCCGGTCGCGCTCGCGTTCCTGGTCTTCTGCATGGCCGCGTCGGGCATCTACCTGGTCAACGACGCGATGGATGTCGAGGCCGACCGAGCTCATCCCACCAAGCGGTTCCGGCCCATCGCGGCGGGCGTCCTCCCGGTCAATCTTGCGTTCGCGATGGCGGTGGTGCTGCTCGGCGGCGCGATCGGCCTGTCGTTCCTGGCCAACTGGAACCTCGCGGTCGTCATGGGCGTGTACATCGGCGTCCAGCTGGCCTACTGCTTCGGCCTCAAGCACCAGGCCGTACTCGACATCTGCATCGTGTCGTCGGGCTTCCTGCTGCGGGCGATCGCCGGCGGAGTCGCCGCCGACATCCCGCTGTCGCAGTGGTTCCTGCTGATCATGGCGTTCGGTTCGCTGTTCATGGCGGCCGGCAAGCGCTACGCGGAACTGCAGTTGGCGGAGCGCACCGGCGCGAAGATCCGCAAGTCGCTCGAGAACTACACCACCACCTACCTGCGCTTCGTGTGGACGCTGAGTGCAACCGCGGTGGTCATCTGTTACGGCCTGTGGGCGTTCGACCAGGACGCCAAGAACGGCACCAGCATGTTCGCCATCTCGATGGTTCCGTTCACGGTCGCTATCCTGCGATACGCAGTCGACGTCGACGGCGGCGAAGCGGGTGAGCCGGAGGAGATCGCGCTCGGAGATCGGGTGCTCCAACTGCTCGCCATCGTGTGGATCGGAGTGGTGGGTGTCGCTGTCTACCTCGCATGAGGATGTGACAGATCTTCCTGGCGACGACGAGTCGCGGGTGACCGACGCGGTGGAGACACCGCGGTGGGCCCGAGTGACCGGCGCCGTCGGCATCGTCGTGGTCGGAATCCTTGCGTTCGTGGGGGCGTGGGACCGTCGATGGATCGCCGACGACGGCTTGATCGTGCTGCGCACGGTGCGGAATCTGCTCGCCGGCAACGGTCCCGTCTTCAATGCGGGCGAGCGTGTCGAGACCAACACCAGCGCTGCCTGGACCTACGTGGTCTATGCGTTCTCCTGGCTCAGTGGTGTGCGCCTCGAGTACGTCGTCCTGACCATCGCCTTGGTTCTGACGACGGCGGCCGTGGTGGTCGCCATGATCGGCACCGCACGTCTGTACTCGGGCCGCGCGGTGCTGGTGCTCCCCGCGGGAGCGATCGTCTACATCGCGGTTCCCCCGGCGCGGGACTTCGCGACGTCGGGACTCGAGTCGTGCCTGGTGATCTTCTGGATCGCCGTCCTGTGGTGGCTGATGGTCCGGTGGGCGGATCGGCGACAGCCGACTCCGTCGCCGGCTCTGGTGCTGGTGATCGCATTCTGGGGCGGCCTCTCGCCGCTGGTCCGGCCGGAACTGGTCATCGTCGGCGGTCTCGCGCTGCTCATGCTGGTGATTGCCTCGCCGGGGTGGGTGCTGCGCGGAGCGATCGTGGTCGTGGCGGGACTCCTGCCGGTCGGCTACCAGATCTGGCGCATGGGCTACTACGCCCTGCCGTACCCCAACACGGCCGTCTCCAAGGACGCGGGCGGAGCCAAGTGGGCACAGGGCTCGACGTACCTGTGGAACCTGGTCGGCCCGTACGCCCTGTGGGTGCCGGCGCTGCTGGTCCTGGGAGGGGCGCTGATCGCTCTGACCCGACAGCAGCGCTCCCGGCCCTCACGCGGTGACGTGAGCCTTCTGTCGCGGGTTCGCACACCCGGGGCAGTGGTGGCCTTCGCACTGGTCGCCGGGCTGATCTCGGCGGTCTACGCGGTCCGTGTCGGCGGCGACTTCATGCACGGCCGCACACTTCTTCCGGCGCTGTTCCTGCTCCTGCTTCCGGTGGCGGTCGTCCCGATCCCGCTGCGCCGCGGCACGGTCGCGCTGGTCTCCTGCGTCGCGCTGTGGCTGGGAATCGTCGTGTGGGCGGTCTTCGCCGCCACCACGACCGGAATGCCGCAGGGCACCACCGTCGGGCGTAGCGGCATCGTCGACGAACGCGCGTTCTACTCGCAGAACACCGGCCACCGGCATCCGATCCTGGCGAGCGACTATCTGGACTACCCACGCATGCGGGCAATGGTGCAGACCATCGAGAACACTCCGGACGGCGGACTGCTGCTGCCGTCCGCACAGTTCACCTACTGGGATGTCGTGCCGCCACCGCTGCCCATTCCCGAGGGCGGCGCCGAGCATGTCGTCTACTTCCTCAATCTCGGCATGACGAGCATGAACGTCGGGTTGGACGTCCGCGTGCTCGATCAGATGGGTCTCGCCTATCCGTTGGCCGCTCACACCGAACGTCTGGACAACGGCCGCATCGGACACGACAAGAACCTGTACACGGATTGGGTCGTGGCGGACACCGGAATGGTGGACGTCCATCCCTTCCTGCCGTTCTACCTGGACGAGGAATGGGTCGACCAGGCTCAGGTGGCGTTGACCTGTCCGCAGACGCAGGCGCTGCTGACGTCGTACCGGTCGGACCTGACGAGAGCTCGGTTCATCCAGAACTTCAAGAGTGCGTTGGACTTCGCGGCGTACAGATTCGACCGGGTGCCGGAGTACGAAATACAACGGTGTAATTTGGAACCGCCCCCAGAACGCTCCGCGCCTTGACGCCGTTCGCATCTCGCCCCGAAGTGAGATCCGCGTCACAGTCCGATCACCGGGTCGTGGCGTTTCTGTCTCGGAGTCGTACCGATCCGACAGGTGTGGCTGGATTCTGGCATCTCGTTTGTGTAACGCTGTCCACGTCGGCGGAGATATGTGTAGATGATGTGCGTCGACGCGCACGGTTGCCCGAGGGGCGACTACGCGCGGAAGACGAGACCGACGGTGGATGTTCCGGGTTCCTATTCGGACCATCGCCCGAGATCGATCGACGAAGCGGTGCGGCCGACCGGCTGCACGGAACTGTGAGAGGCCGAATGTATGCGTGACGGGTCCGTTACCGATGTCGCTGGTGACGACAGCGCTCAGCCGCGGAAGGCTTCACGCCTTCGCGCACCCCGAGTAGGCCGACGTATGCGTCAGGCTCTCGTGTCCACCGTGATGGCCGCCGCCATCCCCCTCGGCCTCGCGGTCGTGGGAACCGGGCCCGCCGCTAACGCTGCATTCGACCCGGGCGCCCAGGATTTCTGGGTCGGGTCGTCCATGGGTGACATCAAGAGCCGTGTCTGGCGTGCAGCGGACGGCAACACGAACCGTGTCGTCTACCTGCTCGACGGACTGCGCGCCACGAACGACATCAGCGGCTGGGAGACCGAGACCAACGCAGGCGCATTCCTGGCCAGCTTCAACATCAACGTCGTCGAGCCCGTCGGTGGAGAGTCGAGCTTCTACTCCGACTGGTACGCACCGTCGAACTTCAACGGACAGCGCACCACGTACAAGTGGGAGACCTTCCTGACCCAGGATCTGCGCAACGCTCTGCGCGATCGCCTGGGCTTCCGGTCCAGCCGCAACGGCGTCGTCGGCCTGTCGATGGGTGGCAGCGCCGCCCTGACGCTCGCCGCGTACCACCCGGACCAGTTCAGCTACGCCGGCTCGCTCTCCGGATACCTGAACATCTCGGCTCCCGGTATGCGTGAGGCCATCCGTCTCGCGATGCTCGACGCCGGTCGCTACAACGTCGACAGCATGTGGGGACCCCCGTGGAACCCGGCGTGGCTGCGCAACGACCCGTTCGTGTTCGCGCCTCGCCTGCGCGACAACGGCACCCGCGTGTGGGTCTCGGCCGCCAGCGGCCTGCCCGGTGCCTACGACCGCCCGGTCGCACCGATCGACTTCTACAACACTGCCAACGGCATGGGCCTCGAAGCTCTCGCCCTGGCGAACAGCCGCGCCTTCCAGGTGCGGATGGCCTCGATCGGCGCGAACAACGTGACCTACAGCTTCCCGGCTCAGGGAACGCACCGGTGGGGCTACTGGCAGGACCAGATCTACCAGCTCGCCCCCGACCTCAGCGCCAACATCGGCTGACGTCACCCCTTCTCGACCGACAGCCCCGACCCTCGCACCACGCGAGCCGTCGGGGCTGTCGTGCGTCGCGGGTCGATCCGTCCCGGCGTCGCGACTCCAGTAACATTTGCACCACCAGTAACAGCGAGCCTCCGTCGTACCGTCACCTCCACCGTGTAGAACAAGACGGAACGGCACCCGGTTCGCGGCCAGACGAGCGCGCCGGTGCCTGCGAATCACGGTCATATCAGGAAGCGAGTCCCACACATGCGAGTTCCGAACGCGGCGTCGCGGAGAGCGCGGATGCTGTCCGCCCTGGCGGTATCGCTGGTTCTTCCGCTCGCGGGCGGGTTGACGGCCACGGCGATCGCCGCTCCGGCCCAGGCAGCCCCCGTCCAGACTGCGCCGGTGCGCACCCAGATCGCGGACGCCGGCGCCACGGTGTCGGCCGTCGACTGGATCACCGACCGTCGCGTGGCGGTGTGGGTGAACTCGCCCTCGATGGGAATCCCCATCCAGGTGCAGATCCTTCTCGCGCGTGACTGGAACAAGACGCCGCAGGCCACGTTCCCGTCCGTGTGGATGCTCGACGGAATGCGCGCGACCGACACCGAGAACGGCTGGACCGCCGAGACCGACGCCGAGTCCTGGTTCGCCGACAAGAATGTCAACGTCATCCTGCCCGTGGGTGGACAGTCCAGTTTCTACTCGGACTGGGCCGAACAGAACAACGGCGTGAACTACAAGTGGGAAACGTTCCTGATGAAGGAACTCCCGCCCATTCTGGAACGTGACTGGCGGTCGAACGACACGCGTGCAGTGGCGGGTCTGTCGATGGGCGGCACCGCGGCGATGACGCTGTCGGCGCGTAACCCCGGCTTCTTCAAGTTCGCGGGATCCTTCTCCGGAATCCTGAGCACGACGACTCTCGGCATGCCGCAGGCCATCGGCTACGCGATGCAGGACGCCGGCGGCTTCGACGCCGGTGCCATGTGGGGCGTCCCGTCCAGCGAACTGTGGGCCCAGCACGATCCGTACGTGCTCGCCGAGAAGCTGAAAGGTATGAGCCTCTACGTCTCCAGCGGCAGCGGCACCGCCGGTGAGTTCGACCAGCAGTCCGACATCCCCGGCATCAGCACCAACTACGCCGGCATGGGCCTCGAGATCCTGTCGCGGCTGACCTCGCAGACCTTCGCCACCAAGCTCAACAAGCTCGGCATCCCGGCATCGATCAACTACCGCCCGTCCGGAACGCACTCGTGGGCGTACTGGCAGTTCGAGCTCAAGCAGGCGTGGCCCCAGATCGCGACCGCACTGGGCGTGGACGTGGACAAGCCCGCGTGCAGCGTCGGTGGGAACATCGGCGGCACGGCGAGCGCCAACAGCTGGCTGGGCGACTGCCTGACCTCCGAGTACGACGTGGCCGGCGGCCGTGCACAGGACTTCCGATTCGGACGCGTCTTCACCTCCGACAGCGGCACGTTCCCGGTGGCCGGAGCCGTCGGCGGTGCCTACGCGGGGAACGGCGGCCCCGCCGGTGCGTTGGGCATGCCGCTGTCCGGCGAACTCGGTACCCCGGACGGTCGCGGACGCTACAACTCGTTCCGCAACGGAATGATCTACTGGACGCCGCAGACCGGTGCACACGCCGTGCGCGGAGCCATCCTCGAGGAATGGGCGCGCCAGGGATACGAGGGTGGACCGCTGGGCTACCCGCTCCGCGACGAGGTGCAGACCCCGTCCAAGCCGGGCGCAGTGCAGGGCTTCGAGATCGGCGCCATGTACTTCTCCCCCGACACGGGCACGCACGCCGTCATGGGCAAGATCATGGAG
Organism: Rhodococcus sp. AC861; assembly: GCF_979256035.1. Classification (NCBI taxonomy): domain Bacteria; kingdom Bacillati; phylum Actinomycetota; class Actinomycetes; order Mycobacteriales; family Nocardiaceae; genus Rhodococcus; species Rhodococcus sp. AC861. The sequence goes on from NZ_CEEDMW010000001.1 coordinate 16,600, forward strand.
AAGTACGGTCAGACCGGCTGGGAGAACGGCGCACTGGGATTCGCGAAGACCAACGAGGTGACGGTCCGCGACGGCGGCCGCTTCACCGAGTTCGAGGGCGGCAACATCTACTGGTCTCCGGCGACCGGTGCCTGGTCGATTCTCAACGGTCAGATCTTCGACGCCTGGAAGAGCGTCGGGTACGAGAACGGCCGGCTCGGATACGTCACCAGCGACCAGTTCGACATCCCCGGTGGCGTTCAACAGAATTTCCAGAACGGTTTCGTGACCGTGAAGAACGGGGCCGTGCAGATCGTTCCCTGACAGCAGTGACGGTACCGGCGCGGTCGGACTCGCACAGAGTCCTCTCAGACCGCGCCGGTACCGTGCGCTGGTCGGGGAGTGCACTCGTTCCTCCCCTCGTTCCGCCGGACACGCTCGACCCCCAAGAGACGAAGGATGACCACGTGACAACGAGGTTCGCGACCACTCTCGCCCCGGTGATGCTTGCCGTGGCTGTCGGCGGACTGCTCACCGCCTGCGGCGGTGACGACTCGTCTGCCAGCAGCACCCCGTCGTTGACGTCCAGTGCGACGGCGGCGGCGACCACCACCACGGCCACCTCCACGTCGTCGGCACCGTCCGGATCGGCGACGGCGTCGGCGTCCGCGTCGACCAGTCCCGGTGCCGCTGCGACGGCGCCCGACGAGTCCGACCCCGTCCCCAGTGGCTTCCCCGGCCCGACGTCTGTGCCGATCAGCCCGCGCGGAACCGCGTTCCTCGACGCGTTGAAGGGTCGCGGCGTGACCGTGGCCGGCAACGGCGACATCGCCGTCGGCACCGCGGAGTACATCTGCGCTGCCCAGTCCGAGGGCGTCGCGGACGACCAGGTGCTCACCTTCGTCACCGCCAACGTCGGCGCCGAGGCGTCGGCGTCCGGCACGCAGATCACCGCCGAGGACGCGGCGAAGACCGCCCAGGTCTACGTCGACGTCGCGCGGTCGACGTACTGCGGATAGATCGGAGACCTCGTGGCTCGATCCACTCGCCGGCGGTCACCGCTCCGGCTTTTTCTCGTCGCCGTCGCGGTGATCGTCGTCGTCCTGCTCGTCATCCTTCTTCTCTGGTACCTGCTGGCAGGACGACTGACGACGCCGGGTAGCGGCGGACCGCAGACACCGGGCGCCGAGGCTCCGACCTCCCAACCGGCGTCCTGCCCCGACGTGTTCGTGCTGTCCGTCCCCGGCACCTGGGAGTCGAACGCGGCCGACGACCCGTACGCGCCGACGGCCAACCCCATCTCGCTCATGCTGGGCGTCACGCAACCTCTGCAGCAACAGTTCGGTCCGGAGCGCGCGGAGGTCTACACCGTTCCGTACGTCGCCCAGTTCTCGAACCCCATCGCCTTCCCGCCGGACGGCCAGGCGTCGTACAACGTCAGTCGCTCCGAAGGTGCGGCGAAGGCGAACGACATTCTTGCGCAGCGCTATTCGGAGTGCCCACTGACGTCCTACGTCCTGGCGGGCTTCTCCCAGGGGGCTGTGATCGTGGGCGATCTCGCGTCCGCCATCGGAGCCGGAACCGGCCCGGTGCCGGCCGATCGCGTGCTCGGCGTGACCGTCATCGCCGACGGTCGCCGCGACGGTACGTCCGCTCAGCAGATCGGACCCCCGGTCGACGGAGTCGGTGCCGAGGTGGCGCTGGGCGGTCTGGACGTCCCCGGGATCACGATGACCGGCGCACGTCAGGGCGGCTTCGGAACTCTCGCGGACCGCACGTTCTCGATCTGTGCCCCGGGCGACCTGATCTGCGCCGCACCGCCGGAAGCGATGTCGCTGCGCAACATCCCCTCCTCGATCACCGCGCTCGCCGGTGCAGCCGGCAACCCGGTGCACGGCAACTACGCGCGCTACGTCGTCGACGAGGCCGGAACCACCGCGACGCAGTGGACGGCGAACTGGGCGGCGGGGCTTGTCGCGTCCGCGCCCACCCCCGCGCACAGCTGATTTCTGCGCGGTTCGTACGTCGTCACAGGCGACTTTTGGTCTCGGGCCGGTAACGGCTAGAGTGGCGAGTCGGCTCGATCCGGGTACCGACCACCGGCGCCGTGCCGACACACTTGATGCTGCAGGAGAGAGAGTCCATGAGTTCTGCCGACGCCGCGGGTACGTCTGCGCCATTGCGGAAGTTCCGATTCGCGGCCGGCGGTGAGGGCAACCCGGACGAGGGCGGTGCTCGTCGCTTCGTCAAGCTCGCGCAGAAGGCCGAGGAACTCGGTTTCGACAGCTTCATGATCCCCGACCACCTGGGCAATCAGGTCGGACCCATCGCTGCGCTCGGAGCGCTGGCAGTGGCAACGGACAAGATCCGCATCGGGACTGCCGTTCTCGCGAACAACTTCCGTCATCCCGCGGTCCTGGCGAAGGATGCGACGACGATCGATCAGATCTCCGGCGGTCGGCTCGAACTCGGTATCGGCGCGGGCTGGCTGAAAGAGGAGTACGACAAGTCCGGGATCGCCTACGAGAGTCCCGCCGTCCGCATCGAGAAGCTGGACGAGTCGCTGACCATTCTCGATACGTTGTTGCGTGGCCAGGAATGCAATTTCCAGGGCAAGCACTACTCGGTGAACGGACTGCAGGGCAGCCCGCGTCCCCGTCAGGGCCCGCGTCCTCCGATCGCTGTCGGCGGCGGCGGCCCGAAATTGCTCACCATGGCGGCGAAGCACGCGGACATCATCTCGCTCGTTCCCAGCACGACTGCGGAGGGCAAGCTCAAGCTGTCGGAGATCACTCTCGAGAAGAGCATCGAGCGGGTCGAGACCATTCGCGCGGCGGCGGGTGACCGGTTCGACTCGATCGAACTGAACTGGACCATCACGACGATCCTGATCTCGGACGACCGCGAACAGACGGCCGAGATGGTGATCGGTGCGCTCGACAACGGATTCCCGCCGAACATGGAAGCCGACACGCGTTTGTCGGTGGAGCAGATCCTGCAGTCTCCCTACATCGCGATCGGCTCGTTCGAGGAGATTGCAGAGCAGATACGCCAGGTCAGGGCTGCCACCACCATGTCGTACGTCGGGGTGTTCCCCACCCAGATGGATGCATTCGCTCCCGTTGTCCAACTGTTGGCGGGCGAATGACGCTGAATGGGTCGGTACCATACTTTCGACCGAGTTCACCACTCAGTGGTGACAGGTCCGCTGAGACTTACCGGTGAGTAGGATGACCTCGCTCGCGTTCGAGCTGTTCGCGTCCGAAGGCGCTGCCTACGTCAGGATCGGGGGGTGTCGCACTGGCGACACCGCGGCGGTTCGGAGGAGATGATGATGAGTAACTCGTTCGACGATTTCGTCGACGACAGTGGCAATATCGTGATCCGCGAGGATCTCACGCTCGTTCGCCACGTCGAGCAGAACGTCGCCGACAACGGTGACGACCTGGCGTACCGGTACGTCGACTACTCGCGTGAGCGGGACGGCGAAGTACACGAGCTGACCTGGTCGCAGTTCGGCGCCCGCCTTCGCGCCGTGGCTGCACGGTTGCAGCAGGTGACCACGCCCGGTGACCGCGTCGCGATCCTCGCGCCCCAGGGCCTCGACTACGTCGTCGCGTTCTTCGGTGCGGTCTACGCCGGCACGATCGCCGTGCCGTTGTTCGACCCCGACGAGCCCGGTCACAGTGACCGGCTGCACGCCGTTCTCAGCGACTGCGAGCCGTCCGCGATCCTGACGGCCACCAACTCCGCTGCCGGCGTCCGCCAGTTCTTCCGGTCGCTTCCGGCCGCGAAGCGACCCCGCATCATCGCCGTCGACGCCATCCCGGACAGTGTCGGTTCGACCTGGGTGGAGCCGCCCGCCGACATCGACGAGATCGCGTACCTGCAGTACACGTCCGGTTCGACGCGTGTCCCGGCCGGCGTCGAGATCACGCACCGCGCCGTGGGCGTCAATGCTCTGCAGATGGTCGACGCCATCGAGCTCAACCACGATTCGCGTGGAGTGACGTGGTTGCCCCTGTTCCACGACATGGGCCTGCTGACGGTGATCCTCCCCGCGCTCGGCGGCAAATACATCACCATCATGAGTCCGCGTGCCTTCGTGCAGCGCCCGTGGCGCTGGATCAAGGAACTCGCTGCCGTCTCGGACGGCGCCGGTACGTTCGCCGCCGCTCCGAACTTCGCCTTCGAGCACGCCGCGCAGCGCGGTCTGCCCAAGAACGGCGAGACGCTCGACCTGTCGAACGTCATCGGTCTGATCAACGGTAGCGAGCCCGTCACCACCACGTCGATGAAGAAGTTCAACGACGCCTTCATGCCGTACGGATTGCCGAAGACCGCGATCAAGCCGTCCTACGGCATGGCCGAGGCCACGTTGTTCGTCTCCTCGACCAAGCATTCCGACGAGGCCCGCGTCATCCACGTCGATCGCACGGAGCTCAACGCCGGACGCATCGTCAAGGTCGAGGAAGGAACGCCGAACTCGATCCCGCAGGTCTCGTGCGGGTACGTCGCGCGCAGCCAGTGGGCGGCGATCGTCGACGCAGATGCCGCGGTGGAGGTCCCCGACAACCACGTCGGCGAGATCTGGCTGCACGGTCAGAACATCGGCAAGGGCTACTGGGGCCGCGAGAAGGAGACGTCGGAGACGTTCCACAACACGCTGGTCTCGCACCTGAGCGAGAACAGTCACGCGGACGGTGCCCCCGAGGGTGCGAACTGGATGCGCACCGGCGACTACGGCGTCTACGTGGACGGCGAGCTCTACATCACCGGTCGCGTCAAGGACCTGGTGATCGTCGACGGCCGCAACCACTACCCGCAGGATCTCGAGGCGTCCGCTCAGGATGCGAGCAGCGCTCTGCGTCCCGGTTTCGTGGCGGCCTTCGCCGTTCCGGCGAACCAGCTTCCCGACTTCGTGTTCGAGCACGGCGGTGCCGGTCTGACCCGCGACGCGGGCGATTCGTCCGAGCAGCTGGTCCTGGTCGCCGAGCGCGCACCGGGCGCCGGCAAGGCCGATCCCCAGCCGATCGCCGACACGGTCCGAGCGGCCATCTCCCAGCGCCACGGTGTCACCGCACGCGACATCCTGCTGGTCCCGGCCGGGTCGATCCCGCGTACGTCCAGCGGGAAGATCGCACGTCGCGCGTGCAAGGCCGCGTACATCGAGGGAACGCTGCGTGGTGGATACCAGCAGACCGCGTTCCCCGACAATCCCGAAGACTGATCACCCGACGCGGGTAGTTTGGCGAGTTTGATGGCTGAAGAAGAGACAACGACGTCCGTACCGGAGCCGACCACCCTCCCCGAGAAAGACGGTTCCGCAGCGGATCAGCCCGCGGGAGAGATGACGGTCGCGCAGCTCAGGGATTGGCTGCGGCAGTGGGTGGCCGACGCCACCGGTCAGCCCGTCGCGCAGATCTCCGACGATCGTCCGATGGAGGAATTCGGTCTGTCCTCCCGCGACGCCGTCGCGTTGAGCGGAGAGATCGAGGAACTGGTCGGCGTCACGCTGACGGCGACGGTCGCGTATCAGCATCCGACGATCGCGTCGCTCGCCACGCGCATCATCGAGGGTGAGCCCGAGTCCGAGAGCGGCACCACCGACGACTCGTTCTACCTGTCGGCACCGGCGGGCGATTCCCACGACATCGCGATCGTCGGCGTCTCGACGCGGTTCCCCGGAGCGGGACACACGCCGGACGAGATGTGGGACATGCTCTCGGCCGGGCGAGACGGCATCACCGATCTCCCCGAGGGCCGGTGGTCGGAGTTCCTCGGCGACCGCCGCATCGCGGAGGCCGTCGAGGAGACCGTGACCAAGGGCGGGTACCTCGACGACGTCAAATCCTTCGATGCCGAGTTCTTCGCGATGTCGCCGCGCGAAGCTGCCAACGTCGACCCGCAGCAGCGCCTGGCGCTCGAACTGACGTGGGAAGCGCTCGAGGACGCTCGTATCCCCGCGAACGAGCTCAAGGGCACGCAGGTCGGTGTCTTCATCGGAACGTCGACCAACGACTACCAGATGATCGCCGTCAGCGATCCCGACCCGCATCCGTACGCACTCACCGGAACGTCGACTGCCGTCGTCGCCGGCCGCGTGTCGTACTACTACGACTTCCGTGGTCCGTCCGTCGCCCTCGACACCGCGTGCTCGTCGTCGCTCGTCGCCGTGCACCAGGCTGTGCGAAGCCTCCGCAGTGGAGAGTCCACGCTCGCGCTGGCGGGCGGCGTCAACATGATCCTCTCGCCCGCAGCGACACTCGGCTTCGGTCAGACCGGTGTGCTCGCCCCGAACGGCAAGATCAAGGCCTTCTCGTCCGACGCCGACGGCATGATCCGATCCGAGGGCGGTGGACTGGTCGTCCTCAAGCGCCTCGAGGACGCGGAGCGTGACGGGGACACCGTGCTCGCCGTCATCGCCGGCAGCGCGGTCAACCAGGACGGCCGATCCAACGGTCTTGCAGCCCCCAACCCCGATGCCCAGGCGGACGTCCTGCGGACCGCGTATCGCGACGCGGGAATCGTTCCCTCGACGGTCGACTACATCGAGGCGCACGGCACCGGAACCATCCTCGGCGACCCCATCGAGGCGGACGCCCTCGGTCGCGTGGTCGGGCGTGGACGCGACGCGGACAAGCCGGCGCTTCTGGGTTCCGCGAAGACCAACTTCGGCCACCTCGAGAGCGCTGCGGGCGCGGCCGGTCTGATCAAGGTGGTTCTCGCGCTGCGCGAGAACCAGGTGCCGCCCTCACTGAACTACGTGGGCCCCAACCCGTACATCCCGTTCGACGCCGCGCGTCTGCGCGTGGTCGACACCGCGACGGAGTGGCCCCGCTACTCGGGTGCCGCCATCGCCGGTATCTCGGGCTTCGGCTTCGGCGGTACCAACGCCCACGTCGTCGTGCGCGAGTACGTACCGGGTGCGGTCGCGGATGCGGGTACCGAGCCCGAATTCGACGCCTCGTCCGTCGATCCCGAGGCGCTGGTCGGCGAGCCCGTCGGTGTGCCGGAGGAAACCGAGGCCGAGATCGAGCAGGTACTGGCGAGCATCCCGGACCACGACATCGATCCCGAACCCGCCGCTCCGGTCCTGCTGGCCGTCTCCGCGAGCATGCCGTCACGACGTCGTCGCGCGGCGGCCGATCTGGCCGACTGGCTCGAGTCCGAGGTCGGCAGCACAACGCCCCTCGACGCCGTCGGTCGCTCGTTGTCCCGCCGCAATCACGGTCGCTCCCGCGCGGTCGTGATCGCCACGACGCGTGCGGAGGCCGTCACCGGACTGCGCGCCGTTGCCAACGGCAAGCCGGGACCCGGCGTGTTCAGCTCCGATTCCCCCGCATCCAACGGACCTGTGTGGGTGTTCTCCGGGTTCGGTGCGCAGCATCGCAAGATGGCGAAGGAGTTCTACGCGGCCGAGCCGATCTTCGCCGAGGCGTTGGACCGCGTCGACACGCTGATCGAGGACGAGTCCGGATACTCCATCCGCGCGATCGTCGAGGACGACGCGCTGACGTACGACTTCGAGAACTCGCAGGTCGGAATCTTCGCCATCCAGGTGGCGCTGGTGGAGACCCTGCGCGCCTACGGTGCGACACCGACGGCAGTGGTGGGGCATTCGATGGGCGAGGTCGCCGCCGCGTATGCCGCGGGCGGTCTCGGCCTCGAGGATGCCGTGCGCATCATCGTCGCCCGCTCTCGTCTGCTGGGCGAAGGTCAGGAAGGTCTCGGTGACGCGGCAGCCGGCGCGATGGCGCTGGTCGAGTTCTCCGCCGCCGAGGTCGCAGAGCTGGCCGACAGATTCCCCGGCGTCGAGCCCAGTGTGTACGCCGCCCCGACACACACGACCGTCGGCGGACCGGCGGAACCGGTGCAGAAGTTGGTCGAGTACGCGGAGTCCCTCGGCAAGATGGGCCGCGTCCTGGACGTCAAGGGTGCAGGCCACACCTCCGCGGTCGATCCTCTCCTCGGAGAGCTCGCCGCGGAACTGATGGGCATCGAACCGCATCCGCTCGCGGTGTCGGTGTTCTCGTCGGTGGACAAGGACGCGTTCTACCGCGCCGGCCACGAGGCCGTGCACGGCGTCGACTACTGGACGAAGGGGATGCGCCACCCGGTGTGGTTCACCCAGGCCGTCAAGCAGGCGGTCGACGCCGGCTACACCACGTTCGTCGAGCTGTCGCCGAATCCCGTGGCCCTCATGTCGATCGCAGCGACCGCTTGGGCGACGGGAGTTCCCGACGCCACGCTGGTCGCCACACTCAAGCGCAAGGAGAGCGAGGCGGCAACGTTCCTCGCTGCACTCGCGGAGCTGTACGTCCACGGCCACGCCGTGTCGTTGGCCTCTTTGTTCGACGACGGTGAATACGCCGAGATCCCGCGGACGTCCTTCGTACGCAAGCATCACTGGATCGACACTGCCGTGCATCTCGGTGGATCCGGCTCGGCCGGTACCCGGGTCGCGCTTCCCGACGGTCGGTTCGTCTGGGAGACACCGGTGTCCGGTATCTCCAGCATCGGCGACCTGGTGTCCGTGCTCGCGGGAGACGTCCTCGGTGACGTCACCGTCGGTGCCGTCGTGGCGCAGCGCGCCGTGCCGGCCACGGGAACACTCACCACCACGCTCACCCCGCACCCCGGTGGTGCATCTCTGCAGGTGCACTGGAACGACGGCAGCACGTTCCACGCTGTCGCCGACGCTGTCGTCACGGGGTCGGGTGTCACGGGATCCGCTGCGGCCGAAAGCTTGTCGGCGGACCGAGTCGAGGAACCGTTCGTCGAGGAGGAGCCGGAGGTCGTCGACGACTTCGGTGACCGCTGGGATCCGAACGGTACGCAGACGATGGAAGACCGCCTGGCGATCGTCGTCGCGGAATCCATGGGCTACTCGCCGGAGGATCTCCCCGCGGAGATCCCGCTCATCGAGCTCGGTCTCGATTCGTTGATGGCTGTCCGCATCAAGAATCGCGTCGAATTCGAGTTCGACATTCCGCAGGTGCAGTTGCAGGCCGTGCGGGACGCGAGTCTGCGTGAGGTGGAGAAGTACCTGCGCTACGCGCTCGAGAACCGTGAGGAGGTCGCCGCCCTCGCCGAGGCGCAGGAACGCGATCGACTCGCCGAGCAGACCGCCACGGTGGACGCGGAAGAGCCTGTCGCACAGCCCGACCCGGTCGTAGCAGAGCCCGAGCCGCAGGCAGTCGAGCAGCCTGCTCCGACGGCCGCGGCAGCGTTCGAGGCGCCGACCGACGTGAGCGACGCCCAGTCGTTCGCCGAGGCCACCGGGACCGACGTCGCTCCTCGTGACGCCGCCGAGCGCCTGACGTTCGCCACCTGGGCCGTCGTGACCGGACAGTCGGCGAAGGGCATCTTCAACACCCTTCCGGTGCTCGACGATCCGACGGCCGAAAAGCTCGCGGCGCGGCTCAGCGAACGGTCGAAGGGCGAGATCACGTTCGACGACATCCTCGACTCGGAGACCATCGAGCAGCTCGCCGACGTGGTCCGTCCCTTCCTCGAGTCCGGTGACGTGACCGGACTGGTGCGCACGCTGCGGGCCCGTCCGGAAGGCTCGACGGCCGTGCCGGTCTTCGTGTTCCACCCGGCCGGCAGCTCCTGCGTCGTCTACGAACCGCTGCTCAAGAGGCTGTCCGCGGACACCCCGATGTACGGCCTCGAGCGCACCGAGGGTCCGATCGAGGACCGGGCGCGCGCGTACCTTCCACTCCTGCGGGAGATCCAGGGCGACGGTCCCTACGTCCTCATCGGCTGGTCGCTGGGCGGCGTGCTGTCCTACGCGGTGGCGGCGCTCCTCCGCGAGGAAGGTGCGGACGTCCGGTACGTCGGCCTCATCGACACGGTCATGCCGTTCGAGCCGATCCCGGACACACCCGAGGAGATCCAGCTGCGCTGGAAGCGGTACGCGCAGGTCGGAAAGAAGCTGTACAACGTCGACTACCCGCTGCCCTACGAGAAGTTGGCGGCGGCGGACGACGACGGTCAGATCAAGATCATCATGGACATGGTCAAGATGAGCAGCGCGAAGATCCCGAGCGGCATCATCGAGCACCAGCGCACGTCGTGGTTGGACAACCGCGCGATCCAGACCGCCCAGCCCGGGCGCTACGACGGGGACGTCACGCTGTACATGGCGGACAAGTACCACGACGACGCCATCGCGCTCGAGCCCCGACTGGGAAAGCGTGAGCCGCACGGTGGGTGGGGCCCGTACGCTCCGAACCTGGACATCGTCCACATCGGCGGTGACCACCTCGCAGTGATCGACGAGCCGTACATCTCGGCGATCGGTGCGGATCTCCAGAGCAAGATGGAGAAGATTTCGGCGTCGATCACGCCGAAGGGAAGCGAGTCGCACACGTGACATCCACGACTGCCGCCAAACTGGCCGAGCTCCGCGAGAAGCTCGAGGTCGCCCGCGAACCCGCGGGTGACGTCGCCGTCGCCAAGCGTGCCAAGAAGGGGATCCCCAGCGCTCGCGAGCGCATCGACATGCTGCTCGATCCGGGTTCCTTCGTGGAGATCGGCGCGCTCGTCCGTGCGCCCGGTAACCAGGACTCGCTGTACGGCGACGGAGTCGTGACAGGTCACGGGACCGTCGACGGACGACCGATCGCGGTGTTCTCGCACGATCAGACCGTGTTCGGCGGCACCGTCGGAGAGATGTTCGGCCGCAAGGTCGCTCACATCATGGAGTTCGCAGCCGACATCGGCTGCCCGTGCGTGGGCATCAACGACTCGGGCGGCGCCCGCGTGCAGGACGCGGTGACATCGCTCGCCTGGTACGCGGAGCTCGGTCGCCGCCAGGAACCGCTGTCGGGAATGTGCCCGCAGATCTCGGTGATCCTGGGCAAGTGCGCCGGCGGCGCCGTCTACGCACCCATCAACACCGACATCATCGTGGCCACCGAAGAGGCCTACATGTTCGTCACCGGGCCGGACGTCATCAAGTCCGTCACCGGGGAGGAGGTCAGCCTCCACGATCTGGGAAGTGCACGGAAGCAGGCCGAGTACGGCAACGTCCACCACGTGGCCGCCGACGAGAAGGCCGCTTTCGAGTGGGTGCGGAAGTACCTGTCCTACCTCCCGTCGAACTGCCACGAGCAGCCGCCGGTGATCAACCCCGGCCTCGAGCCGACGATCACCGACGACGATCGTTCGCTCGACGTGTTCATGCCGGACTCGGACAACGCCGGTTACGACATGCACGAGATCCTGCTGCGCATCTTCGACGACGGTGACTTCCACGAGCTCACCGCGCAGACGGCGTCCAACATCATCGTCGGCTTCTCGCGTGTCGACGGTCGTCCGGTGGGTGTCGTGGCGAATCAGCCCATGCACCTCAGTGGCGCCCTGGATGCGGCGAGCAGTGACAAGGCGTCGCACTTCATCAACATCTGCAACGCGTTCGAGATCCCGCTCGTCCTGGTCACGGACACACCGGGTTTCATGCCCGGCCTCGAGCAGGAGAAGATCGGCGTCATCAAGCGCGGCGGCCGGTTCATCTTCTCGTACGTGTGCGCGACGGTCCCGAAGGTCACCGTCGTGATCCGCAAGTCCTACGGCGGTGGATACGCGGTGATGGGGTCCAAGCAACTCGGTGCCGACATCAACTTCGCGTGGCCCACGGCCCGCATCGCGGTGATGGGCGCCGAGGGTGCGGTCAGCATCATGGCGCGCAAGCAGCTCGCCGAGGCGGGGGACAATGCGCCGGCCATCCGTCAGGGCTTCATCGACTTCTACAACGAACACGTCGCCACGCCGTGGATCGCCGCCGAGCGTGGGTACATCGACGCCGTCATCGAGCCGTCGAGCACCCGCCTCGAGATCCGCAAGGCGCTGCACATCCTGCGGGACAAGACGAAGGAACGTCGCCCCCGTAAGCAGCACCTCTTCCCGATCTAGCCGGCCCCGTCCGATCCGGTCACGGTGACCGCCCGGTCCGTTATGGTGCACCCATGACACGGACGGTCACCGTTCTCGCCGTCATCGGCGGTGTCGTCCTGGTGGGCGTCGCGGCGACTGCCGTGGTCCTGGGGGTGCGGTCCACCACCGAATCGCGGGACGACGAGTTGTTCCAGAACTCTCTCTCCTCGTTCTACGAGACACCCGACGACGCTCCGGCGCCGGGTGAGCTGGTCCGGGTCGAACCGATCTCGGACCTCGACGTTCCCGGTGGCACGGCGTATCGGATGCTGTACGGCACCAACGCTCCGGACGGCGCGGCCGCGGTGTCGTCGGGGATGCTCATCGTTCCCGACGCCCCCGCTCCTCCCGGTGGCCGCCCCGTACTCGCTTGGGCGCACGGCACTCTGGGGTTCGGCGACGAGTGCACACCGTCCCGTCGCTATCGACCGACGCTCGACGACCTCGACTTCGGTAGTTGGCTGCCGTCCGTCATGGACCGAGGCTGGGTGGTGGCTGCGACGGATTACACCGGCATCGGCACCGCAGGAGATCCGTACTACCTGATCGCGAAGAGCGAAGCGCAGGACGTCATCGACTCGGTTCGGGCCGCGCGTAACTACCCGGACGCGGAGGCGAGTTCGACGTACGTGACGTTCGGCCACTCGCAGGGTGGCCATGCGTCGATGTCCGCGGCCATGTACGCCGATCTGGCGCCCGAACTCCGGCTGGTCGGCGCCGCGGCTGCTGCTCCCGCCGCCTTGTTGGGTCCGTTGTTCACCGAGCAGTACGACCAGTTCGTGGCCTGGGGTATCGGGCCGAGTGTCGCGGTCTCGTGGCCCGTGGTCTACCCCGATCTGCCCCTGGACGGCGTGCTGAGCTCGTCGGCGATGTCCCGGTACGCCGACCTCGGCCAGGGCTGCATCACGCAGGAGTTGGGGAAGCTGCTGCTCGAACGTGCCGAGGGCCGGCAGTTCTTCGCGTCCGACCCGATGACGAATCCGCAGTGGGTGGCGGCGGTGGCCGACCAGACGATCGACGTGAGTCGGATCGGTGTGCCCACCTTCGTCGTCCAGAGCTTGTCGGACGTCATCGTGCTGCCGAACACCACAGCCCTGCTGTCGGACGAGTTCTGTGCGGCAGCGTCACCGACGTACGACATGTCCTGGCTGGGACAGACGACGCACCAGGACACCGCCAAGGTCGGCGGTCTGCTGGCGGTCGACTGGATCCAGGACCGGTTCGACGGGGTGGCGGCGCCGAACTCGTGCGCGCATCCACTCCCGATTGCGCCCGCCGATCCGGGTCAGTAGACCCGCAGAGTCCCCGGCGACCACAGTCCGCTGCGCGTCTGCTTCGTGACGTCCACCGACGCCGCGCTCGCGCTGCGGTCGAACTTGTCGTAACGCTCGAGCGAGCCCCAGTCCCGGCCCCAGTCGTGGTTCAGGTAGGTCGGGACGGTGGTGGGTGACGCCAGCATCTCGGTGAAGCCCAGCGGCCCGCCGTTCTCGGCGGCCTGCCACGTGTCCGTGGACGACACGGCCAGTCCGCGGTCCGGGAGGATGCGGAAGTTGGGGACCTCGGCGACACCGTCCAGATGGTCGAACGGGCGCTGGCACGGGAACTGCAGGCCCACGGCCCAGTCGAGCAGAACCGGTTGCGTCGTGCCGATCTCGTCCTGCAGGGACTTGACGACGGGAACGCGTGGTGGGGTGAACGCCAGCCACTGGTCACCGGTCAGGTTGGGATCGTTGGCGACGACTCGCACGGCATCGGCGTCGGGCGAGAGTTCGTCCAGTGGGATGCGTAGGTTCCGCCACGACGGTGCGGGGCCGATGTCCTTGGGTAGGTAGTCTCCCTGAACCTGGACGGTGCCGTCCGGCTGACGCTTGCCGTACTCGACGCGCAAGGACTGCCCGTACGTGTTCTCACCGGTCTCGATGTTCTCGGACCAGATGCGGCCGGCTGCGGTGACGACGACCAGTGGTGCGTCGTCGCTGCGTGCGGGGAGGCCGTACCAGCTCGAGGTGGCGTAGGCCGGTGTCTGTACGCCTGCCTGGTAGGAGCCGAGGACGGGTGTCGTGGCGGGGTCGAGCCCGAATGGCAGCTTCGCGGTGGAGCCGTTGATGCCCGCGGCGCCGACGCCTCCGGCAGTGCCGGACGACTGACCTTCCTCGAACGATGCGCCGACGGACTGCTGATCCGTATTGCCCTGTCCCGGTTTGACTTCCACCGCATCGGCGCTGAGGTCGGTGGGAATACCGTTGGGAGTGAAGCCGACCGGCTCAGCTCCGCCCAGAGGACCGGTCGCGGTGTCGACGGGACCCGGCAGCGCCGTGAGGACACCGGCATTGGGATCGGACTCGACCAGGACGTCCCGGGCGAGCCCGCAGCTGTTACCGGCCAGGGCCTGGACGTTGGAGCGCCCCAACGAGTACGCGGGGTACTGGGAGACGGCGCCCTTGAGGAGCGACAGGATCTCGAACAGGACCAGGAGACCCGCGACCACGGTCAGCGGTGCGGCGGCGAACTTGCGGATGCGACGTCCGCGCTCGCTACCCGCCCGCGGCTGCGGTGCCGCGAATCCCTCACGGAGGTAGTGCCATGCCGCGAGAGCGACGGCGCAGAAGAACAGGACGAGCAGCACGGTGTTCGACTGGATGCCCTTGATCGACACCACCTTGTCGAACCACGGCACGCCGTAGCTCGAGACGTACCAGTACCCGTTGATGCCCGAGAAGGACAGGGCGAGAACGAAGGCGAGGCCGACGACGAAGACGGTCCGGTTGCGCCGGGACCGCAGGGCGCTGGCCGAGACTGCGACCGCCGTCAGCGCTGCCAATGATCCGGCGATGCCGGCGTACACCCCGAAGTGGTGAGTCCACTTGGTGGGGTTGAACATCATGAAGAAGATGGTGCCGAACACGACGCCGATGAGTCGCCACGCAGGTCCGGACGGAACGCCGGGAATCCGCTTGCGGCGAAGAAGGACGAACACGGTGGTGAAGAGGCACAGGAGCATCGTCAGGAACGCGAAGCGGCGTGCGACCGATCCGTCGACGGTCTGGACGAAGAGGTAGTAGTACCGCAGGAAGTCGTTGTACCAGGGCAGGTTCGGACCGATCAGCGTGCGCACACGGGTCGATTCCTGCACCGCCGCGAACGTCTGATCTCCGTAGACCACGATGAGCACCAGGACTCCGGCACTGGCCAACGGTGCGAGCAGCGGAAGCGTTCCCACCATGCGGTGGCGTTTGACGACGATGCGCACCAGCGGCCTGATGCCGGTCAGGATGGCTGCGACACACATCAGGCCCGTCGGGGCCGCAGCGAGTGTGAACGCGCCGATCAGGGCGGCCATGGCCGCGGGGAGCAGTCGTCCGGTCGCGATGGCCCGCTCGACGGAGCACCAGGTGAGCAGGGCGCCGAGGGCGACGACGGGTTCGGGACGGAGACCGTTGTTGTACGGGAGCCAGAACGCGAGGAAGACCAGGCCGCCGGTCCAGACGGCGACCGAGTTGATGCGTACTGCGCGACCGAGGCGGGGAACGACCTCGCGGCTGATGACCAACCAGCACAGGATGCCGGCGATCAGCGCGGGTAGGCGCATCCACGGACTCGCTGTCGAGATCTTCGCGAAGGCGGCGAGCACGTCGTAGTACCAGCCGAAGGGAGCCTCGGGGACGCCGAACCACCGGAAGTAGTTGGCCATGTACCCGGCGTTCTCCGACACCCTGGCCATGGTCAGCAGGTAGCCGTCGTCCGCGGTGTTCGCGCCGAAGAAGTGCCAGCCCGCGAGTGCGCCGACGACGACGGCGTCGATGCCGGTGACCTTCCACCAGTGCGCGGGGAAGAAGCGGCGGTGCGTGCGTCCGTCGGTGCCGTCGAGTCGGGCGAGTGCGCCGAGCGCGAGTGCCGTGCACGCGATCGCACCGATCATGGCGAGGAGCTTGAGAATCGTCGGTGACGACGAGAAGCGTGAGTCGACGGCGATCGACACCTCGAGGCCCGGGTACTGCGACGCCGAGCCCGACAGGTCCGAGAAGACACCGACGACCTGCGGCCGCAGATCTCCGGGGAGCTCGCCGGCGCGCGGATTGCCCTGGGGGTCCACCAGGCCGTCGAACGACGCGGATGTCGCGTCGATGGTGGAGGAGAACGTGATGGCCTGGCAGGCGCTGGACCGGAACTCCGACCGAGGTGCCGACGCGATGACGACGTTGCGGTCCAACACGTCCACCGAGTCGGCGCCGACCCGTACGAACATGGCGTTCAGCGCGGCTCCGTCGCCCTGTGGGGGCGCGGTGGACAGCAGGATGCCGCCGGCCTCGGGAACGGCCGCGACGGCCTCGCACGGGATCGAGACGGTGATGGACACCGGCACCTGGGACATCAGGGGCGCATCGACGCTGTCGACGGTTCCGTTCTGTGGCCACGAGATGACGGCGTCGTCCTGGGTCACCGGCAGGAACGGCGTGAGGATCGCGAACAGAACACCGAGAACTCCCGTCACCACGGCGACGAGGCGCGTGGTGCGGTACTGCTGTCGGACGTCCACCGAGCGCTCCGAGCCGGCAGGCGTCGGAGCGGTCGGCTGTGAGGTGAGGGCGTCGGGCACGGCTCCCGATGTTATGCGACCGTGATCCCGGCGCTGCACTCGCTGGTTACTTACTGGTACTTGATGTGCCCGGGCGACCAGATGCCCGAACGGGACGACGTGGTCACCTCGGGCTGGACCTCGACCGCGCCGGGATCGAGCGGGGTGTACCGCTCGAGGGATCCCCAGTCCCGGCGCAGATCTCCCGAGAGATACGTCGGCAGGGTTTCGGCGCCGAGAACGAGACCGGTCCATCCCAACGGCCCGCCGCCGACGTCGTCCTGCCACGCGTTGGTGGATTCCGCACCGTTGCGGTCGGGGAGGATCCGCCATTCTGGCAGCTCGGCCACGCCGTACCGGTGGTCGAACGGACGTTGACACGGGAAGGCGAGGCCGACGGACCAGTCCAACAGCACCGGAGCGGTGGACCCGACGACGTCGTTCAGCACCGTCGTCCGGGGCGCACGAGGCGGAGTGACGGCGAGCCACTGGTCTCCGGCGAGATCGTCGTCGGAGGCCACGAGCCGCACGGCGTTCGCCTCGGCGGGAACGCCGTCCAGCGGGACTCGCAGGTTGCGCCACGACGGCTGCGGTCCGATGTCGATGGGGGAGACCCCGCCCAAGACCTGCTCGGTTCCGTCCGCGGCGACGGTGGCGTACTCGACGTCGAGGGTCTGTCCGGGCGTCACGATGCCGTCGGCGTCCACGGAGCGGATGCGGCCGGCGGCGGTGACGGCCAGGAAGTCTCGCTGGTCGGCGTCGGGCAGCGAGTACCAGCCCGACGTGAGACGGGCCGGCGCAGCATCGCCCGAACCGAAGGAGCCGAGCACCGGGGTGGTGGCGGGGTCCAGGCCGAAGGGCAACGCGATACGGGATCCGTTGACGCCGGCTCCGGCCGTGGTGCCGCCTCCGGTTCCGGCGGAACTGGTGGTGGCGCTCTGACTGGTGTCCGACGGGTCGACCGAGTTGGCGCCGCCCGTGGTCGCGGAGTCCTCGCGGTCGGCGCTGAGGTCGCGCGCGACACCGTCGGGGCTGAACCCGACGCTGTCGGTACCGGCGAGCGGGTCGTCGCCCTGGTTCGGCAGCGGCTGCAGCATCGACGCGTTCGGGTCGGTCTCGACCAGGACGTCGCGGGCGAGTCCGCACGACTCGCCGAGAACGGAATTCACGTTGGACCGGGCGACGGAGTACGCGGGGTACTGGGCCACCGCACCCTTGAGCAGGGACAGCACCTCGAAGAGCACGACCAGGCCGGCGACGACCGTCAGGGACGATCCGCTGAACTTTCTGGTCCGTCGGGTCTCCGCGGCGACGAAGGGTGCTCGGAAGTGCTGCCAGGCGGCGTAGGCGAGCGTCAGGACCGTCAGGCCCAGCAGCAGCGTCGCGAACCCCTTGCCGGCGATGGACGGCGGCTTGTCGAACCACGGCACGCCGTAGCTCGAGACGTACCACCACCCGTTCGATCCGGTGAAGGCGAGCGAGGTGAGGAACAGGACCGCCGCCGTGAACAGCGTGCGGTTGCGCGGGGACCGTTCGGTCGCCGAGATCACCGCGACTGCGGCAAGGGCAGCCAGCGAACCGGCCAGGCCCGCGTACACACCGAAGTGGTGGGTCCACTTGGTCGGGGTGAACATCATGAGGGCGAGAGCGCCGGCGACGATGCCGAGGATGCGCCGGGACGGACCCAGCGACGTTCCCGGGATGCGGCCTCCGCGGCGCAGCATGACGACCAGGCAGGTCACCAGGCAGAGGAGCATCGCGAACACCGCGAAACGTCTGGCCAGTGATCCGTCCGGCGAGATGTTCAGCAGCGCGTCCCAGCGGTAGCGCTCGTCGAACCACTTGACGTTGGGTCCCACCGCCGACCGCACACGGGTCGCCTCGAGCACCGAGGCGACGGTCTGATCGGCGAAGACGGCGAACAGCACCACCGTCCCGGCAGCCAGGATCGGTGCGAGCAGTGCGGGCAGGCCCACGGCCTTGCGGCGACGCACGATGATCTGCAGGACGGGCCTCGACCCCGCCAGCAAAGCGGCGATAGCGATCAGTCCGGTCGGCCCGGCGGCCAACGAGAACGCCGCGATGACGACCGCGACCGCGGCCGGAAGCAGTCGACCTGTCGAGATGGCGCGCTCGATCGAGCACCACGTCAGCAGCGCGCCGAGCGCGATGACCGGCTCGGGACGCAGGCCGTTGTCGTAGGGCAACCAGAACGCCAGGAACACCAGACCCGCCGTCCACACGGCGACCGGGCGCGTCCGCACCGCGCGGCCCAGGCGCGGAATGACCTCCCGGCTGATGATCAACCAGCACAGAATCGCGGCGATCAGCGCGGGCAGCCTCATCCACGGGCTGGCGGTGGACACCTTGGCCAGCGCTGCGAGCGCGTCGTAGTACGGCATGCCGAACGGCGCCTCGGGGACACCGAACCAGCGGTAGTAGTTGGCCATGTACCCGGAGTGCTCGGACACCCTCGCCATGTTGAGCAGATAGCCGTCGTCCGAGGTGTTCGCACCGATGAAGTGCCAGAGAAGCAGCGTTCCCAGCACCACGACATCGATACCGGTGAGACGCAGCCAGTGCCGGGGGAAGAACCGGCGGGCGCGTCGTCCGTCCGCATCGTCAAGACGGTGCAGGGCGACCAGTGAGACGACGGCCAGAAGTCCGCCGAGGACGATCGCCAGCAGTTTGAGCGTGGAGGGTGACGACGAGAATCGGGAGTCGATGTCGACACGTACCGACAGGTCGGCGGGGGCCGCGCCGGTCAGCCCGCTGAAGATTCCGACGGTCTGCGGCCGCTGGTCGCCCGGGACGGTGCCGGTCAGCTCACCGACGGTGGCCGTGGTGGCCTCCGGTGTCGAGGACACGGTCAACTCGTCGCACGAGCGCACCGTCTCGGCAGGGACGGACAGCAGCAACTGATCCCGCAGGACGACGGAGACGGCGCCCGCGTCGTCGGTGCCGATCACGAGGCCGACGCGGCGGGCGTCCGGTGCCTGCGGTGCGACGGTGGACAGGACGACCGTGTCGGCGGGTGCGTCGGCCAGGACCCGGCACGGCACCGCGGCGGAGAGGGCGAGGGGGTTGTACGACACCAGGGGCGCTTCCACGCTGGTGAAGGACCCGTCCTGCGGCCACGTGAGCGACGCGGCGTCCTGCTCGACGGGGAGGAACGGGGCGAGGACTGCCAGAAGTGCGCCGAGCAGTCCGGTGACGACGGCGACGATTTTGATCCGGGCGAAGGCGGAGCGTCCGGGTACCGAGGGGGCCGGTGGTTCGATGGTCGAGTCGGCGAGGGTCTTCGGCACGCTCCGATGCTAGGCGACGAGGCGGACGAGACCAGAATCCGCTGACGGAGCGCAGGTGTACCGCGCCGTCATCGGACGTCCCACACGTAGGTCCCGTCGATGTCCGTGGCGCCCTGGCCCAGAAGGTCGTCGACGGTATCGCGCAGCTCGTCCTGGTGGTCCGTCGGCGGAACCATGACGACGTCCGCGTCCCAGAAGCTCAGGTCCTCGCGTGCCGTGGCGCGCTGCTGGTCCGAGAGGGTGGGGACGATGCCCGTGCGCCCGACGGTGCCCAGCAGCTTGGCCGTCGGACGGTCGATCGCGCCGTACTTCGCCTCCCCGTCGGCCATGCCGCTGGGTCCGACGAAGTAGCCGCCGGCGATGCGGTACTCGAGCCCGGTGGCCACCTGCCACCGCAGCGCCGCGGCAGTCCCGGGGTTCGGGACCGGGACGGTGAGGATGGAGCCCTGATCGACGTACTCACGCCAAATGCCGTCGGCGAGGAAGGCCGGGGTCTCACCGCGATCGGCCGTCGGCAGAGGGGTCGGTGCCAGCGGGACGAGCGCGAGGGAGAGCGCTCCGGTCCACACCACCGCGTGACGACGCGATCCGGGCCGCGTCAGGAGTTCGTCGGTGACCATCGCGAGCAACAGCGCCATCGCCGGTACCGCGGCGAGTACGAACCGCGTCTCGAGGACCGACTGCAGCAGCGGAAGACGGTCGAGGTACTCCCCGGGCAGCGTGATACCGGTCTCCGTCTCGTCGACGACCAGTTGCACACCCAGCGACATGACCATGAGGACGAGCACGGAAACGAACGCGGCGACGGCCACGGGGCGACGGCGCAGAACGACGGTCGCTGCGACGACGACGAGAAGCAGAGGGATGCCGAAGTAGGCGTTCTGTTCGGTCGGGTTCAGCGCGACGTCCTCCATGGGGAACGCCGCTCCCCACAGCGACTGCGGAGGGAACTGGATCAGCGAGACGAGGTCGTTGCCCGGCAGGTTGTGGTCCAGGTGCGTGTAGCTCTGGGCGCCCAGGAACTGCCACCAGAGAGGCACCGCGACGAGCACGGCCGTGAGGACTGCTGCTCCGAGGACGGGAAGCGCCGAGCGCGCGACCATCGCCCCCACCTCACGAGGTCGCTGCACCCCGTACAGAACCAGCAGCAGGAGTACCGCCACGGCGAAGATGAGCAGCGGTTCCTCGCCGAGGAGGACCTGCCAGGCGACCAGCAGTCCTAACACCACCGCGTTCCGACGCGGTCGCTCTCCCTCGGCGATGCGGAGCACCACGTAGAGGATGAAGGGGAGCACCCCCAGTACGACGAAGTTGGGGTGCGCGTTGGCGTGGGAGATCATGCCGGGCGCGAACCCGCAGATCAGGCCGCCGAGCCCGGCCGCTGCCCTGGACCGGACGACGGTGCGGGAGAACAGGAAGTACCACCCGAAAGCGGTAGTGGCGAGGCCGAGCGTGAGGGCCAGGGCGAACGTCGTGGACGCTCCGAATGCCAGCGTGATCGGGGTCAGCGGGACGGACAAACCGAGCATCGCGGTATTGGCCATCATGTTCACCCCGTCGGGGGCGTTCTGCAGATCCGTGAAGAACGGGTTCTCGAGGTGGGTGACCGACCGCGCGGTGACGGCGAAGAACCATTCCCACATGGTCTGGTCCTGGCCGCTGAACCGCAGGTACTCCGACCGCAGGTGCTGCCACTGGTTGTGGAGGATCAGGACGGACAGCGCCGTGTAGACCGCCGCGGCGAGGATATCGGGGCGCCGGGAAGTCTTCGGACTGGGCGAGCTCTCCGGCTCGGTGTCGACGGTCGTACCGGTCGTCATGTGCGCACCACGAGAACGAAGGGCCCGATCTCGCGGATCTCGAAGCGTGGATCGTCGAATAGTGACTCGGGGTAGGACACGGTGTAGCGGCGCACGTTGGGGTCGTTCGGGTAGACGTCCTCCGCGAGGCGCAAGGTGTACCCGTCGGCGCCGCGGCGGAACAGGAAAGCGTCCGGTGCGCGCCACGGCAGATCGTCCAGTGCACCGATGAGGGCGTCGCTGCTGTCCAGGTCGGCCCACGATTCGACGGCTGCGGCACGTGCCTGGAACTCGGCCAACGGGTTGGCGTAGTGCGAGGTGAGCCCCTGGAAACCGAAGTACGGGTAGTAGGCCAGGAACGTGGTGTCCGAGGTCAGCAGGACGGTGTCCGACCGCGGCTCGGGGCGGATCGACATCAGTGCCTCGTCGATCTCGGCGTAGTACGACACGGCGCTGGGGGGACGCTGATCCGCGCGAACGCCGTCACCGTCCGTATCCGTGTAGGCGACGGTGATCTCGTTCTGCAGGACGTGGGGGATGTCCTGAGCGAATGCGACGGCGCCCACCACGCCGACGGCGACGGACACGGTGCGCACCCGCGGCGACTCGCTCGCGATCAGGTACAAGGCGCGCGATCCGTCGACGACGCCGAACACACCTGCAGCGCCGAGGAGAAGGATGAGGACCGATTCCAACCGGAAGCCCAGAAGTGTCGTGCCCGCAACGGTGGCGAGCATCGACAGGAGCGACCATCCGTAGACCGAGACGACGCCGAGTCCCAAGGCCTGCGCACGACGGGAGTCCTTCGCTCGCACCACGATCCAGATCGTGCCCACCAGGCACAGTGCGCCGAGGAGAGTGAAGCGTGCCATGGGGAAGGGCAGTTCGGCGCCGGAATCGGGCAGGTAGTGCAGCGCCGTACCGCTCGCGGCCGTGCTCCCTGTCAGCGAAGCCCGTAGATACGGCGCCCACACCACCAGGGCGAGAAGCCCGGCGATACCGGCGATGACGGCGAGCCGCAGAGCGGGATCGACGAGTGCGGTGAACGACCGCCGTTCGCGGTATCGCATCCCGGCGGAGACCGCCGCCATCACCACGACGGTGAACGCGGCGATGCCGAGATAGAGCGTGTACACGGTGGCGGCGACGCCCAGGAAGAGGCCGGTGCCGACGACCGCGCCCCACCCTGCCCGACGCGTCGACCCGGGACGATGCAGCGCACCCCACGCCAGGATCAGCACGGGCGGGATCATGATGGCGATGACGGCGCCGTACGCCTCGGGTGAGGCGTAGGCGACGGCCAGAGCGGTCACACTGAGAGCGACCAGCACGGCAAGATCGGCGCGAACGAGGCTGCGCCACAGTACGAGTGAGACCACTGCGGCCACGGCGAGCGACGCGATCGCGTACGGCTTGTACGCCTCCCACCCGTCCATGCCCAGGGCGTCGGCAACACGGCCGCCGACCCAGAACCACCCGGCCGGGTAGTACGGCGGCAGATCCGCGTACGTCATGTCCGCCAATGCGGGGGAGTCGGTCAACCGCGTCAGGTACTCGGTGCGGAACTCTTGATCGACCGAGATGCCGAAGAGGTAGAGCTTCGTCGCCGCGAGCGGCATGCCCAGGGTGACGGTGACGAAGCCCGACAACCCGACCCACGAGAGAAGCGTCGCCACCCGAGGTGCGCGCTGCGCGCGGATCATCAGCACCGACGCAGCGAGCACGGCGAGGGTAGCGACCTGCCCCACGGTTGCCACGGCGCGTGTGACGTTGGACGAGTTGAACGCCGGCCACTGCACCAGTGAGAACGCGACGAGACCTACAGCCGATACCAGCACTGCGACCACGGCGCCGAGAACCGCCTCGGCGAGAGTCGTCAGTGACGTTCGCGCCGGTGCTGTGGTCTGCACCGCCGACTCAGATGGGGAGTTTGCGGAAGATCGGACGCGGCACGTGGCGCAGCGCCATCATGACGAAGCGGAACGGCCCCGGTGCCCACACCAGATCCTTGCCCTTGCGGGACGCGGACACGGCCAGCTTGGCGATGTCTTCCTTGTCGACAGTCAGCGGCGCTTCCTTCACATGGGCGCTGAACTTGGTGCGCACCATGCCCGGACGGATGACGGTCACACGAGGCCCGAACTCGCGCAACGCTTCTCCGAGACCGAGGTAGAAGCCGTCGAGTCCGGCCTTGGTGGAGCCGTAGACGAAGTTGGAGCGTCGCACACGCTCGCCGGCCACCGACGACATGACGATGATCCGGCCGAAGGCCTGCGCCTTCATCTTCTCGCCGAGAAGGACGCCCACCGACACGGACGCCGTGTAGTTGATGTTCGCCGTCAGAACGGCCTTGCGCTGGTCCTGCCACAGCAGTTCGGGATCGAAGTCGACCGCGAACGCGACGATCGCGACGTCGACGTCACCTTTCGACCACGCCGCGTCGACGACCTTCGGGTGCGATGCGGTGTCCAGTGCGTCGAAGTCGATGACCTCCACGGACTTCGCGCCCTTGGCGGTGAGCTGCGCGACGGCGTCGTCACGCAGGGGATCGTTCGGCAGTGCGGCGAGGATGACGCGCGCCGGGGACGAGGACAGGTACTCCTCGGTGATGGCGAGACCGATCTCGCTCGTTCCGCCCAGTACGAGAATTGTCTGCGGGTTACCCACAGCGTCGATCGTCACAGCAGTTCCAACCTTCTGGCCATATCGGAGGCGAAAACGCCCGTGGGGTCGACGGATCGGCGGATCGCGATCCACTCGTCGATGCGCGGGTACATCGCGTGGAACGTCTCGGCGGACGTCCGCGAATCCTTGGCCGTGTAGAGACGACCACCGAATTCGAGGACGCGCTTGTCCAGCTCTGCGACGAATTCGCCGAGGCCCGCCTTGATGGGGAAGTCGACGCAGACGTTCCATCCCTCGATGGGGAAGCTCAGCGGCGCGTCGTTGCCGGCGCCGAACAGCTTGAACACGTTGAGGAACGAGTAGTGACCCGAGCGTTGGATGTCGCGGATGATCTTCTTGAACTCCTCGACGGCGGTCGGCGGCACCACGAACTGGTACTGCAGGAAACCGGCGGATCCGTACGCACGGTTCCACTCTCCGAACATGTCGAGCGGGTGGTAGAACTGCGTCAGATTCTGAACCTTGCCGCGGTAGGTACCCGACTTGCGGTACCAGAGCTCGCCGATCGGCCCGAACGTGTACTTGTTCGCCAGACCGTTGGGGAAGACGTCCGGGAACGTGAACAGCGGCTTCGCGCTGAAGCGCAGCGGATCCTTCTGCAGCTTGGCCGGGAGCTGATCGAGCGTGGCCAGCGAACCGCGGGACAGGGCGGCGCGACCGAGCTTCGGCGGCCCGGAAATGGCGTCGAACCAGGCGCTCGAGTAGTCGTACTTGCTCTCGCTGCCGTCGCTGTGGATCGCGATGGTCTCGTCGAGGCTCGCCGTGACGTCACCGTCGGCGATGAAGTACGCGGTCTCCGTCGGCGTCATCTCGATGGTGGCGCGCAGGATGATGCCGGTGAGGCCGTTACCGCCGACGGTGGCCCAGAACAGGGGAGCGTCGGGACCGGTGGGCGTGATGTGCCGGACGGTGCCGTCGGCAAGCAGCAGTTCCATCGAGCGCACGTGGTTGCCGAAGCTGCCGGCGCTGTGATGGTTCTTGCCGTGGATGTCGCAACCGATGGCTCCACCGATGGTGACCTGGCGCGTGCCCGGCAGCACCGGCACCCACAGGCCCAGGGGCAACGCGGCGCGCATCAGCTGGTCGAGGTTGACGCCACCGTCGACGTCGACGATGTGGGTCTCGGCGTTCATCGAGTGGATGCGGTTCAGCTGGCTCATGTCGACGACCAGACCGCCGCCGTTCTGAGCGTTGTCGCCGTAGGAACGACCGAGGCCGCGGGCGATGACGCCGCGCCGCAGATGCGACGGCTTGCTCTCGTTCTGCTCCGCGACCCGGGTGATCGCAGCGACCACGACTTCGGGATCGGACGTGGTCAGCACCTGCGCCGTGGTGGGCGCGGTACGTGCCCACCCGGTGAGGGTGCGCGCACTGGTGGGTGGCATTTCGGTGATGGACATCGTTCGTCAGGTTACAGGCAGTGGCAGGCCCAGTACGCTGACGCTCTGTGTCATCAGACGATCACCAGCACGTTCCTCTCCCCGTCGAGATCCCCGTCACGGAGAACACTGCCGACGACGCACTCGACCTGAAGACGCAGATCCTGCGATTCCTGGCGACGGGCGTGCTGTCGGCCATCGTCGATTTCAGCATCACGATCGCGCTCCAGTACGGGCTCGACGTCCAGCTCTCCCTGGCCAAGGCGGCCGGTTTCGTCGTCGGCACGACCGTGGCCTACCTGATCAACAGGCGGTGGACGTTCGCCGCAGCGCCGTCGCGAGCCCGCTTCGTCGCCGTCGTGGTGCTCTACCTGGCGACCTTCGGTGTCCAGAACCTTCTCTACACACTGTTCGGCCACCTGTGGCCGGAGACGATCGTCTACAGCGCTGCCGCGTTCGTCATCGCGCAGGGCACGGCGACGGTGATCAACTTCGTCGTTCAGCGAGCGGTGATCTTCAAACTCCGCTGATGCGCCAGTCCGCGAAGGCGGGTGCTGCGGCGTCCTTGTCGGAGAGTTGGTAGGTCAGCGGGGTGCCGTCGCGGCCGTGGGTGGGCCAGTCGATCGCCAGGTCGGGGTCGAGGGGGTCGATGTCGCGGTCCAGCTCGGGGGCGTATTCGAGCGAGCACAGGTACATCACCGTGGACTGGTCTTCGAGCGAGAGGATCGCATGCCCCAGTCCCTCGGACAGGTACACCGCGCGGCGGTCGACGTCGTCGATCAGGACGCTGTCCCAGGTGCCGTAGGTCGGGGAGTCCACTCGCAGGTCGACGATCACGTCGAGGAACGCGCCTCGTACGCAGGTGACGTACTTGGCCTGCCCCGGTGGGTTCAGCGTCACGTGGATTCCGCGGAGCACCCCGGCCGCGGACACCGAGCAGTTCGCTTGCAACAGGTCCAGCGGCCGGCCGGTCGCCGCGGTGAACTCGGAGGACTTGAACCACTCGAAGAACACACCGCGGTCGTCCCCGAACTGACGCGGGGCGAATTCGTACGCCCCGGCGATGGACAGCTCTCGGATGTTCACGTGTGTCGTCCTCGCTCCAGAAGGTTGAGCAGATAGGTCCCGTATCCGGATTTGACCAAAGCGTTCGCCTGCTCGACCAGCTGGTCGTCGGTGATGAATCCGCGGCGCCACGCCACTTCTTCCGGGGCGCCGATCTTGAGGCCCTGGCGTTGCTCGATGGTGCGCACGTAATTGGACGCGTCGAGAAGCGAGTCGAACGTGCCGGTGTCGAGCCAGGCGGTTCCGCGCGGCAACACCTCTACCTGGAGAGTGCCGGCGTCGAGGTAGTGCCGGTTGATGTCCGTGATCTCGTACTCACCGCGGGGCGAGGGTTGCAGATCGCGGGCGATGGACACGACGTCGTTGTCGTAGAAGTACAGCCCCGGTACCGCGAAGTTGGACCGCGGCTCGGTGGGCTTCTCCTCCATCGAGATCGCCCGTCCGGCGCGGTCGAACTCGATCACGCCGTACGCGGACGGGTCTGACACCTCGTAGGCGAATACTGCACCGCCGGTGAGGTTGTCGAACCGCGACAGTTGTGAGCCGAGGCCGGGGCCGTAGAAGATGTTGTCGCCCAACACCAGTGCGGTGTCGTCGGTGCCGATGTGATCGGCGCCGAGGACGAAGGCCTGCGCCAGGCCGTTCGGCTCGTGTTGCACCGTGTAGGTCAGCGAGATCCCGAAATGCGACCCGTCGCCGAGCAACCGTCGGAACTGGTCGGCGTCCTGCGCGGTGGTGATGACCAGGATGTCCCTGATTCCGGCCAGCATCAGTGTCGAGAGCGGGTAGTAGATCATCGGCTTGTCGTAGACGGGAACCAACTGTTTGCTGACACCCCGTGTGATCGGGTGCAGCCGTGAGCCGGTTCCCCCGGCCAGAATGATTCCCCGCATGATCGTGAAGTCTTTCAGACCGCGCTGGTCGGCGTCGCTCGACGTAAAGTGCCGCCCATGAGAATGCTCGTGACCGGTGGCGCCGGATTCATCGGCGCGAACTTCGTACACCTGACCGCCCGCACCCGCCCCGACATCGCGATCACCGTCCTCGACGCCCTCACCTACGCCGGCAACAAGGCCTCCCTCGACCCCGTCGCCGACCACATCACCTTCGTCCACGGCGACATCACCGACACCGCCCTCGTCGACCGCCTCGTCGCCGACACCGACCTCGTCGTCCACTTCGCCGCCGAATCACACAACGACAACTCCCTCGGCGACCCCTGGCCGTTCGTCCACACCAACATCATCGGCACCACCACCCTGCTCCAGGCAGTCCGCACCCACGACGTGCGCTACCACCACATCAGCACCGACGAGGTCTACGGCGATCTCGAACTGGATGACCCCGCACGGTTCACCGAGACCACCCCCTACAACCCGTCCTCGCCCTATTCCTCCACCAAGGCCTCCAGCGACCTGCTCGTGCGCGCCTGGACCCGCTCTTTCGGCGTCCGCGCCACCCTCTCGAACTGCTCCAACAACTACGGGCCCTACCAACACGTCGAGAAGTTCATCCCCCGCCAGATCACCAACGTCCTCACCGGCACCCGCCCCAAGCTCTACGGCGCCGGACTCAACGTCCGCGACTGGATCCACGTCGACGACCACAACACCGCCGTCTGGACCATCATCGACAACGGCGCCCTCGGGCAGACCTACCTCATCGGCGCCGACGGCGAAACCGACAACCGGACCGTCGTCGAAACCATCCTCGAACTCTGCGGCCACGACACCAACGACTACGACCACGTCACCGACCGCCCCGGCCACGACCTGCGCTACGCCATCGACAGCACCCGCCTGCGCACCGAACTCGGCTGGACACCCACCTACACCGACTTCCGCGCCGGCCTCACCGCCACCATCGACTGGTACCGGAGCAATCCCGCCTGGTGGCAGGCTCGGAAACAGACCACCGAGGCCGCTTACGCGGCAGGAGGGGAGCGCATCACCTGACCGGGGGCGGTTTAGGGACCGAGTGTCCATTGTTACGTCGCTGTGACCCTGTGCCACACTGACCGGGTTCGGGCCGCCCATCGGCGGCTTTCCGCGCCCGTCTTGGAGTTGTCGTGTTGCTGTCGGTGGTCGTCCCGTGTCACAACGAGGAAGACGTTCTACTCGACCTCGCAGAGCGCCTGCTCGAGCAGCTCGCACCGACGGATCCGGACGTCGAGGTCATCCTCGTGGACGACGGTAGTAAGGACGACACCGTCGCCATCATGCGTCGTCTCAATCTCGAGGATTCGCGCATCCGCTACATCTCGCTGAGCCGCAATTTCGGCAAGGAATCGGCCATGTTGGCCGGTCTCGTCTACGCCAAGGGCGATGCCGTCGTCATCATGGATGCAGACCTGCAGCATCCGCCCGAGCTGATCATCGACATGCTGCGGCTTCACGCAGAGGGCTACGACCAGGTGGTCGCTCGTCGCACCAGAGACGGTGATTCCTTCGGGCGTACCGCCTTCGCCCGGTTGTACTACCGCGCCGTCAATCGACTCGTGGACGTGGACATGCAGGACGGAGCCGGCGACTTCCGACTGCTCAGCAGGCGCGCCGTGGATGCGCTGCTGCAAATGGGTGAATACAACAGGTTTTCCAAGGGCCTGTTCTCCTGGATCGGTTTCCCTACGGCCACAGTCGATTACAAGAACGTCGCTCGTCAGGGCGGCGGTGTCAGCAAATGGTCCTTCCGGCGGTTGGTCAACTACGGCATCGACGGCATCATGTCGTTCAACAACGCGCCCGTCCGACTGGCGATCTACATCGGCGCGTCGGTGATGGCGCTGGGGCTGGCATACGTTCTCTTTCTCGTCATCGCGGCGATCGTCGCGGGCGTATCGGTTCCGGGGTACGTCACGCTGGTGGCCGCAATCATCGGGCTGGGAGGGCTTCAGCTGATGTTCCTCGGCGTGATCGGCGAATACGTCGGTCGGATCTATTACGAGACGAAGCAACGGCCGCACTTTCTCGTGGCGGAAACCGAGAGCGGCGACGCTCCGAGCAGGGCGGTCCGCCGCCGCCGGGTCGCTCGGGACAGTGCGGACGATACGGAGTGACGGCCGACGTGCCCCACCCCTCCGGTCGCCGCGAGTCGATCGCAGCGGCGGTTCCCGGCGTGGTGCGATTCGCCGTCGTGGGCGTCGTCAACACCACGGTCTACTACGGCAGTTACCTGCTTCTGCGACTCGTCGTCCCGTACATCGCCGCACACCTGATGGCCATCGTCGTGGCGATGGTGGGATCCTTCTTCCTGAACTGCTACTGGACTTTTCGCACGCCGCCGACCTGGCGTAAGTTCGCCCTCTTTCCGCTCGGCAACGTGGTCAACTACGTCGTGACGACGGTGGGCGTGATCGCCCTGGTCGACGGCGTGGGGATGGACGAGCGCATCGCCCCGCTCGTCGCGGCGGTCGTCGCCATCCCGTTCACCTTCGTGCTGTCCAAGAGGATCCTGACGCGCAGCCACGAGCCGTCATCTGCGCAGGCCGGGTTGCGATGACGGCAGGGGTCGAAACCGTCGACGAACCACGGGCGGATCCACGCCACGGGCGGCGCGCGCCGGATGTCCTCGGCGTCGTCCTGGTGGCCGTGACGGTAGGCCTTCTCGCGTCTCTGGCGCAGTGGCGCGGCACGTTGTTCTTCTACGTCGGCGACATGTACGAGCAATTCGCGCCGTTGTGGCACGTATTCGGATCCCAGTTGCGCAGTGGCACGTGGATCACGATGGACCCGTCCGGATGGATGGGTGGCAATTACGCGGCCGAGGCGCTGACCGGCATCTGGAACCCGGTGAACCTGGTCAACTTCGTGATCGTGTCCTATTTCGACGATCTCGCGCTGGCCGCGTTCGTCGTCGCGGCCGAGATGACAGCAATTCTGGGTGTCGGCGTCTACCTGCTGGCGCGGTCCTACGGCGCACGGTGCTCACCGGCGTACCTCGTCGCGATCGCACTGCCGGTCTCGGGCCTCACGCTCTGGTACGAAGCTGCCGGATGGCCTGCCGGACTCGCGGCCTTCACCTGGGTCGTCCACTTCTGGTGGTCCTGCCGGATGTTCTCGCTCGGCCGACTGCCCGCACTCGTGCCCTTCGTGTTCGGATTCCTGGCGATGACGGCAGGCAACCCGTACGCGCCCCTCGGGCTCGTCGTGGTGCTCGTGGCGGTCGGTGTGGAGCTGCTGGTCCGAGGCGACCGTGCACGCCTCGCCATGCTCACGATCACGGGGGCATGTGTGGGGGCCGTCGCCTTGATGGTCTTCCTGCCGCTGCTCGGGTCCAGCGCCGTGACCAGTAGGCAGTCTCTGGCCACGATCGCCAACGACACGTTCCTCGTCCCCGACATCGGTGATCTGGTGGCCGGCAGCTCGCCGACCTACCTACCGTCCATCTCGAACTGGGGAGGGGAACGACTCGAGGGAGTCCCGTCGACCTACTTCGCCTGGTTCTTCCTGCCGCTCCTCCCATGGCTCCGCTGGCCTTCGCTTCGGAAACGCTTCTCCGGATCGGCAGGTCTTGCCGTCGTCGGCGGCTTCTATTTCCTTGCCAGTCTGGCCCCGTCCAACGTCTGGCTCTTCCGGTGGCCCTTCCGGCTGGTCGAATACCTTTATCTGGTGGTGGCGATCGTCGTTGCCGTCGCGCTGTCCGCCGGCCTCGCGCGCGACCACGTCCGGCGGCGTGCGGGCCTCACCGGTGCGGCGATCCTCCTCGGCGGCTATCTGTCCTGGGCTGTCCGACCGGACCTGTCACTGACGCACCTCGTCGGGCTCGTGGTGGTTGCCGTGTTCGTGTCGGCCATGGTCGTCGCCGGTCGACGTGGGGCGACGGTGCTGATGGTGGTGATAGCGACCGTGGGAACGACGGCGGTGCTGGCTGTGCAGACCTCGTCGTTCCCGTCCGCCGCGCAACCGCTTCCGTCGTCGGAGCCGGAACCCGAAGAGCCTCCCGAGGGAGGTTCTGCGGCGATCTCGCTGGACCGGATGCGTGCCGGCTCGCAGTTCTATCGGGGCACCGTGCTCCAACTGGCAGACCGATCGACCGTGACCACCGAGGACAGCGACGCCGGCAGGCTGCTGTTCGGAAACCTCGGCCGCGCTACCGGTGCGCAGACAGTGGCGAGTTACACCGGTATGGGCTTCGACACGTTCGCGGAGACGCTCTGCATGGATTACCGCGGAGCTGTCTGTGCCGACGCGTTCGATCGCGTGTTCGCGCCGGCGTCGCAGACGGTCGACGCACCCCTCGTCGACGTCATGGGGGTGTCCACACTCGTCCTGCAACGAACGCTGCTCCCGGAGGCGACGTCCGGCCCCCCGCCGCCGGGGTGGCGTGTCGCGGCGTCCGACGGCGCACGGGTGGTCTGGACGCGCGATGACGTGGATGTCACCGGAGCCGGACCGGCGACCTGGTCGTCGTCGCAGGTCACGTACCGCACGGTGTCGAGTGCTCCGTCCGAGGAGACTCTTCGGATCGATGCTCGGGCGGCCGGGACCGTCGTCTTCTCCCGGCTTGCCTGGCCCGGGTACGACGCCACACTCGACGGATCGCCTGTCGCCGTGAGGGAGGGTCCGGCGGGACTTCTCGCCGTCGACGTGCCCGCCGGAAGCGGACTGTTGCAGGTGACGTATTCGTCACCGGGGCTCGCGGTGGGACGAGTGGCGGCAGCGCTGGCCACCGCAGTGGTCGTGATCATGTCGATCGGAGTGGGCCTGGTCGGGCGGCGGCGCGCCCGTTCACGCCGGGGCGAAGACAGCCCGATCGGTTGATATCGTCGGATTCGTCGTTCGACGTGGTTCGGCACAGTGGTGGCTCACACCGCAGATCCATAGGAGAGTGTGATGAGCAATTCCGTGAATGTCGATGCGCGATCCAACAACCTCGCCGCGGTACGACGGACCATGGTCGAGCACGAGGCGCCGACTCGTCTGGTCGTGCAGCGCGGAACGTTCGCGGGCCCGTCCAGCCGGGTCTCCGACGACCTGTACGCGTCGATCACGGTCGGTGACGTCCACCGCCGCAGGTTCGACGTCACGGTCGAGCAGGGCGCGTCCGTCGACACCGACACCTACTTCGGACGCTTCGCCGCGAGCTACTTCCAGCGGTGGACGACGGTCACCGAGGTCACCGTGTCTTTCGATCACGAGGGCGCCGGCGAGGTCCGATTGAGAGCATCGGATTCCGGGGGAAACGATCGCACGGTGACCACGGTGCGTGTCAGCGGCACCGGACGGCAGTCACTGACCTCGCCGGTCGACAGCTTCCTCGACGGTGGATATCTGTGGATCGAGATCGCGGCGGTCGAGGACCGACTCCGACTGTCCGCCGTCGAATGGACGGTGGCTGCTCCCACGGTCGTTCGGCCGGCCGCTATTGCCATCTGCACGTTCAATCGCGCCGCCGACTGCGCCGAAACCCTTGCCGCGCTCGCTGCGGACGAGCAACTGGTCGCGGGATTGGATGCGGTGTTCGTGGTCGACCAGGGCACCGACGTCGTGGCCGACCGTCCGCTCTTCGCGGAGGTCCGGGAGATCCTCGGCGACAAGCTCGTCTACATCCAGCAACCCAATCTCGGTGGGGCGGGCGGGTTCACGCGAGGAATGTTCGAGATCACCGCGATCAACGAGCACGCCAACGTCATCCTGATGGACGACGACATCCTGTGCGAGCCGGAAAGCATCCTGCGGATGAATGCCTTCGCGAACGTGACGGTGACGCCGACCCTCGTCGGCGCCCAGATGCTCTACCTCATGAACCCGCTCAACCTTCATGTCAGTGGCGAGGAGGCGGATCTGCCGAAGTTGAAAGCCGGTCGCTGGTCGGCTAATTCGCTGCACGATGCAGATCTGACCGAGAAGCGTCAGAACAAGCGTGTCGATGCCGGGTACAACGCGTGGTGGTCGTGTCTGATCCCCGCCGAGGTCGTGTCGGAAATCGGCCTGCCGCTGCCCATGTTCTTTCAATGGGACGACATCGAGTTCGGAATCCGCGCCAGGGCACATGGTTTCGCAACGGCGACACTTCCCAACGCAGGTGTCTGGCATGCCGATTTCCATTGGAAGGACCGCGACGACTGGGCGAAGTACTTCAGTGCGCGGAACTCACTGATCGCCGCGGCCCTGCACAGCGATTTCGACGTGAAGTCGCTGAGCAAGCTGCTCACACGGGAGATCTCGCAGTTCGCGGTCTCGATGCAGTACGGCCTCGCTCACACGTCGTTGCAGGCGATCGAGGACTTCCTCGCGGGTCCGTCGATACTCGACGACGGTGGACAGTCGGTGCTGAAATCGGTACGGGCGATGCGCAACGAACATGCGGAGACGGTGAAGCATCCCGCCAGTGCGATCCCCGGCGTCGTGTCGTCCGATCTGGTCACCAGTCCTGCGGGGTACACCCCCAACAACAAGATGCTCGATCTTGTTCTCCTGAAACGCGTCCGGGATCAGTTCCGAGGCGGCGTTCGCGGCGAGTTCGCGTACATCCCTGCTGCGGACGCGCATTGGTGGCACGTGTCGCTGTTCGATCGGGCCGTGGTGGCGGACGCCTCGCAGTCCGGCGTGCGGGTGCGCCGTCGTGACGTGGCCGAGGCCAAGGTGGTGGCCAAGCGTCTCAAGGACGTCATGACACGCTTCCGTGCCGAAGGCCCGGAAGCGCAGCGCCAGTTCCGTGCTGCCCTTCCCGCTCTGACGAGCCGCGAGAACTGGGCGCGCCTCTACGGGCTCGACGGCCCCACTACGTGAGTCTGACCGCGACCTGCTCGCCGTTGGACGTGTAGGCGAGGTACTCGAACGTCACCCCGGTGCGTGCGACGAATTCCGTCCACGCCTGATATTCGTGTGCTGCCCAGCCGGGGAAGTTGAAGAACTCGTCGAACACGATGACGGTGCCGGGAGCCAGCCGCGACTCGAGTCGGCGCAGTACGAAGTCGGTCGACGAATACAGGTCCGCGTCGAGATGAAGGAACGCGACAGGGCCGCGATTCTTCGACAGGAACGGCCCGAGGGTCTGCTGGAACGTGCCCTTGACCAGATGGGCGCCGGGAACATCGGGAAGCGCGTCCTGCGCGAACGTGCCGGCCTCGAATCCGGTACGCCAGGTCTCCGGCAGGCCGGTGAAGGTGTCGAATCCGACGACGACTCCGACGTTCGCTGCCCGCGTCCATTCGTCG
This sequence comes from Rhodococcus sp. AC861, assembly GCF_979256035.1. NCBI lineage: Bacteria > Bacillati > Actinomycetota > Actinomycetes > Mycobacteriales > Nocardiaceae > Rhodococcus > Rhodococcus sp. AC861. The sequence goes on from NZ_CEEDMW010000001.1 coordinate 51,492, forward strand.
ACGATCGTCGTCAAGGTGCTTCCCGACGCGACGCCGAACTCGAGGGCCATACCGTCGATCGACACGGCGTTCAGTGCGTGACGCAGCGTGAGGTTCGGATGCGTGAACGCGCGCGTCCGCGGCATGTGCTGCTCGACGAAATCCGCGCTGGATGCCGTGGCTTCGATGTCCGACGCGAAGGGGATGTCCCGGCGCATCCGGAACTCGAGTGTCGAGATCGACTCCTGCAGGTCGGCGATGGTCTTCGCCTGGCCTCTCAAGATGTCGACGAGCTCACTGTGTCGACGGTCGGCCTCGGGCGCCACGGCGTCCTGGACGGCCTGCACGACCTTGCCCCGCGCGGAGGCTCTGACGCGTCGGCTCCACTGCATTACCCGCACCGTCCACTCGTCATGGGGACATACCGTAGTTCAGGGTTTGCGGAAGTACTCATCCCGGCCGAGCTTGCGCAGACGCAACCATTCGCGCAGCCCCTTCGGGTCGCGCGTGGTGACGACGAAGTACCACCCGAAGCGCACCCATTCCTGCGGCAGCAGCTTGCGCATGCCCGGCTGCGACATCAGATAGCCACGGTTGCGGTAAGTGAAATACCGCTTCGTCGCGTCGTCCGGGTACTGGGTGTGCATGCGGCCACCGAGGATCGGCTTGAACTCGTCCGATCCGTTGGGGTGGAGATAGGCGGTCTGCAGGCAGGTGCCGAACGCGAGCCCCGAGCGCGTGAGACGGCGGTGGATCTCCACCTCGTCGCCTCGGACGAACAGCCGCAGATCGGGTACTCCGACGGCCTCGATCGCGGCAGCCGTGAACAGCGCTCCGTTGAACAGCGACGCGTACGACGGCAGCAATTGCTCCTCGCCCAACTCGGATCGCCACCGCCTCCACGCGGTGCCGCGCCGCAGAGGGAAGGCGAGGCGATCGGGTTCGTCGATGTCGCACACGACTGGAGACACCTCGTCGAGGCCGTACCGCTCGGCGCAGTCGAGCAGAGTCGCGAGAACGTCCGGTCCTTCGGGGCGACCGTCGTCGTCGGCCAGCCACACGCGGTCCGCGCCCAGGGCGAGTGCGTGGAGCATCCCCAGCGCGAATCCTCCGGCACCGCCGAGGTTGTGCTTGCTGCCGATGTAGGTGGTCTGCACGGACGCGTTCTCGACGAGCTCACGGACCGCCGGTTCGTCCGCGTTGTCGACGACGATCAGGTGGTCCAGTGGACGCGACTGCGACGTCAACACCTCGAGGGACTGCGCGAGCAGTTCGCGACGACGGTGCGTGACCACCACACCGACGATGCGTTCAGGCACGGTCGTCGCGATCGGCAGCCTCGAGCTCGTCGATGACGCGCCGGACGTGGTCACCGGCGTCGTCGCCCTCGTACGAGCGCACCACGTCCTCGATGCCGCCGCTCTCGCGCACATGTCCGTGGTCGATCCACATCGCCGAATCGCACAGCTGCGCCAGGAACTCATTGGAGTGCGAGGCGAACACGAGGATGCCCGACCGTGCGACCAGTTGCTGCAACCGGATGCGAGCCTTCTTCATGAATTCGGCGTCGACGGCGCCGATACCTTCGTCGAGAAGCAGGATCTCCGGGTCGATGCTGGTGACGACGCCCATCGCGATGCGGACGCGCATGCCGGTCGAGTAGGTGCGCAGCGGCATGTCGAGGTACTCGCCGAGTTCGGTGAAATCGGCGATCTCGTCCACCTTGGACATCATCTGTTTGCGCGTCTGGCCCAGGAACAGCCCGCGGATGATGATGTTCTCGTATCCGGAGATCTCCGGGTCCATTCCGACGCCGAGGTCGAACACCGGCGCGACGCGTCCCTTAACGACGGCGCTGCCACGCGTCGGTTCGTAGATGCCCGCGAGCAGCCTCAGAAGTGTCGACTTCCCGGCGCCGTTGTGCCCGACGAGCCCGACGCGGTCGCCTTCCTTCAGCGACAGCGTGATGTCCCGCAGTGCTTCCACCACGACGACGTCGCTGCCGTTACGTCCGATCGTGCCGCCGGCCTTGCCCAGGAAGGCCTTCTTCAGCGATCGCGTCTTGGCGTCGAAGATCGGGAAGTCGACGCACGCGCCGTGCGTCTCGATGCTGACTGTCATGTGTGTCTCGTCCGATCAGACCCAGTAGGGCACGCGGGCCCGGAACGTACGCATCGCCACCATGGTGACGGCCAAGCCGACCACGGTGAACGCCAGCACGATGTACCAGTGGTACGCCTGCTGGTCCTCGCCGATCAGCGGGGCGCGGAGAATGTCGAGGTAGTGGAACAGAGGGTTGATCTCGACCAGCCGGGCGCGCTCGGCAGCGGCTCCGCCCATCTTCTGCAGGTTCGCCGTGGTCCACACGATGGGCGTCATGAAGAACAGCAAGGTCACGACACTGCCGAGGATCGGCGCCAGGTCGCGGTAGCGCGTGGCGATGATGCCGAAGAGCAACGACACCCACACCATGTTGACGACGATCAGGAAGAACGCCGGTATCGCCATGACGATGGTCCAGTGCAGTTCCGGTCGGAAAACAGCCAGCATGATCAGGTAGATCAGCATGTTGTGACCCAGCAGCAGCACCTGCCGCCACACCAGCCGGTAGATGTGCACGCTGAGCGCGGACGGCAGCTGTTTGATCAGGCCCTCGTTCGCGACGAACACGTCCGCGCCCTCGAGGATCGAGGCGCTGATGAGGTTCCAGATGATGAGCCCGACGGTGACGTGCGGGAGGAACGACTTCAGATCGATGTCGAGAAGGACCGAGTAGAGCAAACCCATGGCGACAGCCTGGACACCGGTGGCGATGGTGATCCAGAAAGGGCCGATGACCGACCGGCGGTAGCGCTGCTTGATGTCCTGCCAGCCGAGACTCAGCCACAGCTCACGCTGGGCGTATCCCTGCCGGAGATCGCGCACGGCTCGGCCGAACGTCTGCGAATCGGACGCGGGAGCCTGCCCGGAGTTCGAATCCCCGGTGTCCGAGTCGATCGCTGGTGCTGCCACGACCGACGACCCTACCGTCGGACTCCGTCAGAGGTACTGGCCGGTGCCCTGGCCGTGCTGACTCGACGGCCCGCCGCCGATGGACACGCCGGGCGGCAGAGCGCCCTGGCGCATCTGCTCGAGCTGGGCGCGCGCCGCCATCTGCTGCGCGAACAGAGCCGTCTGGATTCCGTGGAACAAGCCCTCGAGCCACCCGACGAGCTGAGCCTGTGCGATGCGCAGTTCCGCGTCGGACGGGATCGCGTCCTCACCGAACGGGAGCGCGAGGCGCTGCAACTCCTCGCGCAGCTCCGGCGCGAGCCCCTGCTCGAGTTCGCGGATCGACGACGTGTGGATCTCCTTGAGCCGCGTGCGGCTGGCGTCGTCGAGCGGTGCGGCGCGCACTTCCTCGAGCAGCTGCTTGATCATGGTGCCGATCCGCATGACCTTCGCGGGTTGCTCGACCATGTCGGCCAGAGTCTCCTCGTCACCGTCGCGGTCGTTCGCGCCCGTCACATCGGCTCTGGCTGCGGCCGCAGCGGCCTCGCTGGGGCTCATCGCGATGGGTCGGCCGTCGGGTCCGACGACGACGACGTGATCGGCGGTGTTGTCGTCCGAGTTCGCTTCGTAGGAAGACGTCATGCCTCCATCTTCACCCGGGACGGCGACCGGGTCGTAGCGAGGGGAGTTCACGTGCATGACCTCCATGTCCGCGGCGGCGCCTAGAGTGTGCGGCATGAGCTACGACGTCGCCCGCGTACGAGGGCTCTTTCCCTCGCTCGGCGACGGCTGGATCCATCTCGATCCGCAGCTGGGTATGCAGATCCCCGACCGGGTGGCCACCGCGGTGTCCACCACGTTCCGCGGGACCGCGTCGACACACAGAGGTCGGCACCCGTACGCGCTCCGCAGCGCGCAGGTGGCCGACGACGCCCGGCAGGCCGTCGCAGATCTGGTCGGTGGTTCACCGGAGGGCGTCGTCCTCGGTCCGGACCACGGCATCCTCCTCACCGCACTCGCAGAATCTCTGAGCACCCGTCTCGGGCTGGGGACGGGCATCGTGCTGTCCCGTCTGGACGACGAGGCCAATGTCGCCCCGTGGTTGCGCATCGCCAACCGATACGGCGCCCAGGTGCAGTGGGCGGAGGTGGACATCGAGACCTGCGAGCTGCCCAGTTGGCAGTTCGGTGAGCTCATCGCGGCCAACACCCGCCTGGTCGCCATGACGGCCGCATCGACCGTCGTCGGGTCGGCTCCCGACGTCCGCGTCGCCGCGGATCTGGTGCACGAGGCAGGCGGACTCCTCGTCGTCGACGCCGTGGGTGCCGCCCCGTACGCAGTCCTCGACATCGAGGAACTGCGCGCCGACGTGGTGGCGGTCAACGCGTCCGCGTGGGGCGGTCCGCGTGTCGGTGCCCTGGTCTTCCGCGACCCGGAGTTGCTGGACAGGCTGCCGTCGCAATCGTTGGACACCGACGCGAAGGGTGCCGCGCGCCTGGAGGTCGGCGGGCTGCACTACGCGATGCTGGCCGGGTTGACCGCCTCCGTCGAGTACCTGGCCGGCCTCGACGAGACCGCGCACGGAACGAGGCGACAGCGTCTCGAGTTGTCCATCGGGTCGCTGCAGAACTACCAGGACGGGCTGTTCGACTACCTGCAGACCCGCTTGGCGCCGCTCGATCACGTCATGGCCATCGGGCAGTCGTCGAGTCGCATCCCGTGCCTGAGCATCAGCGTCGACGGCGTCGATTCGGACAAGGTCTCGGCACGTCTCGCCGACAACCGCATCGACGTCATCAGCGGAATGCACGGCGGTAGCCGGTTGCTCGAGTCGCTGGGCGTGGCGGATGCCGGCGGCGCCGTCAGCATCGGTCTCGCGCCGTACACGACACGGCACGAGATCGATCAGCTGATCTCGGTTCTCGAGACCCTGACCTGACTCACCTGACCCGCAGGATGACCTTGCCGACGGTGGAATGGTCGTCGAGCATGCGGTGAGCCTTCGCGGCCTCCGCGATCGGTACCTCGGCGTGCACGACCGGAACGACCGAGCCGTCGGTGATCATCGGCCAGACGCGCTCGCGCACCTGTCGGACGATGTCGGCCTTCCCGCCGGGTCCGGTCAGCGGTCGTGCGCGAAGTCCGGCGCAGTGCACGCTTCCACGAACCTTCATCAGCGCCGAGAAGTCGAACTCCGCGACCCGTCCGCCCTGCATCCCGATCGTGACCAGTCGGCCGTCCATGGCGAGTGCAGAGATGTTGGGAGACAGGTACTTCGCACCCATGTTGTCGAGAATGACGTCGGCACCGTGTCCGTCCGTCGCGGACCGCAACTCCTCGGTGAAGTCCGAGGTCTTGTAGTCGATGAGGATGTCCGCGCCGAAGGACCGGCACGTCTCGAGCTTCTCGGCCGAGCCTGCCGTCACGGCGACGCGCGCGCCGAGCGCCTTGGCCACCTGGATCGCGTGGGTGCCGATGCCGCTGCCGCCGCCGTGGATCAGGAGCGTGTCGCCGGCAGACAGCCCGGCATACATGACGACGTTCGACCACACCGTGCAGGCGACTTCGGGGAGCGACGCGGCGACGTGCAGATCGAGACCCTCCGGAACCGGCATGACCTGTCCGGCCGGCACCACGACCTGCTCGGCGTAGCCACCGCCCGCGAGCAGCGCACACACCCGGTCGCCGACCTTCAATGCGGTGACGTCGTCGCCGACCTCCGCGATCACACCCGAGCATTCGAGCCCGAGGATGTCGGTGGCGCCGGGCGGCGGCGGATAGTTGCCCTGACGCTGCTGCAGGTCCGCTCGGTTGACGGCGGACGCCGCGACGGAGATCAGGACTTCTCCCGGTCCCGGTACGGGATCGGGTACCTCGCTCCAGACCATGACATCGGGGTCGCCGTATTCGGTCAGTGTGATCGCATGCACAGGATCGATGGTATGCCGCGGGGCGTGAGTTGCGACGAGGTCATACCATTCGACTCGGTGACCGGACGAGACGATGCGAACGATGTGCGGCCCGGCATCGGACAACCGGTGGTGGGCCTGCTGGGTGACGTCCGCATCCGCGTCGGTACGCAGTTCTCGGGTGTGCCGGGTCTGCGAGCGCGGACACTGCTGGCGCTTCTCGCGATGACTCCCGGCAAGTTCGTCTCGGTGTCGACGATCATCGACGAACTCTGGCCCGACGGCGGACCGGAGTCGCCGAAGTCCGCCGTGCAGACCCAGGTCTCGCGTCTGCGGTCGGTGGCACCGATGATCGAGACAGGACCGGCCGGGTACCGCCTCTCACTCGATCCGAACGACGTCGACCTGTGGCGAGCCCAGCTGCTCGCCGCGTCGGCATCGTCCCTGGAACCTGCGGAAGCACTCGACACGGTCGCCGACGCGGTCGCGCTGTGGCGAGGCGACCCCGGAGGTGATCTGGGCGACAGCACCGTGGCGGCCGACGTCGCGAAGGCTGCGGCAGACATCCGCGACACGCTGGACTCGATCGCTGTGGCTGCGTCGTCGGATGTCGGTGACCACGCGTCCGCGATCGAGATCGCACGCCGACGCTGGCACCGCGACCGTGCCGACGAGACCGCGGCGTCGTCGATGATGAGCGCGCTGCACGCCGCGGGTCGCACGGCCGATGCGATCGCCGTGTTCGCCGAACTCCGTGAGCTGCTGGCAGATCGGTGGGGCATAGATCCGTCGCCGGTCGTCGCGGCACTGCATGCCGATCTGCTCGGCGCGACAGTTCCGGTCGAGCCGGTCGCGCTGTCGGGCTACCCGGTGGTGGGAGTCCGTCACGCCTCCACCGAGCTCGTGGGCCGGACGGACGACATCGCGGCGGTGGAGAGCCTGCTGTCCCGGGCGCGACTGGTGACCGTCACCGGTCCCGGCGGCAGTGGCAAGACGCGCCTGGCTCACGAGATCGGTCGTCGTGCGACACAACGGGTTCCGGTTGTCGTCGTCGAGTTGGCACCTCTGCGGAGTGGAGACGACGTGGTCGCCGCCATCAGTGGAACCCTGGGACTGAACGAGGCGGACGTCGTGATGGGGTCCTTGCCCATCGGTCCTGTCCATTCCGCGCGTGACCGGCTTCGCGACGCGCTGACATCGCGTCCTCTTCTGATGATCCTGGACAACTGCGAACACGTGTCGACCGATGTTGCCGGCGTGGTGGACGAATTGATCGCCGCGAGCGATCTGGTGCGCATCCTGACCACATCTCGAACGCCGCTGGGTGTCGCTGCCGAGTCGATCTATCCTCTTCCGCCGCTGAATGTCGATGCGGGCGGGTCACCGGCCACCGATCTGTTCATCGCCCGTGCGCGGGCGGTACGACCGACCGTGGTGATCGACCCGGACAGGATCGCACGGTTGTGCACCCGTCTCGACGGTCTTCCGTTGGCCATCGAATTGGCCGCGGCGCGTGCTCGGTCGATGAGCATCGAGGAGATCGACAACGCGTTGGCCGATCGATTCTCGTTGTTGCGCAGCAAGGATCGGACTCGACCGGAGCGGCATCGGACCCTGCATGCCGTCATCGACTGGAGTTGGCAACTGCTCGACGACGGTCAGCGTCGTGCGCTCCGACGGTTGTGCCGCTTTCCTGCCGGCTTCACCTCGCATGCGGCGCGGGCGGTGGCCGAATTCGAGCCGGGCGACCGCATCGACGATGCGGTGGACGGTTTGGTGGAGCACTCGTTGCTCACGGTGGACGAGTCGGACGGGCTGAGGTTCCACATGCTCGAGACCGTCCGTGAATTCGGCGAGGAGCACCTGGCACGCGACCCCGCAGAGCGTGACGCGGTCACCGACTCGATGGTCGCGTGGGCGTCGTCCGTCGCATTACAGGCGCTCGAACTGCATCGGAACGGCAACCGTAACGCGGTCGTTCCGGCGATCGACGCCGAGCACGACAACCTGCTGGCAGTGCTTCGTGTCGCGGCGGTGGAACAACGCTGGTCCGACGTCTTCACGATGTTCCCCGCACTCGCCTACCTGTGGTCTGTGCGGGGTGCGCATTCGGAAGTCGTCAATTGGTCGGTGCGCCTTCTCGGTGCGACCGATGTCGATCCCCGCGGTGTCCCCGACGACATCGTCGTGTTCGCCTACGTCTTCATGGCGTCGCACCTGGGATACGGAGGTTCGCCCCGACAGGCGGCTCGCGCGCGCACCGCGTTGCGACGCGTTCTGCGGGCCAGGCCGGGAACGTCTCCGGCCCTGCGGTTCCCGGCGGTTTTGCTCCTGCACCGGGCCGACGGCAAGGGGCTGGCGAGGGTGCTCGCGGAGGCGGTGAGGTCTGCCGACCCGGAGATTCGAGGTACCGCGCTGATGTTGCGCGGATCGCTGCGCGAGAACCGCGGCGACCTGTACGGCGCGGAACGCGATCTTCGCGCCGCGGCGTCCATCTCGCACGATTCCGACGATCTGTGGGGCATGGCTCAGGCTGCTCAGTCACTGGGAAGTATCCACGGACAGACCGGGAGGCACGAGCAGGCCGCCGAGTTCTATCTCCACGGGGCGCAGTTGCTCTGGCGCCTCCACGCGTACGAGGAGAGTGTCCAGACGCGGACCTTCGCCGCTGCGTCTCTCGTCGCCGCGGACCGTGTCGGTGACGGGTTGGCTCTGCTGTCGGAGTTCGGGCACGGCGATCGCATCACCACGGGGCTTGCTGTGGTCGCGTCCGACGAGGCGATGAGGCATCAGACGCGAGCCACGGTTCTCGGAGCTCGGGCCGAGGCGATGCTGCGTGGAGGAGATGTGTCCACCGGTCTGGCGCTGTATCGGGACGCCGCCGAGCAGTGCCGGTCGGGGTGGGACGACATCGGAGATCCGTACGCCGTGATGTTGGCCTGCGCCTGCGTGGATGCGCATGTGCTGCACGGCGATCACGACAGGGTGGAGGATCTCGTTCGGTGGATCCGCACCCGCGTCTGTGCTCCCCGCAGTGCTCTGGCGCGAGGGGATCTTCCTCAGCTCGGTGCCGTGGCCTGCGCCGTGGGGTCGTATCTGATCGCCCGCGGGCGATCGCCCGAAGGACCGATCCTTCTGGCCGCTGCGACGTCCGTCGCGGCGCGACAAGACTTTCCGTCCATGACGCTCGCCCTGCATCTGGGACTGGCGCGCGGAGTGCTCGGCATCGACGCGGTGGAGACAGCCCTGCTGCGGCGGCCGCGCACCCGGGCCGCCGCAGCGGAGTCGATCCTGGCCGCGCTGACGGCTCAGGCCTTACGCATGTAGGTGCGCACGGTGAGTGGAGCGACGACCAGAACGATGACCGCCGCGCCCAGCAGCGACCACACCACATGGATTCCGGCGTGGCCGGTTCCGGCGAGTTCGCGCACCGCGGTGACCACCTGGGAAACTGGGTTCACGTTCACGAAGGCCTGGAGCCATCCGGGCATGGTGTCCACCGGGACGAAGGCGTTCGACAGGAAGGTCAACGGGAAGAGGATCAACATCGACACGCCCTGCACGGCGGACGCCTTGCTCATCAGGACACCCATCAAGGCGAAGATCCAGCTGATCGACCATGCGCACACGATCACCAGGCCGCCGGCGAGCGCAACTCCTACCGCACCGCCCTCGGGTCGGTAGCCCATGGCGAAACCTGTGGAGAACGTGATGACGGTGGCGATGACGTACCGGACGACATCGGCGAGCAGGGCGCCCGCCAGCGGTGAGATGCGTGCGATCGGAAGGGCTTTGAATCGGTCGAAGACGCCCTTGTCCATGTCCTCACGGAGTTGAGTGCCGGTGACGATCGACGTGGTGATGACCGTCTGGACCAGGATTCCGGGAATGATGACCGGCAGGTAGCTCGCGATGTCGCCGGAGATGGCGCCGCCGAAGATGTAGGTGAACATCAAGGTGAAGACGATCGGAACGAAGACGACGTCGAACAGTTGCTCCGGGTTGTGCTTCAGCTTGAGCAGACCTCGATACGCCATCGTGACGGTGTGGCGAGCGGACATCGAGACGGAGATACGCTCGACCGGGGCGTCGACGAAACTGGGCGCCGAGGTGGGGCTCGTCAGGGTGGTGGTCATGCGGCGTTCTCCTCGGATGTGACGGCCGCGGAGTCGGGCCGACCGGTGATGGACATGAAGACCTCGTCGAGGCTGGGTTTGGCGACGGTGATCTCGGCGACGTCGATCCCGATGTCCCGCAACGAGATCAGGATGTCCGGTGTCGCCGACGCATCTTTCATGGGCGCCGTGACGCGGCCCGATCCGGTGGCAGCGGACGCGTCGAGACCGAGGCGGGTGCTGACCAGGACACGTGCCTCCTCGGTCCGTCCGGGGTCGGCGATCGCCAGAGTCATCGTGGACGTTCCCACCGACGCCTTCAAACTGTCGGCGGTGCCGTCGGCGATGACGCGTCCCCGGTCGATGACGGCGATGCGGTCGCACAGCTGATCGGCCTCGTCGAGGTACTGGGTGGTCAGCAGGACCGTCGTGCCCTCGGACACGAGTCGGCGGATGGTGTCCCACATCTGTACGCGCGTGCGGGGGTCGAGTCCGGTGGTGGGTTCGTCCAGGAACAGCAGCGGAGGTGTCGAGATGAGGCTCGCTGCCAGGTCGAGTCGCCGCCGCATTCCTCCGGAGAAATTCTTCAACGGCTTCGACGCGGCCTCGGTGAGGGCGAACTCCTCGAGAAGGTCGTTCGCACGTCGTCGGCTCTCGGCACGGCCGAGGCCGAGCAGTCGAGAGAACACGACGAGGTTCTCCGTCGCGGTGAGGTCTTCGTCGACCGACGCGTACTGGCCCGTCACGCCGACCAGGGAACGCACGGCCGTGGGCTCCGCGACGACGTCGTGGCCGAACACCCGTGCGCTGCCGCCGTCCGGGCGCAGCAGGGTGGCGAGCATGCGGACGGTGGTGGTCTTTCCCGCTCCGTTGGGTCCGAGAACTCCGTAGACCGCGCCGCGGGGAACGGTCAGGCTGACGCCGTCCACCGCGCGCTGCCGGCCGAAGTTCTTGACGAGGTTGTCTGCTTCGATGGCTGGTTGCATGCGCTCAGCGTGCACCGCCCCGCTGTCACGGCACTGTCGTGCCGGTGTCGTATCAGATCCGTGACGGCTCTTCCCACAGGTTGATGCCGGACTCCTTGGCGTGCTCGTCGATCCGGGCCAATTCGTGGTCGTCGAAACTCAGGGTGTCCAGTGCCCCCACGTTGTCGTCGAGCTGCTCGACGGACGAGGCGCCGATGAGCACCGTCGTGACGCGTGTGTCTCGAAGTGCCCAGGCCAGCGCCATCTGCGCCAGTGACTGCCCGCGTGCCGACGCGATGTCGTTCAGCGCGTTCAGATGTCCGCGCATGTCCTCGGTCAACCAGTCGGGGTCGAGCGACTTACCCTGCGCCGCTCGGGATTCGTCGGGGATGCCTCCGAGGTACTTGCTGGTCAACATGCCCTGGGCAAGAGGCGAGAACGCGATGATGCCGACACCCAACTCGTCGACCGCGGGCAGTAGATCCGACTCGATCCAGCGGTTCAGCATGGAGTAGCTGGGCTGATGGATGAGCAACGGAACCCCGGCGTCGGACAGCAGGGCGGCCATCTGGCGAGTGCGCGCGGCCGAGTAGGAGCTGATGCCGACGTATCGGGCCTTGCCTTGCTGCACGGCGCTGATCAGCGCGCCGGCGGTCTCCTCGACCGGAGTCTCCTTGTCGGGACGGTGACTGTAGAAGATGTCGACGCTGTCGAGGCCCATCCGTTCGAGTGAACGGTCGAGCGAACTCAGCAGGTACTTCCGCGACCCGCCGAAGCCGTACGGGCCGGGCCACATGTCCCAGCCGGCCTTGGTGGAGATCACCAGTTCGTCGCGGTACGGCCCGAAGTCCTCTCGCAGGATGCGGCCGAAGTTGATCTCCGCGCTGCCGTACGGCGGGCCGTAGTTGTTGGCCAGGTCGAAGTGGGTGATGCCCAGGTCGAACGCGCGGCGCAGGACGGCGCGCTGAGTGGCCAAGGGCACGTCGTCTCCGAAGTTGTGCCAGAGCCCGAGTGAGATGGCGGGAAGCTTCAGCCCGCTCGCACCGGTGAGGCGGTACGGCATGGTGTCGTAACGATGAGCGGAGGCGACATAGGGATCCGGCATCGTCCCATCCTGCCGGATGCGTGACGGTCACCAACGCGAAACCGTGCAGCCGGGCGTGCACGTTCGCTAGCGTTTGCGTGTGAGCACTTTCGGCAACTTCCAGAACGAGATCTACCTGACCGGGCTCGGCGGACTCTCGCCCGATCTCCCCATGACGGCCGACGGTCTCGAGGACCGTGCCCGCGAGACGTTGTCCGCGGCATCCTTCGCCTACATCGCCGGAAGTGCGTCCACCGAACGCACCGCTCGGGCCAATGTCGACGCGTTCGCCGCGCACAGGATCGTTCCCCGGATGTGGCGCGGAGCCAGCGCTCCCGACGCCCGGGACCTCTCGGTCACGGTGCTCGGTACCCCCCTGGCGGCGCCGATCCTCACCGCACCGGTAGGTGTGCTCGGCATGGTGCATCCAGCGGCGGAACCTGCAGTCGGTTCTGCCGCAGCCGAACTCGGTATCGGGTCCGTCCTGTCGACGGCGTCGTCGACACCGATGGAGGACGTCGCGGCCGAGTCCGGCGACAACTGGTGGTACCAGCTGTACTGGCCGTCCGACGAGGGCGTGGCCGAATCGCTGGTCCGCCGGGCGACGGCATCCGGAGCGAAGGTCATCGTCGTCACCGCGGACACCCCCGGAATCGGATGGCGTCCTAGGGATCTGACGCTGGGCCACCTCCCGTTCCTGCGCGCCGAGGGCATCGCCAACTACCTGTCCGATCCCGTGTTCCGCTCTCGACTGGCGGCCCCACCCGAGGAGAGCGCGGAAGCTCTGCAGATCGCCGTCCTCACGTGGGTCGGCATGTTCGGCAATCACACTCTGCGCTTCGCGGACATCGCGCGAGTCAAGGAATGGACGCATCTCCCCGTCGTCGTCAAGGGCGTGTTGCACCCTGATGACGCCCGCGCTGCCGTCGACTCCGGTGCCGACGGCGTACTCGTCTCCAATCACGGTGGACGACAGGTGGACAACTCGATCGCCGCACTGGACGCGCTCGAACCTGTCGCTACCGCCGTGGGGGACAGGGCGACGGTGTTGCTGGACTCGGGCATCAGATCGGGCGCCGATGTTCTGGTCGCTCTGGCGCTCGGTGCCGACGCCGTTCTCTACGGCAGGCCCTGGGTCTACGGCCTCGGTCTGGCCGGCCGCGACGGCGTCGTGCACGCGCTGCGGTGCCTCCTCGGCGACCTGGACATCACGATGGGTCTCGCCGGGTTGGCGTCCGTCGCCGACGTCGACCGGTCCATCCTGCATCGCGCCTGACGCCGGGCCCGTGATCGTGGCGGCCGACGTCGACCGCAGCGGGCGGACCACTAGTATGTGATGCGGAAGCGTGGCAGAGCGGCCTAATGCACTCGCCTTGAAAGCGAGAGACGTGTAAAAGCGTCCGTGGGTTCAAATCCCTCCGCTTCCGCCAACGAACGAGCCCCCCACCTGCAGGTGGGGGGCTCGAGTCGTACGTGTTGCCGGTACTGCTACTTCTGCTTCGCGGCGAGTCCGCGCGCCACGATCGCTGCCTGGAGATACCGCAGTCCCGACGGGACGCTCGGATCGATGCCGGTGAGCTGCCCGATGCGCTTGAGGCGGTAGTCGACGGTGTTGGCGTGGACGAACAGATGACGCGCAGTGCGCTGCCTGTTCAGTTCGTGGCCGATGTAGGAGGTGAGCGTGTCCAGCAGTTCCGGTGCGTCGTCCAACGGTCCGAGGGCGCGCAGCAGCTGCTCCCTGCCACGACCGGGCCGTGTCAGCTGGTACTCCAGCACAAGGTCCTCGGTCCGGTACATACCGGACGGTCGACCCAACTGCCGTGTGAGGGAGAGCAGTTCGTAGACGTGCTCCGCCGCGCCGGGGATGTCCTCGCGCTCCGCCGTCGTCACGGTGGCGGTGATGGGGATTTCGCCGGCGCGGGAGAGTCGCTCGATCAGGGTGTCGATCCACTCCCGCTCGCGGGGCGCGGGCAGAAGTACCGTGCCGCCCTCGGTGCTGAGCAGAGCCAGCGGGGACTTGCCGCATGTGGTGGCCAGCTCCGCCTGGATGCGTCGGAGCTTGCGGCGCGCGGAGACCGTGCGGTCGACGACGGGATTCGACTCGTCGGGATGCTGGGGGAAGTGCAAGGCGACGACCAGGTACTCGTCGGCGAGGTCGATCCCGCACTGCTGCGCGGTGGACGTGGCGTTCTGGCCACCGCTGAGCAGTGTGGTGACCAAAGTGTGTGTCGCCGTGTGGTGTTCGGAGGCGACCGACCGGTATTCCTCGACGTAGGCGATGGAGACCTCGGTCGTGACGGCTTCCAGGAGGGTCACCAGCACGAGGGAGTTCTCGGTCAGGTTCTCCGAGTTGTGGGTCTTGGCGTCGCGGCTGACAAGAGTGAGTCCGAATCGGAAACCGTCGTGGTACGCGCGGAGGATCGACCGGAGCGGCACTCCCTCGCGAGCCCAGCGCGCTGCAGCGTCGTGGACGTTCGCCAGGTCCTTGTCGGACGGAGTCTTGCCCGACTCGAGCATGCGCACCGCCAGTCCGAGGCACTTGACCGTCACCTCGGTGACGTCGCCGTGGAGCAGTTCGCCCGGCAATGTCCCGCAGGGGGTGTTGGCCGCGAAGTGATCGACCAGGTGACGAGCCACTCCCCGGAGATCGTTCAGCGCGAGCGTGTTGCCCTTGGTACCGGCGATCAGGCCGGCCTCCACGTGGCCCGGAAGCGGACTCGGAGCTGTCTTCGGTGTGGTCATCGATCCCCCCATGACTGTGTAGTTCATGTCAGTCGTGCATGTTCTCGGGGTACCGTAACAATCATTAACGGGATTCGAGATTGTTTCGAGATACCGAACCGAGAGTGCCGGTATGAGTCGGCACATTGTTCGGTGAGGTTGCCCACCTCGTGCGCACCGACCGTGACCTGCGCTGACATCGGCGCATGACGGATGTTGAGACAAACGCACCCGCCGATTCGTCCGCAATTGTCTTGCTTCCACACAATTGAGTACCGACTGATTCATGAAATATCACAACACTGGTTTCGATCAATGAAGTGTGTTTCGGCGCTGCAAACAGTCTCGCGGTATGATTCAGGGGTTCTTGCGGACCGAACGCAGCAGCTCGACATGCTTTGTGACCGCTGACAAGACCGCAAGCAGTCGATTGGACGTGGAGTCGGCTCTGCCTACCAGCCAGTAGGTTGGTACGGGCTGCGTTCCATGGACGGTCGGTCCGACGCACCGATATTCAGCACGTGTGGCCCTCGGCCACGTTCTTTCCCGAAAGGTTCGGTCGATGCGACGTCCCGCTCTGCTCGCCGCCGGTTGTCTCACGGCGATGGCTGTCCTGGGTGCCGCACCCACCGCGACCGCCGAGCCGAGCGTTCCGGGGTCGTCCTTCCCGAGCCAGCCGGCAGCGTCGTCCGCACCGCGCATCGTCTCGGTCACGATGGAGACCGATCGTCGCGCCGTCCTGTCCGTGTTCTCCCCGGCGATGAGCCGCGAGATCCAGGTTCAGGTGCTGCTGCCCGCGGACCGGTCCGCACCCCGCCCGACGCTGTACATGCTCGACGGCGTCAGTGCCGGCGAGGAGTCGAACTACACCGAGAGCACGTGGACGCAGAAGACCGACGTCGTGTCGTTCTTCGCCGACAAGGCCGTCAACGTGGTCCTGCCCGTCGGCGGCCGAGGCAGCTACTACGCGGACTGGCAGCAGTCCGATCCGATTCTGGGACTCAACAAGTGGGAGACGTTCCTGACGTCCGAGCTCCCTCCTCTCCTCGATGCACGTTTCGACGGCAACGGGATCAACTCGCTGATGGGCTTGTCCATGGGCGCCCAGGGTGCGATGAACCTGCTGACCAAGCATCCGGATCTGTACACCGGAATAGCCGGCTTCAGCGGGTGCTACGACAATCGCTCCAACGAGACGAAGAACGCCGTGCGCGCGACCGTCGGTTCTACCGGCGGTGACGCCACCAACATGTGGGGCCCCAATTCCGACCCCGCGTGGGCGGACAACGACCCCAGCAACCATGTCGAAGCCCTGCGCGGCAAGCAGATCTACCTGTCGACGGGTAACGGCTTCCCCGGCCCCTACGAGGCGGCCGGTGGGTTCGGCGAGAGCGTCATCGAAGCTCTCACCGTCGGCGGACCGCTCGAAGCTGCTGCGAACATCTGCACCACCGGCTTCGCGGAGACACTGCGCACCGCGGGCGTCCCCGCCACCATCGTCTTCAAGCCGTACGGCACGCACTCGTGGAGATACTGGCAGGACGAGATGCACAACTCGTGGCCTGTCGTCTCCAGGGCACTGGGGCTCTAACTCCTCGCGCTGTTGGGGGTGTGTGCACCCCTTCTGGTGACCGCACACCCCTACCTGCCGGCCGTAGAGGGTGTGCGCTTGGTGCTGGGGGTGTGCACACAGGTTGCGGCAGCCATGGCTCCGCGCGGGCGCACTCAGCCGTGCGGCAGCGGGTGTGTGCACCTTTTCTGGTGACCGCACACCCTTGCCTGCCGGCCGTAAAGGGTGTGCGCTTGGCGCTGGGGGTGTGCACACGCGTTGCGGCGGCCGTGGCTTCGCGTCGGCGCACCCAAGCGTGCGGCACTGGGTGTGTGCACCCCTTCCGGTGACCACACACCCTACCCGCCGGCCGCAGAGGGTGTGCGCCCCCCGCTAAAGGTGTGCACCCCCCCAGCAGCAGCCGCGAACCCCAGCGCTACGACGTAACCGGAGCGAACTGCTCAGCGGCCGTCGAGGCGAACTCGAGGAACGCGTCGTTCTCGTGCGGGTCGCCGACGGTGATGCGCACGCCGTCGTCGCCGTAGGCACGTACGATGACGCCGGCCTCGGTCGAGGCAGCCGAGAAGTCGCCGGAGGCTGCGCCGAGCGGTATCCATACGAAGTTCGCGGACGAGTCGGGAACGTGGAACCCGAACCCGCGCAGCGTGTCTCGCAGTCGAGAACGCTCGGACGTCACCGTTGCCGTACGCGCCAGCAACTCGTCCGATGCTGCCAGGGAGGCTATGGCAGCACTCTGCGCGACACTGCTGACACTGAAAGCCGTGTGCACCTTCTTCATCGACGTGATGATCGACGGTGCTCCGACGGCATACCCCACCCGCAGTCCGGCGAGGCCGTAGGCCTTCGAGAACGTCCGCAGCACTACGACGTTGGGGCGGGTTCGACCGATCTCGACCCCGTCGATCGCGCGGTTGGTGTACTCGAAGTACGCCTCGTCGAGCACGATCAGAATGTGATCCGGAACGGCATCGAGGAAGCGGTCCAGTGCGGCTGCATCGACGACGGTGCCGGTCGGGTTGTTGGGATTGCAGACGAACATCAGCCGCGTGCGGTCGGTGACGGCGGCAGCCATCGCGTCGAGGTCGTGGACGTCATCGTCTGTCAACGGCACGCGGACGGCGGTTGCACCCGCGACGAGCGTGACGATGGGGTAGGCCTCGAAGGAGCGCCATCCGAACACGACTTCGTCGCCGGCGTTGCAGGTGATCTGGACGAGCTCCTGGCACAGGGCTACGGATCCGCATCCGGCAGCCACCGAGGCCGACGCGACACCGAGGAAGTCCGCGAGCGCCTCGACCAGCTGAGTCGACTGGTTGTCGGGATAGCGGTTCACACCGGCAGCGGCCTCCGCGATGGCGGCGACCACGCTCGGGAGGGGACCCGCGGTGGTCTCGTTGCTGGCCAGTTTGATCGCGCCGGGGAAGGAGCGCCCGGGGATGTAACCGGGGATGGCGTCGAGGTCGGGGCGGGTGCGTGCGGTCACAACCGTCGATTATGCGCCGGGGTCGGACACAGTGTGGTGTCGGCATCGGCAAGGCCCTCGCTTTAGCCATTGTCTGCCATTACCCTCTATGCATGTCGGGTCTCATCGAGGACACTGCGCCCATCCGCTCTCGCGACGAGGGGGCGGACACCACGACGCTCGATCGCGTGCCGCTCACCGCGTTCGAGCCGGACACAAGGGCCCGCGGCGGCATCGTCGTCCTGCACGAGGCCCGCACCTTCCCGCCGGCGCTCGTCGAATTCATGAAGGCCCTGGCCGCCGACGGTTGGCTCGTGGCGGCACCACACCTGTTCCATCGTGCGGCGGGGGACGACGACGTGTTCGGCACGCCGCTGTTCGAGGACTTCGATGCGACCGTCACGTGGCTGCTCGCGCGTGAGGTGCCCGCGGACTGCATCGGGGTCATCGGTTTCGACGATGCGGGCACCGCAGCTGCTCTCGTCGCCACCGACCGGACGGTGGGCGCCGCGGTGAGCGTCGCGGCCCCCGGAATCGTGGAGCCGTTGACCGCGGATGCGCGTGCCCTCATCGACGCCGCTCCCTCTCTCAAGGCGCCGTGGCTGGCTCTGTACGGCCGCGACGACGCCCGCACGCCCGTCGACCATGTCGAGAGGCTCCAGGACGCCGTAGCGAAGGCTTCGGTGGCGACACTCGTCGTCAGCTATGCGGGCGTCGAGCACCGGGCGGACGAGGAGTCGGCGCCGTACGACGGTTCAGGGAATTCGGTGGGTGACGACGCGATCGACGACGCTCAGCGACGGATCTTCGACTGGTTCGACAGTCATCTCCGATAAGACCGCCCCACCAGCTGTTTTGCGTCTACACCGGGGCGTGTGTAATCTTCCTTCTCGGCGGTTCGCAAGGACCGGTGCCCTCGAAAGAGGTCCAGGAGGCGTGCCAGAGCGGCCGAATGGGAGTCACTGCTAATGACTTGACCCTTCACCGGGTCCGGAGGTTCAAATCCTCTCGCCTCCGCCACTTTCGACTTCGGTCGGAAGACAACTGAACAGTTCTACAGCATGCGCCCGTAGCTCAACGGATAGAGCACCTGACTACGGATCAGGAGGTTAGGGGTTCGAATCCCTTCGGGCGCACCACAGAAAGCCGGTACCAGGATCACCTGGTGCCGGCTTTCTGCATGTGTGGCTCCACCTGTTCCATGTACTATGCGATAGAACATAGAGCGGGGATCCGCCCCGCGTCAGTGGGGAGTGCGTCGTGACCGATTTCCGGACCATCACCGTCGAGCAGCGCGAGCACGTCCTGCACATCGGCCTGAACAGGCCGTCGAAGCGGAACTCCTTCACCACCGACATGATCCGAGAATTGTCGACGGCCTACGGACTTCTGGAGAGGGACGACGACCTCCGTGCCGGAGTGCTCTTCGCCCACGGTGACCATTTCACCGCTGGTCTCGATCTCGTGGACGTCGCCCAGCATCTGACGGGGAACAGTCTGCCGGTAGCCGAGGGTGGGCGGGATCCGTGGCGTCTCGACGGGACGTGGACCACTCCGGTGGTGACGGCGGTGCACGGGTGGTGCATGACCCTGGGCATCGAACTGCTGCTGGCGTCGGATATCCGAGTGGCTGCAACGGGGACCCGCTTCTCACAGATGGAAGTTCAGCGTGGCATCTATCCGTTCGGCGGTGCGACGCTACGATTTCCTCGCGAGACCGGCTGGGGAAATGCCATGCGGTGGATGCTCACCGGCGACGAGTTCGACGCGGAGGAGGCCCGTCGCATCGGGCTCGTGCAGGAGGTCTGCGCGGATCCCGCGGCGGCGATCGATCGCGCGATCGAGCTCGCACACCGCATCGCGGAGACTGCCGCGCCACTCGGTGTGCGGGCGACGCTCGAGTCCGCTCACCGCAGCCTGATCGAAGGGGATGCCGCGGCGGCCGCGCACCTGCTTCCGGGCATCCGCACACTGTTCTCGACGTCCGACGCGGCCGAAGGGATGGCATCGTTCGTCGAGCGTCGGCGGGCGACCTTCACCGGCAGCTGACATGCACGCACACACTACGAACGGAGCCCCGATGACGATGTCGGACGAACGCAGACTCATGGCCCTCGCGGCAGTGGCCGGTATCGCGCAGAACGCGATCGCCCTGCCCTATGTCCGGAAGCACGGGACACGATCGGCCGCCGACTTCTTCGTCGGGAAGATCTGGTCCACCGTGCCCGGACGGTTTGCGATGGTCGACCTGATCCTGGTGGTCGTCGCTTTCCACGTCTGGGCACTGCCGGAGGCGCGGCGACTCGGCATCGTCCGATGGTGGCTGCTCACCGTGGTCCTGACCTTCGGGGTGGGCATCGGCTCCGCCATTCCTTTCTTCCTCGCCGTCCGCGCTCGGACGGTCCGGCTCGCGGGCTGACGTCTCAGCGCACTACGCGCGCTCCTGCAGTGCCGCGGTGACCGACGCGAACATGGTGGTCTTGATCGCGCCGAGAGTGCCGCGATCCTTGCCGGCGATCGGAACGATCCGAGCGATCGCGTCCGACACCACCTCGCCGTCCGGTGCGGTGGCGTCGACGAGTCGGGCGGACAGTGCGTCGGCGCCGCCGTAGCGACGGCCCGTCGTCATCGCCACCAGGGCATCCTGCGGAGACAACTTGGCCTGGATCAACGCGGCCATGCCGGGTGTGAAAGGGATATTGATATCCACCTCCGGGAAGCAGTAGAAGCCCCGGTCCTCGCGCATGACGCGGAAGTCGTGGGCCAGCGCGAACATCGCGCCGGCGCCGAAGGTGTGACCGTTGACGGCGGCGACGGTGGGCAGCGGGAACGTCAGGATCCGTGCGAACAGGTCCTGCACTCGTCCGACATACCAGTCGGCGCGCGTCCCGTTGGCCATCAGCCAGTCCAGGTCGAGCCCGTTGGAGTAGAACTTTCCCGTTCCTACGGTGACGAGCCCGCGGGCGTCGGCTTCCACGCGGTCGAGGTGGGTGCCGACGGTGTCGAGCCACTCCGGCGAGAAGCGGTTCTCGTCGTTGCCGAGAGTGAGAACGGCGATGTCGTCGCGAATGTCCAGGGTGGCGGTCATGGTGAAGCCTTTCCTCGTGAGCGACCGGTGTCGGCCGCAGGTGGTGGGAGAGTCAGGACGCCGCGAACGGCGGCAGCGAGCCGCGCGCGAACGGCTGTGTCCGGAGTTCGGTTGCCGCGCAACAGGAGTGCGGTGGGGAGCTCTACGACGCAATCCTTGATCACGGCGACCGCCTCGCGGTCGACCCGTCCCCACAGCGCATCGGACAACCGCAGGAAGAGGTCGAGGAGGGTGGCGTCGAGGGTGCGGAGATCGTCGGCCGTGTCCGCCGGGATGTCGTCGCTACCCAGGAGGTCGCGGCGGGAGACGGCCAGCAGGAAGCGGCCCGCCATCGGTGCGTCGAGCAGGAAGACAGCCGGAGCATCCGCTGCCGCGACCACTGCGTCGACCGCGGCGTCGTGTCCGGGAGTGCGGTCCAGAGCCGCGTCGACAGCCTCACGCTGCAGGGTGAGCATCCGGCGGGCGTCGCGCACCCACACCCGTCCGAGCAGCCCCGCCCGCGAGCCGAAGGCGTGATAGAAGGCGCCGTTGGAGATCGCGGTCCGCTCGGAGACCGCGCGAACGGTGACGGAGGCAGCGCCGGACTCGACGGCCAGTATTTCGGCCGCGTCCATCACCGCGTCGAGGTCGTGCTGGCGAGGGCGGGGCATGTCGTCACCCTAACAGAGCACTTGCTCTATTAGGGGTTCAGCTACACCCCTCGCTGCGGGGCACTCATGTCTCCGGTGGTCGGAGCGCCGTCCGCGAGTGCGTACTGCAGCAGGACGGTGCCGCCGGGACTCGCCTGCGGAGGCGCCGTCAGTGTCAGATTCGACGGCACGGTGCCCGCGTCGAACACCTTCTTGCCGACACCCAGCAGGATCGGATGAACCCAGAGGTCGAGACGGTCGAACAACCGCTCCCGCACCAGCGTCTGCACCAGGTCCAGGCTGCCCACGACCTTGATGTCGTGATGCCGCTGTCGGATCTCGCGCACGGCGGTCGGCAGATCAGGGCCCAGTACCGAGGATCCGGCCCAGTCGAGCGTGCGCCGGTCGCGCGAGGCGACGTACTTGGGAATTTTGTTGAAGAGTTTCGCTATACCGTCGTCCGGCCCGCCCTGTTGGTGAGGCCAGTACGCAGCGAAGATGTCGTAGGTCCGTCTCCCGAGCAGCAGCGCATCGGTGCCTCGGTAGGCCGCGTCGACCTGTGCTCCGGTGACGTCGTCGATCAGGGGCGCCTGCCAGCCGCCGAACGGGAACCCTTCGGGGTCCTCGTCGGGCCCGCCCGGCGCCTGTCCGACGAGATCGAGCGTCGCGAACATCTCGATCGTGATCGTGCCCATGGTGTTCTCCTCGCGTCACGTGTGTGACGGTATGGACCACCGCACGGTCAGGAAGTCATCGCTGGACGCTGTCGAGGTTCACACGCTCCTCGCCGCCAGGCCACCGTCGACGGGAAGGCAGACCCCGTTGATGTAGGCCGCGTCGTCCGAGGCGAGGAAGACGGCCGCGTTGGCCACGTCCTGTGGCGTGCCCATCCGTCCGGTCGGGCTCGCGGCATGGCGGGCGGCGAGTGCGGTCTCGCGAGACGCGTCGTCCACCAGGGTGTGCGAGACCAGGGGTGTGTCGATCAGCCCCGGCAGGATCGCGTTGACCCGGACACCGAACGCGGCGTACTCCAGCGCCAATGCCACGGTCAGCTGATTCACCCCGGCCTTTCCGGCGGCGTAGGCGGGATAGGAGTACCCGGTGTATCGGACGCTCGCCAGCGAGGAGACGTTCACAATCGCCCCGTGCCCCTCCGAGAGCATCCACGGAATCGTGTACTTGCAGGTGAGGAACACCCCGGTGAGATTGAGCGACAGCGCGGCGTTCCACCGGTCGAGGCTCAGGTCGGTGACCTGTCCGGTGGTCACCGACCCGACGTTGTTGTGCAGGATCGTGGGCGGTCCGACGGAGTGTGCGGCGGCGTCGACGGCGTCGCGTACGCCGTCCTCGTCCGTGATGTCCGCGGCGATTGCCATCGCTCGTCCGCCGGCTTTCACGATCTCCTTTGTCGTCAGCTCGGCCTGGGCGGGATCCCGGTCGATTGCTACCACCGTCGCCCCGGCCCTGGCATAGGCGAGTGCGGCGGCGCGGCCGTTGCTCATGGCCGTACCACTGGACCCAGCGCCGAACACGAGCACGACACGGCCCGACAGTGACGGTGGCATGGCGGCTCCGGATTCCGAGAACGAACGTGACGTCTCGATGGTCGTCGAGTGGTAGGCCCTCGAACCAGGGCGCCGCGTCGAGCGTCGGCGTGAAACTTCCACCATCTGTAGGAAGAACTGCGAGGCTGACATCCATGACGGGCACCCCGAGCGTCGATGCTCGCCTCCTGGAGCTGATCGACGCTCTCGCCGAACATCTCGGCCGGTCGGTCGTGGTCGACGACCCGGCGATCCGGTTGATCTGTGCGAGCAGACATTTCGGCGACGAGGACGCTGTGCGCGTCCGCGCGGTGCTGCAACGCGACGCCGGTGCCGACGTCGGCCGCTACGTTCTGTCGCGCGGCGCAGGGCGGTGGCACGGGGCGCACGTCCTCGAGGCGAGCCCGGACCTGGGCCTGACCGCGCGGCTGTGTGTGCCGCTGCACGGGCCGGGGTGGTTACTCGGTTTCCTCATGGTCATCGATGCCGACGGTTCTCTCACTCCGGAGGAGATCCGGCACATCGAGAAGGTGAGCCGGGACGTCGCATCCGTGATGCATGCGGGCTCCATCGCATCCGGCGAGGCCTCCGTCGAGCGGACGGCAGCGTTGCGCGATCTCCTCGGCAACGACGAGGCCGCTCGGCGCGCCGCCGAGGCGTGGTTCGTGAGGAACGGGGGGCCGGCGGGGTCGGCGTGCGTGACCGCGGTGTCGTTCGTCGTCACCGCGCTGGGCACACCGGACGCCTCGGTCGCGACGGCGCTTCAGGTGGCCGTCGACATGGCGGCACGGACACGCGGCGCCACGGCGCAGCACCTGGTGGACGAAGACCGCGCGCTCCTTCTGCTCACGTCGGATGTGGTTCCGACTCGTGCGGGAATCCTCGAGCACGTCCGCCGGGTGGCGGAGGGCCTCGATCGGGTGCTGGGGGCCGGCTCCTATCGCTGCGCCGTCGGTATCGGCACCTCGACCGAGGGGCGCACCGGCGCGTGGCGTGCTTGCCACCGCGCGGACATCGCGTCACGAGCCCCGTCCGGCGACATCGTCTTCTGGGACGACCTCGGAGTCGACGCGGTGCTTCTCGAGCTCCCCGCCGAGGTGATGGTCCCGGAATCCGTCCCGTTACCGCTGCGCCGCCTCATGGAGAGGGACCCGTCGGGACGGCTGACGTCGACGCTGCGGTCGTTCCTCGACCACGGTGGCTCCGTCGCGAGGACGGCTGCCGAGCTCCACATGCATCGGACGTCGCTGTACTACCGGTTGGACCGCATACGGGAGATCACGTCACTCGATCTCGACTCGGGACGGGACCGGCTGCAGCTTCATCTGGGGCTGCACCTGCATGACCTGACCTCGCAGTTCCGACAGAACGAGGATCGAGGCACCGCGCATCCCGACGGACCGAGGTGGTGACACAGGTCACCACGGCGCGACACTCGCTCAGTCGGTGTCTCCGCCGGCACCGACCCGAGGAGCCGCAACCATGATGGTCACCACCAGCGACGGGTGTCCGCTCGACGTCAGAGACAGCGGTCCCGGATCGACCGGTGACACCCTGGTGCTGATGCACGGATGGTCGCAGTCACGGGCGATGTTCGACCGCGTTATCCCCTTGCTCGCTCCCACTCATCGGGTGGTGTCCTTCGACCTCCGCGGCCACGGGGGGTCGGGCAAGCCGGCTACGGGCGCGCGTGTCGCGCGGCTGGCAGCCGATCTGCACGAGGTACTCGACGCTCTCGACGTGGATCGAGCATGCCTGGTCGGGCATTCGTTGGGCGCCTCGGTCGCCTGGAGCTACCTGGACACCCATGGATCGTCCCGCGTCGACTCTCTCGTCGTCGTGGATCAGCCGAGCGCCTGCGCCGTCCTGCCGTGGATGACGGCCGAGGACGGCAGGGATGCGGGTGCGATCCTGGACGTCGCCGGTGCCGATGCTTTCGTGGCGTCGCTGACCTCTCCCGAGAGCGACGCGATCCGCCACGCGTTCCTGGTGTCGATGCTCTCTCCGGATATCGGCGCCGATGACGTGGAGTGGCTCTACCGCGAGAACCTTCGGATGCCGGCCGCGTGGGGTGCGCGGCTCCTGTTCGATCACATCATGCAGGACTGGCGAGACGTGTTGCCCGGCATCGACGTCCCCACTCTCGTGATCGGCGGCGAGGTCAGTCACGTGTCGACGGCGTCGCAGGCCTGGACTGCCGACCGCATTCCCGGTGCCGAACTTCGCGTCTTCACCAGAGCCGAAGGGGGCAGCCACTTCCCGTTCTTCGAGAATGCCGCATCCTTCGCCCCCGTGCTTCTCGACTTCCTCGCTGCACACCGTGTTCCGTCGGGTGCTCAGCGCACCGCCGCAGCCGTCTGACCGAGCACCTCGACCAGTCCCTCCAGATCCGGCTCGTCGTCGGTCGGGTGTGCGACGACGGACGTGATTCCCATCTGCCCCAACCTGGTCACCTCGCGGGCCACGTCCGCCGCGCTGCCCGTAACCGCGAGTTCGTGCGCATCGGACTTGCCCCAGCGCGCGACCTCGTCGCGAATGCGGTCATCGGCACCGGCGCCCACAGCCACAAGTCGAGGAGCGATGATCCGGTGGTCCTCCGAGCGTCGTGCCGCGATCACCTCGGCGCACGACGCGACCAGCTCGTCGTCCGACATCGCGGCCGCGAACAAGGTGCCGTCAGAGTGAGATGCCGCGTAGCGCAGCGTCTTCGGGCCGGTGCCGCCGAGAAAGAACGGTTCGTCCGGCGCCGGCCACTGCAGCCGCACGGCATCGAGCGTGATGTACCGGCCGTCGACGGTGACCTCGTCGCCGCGGAGTAGAGCGCGCAAGGCTGTCGAGTACTCGTCGAGCAGGGTCATGGGAGACGCGACGCGGGCGCCGGTCTGCCCCATCCAGCGCTGCACCCCGTGTCCGACACCGGCGAGGAACCGACCGGGGAACAGTCGGTGCAGCGACGAGACCTCCATGGCGCACAGCGCCACATTACGCAGTGGCGCGGGCATGAGTCCGAGACCGACCTGTATGTGGTCGGTACTGGCGAGAACTGCTGCCGCGGTGGTCAGTCCGCCGTGGCTGAAGCAGTCCTCCCACAGCCAGAATTCGTCCAATCCGGCCGCGTCGGCAGCGCGGGCGACGTCGATCAGCCGAGTCGGGTCGTGTGCAGGGGTGAAGGCGATGCCGAGCCGCGGAGTGGTCACGAGACACGCTCCGGACGGTGGAAGCGTGACCAGTTGTCGTGCAGCACAGCGCGACACCACTCGTCACCGAGCCCTAGTCCGACGACACTCTCGAGAGCGTGGGCATAGGGATACGGAATATTGGGGAAGTCGCTGCCGAACACGATCTTGTGCTGAAGATCCTTCAGGCGAGGCAGCGCGTCCCGTGGGTACGGAGCGACGTCCTCCATGAAGTCCGTGAACACCATCGTGGTGTCCAAACCGACGTTGTCGTAGGTCTCGGCGAGGGTGAGGAACGCGTCGTACTCGGGCATGCCCATGTGCGCGATCAGGAGTGTCAGTGTCGGGAATCGTTGCAGCAGAGCGCCGATAGGCGTCGGACCGGTGTAGGGGCCTGCTTCCGGGCCCGACCCGCAATGGATCACGACGGGCACCCGTGCATCGTCGAGCAGGGCCCAGACCTCGTCGAGGTGCGGGTCGAGCACATCGAAGGCTCCCACCTGGACATGGCATTTGACGACGCCGACACCGTTTTCGATAGCCGCGCGGATGTACGCGCCGGCGCCGGGTTCGGCGTAGAAGGTCGCCGTGCGGACGCAGTCGGGCGTACGGTCCGCGAACTCGCTCGCCCATGTGTTGAGCCACTGCGCCATGCCCGGCTTGTGGGGGTAGAGCAAGGAGGTGAAGGTGCCGACGCGGTACTCGCGCAGGAGGTCGGTACGCGCGTCCTCGTCCACGCGGTACTCGATCGGCCAGGCCCTGCCCAACCGCTCGTCGACGGTGTCGAAGTAGTTCCAGACCTTCGCCAGAACCTGGTGGGGCATGAAGTGGGTGTGGACGTCGACGATCGACGCGAGCTCGAGGTCGTCGAGCACACGGTGGACGTTGCGGATGTCGTCGTCACGGTTCTGCACGCACTCGATCCTCGCACCCCGTGCCGGTGCGCCGGCGGAGATGTCGAATCCTTGACTTACAGACAAACCATGTCTGTAATAGCTGCATGACGGGATCACTGCAGGGACGAGTCGTTGCCATCACTGGTGGCGCGCGCGGAATCGGGCTCGCCACGGCGCGAGCCCTCGTCGACGCCGGCGCGAAGGTGGCCATCGGCGATGTGGACGCGCGGGCCCTGGTCAGCGCAGCAGAGTCCGCGAAAGTCCACGCACACACGACGCTCGACGTGACCGATCCAGCGTCGTTCGACGCCTTCCTCGATCTGGTCGAGCGTGAACTCGGACCCGTCGACGTGGTCGTCAACAATGCGGGCATCATGCCCGTCGGAGCGCTGACGGACGAAACCGATGTGGTCGCCCGGCGGATCATGGACGTCAACGTGCACGGTGTCATCACCGGGACGAAAGCCGCGCTGCGCCGGATGGTGCCGATCAGACGCGGACACGTCATCAACATCGCCTCGATGGCGGGGGAGACGGTGGCACCCGGCCTGGCGACCTACTGCGCGAGCAAGTCGGCAGTCATCGCGTTCACCGAAGCGGCTCGGTTGGAGTACCGGTCGTCGGGTGTCGAGTTCTCCCTCGTGCTTCCGTGGTTCGTGAACACCGAACTCGCGTCCGGGACACGCAGTGTGCCGTTCATGAAGAAGGCCGAGCCCGAGGACATCGCGCAGGCGGTGGTCCGGTTGATCCAGCGCCCGCGGCCGAAGGTTCGCATTCCTGCCATGGCCGGCGCCATCGTCGTCAGTCAGCGGTTCATGCCGCGTCGACTCGGCGAATTCGTCAGTCGCAGTTTCGGTTCGGAGCAGATCTTCCTGGCCGACGTCGATACCGAACGTCGTCGCGCGTACGAGGACAGGGCGCGTGGGCAGGTCGCGGTTCCGGATCCTCGCGCCTAGCGCTGCACGCTCGTCAGCACAGCCGCGACCAGGTCGTCGACGTACGCATCGTCATCGGTCGGAATCGATGCGTCGTGGGCGAACAGGACACGGCTGAGGACTGCGCCCGTGAGCATTTCGAGAAGCAGTGTGGTGCGAGTGCTCTCGGGCAGTTCGCCGCGGGCAACCGCTCGACGCACGATCTCCCGTGCTGCCGTGAACCGGCTGGTGCTGATGGTGGCGGTCAGCGCTTCGAGCAGATCGGGATAGACGCGCGCGTCCAGGGCGACACGGACCGCGATGAGACCCGAGGAGTCCCGGTAGCCCGTGAGTAGCTGCCGGGCCAGCTCGGCCAGGTCCGTCGTCAGTGAGCCGGTGTCGATGGGATCGACCAGCGGCAGTACCGCTTCCAGGGCGCCGGTGAGCAGATCTTCCTTCGTGGGCCAGCGTCGGTAGATGGCGGCGCGTCCGACCCCGCCGGTCTTGGCGACGGCATCGATGGTGAACCCGGCCCACCCCGTCCGCCAGTACACGTCGACGACGGCGCCGTAGACCCGCGATTCCATGGACGGATCGCGGGGCCGCCCACGTCGGACCGATTCTCCGCTCGTCTCCATGACACCAGCTTATTACAGACAAATGGTGTCTGTAATAAGCTGTCTCCATGTCACACGCAACAGAGCGCATTCCGGTCGTCGTGGGCGTCGGCGACGTCGTATCCGGAAGCGCCGGCACGTCTGCCGACCCGGTCGAACCACTCGACCTGGTGCTCCGTGCAGTCGAGGCGGCGATCGCGGACACGGGCGTATCGACACTGACCGCGCATATCGATGCCATCCACGCCGTCCGGACGACGAGTTGGAACTACGAGGACCTGCCCGCGCTGGTCGCCGACCGTCTGGGTGTCGAGGCGTCGAGGCGGTCGACCAGTTCGATCGGTGGGCACCATCCTGCGCGCCTGATGGATCAGGTGGGCCACGACATTGCCGAGGGGCTGACCACTGCCGCGCTGGTGATCGGCAGTGAAACCCAGGCGTCGGTGCGCGCGTTGACCAAATCGGGTACGAACCCAGCGGACATCGGATGGCGCACCGCGCCGGGTGGCCCGCCGACCTTCAGTCCCGACGACCTCGGCAGCGCCGAGATGCAGCGCGCAGCGATTCTTGCGCCTGTTCAGATCTACCCCCTCTTCGACACTGCTCGAGCTCACCGACTCGGCGTTCGCCCGACCGAATCCCTGCGCGCGTCGGCAGAGTTGTACTCCCGCTTCTCGTCCATCGCTGCTCAGCACCCGGTTGCCTGGAGCCCGGTCGAGCGCACCCCGGACAGCATCTCCACCGTCGACTCGACGAATCGCGCGGTGTCAGACTGCTATCCACTCGCCATGAACGCCATGCCGTTCGTGGATCAGGCAGCCGCCGTCCTGGTCTGCTCGTTGGCAGCGGCGCGCGATGCGGGCGTGCCGGACGATCGCATCGTCTACCTGTGGGGCGGTGCCGGTGCGTCGGACACCCCGGACCTACTCGCGCGCAGCACGTTCGATCACTCACCCGCACTCCGTGAGGCGGTGCGCACCACGTTGTCGGCGGCGGGCGTGACCGGTGCGGACCTGACCGTCGTCGACGCCTACAGTTGCTTCCCCGTCGTGCCGATGCTGTTGATCGACGAACTGGGACTGTCGCCCGACTCGACACCGACGGTGCTCGGCGGGCATTCGTTCTTCGGCGGTCCTCTCAGCAACTATTCGCTGCACGCCGTCGCCGAGTCGACCAGGCTGCTGCGTACGGCACGCGGGAGTGGGTCTCCGGCACTCGCGATGGTCCATGCCAACGGGGGTTATCTCACGCACCAGCACACGATCCTGTTGTCGACGGCGGCACACGAGGACGGGTACATCGGGAATCCCGACGCGGTCTCCCTGTCGACGGATCCGGTGTCCGTCGTGCACGGCTACGACGGACCGGCGGTCGTCGAGACGGCCACCGTCATGTTCGGCCGCGACGGGGCGCCCGACCAGGCGCTGATCGTGGCCAGAACACCTGCGGGAGAACGCGTCGCGGGTCATGCCGGCGCCGATGTCGCAGCCGCTCTCCATGCCGCGACGACCGAGTCCGACACGTCCGTCGTCGGTCTCGCGATCGACGTGATCGACCACGACGGAACTCTGACCGTCACGATGAACCGAACCGACAAGGACGTACCGCTATGACCGATCAGGATGCCGTCCTCACCGAAGTACGCGATCACGTTCTGCTGGTGACGATCAACCGCCCGAAAGCCGCGAACAGCGTGAACGCCGAGGTGCATACCCTTCTCGGGGAAGCGTGGGAACGAGCGGACGGGGACGACACCATCCGTGCAGTCGTCCTCACGGCGACAGGGGATTCGACGTTCTGCGGAGGGGCTGACCTCAAGGCCCTCGGAACGCGTGGGCCCGACGGAGTCACGCCTGCCGAGACGGCGTACTGGGGCTTCGCCGGCATCACGAGGCACCCCATCTCGACGCCCGTCATCGTCGCAGTCACGGGAAATGCGCTCGGCGGCGGCACCGAGATCGCTCTGTCCGGAGACCTGGTGATCGCCTCCACCACAGCGCGATTCGGGCTCCCCGAGGTACATCGGGGGTTGATAGCCGGCGCGGGCGGGCTGTTCCGGCTCGTCGACGCCATTCCGCGGGCGATCGCGATGGAGCTGATCCTCACCGGTGAGCCCATGACCGCGCAGGATGCGGCCCGATGGGGATTGGTGAATCACGTCGTGGAGCCGGAACGCGTCCTCGACACCGCCCTGGAGCTGGCCGAGAAGATCAGTGCAGGAGCGCCCCTCGCCGTCAAGGCCAGCAAGGTGATCGCACGCGGCATCGAGGACGGCCGCATCGCGTCCGAATCAGCAGCGTGGGCGGAGACGGACCGGGCACTGGCGCGGCTCTCCACCTCGTCCGACACGGTCGAGGGGATCATGGCGTTCATGGAGAAACGCGCGCCCCGGTGGACGGGACTCTGACCCGCGCGGTCGCGCTGGGATCCTTCGGTCTATACGCCCTGTACGACGCGATACTCGCCGCGTGAACGGTCAGGCCTTCCACTCGTCGGTGCGCTCGGGGGTGGCCTGTGCCAGTGCCTCGACAGCCGCATCGGTGCCGAAGTCCTTGCCGTACACCGGTGTTCCGGGCTGCTGACGCCAGGAGTCGGCAAGCGAGCCGGTGTCGACGACGTCGAAGCCGATCTCGTCGATGACCTCGGACACAAGCTTCTTGGCGTCGGCGTCGTCCCCGGCGATGGGGAGTGCGATGCGTCCGTCGGTACCGGCCGGAACACCCTTGTTCAGAAGGTGCTTCCACCAGATGCCGTTGAACGCCTTGACTACCGGCTCGCCGAGCACCTCCGACACCCACACGCTTTCCGGCGTTCCGGATTCGATCGCGTCGATCTTTCCGTCACGTTGCTGCGGGTAGTAGTTGTTGGTCTCGATGACCGGCGCTCCGGGCTTGCGCGCGGACAGGATGCCCGACGCCAGGTCGGGAGTGTTCTTCTGCGGGATGCTGACGATGACCAGGTCGGCGTCGGTCGCGGCGTCCTTGGCCCAGACGGCGGTAGCTCCCGTCTCGGATGCCAGATCGGCGAGGGTCTCGGGATCGCGCGAGTTGGACACGGCGACCTCGTGGCCGACAGCGCGCAGTCGCCGCGTCAGGGTGCCGCCGATGTCTCCTGCTCCGATGATGCCGATCTTCACGTCATTCTCCTTCGGTCGTACGACGAGCGTCTCGCTCGGCCAACCCCGTCGGATCCCGGATCATTCCCCCGGTGGGTCAGGGTGCGCCGAAACCCGCCTCGCTCAGCACTTTCTGTCCGTCGGCGCCGGCCACGAAGTCCACGAAATCGCTCGCGAGGTCCGGTGTGCGAGAGTCGGTCAACGTGGAGATCGGGTAGGTGTTCACCGCGCCGGACGATTCCGGGAAGGCCACCGTGTCGACGGCATCTCCGGCGCCGGAGGCGTCCGTGACGTAGACGAGTCCGGCGTCGGCCTGCCCGGACGTGACCTTGCCCAGCACGTCCGTCACCGACGACTCCTCGCTGACGGGCGCGAGCGTCACCCCGGTGGCGCCCTCCAGCTTCTCGGTGGCGGCTCCGCACGGCACCTGCGGTGCGCACACGACGGTGTCGGTACCGGGTCTCGCCAGATCGGCGAACGATGTGATGCCCGCCGGATTGCCGGGAGGAGTGACGATGGTGAGGGTGTTCGTCGCGAAGGTCACCGGGTTTCCGTCGATCAGATCCGCGTCGACTGCCCTCTGCATGGTGGCGGCGTCGGCCGAGGCGAACACGTCGCCGCGCGCACCTTGCGTGAGTTGGGACAGCAGGTCCGACGAGCCCGCGAAGGTGAACGTGACGGTGGTGCCCGGATGCGACTGCTCGAACTGCGTCCCCAGCTCGGTGAACGTCGTCTTCAGCGACGCGGCGGCGAACACCGTGACGGTGTCTCCGGCGTCGGGAGACGAGCATGCCGACATCGCCACGACCAACGCCGCCGTCCCGCAGACGAGCACGGATGTTCTGGGCATGATGCGCTCCTTCTGACCGCAGGTGCGGTTCGGAAGCGACGATATAGCAGCGGCTGCGGATACGGCGGTCAGGCGTCGTCGAATGCAGTGACGATCAGGTGCTGCGTTCGGCGGCCCAGAGGAATCTCGGCGTCCGGACGGTGACGGGGAGCGGCGTCGGCGCCGAACAACGCGACGATGCTCTCGGTGGGAACGGACGATCCCGTGTCGTCGAGGAAACGCAGTGCGACGACGGCCGTCGCGTGAACCCGACCGTCGACGTCGAAGATCTGCTCCAGGTAGGCGTTCTTCGCATCCACGCCGAGGAATCGCGTCGACACCGAGAATTTGGTCCACAGCGTCAGGGACCGCACGTAGGTGATCGTCTGCGACGCGACGACGGGATGCCACCCCTTGCCCCGCAGCGTCCGCCACAACCCGCCGCGGACGAACATGTCCACTCGGCCGGCGTCGAGTATCGACAGGTAGCGACCGTTGTTCATGTGCATCAACACGTCCAGGTCGGACGGCGCGACTCGGAACCAGGTGCGGGTGGGTTCGACGCGCACGGGACCGTGTCCGGTGCGCCACGGCGCCATCTGTCGAAGAAGGCGGAGCGACATCAGCATGGCGTCACTATGACGGTTCCGTAGCCTCGCGCAGTCGTCAGGGTTCGGTCGGCATCGACGTGAGGTGCGCGAGGAGCGGTGCGGCGCGGGTGAGCAGGGCTGCGTCCTCCGGAGACATGGCGGCGAGTCGGCGTCCGATCGCGTCGATCCACACGTCGTCGATCATCTCGCCGTGCCGCCGTGCCGTAGCGGTGGAATGCAGCCGACTCGACCGTCTGTCACCGGGATCGGTGTCCCGCGCGAGCAGTCCCTTGTCGATCAGACGTCGCACCGTCGTGCTGACGTTGCTGCTGTGCAAGCCCAGCATGCGGGCGACGTCCGAGACGGTGGTCCCCTCATGGCCCACCACCACCCGCAGAACTTCGAGTTCGGAATGAGGGAGAGCGGGCAGGCCGGATTGACGCTCACCGAATCGTCGGAGCGACCAGACGAGGGCGCGAACCTCGCGAGCGATGTCGATCACATCGGACTCGCTCACTGGACTTCCGGGCTCCATGGCTGCCATTCTACTCATGTGAGTATGTATAAAGTTATATCTAATACGGAGGCCCTCCGATGAGCGTCGACACGCGGTCCGACGACACCGTCGACTCCACCGCAGCACGTCCCGTCTCGTCCGGCGTGATCGCGATGCTGGCACTTCTGGCAGCCGTCGCTCCGCTGTCCATCGACATGTACCTCCCGGCGTTCCCCCGCATGGCGGAGGAGTTCGGTGTCAGCGCCTCGGCTATCCAGCTGACTCTCACCACGTTCCTGGTGGGACTGGCCGTCGGAAACCTGGTGATCGGGCCGCTGTCCGATCGCTTCGGCAGGCGGCCCCTGCTGCTGATCGGCACCTTCGTCTCCATCATCGCCACGATCCTGTGCGCGTGGTCCCCGACGGTGGAGTTGCTCACCGTGTTCCGATTCGTGCAGGGCTTCACCGGTGCCGCCGGCGTCGTTCTCTCCCGCGCCGTCATCAGTGACCGTGCACGCGGCGCGGCGGCAGCGAAGCTGTTCAGCCTGCTCGTCCTGGTGAACGGCGTCGCTCCCGTCATCGCTCCGCTGCTCGGCGGTGCCGTCATCGGCCTGACCGGGTGGCGCGGCGTGTTCTGGGTTCTCGCCGCGGTGTCCGTCCTCATGTTCGTCGGTGTGCTCGCCCTGCTGCCGGAGAGTCACCCGGCGGAGCTCCGCAGCACCGGCGGCGTGTCCACCATGATGCGGGATGCTCGGGAGGTGTTGTCCAACAGGCGTTTCCTCGGCTTCGCCGGTGCGTTCGCCTTCGGATTCGGCGTCATGTTCGCGTACATCTCGGCGTCGCCGTTCGTACTCCAGGAGGTCCACGGCTTGTCGACGACGTGGTACTCCATCGCCTTCACCGCCAACGCTCTCGGCATCGTGGTGACCAGCGGAGCCAACGCGAAACTCGTCGATCGAGTACGTCCGGAAACGCTGCTGCGAGTCGGCCTCGTCGCCATGGTGACGTTCTCCGCGCTCCTGGTCGTCGACGCCGTCGTCGGGCCCTACCTGTGGGCGACGCTCGTCCTGCTGTGGTTCGCGGTGGCCAGCCTCGGTTTCATCATCGCCAACGCCACCACGCTCGCTCTCGGCGAAGCCCGTCGAGCAGCCGGGACCGGCTCCGCTGTCATGGGGGCGGCCCAGTTCGGACTCGCCGCCGTCATCTCGCCGCTGGTGGGCCTCGGCGGCGAGGACACCGCGGTGCCCATGGCCGTCGCGATGCTGGTCAGTGCGGTCGTCGGGCTCGGCGCGGTGCTGGTCGGGACTCGTACGGTCACACCGGCACAGTGACGACGAAGGCGGTGCCGTCGTACACGACGTCACCGCCGTGCGCCCGCGCGAACGTGCGCGCGATCGTCAGTCCGAGCCCCGATCCTTCGGTGGAACGGGCGTCGTCGAGTCGGACCATCCTGTCGAAGATGCGGTCGGCCTCGTGCTCGGCGATGCCCCGTCCCTGATCCTGCACCGTCACGATCGCGGTGTCGGCCGACCTGGTGACGGTGAGGGTGACCGTACCGTCGGGCGGTCCGTAGCGAAGGGCATTGTCGGTGAGGTTGGCCAGGATTCGAGCGAACCGTGCACCGTCGACCCGCGCCACGACACTCTCGCCGTCGACCACCACGGTCGCGTCGGGAGCGATCACTCGCACGCGGTCCGCATCCGCCCGGACCAACGCGAGAAGATCCTGAGGCCGACGGTCCAGGTCGACGTCGTCATCGGTGCGCGCCGACATCAGAAGGTCGTCGATCAGCCGGGACGCGCGTCGCGACTCCCGGATCATCGACGCCAACAGTCGTTCCCGCACATCACGGTCCGTGTCGACGCCGCCACGTAGAAGAGTCTCCGCCGCGGCCGAGATGCCCGCCACCGGTGTCCTCAGATCGTGCGCCGCATCGTCGACGAACTGCCGCGTGCGATCCGCCGCAGCACGTTCCCGCGCTTCGGCGCCTTCGAGCTCGTCGAGCATCTCGTCGAAAGCCGTTGCGGTCTCGCCGAGTTCGGTGTCGGAACGAGTCGGAGCGAGTCGATCGCCTCGGTTACCTCTGGTGATGGACCGGGCCAGCGACGTCATGCTGCGCAGCGGCCGCAGCGACGCACCCACAACCACCGCCATGAGCAGAGCCGCGACCGCGGTCGCGACGAGAACCAGGGGAATCAGCACGATCAGCAACTGACGCTGCACGGCGTCGATCGACGACGTGTCGACCGCAACGGTCAACACCGATCCGTCTGTCAGCGTCGTCGTCGACACTCGCGTCGGCCTCGTCTCTTCCGGGCCGGGTGGGGGACCCGGCGGCGGGCCGCCCCCCGGGGTCGCCGGCGGGCGCAGTGCGGGCGGCGGTGTCGTCGCTCGGAGCGCGAGGTCGCCGACGATGCGACCGTCCGTCGTCACCAGTTGCGCCGCCACGTTCTCTCCCTGTGTGGCGGAGACGATCTCGGTGGGATCGGCACCGTTGTCCAGCAGCTGTTGAGCGGTGGCGGTGCGGCCGGCGAGGCTGTCCCCCGCGGACGCCTCGAGTTGCCGTTGCAGCAGAAATGTCGTGGCGACCACGATGCCGACCAGTAGAACGAGCACCACCGACATCACGGACAGAAGCAATCGCAGTCGTAGCGATCCGGTGCGCAGACCCCGCCGGGGTGAGGTCGTCATGTCGCCGGGCTCACGGTGTCGGCGGCCAACACGTAGCCGATGCCGCGACGGGTGTGCAGGATGCGCGGGCCGAACTCCTCGAGCTTGCGCCGCAGCGCGCTGATGTGGACCTCGACAAGGTTCTCGTCGTACGCGTCATAGCCCCACACCTGTGTCAGGATCTGGGTCTTGGATACCGTCCTACCTCGTTGAGCAGCGAGGTAGGACAACAGCTTCCACTCCGTCGCGGTCAGATTCAGGTGGTGACCCGAGCGTGTCGCGTCGCCGGACTCGGTGTCCACCGACACGTCTCCGCACTCGATCGACGTGGCGACCGCGCCGTGTCGACGGAGCACGGCGGTGACGCGGGCGAGGAGTTCCGCCATGGCGAACGGCTTCACCAGATAGTCGTCCGCGCCGGCGGTCAGACCGGCGACACGATCGGAGATCGAGTCCCGTGCGGTCAACATCAACACCGCAGCATCGCCGGACCGCCGCACGACGCGCAGCAGCTCGAGCCCGTCGCGACCCGGAAGCATGATGTCCAGAACGACGAGGTGAGGACGGTGATCCGTCAGCGCACGTTCGAGTGTCGACCCGTCCGGCGCGGAACGGACATCGGCGCCCATGTCCGCGATGGCCGTGGACACGGACAGCCGCAACGTCTCGTTGTCCTCGACCACGATAATTCGCGGGGTCAGTGCCGGTCGCCGTTCGTTCACGACACCACTATGCGGGTCCGCGCCTGAAGACTTGCTGAAGACGAGCCTGCGAACCGCGCGACTTCAGGAAGGCTTCAGGTCCACGCCCGACTGTCGACATCACGAGCGGCGCCACCCCGGTGCCGACGACAGAGGGGACGAAGATGTCGACACGAAAGATGCGCGTCAGGACCGGCCGACTGGTTGCCGGAGCTGTACTGGCCGGTGGGCTCCTGCTCGGGGCGGTGGGCACCGCCTCCGCCGACGGTCCGGGTGAAGCCCCGCCGGTGTCGGAAAGTGCTGCGCCCGACGCGCCTGCACCCGACGCTGCCCCGGACGCCACCTGCGATCCTGCGGCTGCTCCCACTCCGCCTGCTGATGCTCCGACTCCGCCTGCTGATGCGCCGACGCCGCCTGAGGGTGCGCCGACTCCGCCTGCTGATGCGCCTGCGCCGCCCGAGGGTGCGCCGACTCCGCCTGCTGATGCGCCTGCGCCGGCCGAAGGTGCGCCGACGCCGCCTGCACCCGGATGCGGTCCTGAGGGTGGCCCGGCCGGCCATGGTCCCGCAGGCCCCGGTCCCGCGGGTCACGGTCCTGCAGGTCACGGCCCCGAGGGCGCCGGTCCGGCAGGCAAGGCACCTGAGGGTGCTCCGGCAGCGGCGGAATGCGCACCCCCGACGCCCTGATCGCCGGAACTGCGGTGGGTGTGCACACCCTTTCCAGCGCGCCACACCTTCTGCAGCTGGCCGTAGTGGGTGTGCGCTCCAGGGTGGGGGTGTGCACACACATTGCAGCACGGGAGGATCTCGGCAAGCTCCAGCAACCGCGCTGCTCACGGGCGGTGTGTGCACACCCTTTCCAGCGCGCCACACCCTCTGCGGCAGGCCGTAGGGGGTGTGCGCTTCACGGTGGGGGTGTGCACACCAATTGCAGCACGGGAGGATCTCGGCAAACTCCGGCCTGCGCGCTGCTCACGGGTGGCGTGTGCACACCCCTTCCAGCGCTCCGCACCCTCTGCAGCTGGCCGCAGGGGTGTTCGCCCAGCGGTGGGGGTGTGCACCCCCTCCTCCCGCGCACCGCAAATAGTGAGTCATCTAACAGTAAGCACTCTAACTATCAGCGTAGAGTGGACCTCGTGACCACCACCGACCCGCTCGCGCTCGACCGCCAGGTGTGTTTCGCCCTGGCCGTCACCAATCGAGCGGTGCTGTCCGTCTACCGGCCGCTCCTCGAGCCGCTGGGACTGACGCACCCTCAATACCTCGTCATGCTCGCGTTGTGGGAGCGGGCGCCGATGTCGGCGGGGGAGATCGCGTCGGCTCTGCAACTCGAGCCTGCCTCGCTGACGCCGCTGTTGAAGCGGCTCGATGCGGACGGTCTGCTCACTCGCCGCCGGAGCGACACCGACGAGCGTCGGTTGGTGATCGCCCTGACCGACAAGGGAACGGCCCTGCGACGTTCAGCGGAGTCGATACCGGGAAAGGTCATAGAGGCACTCGGGGCAGACGTGTCCGAACTGGAACGGTTGCACGAGGTGCTGAGCAGCATCAACACCGCCGCTATCGCAGCCGGCGCGTTGTCGACAGCCGAGGGAGGCGCACGATGAATCGGACTCGACCCGGGCCGCTGCAGTGGATCGGCTACTCGTTCGGACGGACTCTGCCGCCGACGATGCAGGCATGGGTGCGTAACGATCTGATCGGCGACAGGGCGGTGCCGCGGCATCTTCTGCGCAGCATGATCCCCTTCCTGCCCATCTTCGTCGCCTTCCTGCTGTTCCCGGGTGAGCTGTGGCTGCGCGGCGCGATGATCCTGCTCGCGGTGCTGCTGGCACTCTTCTACGCCGCGGCGTACATGGAGCCCAACAGGCGTCGCCGTCTGGCCGCGCACGGGCTGTCACCCGATCTGCAGAACCCCAAGAAGGTGGCGCGCGAGGAAGCCGAACGCCGGGCGTACGAACGGTGGCACCCCGGCCGCTAGATAGGCTTCATCACGTGCGCCTGTGGCCCCGAAGTCTCCGCGAGGGGTCCGACCCCGATCCGCGATTCACCCTTGCCAACGAGCGCACGTACCTGGCGTGGGTCAGAACGTCGCTGGGCCTCGTTGCTACCGCTGCAGCGCTGGAAGCCTTCGGCGGGGATCTCCTGTCTCCGACCCTGCGGAGAGTTCTGGTGCTCGGTCTCCTGGGCGTGGCCGCGCTGCTGGTGATCGGTGCATTCGGACGCTGGATCCGTATCGAATCCGCGATGCGTCGCGGTGAGTCACTTCCCCTCCCGGCCGCGGCTGCCGTGTTGGCGGGTGGACTGGTGGTCGCCATCGTGGCCTTTGCCGTCGGGCTGAGGATGTGACGGCGCCCGGTCTCGCCGCCGAGCGCACCACCCTGGCCCGCGTCCGGACGGCGCTGTCGGTCACCATGACCGCGTTGATCGTCTCTCGCGCGGTCCGTGACGATGCCGTTCTCGTCGTTGTCGCCTTGGCGTGTGCTGCAGCATCACTCGCTGTCGTCGTGTGGCCGCGCGCCGCGCACCGAGTGCCTCTCGTCGCGCCCTGCGCAGTGACTGTCGTGCTCGCCGCAGTCGTGGCTGCATCGGTTCTGCGTGGGTGAGTCGCGTCCCTGCGGGTATACGCGACCGGTGAAAGAACTGTCGCCATGCTGACGGCCGCGCTCTTCGGAATCGGCACCGCTCTGCCGCTGGTCGTGGGCGCTGCCATCGGCCTTCGCTGGACGCTCCCGAAACGAGTGTTGGCTGCGCTCATGGCATTCGGTGCCGGAACCATGATCGCCGCGGTGTCGTCCGAACTGTTCGAACCGGCGTTCCGGCAGGCGGGGATCGTCGTCGCGGGAATTGCTCTCTTCCTCGGCGCCGGCGTCTACGTGGTGGCGAACCACCTGATCGAGAACAAGCTGGGTCCTGCCGCGATCGGGTGGGCGCTGATGCTCGGAACGATTCTCGACGGCGTACCGGAGAACACCGCGCTGGGTGTGTCGCTGACGGGCGGAGGCGGACTGGTTCTGCTGGTGGCCGTCGCGGTAGGCAACGTGCCCGAGGCGGTCGGCGGCGCCTCCCTCATGCGTGACCGACACAATTTCTCGGCGGCCCGGGCGATGGCGTTGTGGACTGCGACGGCGGTGGTCCTGGTCGCTGTGACCGTCCTCGGATACGGCGTGTCCGACGCTATTCCGGATGTCGGGATCTCGACGGTGCAGGCCTTCGCCGGCGGCGCGACGCTGGCAGTGCTCGCGGACTCACTGATGCCGGAGGCCTACAAGGACGGCGGGTGGTGGGTCGGCATGTCGACGGCACTGGGCTTCCTCGTCGCCTTCGCCCTCGGCGGATGAGTGTGACCGGCATCACCTGATTATGGCGTGCGCTTTCCGTGTCGACTCTCGTCTCACCTTTCAGAACGCGGCAGTCACCCGCTACCGCTCAGAACGAAAGGATTCATCATGGGAATCGTCGACAAGGCAAAGAACGCAGCAGAAGACGCCATCGGCAAGGCCAAGGAAGTTATCGGTGACGCCACCGACAACAAGGACCTCGAGGCCGAGGGCAAGAAGGACCAGGGTTCGGCCGGCGTGAAGAAGGTCGGCGAGAACGTCAAGGACACCTTCAAGTAAGCAGTACTCCACTCGCACCCGGGCGGCGCCGGACCCACAAGGGTCCATCGCCGCCCGTGGTGTGTCCGGACCATGTCCGGACGTCCCGAACGGACCACGCGGACATGTTTCGCGGAGGCCCGAGCGGCCGATTCCTCACTCGATCACCGGCAGGGACCGGTGACGTCCTCGAAAGGCACGACCATGACCGACACCACCACCACGCACCCCCACACCGGACGTCGACGCGCAGGCGGATTCTTCTCCAAGCTCTCGCTGCTCGTCGCGCTGATCCTCACTGTGGCCTTGGTCATCTTCATCCTGCAGAACACCATTCACACCACCATCAACTTCTTGGGGTGGAACTTCGACCTGGCACAGGGTGTCGCGCTGCTCGGCGCGGCTGTCGTCGGTGCGATCATCGCGTTCGCGATCTCCGGAGCACTGCGGGTCCGACGCGCCGTCAAGTAGTCACCCGGCGTCGACATGCGGAGGTCGCGCGCGCTCCTCGAGGAGCGCGCGGACCGCTGCGGACGGCATGGGCCGCGCCAGGTGATAGCCCTGCGCCAGGCGCCCGCCGCTCGTCCGGAATGCTTCGGCCTGCTCGGCTGTCTCCACCCCTTCACCGACGAGTTCGACTCCGAAAGCGTCTCCCAGCATGACGATCGCGGACACGATGGCGTGCGGTCGTCGACCCGGTAGCGCGCTGATGTAGGACCCGTCGATCTTCAGGCAGTCGAAGATCGGGTACCGGTCGAGATAGGCGATCGAGCTGTGACCGGTCCCGAGATCGTCGAGGGCCAGTGTCACGCCCATGTCGTGGAGTTTGCTCAGAGTGCGTGCCACTCGCGTGTTTTCCTGGACCCACACCGTTTCGGTGATCTCCAACCCCAGCCGCGTCGCCGGCAACCCCGTCCGTTCCAGCACTCGGGTGACCGACTCGGCGAAGTCGGGATCGTTGAGCTGGTGCGCGCTCACGTTCACGCGCACCGTGATGTGGTCCGGCCAGTCCAGCGCATCACGGCACGCGGTGTCGAGCGCCCAGTCGCCGAGTGTGCCCACCAACCCGGTCCGTTCGCCTACCGCGACGAATTCGCTGGGCGGTACGGCGCCCAGCGTCGGATGGTCCCAGCGCGCCAGGGCCTCCACGGAGACGACGGCGTCCTTCTCCAGGTCGAAGATCGGTTGATACTCGACCCGCAAGCTGTTGTCCGCGAGCGATTGTCGGAGATCCGCCGCGAGGCGGAACACCCTGTCCGCCTCGTACTTGTCCTGGATGTCGAAGACATCGATCGTTCCCGGTGCCGTCGCTTTCGCGCGGTACATCGCGAGGTCGGCCCGGCGCACCATCTCCTCCGCGGAGGTATCCGGATGCTGCAGAAGCGCGATGCCGATGCTGGCGCTGAACGCCATCGTCTGATCGTCACGGGTATCCACCGTCGACAGTGCCCGTGAGATGCGTTGTGCACGTCGGCGCGCATCGTCCTCGTCCACGACGTGTTCGCAGACCACCAGGAACTCGTCGCCGCCCAGTCGCGCGACGGTGTCACCGCCCGGAACCACGTGTTCCAACTTGCGCGACAGCGAGATCAGCGCGGCATCACCGTGAGAGTGGCCCAAGCTGTCGTTGACGGTCTTGAAGTCGTCCAGATCTGCGAGTATCACCGCCACCGTGGTGTCCGAATCCCTCACGTGCGCAGTGGCTTCCTCGATCCGTCGGTACGCCAGGGTTCGATTGCCCAACCCGGTCAAGGGATCGTGCAACGATCTGTAGCGCAATTCCTGTTCGAGTTCGATGCGCCGGATGGCGGCGGCGAGGATGTCGGCGGCCGTCTGCAGAAATCGCAGGTCTCTTACCGAGAAGTCACGCGGTGATGCGCTGTGGACCGTCAGAACGCCGGGGAGTGAGGCCGAGTGGAAAGGGACGCAGACGGCGCTGGCGAGTCCGCGGGACTCCATCGTGGACGTGTCGAATCGTCGTTCCTCAGCGGCATCGGGGCACACGACCAGCTCACCGGTACTCACTGCGAGACCGGGAGCGGAGCGGGTGCCGAGACCGAAGCGGGTGGGTGGCTCGCTGACGCCGCTGTATCCGACGACGTCGAGTGCGGTCCCGGCCTCGTTCAGGCGGGCGACGGACGAACACTCCGTTCCCATCAGGGCCGTGGCCGCACCGGTTGTCACCGCGAGAATCGTGTTCAGATCACCGTCCACGGCCCGCCGACCCAGTTCGCTGATGGCGCTCTGCTCGCGGATGCGGTTGGCCGCCGACGCGAGGTCGGGGGTCGGCGCGCAATCGTCGTCCTCGGAGGTGCCGCGGCGTTGCATGACGGCGGCGACCAACGGCTCGGAGGCGTCGTCCCGAGGAACGACGAACGTGGAGATCGAGACCGGAATCGGGTCACCGGTGTCGAGTCGGCGCAGTTCGCCGAGTCCCCGCCACAGTCCTGTCTCCTGGAGGGACCGTTCGACGTCGGGTGCGGTGAGCAAGCCGACGTCGGAGAAGAAGTTCCACGTGGACAGGCGCCGCACCGCGTCGAGACCGGCTGCGCCCACCATCGCGATGCCCGCCGGATTCATGTACAGCACTCTGCCGCGGGGGTCCGACACCGCGACCAGATCGGGCGCAGCGTCGAGCACGGCCGGCAATCCGGTCACGCCCAGACCTTCGACAGTCACCGATCACCTCCTGACATGAGTCGACCGGCGCCCTCCGGTCCCCGCGGGGTATCCAGAAAACGCCGGTCGAATCAGTCGGCGATCAGGTGATCGTCAGTCGCGAGGAGGAACCTGAGCCTCGACGCCGCCACCGTTGTGCTCGGGGCCCGATGCCGGGTGCCCCGCGGGAACGCGATTGCGGAATCGTGCTGCCTCGCTGGGCTGCGACGAGGAACCGCCGACGCGCTCGCCGCGGTACGGTCCGGGCTTCGGGGCCATTTTTCCGCCGGGGAAGGCGAGCCGAATGATGGTGCGCTGCACCGATCCCCACTGCTTGATGAAGGGCCCCGTGTTGTACGGAAGCTGGTAGCGCTCGCAGATGTCCTTGATCTTCGGCGCGACTTCCTTGTACCGGGTGCTGGGCATGTCCGGGTACAGGTGGTGCTCGACCTGATAGCTGAGGTTGCCACTCATCAGGTGGAACAGCGAAGAACCCTCGATGTTGGCCGCACCCACGAGCTGACGGACGTACCAGCCGCCGCGGGACTCGTTCTCCGTCT
Source organism: Rhodococcus sp. AC861 (assembly GCF_979256035.1). Taxonomy (NCBI): domain Bacteria; kingdom Bacillati; phylum Actinomycetota; class Actinomycetes; order Mycobacteriales; family Nocardiaceae; genus Rhodococcus; species Rhodococcus sp. AC861. The sequence continues at coordinate 95,369 of NZ_CEEDMW010000001.1, forward strand.
CTTCCTTGCTGAAGGTGTAGGCCTGGTCCGGGAAGTGACCGCAGAAGATGATTGCGTTACTCCAGACGTTGCGGATGATGTTGGCGACGAAGTCTGCCGTCAGCGTGGCGACGAAGGTGCGTTCGATGCCGGCGCCGTGCTTGTCCAGAACCTTGGCCACGGAGTTGGTCGCCTTCGACGAGCTCAGTGAGCGCAACCGCGCTCCCAGCTTCGACTTGCCGGCGCCGGACACGCGTCCACCTGACGCGACCTGCACAGCACCGTAGGCGAGAGCACTGACCGCGGGCCAGCCGATGTAGTCCTTGACGATCTGACGCCGCGCCTTGGTGCCGATGCCACGAAGATCGTGGAGCAGGTCCTTCACGGGCTTCTCGCCCCGTCGGATCGCTTCGATGTCGAGATCGTGGAGAGCGACGCCCCACTCGAAGAACGCCGTGAGCAGCAGGTTGTAGAAAGGCTGCGCGAGGTAGACCGGCGACCAGGGCTGGTTGGGATCGATGCGCATGATCTCGTAGCCGAGATCCTTGTCCTTGCCGCGGATGTTCGTGTACGTGTGGTGCACGAAGTTGTGGGAGTGCTTCCACGCCTCGGCGGTGGATGCCGTGTCCCAGTCCCACACGGAGGAGTGGATGTCCGGGTCGTTCATCCAGTCCCACTGGCCGTGCATGACGTTGTGGCCGATCTCCATGTTCTCGAGAATCTTGGCTACACCGAGGCATGCAGTGCCCGCGAGCCATGCCGTACGACTCGTCGAGCCGAACAGGATGACGCGGCCGGCGACAGCGAGTTGACGCTGAGCCGCGATGACCGTGGTGATGTAGTTGCGATCGCGTTCACCGAGGTCTGCGTAGACCTCGTCGTGAATGGCGTCGAATTCCTTGGCGAGCGCTTCGATGGTCTCATCGCTCAGATGAGCGAGCGGATGCTCGACGGAAAATTCCCGTTTGCCGGTATCGATACTCATGACGAACCCTCCCTGGTACTGCAGTGTTGTGAATCGGTCTCGTCAGAGATCGATTTCGACATCTCCCTCGGCGGTGTTCACGCAGATGCGAACCGCCTGCCCCGTAGGTTCGGAGATTTCCCCGTTACGTAGGTCTCTCAAACGTCCCTTTTTCAAGGTACCTGTGCAGGTATGGCAGATACCGATCCTGCACCCGAACTTGAGATCGAGTCCCGCTTCCTCCCCGGCCGCGAGAATCGGTGTACCTCCGTCACATTCGACTTCGGTGTTGCTTCTGACGAAGCGGACTGTGCCGCCTTCTCCTTCTTCGTCACCACCACCGATGACGGGTTGGAAACTTTCGTAATGGAATTTCTCCGGGTCACCCTCGGATTTCCAGTAGTCCCGCAGATCGTCCAGGAGATCGCCGGGGCCGGAGCAGAATGCCTCCCGCTCGCGCCAATCGGGGCACAATTCGTCCAGATCAGTGGCCTTCATTCGGCCTCGCTCCTCGGTCACCCGGAGGTCGAGCCGGAGCGTCGAATGCTTGCGATCGAGACGCTCGAGGGTCTCGGAGAACATCGTCTGGTCGCGGCTGTGCACGGAATGGATGACGACGACGTCGTGCATGGCGCCCATGTGGTCGAGTTCTCGCAGCATGCTCATGATCGGCGTGATGCCACTGCCCGCGCTGATGTAGAGCAGCTTGGCCGGCACGGGATCGGGCAGGGTGAAGACGCCCTCGATCTCGCTCAGTCGCACGATGTCGCCCGCCTTGATGCCCTGAACCAGGTACGGGGACACGGTGCCCTCGGGAACCAGCTTGGGGCTGACGGAGATCAGGCCGTGATCGCCGTGCGGGTCCGAGGTGATCGAGTACGCGCGCCAGTGATAGCGGCCGTCGATGACCACACCCAGTCGGAGGTACTGGCCGGGCTCGTGCCCACCCCAGTCGTATCCCGGTCTGATGAACACCGAGACCGCGTCGGTGCCCTCTCTCTCGACCCGGTCGACCTTCCCGCGAAGCTCCTGGGTGGTCCACAACGGATTGATCATCTCGAAGTAGTCGTCCGGACGAAGCGGGTTCGACAGGTGTTTGAATACCTTGAGCATGGTTCGGCGAAGCACCGATACCTGGGGTCGTGCGCCACGTTCTGCCACGCCGCACACGCTATCGCCACAGCACGGATCTACGATCGCAAACGACCGATTGTGGGCAGAAATGCGTGCCGGACACGATGTCGGTCATCGCGAACAAAGAACGACCGTTGTGGTTTGAACGAGCACGTCCCGGTTCCGGCGGCGTGCGAGCTGAGTGTGAGGGGCTTGCGCAGTGCCGATCGTGGACAACGCCGTGTACGTACATGGGGCCCGAGCCGACGAACCGGAGAGCCTCGACCGGACCTACGAGCTCCTGCGCGCGTGCGGCGGGATGGCCTGGATCGGTTTGTACCGGCCCGACAAGACCGAGATCGAGTCGGTGGCCACCGAATTCGACCTGCACCGGCTCGCGGTGGAGGACACGGTGTCCGCGCATCAGCGACCGAAGCTCGAACGCTACGGCGACCAACTGTTCGTGGTGCTGCACCCCGCGCGGTACATCGACGAGACCGAGAAGGTCGAGTTCGGCGAGCTGCACGTGTTCTGCGGTCGCGACTTCGTCGTCACCATCCGTCACGCAGAATCGCCGGACCTCGGCGTGGTCCGCAAGCGACTCGAGAACACGCCGAAACTACTCGAACTGGGAACCGAGGCCGTTCTCTACGCCATTCTCGACCAGGTGGTCGACGAGTACGAACCGGTCGTCGCGGGCCTCGAGAACGACATCGACGAAATCGACGACCAGTTGTTCACCGGTGATCCCGACGTATCCCGGCGCATCTACGAACTCTCGCGCGAGGTCATCGAGTTCCAGCGCGCCACGCATCCCCTGGTGTCGATGATCGAAGCGCTCGGCCGAGGGTCCGAGAAGTACAACGTCGACATCGAGCTGCGGCGCAACCTTCGCGACGTCCTGGACCACGCGATCCGGATCACCGAGCGAGTCGACTCGTTCCGTGCGAACCTGCAGAACGCGCTGTCGGTGCACACGACCCTGGTCGGACAGCGTCAGAACGACGAGATGCGCGCGATGACGCAGGTGAGTCTCGAACAGAACGAGCAGGTCAAGCGCATCTCGTCCTGGGGCGCCATCCTCTTCGCACCCACGCTGATCGCCGGTATCTACGGCATGAACTTCGAGCACATGCCGGAGTTGGGATGGACGTTCGGTTATCCCGCGGCCGTCAGCGCGATGCTGCTCGCGTCGTGTGCGCTGTACGTGGTCTTCCGCAAGCAGAAGTGGCTGTAGCGCACGGCTCAGCGCAACCGACCCGGTGCGAGGTCGTCCGCGGAGACGCCGCGGTCGGTGACGTCGGCCGGTAGCGGCTCGCGGCGTATCAGTGCGGCGCCGACCCGGGCGAGCGCCGCGCACGTCTGGATGCCGTATCCGCCCTGCCCGGCGCACCAGAAGAACCCCTCCGAACGGTCGTCGAAGCCGACGACGGGGGTGCGGTCGGGCACGAACGAGCGCAGGCCCGCCCACGACGACATGACGCGTCGGCCGGTGACGACGGTGGCCTCGGCGATCTCGTCCAGGGCGCGCGCGATCTCGAGGTCGTCCGCCGCAGCGTCGCTCGGGGGACATGGAGTCTCGTCGGCGGGTGAACAGAGCAACCGGGTGCCCTCCGGCTTGATGTAGAACGCCTCGTCCATGTCGCTGATCAGCGGGTGTCGACCTGCTGCGATGCCCTCCGGTGCGTTCATGACGAAGATGGTCCGGCGTCGCGGTTCCAGGCCGATCGGTCGTACACCGGCGAGCTCGGCGAGCGTGTCGGCCCACGCCCCGGCCGCGTCGACCAGCGTCGACGCCGTGACCGTCTCTCCGTCGGACATGTCCACCGACCATCGGCCGGCAACGCGCCGAACGCTCGTCACCCGGGATCCGGTCCGGACCGACGTCCCGCGGTCCCGTGCTCCGCGGAGAAAACCCTGATGGAGGGCGTCGACATCCATGTCGAGAGCACCGGGCTCCAGGATGGCCGCGTCGACCGCATCCCGACGCAACAGCGGCGCGCACTCGACGGTCTCCGCCGCGTCGAGCAGTCGTGCGTCCGGCGACAGGTCACGTAACGAGTCGAACGCTGCGGTCAGTGCGTCGGCGCGACCCGGTGCAGCGAACTGCACGAACGGCCGCGGAGTCATGATCGTGGATCGGACCATGTCCGGGGGGTCGAGCAGGAACGCCCGGCTGGCGGTCGTCAACCCCCGGATGACGTGGTTGCCGTAGGTCTCGAGGAACATGGCGGCCGAGCGGCCCGTCGAATGCACGGCCAACGACGACTCCGCCTCGACGACGCAGACGGAACGATCCGAGGACAGCTCGTAGGCGAGGGAAACCCCGGCGATACCGCCTCCGACCACGAGAACATCGACATCGCTGCTCATGACCGCCGATCCTAGGCCGCGATCCGTGTGGGAAAGGTGCCGTAGGGGTACCCCCGGCTCCACATACTCGAGGAGAAACAATGAATACAGCTGTCTGGATCGTCATCGCCGTCGTGGTGGTGCTGCTGATCGTCGCTATTGCTGTCGCCCTGTCGAAGAAGAGCAAGCAGAAGCGCGTCGAGAAGGCCGGTGAGATCCGCGAGCGTGCCGCAGAGCGCAGTGCCCACGTCGAGCATTCCGAGGCGCTGGCGCAGAAGTCCGAGGCGGATGCGCGTCGGGCGCAGGCCGAAGCCGATGCGAAGGCAGCCGAGGCGAAGCTGGCGCAGCAGCGCGCGCACGAGCACCAGGGTGCCGCGGCAGGCCAGCGCGACGAGCTCGATCGCGAATGGGAGCGGGCGAACAAGCTCGACCCGACCGTTCACGACGACGGAACTCCCCGTGGTGGCGACCGCGCAGCAACCGACGGCCGCGACGCCGGACGTCAGGATCAGGTGCGTCAGGATCAGGTCCGTCAGGATCAGGTCCGTCAGGATCCTCAGGGACGTCACGAGCGCTGACGTACCGCCTCTACGACTCGCTCGGAGGCGATGACCGGGTCCTCGTGTTCCCAGATGCGCACGACGGTCCAGCCGGCCTCGGCGAGACGTCGATCGGTGTCACGGTCTCGCGCGACGTTGGCGGCCAGTTTGTCCGCCCACCACTGGGCGTTGTTCTTCGGATGCGTCGCGTGTTGCGGGCAGCTGTGCCAGAAGCATCCGTCGACGTAGACGGCGACGAGCCGGCGTGGGAACACCACGTCGGCTCGTCGTCTCATACCCGGTAGCGGCGCCTTGTCGACGAAGTAGCGCAAGCCGACACGGTGGAGTTCCCGACGCAGCGCCACCTCCGGCTTGGTGTCGCGGCGGCGCTGCTTGGCCATCCGTGCACTGGTCGCGGCATCCGTTCTCGGCATCAGTCGTCGTCGTCCGGTTCCGACCAGCTGGGCGCGAACCTGTTGCGCCGCTCCACTTCTGCGTGCACCACCTCGACGAAGTCGTCGAAGCTCAGCGTGTTCCTGTCCGACGGCCTGCCGTTGCGCGGGGGCGAGTCGTCGACGTCGAAGAACCGCACCTCACCGCGGTACGGCCCGTCGGGTTCGTAGAGGCCGATGAACACCTTCTCGAACAAGTCGTATCGCGTGTCCTCCGCCCCCAGGTCGACCCACGCCTTGCTCGGTCCGCCGAGCACCGCGCGCTTGCCGCGTCCGGATCGTTTGGACAGCGTCGTGACGTGGTGTGCGAACGAACTCTTGCCGGTGTCGCTGCTCTTTTCGGGGTCACCGTCCTCGCACGTCGCCCACGGTTCGAACATCACTCCCACGAGCACGCTGTACGGCTGACGTTGGTGCAGCACCATCGCTTCGCCGCGGAGCTCGTGGTCGTTGCGGACGATGTTCTTGGTCCACCTCCCCAAGCGTCCGGAGGTGGGGCTGTAGTCCTGGAAGCTGTACGTCTTGATGGACACACACAGGATCAATCCGAGCGTCGGGTCCAGAGCTTTGACGTCCAGGCGCTTGCGCCCCTTCGCGACGTCGACCTGCGCCTCCTGGCCGACTCCGTGGACATCGGGTGTGATCGACGGGTACCGAGGACGGAGTGCATCCGCCACCACCTGCGCCAGATTGTTGGACAGCCGTTGGGCGTAGTTCTTCTTCTCCCCGCGATCGGCATCCGGCGCCGGTCGATCACCGGCGAAGTCGAGGGCGAACGTCAACGGATACATCAGGCGACTCGAACCGGTTCGGGTACCGGAGTCGGTTCGGTCATCCGGTGCAGATGCGACTCGACGGTATCGAGGAAGCCCGGAGCGAAGCGCAGGCGACCGGACCGGGCGCGCTTGAGAAAACCGGCAGTTGCCCTGGCGGACAACAGCTTCGACTCGGTGAGGAAGCCGCTCAGATCCTCGTACGGATGCTGGACCGGCCAGGTGCTGGTGGCGACGCGGAAGGTACGACGGTCCTTTCCCCATGCAGCCGAGGGCCAACTCTGACCCGGTGCCAGCTCGACGTCTGCCGACCCGTCGTACGGGCGGGGAGCATCGAGTTGCTCGCCGACCCACGACGCCATCCGCACGCTGACCGCATTGCCCACCAGCTTCCACCGGTGGCCCGCCCGGACACCCGGCACGTCCGTCGCGGGCGTCGTCCATCCGGCGTCGAAGCCCTGGAGGCGCTCGACGTCGGTGATGCCGGGTGTCACCACCTCACCCGACGGCAATCGCACCGCGGGTGGGCTGGCGATACCCAGAGTCGAGCCGCCCTTGAGTGTGGGCACCGCGTTCACGGCCCAGCCGAGTCCGCGGACTCCCTCGGTCCAGTAGAAGCCGCACGGGAGCACGTCGGCATCACCGGGCTCCGGCATGCCGGCATCCGGCCCGAACAGCACCTCGCGAGGATCGTCGGTCCGCGATGCGAGCATGACGACGCGCTGCCGCCGTTGGGGCAGGCCGAAGGACCGTGCGTCGACCACGCGGTAGGCCCACATGTAGCCGAGGTCCTCGAGCGCATGGGTGATGTGGCGCATCGCCGCTCCGCGGCCGAGTTGGAGCATGAACGGCACGTTCTCGATCAGAAGCCACCGCGGACCGCGCTTCCGAGCCACCAAACGGAAGACCTCGTCCACCAGACCCGACCGTGTTCCGGTGATGCCGGCGGTCCGGCCCGCCTGCGAGAGATCCTGGCAGGGGAAGCCCGCCGCGACGAGTTCGGTGGCGGGGGGCAGGGCGCGGAGCGTGGTGACATCCGTGTGGAGAGGGACGTCGGGAAAGCGCGACCGCAGTACCGCGCCGGCTCCCGCGTCGATCTCGCACAGCATCGACGTCGACCACCCGTGTCGGGACAAGCCCAGCTCGAGCCCGCCGATACCGGCGAACAAGCCGACCATCCCACGTTCCGACACGACCACGAACTCCTCACGACGTAAACTCGATCCGACTTCGAGTGAGGCTACTCGAGAACACCGACACGGCCTTTCGAGCCGCGCCCGTGGTGGTGTGAGCGATTCCGGACCGACGCCGTCGCGTGCGCGGCCTCACGCCTCCTGTCGCCGGCGCTCGGGAGAACCGGCTGTTCGCGGAGGTTTCGTCCCACGTCGGCGGGGCACCCCTCGGGCTGCGAGAGACGGCGATTCACAGGCAATTCGTCCGGCTCCGACACCAGCTGTGCGCTCGTGATCTACCGTGAACGCGTGACCACTCCCACTACCGATTCCCTGGCGTCCGCCGACGTGACGGGTTCGTCCTGGCCGGCCGTTCTCACATGGCGCGCGCACCAGGCGCCCCGGATGGAGTCGGTGCGCGTCCAGCTCAACGGAAAGCGCATCAAGGCAGCAGGCCGCATCATCGGTGGTGCATGTGACGAGCACCCTGCGTTCTCGGCGTCGTACGACCTGGTCACCGACGAGAACGGCGTCACCAAGCGGTTGTCCGTTCGTTCCGCCGTCGCCTCGGGTGAGAAGCAGATCTCGATCAGCCGCGATTCGGAGGGCTACTGGCTCGTCGACGACGGATCCCCGTTGCGCAATTCCTTCAACGGCGCCCTCGACGTCGAACTGGTGTGGAGCCCGTTCTTCAACACCCTCGCCATCCGGCGTCTCGGCCTCAACACCACGCCGTCCGATCAAGAGGTTCCCGTCGTCTACGTCGGCCTTCCGGTCCTGACAGCGCGCGCCGAAACGTTGTCCTACAGCCAGGGGCCCAGCGAGTTCCGCGTCGTCTCGCCCGTGGGTACGTCCGAGGTCAGTGTCGACGCCGAGGGCTTCGTCGCCGACTACCGGGGACTGGCCGAGCGCATCTGATCCTCCGTCAGACGGAGTCGGGAAGCCTCTGCACGACGCCACCGCTGCGGGCCGCGTCCCACATCTCGGTCAGCCATCCCGGGGCACCGACCACGACGTCGGTGATCTCCCACCACTGCAACTGCGCGTCGTAGTCACGGCGGGCGGCATGGCCCGCTGTCACCACTTCCTCGGTCGACGACGTGGCGCTCAGCGCTGTCCGCGCTCGTTGCAGTCGATCGATCGCGTCGTCGAGTGCCTCCACCAGAGCCGGCGCGTTGGCATCACACATGGCGCTGACCAGGGCGGGGGCTGTGCCGGCGACCCGAGTTCCGTCCCGGAATGAACCGGCGGCCAGACGTAGAGCCAGCTCCCCGCCATCGGCGCCCACCGCGGCGAGTGTCTCGGCGAGCACGTGCGGGAGGTGTGACACGCGTGCGACGGCTCGATCGTGTTCCTCGGATCGGGACGCGACCACGACCGACCCGCAGGCCAACGCGAGGCCGGCGACGGTGAGCCAGACGTGCGGGTCCGTGCCCTCGTCGACGGTCACGACCCACACGGCATTACGGAACAGGTCGACCTCCGCGGCTATCCATCCCGATTCCGACGTTCCGGCCATCGGATGTCCGCCCACGAACCGCGCCGAGAGGCCGTGTCGGGCCACCGCGGCGGCGACCTCGGCCTTGACGCTGACCACATCCGTCAGCGCGCACGCCGGGGCGTGCTCGGCGATCGCGTCGAGAACCGTGTCCACGGCGAACATCGGGACCGCGACGACGACGAGAGCGTCGTCGGCCGCAGCGCGCTGCAAGGCGGACGTGATGTCCGTCGTCACGTCGTATCCGTCGGCGCGCGCGAGATCCACGGCCGAGGCGGACCGGTTCCATCCCCAGGCCGGGCGGCCCGCGGCGACGACCGCCTGGAGCAACGATCCGCCGATGAGGCCGAGGCCGAGGACGCACACGGGACGATCGAGAGTGTTCATCGGGAGAAGGTTTGCACATGTCGGGGGAGGTCCGCGCCGTCGGCACCGCATGTGGGACTACGGTTGCGCGCATGACTGCTCAGCGCGGAGGTGGCAACTCGTCCAAGGGTAGAGGTGACACCGCCTCCGACGACTACGACGACCTCGAAGGTTTCGCCATCGCGGTCGTGCGCGAAGAAGGTAAGTGGACGTGCCGGCCACTGTCCTCCGAGGCCCTCGGCAGTTTGAGCGTGGCGGACACGGAACTGCGTGAACTACGCAGTGCCGGTGCCGTATTCGGCCTGCTCGACGTGGACGACGAGTTCTTCGTGGTCATCCGGCCGTCGCCGTCGGGAACGCGTGTCCTGCTCTCGGACGCCACCGCCGCCATCGACTACGACATCGCCGCCGATGTCCTGGACCGCCTGAACGTCGACATCCCGGACCTCGACCCCGACGAGCTCGACGATGTCGAGCCGTGGGAGGAGGGTGACTCGGATCTTCTCAGTGATCTGGGTCTGCCCGAGCCGGTACTGGGCGTCATCCTCGCCGAGTCCGATCTCTACCCCGACGAGCAGCTCGGCATGATCGCGGCCCGTCTGGGATTTGCCGCCGAGTTCGCCGCGGTGCTCGACAAACTCCCGCGCTGAGATGTTGCCGCTCGCTCGGCACCGCTTCTGGATGAGCAGGGCCCTCGAGGTCGCCGCCGGCACACCGCCCGGAGACGTTCCCGTCGGCGCCGTCGTGGTGGCGCCGGACGGGGTGGAACTGGCGTCGGCGGTCAACGAGCGCGAACACCGCGGCGATCCCACCGCGCACGCCGAGGTGCTGGCCCTTCGCGCTGCGGCGGCTCGGCACGGGGACGGATGGCGGCTGGGTGGCTGCACGCTGGTCGTCACCCTCGAACCCTGCACGATGTGCGCAGGCGCAGCCGTGTTGTCCCGAGTGTCGGGCCTGGTGTTCGGCGCCTGGGAACCCAAGACCGGTGCCGTCGGCTCACTGTGGGACGTGGTGCGCGATCAGCGACTCACGCACCGTCCCCAGGTCGTCGGGGGAGTTCTCGAGGACGAGTGCGGCGGTCTGATCCGGCAGTTCTTTCGAACCACTCGCGACGTTTGATCCAACCCTACGCCGGGGTATTACTCGCCGGTAGGACACCAGACGCACCGTAGCGTCGCCCGCCTCGCCGAAATGGAGGGGTGGATGACACGTTCTTCCGTTTCGAAGGAGTACTTCATGGGACTCGACGACAAGATCGGCAACAAGGCAGAAGACCTCAAGGGCAAGGGCAAGGAAGCCGCGGGCAACGCCACCGGCGACCAGGACCTGCAGGCCGAGGGCAAGGGCGACCAGACGTCCGCAGCCTTCAAGGACGGCGCCGAGAAGGTCAAGGACGCAGCGTCCAACATCAAGGACAAGCTCACCGGACACTGATCCACGGCGAGGACGCCTTCTGACGTCGCGATTTCGGATCTGCGCCACCCTTCCGGTAACCTAACCGGCGGTGGCGTGTCCGAGCGGCCTAAGGAGCGCGCCTCGAAAGCGCGTGACGGGTAACCCCCGTCCGAGAGTTCAAATCTCTCCGCCACCGCCAAGAGCCCCCCACTGTTCCGACAGCTGGGGGGCTTTGTCGTTCCCGTCTCGTAAGGTCGGCGGTGAGGTACATCACTGATTCACGAGGGAGTAACAGAACATGAACGAGATGCAGGACCGCACACTCGGACGCACCGGCCGTCAGGTCTCGTGCGTCGGTCTCGGAACGTGGCAGCTGGGTGCGGACTGGGGCGATGTGTCCGAAGCCGACGCCACAGCGGTTCTCGATGCTGCCGTCGACAGTGGCATCACCTTCTTCGACACGGCCGACGTGTACGGCGACGGGCGCAGTGAGCGGGTGATCGGCGCGTTCCTGGCCGACCGCGGACTCCGCGATGCCGTCACGGTCGCGACGAAGATGGGTCGACGCGTCGACCAGGTCCCCGAGAACTACACGCTCGACAACTTTCGCGGCTGGGTGGACCGGTCCCGCAGCAATCTCGGCGTCGACTCGCTCGAGTTGGTGCAGCTGCACTGCCCGCCCAGTGCGGTGTACGCGGACGACGAGGTCTTCGACGCCCTCGACACGCTCGTCGGGGAGAAGTCGATCCAGAACTACGGCGTGAGCGTCGAGACGGTCGACCAGGCGCTGGCGGCGATCCGCCGACCGAACGTCGCCACCGTCCAGATCATCGTCAACGCGTTCCGACTGAAGCCGATCGAGGAGGTGCTGTCCGTCGCCGCGGAGGCCGGTGTCGGCATCATTGCGCGCGTCCCGCTGGCGTCGGGTCTGCTGTCGGGGAAGTACAACGAGACGACGACGTTCGCCGAGAACGATCACCGCAACTTCAACCGCAACGGCGAGGCCTTCGACGTCGGCGAGACGTTCTCGGGTGTGCCGTTCGATACCGGCCTGACGGCGGCGCGCGAGTTCTCCGCGCTGGTCGCCGAGCAGGCTCCCGCCGGCACGACGCCCGCCGCCGCGGCGATCGCCTGGCTGTGGCAGCACCCGCAGATCTCGACGGTCATCCCGGGAGCTCGGAACGTCGAGCAGGCTCGCGCCAACGCCGATGCCGGACGTGTCGACCCGTTGGGGGAGAAGTTCGACGAGGGTGTGCGTGCGATCTACGACCGGCACCTGCGGAGCGTCATCCACTCGAAGTGGTGATGTCGGTCGGGCTCATTCACAGGTGATTCCCAGCCGTAGCGGTGGCCGGGCGTTGAAGCGACAACTAAAGTTTTCCCCATGAAGAAGAAGTGGTGGATTGCCGCAGCAGTCGTCGTGGTGCTCGCGATCGTCGCCCTGGTCGTCGGACCTCGCATCTACTCCTCGTTGGAGAGCAGCGACCCGGCGGCGTCGGTCTCCACCAGCGGAGCGGTGGCCGCCACCGGCGATCTGGACGGTCGGTGGACGGTCACGCCGGGTGACGACGCCAACCGGACGTCCGCGGGATACACGGTCGCGGAGGTGCTCAACGGCACGGACGTGACCGTCGTCGGCACCACGCCGGACGTCAGTGGATCGGCGACCATCGCCGATCAGCAGCTCACGGCGGGCGAGATCGTCGTACAGACGGCCACGATCACCACCGACAGCGACCGCCGGGACAACCAGTTCCGCGGAAACATCTTCGACGTGGCAGCCAATCCCACAGCCACGTTCACCGTCACCTCACCCGTCGACCTGTCCTCGGTGCCCACGGACGGAACCACCGCGACAGTGACGATGGACGGCACCCTCACTCTGAAGGGTCAGACCCGCGACGTCAGCGTGGACACGCAGGTCCTGCGCTCGGGTGAGACCATCGTGGCGTCGGGAAGCATTCCGGCGACATGGGCCGACTACGGCATCGAGCCGCCGTCGCTCGGGTTCGTGACGGTCGATCCGGCCGGTTCCGTCGACTTCCTGGTCACGCTCGCCGCGGCCTGACGCTCCGGCGCCCAGCCGGGAGGGCCGAAGACGTATCCGAGTTTCTGTCGCAGAGTCGCCGCCGTTCGCACATCCCGTGCGATGGCGGCGTACTCGTGTGTCTGGAGCTTCAGGATGTCGAAAGTGTTCACCGGCGTCGTCAAGCCGTAGTGGGGACGAAAGGTCTCGGGCGCGTACGTCCCGAACATCCGGTCCCAGACGATCAGGATTCCCGCGTAGTTCTTGTCGAGGTATTCCTTGTCGTTCCCGTGGTGCACGCGGTGGTGGGACGGGGTGTTGAAGACGAATTCGAACCACCGTGGCATGCGGTCGATGCGTTCGGTGTGCACCCAGAACTGGTAGACGAGGTTGATGGCGAAGCCCGTGAACACCATCCACGGCGGGATGCCGAGGAGAGGCAGGGGCAGCCACATGACGATCTCGCCGCTGTTGTTCCACTTCTGCCGTAGGGCGGTACTGAAGTTGAAGTACTCACTGGAGTGATGGGCCTGATGCGTCGCCCAGATGACGCGCGTGCGGTGCGCGATGCGGTGATACCAGTAGAAGAGCACGTCGACACCGAGTAGCAGGACGACCCACGTGTACCACTGGTCGGACGGTAGGTGCCACGGCGCGACATACGCGTAGATGACCGAATATCCCAGTAGAGCAACGGTTTTCCACACCGTCGTGGTGACGATGGAGACCAGGCCCATCGAGATGGACGCGCGGGCGTCGGCGCGGAGGTAGGTCCCTCGCGCTGGCCTGTCGGCTGCGTCGGTCGGCTCCGAGGCGCCTCGACGTTCCAGGACCACGGCCGCGGTCCACTCCAGCGCCAGCAGGCCGAGGAAGGCGGGCACCGCCAGGGCCACCGGATCCCGGAGAGGACCCGGAAGGGAGTTCCACAGGTCTGCGATCACCGCAACACTCTACGTGATCGCGGTCACATCATCGCGGGTTGTTCAGCCTCGGTAGGTGCGCACCAGCGGGCAGTCGAACGGATCGCGGTGCGAGAGCCCGACCGCGTTGAGGTAGCGGACGACGATGCCGTATGACCGGACCAGCGAGGTCTCGGTGTAGGTCACGCCGTGCTTCTCGCAATGCGCCCGGACCATCGGCCGGACCTTCTTCAGGTTGGGCCGCGGCATGCTCGGGAACAGGTGATGCTCGATCTGGTAGTTCAGACCGCCCATCATGAAGTCGGTGACCGGTCCGCCGTCGACGTTGCGCGACATCAAGACCTGGCGCCGCAGGAAGTCGACCTTCGCGCCGGCGGGTACCAGCGGCATGCCCTTGTGGTTGGGCGCGAACGATCCACCCAGCAGGACGCCGAAGACGCCGAGGTGTACGAGGATGAATCCGATGGCCAGGCCGGCGGGCATGGCCAGGAACGGCAGCACGAATCCGACGGTGAGCCGCACTGCGATCAAGCCGAGTTCTAGCTTGCGGTGCTTGATCTCCTTGGACCCCAGCAACGTTCGCACGCTCGCGATATGAAGCACCGCGCCTTCGAGAGTCAGGAGCGGGAAGAAGAGCCATCCCTGACGCCGAGTCAGTGCGCCGTAGATGCCGGTTCTCCCGGCGGCGTACTCGGGCACGAAGGCGATCGGCCCGTTGCCGATGTCGGGGTCCTTGCCGATCTGGTTCGGTGCGTTGTGGTGCTTGCTGTGCTTGCCCTGCCACCAGTGCAAGGACAGCCCGGCGAACGTTCCCGACAGGATCCGCGCCGTCCACTCGTTGGCTTTGGACGAGTCGAACATCTGACGGTGTGCTCCGTCGTGGCCGAGGAAGCCGAACTGAGTGCTGACGAGAGCCAGGACGACCGCGAGGCCGAGCTGCCACCAGGAGTCGCCGAGAAGGAAGGCGCCGACCCAGACCGCGAAGAAGGCGAAGACGGTCGCGACGATGCGCGAGATGTAGAAACCCCGGCGTCGCTCCATCAGGCCGGAGGCGCGCACCGCGACGGACAGCTCGGTGTACGAGCTGATGAACTTGTCGCGGGGCCGTTCGGAGGTGACGGACACTGGCTACCTCGGTTTCCTGTGGACTCTTCGTTCCACGGCTGTCGGTCACTGGCAGTCGGGTGCGCACACGAAGTAAGAGGTCACGCCTGCGTCACAAGTGTGGCACAGGGAGGCCACGGCGTCGACAGTCCGACGATCCAGTTTCCGGCTCTGCAGTGCACAGTTCACCAGTCCGTTCCCCATGTGCGTGTCGCGAGGCGGGTGGTGTCGACGTCGTGGAGTAGGGTGCAACATAGGTACAGCGAAGAGTCCGCGGTCGATCCTGCGACTCCCGTAGTCGGATTACCCGACACTGTGACCACCCCCTCCGCACTTCTTGTCGCGGGGGACTCTGTTCGACGATCTGCTCGTCCGCCCTCCATAGAAGGGGTTTTTCATGGAACCCGTCTCACTTTTCCTCGCACCCGTCACCGCCGACTCCGAGCCCGTCGAGGCTCCCGCGACGTCGGCCGCGCGTGACGCCGCCAATGCCACTGCACCCGTCTACGGGCAGCTCTTCTCCGAGAAGTCCTGACCGCGGGCGCACTGCCGACACTGGCTCGACATGACCGACACACACGACTCGCCGCGGGGTTCCGCGGTCACCACGTCGGTGGCACGCCGGATCACGCCGGGTCGTGAGCAGGACTTCGTCGCGTGGACCGACGCAGGTATCAGCGTCCTCCGCACGTTCGACGGCTTCCTCGGAGGCGGATGGCTGCGCTCGTCCGCGGACCCGTACGAGTACTACGTGCTCTACCGCTTCGATTCGGACGCACACCTGCAGGAATGGCTGTCCTCGCCTTTTCGCAGGGCGTGGGTTGCCCGCGGCGTGGGCGTCGCCGACGACCATGTGACGCATCGCCTCACGGGTGTCGAAGGGTGGTTCGAACCGCAGTCGACCTTGACCGACGCCGTGCGAGTGGTGGGTGCTCCGCCGCCGCGCTGGAAGCAGGCGATCGTCATCTGGTCGGCGTTCTTCCCCCTGTCGCTTGTCATGAACTTTCTTGTGTCCGAGTATCTTTCGCTCGGTCTCGTCGTCAGAACTCTCCTGATCACCCTCGTCAGCACCCCTGTCATGGTGTACGTGCTTCTTCCGTTCATCACGGCCCGCGTGAAGCGATGGCTCACTCCCTGATCGACTGAAACCTGCACTCTGCGTGGTGAGCGTCACAAAAGTGCACGTCACTGCAAACTTGCCGACTCGCGCAACTTCCGTACTGTGGATCCCGTGAGTTCCGGACTACGTGACCGCAAGAAAGCGGAGACCCGTGCAGCGTTGAGTGCTGCCGCCATCCGCCTCGGTCGGCAACAGGGTTTCGACACCGTGACCGCGGAGGCGATCGCCCGCGACGCGGGGGTGTCGACGCGCACGTTCCACAACTACTTCTCCAGCAAGGAAGAAGCGGCGCTGTACTACCTCGAGCAGGCAGCGTTCGAGTGGGTGGACCTCATCGAGCACCGTCCGCAGGACGAGGACTTCTGGGATACGGTGCGCGTCATCGTCTTCCAGATCGTCGACGATCCGGAACGAGAGCTCACCGAGACCGTCGCGATCGCACGGTTCGTCGAGGAGTCGCCGGCGCTGTTGGCGAAGAAACTCGAGTTCGACCGATCGCTCTCGGCAGCGTTCAAGAAGGCCGTCGCTCGGCGCACCGGGCTCGATCCCGACCGCGACCTGTACCCCTCGCTGGTGCAGGCCGCAGTGGGTGCCATCGTCAGCGCCGCACTCGCCTTCTTCGCGGAGGCATCCGAGAAGGGTTCCACCACAGCGGAATCCGCCGGTGAGGTGGTTCGTCTCGCGATGCAACAGCTCGAATGCGGACTCCGGCAACCGCTCACCGGCTCCACCCCGCTCCCGCCCGACTGATCACGCACCCGCCCGTCACCAGCACGAACACCGAACGAGGAGAACTTCCATGGCCACCTTCCTGTATCGCATAGGACGGTTCTCGTACCGTCGGAAAGGCATCGTGCTGCCGATCTGGCTCGCGATCCTGGTTCTGGCGGGAATCGGTGCAGCCACGCTGTCCGGTCCGACGAGCACCTCGTTCTCCATTCCTGGCACCCCCGCTCAGGCGGCGCTGGATCTGCAGAAGGAGCGCTTCGGAGGTGGTGAGGATCCGCTGACGTCGGCGTCCGCGCAGTACGTGTTCCAAGCGCCTGCCGGCACCACGCTGGATGCTCCCCAGAACACCGCGGCCATCGACAGCGTCATCGCGAACATCCGCGGGATCGCCGCGGTGAAGGACACGGCGAAGGCCGATCCCGACGCCGGACCAGTGCCCGAGGGTGCCATGCCGCTCCTCGATCCGATCGCCGGTAACCAGGCGATCGTCGATCAGTACGCGGAGGCCGGTCTCGCGCCGGACGTCGCTGCCGCGAATGCCGCTGCGGTGTCCCCGCTCTCGCCGGACAAGACCATCGGAATCCTGCAGGTTCCGCTGTCCGGCACCGTCACCGACGTCACCGCCGACGTGCGCACGCAGCTCGACGAGGCAGCGCAGCCGGCGCGGGACGCCGGGCTGACCGTCGAGATCGGTGGAAGCGCGATGCAGGCCAACGAACCTCCCGGAGGTAGTGCCGAACTCATCGGCCTCGCCGTCGCCGCCGTCGTCCTCGTCGTCATGTTCGGGTCGCTGGTCGCCGCCGGACTGCCGCTGATCACCGCCATCGTCGGAATCGGCGTGACGAGCCTGACCATCACGACCGCATCGGGCTTCGCGGAACTGACGCAGTTCACGCCCATCCTGGCCATCATGATCGGCCTCGCCGTCGCCATCGACTACTCCCTCTTCATCGTCGCCCGCTTCCGCAACGAGCTGAGCGAGACGGACGACAGAGAAGAAGCCGCCGCACGTGCTGTCGGTACCGCGGGCAGCGCCGTCGTCTTCGCCGGAACCACGGTGCTCATCGCCCTGGTCGCGCTTCGCGTCGTCGGCATCCCGTTCCTTTCGCAGATGGGTCTCGCTGCGGGCTTCGGCGTGTTCGTCGCCGTCCTCGTCGCCTTGACGATGCTCCCCGCCGTGCTCGGTCTGTTCGGCAAGAAGGCCTTCGCGGGCAAGATCCGCACCGTCCCGGACCCGGAGCACGACGACAAGCCGACCAACGGTCTGCGGTGGGTGCGCATGGTGATCAAGCGTCCCGCACTGGTTCTCATCGTCGGCGTCGTGATCCTCGGTGTCATCGCCGGTCCGATGACGTCGCTACGACTGGCGCTTCCATCGGTGGCCACCGCCGAACCGGGTACCCCCGCTCGTGAGGCGTACGACCTGGTCGACCAGGGCTTCGGCCCGGGACGCAACGGTCAGCTGCTGATGGTCGTGGACGCGAGCAACGTCCCCGAGGCCGATCGGACGGCGGCCTTCCAGGCCGTCGTCGACAAGGCTGCGGCGGAACCCGACGTGACCAACGCACAGCAGGCCGGGCTCAACCCGGCGGGCGACACCGCCCTGGTGTCGGTGACTCCCAAGAGCTCACCGATCAGCGAGGACACGCAGAACCTGGTGACCGCGCTGCGCGACGCCCAGGGTGGTCTGGAATCCGAGTACGGCGTCACCTACGGCGTCACAGGCCAGACCGCGCTCGAGATCGACGTGTCGGATCGGCTCCAGAAGGCCCTGATCCCGTACCTCGCAGTCGTCGTCGGACTGGCATTCCTGCTGCTCATGGTCGTGTTCCGGTCGATCCTGGTGCCGCTGACGGCGACACTGGGCTTCCTGCTCAGCGTGCTCGCCACCTTCGGTGCCACCGTCTTCATCTTCCAGGAAGGCGGACTGGGGCTGATCTCCAACCCGCAGCCCATCGTCAGCTTCATGCCGATCTTCCTGATCGGTGTGGTCTTCGGACTTGCGATGGACTACCAGGTCTTCCTGGTGTCCCGGATGCGGGAGGCGTACGTCCACGGCGCGAACGCGAGCGACGCCATCGTCACGGGCTTCAAATACGGCGCCCGCGTCGTCGCGGCCGCGGCGGTCATCATGATCTCGGTGTTCGCAGCGTTCATGCTCGAGCCGGACTCGTTCATCAAGTCCATCGGCTTCGCTCTCGCGGCCGCCGTGTTCTTCGACGCCTTCATCGTCCGCATGATCCTGATCCCCGCGGTCATGGCGCTGCTCGGCGACAAGGCCTGGTACCTGCC
The DNA here is from genome assembly GCF_979256035.1 of Rhodococcus sp. AC861. Lineage (NCBI taxonomy): Bacteria > Bacillati > Actinomycetota > Actinomycetes > Mycobacteriales > Nocardiaceae > Rhodococcus > Rhodococcus sp. AC861. The sequence goes on from NZ_CEEDMW010000001.1 coordinate 114,163, forward strand.
GAAGTGGCTGGACAAGATCCTGCCGAACGTGGACATCGAGGGCGAGAAGCTCACGAGGCCGACCGACGAGCGGGTACCGGCGAATACGCTGTGATCCGATGACCTGCACCCACCACGACCCGTCCGCCCTGAAGGAAGGAAGCACGACGTGTTGATCTCACTTCTCCGTCGTTACCTGGCCCCGTACCGGGGACCGCTGACGGGCGTGGTGGTGCTGCAGTTCGTGGCCACCGTGGCCTCGCTGTACCTGCCCAGTCTGAACGCCGACATCATCGACAACGGCGTGACGACGGGCGATACCGGCTACATCCTGTCGACCGGCACCCTCATGCTCCTGGTGTCGGCCGTGCAGATCGCCTGCTCGATCGGCGGCGTCTACTTCGGAGCGCGAGCGGCCATGGCGGCCGGTCGCGACATCCGCGGAGCGCTGCTCGACCGGGTGGGTACATTCTCAGCCCGTGAGGTCGGGACGTTCGGCGCACCGTCGTTGATCACCCGCAACACCAACGACGTGCAGCAGGTCCAGATGGTGGTCCTGATGGGCTGCACCATTCTGGTGATGGCACCCATCATGTGCGTGGGCGGCATCGTCATGGCGCTGCGCGAAGACTTCGGACTGTCCTGGCTCCTGGGTATCGCCGTCCCGTTGTTGGCCGTCAGCATGGGCTTCGTCGTCGTCCGGATGGTGCCGGCGTTCAAGGTGATGCAGAAACGCATCGATACCGTGAACCGTGTTCTGCGCGAGCAGATCACCGGTATCCGAGTGGTCCGTGCCTTCGTCCGCGAGCCCTACGAGGTCGAGCGTTTCGACGACGCGAACACCGCCCTCACCGCGACCGCGCTGCAGGTCGGTCGTCTGATGGCTCTGATGTTCCCCGTCGTCATGCTGATCAGCAACGTCACCAGCGCTGCCGTGATCTGGTTCGGTGGCCATGCCGTCGACGAGGGTCGCATGCAGATCGGCTCTCTGACAGCGCTTCTCAGCTACATCATGCAGATCCTGATGTCGGTGATCATGGCGTCGTTCATCGCGATGATGATTCCGCGCGCCAGCGTCTGCGCCGAGCGCATCATGGAGGTGCTCGGTACCGACTCCTCCGTCGTCCCCGCGGCGAAGCCGATCGGTTTCGCGTCGGCACCGTCGACCGTCGAGTTCGACGGCGCCGGTTTCGCGTACCCCGCCGCCGACTACCCGGTGCTCTGCGACGTGTCGTTCCGCGCCGACGCCGGAACCACCACCGCCGTCATCGGTAGTACCGGTTCGGGCAAGACGACTCTGGTCAATCTTGTTCCTCGACTCATCGACACGACGGACGGGATGGTGCGCGTGGGCGGTACCGATGTGCGACAACTGGATCCGGAAGTGCTGCGAGCGGAGATAGGTTTGATCCCGCAGCGGCCGTTCCTGTTCTCCGGCACCATCGCCTCGAACCTCCGATACGGCAAGGAGGATGCCACGGAGGCCGAGATGTGGGAGGCGCTCGAAATCGCACAGGCCGCCGACTTCGTCCGCGACATGCCCGAGGGACTCGAGACCCCGGTCGCCCAGGGCGGCACCACGGTCTCCGGCGGGCAACGTCAGAGGCTCGCCATCGCACGCGCCATCATTCGCCGTCCGAGCATCTACGTCTTCGACGACGCGTTCTCGGCGCTGGACCTCACGACCGATGCCAACCTCCGGGCGGCCTTGCGCCCCATCACCCGCGATGCCTGCGTCATCGTCGTGGCACAACGCGTGTCCACTATCCGCGATGCCGACCGCATCGTCGTTCTCGACGACGGAAGGATGGTCGGCCTCGGCACTCACGACGAGTTGATCGAGACGTGCCCGACCTACGCGGAGATCGTCGACTCGCAGCGCACCACAGCAGGTGTCTCGTGACGCGGCCCGGAGGACCTCCCGGTCCCGGAGCCCCCGGCACGAAGGCGATGACCTTCGGCCCGTCCGTGAAGCGGCTTCTGCGACGGCTCGTCCCGCAGCGGATGCTGCTCTCTATCGTCCTCGTGTTCGCCATCGCCAGCGTCGTCCTCACCGTGCTGGCCCCGAACATCCTGGGCAGAGCCACGAACCTGATCTTCGACGGCATCGTCGGCCGATCGTTGGATCCGTCGCTGACCAAGGACCAGGTCGTCGACGGCCTCCGCGCCGCCGGTGACGGCACCCGCGCCGACATGGTGTCGAGCATGGACGTGGTGCCCGGGCGCGGTGTCGACTTCGACGCCGTCGGATCCGTGCTCATGATCGTGCTGGCGCTCTACCTCGGTTCCGCCCTGCTGTCGTGGATCCAGGGATACATCCTGAACATCGCGCTGCAGCGTGTGATCAAGAGACTGCGCACCGACGTCGAAACCAAGATCCATCGGTTGCCGTTGCGCTACTTCGACTCCCACAAGCGCGGCGACGTGCTCTCCCGAGTCACGAACGACATCGACAACGTCTCGCAAAGTCTCCAGCAGACGCTGAGCCAGTTGATCGTCTCGGTGCTCACCGTCCTCGGGATCCTGGGGATGATGCTGTGGATCTCGCCGCTGCTCGCGCTCGTCGCCATCCTCACCGTTCCGCTGTCGATCGTGGTCACCACGGTGATCGCGAAGCGGTCGCAGCCGCACTTCATCGCCCAGTGGAAGCAGACAGGGTCGCTCAACGCGCAGGTCGAGGAGGCCTACACCGGACACGAGCTGGTCAAGGCATACGGTCGCCAGCGCGAGACCGCTCGCGTGTTCCACGAGAGCAACGAGGAGCTCTACCAGGCGAGCTTCCGCGCGCAGTTCATCTCCGGAATCGTCATGCCCGCCATCATGTTCCTGGGCAACCTCAACTACGTGGCCATCGCCGTCGTCGGCGGGTTGCGCGTCGCGTCGGGAACGCTGAGTCTCGGTGAGGTGCAGGCGTTCATCCAGTACTCGCGCCAGTTCACGCAGCCGCTGACGCAGATCGGTTCGATGGTCAACCTGCTGCAGTCCGGTGTCGCCTCGGCCGAGCGGATCTTCGAGATCCTCGACGCGGAGGAAGAGGGTGCCGATCCCGCCGAGCCGGTCGAGCCCACCACGCGCAGTGGCCGCGTCGAGTTCGCCGACGTCTCCTTCCGCTACGAACCGGAGCGTCCGCTCATCGACGGGCTGTCCTTCGTGGCCGAGCCCGGTCAGATGGTGGCGATCGTCGGTCCCACCGGCGCCGGTAAAACGACCCTGGTCAACCTCGTGATGCGGTTCTACGACATCGATTCCGGGTCCATCACCCTCGACGGCGTCGATACGCGGGACATGACACGGGCGACTCTGCGATCGCGGACCGGCATGGTCCTGCAGGACACCTGGCTGTTCGGCGGCACCATTCGCGACAACATCGCGTACGGCAACTCCGACGCCACCGAGGAGTCGATCATGGAGGCCGCGCAGGTCAGCTACGTCGACCGCTTCGTCCACTCGCTTCCGAACGGCTACGACACCGTGATCGACGAGGAAGGCAGCAACGTCAGCGCCGGTGAGAAGCAGCTCATCACCATCGCTCGAGCGTTCCTGGCTGATCCGGCCGTGCTGATCCTCGACGAGGCCACCAGCTCCGTCGACACCCGCACCGAGCTGCTGGTGCAGAAGGCGACTGCCGCGTTGCGCAGCGACCGCACGAGTTTCGTGATCGCACACCGACTCTCGACCATCCGCGACGCCGATCTGATCCTCGTGATGGAGAACGGGTCCATCGTGGAGAAGGGCACGCACGACGAGCTCATCGCGGCGCGCGGTGCCTACCACCGGCTCAGTGCGTCCGGCCTGCAGGAGCAGCAGCTGGCGTCTGGTTCGATGGGAGCGTGAGTCAGCCCCGCGAGAACTTCTTCACCGTCGAGGACCGGATCGAGGACCACCTCGGTCGCACCGGCACCTTGCGGACCCCGCACGGCGAGATCCAGACCCCGGCGTTCATCGCCGTCGGAACCAAGGCAACCGTCAAGGCGGTCCTGCCCGAATCGATGAAAGAGCTCGGGGCACAAGCGGTTCTGGCCAACGCCTATCACCTGTACCTGCAGCCGGGCTCGGACATAGTCGACGACGCGGGCGGTCTCGGGAAGTTCATGAACTGGGACGGCCCGACGTTCACCGACAGCGGCGGGTTCCAGGTCATGTCCCTGGGCGTCGGATTCAAGAAGGTCATCTCGATGGACGCGAGCCGCGTCCAGTCGGACGACGTGATCGCCGAGGGTAAGGAACGCCTCGCGCACGTCGACGACGACGGCGTGACGTTCAAGTCCCACCTCGACGGGTCACGCCACCGCTTCACCCCCGAGGTGTCGATGCAGATCCAGCACCAGCTCGGCGCGGACATCATGTTCGCGTTCGACGAGCTGACGACGCTGATGAACACCCGCGCTTACCAGGAACAGTCGCTCGACCGGACCCAGGCGTGGGCTGTCCGCTGCATCGCCGAACACGAGCGGCTGACGGCGGAACGCGTCGGCAAGCCGTACCAGGCGCTGTTCGGTGTGGTGCAGGGTGCGCAGTACGAGGATCTGCGTCGGAAAGCGGCACATGATCTCGAGACCATCGTGGGTGAGACCGGGCGCGGATTCGACGGCTACGGAATCGGCGGTGCGTTGGAGAAGCAGAACCTCGGCACCATCGTCCGATGGGTGAACGAGGAACTGCCCGAACACAAACCGCGACACATGCTCGGCATCAGCGAGCCGGACGACTTCTTCGTCGCCATCGAGAACGGCGCCGACACCTTCGACTGCGTGAACCCGTCACGTGTGGCGCGGAACGCGGCGATCTACACCCCGGACGGCAGATTCAACATCAACACCGCGCGTTTCCGACGCGACTTCACGCCGATCGACGACGAGTGCGATTGCTACACCTGCGCGCACTACACACGCGCCTACATGCATCACCTGTTCAAGGCGAAGGAGATGCTGGCCTCGACCTTGGCGACGATCCACAACGAGCGTTTCACGGTGAAGCTGGTCGACGACATCCGCGCATCCATCCGCGACGGGCGGTTCCAGGAGTTCAAGAAGGACACGCTGGCGCGCTTCTATTCCTGACCCGAACTCTCCGCGAGTACGTCCATAGTGTCGTGATGTCGTGCTCGGCAGCGACAGTATCGACGTACTCGCGGGGCAGGGGTGGGGTCAGTCCGGGGAGTAGGTCGGCTCGCGCTTCTTGATGTACGCGATCACGGCGTAGGTGATGGGGAGGACCAGCACCTCGACCAGGGTCTTCCACAGGAAGCCGACGATGACGTAGTTGACGAAGTCGGAGCCCGTCGTGATGCCGATGACGCCGGCTGCGATGCTGCAGAAGATCAGTGTGTCGAAGAATTCCCCGACCACGGTCGACCCGATGAGCCGGGCCCACAGGTGCTTCTCCTTGGTGCGTTCCTTGATCTTCACCAGCACGATGGAATTCAGCAGCTGTCCGACGGTGTAGCCGGCGAGTCCGGCGAGGACCAGACGGGGCACGACGCCGACGACGGTTTCGAGTGCTGCCTGGTTCTCGTAGAACGAGGCCGCGGGGAGTTCGATCGCGATCCAGAAGCACACCGAGGTGAGCAGGAGCGATCCGAAGCCCAGGTAGATGGCGCGGCGCGTCGCCTTGAGGCCGTACACCTCGCTGAGGACGTCGCCGAGGATGTAGGCGAGGGGGAAGAGGAAGAAAGCGCCGTCGGTGTTGATCGGCAGAACTTGGAAAGGCCCGAGCGAGACGTCGGACGAGGCGAAGAAGGCGACACCCTTGCTGGCGGCCACGTTCGAGATCAGCAGAACCGCCACGAAAAGAGCGACGATGGCGGGGTAGAAGCCCCGGCTGATGTGGGCGAACGAGGCCTGTCCAGACGGAGTGTCGCCGTCGGTGGCAGTGGAGTTGGTTGCAGTCACCGGTCGATCCAAGCACCGAGACGACGACGGGCGCGAATCCCGCGAGGGATCCGCGCCCGAGGCGCCGCGAACGGTGTTACTTCTTGACGACCTGGGTGCCGCCGGCGAACTGATCGTGCTTGCCCTGCTTGCTGGGGCTCGAGTTGATCGTCACGGCGATGACGATCACCGCGATGAACGCGAGCAGGCCGCCGAGGAACGGGATGACGTTCAGCAGCGTGAAGGCGTTACGGATCGCGGACTGCTGCAGGCTCGGACGTGCCGCACCGGCGGGTCCGTGAACCTGGAGCCCGAGGATCTTCTTGCCCAGCGTCGCGCCCTGGCTGACCTCGAGGCCGACGAAGTAGGCGAACGTCAGAACACCGGAGAACAGCCCGGTGACCAGGATGTTGTCGGTGGCTCCGAAGATGGCCGCCAGGATCAGCGCGACGATTCCGACGATGATCCCGTCGATGATGCGGGCACCGAGACGGATGCCGAGGCTACCGGGCCGGCCGCCGGCCGGCTGTCCGCCGAACCCGCTGTTGTCGAACTGGGGAGGCGTCGGGTAGCCGCCCTGCTGGGGGTAACCGCCCTGCTGGGGGTAGCCACCCTGCTGCGGCGGCGGCGGGTACGAGCCCTGCTGAGGCGGAGTGAATCCACCCTGCTGCGGCGGCGGGTAGTTGCCCTGCTGGGGCGGCGGGTACGAACCCTGGCTGGGCGGCGGGTAGCCACCGGGGTTCTGCGGGTCCTTGTTCGGGTCGAAACCGCCTGTGGTCATGGTGTCCTTCTCGTACGAGGGGATGAGACGTGCAGAACTGTCGCGGCCACCCTACGTCCGAAATGCCCCCGACGGTGTGCCATGTCCTGTTGCGAAGCGGTACCGATCAGGGAAACGCCACGAACCACGGATCTCGCGGAAGCAGTGCCGGAGTCCATCGACCGGCAATATCGTCGAGACTGCGACATCCCGGCGTTCCGATCGACGCCGCGATCATCTCGACGACGTCATGCACGGATTCACCGGCGTCCAGGCGGTCTCGCAACGTCACGGCGCCGTCCCTCTTCGCGAGCCGCGCACCCGTGGGCCCCAGGGCGAGCGGGACGTGCACGTACGTCGGCTCGGGGATGTCGAGCAGGCCTGCCAGGTAGGCCTGGCGGGGAGCCGACGCGAGAAGGTCGTCGCCGCGGACGACCTGGTCCACACCCTGGAAGCCGTCGTCGACGACGACGGCAAGGTTGTAGGCGGGCACTTTGTCGGTGCGTTGCAGGACGAGGTCGTCGACGACTCCGGTGTACTCGCCTGCCAGTGCGTCGTGGACCGTGTACGTGTCGACCTCGGCTCTCAACCGCAGCGCAGCGCGTCGACCCTCGGCTCTGCGCTGCGCGCGTTCGGTGTCGGACAGATGACGGCAGGTTCCCGGGTAGGCGCCTTGCGGCGCATGCGGTGCCGACGCAGCCTGCTGGATCTCCCGCCGAGTGCAGAAGCACTCGTACACCCGACCGTCCGCGCGGAGAGACTCGATGGCCGCCGCATAGGAATCTCGCCGATCCGATTGGTGCAGCACGGGGCCGTCGAAGTCCACGGCCAGTGCGGCCAGATCGGCGAGTTGGCGCGCTTCCGAACCCTCCCGGACACGGTCCAGATCCTCGACGCGCAGGACGAACGATCGGTCCGTCCTGCGAGCGAAGAGCCAGGCCAGGACAGCGGTCCTGAGGTTGCCGAGGTGGAGATCGCCGGAGGGGCTCGGTGCGTATCGACCGGCTCCCGTCATTCCGCCCGTCCGAGCAGCTCGGCACTGCGCGCCGTCACCAACGCCCTCATCGCGTCGACGACGACCCCGACCTCGGGCCGACGCAGTGTCTCGCTCCGAGCGACCAGCCAGTACGCCAACGTCACCGTGACCTCTGAGTGCAGCACTCGGACCAGGTCGTCGTGGCGGTCGGCCATGAAGCACGGGAGCAGGCCGATGCCCGCCCCGGCACGGGTGGCCTCGACGTGGACGAACACGTTGGTCGAGCTGACCGAACTGCGCATGACGGGAACGTCGGTGGAGTCGGCGTCGCCGCCGACGGACCGCGCCAGGTCGAGATCGTCGACACGCAGCATCGATTCCACGAAATAGACCAACGGATGTCCGGACAGGTCGGCTCGGGTGGTGACGTCGCCATGGCTGTCGAGGTACTCGCGGGTGGCGTAGAGACCGAGGCAGTAGTCGCCGAGATGCAGGGCCTCGGCGCGGTGCACGTGCGGTGTCCCGACCACAATCTCGATGTCCATTCCCGACCGTTGTTGCGACGCTCGACGAGTGGCGGCGACCAGTTCGACAGCGATGTCCGGGTGGCGTTCCTGCACATGGACCGCGGCGGGAGCGGCGATGTACGCGCTGAAGCCGTCGGTGGCCGAGATCCTCACGACACCTCTCAGCGACGCCCCGGCGGGGTCCACCAACCCGCGGACGACTCCGTCCACTGTCTCTGCCGCGCGCAGGGCGCCTCGTCCGAGGTCGGTCAGTTCCCACCCACCCGACGTCTTGACCAGCACTCGGCCGCCGAGCGACTTCTCCAACGATGCGATGCGGCGCGACACGGTGGTGTGGTTGACGCCCAGACTGTCCGCCGCCGCGGTGAAGCGTCCGCTGCGTCCCACGGCGAGGAGCACCAGGAGATCGTCGGCACTGGGCAGAGACGGCCGTCCGTGGGGTGCGGAACTGCCGATCGGGGTCATGTGTGCATCTTTGCAGTCTGGTACTGCGTTCGCGGCCATTGTGATCTCCGGTGATCTGCGTCGATACTGAACCCAGCGTGTGCCGTGGATCACTGTCCCGGTGCCGGAGACTCAGCAAGGAGAATGTCATGTCGGTTGTCGACAGAGTGGACCGCGAGGAGGAACCGTCGGGTCTGCGGAAGGTGGTCGCCGCATCCATGGCGGGCACCGTGGTCGAGTGGTACGAGTTCTTCCTCTACGGCACGGCGGCGACGCTCGTGTTCAGCAAGATCATGTTCGCGGAGGGAACGAGCGAACTCGACGCCATCCTGGCCGCGTTCGTCACCTACGCGGTGGGATTCGTCGCGAGACCGCTGGGCGGCATCGTCTTCGGTCACTTCGGTGACAAGTACGGACGCAAGAAGCTGCTCCAGTTCTCCCTGGTGCTCGTCGGTGCCGCGACGTTCCTCATGGGATGTCTGCCGACGTTCAACCAGATCGGCTACTGGGCGCCGGCGCTGCTGGTGACGTTGCGCTTCATCCAGGGCTTCGCCGTCGGCGGAGAGTGGGGTGGCGCGGTGCTCCTGGTCGCCGAGCACAGCCCGAACAAGAGCCGCGGTTTCTGGGCGAGCTGGCCGCAGGCCGGTGTTCCCGGTGGAAACCTGCTGGCCACCGTGGTGTTGCTGGTTCTGACCACGACACTGTCCGACGAGGCGTTCCTCAGCTGGGGCTGGCGTGTCGCGTTCTGGCTGTCCGCCGTCATCGTCTTCGTCGGCTACTACGTCCGCACCAAGGTCACCGACGCCCCGATCTTCGTCGAGGCCCAGAAGCAGGCCGAGGTCATCAAGGCCGCGTCGTACGGCGTCTTCGAGGTGGTCAAGCGGTACCCGCGTGGCGTGTTCACCGCGATGGGCCTGCGCTTCGGTGAGAACGTCATGTACTACCTGGTGGTCACCTTCTCCATCACCTACCTCAAGGTCGAGGTGGGAACGGACACCAGCACCATCCTGTGGTGGATGCTCGTCGCGCACGCCGTCCACTTCGCGGTGATCCCGCTGGTCGGTCGACTGGCCGACACCGTGGGCCGCCGTCCGGTGTACATGGTCGGTGCGATCACCGCCGGGACGTGGGGGTTCTTCGCGTTCCCGATGATGAACAGCGGCCACAACGTCGTGATCATGCTGGCGATCATCATCGGCCTGGTCTTCCACGCCTTCATGTACGCGACGCAGCCGGCGATCATGTCCGAGATGTTCCCCACGCGTATGCGGTATTCGGGTGTGTCACTGGGATACCAGGTGACGTCGATCGTCGCGGGTTCGCTGGCGCCGATCATCGCGGTCAAGCTGCTCGACGTGTACGGCTCGTCCGTGCCCATCGCCTGGTACCTCGCGGGCGCCACCCTGATCACCCTCATCGCCGTGGTCGTGGCGCGGGAGACCAAGGGCATCGCGCTCGAGAGCATCGACATCGCCGACGCGAAGAACCTGGCCACCGAGGCGGAACTCGCGAAGGTCGGTCTCGCCAAGTAGGTCTGTACAACGCGAGAACGCCCTCTCCCGGATCGGGAGAGGGCGTTCTTCGTCGTGATCAGGCTTTCGCGACCAGTCTCGGCCGCGGGGTCTGCGCCTCGCAGTCGCTCATGAACTCTGCGAACACTCGCTCGAAGCGGTCCGGGTTGTCCAGGTGCGGGAAATGCCCCGCGCGCTCGAAGATCTCGACCCGTCCCTGCGGTAGCTCGGCCCGCGCGTTCTCGGTGTGGGAGTTGGGGATGATGCTGTCGCGCGCACCCCAGATGAGCATCGCCTGGATGTTGGGGAAATTGGCGAAGTGCGGAGTGGCATTGATGGTCTGGCCTCGGAAGCTGATCACCGAGCGCGCCGTCGCCAGGAATGCGCGTCGGGTTCCGGCGTCCTGCACCGACCCGAAACTGCGCCACGCCTCGGTCGAACTGGCGCTCATCAGCGGCAGTCCGAGCTTGTCCAGACCGTCGATCGCCAGGTCGGTCAGTCCGCGAACCGTGCGGTTGGCCATCAGCGGGAGCACCAACTCGCTACCGGGGAGAGTCGCGGCGCGGAGCAGCGGGCTCACCTCGGGGCCGAGGCCACCGCTCGCGATGAGCACCATGCGCTCGACCAGTTCGGGGAACAGGTAGAGGGTCTGCATCGCGATGCCGCCGCCAAGAGAGTGGCCGACGAACGTCGCGGACGAGATGTCGAGGCTGTGCAGCAGGTCGCGGACGCTGGCCGCGTGGGCGCTGATGGAGTAGTCACCGGCCGGCTTGTCGGACTCACCGTGACCCAGCAGGTCCGGGACGATCACGCGGTATCGACGCGACAGCATGTCGACCTGGGGTTCCCAGTTGTGGTGGGAACCCAGCAGGCCGTGGATCAGGATGACCGTCGGGCCGTCTCCGATGTCCAGGTATTTCATGTCGTTGCCGTGCAGACTGAATGTCTGCATGTCCGGCCGTGCGGTATCGAGTGCCGCCATGGGAGATCCCTCCGTAGTACAACTCTTCCGAGTGTGCACTGCATCCGGCGTGGATGCGCCATTCCGGAGCCATGTGATGCCAGACATTAGTTATGGACGGGCGGTGTTCGTCACAAGACGTTTGTCCGGCGAACGACGTGGTCAGTGCGTCAGATAGACCTTCACGGCCACCACCACGGCGGCGATGACAGCGGTCCCGATGCCCGCCAGGACCAGGCGGAACGACGGACTCCGCCCCCGCAGACGCTCGGCGACCACGGGTATCGAGGCGATGCGCAGAGTCACCAACGCCCCGGCGGCGGCCTGTGCGAGGGCGCCGGGCAGCACATCGAGCCAGGCAAGGGCCAGAAGGAAGGACGGCGCGACACCGGACGACGCGATCGGCACCGTGTCGCGCAACTCCGCGCGCATGTCCACCGAGTCGTCGTCGACAGTGCCCGCCGCCACGGCGTCCGCGAAGACGTGGGCGAGGAACGTCGTGACCGTCGTCCCGAGCACCAACAACGCCGCCGAGCCGTTTGCGATGGACCCCGGGCTCGCCGCGACCACGACGGTCATCACCAGAATGTTGCCGTAGACATAGGCGGACAACCGTGCAGATGCGCGGTGCCGGGGGAGCAGCCCACCCTTCCGCGTCGTCACGCGGTGATAGGCGGAGCTGACGAATCCGGGTGCGCGCATGGTCGAAGAGTGCCAGGTCGAGAGGAGACGTACGTGGTCGAGTTGGTTCGCGGCGTGAGTTGGCCACGGGACGAGCCGCTGCTGGGACTCACCGACGTCTCGACGGGCCGGATGACCACGATGCCCGTCACCGGGGCCTCGCTGCGGTACCGGGCGGTCGACGCCCCCGGCGTGCTGTGGTGCATCGGACGCCGCGGTGATGCGGGTCCCGTGGCGTGCCCGAACTCGGCGCGGGCGACCTCCGGGGTGCACTGCGAGGCGTGCGTCGCGGCGGACCCCTTCCGGTTCGTCCACATCGTGCACCGGCAGGACTTCCTGTCGAAGGGACTGGAAAGCGTTGTGATGCAGCCGCACTGGTTGTACGTCGCAACGTTCGCCGACGGGACCGACAAGGTGGGGACCGCCGCCGACCCACGAAAATGGGGGCGTCTGACCGAGCAGGGAGCTGTCGTCGGACGGTACGTCGCGCGAGCAGTCGACGGCAGAGTGGTCCGACATCTCGAAGATGCGATGACGGACACGGCGGGGCTCCGGCAGGCGGTCCGCGCGTCCGCCAAGGCTGCGGGCCTCACCCGTCCCGTCGACCTGTCGCGCCTCGATCGTGCGAACGCCGATGCGGCCGCGGCGGCGCGCGAGGTGCTGGCGGATCTCGGATCGGACTTCTCCGACGACGACTTCCGCATCGTCGACGAGCAGTGGCAGGCCCCCGCGCGGGACGGAGTCTTCGACGGGCGACGGACCGCGTATCCGCTCGACACCGCCGTCGGAGCACACGGGTTGACGGTGCGGTGGTGCGTCGGCTCCGCCGTCGGGGCCACGGTGTCCGAAGACCCGGACTCGCTCTACGTGGCCGACCTGTCGAGACTGCGCGGGCGGCGCATCGAGAGGGGCGACTTCGAGACGGCGCTCCCCGCGATGCAGGAAGCGCTGTTCTGAGTTTGTCGGTGCACGCCGTGTGGCATCCGACAGTCATGCCGACCTACCGAGTGCGTGACACCAGCAACGACACCGTCCTGGCCACTGCCGACCACGAGGACATCTCCACCGCCGAGGCCTGGGCCGCCGGCGTCGTGGAAGGGCTCGACCCGGCTCCGGTGACCTGGGTGCTGGACAGGGAGTGAGAACGAAGAAGACCCCCGTGCAGTGCACGGGGGTCTTTCTCTGCGGAGGATAGGGGATTTGAACCCCTGAGGGCGTTAACCCAACCCGCGTTCCAGGCGAGCGCCATAGGCCACTAGGCGAATCCTCCGTCGGCTACCTTACCGGCGACCCCCCCTTGGAGACGAATCGGGTCGGTTCGGTGGTGCGCGGGGGATGTGGCTAGACTCGTCCACGGATCCCGCGCGGCGCGCATCCTGTGAACTCCCCCAGGGCCGGAAGGCAGCAAGGGTCAACGGGCTCTGCCGGGTGCGCGGGGTCCCCTTAACTTCCCGCCACGCGCAGTCGCCTCGAAAGGCCCTCCTCGCCATGACCGGCCAAGCTCAACTCGGACTGATGAACCCCGACGAGCTGGCAGCGGAGCACGAGAAGCGCAAGACCGAGTACGACGCCCTGAAGGGCCGCGGACTCTCGCTGGACCTCACCCGCGGAAAGCCTTCTCCCGAGCAACTCGACCTCGCCGCCGGCCTTCTGACGTTGCCCGGTGAGGACTACCGCGACGGCAAGGGCACCGACTGCCGCAACTACGGCGGACTCCAGGGCCTTCCCGAGTTGCGCGCCATCTTCGGTGAGCTCCTGAACATCCCCGCCGCGAACCTGGTGGCCGGCAACAACGCGAGCCTCGAGATCATGCACGACCTGGTGGTGTGGGGAATGCTCCACGGCACCGTCGACTCCGTGCGTCCCTGGGCCGCCGAACCCGTCGTCCGCTTCCTCTGCCCCAGCCCCGGATACGACCGGCACTTCGCCATCACCGAGAGCTTCGGCATCGAGATGATCCCGGTGACGATGAACCCGGACGGTCCCGACATCGCCGAGGTCGAGCGCCTGGTGTCGGGCGATCCGCAGATCAAGGGCATGTGGTGCGTGCCGAACTACGCGAATCCCACCGGCGCCGTCTACTCGGAAGAGGTGGTGCGCGCCCTGGCCACGATGCCCACCGCGGCCGCCGACTACCGCCTGTTCTGGGACAACGCCTACGCCGTGCACCCCATCAGCGAGCAGTTCCCACCGTCGTACGACGTCCTCGGGCTCGCAGCGGACGCGGGCCACGCCAACCGGCCGTACGTGTTCGCGTCGACGTCCAAGGTCACCTTCGCGGGTGCAGGAGTCAGCTTCCTCGGAGCGTCCACCGCGAACCTCGACTGGTACCTGGGTCACTACGGCAAGAAGAGCATCGGCCCCGACAAGCTCAACCAGCTTCGCCACCTGCGCTTCTTCGGCGACGCCGACGGAGTGCGGTCGCACATGGCCAAGCACCGCGAGATCCTTGCGCCGAAGTTCGCGATGGTCCAGGAAATCCTCGACGACAGGCTCGGTGCCTCGAAGGTCGCATCGTGGACCGAGCCCGACGGCGGTTACTTCGTCAGCCTGGACGTGCTCGACGGCACCGCTGCCCGCACCATCTCGCTGGCCAAGGACGCGGGCATCGCGCTGACGGGCGCCGGCTCCGCCTTCCCGTACAAGCGGGACCCGAACGACCGCAACATCCGCCTGGCCCCCAGCTTCCCGTCGACGGACGAGCTGGCCGCGGCGATGGACGGCGTCGCGACCTGTGTTCTGCTCGCTGCGACCGAGAAGCTGCTCTCCGAGTAGTTCGTCCGGGTTCTCACCGCTTCCCGCAACGGTTCCGGCAACCTGCAACGGCTGCAACCGTTGCAGGTTGCCGGAACCGTTGCGTGTGGCTGCCTGTGGATAGCCGAACGCACGGATCCGCGTTCTGTTCGACGATGAGTACGTGACCGACGACTTGTTCGCCCGCCGAGAGCTCGCTTCTCGTGGGATCGCCGACGCGGAAATTCGACGTGCACGGCGTTCTGGGGCCATCACCCCAGTGCGCCGCGGCTGGTACGCATCCCGAGGTGCCTTGGCTGATGCAACGCTCGAGGAACGCCATCTGCTGATGGCTCATGCCACGCTGAAGGCCGGCGGCGAGGATCTCGCGCTCAGCCACGAATCCGCTGCTCTGGCACTCGGACTGTCGCTGTGGAACGGTGCTCCTTCGACGGTCCACGTGAGCGTCGATGGTTCCGGCGGGAGTCGCCGCGACAGTACGAGGTGGCGACATGCGACCCGACTCGACGAGGAAGACGTGCAGCTCGTCGGCGGCGTCCGCGTCACGACACCCGCTCGGACGGTGGCCGATCTGGCGTGCACGCTGACTTTCGAAGAAGCGGTGTGTGTGGGTGACTCGGCCCTGCGTCTCGGCGGAATCACGTCTCGCGAGATCGACGAAGCTTTCGGGCGGTGCAGCCGTCGCCGCGGGATCGCTCGTGCGCGGCGCGCGGTGGCTTTCATGGACGGGCGGAGCGAGAGTGTCGGCGAGTCCCGAAGCAGGGTCTACCTGGATCGTCACGGACTGCCGGTGCCGGACTTGCAGGTCGAGATCGCCGTCGGTGCCCGTACGTACCGGCCGGATCTGCTGTGGAAGTACGCCGGTGTCATCGGAGAGTTCGACGGGATGACGAAGTACACCCGCGGCAGGCAATCCTCCGACGAGGTGGTCGTGCAGGAGAAGCTTCGGGAAGACGCGTTGCGAGCAGCTGGGTGGAACGTCCAACGATGGATGTGGAAGGACCTCACCGACGACCGTCTCGCGCTTCGGCTTCGTGACGTCCTGGGGATCTGATTCGTTGCGGGAACCGCTCGAACGCATGAAACACTCGATTCATGGCAACGACGCTGCACCTGGTGGGAGACCCCGACGCCGACGCACTGCTCTCTTCCGAGCCCCTGGCGCTCCTGATCGGGATGCTGCTCGATCAGCAGGTGCCGATGGAATCCGCGTTCGCGGGGCCGAAGAAGCTGGTGGATCGCATCGGGTCGCTCGACGTGCGCGCGATCGCCGAGATGCCGGAGGACGACTTCCTCGCCATCTGCTCCACCCCGCCCGCGGTGCATCGTTACCCGGGATCGATGGGTAAGCGGATCCAGTCGATGTGCTCGTTCATCGTGGATACCTGGGACGGCCGTGCCGACGCCATCTGGACGGAGGGCGATCCGGACGGCAAGGAAGTGCTGAAGCGACTGAAGGCGCTGCCCGGGTACGGCGATCAGAAGGCCAGGATCTTCCTCGCGCTGCTGGGCAAGCAGATGGGTGTGGAGCCGACGGGCTGGCGCGACGCCGCGGGTTCCTACGGCGACGACGGGTCGCGCCGGTCGATTGCCGACGTGGTCGACGCCCGCTCACTGGGTGAGGTCCGCGAGTTCAAGAAGGCCGTCAAGAAGGCGGCGAAGGAGAGCAAGGGGTCGTAGGTTCCCGCCGACCGATCTGTCGGTCGGCGTCGGTACTCTTTCTCGCGTGGCCCTGTACCGGAAATACCGTCCAGCGACGTTCGCGGAAGTGGTCGGGCAGGAGCATGTCACCGAGCCGCTGTCCGTCGCACTCGACTCGAAGCGCATCAATCACGCCTACCTGTTCTCCGGTCCTCGCGGCTGCGGTAAGACGTCCTCCGCGCGCATCCTGGCGCGCTCGCTCAACTGTGTGGAAGGTCCGACGTCGACTCCGTGCGGCGTCTGCGGGTCGTGTGTGGCGCTGGCTCCCGGTGGCCCCGGCAACCTCGATGTGATCGAGCTCGATGCTGCGAGCCACGGCGGCGTCGACGACACCCGTGAACTGCGTGATCGGGCCTTCTACGCCCCGGCCGAGTCCCGCTACCGCGTCTTCATCGTGGACGAGGCGCACATGGTCACCACGGCCGGCTTCAACGCGCTGCTCAAGATCGTGGAGGAGCCGCCGGAGCACCTCATCTTCGTGTTCGCGACGACGGAGCCGGAAAAAGTTCTTCCGACCATCCGTAGCCGTACGCACCACTACCCGTTCCGACTGCTGCCCCCGGCAGCCATGCGCGGGCTGATGGTACGTATCTGCGCGGAAGAGCATGTCACCGTCCAGGATGCTGTGTTCCCGTTGGTCATTCGCGCCGGCGGCGGTTCGCCCCGTGACACTCTGAGCGTGCTGGACCAGTTGCTCGCCGGCGCGGGCGACGAGGGTGTGCAGTACGCCCGCGCGCTCATGCTGCTCGGTGTCACGGACGTCGCGCTGATCGACGAGGCCGTCGACGCGTTGGCCGCGCAGGACGGAGCAGCGCTGTTCGGCACCGTCGAGAAAGTCATGGACGCCGGGCACGATCCGCGTCGGTTCGCCGTCGACCTGCTCGAGCGTCTCCGCGACCTCATCCTCATGCGAGCGGTTCCCGACGCGGGGGAGCGCGGTCTGATCGACGCCCCAGCGGACATGATCGAGCGCATGCGCGACGAGTCCGAGCGCATCGGTCCGGCCACGTTGGCGCGGTACGCGGAGACGGTGCACGCCGGTCTGGGTGAGATGCGCGGCGCGACGGCGCCCCGTCTGCTCCTCGAGGTGATGTGTGCCCGCATGCTTCTCCCCGCTGCGTCCGACGCGGAAAGTGCTGTGCTGCAACGCATCGAGCGGTTGGAGCGTCGGCTCGACGTCACGCTTCCCGCCGGAGAAGCCGCCGCTGTGGAGGCGGGTCACGAGCAGGACCGGCTCGAGGCCACGGCCCACAAGCAGACTTTCCGACGGCCGTCCGAGCGCGCTCCCGAACCGGCGCCAGCACCCGAGGTGGCCGCGAAACCTGTTGCGCCAGAGCCGACACCACAGCCCGAGCCGACCCCCGAGCCCGTGCCGGCACCGAAGCCCGACCCCGTGCCGACACCCGAGCCGACGCCGACCCCGGAACCCGAGCCGACCCCGGAACCCGAGCCCGAGCCGACACCGGAACCGGATCCGACACCGGAACCCGAGCCCACCGCGGCTCCCGAACCCGACACGGCCGGACCCGATGTGGCTGCCGTGCGCGCGGTCTGGTCCGAGGTGCGGACCAAGGTCCGTGAGCGCAGTCGCACGGTCGAGGTGATGCTGTCGGGTGCGACGGTGAAGTCCGTCGGTGACGGCGCGATCGTGCTGGGTCACGACTCGGCGCCGCTGGCGAAGAGGCTGGTGGAACCGAGGAACGCGGAAGTCATCAAGGACGCGCTGCGGGATGTGTTCGGTGTGGACTGGACCGTCGTCTGCGAGGCCGGGGACGGCTCGGTGCGTGCAGCGGCCCCGGCGCCCGCCACGGCGACACCGGAACGTCCTGCATCGAACGCTCCTCGCTTCTCGCGACCCAGCCGTGCCGCACCGCAACCGGCGCCGACCTCGACGGCCCGCCCGTCCACGGCGTCGCGGCCGACCGACGACGACATACCGCCTCCGCCAGAGGAGCCCGACTATCCGGACGACCCGGGCAGCCCTGATCCGTACGACGGTCCTCCTCCCCCGGAAAGTCCGGAGGAGCAGGAAGAGTTGATGAAGCAGGCCAAGGAGCCTGTCGATCCGTCGACGCGGCGCGATCCGGACGAGGTCGCGCTGGAGCTGCTGCAGTCCGAATTGGGCGCCACCCCGCTCAAGGAGATCTGACCCTCTCGAAAGGGCCCGCGAACACCGTCCCCGGTGTCATACTGCGCGCTCGTTTCGGTCCTTTCCGCCACGCCTTTTCGTGCTTATGGTGAGTGGCGTCGAGGTCTGTACCTCGTGGGCGCCGGTGCCTGTATCCGCCGTGCTGCCCATCTCACGTCGGAAGGAACTCTGCGCAGTGACCACAGAGGCATATATCTACGAAGCCATCAGGACGCCGCGAGGCAAGGGCAAGAACGGGTCGTTGCACTCGGTCAAGCCGATCTCGCTCGTCACCGGGTTGATCGACGAGCTCCGTCGTCGCTTCCCCGACATGGACGAGGATCGGATCTCCGACCTCATCCTCGGTGTCGTCTCACCCGTCGGCGACCAGGGCGCGGACATCGCTCGCACGGCGGTCCTCGCCGCGAAGATGCCCGACACGGTCGGCGGCTTCCAGCTCAACCGCTTCTGCGCCTCGGGCCTCGAAGCCGTCAATCTCGCCGCACAGAAGGTGCGGTCCGGGTGGGACGAGCTGGTCATCGCCGGCGGCGTCGAGTCGATGTCGCGCGTGCCCATGGGCTCGGACGGCGGCGCGTGGGCGATGGACCCGCAGACCAACTACGACACCTACTTCGCTCCTCAGGGAATCGGCGCCGATCTGATCGCGACGATCGAGGGCTTCACCCGTGAGGACGTCGACGCCTACGCCGCGCAGTCGCAGGAGCGCGCCGCTGCTGCATGGTCGGGTGGCTACTTCACCAAGTCCGTCGTTCCGGTCACCGACCAGAACGGCCTGCTGATCCTCGACAACGACGAGCACATGCGTCCGGGTACGACGGTCGAGTCGCTGGGCAAGCTGAAGCCCGCGTTCGAGGGGATCGCCGCGATGGGCGGCTTCGACGACGTCGCGCTGCAGAAGTACCACTGGATCGAGAAGATCGATCACGTCCACACGGGCGGTAACTCGTCCGGCATCGTCGACGGTGCTGCACTCGTCGTCGTCGGCAGCGAGGACGCCGGCAAGTCGATGGGCATGGCTCCCCGTGCGCGCGTCGTCGCGACCGCCACCAGTGGCGCCGACACCACCATCATGCTGACCGGCCCGACGCCTGCGTCGAAGAAGGTCCTGGCCGCGGCCGGGCTGACGGTCGACGACATCGACCTGTTCGAGCTCAACGAGGCGTTCGCGTCCGTGGTGCTCCGCTTCCAGCGCGATCTGAAGATCCCGGGCGAGAAGCTCAACGTCAACGGCGGCGCCATCGCCATGGGCCACCCCCTCGGTGCCACGGGCGCCATGATCACCGGCACCGTCCTCGACGAGCTCGAGCGACGCAACGGGCGCTACGCGCTGATCACCCTGTGCATCGGCGGCGGCATGGGCGTGGCCACCATCATCGAGCGAGTCTGAGGAACTTATATGAGCGAGAACATGATTGCGTGGGATCAGGATGCCGACGGCATCGTCACGCTGACGATGGACGACCCCAACCAGGGCGCCAACACGATGAACGAGCTCTACAAGGACTCGATGGGCGCGACGGTCGATCGCCTCGAGGCCGAGAAGGACTCCATCACCGGCGTCGTCATCACCTCGGCGAAGAAGACGTTCTTCGCCGGTGGCGACCTGAAGAACATGATCAAGGCCGGTCCGGCCGACGCACAGCAGATCTTCGACGAGGTGCAGACCGTCAAGGCGCAGCTCCGTCGCCTCGAGACCCTGGGCAAGCCCGTCGTCTCCGCGATCAACGGTGCAGCACTGGGCGGCGGACTCGAGATCACGCTGGCGACGCATCACCGCATCGTCGCCGACGTGCCGGGCGTGCAGCTCGGCCTCCCAGAGGTCTCGCTGGGCCTGCTCCCCGGCGGTGGTGGCGTCACGCGCATCACCCGCCTGATGGGCATCCAGAACGGTTTCATGTCGGTGCTGTCGCAGGGCACGCGTTTCCGGCCGTCGAAGGCTCTCGAGCTCGGTCTGGTGCACGAGGTCGTCGGCAGCATCGAGGAACTGGTTCCCGCTGCGAAGGCATGGATCAAGGCCAACCCCGAGGGCGGCGTCGCTCCCTGGGACGTCAAGGGCTACAAGATCCCCGGCGGCACGCCGTCGAATCCCAAGCTCGCACAGATCCTTCCGGCGTTCCCCTCGAACCTGCGCAAGCAGATCAAGGGCGCGCCCATGCCGGCGCCGCTCGCGATCCTGTCCGCAGCGGTGGAAGGCGCGCAGGTCGACTTCGACAACGCGTCCACCATCGAGTCGCGCTACTTCACGTCGCTGGTCACCGGCCAGGTCTCGAAGAACATGATCCAGGCGTTCTTCTTCGACCTGCAGGCGATCAACGCCGGCAAGTCGCGGCCGGACGGCTACGAGAAGACCCAGTTCACCAAGGTCGCCGTTCTCGGCGCCGGCATGATGGGCGCGGGCATCGCCTACGTCTGTGCGAAGGCCGGCATCGACGTCGTCCTCAAGGACGTCGAGCAGGCGTCCGCGGACAAGGGCAAGGCGTACTCGGAGGCCATCGAGGCCAAGGCTCTCTCGCGTGGCAAGACGACGCAGGAGAAGTCGGACGCGCTCCTCGCGCGGATCCACCCCACGGCGGACCCGAAGGACGTCGAGGGCGCCGATCTGGTCATCGAGGCCGTCTTCGAGTCACAGGACCTCAAGCACAAGGTCTTCCAGGAGATCGAGGACCTCGTCGCTCCCGATTCGCTGCTCGGCTCGAACACCTCGACGCTGCCCATCACCGGTCTCGCGACGGGTGTGAAGCGCCAGGAAGACTTCATCGGAATCCACTTCTTCTCGCCCGTCGACAAGATGCCGCTGGTCGAGATCATCCGTGGTGACAAGACCTCGGATGCGGCTCTGGCCAAGGCATTCGACCTCGTGCAGGCCATCAAGAAGACGCCGATCGTCGTCAACGACAGCCGCGGATTCTTCACCTCCCGCGTGATCGGTACCTTCATCAACGAGGCCATCGCGATGCTGGGCGAGGGCGTCGAGCCGTCGACCATCGAGCAGGCCGGCCTCCAGGCGGGCTACCCGGCGCCGCCGTTGCAGCTCTCCGACGAGCTGACGCTCACCCTGATGCAGAAGATCCGCAAGGAGACCTACGACGCGATCGTGGCCGCCGGCGGAACTCCTCCGGAGGATGCTGCGGGTGCCGTGATCGACAAGATGGTCGACGAGTTCGAGCGTCCGTCCAAGTCCAAGGGCGCCGGCTTCTACGAGTACGTGGACGGCAAGCGCACCGGCCTCTGGTCCGGTCTGCGTGACGCCTTCAAGTCGGGGACGTCCGAGGCATCCTTCGAGGACCTCAAGGAGCGCATGCTCTTCATCGAGGCGATCGAGACGCAGAAGTGCTTCGACGAGGGTGTCCTGAACACCACGGCCGACGCCAACATCGGTTCCATCTTCGGAATCGGCTTCCCGGCGTGGACCGGTGGCGTGCACCAGTATGTCGTCGGCTACGAGGCCGCGGACGGTTCGATCGGCAAGGAGGCGTTCGTCGCCCGTGCCGAGGAGCTGGCCAAGCAGTACGGCGAGCGGTTCACTCCGCCTGCGTCACTGCGCTAGTCACGAGCACACGACAGCCCCGCACCTCGTGGTGCGGGGCTGTCGTCGTCTCAGCGCAGCACGCGTGCTGCGAAGTCCAGCGAGGCCGGCATCGACGCCATCAGCGTTCCGACGTGGTCGGGAGTCGGGAAGGTGACCAGCTGGAAGTCCGTGCCGGCGGCAGACATTCGTGCGGTCTGCGCGAACGTCAGAGGTGCGGGGACGGTCTGGTCCGCCAGGCTCTGCGTCACCAACAGGGGCCGATCGTATCCACTGACGGGAACGGCCTGCATCTGCCGGAACACCGGCGCCAGCGGAGTCAGCGGCCTGGTCAGCAGGTCACCGAACTGCGCGGGATGCGTCTCTCGGTAGGTACGGAATTCGGTGCCGCACAGCGTGGTCGCCGCGTTCAGGTACTCGAGGCCGCGCGGAGTGAGGTAGCTCCGCACATCGAGTTCGGGGCGCTGGTCGCTCATGCCCGCCAAGGTGGAGAACACGTAGCCGACGATGCCGTTCGGGAGCACCGGCGGGATCGTCGGGCCGGCGAACGGGAAGACCGAGTCCAGCTGCGTCGGTCCGGCAATGGCCACGGCGCCGCGGAAGTCGAGTTCCGGTGCGCGCGACGATGCAGCCGCCGCAGCGAAGTACGCCGCGTTCCCCCCTTGCGACAACCCGGTGGCGATCCACGTCGGGGACAACGTCCCACCCACCACGGAATGGGCCGCGCGCACGATGTCGACGGTGTTCGCGCCGGCTGCGGGGCCGTCGAGATACGCACTCACGCCGGGGGTTCGCATGCCCGCGTAGTCGGTGGCGACGACGGCGTATCCCGCCGCCAGCCACGCTTCGACGGCCGGCCGTTCGAGCTCGGTGGTGCCTGTCAGCGACGGTGCGCACGCGTCGTCGATGCCCGTGGTTCCGTGAGCGTGCGAGACCACGGGCCATCCACCGACGGGAGGCTCGCCGGCGGGCACGAACACGGTTCCCGTCGACTCGCCGACCTTGTCCGCGGTGCGCAGCGTGGTGTAGCGGACGAGGTAGCTCTCGGCGGCACCTCGGGGCGCGAGCGCCGGGTCGAGCGCACTGCTGGAGAGCACGGTTCCCGCGGCAGGTTCCGCGGATGCCGGAGCGACGGCGAGCCAGAGGGGTGTCGCCAGCGATACACAGGCAACGAGGGCGGGGAGACCGAGTCGTCGTCGAAGAGTCACGTCTGTCAGTTCACCATGGGCTGCGCACCTCGTGGTGTGTCTCCTCACGAGTATCTGCCCGACGCGGCGTCAGGGGACTACGTTCGACAGGTGAAGACTCCTGTTGTCACCGTCATCGGTGTCGTAATCGCCCTTCTGGGCCTCCTGTTCGCCCTTCAGGGATTCGGGGTGATCGGCGGTAGCGCGATGAGCAACACGTCCACCTGGTCGATCCTCGGTCCCATCATCCTGATCGTCGGAGTGGCGATCGTGGTGGTGAGCAGGCGCCGCGGGGTCTAGCTCGAATACCGCCGGCGCAGGTCGACCTTCACGACCTTGCCGCCGGCGTTGCGGGGGAGCGCCTCCACCAGGACCAGGTCGCGAGGGTGCTTGTAGTGCGCGAGGCGTGCGTCCAGCCAGTCGACGAGGTCGGGAAGCGTCAGGTCCGGCTCGTCGGTGAGGCGCTGCGCGACGACGGCGACGGGCACCTCACCCCACCGATCGTCCGGGCGGCCGATGACGGCTGCCTCGAGAATTCGGGGGTGAGAGAACAGGACGTTCTCGACCTCGGCGCAGTAGATGTTCTCACCGCCGGAGATGATCATGTCCTTCTTGCGGTCGACGACGAAGACGAAGCCCTCGTCGTCCTGGCGCACCAGGTCGCCGGAATGGAACCAGCCGCCGTGGAACGCATCCGACGTCGCGGCGGAGTTCTCCCAGTAACCGTGCATCAACGTCGGTCCGCGGTAGACGATCTCGCCGATGTCGCCGCGCGGGACGTCGACCATGTCGTCGTCGACGACCCGCGCTTCCACCGTGGCGACGACGCGTCCCACGGACCCGAGTTTGCGGAGTGCGTCGCCGCCGTCGAGGACACAGGTGATCGGCGACATCTCCGTCTGGCCGAAGACGGCCACGGTGAGGGCGTCGGGGAACGTCTGCGACATGGCACTCAACACGGTGTCCGACGCCGGCGCCGCACCCCACGAGATCACCCGCAGTGCCAACCTCCTGGGGCGTCGCGCCTGTTCTGCGCAGACCGCCTGCCACTGCACCGGCACGAGGAACAGAGTGGTCACGGACTCGGCCTCGAGGACGTCGAGCAGTGCGGCCGGGTCGAACGCACCGACGGGGTGGATGACGGTGGGGATGCCGAGCTTGAGACTGGGGGCGATGCTGCCCAGCGCGGCGATGTGGAACATCGGCGATGCGCAGAAATTGATCTCGTCCACTCCGTACATCTGTAGCGCCCGGATGCAGGTGAGTGCTTGGGCCTGCATGTTGGAATGGGACAGCACAGCGCCTTTGGGGCGGCCGGTGGTTCCCGAGGTGTACATGATCAGCGCCGGCGCATCGTCCGGGACGTCGGTGTCGGGCGCAGGAATGCCCTCGCGGATCAGCGCCTCGTAGGTGTCCCCGTCACCTCCCACCACGATCGAGTCCGCGACGCCGACCGCCGCGGCGAGCGGTGCCAGAGCGTCCTCCACGACGATGAGGCCGGCGCCGCTGTTCTCCGCGAGGTAGGTGATCTCCGGTGCGCTCATCCGGAAGTTGACGGGCACGGCGATCGCACCGACGGCGGTGATCGCCAGCACCGATTCGACGTACTCGGGCCGGTTGAGCATCAGGATCAGCACCCGGTCCCCGGCCGTCACACCGCGGCGGGACAACCCGCCGGCGAGTGCGTCGACACGGTCGGCGAGGCCGCGCCAGGTGTGCGTCGCCCCGCCGAAGCGCAGCGCCACACCCGCGGGATCCATCAGTGCGTGTCGACGTACCTGGTTGTTCCAGTTGTCCCGCCGTGCACGTCCGGGCTGCGACTGATCCGCCATCTCGGGTGTCCTCTCGTGGAGTCGCACCCCCTCGGGTGTCGACAGTCCCAGTGATTCGACACCCGAGACGGCGTCCGTGTCAGCAGATCAGCCGTTCCACCAGGGGCGCAACGGAAGTCCCGCGTCGGCGGTGCTGTCGAGCTTCACGGCGAGCACCTGGTGCAACTGCACGACGTTGCGCTCGAAGCCCAGGCGCGAGCCGGCCATGTAGAGGCCCCAGACGCGGGCGGTTCCCTCACCGACCTCGGCGACACAGGCATCCCAGTTGTCGACGAGGTTGCGGCACCAGTCGCGCAGAGTCAGCGCGTAGTGCTCGCGGAGATTCTCCTCATGGCGCACCTCGAGGCCGACGTCCTGCATCTCGGCGATGATGCGACCCGACCCGGTCAGTTCACCGTCGGGGAAGACGTAGCGGTCGATGAACCCACCCGCACGTGCCGACGACCGGTTGTCCGGTCGGGTGATGCAGTGATTCAGCACGCGGCCGCCGGGACGGAGCTTGCTCTTGATGAACGCGAAGTACGCGGGGTAGTTCGAGACACCGATGTGCTCGGTGAGGCCGATGGACGACACCGCGTCGAAGTCGGTCTCGGCGATGTCGCGGTAGTCGCTGTGCCGGACCTCGGCGAGATCACCGAGGCCGTCGGCGGCGATGGCCTGCTGTGCCCACTCGGCCTGTTCCTTGGAGAGCGTGGCGCCGATGACGTGGACGCCGCGGCGGGCCGCGTAGCGCACCATCGAACCCCAGCCGCAGCCGATGTCGAGCAGCCGATCGCCCGCCTTCAGGTTCAGCTTCTCGAACACCAGGCGGTACTTGTTCTCCTGCGCCTCCTCGAGAGAGGCGTCGATACTCGGGTAGGCCGCGCAGGTGTAGGTCATCGACGGGCCGAGGACGTACTCGTAGAACGTGTTGGACACGTCGTAGTGGTGGTGGATGCTCTCCGCGTCGCGGGTCTTGCTGTGCCGCAGACCCTCGGCGATACGACGCCACCGCGGCAGCGACTCCTGGGGCGGGGGAGCGATGGGCCGCAACAACTCCCAGCCCAACGAGCGGGTCACGGTGGCCAGCGCGCGGGCGGACGGGCGCTTGAAGTGAAGGTCGTCGCCCAGCATCTTCAGCACGTCGTACGGGTCGCCCGGGTGGGCGCCCTCGATCTCGAGGTCGCCGGAGACGTAGGCGCGGGCCATGCCCAGATCGCCCGGGGCCGTTGCGAGGTAGGTGGTGCCGCGGGGTGAGGTGAGCTTGAGCCCGTACTCGGAATCCTCGGCACCGGCCGTGCTGCCGTCGTAGGCCGAGAAGCGCACGGGCAGATCACCTTCGGTGAACTGCTCGAGAATTTCGGCTATGGAGAGTTTGGGGGAACTACCGGCCGTGCCGGAGTTCTGATGATCCTTGAACGTCGTCATCGACGATGCACCGCCTTCGAATACAGATCCAACAGTCGCGAATCGGGGTCGTACTTCTTCTTCAGAAGGCGGTATTTCTCACCGCCGTAGAGGGCATCGAACTCGTCCTTGTCGTAGAACGAATCCGAGTAGAGCGATTTGTGGCCGTCGAACTCGGTCACCGTCCGTTCGATGCGGCGGTTCGCCGCACCTTCGGGCTCACCGTCGACGATCGGGACCGACGACCAGAAACCGATGTTGACGTACGTACGGTGTGGTTGCAACGGGTACAGCGGCCACCCGCGAACTCCGGCATCCGCCTCGCTCGCATCGCTGTAGCCGTCGGGTTCCCGCAGCCGCAGCGGACACAACCACAACGGCTCGATCGGTATTTCCCGCAGGAACCAGTCGACGAAGGCGGCCGTGTTCTCGACGGGAACCTCGATGTCCTGCACGACGCGTTCGCGGATCGGGTTGCCCTTGCGCCGTTCCAGGCGATCGGCGATGTCGTACTTCTGGTCGAGCGCGATCAGCTTCCAGTAGAAGCTGCTGCGCAGGTATTTCTTGGGCCAGAACTTCCGGATGCGGGGGTTCTGGGCGCCGAAGGCACGGGAGCACCAGAACCAGTCGGTGTCCCATCGCCACAGGTAGTCGCGGATAGTCAGCCGATCACGCTTCGGGGCGGCGCCGTCGTGCTGGATGGACCGGTAGAAGACGCGATCGTCGGTGTAGTCGCTGACGGGTCCGGGTTCGTCGGTGCCGCGGCCCAACGTCAGGTACGCCTCGGATCCTGTGAAGACGACTCCGTCCAGGTAGTCGACGCGTTCGCCGTCGTACTCGCGGTCCGCGACGATCCGGGTCATCACCTCCTGCACCGACTCCACGTCGTGGAAACGGACGTGGCGCAGGGCGACGTAGGGGTGGACACGCTCGAGCTCGATGCGGAGACGGGTCGAGTACCCGAGCGTGCCGTACGAGTTGGGGAACGCGTGGAACAGGTCGCTGTACTCGTTGTCGGCTGTCGCGGTGACGATGTCACCGGATCCGGTGAGGATGTCGACCTCGAGCACGGACTCGTGCGGGAGCCCGTTGCGGAAGGACGTCGACTCGATCCCGAGGCCCGTGACGGCCCCGCCGAGCGTGATGGTCTTGAGCTGGGGGACCACAAGCGGCGACAGGCCGTGGTGCAGGGTCGCGTCCACGAGGTCCTCGTACGTGCACATTCCCTGCACGTCGGCCGTCATCGCGACGGGGTCGATGGAGATGACTCCGCCCAGTCCCGAGACGTCGAGGCCGGGAGCGGTGTTCTTCGGCCGGGCGCGGAAGAGATTGGACGTCTTCTTCGCCAGCCGGACGGTCGCCGCGTCGGGTATCGCGCGGTAGCTGCTCAGCAGTGTCCGTACGCCGGCCTGGTGCCGGTCTTGTCCGATTTCAGCAGGTCCGGGGGGTCTCCCACGTTCTGCGTCGAGTGTCCGATCCACGCGAGAACGCTATATCGCGGTTGTTCGCAACGCTACGGAAGGTGCCCCTCGAGACGGGAAACGTCACATGATCGTTGCCGTCGATTCGCCCGGTGTCCGCCCGGAAACCTCTCGGCCGGGACATGGAAGACTGGTAGTACCGTTCGTTCGTTTCGATGTGCTCAGGAGAACCCCTCATGGCCAAGGTCAGCGCCAGCAGTGTCCGCACGTTCGAGGCGGCACCCGACAAGGTGCTCGCTGCGCTCTCCGACTACGAGACCGTGCGCCCGCGCATCCTGCCCGAGAACTACCGCGACTTCGCGGTCGTCGAGGGCGGTCAGGGCGACGGCACCGTCGTGCGCTGGATCCTCCAGGCGACCGAGAAGCGGTCACGGGACGTCCTGGCGACCGTGTCCGTCGCGGGCTCGACGATCACCGAGACCGATGCCAACTCGTCGATGGTCACCACCTACGCCGTCTCCCCGAGTGGGGCAGGTTCGCAGGTGACGACGACGACCGAGTGGACCGGCGCCGGTGGCATCGGCGGTTTCTTCGAGAAGACCTTCGCCCCTCTCGGGCTGAAGAAGATCCAGGCAAGTCTGCTGGAGAACCTGTCGCGTCAGGTCCGGTGACCTGTCGGGTCGAGTGACTAGGCTCGACCCCGACCCCTGCTCACGTCTCGGAAGGACACCCGCCGTGCAACCCGGTGAACAGCCCGACATGTCCCAACTGCTGCAGCAGGCCCAGCAGATGCAGCAGCAGCTCATGGCCGCCCAGGCCGAGATCGCCGCGACCGAGGTCACCGGCAGCGCCGGCGGCGGACTCGTCGTGGCCACCGTCAAGGGCAGCGGCGAGGTGGTGGGCCTGACCATCGACCCCAAGGTCGTCGATCCCGACGATGTCGACACCCTGCAGGATCTGGTCATCGGCGCCATCGCGGACGCGTCGCGCGCCGCGGCCGAGGTCGCCTCGCAGAAGCTCGGCCCCCTCGCCGGTCTCGCCGGCGGCGGTCTTCCCGGTCTGCCCGGCTTCTAGACCGTGTACGAAGGTCCGGTCCAGGATCTGATCGACGAGCTGGGCAAACTCCCCGGTGTCGGACCGAAGAGTGCGCAGCGCATCGCCTTCCACCTCCTCGCCGTCGAGGCGCCCGACATCGACCGCCTGCAGAAAGCTCTGCAGCGTGTTCGCGACGGAGTGCAGTTCTGCATCGTGTGCGGCACCGTCTCGGACAAGGAGATGTGCCGCATCTGCTCCGATCCCCGGCGCGACCGCACCATGATCTGCGTCGTAGAGGAGCCGAAGGACGTCCAGGCCGTCGAGCGCACTCGCGAGTTCAAGGGCCGCTACCACGTGCTCGGCGGTGCTCTCGATCCGCTCAGCGGCGTCGGTCCGGACCAACTCCGCATCCGTGAGCTGCTTACCCGCGTCGGCAATCAGGAGGACGGTGTCGACGTCTCGGAGGTCATCATCGCCACCGACCCCAACACCGAGGGCGAGGCGACGGCGACCTACCTGCTGCGCATGATGCGCGACTTCCCCGGTCTGAGCGTGACGCGCCTGGCATCCGGTCTACCGATGGGCGGCGACCTCGAATTCGCCGACGAGCTGACGTTGGGCCGGGCGCTGTCCGGCCGCAACGTGATGCGCTAGCGCTTGAGTCGGTAGAGCCGCTCCGGCCGGCCGACGTTGCCGTAGTCGAGCGTCACCGTCACGCGGTTCACGTCGCTCAGGTACTCCAGGTAGCGCCGCGCGCTGGAGCGCGACATGCCCGTGCGTTCGGCCATCGCGCTCGCGGAGATCTCCGTCTCGTGGTCCCTGAGGTGCTGCTCCACCATCGTCAACGTCTCGCCGCTCAGCCCCTTGGGTAGACGGGTGGCCGCACCGCGAACTCCGAACGCCTTGTCGACGGCATCCTGCTCCGCCTCGGAGATGGCCGCCAACGACTCGCGGGTGTGCCGGTAGTGCTCGAGCCGCTCCTGCAGGGCGGAGAACTTGAACGGCTTGATCAGATAGTGCACGGCGCCGGCGCGTAGCGCCCTCTGAACCGACTCGGCCTCACGCTCGCTGGTGATGACCAGAACGTCCAGGTCAGGGATGATGTCGCGGAACGGGCCGATCAGATCGAGTCCGGTGACGCCCGGCAGGTGGACGTCCAGAAGCACCAGATCCGGCCGTGTCGACTCGACCTTCTCCAGCGCCTCCCTGGCCGTGTGCGCCACCCCGCACACCTCGAAGCCGTCCACCTTCGCCACGAACCCGGTGTGTACGCGCGCGACCATGAAGTCGTCGTCGACCACCAGGACCTTGAGTGTCATCGTTCGTCCCTCCCCACGCTCGCCCGGAAGACCGTCCAGCGCCTGCCGTCCTCGACTCTCTCACCCACCGACACCTCGCCGCCGCCGCGGCGACAGACGACGCGGACGAGGGCCAGGCCGAAACCGTGGCCGTCGAGCGACGTCCCCTTGGTACTCCACCCCTGTTCGAAGACCTTGTCGACGTCCGGAGCGTCGATGCCGGGGCCGTTGTCCGCGATCTCGACGTCGATACGGTCCTCGGTGGTCACGATGCGCACTCGTACGACCGGATCCGGCGTCCCGTGTTCCAGCAGCGCGTCTACTGCATTGTCGACGAGATTGCCGACGATGGTGCAGAGATCACGCGAGCCGTCGTCGCTCGATCGGGGCAGATTCGAGGCGTCGTCGAGCGCAATCGTGACCGACCGTGCGGCCGCCGCACCGATCTTCGCGATCAGCAGGGCGGCGACCCCCAGATCGTCGATGCGGTCGGTGACGGTGGAGGTCAGTCGTTCTCGATGCTCGGTGATGCCGTCGACATAGCGCTCGACCTCGTCGTACTCGCCGAGCTGCACCAGCCCCGAGATGGTGTGCAGCTGGTTGTCGAACTCGTGGATGTGTTCGCGCAGTGCGGTCGAACTGGTGCGGCTGATGTCGAGCTTGCTCTCGACGTCGCTGAGCTCCGTGCGGTCGCGGAACGTGGTGACCGTCGCGACCTTCCGACCGGCAGCCTCGATCGGGACGGTGTTGAAGACCAGGATGCGATCACCGGTGAGAACGAGTTGATCACCGTCGTCGCTGGGGTGGCGCAGGACGTCGAGCACGCGATCGTCGAGCCCCAGCTTCTCCACGTCCCGTCCGACACTGTCCTCGGGGAGACCGAGCATGTCGTGGGCGCTGCGGCTCAGCAGGACGACCCTGCCCGAAGGGTCCAGTGCGACAACGGCTTCCTTCAGTCCCTCGAGCATGGCCTGGCGTTGCCGGACGAGGTCCACGATCTCTCCGGCCTCCATGCCCATCGTCTGCCGCTTGACGCGTCGGGCAAGCAGGATGGAGCCCACGGCTCCCAGGACGGAGGCGACCGCGAGGTAGATGAGCAGGTCGGGGGTCGCCTGGCCGAGCCGCGCCCATACCGACGGGTACTCACGCCCGACGATGGCCACTCCTACGATCCGACCGTCGGCGTCGAGTACCGGGACCTGCGACTGGACGGACGCGTTCGGGGACAGTGCCGTGTTCTCGCTGGTCTCGGCCAGACCGGTCCAGGATCGGCCGGCGCGGGCTCCGGCACCCTCGGCGGCGGACTTCTGCCCGATCCGCGACGGATCCGTGGCGACGACGATGACGCCGTCGGGATCGGTGAGTTGTGCGTAGTCGAGGCCGGACACTGCGCGCACCGACTCCACGGCGCCCTGAAGCCCCGACCGGATGCGTGGCTGAGCGGAGGGCAGCAACTGCCGGACGGTAGGGCTGGCAGCCAGATTCTCCGCGGCGGACTGCACGCGCAGGCCCTGCTCACGTTGGAAGGTCGCGGACGCCTGCGCGAGCGAGAGGCCGCTGATGACCACGAGCACGGCGACGATGATGAGAAGCTGGAGTCCGAGCAGTTGTGACGAGAGGGTGCGGCGTGATCGAAGGAGATTCAGTCGCCGCCGCATCACCGCTGAACCGTACCGCCGGACGGTGCGGGAGTTCGCGCATCGGCGTGCACGGCCGGCGCGCACAATGAACACAATCCCGTTTGTGCACCAAAGGGTGACCGCAGTCACAAGATGCGCCACAGTGAGATCGTGCCCATGAACCGACGTCGCCGCATCAGCGCTCTCGTAGCGCTGCTGGTGGTGCTCTGCACGGCGACCGCCTGCAGTGCGGCGATGCCGTCCATGGTGACCGGGGTGGGGGAGCCGGGACTTCGTCTCATCGCTCCTTCCGTCGCCGGTGGCGGTTACGACCTGACCGCTCGCAGCTTGGCCCGAGGTTGGGCCGCGGAGGACGTCGTGGTGGACGACGTTCTCGTACTACCCGGATCGGGTGGCGTCGTGGGGCTCAATCGCCTTGCTCTGGAACAGGGCAACGATCGGCTCCTGCTGGTGATGGGACTGGGGCTGGTGGGCGCACTGTCCACCACCCCGTCCGATCACTCGATCACCGACGTCACTCCCATCGCCCGCCTGGTCACCGAACCCGAGGTCGTGCTCGTACCGGCAGCATCCCCGCTGCGTACGTTCGCCGACCTGCTCGATCGGTGGCGCTCGGACACGTCCGGTCTCCAGTTCGCCGGCGGGTCCGCCGAGGGGGGTCCGGACGGACTGTTCCGAACCCAGCTCGCTCGGGCCGTCGGAGTCGATCCGCGGGCGTCCGAGTACCGCGTCTACGACGGGGGCGGCGAGCTGCTTCCCGCCCTGCTCACCGGCCAGGTCGACGTGGCCACGACCGGCGTGAGCGAGTACCTCGACCAGATCGCGTCGGGCACCGTCCGTGTCCTCGCCGTCTCCAGCGCCGAGCGTATCGACGGTATCGACGCCCCCACCGTCCGCGAGCAGGGTGTGGACCTGGACTTCGACAACTGGCGGGGCATCCTCGCGCCGCCAGGACTGCCGCCCGACCGGGTCGACGCTCTGACCGCCCAGGTCGAGTCGTTGGTCGAATCCCCTGTGTGGCAGGAGATCCTGCTGCGCAACGGGTGGAGGGACGCTCTTCTCACCGGTGACGACTTCGCGTCGTTCCTGGACGAGCAGGCCGACCTCGTCCGCACCACGATCGGCCCACCCACCACCGGCTGACGCCGGCCCACCAGCTCGGTCCTCTGCGACAGCTGTGTCCTGAACACCCCGATCCACTCGATGAACCCCACTCGAAACACGAGGAGTAGTAACCATGTTGGTGATACTCGGCTTCCTCATGGTTGCCGCTTTCATGTTCCTGATCCTGACCAAACGTGCGACGCCCGTCGTCGCGCTGATCCTGGTGCCGGTCATCTTCGGTCTGTTCGCCGGAGCCGGCCTCGGCATCGGCGACATGATCACGGACGGCATCAAATCGCTCGCCCCGACCGCCGCGTTGCTGTTCTTCGCGATCATCTTCTTCGGCATCATGATCGACGTCGGACTGTTCGACCCGCTGGTGCGCGGCATCCTGCGCCTGGTGCGCAACGACCCGATGAAGCTGGTCGTCGGTACCGCCGTGCTGGCCATGGTCGTCTCGCTCGACGGTGACGGCTCCACGACGTTCATCATCGTGACGTCCGCGTTGCTGCCGCTGTACCTCAAACTCGGTGTCTCCCCGGTCATCCTGACCGTCGTCGCCGGTCTGGCCAACGGCACCATGAACATCATCCCGTGGGGTGGACCCACCGTCCGCGCCGCATCGGCACTGGGCATCTCGCCCTCCGACGTGTTCATCCCCATGGTGCCGTCCATGATCGCCGGCCTGATCATCGTGCTGCTCTTCTCGATCCACCTCGGCCTGATGGAGCGTCGCCGCCTCGGCTCGCTGGTCTACGACACGGAGCTCGTGGGAGCCGGCGTGGGTACCGACGGCACCGGAACCGGCAAGACCCGTCGCAGCACCGGAAGCGCAGACATCACCACCGGTGACGACGAGAACGACGGCAAGGCCGGCCAGTTCATCGACGGACTCGACCCGAACCGCGACACCCTGCGTCCGAAGCTGCTCTGGTTCAACGCAATTCTCACCGTCACGCTCCTCGTCATCCTGGTCATGGACATCCTCCCCATCCCGGTGCTGTTCATGATCGCCGCCTCCATCGCGCTCACGTTCAACTTCCCGAAGGTCAAGGAGCAGGGCGAGGCCATCGCACGCCACTCCGCCTCGATCGTCTCCGTCGTCGCGATGGTGCTCGCAGCTGCCGTCCTCACCGGCGTGTTCTCCGGTACCGGAATGGTCGAGGCGATGGCCGAGTGGCTCCTCGGCGTCATCCCGGACGCCATGGGACCGTTCCTGGCCGTCATCACCGGAATCCTGTCGATCCCGCTGACGTTCTTCATGACCAACGACGCCTTCTACTTCGGCATTCTCCCGGTGCTCACCGAGACGGCCGCGCAGTACGGCATCGAGCCGGTCGAGATGGCACGCGCCTCGATCACCGGCCAGCCCGTCCACCTGCAGAGCCCGCTGGTCCCCGCCATCCTGCTGCTGGTCACCCTTGCCGGCGTCTCGCTCGCCGACCACCACCGCAAGGTCCTGTGGCGCGCCACCGTCGTCTCCCTGACGATGCTCGCCGTCGGCGTCCTCCTCGGCCAGATCCCCTTCGGCTGATCAGCATCCACGAGAAAGAGAACACACGATCATGAGTGTCGCCGTCGTTCACAACAGCTCCGACGAAGGCCGCAAAGCCCTCGGATCCGCACTCCAGCAGGCACGGGCGACCGGCACCGACCTGGTTGTGCTGCATGCCTATTCCGGTTCGCCCGATCGCTCCTCGGAGGCCAAGGAGGCCGACGCGGTGGAGGAATCCATCAGGGCGTCGCTCTCGGCTCTCGGTGATTCCGAGGCGACGTGGACCCTGGCCGCAGCTCAGCCCGACCCCGACGCCACGACCACCCTGCTCGCGCTCATCGAGAAGTCCGGAGCGGAACTTCTTGTGGTGGGTTCGCGTCACCGGTCGGCCGTCGGCAAGTTCCTGATGGGCCAGTCGATCCAGCGTCTGCTTCTCGAAACACCGGTACCGGTGCTGCTCGTCAAGTCGTGAGCAGAGTTCGTACCGTCGCTGTGAGCGCCACCCGCTGGGTGGCGCTCACAGCCGTGTCCGTGGCCGGATGGTTCCTTCTCGACGCTGTGGGACTGACCGCCCCGTCACTGTTCGCGGCTCTCGTCGTCGCGGTCTTCTTCGCCCTGACGGGACTGGGTCCGCGCGCGGTCCCGCGGTTCGGGTCGATGGCGGCGCAGGGAACCCTGGCCGTGACGATCGGCCTGATGGTGGACATCGAGACGCTGGCTGCGTTGGGCGACAACTGGTTTCCCGCGGTGGCCATCGGCATCGCCACGTTGGCGGTCAGTGCCGGCTGCGGCGCGCTCCTCGCACTGAACAAGGATGTGACGGCAGCGACGGGCATGCTGGCGTTGATCGCCGGCGGCGCGACCGGACTGGTGGCCACGGCTCGCGAACTCGGCGGCGACGAGCGTGTCGTCGCCGTCGTGCAGTACCTCCGCGTCGCTCTGGTCGTCGTGACGATGCCGCTGGTGGTCACCTTCGTGTTCCATGCGGACACACACGCCGTCGAGCCTGCGGAACCCGTCGACGATGCGCTGCCGTGGTGGATCGGTGTGCTTTTCCTCGTCGGTGCCGTGCTGGTGGGCATCGCTCTGGGGCGGCTCGCGCGTCTTCCCGCACCCGCGACGCTGGGACCGTTGCTGGTGTCCGGCGCACTCGCTCTTCTCGGGTGGCCGGTGGGCATCGAGATCCCCCCGATCGTGCTCCCGATCGCCTTCCTGGTGATCGGATGGCAAGCGGGACTGGCCTTCACGATGTCGAGCCTGCGTCTGATAGGTCGGCTCTTCCCCTACGCCTTCGCTCTCGTCGCGGGCATCGGAGTCATCTGCGCGCTGCTCGGCTGGGCGCTGTCCGCGTGGACGGGCACGAGCCTGCTGACGGGCTACCTCGCGACGACTCCGGGTGGGCTCGCGGCCGTGCTGGCCGTGTCCGCGTCGACAGGAAGCGACGTCACCTTCGTCGCCTGCGTGCAGCTGATCCGCCTGGTGTCGATGCTGATCGCCGCACCGCTGATCGCCCAGCTGCTGATGCGCCGGGCGGCGCGGAAACCGGCCGAGGATCCGGTCTCGGTCTAGCGGCGCAGACGCTCGGTGCGCAGCTGCTCGACGTCGGCCAGGTGCAGCGGCTCGAGGGAGTGACCCAGAGCTGTCTCGAGCAGATGGTCCGCCAGTTCGGGATTGCGGGCCAGCGCCGGTCCGTGCATGTAGGTGCCGATCACCGAGCCCTGCACGACGCCCTCGTTGCCGTCGCCGACACCGTTGCCGACGCCGTGCTCGACACGCGCGAACGGTGCGGCATCGGGACCGAGAGTCGTACCGCCACGGTGGTTCTCGAAGCCGGTCAGCGTCTGGGTCAAGCGGTCGGACACCGGGCGGGTGATGACTTCACCGATCGACCGGGTCTCCTGCGGCGCCGTGGTGACGTTCAGCATCGAGACACCGTCGACGCGTTCGCCCGAGCTGGTCTCGTACCACTCGCCGAGTACCTGGATCGCTGCGCATATCGCGAGGACGGGAGCACCGCGTTCCGCGGCGCGCTGCAGACCCGGGTACCGCGCGAGGTGTTTGGTCGCCAAGCGCTGAGCCGAATCCTCCGCGCCACCGAGAACGTAGACGTCGAGGGAGTCCGGTACCGGGTCGGCGAGCGTGATGGAGACGATCTCGGCGTCGAGTCCGCGCATGAGCATGCGCTGGCGGAGCACCAGAGCGTTCCCGCTGTCGCCGTAGGTCCCCATGACGTCGGGGAGGACGAGTCCGATCCGGAATTCAGACACCGGGAGCCTCCTTCGCCGTTTCGCGAGCCAAGGCGCGGCCGAGATCGCGGAACGCCGTGTAGTTCGCCAGGACCTCGACTCTGCCGGGAGGGCAGGACTCGATGGCGCGCAACGCATTCGGGACGACGCTGTGATCGGCGCCCGCATAGGTCAGGCGCACCCCGAGGTCGGTCGCGCGCTCACCGGCGGCGATCACCGTGGTGTTCTCGAAGTGCTCGAACCGCACGTCCCACAGCCACGACAGATCCTCGCCGTCGGGAACCTGGCCGTTGACGGCGATGACGAGACCGTCGGCGTCGGGGTCGATCATCGACAGCGCTTCCTGCCAACCGGCGGGATTCTTCGCCAGAAGCATTCGGACAGTGTGTGATCCGTACTGGATCGAGCTGTAGCGTCCGGCGACTTCACTGACGGCGCTGACGGCCGCCACGGCCTCCACCGGATCCGCGCCCATGGTGACGGCGGCTGCCACGGCCTGTGCCGCGTTGCCGCGGTTCGCGCGCCCCGGAAGCGTCAACGTCATCGGCAGGATCAGCCCGTCGGGTCCGTACAGATTGTCGTCGTCGAGCCACCACTGCGGTTCCGGGCGGGCGAATTCGCGACCGTCCTCGAGCGTTCCCGTGCTGCGCCAGTGCGCGCCGCTCCACTCGATCGGCTCGCCGGTGCGGGGGCAGCTGACCGAGTCGCCGACCCAGCCGCCGCCGGCCGCGACCCAGACCGTGCGGGGCGAGTCGTACGCGGCGGACGTCATGAGCACGTCGTCGCAGTTGGCCACCACCACGGTGTCGAGATGATCGCGCAGCCCGGCGCGCAGTTTGCGTTCGATCATGTTGATCTCGCCCACCCGGTCGAGCTGGTCGCGGCTGAGGTTGAGCAGCACCAGCACCTCGGGATTCACCGCGTCACACACGTGGGGAACATGCAGTTCGTCCACCTCGAGGGCCGCCAACGGGGCGGTGCGGCGGGAGTTCAGTGCGGCGACGATGCCGGCGTCCATGTTGGCGCCGTCGGCCTGCGTCGCCACGTCGCCGAGGGTGGCCAACGCGGCAGCGGTCATACGGGTCGTCGTCGACTTGCCGTTGGTTCCGGTCACCACGGCCGTGCGACGGTTCGCGCCGAGGCGGGACATCAACGCCGGATCGATCTTCAGCGCGACCAGTCCGCCGATCATCGAACCCTTGCCGCGTCCGGCCTTCTGAGAGGCCCACGCCGCGGCCGATGCCGCGGACAGAGCCAGCCTGCCGCGGGCTCCGAGGTGCCGTCTGCTGCTGTCGATCATGATGACCGATCCTCCCATACGGCGAGGAAGTCAGGACGCCCCGAGGATCCGTTCGATGTCGTCGAGCACTGCCTGACCACCCTTCGGTCCGACACCGGTGATCCAGTACGACTGGTCGACGACGTGCGGCTGCGGGAACGTCGACGCGTTCGCCGTGATGGCCGCCGGCACCGATGCTGGGTCGTCCGGCGTGGCGGAGGTGATCACCACGAGGTCCGCGCGCGCCTGCGCGGCCAGTTCCGGTGACAGGTCCGCGCTGATCTCGTCGGACCATTCCGGGCGCGGCGGCGTCGTGAAGCCGGCGCATTCGAGCGTGCTGCCCGCGAAGGACAGGGGTCCGTACAGGGTCAGCAGACCGTCGCGGGGCCGGATCAGTTGCGCCGTGCGCCCGTCGGTGTCGAACCTGCCGGCGATGTCGTCGCACCGCTGCTCGTACTCGGCCAGCAGAGGTTCGCTGTCCCGTCCCAATGCGGAGCCGACGAATCGCACGTTGTCCTGCCACGGGTCGCTCTGCGACGCCATGAACACGGTGGGAGCGACCGCGGCAAGTTGGTCGTACAGCTCGCCGTGGCGCGTCTCTGTTCCCAGGATCAGGTCGGGCTGCAGGGCCGCGATGGCCTCGATCCGCGGTTCGGCGACCGTGCCGATCGTCGGGATACCGGACGCCTCGGCGCCTAGGTACGCCGGCACTCCGGCTGCCTCGCTCAGCACCGCGGTGCCGACCGGGACGACACCGAGCGCGACGCTGGTGTCGAGCTGCACGGGTTCGAGCGTCACGATCCGCAGCGGCGACGCGGGGACCTCGGTCTCGCCGCGCGCGTGGGAGACGAGGCGCGTTCCATCAGGCTCGCTCGCCTGCGTCGATGCGGCGGAACATGCGGTCGCAACGACGGCGACGACCGCGAGCAGGGCCGGGAGGACACGGGTAGATCTGGACATGAGGGCACCCTAAGTCACCACGCGGCGCCGTAGGGGTGTCAGGTTCGCTGGGCTGCGAGCGGCGCACCCTCGATCGCGGCGGCCGCGCGGGGTGAGCGACTCAGGCCCCACATGCAGCCGCCGATCACCACGACGGCACCGACCAGCGACAGGACGCTCGGAACTTCGTCGAGGACCAGCCAGGACGCGGCGATTCCGACGACCGGCACCAGCAGGGAGAACGGCGCGACGACACCGGCCGGGTACCGGCTGATCAGCACCGTCCACAGACCCGAGCCCGCGATCGTGCCGACCACCACGATGTACAGCAGTCCGAGCAGACCCGAGTACCGGCCGGTGGACACCGCGTCGCCGACGGCCGACCATCCGGCGGTGGGCCCCTCGGTCACGGCGGACAACGCGAACAGCGGCAGAGGCGGAACGACGCACATCCACAGCATCAGTCGCATCGGCTCCTTCGACGCGGCCAATCTGTTGCCGAGGTTGCCGAAAGCCCAGCTCAGGCCGGCGAGCAGCGTCAGCAGCACCGGAAGCAGAGTCGCGTTGTGCGCCCTGTCCCACCCGATCAGCACCATCCCGCCGACGGCGACACCGATGCCGAGCCACTGGCGAGGGCCGACGTGTTCGCGGAGCAACAGGGCACCGAGAACCACCGTGAACGGTGCGGACGACTGGAGCACCAACGACGCCAGTCCGGTAGGCATGCCGGCGTTCATGGCGGCGAAGAGGAAGGCGAACTGCAGGAGTCCGAATCCGACGCCGTACAGCAGGAGCCACTTCAGCGGGACGTTCGGGCGGCGCACGAACAGCACGACCGGGACGGCGATGACGGCGAATCGGAGCGCTGCGAAGAAGAAGGGCGGGAACTGGTCGAGGCCTGCACGGATCGCCAGGAAGTTGAGCCCCCAGACCACGACGACGATCAGTCCGAGCAGGCGGTCGCGAGTGGTCATGAACCCAGTGTCCTCACCGGCATAGGTAAGGACAATCGAATAATTATGAGCTAGCAATGTAGCGTTGCTTCATGAATGTCGAACGCCTCAGAGTCCTCCGCGAGCTGGCCGACCGAGGCACCGTCGGAGCCACCGCGGAGGCGCTGTCGATGACACCGTCGGCGGTGTCCCAGCAGCTCAAACTGCTGACGAAGGAAGCGGGCGTCGCCCTTCTCGAACCCGACGGACGCCGGGTCAGGCTCACGGCGGCAGGCCGCGCACTGGTTCCGCACGCCGACGACGTGCTGGCAGCGCTCGGGCGGGCATCGGACGAGATGGCGTCGTACCGCGGGAGCGCACGCGGAACCGTGCGACTGGCACTCTTCCCGTCCGGCGCCGCACTGCTCCTGCCGGGCGTGCTCGACCGGCTCTCGGGTGCCGGGGTCGTCGTCGACGCACGCGACGAGGATGTCCCCGCCTCGTCCGTCCCGGCACTGCTCGCCGACTACGACGTGGTGCTCACCCATCGAGACGAACGGGCGCCCACCATCGCGTCGGAAAGGGTGGAGGTGCGCACGCTGATGCGGGAGCCCATCGATCTGGTGCTACCGCCGTCGCATCCGCTCGCTCATCGCGAGTCGGTCGACATCGAGGAATTGTCCGACGAGCAGTGGATCAGCGTGCGGGGCGGCTTCCCGGTGGACGACGTCCTGCTCTCCATCGCGACCGTCACCGGCGTGACTCCCCGAGTCATCATGCGCATCAACGACTTCCGGCTCACCGAGGAGCTGGTGGCCCATGGCCACGGCATCGCGCTGATGCCGCGCTACGCCTCCGCCCACCCGCGCGTCGCGAAGTGTCGACTGGCCGGTGTGAAAGCCGCGCGGATCTACGACGTCGCCACCCGCCCCCGAGCGGCCGAACGACCCGCCGTCGCGGCGGTGCTCGACGCGCTCGAGGCGCAGGTAGCGGCAGTCGCTCCGTGACCTACTGGGCGCGGGCAGCCCTGTTCACGGCCGACACCACGGCGCGCAGGGATGCGGTGGTGATCGACGTGGCGATGCCGACGCCCCAGACCGACGCCTCGGCGCCGCCGGGCAGACGGACGGCAGCTTCGACGTAGGCCGCGGCCTGTGCGTCGTCACCTGCCGACATGGCGTGCTCGGAGTAGTCGAGGACGCTCACCCCGTACCCGATGGACCCGAGTGCGTCGACGAACGCGGCGAGAGGCCCGTTGCCTTCACCGGTGATCTCCTGCTCGGTGCCCTCGACCTTGACGGTGGCGGCGATGGAGTCGGTGCCGCCGTCTTCCTCGGCCGCGGTGACTCGCTGCCGGATGCGCTCGAGGGGAACGATCGGAGCCAGGTACTCCTCCGAGAACACGTCCCACATGGCCTTGGGCGACACTTCGCCACCCTCGCCGTCGGTGACGCGCTGCACGGCCGAGGAGAACTCGATCTGCAGACGCCGTGGCAGCGCCAGGCCGTGGTCCGACTTCATGATGTACGCGACGCCGCCCTTGCCGGACTGCGAATTGACGCGGATGACTGCCTCGTAGGTGCGGCCGACGTCCTTCGGGTCCACGGGCAGGTAGGGCACCTGCCACAGGACGTCGTCGACATCCATGTCCTGCTCGTCGGCGGACACCTTCATCGCGTCGAGGCCCTTGTTGACCGCGTCCTGGTGGCTTCCCGAGAATGCGGTGTAGACCAGGTCGCCGCCGTAGGGGTGCCGCTCGTGAACCGGCAACTGGTTGCAGTACTCGACGGTGCGGCGGATCTCGTCGATGTTGGAGAAGTCGATCTGGGGGTCGACGCCACGCGTGAAGAGGTTGAG
Organism: Rhodococcus sp. AC861; assembly: GCF_979256035.1. Lineage (NCBI taxonomy): Bacteria > Bacillati > Actinomycetota > Actinomycetes > Mycobacteriales > Nocardiaceae > Rhodococcus > Rhodococcus sp. AC861. The sequence continues at coordinate 155,653 of NZ_CEEDMW010000001.1, forward strand.
CCCCAGGGTGACCAGGCAGACGTTGCCGGTGCGCTCACCGTTGCCGAAGAGGCAGCCCTCGATGCGATCCGCGCCGGCCTGGTATCCCAGTTCGGCGGCGGCGACGCCGGTTCCACGGTCGTTGTGGGGGTGCAGGCTCAGCACGATGGAATCGCGGCGTGCCAGGTTGCGGTGCATCCACTCGATCGAGTCGGCGTAGACGTTGGGTGTCGCCATCTCGACCGTCGCCGGGAGGTTGAGGATCATCGGGTGTTCCGGTGTGGGAGCGATGATCTCGGTGACCGCGTCGCACACCTTCTTGGCGTACTCCAGCTCGGTTCCGGTGTAGGACTCGGGCGAGTACTCGTAGCGCCAGTCCGTGTCGGGGAACTTGGCCGCTTCCTCGAGAACCTTGCGGGCACCGTCGGTGGCGATCTTCTCGATCGCGTCGGGATCGGCGCGGAAGACGACGCGGCGCTGCAGGATCGACGTGGAGTTGTAGAAGTGCACGATGACGCTGCGGGCGCCCTCGCACGCGACGAAGGTGCGCTCGATCAGCTCGGGGCGGCACTGCGTCAGCACCTGGATGGTGACGTCGTCGGGAATTGCTCCGTCCTCGATGATCTCGCGGACGAAGTCGAAGTCCGTCTGGCTCGCGGACGGGAAACCGACCTCGATCTCCTTGTAGCCCATGCGAACCAGGAGATCGAACATCCGGCGCTTGCGTGCCGGGCTCATCGGATCGATCAGCGCCTGGTTACCGTCGCGCAGGTCCACCGCGCACCACTGAGGTGCCCGGTCGATGACCTTGTCGGGCCAGGTGCGGTCGGGGAGCGTCAGCGGCTCGACTTCTTCCGCGAACGAGCGGTAGCGGAAGGTCGGCATCGACGAGTTCTTCTGGGTGTTCCAGACGGGCTGATCGGACGGCGCAGGCTTGGTCGGGGTGGTGACGTTGCGTGAGCCGGATACGAATGCGTCGGCGGGTGACATCGATTGTTCTCCGTTGTGAGGAAGGGGTCGACCGGCGCCGAAAAGACCCGCGACAGGGAGCCGGTCTGAGAATCAGACCCCGTCGCGGCGACGAAGGAGAAGGGCGAACCCGGCGCCGAACATGCGCGTCACCTTACTCCGTCGGCTCCCCCGAGGACACCGCCACCGCTCATCCGTCGACGGTTCGGGCTCGGAACGTGCCCAGATCGTCCACCGTCGCACCGTCCGGAGTGCGACTGCACGCCGCCAGGAGGTCGTAACCGATCGCGTCGACAGCCAGGTGGGACGGCCATACCGTCGCCGCCCACTCCCTGTCGTCGCTCACGGCGTGTTCGGCGGCGAGGGCGGCCCCGACCAGTTCGAACTGGACGTCGCGGCGCACTGTCATGGCGGCGTCGTCATCGGGGGCGACGCGGTGCAGCAGGTTCACCAAGTCCGACGATGCCGCCATGACGCGCGCGTCGCACCACGTCAGGCATCGCCGATGCGCATGGCGGCCGACGACCCACATCGCGGCCAGGGCGCAGGCGACACCGATGCAGGTCTCGACGAAGCGTTCCCATGCCAGCGGCCAGGCCTGCGCGCCCGGGTGGGACGCCCCGCCGATCAGCAGGGCCAGCGGGGTGATGAACATGACGGCGATGCCGTAGTTGCGGGCGATGAACAGTTCGATGAGGAACTGCAGGGCCATCAGCACGAGGACCAGGACGACTCCGCTCGGCGACAGCGAGAACACCACGGCGAACAGCACGACACCGGCGGCGGTTCCCACCAGTCGATGCAGAGCCCGCACGGTTCCTCGGGGCCGGTCCAGTCCCTGCTGCAGCACGAGGACCGCGCCGATCACGGCCCAGTCCGGTCTGCCGAGTCCGACCACGACCGCGATCAGACCGGCCACCGACGACGCGCACAGCACTCGCATCGCCGTGGTCGTGGCGTGGGAATCGCGGTCGAGTGCGCGCACCAGCCGGAACGTGACGGACGGCCGCGCCATCGGCACGGTCGGACGGCTCCCGGGCTCGACGTGGACCGCATCGGAGACGTGCTGGGGGTCCGTCGGCAGTCCGTCGACGGTCCGGGCGAACTCGAGGTGTGCGGCGCGCAGTCGCAGGACCAGCGGATCGTCGATGCGCCGCGCGGGGATGCGGGCGTCGTGCAGCGCGGACCACGCCTTGTCGACGGACACGGCCGCCCGGTGACGAGCAGCGACGGCGGTGTCGGCCTCGTCTCGCGCCGCGGCGAAGGCGCTCACGGTCCGTTCCGCGGCGATCACGGCGTCCCGCTCGGGCTTCGAGAAGTCGCGCACCGCGGGTGCCATCGACACGAGCAACGCCCACACGGCTCCCAGAGCGACGCACACGGAGTTGACGACGGCGGAGACGCCGGCCTGCGGCACCACGGTCGCGATGGCGCAGGTCAGGACGAAGAAGAACGCGCCGGGAGGACCGAGTCGCAGCGCGTCGACGACGAACGTGGCGACGGTTCCCAGCGCCGTGAGCACCACGACGACGAGGACGGCGCCGAGCACCGTGTCGCGGGGATCGGCGTACTGACCCACCAGTCCGCCGGCGGTGGCGGACAGCACCAGCGCGAGTCCCGCGAGAAGAACCACGGACCACCGCGAACGGAACGGGCGGCCCTCGCCGTACACCACCGCGAAACCGCCGGCCGCCGTCAGCAGCGCCTCCGTCTGGAAGCCCCCGGCAAGAAGCGCCAGCGCCGGAACGCCGAATGCTGCCGCCGACCGCAGGCCACCGGGCCATCGAGGACCGACGGACGGCAGCGCGACGAACAGACTGCGGCGTCGGTGGCGAGGCGGGAGGGCGGAGGGGTCGCGGGCGGTCACCATCAGATGGTAGGCAGGCACGCGATTCACCCGGGACCGCTGCAGGTCGGTAGGCTCCACAACCGGTTCGCCGAATACATACACCCCGACGCAGGAGGTAGCACCAGCGTGGCACTCGTCGTTCAGAAGTACGGAGGATCCTCGGTGGCGACCGCCGAGCGGATCCGGCGCGTCGCTGAACGGATCGTCGAGACCAAGCGCAAGGGCCACGACGTGGTCGTGGTCGTCTCCGCGATGGGTGACACGACGGACGAGCTGCTCGACCTCGCGCAGCAGGTCTGCCCCGCACCGCCGGCGCGCGAGATGGACATGTTGCTCACCTCGGGTGAGCGAATCTCCAACGCGCTCGTCGCGATGGCCATCCATTCCCTCGGCGCCGAGGCGCGGTCCTTCACCGGGTCGCAGGCCGGTGTCGTCACCACCAGCGTGCACGGCAACGCCAAGATCATCGACGTCACGCCGGGCCGCGTCCGTGACGCTCTCGACGAGGGCTCGATCGTCCTCGTCGCCGGATTCCAGGGCGTCAGCCAGGACAGCAAGGACGTCACGACGCTCGGACGCGGTGGCTCCGACACCACCGCCGTCGCGCTCGCCGCCGCACTGAACGCCGACGTCTGCGAGATCTACACCGACGTCGACGGCATCTTCACCGCGGACCCGCGCATCGTTCCCGACGCCCGACACCTCGAGAAGGTCTCGTTCGAGGAGATGCTCGAGATGGCGGCGTGCGGCGCCAAGGTGCTCATGCTGCGCTGCGTCGAGTACGCGCGTCGCTACAACGTTCCCGTGCACGTCCGCTCGTCGTACACCACCAAGCCAGGGACCATCGTGTCCGGATCCATGGAGGACATTCCAGTGGAAGAAGCCATTCTCACCGGTGTCGCGCACGATCGCAGCGAGGCCAAGGTCACGGTCGTCGGCCTGTCCGACCAGCCGGGTTTCGCCGCCAAGGTGTTCCGGGCGGTCGCGGACTCCGAGATCAACATCGACATGGTCCTGCAGAACGTCTCCCGCATCGACACGGGGAAGACCGACATCACCTTCACGTGCCCCAAGGCCGACGGTCCCACCGCCGTGGAGAAGTTGACCAAGCTGCAGGGTGAGATCGGCTTCACCAAGGTCCTCTACGACGACCACATCGGCAAGGTCTCGCTCATCGGTGCCGGCATGAAGTCGCACCCCGGCGTCACCGCGACGTTCTGCGAAGCGCTCGCCGACGCGGGCATCAACATCGACCTCATCAGCACCTCGGAGATCCGGATCTCCGTGCTGACCAAGGACTCCGAGCTCGACGAGGCCGTTCGCGTGCTGCACGCCGCGTTCGGACTCGGCGGCGACGAGATCGCCGTCGTGCACGGCGGAACCGGAAGGTAGAACCACCATGACCACGAACTCCACAGGCTTGAACATCGGAGTGGTCGGCGCTACCGGCCAGGTCGGTGCCGTCATGCGGACCCTGTTGGCGGAGCGCAAGTTCCCCGTCGCGTCGATCCGCTTCTTCGCGTCCGCACGGTCCGCCGGCAAGACGCTCCCGTGGGGCGACGGTGAGATCACCGTGGAGGACGCCTCGACTGCGGATCCCACGGGTCTGGACATCGCGCTCTTCTCGGCCGGCGCGACCATGTCCCGTGAGCAGGCGCCGCGCTTCGCCGCCGCCGGTGTCACCGTCATCGACAACTCCTCGGCGTGGCGTAAGGATCCCGACGTTCCGCTCGTGGTCAGCGAGGTGAACCCGGAGGCGACGAGGAACCTCGTCAAGGGCATCATCGCGAACCCGAACTGCACGACGATGGCAGCGATGCCGGCCCTGAAGGTGCTGCACGACGAGGCCGGACTGCAGCGTCTGATCGTCTCGAGCTACCAGGCCGTGTCGGGAAGCGGACTGGCCGGCGTCGAGGAACTGGCGACACAGGCTCGCGCGGTGATCGCGGATGCCGAGAAGCTGGTGCACGACGGCAGCGCGGTGAGCTACCCCGATCCGAAGGTCTACACCGCACCCATCGCCTTCAACGTGTTGCCGCTCGCCGGGTCGCTCGCCGACGACGGCAGCGGTGAGACCGACGAGGACCAGAAGCTGCGCAACGAGTCGCGCAAGATCCTGGGACTCCCGGATCTCCTGGTCAGCGGAACCTGCGTCCGCGTGCCCGTGTTCACCGGACACTCGTTGTCCATCAACGCCGAGTTCGCGAACCCGCTGTCGGTGGAGCGAGCGACGGAACTGCTGGCGTCGGCACCCGGTGTCCGCCTGGTCGAGGTTCCGACTCCCCTGCAGGCAGCGGGAGCGGATGAGTCACTGGTCGGCCGTATCCGTCAGGATCCCGGTGTGCCCGACGGACGTGGGCTGGCGCTGTTCGTCTCCGGCGACAACTTGCGGAAGGGCGCGGCGCTGAACACCATTCAGATCGCCGAACTGTTCCTCGGGTAGTTCGCGCTCAGCTCTCGATCGCGCGGAGGCCGGCGGACGATTCCCGACACGGCACGTAGCCGCCGAGGATCGAACTCCAGGTCCAGAGGTTGCCGCCCAGGCGGTAGCGCCCGTGCGGTCGCCCCGCGTCGAGTGCTGTCGCTTCTCCGTTCACGACGGCCATCAGCATGACGTCCTCGGTGACCACACCCACCACCATGGCTCCGACGTCGGACATGTCGGGAGCGTCCCGAGTGGCGTCGTCGAAGGTCGAGGAGTCCAGGTTCGAGGTGTCGTGTGCCGGTTCCATGACGGCCTCGGTGCCCTCCGGCGCATGCAGGAAGCCGGAATCGTGTGAGCATCCGTCGGCCTGACACTGCTCGAACCCGGAGATGCTCTCGAGGCGATCCATCAGCGGCCACAGATCCGACGAATGCCACGCCGACATACCTCGACCGGAGGAATATGCCTCGGTCCATGCCGCCATCAGCGCCGTGAATTCTTCGACCACCGGGCCGTGTCGGTACCAGCAGCGGGGAACACGGTCCGTCAGTTCGTACCGGTCACGGAGCCACCAGACCCAGTCGGTGACCTCGTCCCACAGGCGCGCTGCATCGTCCGAGTCGAGGTAGCGCCACGCGAACCGGGTGGATCTGCTCGCGCGGGACCTGTCGTCGGCTCGGTGACCGGAGAAACCGCCGTACGTAGACATCGTGTCCTTGCCGGCCGGGCGCCATGGTGTTGCGCTCGACCTGCTCGTGGAGTGGCCGGATGGTGCGCGGCGGCCTCTGTTCGAACGCCCTGCACGTCGAGAGTCGCGCGCGAACCCGTGGGTGACCGAGACGCGCGCGATACGAATCGTGATCGACACTAAGGGGCCGCGTCGGAGGTGCGCAACTGGGCGATGTACAGCAGACGACCAAAGATGTTGGCTGTGATCGGAATCCGATCCGGCTCCGGTGTCGGGGCCGATTGTGCGGGCGTAAGCCGGTGAGCTACCCGATGACCTGCGCCGCTCCCGTCAGAAGGCGGCTTTCGGAATGGCGATCCACAGCACGAGGTAGATCACGAACTGCGGCCCCGGAAGGATGCAGGACAGCACGAAGAGCAGACGGACGAGGCCGGGACTGATTCCGAAACGTTCGGCGAGGCCACCGCAGACGCCGGCGACCACCTTGCTCTGTCGTGAACGGGTCAACTTTCGTGCCGGGCTGGTCATCGTGGGACCTCTTCTTCGTCGGTGACGTGTCGTCGCGGGTCGGACACCACGGCAACGTGCGGCGCCGGTGCCGGGTTCCCGTGCCGCAGCCGTGCGACGACGGTGATCGCTCGACATCAGTGTTCGTGCGACGTTCTCGGCGCGGTCCTCGTCCGTACACGGCTCACCTCGACACTGGGCCGCATGCGCATCGTGCAGGTGGCCAACTTCTACGGACCTCGTTCGGGCGGTCTGCGGACGGCCGTGGACCAGCTCGGAGCGGGCTACGTCGCTCGCGGCCACGAGGTCACGGTCATCGTCCCCGGCGACGTCCACTCCGAGACGATGTCCGCCCACGGGGTGCATCGCATCACCGTCCCGTCCACCCGGCTCCCGATGACCGGTGGCTACCGGGTGGCGAGGCCGTCCGTGACGGCCGACGTCGCGGCGAGTCTGCGACCGGACGTGCTCGAGATCTCGGATCGTCTGACCCTGCGTGGCCTCGGAACATGGGCGCGCCACAGAGGGATTCGCAGCGTGATGATCTCCCACGAGAGACTGGACCGACTGCTCGGACAGGTGTTGCCCGCCCCGGTCGCGCGCGCGGCGGCGGACGTCGCCAACAGGCGGTCCGTCCTCGGTCACGACGCGGTGGTGTGCACCACCGCGTTCGCGCAGGAGGAGTTCGACCGCATCGGCGCCGACGCACACCGCATCGCACTCGGAGTGGACCTCGAGTTGTTCCACCCGTCGCGTCGCCATCGCAACGAGGGCCGGATGATCCGGCTGGTGCACTGCGGACGACTGTCGGTGGAGAAGCACGCCGAGCGCAGCGTCGACGCCTTGGCACACCTGCGCCGCGAGGGCATCGACGCACGCCTGGTGGTGGTGGGAGACGGTCCGCGGCGGGCCGCGCTCGAGCGGCGCGCCGAGGGGCTGCCCGTGCACTTCGCCGGGTTCGTCTCCGACCGCGAACACGTCGCACGGTTGCTCGCCGAGGCGGACGTCGCGGTCGCTCCCGGACCGCACGAGACGTTCGGGCTGGCGGCTCTCGAGGCGCTGGCGTCGGGCACACCCGCGGTGGTCTCGGGAACGTCCGCGCTGGCCGAGATCGTCACCCCGGACTGCGGCGCAGCGGTGGCCAATCGTTCCCGCGACTTCGCCGAGGGCATCGCCGCGACCCTGGCGCTCCCCTCGGGCGGACGGCCGACGGCGCGGGCGAGGGCGGAGCAGTACGGCTGGCCGACTGCAGTGGAGTCGATGCTGGGCGTCCTGTCCGGGCGGTGACGGTCAGAAGGCGTAGCGCACGCGCAGCCACGGTGCCCGCGCCGCGATCAGGTCGGTCAGCTCGGCGACGGCGCGCGACTTGACGTCGATGCGGTATCGCACGTTGTCGGCTCCGTTCTGCGAGCGCTTCGCCTCCTGGATCCGCGGCGTCCACAACACGTCCTCGGCCGTCGGATGCCATCCGAGATTGACCTCGTGCAGGTCCTGGTTGTGGGTGAGCGTGATGATCTCGACCGCGGCCTGGCGCTTGAAGGCGTCACCCGTCTGCTCGGCGATCTGCTCGATCAGCGCGGCCCATCGTTCCTGCCATCCGGGGGAGAGCACCACCGGGGAGAAGTTCAGGTGTACCTCGTAGCCGGCGTCGACGAAGTCGTCGAGGACTGCGATCCGCTCGTCCATCGGTGACGTGCGGATGTCGAGCAGTCTCGACTCCTGGTGGGGCATGAGGGAGAACCGGATGCGCGTTCCACCGCGCGGTCGGAGTTCGAGGAGCTCCCGATTGACGTACTTCGTGGCGAAACTCGCCTTCGCGCCGTCCCACCCCGCGAACGCGTGGACAAGGTCCGCGACGTTGTCGCTGATGGTGGCGTCGACGCTGCAGTCGCTGTTCTCGCCGATGTCGTACACCCAGTCGACGGGATCGCACTGATTCGGTGCCGGCTTGGGTCCTTGGCGACGGATGTGGCGTCCGAGGTAACCGACGATCTTGTCGATGTTCGTGAAGACGGTGACGGGGTTGGCGTAGCCCTTGCGGCGGGGTACGTAGCAGTAGGCGCACGCCATGGCGCACCCGTTGGCGGTCGACGGTGCGATCCAGTCCGCCGAGCGCCCGTTGGGACGAGCCGTCAACGACTTCTTGACTCCCAGCACCAGGTCCTCGGTCTTGACGCGCACCCAGCGGTCGATGTTCCCGGCGTTGCCGTGCAGCTCGGGTATCTGCCAATGGGAGTCGACGTCGATGATCTCCGCGTCGGGAAACTGCGCGAGAACTTCCTGGCCGCGGAGATCGGCCAGAGCGTCGGGCTCTGCCCAGATGCGTCGGACCTGCAGCAACGGCGAACGAGACCGCGTGACGGAAGGTGTCGTGTCCACGGTCCAGATCTATCAGGACCCACCGACAAACAAACTTACAATCAGTCTGGACTGTTTGTTGATTTCTCGGTATGGTCCAACCTGTGACCGAGACCACCGCACGAGACGAGGCACCGCCCGTCCGCCGAACTCAGGCCGAGCGCACTGCCGGAACACGAGCGACGCTTCTCGACGCGGCGATCGCCACGCTGGTCGACGTCGGGTACTCGCGGGCCAGCACGCAGGAGATCGCGCGGCGTGCAGGGGTGTCGCGCGGCGCGCAACTGCACCACTTCCCGACGAAGGAGACCCTCGTGGTCGCTGCTGTGGAGCGCCTGGTCGAGCGACGGCTCGAGGAGATCGTGGGAAGCGACCGCGATGGACCGGTCGGGCCCGCTCTGCTCCTCGAGGCCTTCTCCGGGCCGCTGTTCCACGCCGCACTCGAACTGTGGGTCGCCGCGCGGACCGATCGTGCCCTGCATGCGGCCATGGAGCCGCTCGAGCGCCGCGTCACCGAGGTCCTGCAGGACGGTGGACGCCAGATCTTCGGGGACCGGATGTCGCCCGTCGCTCTGGAACTGAGTATCGAACTTGCCCGCGGGATGGCTGTGTCGGCCATCTTCCGAACACCCGAGGAGGAACGCGAGATGCGTGAACGAGTGCTGCCGGAATGGGAACGTGTGGTGATGACGTCATGACCGCATCGCCGACCTCGCCCGAGGCTCGACCCGTGTCCCTGCCGGCGCACGTCGACGTCCTGGTCGTCGGATCCGGTTTCGCCGGGATGGGCGTCACGGAGCGCATCCTGCGCGCCGATCCCACCGCGGACGTCCTCATCATCGAGCGCGCTCACGACGTGGGTGGGACATGGCGCGACAACACCTATCCCGGTGTGGCGTGCGATGTTCCGACGTCGCTGTACTCGTTCTCCTTCGCCCCGCATGCGAACTGGAGCCACACTTTCGCGCGCGGACCTGAGATCTACGACTACCTCCGCGGTGTCGCCGACGGCTTCGGTATCCGGGAGCGCCTGATCACCGGATGTGCCCTCCTCGGGGCGCAGTGGGACGACGAACGGTGCCTGTGGACGGTGAGCACCGAACTGGGCGATCTGACCGCCCGCGTCCTGGTGGCCGCCACCGGAACACTCTCCACGCCCAAGCTTCCCGACGTTCCCGGCTTGGAGTCCTTCACGGGTCACACCTTCCACTCCGCGACGTGGGACCACGACTACGACCTGACCGGCAAGCGTGTCGCCGTCGTCGGTACCGGTGCGTCCGCAATCCAGTTCGTCCCCGAGATCGCTCCCGTGGTCGAGCACCTGCACGTCTTCCAGCGCACTCCGGCGTGGGTCATCCCGCGGATGGACCGCACGCGCGGTCCGATCGAGCGGTGGTTCTACCGACGCGCGCCGTGGACGCTCGAGGCGCAACGCGGTGCGATCTACGCCTACCGCGAGATGTACGTCGAGATGATGGCCAAGCGGCCCAAGCTCCTGTCGATCGCGCACTCGATCGCAACGGGCTTCCTCCGACTGAAGGTGCGCGACGGCGGACTCCGGAAGCGCCTCACTCCGGGCTACACCATCGGCTGCAAGCGCATGCTGCTGTCCAACGACTGGTACGACACCCTGCAGCGCCCCGACGTCGAGCTGGTCGATTCCGGTCTCGCCTCCGTGACACCGACCGGCGTCGTCGATCGTGACGGCCGCGAACGTGAGGTGGACGCCATCGTCTTCGGTACGGGTTTCACCCCGACCGAACCTCCCGTCGCACATCTGGTTCGGGACGGCGCCGGCACGACGTTGGCGCAGCGGTGGGGCGGCAGTCCGCGCGCGTACCGCGGTACGACGATGTCCGGCTTCCCCAACCTCTTCCTGATGTACGGACCGAACACCAATCTGGGACACAGCTCCATCGTCTACATGCTCGAATCGCAGGCCGCGTACGTCGAATCCGCGCTGCGGGAGATGGCGAACCGGGGTGTCGACGCGGTGGACGTCGAGCCGGCGGCCGTCGACGACTGGAACCGCAGTCTCGATGTCGATCTCGCCGGGACGGTGTGGAACACGGGCGGATGTTCGAGCTGGTATCTGGACAAGAGCGGTCGCAACTCGGCCATGTGGCCGACCTTCACCTGGAAGTACCGCAAGGCGACGTCGGTCTTCGACATCGACAACTACCGAACAGTGCGGCGGGCCGTCACCGACCCCCGCCTCGAGCCGGAGGTCACCGCATCATGAAGAACACCTACGACGTGATCGTCGTCGGATCGGGCTTCGGCGGCAGCGTCACCGCACTGCGGCTCACCGAGAAGGGATACCGCGTCGGTGTTCTGGAGTCGGGCCGCCGTTTCGAGGACGACGAGCTCCCCAAGACGAGCTGGCGCCTCCGGAAGTACTTGTGGGCTCCCATCATCGGGTGTTACGGGCTGCAGCGGATCCACCTGCTGCCCAACGTTCTGGTGATGGCCGGAGCCGGTGTCGGTGGCGGATCGCTGAACTACGCCAACACGCTCTACCAGCCGCCGAGTCGGTTCTTCGAGGATCCGCAGTGGGGCGACATCACCGACTGGGAAGCGGAGATGACTCCGTACTACGCCCAGGCTCGTCGCATGCTGGGAGTCGAGGACAACCCGACGATCACTCCGGCCGACAAGATCATGCGTGACATCGCCGAGGAGATGGGCGTCGGCGACACCTTCAGCACAACTCCCGTCGGTGTGTTCTTCGGGGCTCCGGGACAGAAGGGCCGCGACGTTCCCGACCCCTATTTCGGAGGCGCGGGCCCCACGCGCACCGGGTGCACCGAGTGCGGTTCGTGTATGACGGGCTGCCGGGTCGGCGCGAAGAACACGTTGGTCAAGAACTACCTGTACCTCGCCGAGAAGGCTGGAGCTGCAGTGCATCCGCTGACCACCGTCACCTCGGTTCGTCCCCGTGAAGGCGGCGGATACGAGGTCCGTACCCGTCGCACCGGAGCCAAACTGCGGCGGCGCGAGACGGTGATGACCGCCGATCACGTGGTGTTCGCGGCAGGGACCTACGGAACGCAGAAGCTGATGCTCGCGATGAAGGAGACCGGCCAGCTGCCGAACCTGTCGGACAAGCTCGGATCGGTCGTGCGTACCAACTCCGAGGCCGTGCTCGCGGCGACCGCACGCGATCGGCAGGTCGACTACACCGAGGGTGTCGCCATCACCTCCTCGTTCCATCCCAACGATCACACGCACATCGAGCCGGTGCGATACGGCAAGGGAAGCAACGCGATCGGGCTCCTGCAGACCGTGCTGAGCGACGGTGGGGGCCGACTGCCGCGTCCGTTGAAGACACTGGGCGTGGCGATGCGTCACCCGGCGGCCGCCGTCCGCAGCCTGTCGGTCCGGAACTGGTCCGAGCGCACCGTCATCGCGTTGGTCATGCAGACCGACGACAACTCGCTCGAACTCGGCTCGGCGAAGGGACGATTCGGCCGCAGACTCACGTCGCGTCCCGGCGGAGGTACGCCGCCTCCCAAGTGGATCCCGGAAGGCCACGTGGCCATCCGGAAGGCCGCCGACAGGATCGGCGGAGACGCGGGCGGCTCGTTCGCGGACGTGTTCGACATCCCGATGACGGCCCATTTCCTGGGCGGCTGCGTCATCGGAGCAACGCCCGAACGCGGAGTGGTCGATCCGTACCACCGCGTGTTCGGACACGACGGACTTCACGTGGTCGACGGCTCGGCCGTCAGCGCCAATCTGGGTGTGAACCCGTCGCTGACGATCACCGCGCAGGCCGAGCGGGCGATGGCGTTGTGGCCCAACAAGGGTGAGCAGGATCAGCGCCCTCCGGTGGGGGCCGACTACACCCCCGTTGCGCCGGTCAAGCCGGTCTCGCCCGTGGTGCCCGCGGAAGCACCCGGTGCACTTCGGTTGCCCCTCACGGTGATCGGTCACTGACGGCCACACCTGACGACACCGGCCCCGCACTCCTGACAGCAGGAATGCGGGGCCGGTGTCGTGTGTCGAAGTGCTACTTTCCGGAGATCGGTCCGAGCAGCGACGTGGTCCAGATGGCCGAGTTGGCCGACCCGGCCGGATCGCCCGCCGGGACGAGGCCGTTGACGGTGACCTGTCCACCGGCCAACCCACGAGCCGGGTTCGGCGGCAGCGTCAATCCGCAGCTCTGCTGCAGATCAGCGGTACCCGGGAGGGAGGTCTGGCGGCACTGTCCGCGTCCCTCGACGGTCAACGGGCCACCGGGGACGTTGTTGTAGGTCACGGACAGGGCTGCACCGAACTCGGGGTTCGCGACGGGGGAGTAGCAGACCCGCGCGGTGGCGGCGACGATCTCGCTGGGCGACGTCGACGCGGCACCGGTCGCGGGATCCACACCGGTGGCATGCAATTCGGTGGTCCGCTCACCACCCGCGCAGGTGGGGGAGGAACCCTGAGACCGCGAGTTCACCTCTCGGGTGACGTTGTATGCGATGGGTCCGGTCGGCTGCGGCAACCCTGCCGGCGGAGCCTGGTTCACCGGTGCCGTGCCCTCGCCGAGGGCGTACAGCGTCCAGACCGAGCCGGTACGGCCTCCCGGCAGACGCAGCGGGTTGGCGACCGAGTTGCTCGTCGCGACACCGCCCGCGATTCCCGACGCGTTAGGAGCTATACGTAGAACGCAGTCGACCGCGCCGCGGCCGGGTGATCCCGGGTACAGCTCGAATCCGCAGGGTCCGCGCATGTCCAGCCGGCCCAGTCCGGGAGCGTCGAGAGTGCCCCACTGGTCGAGGATCTGAGTGCCGTTCAGCCCCAGTCCGTCACAGACGTAAATCGGGCCGACGTCGCGTGCGGTCTCGGCCGTGAGGAGGCCGCTGGCGGGGTCGGACTGGAAGGTGTACATCCGGGCGTCGAGCCGCTCGACCAGTGCATAGGAGGCGGGTACTCCGTACTGGGCGTTGCACCGCGCGGTGTCTTCCGCGCTGGGACGGTTGCCGCTGTCCACCGTGCGGAAGACATGGAACTGGCCGGGGCCGTCGTCGATCGATCCGAGAACGGTGGAGGGTGCCACGGGTCCCGGTGCGGCACCGGCCGTTCCGGTGAACGCCGCGGACACGGCGATGGCCGCGGCAGCGACCGCGGTGACCTTCCTCAGCGATCCGGACCTGCTTCTCGAACTGCGCGTCACTTGTTTTCCCCCCAGAACGTCACGGTGTAGACGATCGAAGGGTGCCACAGGATGCTCACATCTCGGACACTCCTGTGAGCAGGCACAATGTCGCCCCGGGACTGCTGGAGTTCTGCGTGCGGTGTCCGGACGCGGGGAACCGTAGTGTCCATCCGGCAGCGTTCGGTGCTGCGCAATGACAGCCGGGGGGCGCAGCAATGTTCGAGCGGTCGATGCCAGTGATGCAGGCAGTAAGGGCTCTGGCGGTCGGGGCTGCTGCGGTCATGATCGGATCCGGTCTCGTCGCCGGAGCGGGGTCGGCCGGTGCCGAGCCTGTCGCTCCTCCCTCGCCCGCGCCGGGAGATGCACGGACCTTCGCCGAACTTCCCCTGCCCGGTCAGCCGGAGGGCATCGCGGTCGATCCGCGCGACGGAAGCGTCTGGACGGGGTCCAACCGACCGAGATCCGCCGGGGCCGTGTGGCATCACGATCGGTCGGGCGCGCTGGTCGGGACGTACGACCTCGTCGATCATTCTCCGAGCGCGGAACACGGCGTGAACGGCATCGCTCTCGACGGGGCGGGTCGGCCGTACGCGCTCGACTACTCGGGGGCGCGGGCGGTGCGGATCGACCCCGCCACCGGCGAGCAGAGCGTCTACGCGACGTTCCCCGATCTTCCGTCCTGCGGTCGCGGCGTGGTGCCGTGCGAGCCGAGCCCGATAGACCGGCCGGCGTGGCCCAACTACCCGGTGTTCGACGGCGACGGGAACATGTACGTCAGTGACCTGAACCAGGCGACGATCTGGAAGGTCGCACCGGGCGGTGGAGAAGCCCGGATCTGGTACCAGAGTGCTGATTTCGCGTCCATCTACAGCGTGAACGGCATGCAGTTCGACGCGCAGGGCCGGTTGGTGTTCGCCGTGACGATCTCACTGACCCCGGACGCGTCGATCTTCCGCGGCAAACTGTTCCGCCTCGGTGTCGAGGCGGACGGATCACCCGGCACGCGGGAACAGATCGCCACGACGTCCCAGGGAGACGGCATCGCCATCGGCAGTTCCGGCCGCATCTACGTCGCCGTGGCGAATCCGGTGATCAACGATGTCGAGGTCGTCGAACCGGGGCGCGGTGTCGTGGACGCTCTGCCGTCGCCTCTGGGCCGATCGATGTTGTCCGTCCCCTTGGTGACGCCGGCATCGCTGGCGTTCCGGGGTACCTCGCTGCTGGCGACCAATCACTCCCAGTACGCACTCGATCCGCGGGAGTGGTCCATCCAGGAGCTGGGTGTCGACGAGGGCGGGCTTCCGCTGTTCCATCCGACTGTCGGGTAGGCGTAAGTGTGCGCGTATCGCTGCCCGGGTACACGGGTAGTAAGGACGCGTGCGTCACGCAGATCAGCAGGAGGCACAGAACCACATGACTCGACCCGACACCCCCACCGCCAAGCCCACGACGAACAACGCCGGTATTCCGGTCGCCAGCGACGAGCACTCGCTGACCGCAGGGGCCCAGGGCCCCATCCTTCTGCAGGATCACTACCTGATCGAGAAGATGGCCCAGTTCAACCGTGAGCGGGTTCCGGAGCGCGTCGTGCACGCCAAGGGTGCGGGAGCTTTCGGAACGTTCGAGGTCACCGGCGACATCTCGAAGTACACGCGGGCCGCAGTGTTCCAGCCCGGCACGAAGACCGAGATGCTGGCTCGTTTCTCGACCGTCGCGGGCGAGCAGGGCAGCCCCGACACCTGGCGTGACCCTCGCGGTTTCTCGCTGAAGTTCTACACCACCGAGGGCAACTGGGACATGGTCGGCAACAACACGCCGGTGTTCTTCGTACGGGATCCGCTCAAGTTCCAGGACTTCATCCGCAGCCAGAAGCGGATGCCCGACTCCGGCCTGCGTGACAACAACATGCAGTGGGACTTCTGGACGCTCTCTCCCGAGTCGGCGCACCAGGTGACCTGGCTCATGGGAGACCGCGGGATCCCGAAGTCGTTCCGCCACATGGACGGATTCGGCTCGCACACCTACCAGTTCATCGCCGCAGACGGCACGAAGTCGTGGGTGAAGTTCCACTTCAAGACCGATCAGGGAATCGACTACCTGACGCAGGACAAGGCGGACGAGCTGGCGGGCACGTCGCCGGACCACCATCGTCAGGATCTGTTCGGCTCGATCCGCAACGGGGACTTCCCCAGCTGGACCGTCAAGGTCCAGATCATGCCGTACGACGAGGCCGAGACGTACCGCTACAACCCGTTCGATCTGACCAAGGTCTGGTCGCAGAAGGACTACCCGTTGATCGAGGTCGGCACCATGACCTTGAACAAGAACCCGGAGAACTTCCACGCGCAGATCGAGCAGAGCTCGTTCGAACCGTCCAACCTCGTTCCCGGAATCGGCGCCAGCCCGGACAAGATGTTGCTCGGTCGCCTCTTCAGTTACGCGGACGCGCACCGGTACCGCATCGGCACCAATTACGCGCAGTTGCCGGTCAATCGCGCCAAGGCGGAGATCAATTCGTACTCCAAGGAGGGTGCGATGAACATCCATTACAACTCCGCGGACACTCCCGTCTACGCCCCGAACTCGTACGGTGGTCCCGCTGCGGACTCCAACGCATACGGCGACGACGGCGCATGGGACTTCGAGCCCCGATTCGTGCGTACCGGGTACGTACAGCATCCCGAGGACGGCGACTTCGTCCAGGCGGGCACTCTCGTGCGCGAGGTCATGGACGACGACGCCCGTGAGCGTCTCGTCGGCAACATCGTCGGTCACGCGCTGAACGGCGTCACCGAGCAGGTGCTGCAGCGCGTGTTCCAGTACTGGAGCAATGTCGATCCTGAGATCGGCAAGAAGGTCGAAGAAGGTGTCCGCGCCGGTCAGGGCGACACAGCGCCGACCACCGGTGCAGGTGCCGTGGACGATCCGGCCGACGAGGCCGCGCGCGTCTGACACGCATGTAATCGACGCCGCCCGTCGCGCCCTCTCGGGGTGCGGCGGGCGTCGTTCGTCCGTGCGGCTGTGACACAAATCACGTTTGGCGGGGAGCCAAGCGTTTTATGTCCGATTCGCTGTTTTGCCGTCACAACCGTTGATCGATCGGCGGATCGTGGCCGGTCGACGTGTGCGCGACGGTTTCCTGTGAGTGTCGACCTCTGCCGGTTCGTGTGACGGCCGGTACCGCCAGACGGCTGGCAAGAAAGGCGGAACGTTCGGTATGTGAAAGCCGAGTAATGGTTCTACAGTTCGCTCGCAGCCATTGAGGAATGGCGCTACGAGCCGAAACGGGGACCGCCATGACGACCGATCTCATCAACCATCAGGAACCCGATCGGCGCGACGACCGGCGCCGTAAGGTTCGTGCGTTGCTCGCCGGCGGACTGGTACTCGGTATCGGAGCGGCGGTCACCCTGGCGGCGTGGACCGACAACGTGTTCGGGCAGGCACAGTTCACAGCCGAGAACTGGAACGTCCAGGGTGACTTCTCGGCCGCGGGCTCCGGCGCGTGGCAGGAGTACAACACCACCGGCACAGCAGGAACGTTCAACTACACGACCGGTTTCGCGGCATTGAGCCCCGGCACGACGGTGTATGCGCCCGTCGCTCTGCGTGTCGGCCTGGGTCCCACGGCCGGCGGCGCATACGACGCCGCGGTGACTCTCGTCGGTGCGACTCCGACGACGGGACCGCTGACGTCCTTCCTTACCTACCAGGTGGTCAGCAATGTCACGGCCGCCAACTGCACCGCAGGAACGATCACCGGTGGGGCGAGCGTCGTCGCGGCGGGAAGCACCCTGGGAACAGGTAGTGCTGCCAAGGCCATCACTCTCCCCAAGGCCGGCACTGCTCTCCCGCTCTGCTTCGCGGTCACGCTGCCCGCGAGCGCCACGGCGGACCAGGTTGCCGGCAAGACCACCAACACCCTGACGTGGCAGTTCCAGGCCGAGGCGGTCGTCCCGGCCACTCCGTAATCGATCGCTGGATCATCTCGACATGTCTCGACATGCAGCCGGTAGCGCCCCGGCCCGGATCTCCGACATCGGTCGGCGGATCCGGGTCGGTGCCGCGCTGGGACTCGTCGGCGGAGTCGTCGTGGCGGCGGTGACGGCTACCGACGTCGCAGCATCGTGGACCGACAAGGTCCTGGGTGGAACATCCTTCTCGACACAGGCTTTCGGTTTCGAATCGTCGGTGAGCGGAGGCGCGTACTCGATGCATCCGCAGAGCGCGCCGGCTCTGCTCTCGCTGACACCCGCGGCGCCCCTGCTCCCGGGCGAGTCGTCCTACGCCCCGATCTCCTTGCGCGCTGCCGTCGGTTCGCCGACCGTGGCAGTGACTGTCGACGGTACGACGCCGACGGGCACGGGTCTGGGAGAGGTGTTGCAGTACGCGGTGATCCGATCGACGATCTGCGGCAGTGCTGCGTTCACCTCGACCGCGTCGTACGTCGTCGGTTCCTCGACGGGCGGTGTCGCGATGTCCGCGGATTCGGCTACCGGCGCCGTGATTCTCCCGGCGGGATCACCTGGTATCGCGGGTTCCGTTGTGCCGCTGTGCTTCCGGGTGACTTTGCCGGACACTCTCGCGGTGTGGACCAGCTCGGCAGCCGCGTCGAAATCTGTGTCCGCCACCTGGACCTTCCCGGGTACCGCGTGACCGACCATTCTTCCGCATCACCAGAAAGCACACGTGACATGTCGACTCGACACGCAGCCCGCCCCCGACGCCGTTCGGCCGTGTCGCGTGCGGGTGACGTGGTGCTGAACGTTCTCGCACTCGGCGGTGTGGTCTGCATCGTTCTGGTGATCCTGTCCTTCACCATGAACATCTCGTTGATCATGTTCAAGACGGGGTCGATGGCGCCGACCATCCCGACCGGTTCCCTCGCCGTCGTCCGAGAAGTCCCTGCAGACTCGGTCGTTCCCGGGGATGTCGTGACCGTCGACCGGGTCGGAGAGCTTCCGGTCACGCATCGAGTGGTGGAGACGTCGCCGGGACGCGACGGTGACACGTTCCTCGAGTTGAAGGGCGACGCCAACGAGTACGAGGACCCGGCGGGTTACAGCGTGCGGGAGGTGCGCAAGGTCCTCTGGTCCGTACCCGGCCTCGCGAAGGTCGTCGTGTGGTTCTCGAATCCCATCGTTCTCGGCCTGCTGACCATCGGCATCACCGTGTTGGTCGTGGCGATGTTCTGGCCACGGTCACCGAAGCGGCAGCAATGACCACCCATCGCTCATGCCCGGCAGCGCTCGCCCTCGCCGCCCTGCTTCTGACCATCGTGTCGACAGTGCTGCGAACCGAGACCACCGACGCCGCCTGGCAAGGACGCGACCATGCTGCGGCCACCGTGACGAGCGGGTCGTGGCCCAATGCCGGAAGCGCCTACGCGGAAGTCGGCCGCGTCGCCTCGGCGTCGGGCGTCGCGTTCGATCTGTTGAGGGGCGGAACCAACCCACCGTGGCCGGGACCGTCGTCAGCCAGGTCGCAGGCGGTTCCGGGTACGGCGACCGGAACGACGGCCGGGCCCTACAGCAGCGCCGGGGTGCTCGGTCTGGCCAACGAGCTGACCTCGCGAGGCGCAGTCGCCGGGACACCGATCACGGGCGCCGCGTGTGCGGCCTACGGATGGGCACCTGCGACTCCTGCGCCGTGTGTCACGGTTCCGTCGCAGAGAGTGAACGCGAGTGCGACTCTCTCCTCCTACACGCTGTACGCATCACTGCTCTCGCTCCTGGGGCTGGGTTCGACGGACGTGGTCGCAGTTCCGTCCCCCGTGACGTCCTCCGTGTCCTGTGACCTGACGTCGTCCGGTCCCACGTACACCGCAGCCGCTCCGAGTGCCGCCAACGTGACGGCATCGAACCCCCGCGGCTCGATCTCCGTTCGAGGCGGAAGCGTCGTTGCCGTACCGCCCGCAGGCGGCACGACGTCGTTCGACTTCCCTCAGAGCGGATCGACAGTGGTCGTTCCCGGAGTGTCGGGGACTCTCCGCAGTGTCATCGGCACGACGACGTCCGCACGCTCGAGCCTCGTGCTGGAGAACGGCAGGATTCTGCGGCTCGGAGTTCTCGGGAACATTCTGCTGGACATCAGGTTCACGCTCGTTCTCGTCGACGCGGCGTGCGGAAGCGGAGCGACGGGTCCTGTCGCGACCACCGCTGCCGTTGCCGCGCGTGTCGCGGCCCCGGAACAACCGACTACGACGACTGCGCCCACGACTGAACCCGCCACGACGACAGCGCCCATGACTGAACCCGCCACGACGACAGCGCCCACGACGTCGATTACCACGACGTCGGAGGATGCCACCACGACCTTCGAGGCCACAACGACGAAGACGACGACACCGCCTGTCACCAGCACGACGACACCGCCTGTCACCAGCACGACGACACCCCCTGCCGTGACGTCGTTCTCGGGGTCGGGTGCTGTCACAGCCATCACGACGTCCGGCGGGACCCGGTGCACGGTCGGCTCCGACGCCGTTAGCTTCGCGTGTTCCGACGGCTCTGTCCTTACCTTCGATCCGGATGCACTGACAGCAGTAGGTGTGGCTGCGAACACGATGGACGGCCTATGGACGCCGGTCACCACCGCCGGTGACGTGGTGACGGTCGCAGCCGCGATGCGCGGCTGATCGTTTGTCCACGGCCCTCCGCGGGTAGCCACCATGCGTGACTTCCCCCGCCGTTCTGTTCGACATCGACGGCACACTCGTCGATTCCAACTACGCGCACGTCCACGCATGGGCGCGAGCGTTCGCCGATGCGGGGATCGCCGCCGACTCGTGGCGTATCCACCGCTCGATCGGAATGGACGGCGCGAAGCTGCTGTCGTCGCTGGCCGGCGACGCGGACGAGGCCGCTGCCTCGCATGCGAAGGAACTGCACACGCAGTACTACGAGGAGATGTCCTCCCTGCTGTCGCCGCTGCCCGGTGCGCTCGATCTGCTCGGCGCGGTAGCGGACCGCGGGCTGCAGGTCGTTCTGGCCACCTCGGCTCCGGAGAACGAACTCGCGATCCTTCGCGGTCTATTGGGGGTCGAGGAGATCGTCTCGGAGTTGACGTCGTCGGAGGATGTGGAGACGGCGAAACCGGAGCCGGGCATCGTTCGTATCGCGCTGGACAAGGCCGGGGTCGACGCTGATCACGCCGTGTTCGTCGGCGACTCGGTATGGGACGTCGAAGCGTCCGTGGCCGCCGGTGTCCCCTGCATCGGTGTGCGGAGCGGCGGAGTGTCGGCCGCCGAGTTGATCGATGCGGGAGCCGTTGCGGTGTATGACGATCCGGCCGATCTACTGGCGAACCTCGACAGTTCCATGGTTGCGCGCCTCGGATGAGAGAGAACGACTACGCGGCGATCGAGGACTACGCCGCGATCGGCGACGGCCGAACCGTCGCGCTCATCGCGAACGACGGACGTATCGACTGGTTCCCGGTACCCAACCTCGACACGCCACCGGTGTTCGCGGCGCTGCTCGACGCCGATGCCGGTGGGTACATCTCGATGCGGCCGGCGGCGGACTTCACGGCGACGCGTCGCTACGCGGACGGCTCGAACGTCCTGGTGACCACGTTCACCACGGATTCGGGTGTCGTGAACGTGACCGATTCGCTCAATACCGGAGTGGCGGGCCGTCTTCCGTGGACCGAGCTCGCCCGACGCATCGAGGGCGTCGAGGGCAGCGTCGACATGGAGTGGACAGTGGCGCCCGGAACGTGCCTGGGGACCGCGTCCCCGTGGTCGTACGAGACCGTGCACGGGACGGTACTGCGGGTGGACGGCGTCAGCCTCGGTGTGCGGACGATGAATGCCGACGACGTCGAGCTCGGATCCCGTTCCATCAGTGGGCGATTCACCACCGAGGTCGGTACCCGGTCACTGGTCGCCGTGGTCGGCACCGAGGTGGAGCCGCTGTATCTCCCGGTGCCGGAGGATGTCGATGCAGGAATCGACCGGACGATCACCAACTGGCAGATGTGGTCCGAAGAATTTCGATACGACGGACCCTGGCACGACGAGGTCCATCGCAGTGCCCTTGCCTTGAAGTTGTTGTTGTACAGCCCGTCCGGTGCCATCGCGGCTGCTGCGACGACGTCGCTCCCGGAGCGGTGGGCCGGTGCGAAGAACTGGGACTACCGCTACGCGTGGGTGCGCGACGCTGCCTACACGATCAAAGCGCTCATCCGTTTCGGTCTTCGCGAGGAAGTGCACGCCGCGGTCGCCTGGTTGCTTCGCATCATCCGCAGCAACGAGCAGATCACGCAGGTGTTCTATACCTTCGACGGTGAAGTTCCCGCGGGGTCGAGCTATCCGGACGTTCCGGGGTGGCGCGGCATCGGCCCGGTCGTCAACGGCAACGAGGCGGCCACGCAGCTCCAGCAGGGTATCTTCGGCGACCTGTTCGACATCGTGTCGCTGTACGTCGACGCGGGCAACATCCTCGACGCCCCCACCGGCCGACTGCTCGCGCAGATCGCGGACACCACGTGCGACATCTGGCGACGCAAGGATGCCGGCATGTGGGAGCTGCCCACCGAGCAGCACTACACGTCCTCGAAGATGGGTTGCTGGCACGCGCTCGATCGCGCCGTCCACCTCTCCGAGCAGGGCATGATCCCGGGTATCGCGGATCGGTGGGTGACCGAGCGCGACCATATCGCGCAGTGGATCGCGGACAACTGCTGGTCCGAGTCTCGCGGTGCGTACATCTGGTACCCGGGAACCGATGAACTGGATGCATCCGTGCTGCTGCACGCGGGCAGTCGGTGCGTCGACGACGACCGTATGTCCCGGACCGTGGACGCTCTTCGCGACGAACTCGGCTCCGGAGATCATCTCTACCGCTACTCCGGAATGCGGATGGTGGAGGGCACCTTCGTCGCCTGCTCGTTCTGGGTCGTCAGCGCACTGGCCAAGCTCGGCCGCGACGAGGAGGCCTCCGCTCTGATGGACCGGCTCGTCACGACCGGCAACGACGTCGGGCTCTTCGCCGAGATGATCGACCCCGACCGATCCGCCGAGGGCGAACCCTCGACGTTCCTGGGCAACTTCCCGCAGGGCCTGTCCCATCTGGCGCTCATCAACGCAGCGCTGACACTGGCCAGCGGTCACGACCACACGACCTCCGACACACGAAAGTAGGACCACACATGGACCTCGGAATCACGGGACGCACAGCAGTCATCACCGGAGCGGATTCGGGAATCGGCTGGTGCACAGCGCAGATGCTTCTCGACGAGGGCGTCCGAGTCTTCGTCACCGACAAGGACCAGGACAAGCTCGCTGCCGGTGCGGCAGAACTGACGGGGCCTGACGGATCCGTCACCGCGTTCGCCGCCGACGTGACCAAGCCGGCCGAGGTGGAGGCGCTGCATGCCAAGGCTGTCGAGGCGCTCGGCACCGTCGACATCCTCGTGCAGAGCGCCGGGATCACCGGCGCGCAGGGCATGTTCCACGAGATCGACGACGACGGCTGGTCGTCCACCATCGAGGTCGACCTTCTCGGTCCGGTGCGCGTCGTGCGCGCGTTCCTCCCGGAGCTGCGCCAGGGCGGGTGGGGACGCATCGTGCTGCTGGCATCGGAAGACGCCGAGCAGCCCTACATCGACGAATTGCCGTACTGCGCAGCGAAAGCCGGAATCCTGTCGCTGGTCAAGGGATTGTCCAAGACCTATGCGTCCGAGGGTGTCCTGGTCAACGCGGTGTCTCCTGCCTTCATTCACACGCCGATGACCGACGCGATGATGGACAAGCGCGCCGACGAGCGCGGTACCGATCGCGACGAGGCCATCGAGAGCTTCCTGAAAGAGGATCGGCCGTTCATGGAACTCGGTCGACGGGGTACCCCGGAGGAAGTGGCGTCGGTGGTCACGTTCCTGTGTTCGGAGCGTGCCAGCTTCGTCAACGGCTCCAACTACCGCGTCGACTCCGGTTCGGTCGCGACCATCTAGAGAGGACCACTTCCCATGACCCGTTTCGGATACACCCTCATGACCGAGCAGAGCGGCCCCAAGCAGCTCGTCGACTACGCGGTGAAAGCGGAGAACGCCGGCTTCGACTTCGAGGTGTCGAGCGATCACTACTCGCCGTGGCTGTCCTCGCAGGGGCATGCCTCCTACGCATGGACGATGCTGGGTGCGGTGGCGCACGCGACGTCGACGGTCGAGCTCTACACGTACGTGACCTGCCCCATCATCAGGTATCACCCCGCGGTCGTCGCGCAGAAGGCAGCGACCCTGCAGATTTTGTCGGACGGCCGTTTCACCCTCGGTCTCGGCAGCGGGGAGAACTTGAACGAGCATGTCGTGGGCCAGGGTTGGCCGTCGGTGGACAAGCGCCAGGACATGTTCGAGGAAGCCGTCAAGATCATTCGGCAGTTGCAGTCGGGGGAGCTGGTCACGTGGGAAGGCGAGCACTACCGGGTCGACTCCGCCCGGCTGTGGGACACCCCCGACACACCGCTCGAGATCGGCATCGCGGTCTCGGGGTCGAAGTCCATCGAGCGTTTCGCCCCGCTCGGTGACCACATGATCTCGACCGAGCCCAAGTCGGAGCTGGTCCAGGGCTGGGACAAGGCGCGGCACATCGGCACCGGTCTGAGTCGTGACTCGAAGAAGATCGGGCAGATCCCCATCTGCTGGGGTCCCGACGAGGACGAGTCGATCCGGATCGCTCACGATCAGTTCCGTTGGTTCGCCGGTGGCTGGGCCGTGAACGCGGATCTTCCGACGACGGCCGGTTTCGCCGGTGCCACCCAGTTCGTCCGACCCGAGGATGTCGCGGGGACCATCGCCTGCGGTCCGGACCTCGATGCGATCGTCGAGAAGGTCAAGCCCTACTGGGAGGCAGGATTCACCGACATCGCCCTGGTGCAGGTCGGCGACGAGACGCAGGATCGATTCCTCGCCGAGGCCGCCGGCCCGTTGCTCGAGAAGCTTCGCTCCGCCTCGTCGTAGAGAAGATCAGAGCGCCGGTCCACGCACAGCGTCGTGGGCCGGCGGATCTGTGTCCTCGGAAAGCTTGTCGCGCAACGACTCCGAGTTCAACAGCAGGTTGAGCACGACCGCGCACAGCGCACCGGCACTGATGCCGGAGTGGAAGATGGTCTGGAACCAGTCGGGGAACTTGTCGTAGAGGTCGGGGGAGACGGTCGGAAGCAGGCCGACTCCGACGGAGACAGCCACGACGAGGATGTTGGTGTTGTTGAACCGCACCTGTGCCAGTGTTCTGACGCCGCTCGCGGCGACCATGCCGAACAGCGCGATGCCGGCTCCGCCGAGCACGGGTAGCGGAACGCCTTCCACCACGGCGCCGAGCTTCGGCAGCAGGCCGAGCAGGATCAGGATGCCGCCGGCGAACGTGGCGACGTGTCGAGTCTTGACCCCGGTGATCGCGACGAGGCCCACGTTCTGTGCGAATGCGGTGTACGGGAACGTGTTGAAGATGCCGCCGAGCATCGTCGACAATCCGTCCGCACGGAGTCCGTCGGCCAGGCGGCGAGGCGGAACCTTCTTGTCGACGATCTCGCCGACAGCGATGATGTCGCCCGTGGTCTCGGTCATGATGACCAGCGCCACGATGCACATGGTGATGATCGCGCTGATCTCGAACGTCGGGAACCCGAAGTGGAACGGCGTGGTCACGCCCACCCAGTCCTGCTCGGCCACTCCACTGAAATCGGTGAGGCCGAACGGGACCGAGATGATCGTGCCGATGACGAGGCCGAGCAGGATGGACAGGCGTTTCGCCGGTGCGGGCCCGAAACGTTCGATCAGCAGAATGATCAGCAAGGTCAGCGCGCCCATGCCGATGTACTTCGGTTCACCGAAGTCGTCCGCACCGGTGCCGCCGCCGAACCATCCCGCCGCGACCGGCATCAGCGAGAGCCCGATGATCAGGATGACCGTACCGGTGACCAACGGCGGAAACAGATGCAGGAGTTTCGCGAACACCGGAGCCAACGCCATCATGAAGATTCCGGAGGCGATCACGGAACCGTAGATGGCGGTGACGCCGTATTGCGAGCCGATCGCGATCATCGGTGTCACTGCGGCGAACGTGCATCCCTGCATCAGCGGTAGTCGCACGCCGAATCGCCAGAAACCTACCGCCTGGATCAGCGTGGCGATTCCCGCCACGAACAGATCCGCGGTGATCAGATACGGGAGATCGCTCGACTGCAGTTCGCCCGCAGCGACGAGAGCACTGCCGACGATCAGCGGGACGGCGACCGCACCCGCGTACATCGCGAGCACGTGCTGCAGGCCCAGCGGCGCCAGCACGGACAGAGGCGGGATGTCGTCGACCGGATGTGTGCCCGCTCGACCCCGTGTGAACTTCGACAACGACACCATGGGAACAGTGTCGGCGCCGTCGGTTTCGTTTGCCGTGTTTCCCGGTTTCCGGATCGTTACGAGCGGGCGACCCGAGGTCAGGAGGCGCCGAGGACGTGCTGCACCGTTCGTGGTTCGCGGCCGAGGAGCGTTGCCAGCAAGGGATCCGTGGCAGCGAAGCCTCGCTGGTGGGCGGCCTGGAATATCCCGAGCGTGAAGCGCGCCATGAATTCGTTCGTTCCTTCTGCGACGCGCGCCGCGACCCACTTCTCCTCTCCGACCACCTCGAGGGAGATCTCGCGGCCCACGGAGGCGGATGCGAGAGCGACGACTTCCCCGAACGTGAGCGCCTCGCGCGCCGTCATCGTCGCAGGTCCGTCGATACCCTCACCCGAGGCAAGGATGACGGCGGCCGCCTCTGCGGAGTCCTCCCTCGCGGTCCACGACACTGCGCCGTCGACGGGGATGGAGACGACGCCGGTAGTGCGCCAGTCGCCCATCACGAGGTCCAGACTGTGCGCGTAGAAGCCGTTCCGCAGGGCCGTCCACGGCACGCCGCAGGCGGCGAGTGCAGTCTCGGTGGCCGCGTGATCACGTGCCGGGCGGAACGGGCTGTCGGCAGCGGCTCCCTGATGGCTCGTGTAGAGGATGCGTCCGACACCGGCCGCCACTGCCGCGTCGATTGCCCTGGTGTGCAGCGCAACGGCGTCGGCACCGGGGTCGCTCGAGGACACGAGAAGTACCTGGTCGGCGCCGGCGAACGCCGTGGACAGCGACGACGGATCGGCATAGTCGGCGTGTCGCACCTCGACGCCGACATCTGCGAAACGGCGTGCCCGGGCGGTGTCGCGCACGGCGACGGCGATGTCGGACGCCGGAAGGCGCTCGAGCAGGTAGTCCACGGTGGCACCGTTGAGTGCCCCGGTTGCTCCGGTGACGACGATCATGAGTTCTCCTGTTATCGACGATATCAATGTCAGCGTAGCACCGGAAACACGGTGGTATCACGGTCTTGTTATCGTTGCTACGTGGCAGACGCGCGTACGACACCCCGAGACGGCGCGAGGTCGAGAATCGTCGACGTCGCAGCGAACCTGCTGCAGGAACGAGGTCGATCCGCGGTGACGACCCGTGGTGTCGCCGATGCTGCGGGGGTGCAGGCACCCACGATCTATCGACTGTTCGGCGACAAGGAGGGTCTCCTCGACGCCGTCGCCGAACACGTCATGGCGACCTACGTGACATCGAAGGCGGTCGCTGTCGATTCCGAGATGGCCGGCCACGGCGACCCTGTCGACGATCTCCGCGCGGGATGGCGTGCACAGATCGACTTCGGACTCGCCAATCCCACCTTGTTCGCGCTTCTCAGCGATCCCTTGCGCGGGCGAGAGTCTCCGGCAGCCCGGCAGGGTCTGTCGATTCTCGCGGCGCGAGTGCACCGTGTCGCCCGCGCCGGGCGGCTGTCCGTGAGCGAGAAGCGAGCAGTCGACATCGTCCACGCGGCAGGCACGGGTGCAGTTCTGACCATTCTCGCGACGCCGCCCGCCGACCGTGACCCGGGGCTCGCCGACGACCTGTTCGACGCTGTGATCCGCCACATCGTCGTCGACACCCCCGCGCGGTCGGAACCGTCGGTGGTCACGTCCGCGATCGAATTACGCTCCACTGCTGACGATTCGGATGCCCTCACGGCATCGGAGCGCGCCCTCCTGATCGAATGGCTCGATCGGATCTCGGCACCGCGGTGAGGTCACGCCCTCAGGTACTTCCGGCCGCGCCGCCGCCCCCGCCTGCTCCGCCGCCGGACACCGTGGCGGAGCTGCCACTGCTCGACGCGAACACCGACGAGAAGACCGCCCAGTTCATCAGCGCGGGGTCGGCTGCGTAGCCGGCGGGTGAGGTGAACGCGCGCAGGGACGTTCCGCTGTCCGTGGCCGCCTCGAGTCGCTTCGCGAACACCGAACCGAGGCCCAGCGCGACGATGTCCGGCAATGCCGCGTCGAGATCGACGACGGCGTCGTCGTCCTTCGCTGCCTGCTTCAGTCCGTCGCGGTAGGCCTCCCACGGGCGGGCCGCGTCGAGTCCCGCGACCGAGAAGCCGGAGTACGCGACGGCCATGACGAGTCCCGTGAGAAGCAGAATCGCGCCGGGGATCGCGGCGACCAGCATGACGAGTGCGCCGGAGGCGGCGACGACGCCCGCGCCCACCATCACGACGCCGCCCAGCACCGCAAGTCCGGCAAGGCTCCACCGCGGGCGTGCTGTCCCGTGCTGCTTCCACCCGTTCGTCTCCAGCACGGCATCGACGACGCCCTTCGTCGTGCCGTGGCCCTGGCCGATCTTCGCCAGCGCGGTGCTCGACACGACGTCACCGTCGGCCTTCTCGGACAGCATCGACCAGACGGCGTCCTGCACGTCGCCGCGCACCTTGCCGTGATCGAGCAGTCGGACGCGGGCCTTGGGCTTGCCGCCGAACTTCCCGGTCGCCGTGTCGGCCTCGATGCTCAGTGCGTCGGCCGCGGCGAGAGCGAGCACGGTCGCCGGCACCGCACTCGCCTGCGCTCCGCGGTGGACCAGGGCGGTCGCGACGGCAGGATCGGTGTCGCGGTCGGGTCGATACGTCGTCGGGGGCTGCGCTGAAACCGTGGGTTGCGGGCGGCGACGGTAGATCGACCAGGCACCGGCCATGCCGAGGAGAACGACCGCCAGACCGGTCCACGGCAGCCAGGTCGATCCCGGCCCGTCCGCGAACTCGTCCAGCGCCGTCACCGGAGGCCCGGATCGGATGGACGACTGCAGACGGTCGATGCCGTTCGTCAGACTGCCGGCGACATCACCGTCGCGCAGCGGCGGAATCAGCGCGTCCTCGATGATCGCTTCCTGCTCGTCGCCGGGAACGTTGCCGTCGTCGAAGGTCGATCCGAGGAAGATGCCTGCACGTGCCTCGTCGACCGTGCCGGGCTCCCGATTGATCAGGATGGCACCGGCGGTGTCCTGCTCGACACCCGCCGCCGCCACCCACGCCTGCTGCAGCGCTTCCACCTGATCGAGGGTGTCGTCGGAGTCGGCGTCGAGTTCCCGCACGTAGGCGATGACGTCGGCTCCGGTGTCCGACCTGACCTCGTCGAGTTGCCGCTCGAGACGCTCCGACTGCGCCGCGTCGAGGGAGTATCCCGTGCTGTCGTAGACGCGTTGTCCCGCGGTGAGACCGTCGAACTGCAGATCCTGCGTCGACGAGCTGTCCGAACAGCCGACGAGACCGAATGCTGCTGTCGCCGAGATGACCAGAACCGCGAGCCGGGTGCGTCTCATGGGGTCATGATAGGCAGACTTCGCGGTCCGTTACCCCCGCTGGGTGGATATCAACGATTGTCGACGGCCTCTGCCAGCTCGCGCAGACGCGGCAGCGCGCGGTCGGTCAGCAACTGCTCACGGGTCTCCGCGGACACCGCCATGCTGTCCTTCCACAGGGACCGGCCCGCCATCGCGCCGCTGGCGCCGTTGGCGACCGCGGTGCGGACCTGCTCGATGAAGGTCTCGTGATCGACACCGGCCGACAGCACGGCCCAGGGAACACCGTTCGCGGCGGCGGTCACCGCGGCGCAGGCCTCGGCCGACCCCGGGTACTGCAGCTTGAGCACCTTCGCGCCGCACTCGACGGAGATGCGTGCCGACTCCGCGACGAGGGACGGGAAGCGCTCCGCGTAGTCGACGGCGGATTCGCCCTCGAGGCGGTAGGTCAGGATCTCGACGATCAGCAGCAGACCCTCCGCCGAGCATGCCTTGACCAGCTCGGCGATCTCCTGGCCGACGCGGGAATCCGCGGTCTGGCGGTCAGGTCGCATGTACCACAACATCTTTGCGACGTCGCCGCCCAGATCGCGGACGACGCGAGGTGTCACACCGTCGACGAATCGGGTGAACTTGAGGCCGTCCACGGTCTCGAATCCCGAGGCGTCCATACCGACCACGAGTGCGGTGTCACGGGAAAGTGTGCCCTCGTCGACGACGCGGGGGAGTGCCACCTCGGGATCGAGAAGGATCGCGGGAGCGTGGTTGCCCAGATATTTCACCAGATCGCCCTTGGCGTCGGCGAGTTGGTCCTTCGAGATCGAGTCGGGGCCGTCCGGAGCGTCGTTCATGACGGCCTTCATGCCGTTGCGCTGGTCGCCGGCGACGATCAGCATGTTGCCGTTCGCCGTGGAGATGGCGGCCATGCCGCGTCGTTCCAGGGTGGTGAGGTCGTTCATGTGTGAGCTCCTGTCGGTGGTGCGAGGTGGGGTCGAAGTGCTCGAATCGAGCAGTCTGGAAGCGAAAAGTGCTGCGCCGTAGGCGGTGTCCTGGGCGCGGCCCGACGTGGTGATGTCGGGGAGGACGGCAGCGCGAGCGGTGCGGACGCACGTCATGCTCGCCCAGCCGCCGGTGAGGATGCTCCTCCGCGCCGGCGGGACCTCACGGTCCAGCGCCTCCACGAGCAGGGCCACCTCGTCGTTGCCGTGCAGCAGCACGGCCCGGAACAGCTCGGCCGCATCGACGCCGTCGGTACGGATGGTCAGCGACAGCACGCCGTCGTCGTTCCGTGCACCGGAGACCGCGATACCGCCCTCGGCGATCGCGCTCTCCGACGGGAGTGCCTGGACGCGGGCGTCCAGCGCGTCGCGTCCGGCGCGGTCGGTGATGTCGCACAACTGAAGTGCGCGCCGCATGAGCAGGCCCGACTTCACCCCTGCTACGAGCATGTACTTACCGGGAACGACATGACGAACGGTGTCGATCAGATGCTCGGCCAACCGTGCACGGCTCGACGCGGGCAGTGGCTCGTCGAGCACGCGGAGCAACACCTCCGCCGTGCCCATCGACACGAGGTAGGTGTCACTGTCGAGCGTCCCACCGGAGATCGCCGAGACGAGGTGATCGTGACCTGCGACAGTCAGTGCTGCACCGTTCACGGCGTCGGGAACCCATGGCGCGTCGGCAATTCCGAGCGCTGCACCGGCTGCGGTGAGCGGCGGGAGGAAGGACGGCTCGATGCCCAGGTAGGCGAACATGTCGAGCCAGGGAGCGCCCGTGTCCTGGTCGAGCAGGCCGGTGCGGGACGCCAACGAGTACTCGCTGATCACGTCACCGCCGAGGGCGGCTAGGACGAAGGCAGGCAGGTCGAGCCATCGCAGACCGGCGAGGTCGAGTCCCCGGTCGCGGAGATGGAGAATCTTGGCGACGGACACCTGCACTCCGAGCGGGATTCCCGTGACACCGGCGAACGCATCCCGCAGGGTCGCAGGAACGGCGGCCACCTGTTCTCCACCACGCGGGTCGAACCAGGCGAAGGCGGGCGCGACGACCTGCAGGTCGGAATCGACCAGGAACCCGGTCTCGCCCATTCCCGACACGGCTATCGCGGCGAGGCGTGCATCGGAGTCGCCGGTGGCCTCGGGCAGACGTCGGGCGACCACGTCGAGCAGCCGACGGACCGTGTCCAGCAGGTCGCCGGCGGTCATGTCGGTCGTACCGCCGGGACCGTGGCTCCACGGCGTCGGGAGTTGCTCGATCAGGACCTCGTCACCCGACGCGTCGCTGACGAGGATCTTGATTCCGGTGCTGCCGAGGTCCAGACCTGCGACGAGTGTGGTGCTCACGGGCGGTACCGCTTTCGGGCGAGGGGAGTCTGTCGGTGTTCGGGGAGCAGGTGTGACGTGCGCTCGACGACCGTGGTCTCGGCGACGTCGGAGATCGGTTCGAGGGTGGGGTCGTCGAACAACCTCAGCAGGCGGTCGACGGCGAGAGACCCGATCTCGTAGGGGTTCTGGTCGATGCAGGTGACCGGCGGATCGACGGCATCGGCCAGCGCGAAGCTGCCGAACGACACCATCGCGACATCCGTCCGCTCGATCTCGTGCAACAGCGAGACGACGGCGCCGGCATGGCGTGCGTTCGAGACGAACAGCGCGGTCGGTGGATCGGGCAGCGCGAGGAGATCGCGGACAACGGGACGCGCTGCGTCCGGTGACGGGAGAACGTCGGGGGCGAGCGCGGCATCGACCGCGATCCCGTGGTCCGTCATCGCGTCGAGGTAAGCATCGCGGCGGCGACGGGCCGTCTGCAACCGCGCGTCGAACCCGACCAGTGCGACGCGGCGGTGACCTGCGTCGAGAAGCACCTGGACCGCTCGGCGAGCCGCCGCGTAGTCGTCGACGGTGACGGAATGGAAGCCGGGAACGGAGCGGTCGACGGTGACCACCGGCAGCGTTCGACGGCGGGGTGTCAAGAACGCGCTGTGGTCACCGACGGGGGCCAGCACGATACCCCGCACGTGCTGTCCGGCCAGGCGCTCGAGCTGGGCCAGTTCGCGCTCGGGGTCGAAGCCGGAACTGCTGACCATGACGCCCATGCCGTGCTCGAGTGCGCGTTCCTCGACGGCGCGCACCAGGGAGGCGAAGAAGATGTCGTCGATCGAGTCGACGACGATGCCGATGGTCGTGCCCGAGCCGGACTTGAGCGACCGTGCCGCGGAGTTCGGCACGTAGTTCAGTTCCGCCACAGCAGCTTCCACGCGCTCACGGAGTTCGGGCAGCACGGTGTCCACTCCGTTGACCACGCGTGAGACGGTCTTGAAGCTCACGCCGGCCAAGGCGGCGACATCCTTGATGCTGGCCCGGTGGGTCACGTGGGGACTCTCTCGACGAGGGGAGGAAGCGGTGAGACGCTGGTGCGAGACAACGTTGTCTCCTATGATCGACATCGTGCCCACCTCCTGTCAAGACGCAGTCGCCGAACGGCCTCCCCATGTGGTGATCGCCGGCGCCGCCGGGAGTGGGAAAACCACCCTCGGAACGGCGCTCGCTCGGGAGCTGGGTGCACCGCTGCTGGATCTGGACACGCTCACGACACCGTTGCTGGACGCCCTCGATCCGCTTCTGCCGGGCGAGCACTGGAATGCGCACGGTCCCGCCACCGACACCGTGCGGCGGGGCCGCTACGCCGTGATGCTCGGTGCTGCCGCGGATCTGACGACGGTCGGAGTTCGCGGTGTTCTCGTCGCACCGTTCACGCGTGAGTTGCGGGGCGGCCAGGAGTGGGCAGAACTCGTCGCTGCTCTCGCGCCGACACCCGTCGTCGTAGTGCATGTCGACGGACCGGACGAACTGCTCTCGCGTCGGCGTGCCGGCCGTGGATTGGATCGGGACATTCATCGTGCCGCGCTCGCATCCGACCCCGTCCAGGTGCCGCACCTCCGTGTCGACGCTTCGCTGACCACCGCGCAGCAGGTGTACCGCGTCCGGCGGTCACTGGGCTCGCGAGACCCGATCATCGACCGCCGCAGCGTCATCGGCTCCACCTTCGACGCGGTTCTGTTCGACCTGGACGGCACGTTGGCCGACTCGACCGCCGCCGTCGCTCGGAGTTGGGACCGCGTCGGTTCCGAATACGGGTTCGACGTCGCCGACATCGCGCACGGCATGACCGCTGCCGCGTCGATGACACTGCTTCTCGGTTCCGACGTCGGCCCTACCGCAGCGCTGCGGCTCGGCGAGATCGAGACCGAGGACGTTCTCGACGTCGTCCCGACGCCGGGTGCGCGCGCATTCCTCGAGTCGATCCCGCCGCAGGTCTGCGCGATCGTCACCTCCGGATCACCGAGCGTGGCAGGTGCCCGCCTGACGGCCGCGTCGATTCCGGCACCGGCGACGGTCGTGACGTCGGCCGACGTGACCCACGGCAAGCCGGATCCCGAGCCCTACCTCACGGCCGCTCGGCGACTCGGAGTTCCTCCGTCACGGTGCCTCGTCGTCGAGGACGCCCCCGCGGGGGTGCAGTCCGCTCGGTCGGCGGGATGCACGGTGATCGGCGTCTCGGGCACCTGTGATCCCGCGGTGCTGGACGCCGATCTGCACGTGGACGCGCTCGATCAGCTCCGCGTCGGAGTGGGACCCGACGGAATCACCCTGCTGCCGAACACGACTCCCGCTCGATGAGCTCCACCGACATGACGTTGCGGCGACGGTACCGACGCCGTGGATTGTCGATCCGCCCGAGCAACCGGTCGATCGCCATCCGACCCAGCTCGGTCGGATTCTGATCGATCACAGTGACGGCGGGGCACAACGCGTCGGCAAGCGGGAAGTCGCCGAACGCCACGTACGCCGGGCGGCGCGCACCGAGAGACTGCAGGGCGGGGATGCAGGCCATTGCAGTGCGGGCGTTGGACAGGAAGAGCGCGGTCGGTGGGTGCGCACCGGCCATCAAGGTCTCTATCGCCTCGTGTGCACGGGGTCTGTCGAGGACACCGGTGACGACCAGGTCGTCGTCGTAGTCGATACCGTTGTCCGACAACGCGTCCCGATAGCCGTTCAGGCGGTTGAACGCCGTGGTGATCTCGAGATCGTCGCCGACCAGTGCGATCCGCCGGTGGCCCTTGCCCAGAAGATGGATCGTCGCCGTGTGCGCGCCACCGTGGTCGTCGTCGACGAAGGTGTCGGCGGTGATACCGGTCGGCGCTCGGTCGACGAAGACGGTCGGGGTGCGTTCGACCCACCGCTTCAGATACGACTGATCGGTGCCGATAGGGGCGATCACCAGACCACTCAACTGACGTCGCAACAGAGACTCGACTTGCGCACTCTCGATCGAGGCATCGTGGCCGAGGCTGGTCATGATCACGGCCATGCCCTGGACGCGGGCACGGTCCTCGACCGCGCGGGCGATGGAGGAGAAGAAGGGATCGTCGATGTCGGGTACGGCGACGCCGATGGCTCCCGACTGCCCCGTCCGGAAGGACGTCGCGATCGCGTTGGGGACGTAGTTCAGCGATTCGAGGGCCGCGATCACGCGTGCTCGGGTGGCGGGGTCGACGTGCGGATCGTCGTTGTAGACACGAGAGACGGTCTTGGCGCTGACGTTCGCCAAGGTTGCGACGTCCTGCATGGTGGTCATGCATTCACCTTCCGATGGTCGACGAGCTCAGCGACTGGTGTATCCGCCGTCGACAGGGAGCGACACCCCGGTGATCATGGACGCGTCGTCACTGAGCAGGAAGGCGATCGGCGCCGCGATCTCCTTCTCGGTGGCCCAGCGACCCAGCGGCATCTGTGCAAGGAACGGTCCCTCGATCTCCGGCCGTCCC
Organism: Rhodococcus sp. AC861; assembly: GCF_979256035.1. NCBI lineage: Bacteria > Bacillati > Actinomycetota > Actinomycetes > Mycobacteriales > Nocardiaceae > Rhodococcus > Rhodococcus sp. AC861. The sequence goes on from NZ_CEEDMW010000001.1 coordinate 191,031, forward strand.
CAGTAGAACGCGGACATCTCCGTCATGACGACGGTGGGATTGACGCTGTTCACGCGGATGCCGTGCGGTCCCAGCTCGAGCGCGGAGACCCGAGTGATGTTGTCCAGCGCGGCTTTCGAGGAACCGTAGGAGACGTGGCCGGGCAGGGCGGCAAGACTGGCCTGGCTGGAGACGTTGACGATCGCGCCGCGGCGTGCGGCGATCATGGCCGGTGCCGCGTACTTGATCACCAGCAGGCTGCCGCGGGCGTTGATCGAGATGACCTTGTCGAAGATGTCGATGTCGGTGTCCTGCGGCGTGGCGATCTCGCCGCCGAAGCCGCCGCAGTTGACGACGCCGTAGAGATCGAGGCCGGTCAGCGCGTCACGGATGCTGTCCTCGGAGGTGAGGTCGAAGGGGAGGGGGCGTGCGCCCGTCTCGTCCGCCAAGGCGCCGAGAACTTCCTCGTTCCGGCCGGACGCGATGACGTCCGCACCGTCGGCGACGAGTCTGCGAACGGTGGCGGCGCCGATGCCTCCGCTGGCTCCGGTGACCAGGATGGTGCGGCCGTCGAACTGCGACATGGGAATCTGCCTTCGTCGTCGTGTCTGGTGAGTGTCACCGATGACATGGACCGAGTGGTCGGGTCCTGATGACATCGATGACACGGACCGTACCGACAGCGCGTCACGAATGCGCGTCAATCGGCAAAAATGGTGTTGATCTGCATTGATAGGGGCACCTCACCGCTCATCCTCGCGTCCGTGACGGGTCTTCCAATTCCCGCCATGTCATCGATGACATGAATTTTGCGGAAACGCGTGACAGTCCGAGTTGCGTGGGTCACACTGATCCGCAACGCGATGCCGATACGGGCTCTCGCGGACGCAGTCACCGGGGACAGCACGCGAGAGGACGGGGGTCGGACATGTGCGCAGCATCGAACAGTGACGCACCGAGTTCGCAGCAGCGCCGACTCACACCCGGGGACGTCGCGGACATGGTCGAGACCATGGCAGCGACACTGCGCCAGGACCTCGGTCGTCGCCGGATCGTGGGCGTCACCGGTGCGCCGGGCGCGGGCAAGTCGACGTTCTGCGCACTGCTGACCGCAGCCCTCGGAGGCGACGCGGTGCTGGTGGGTATGGACGCGTTCCACCTCGCCGACGAGGAACTGACGAGGCTGGGCCGGCGGGATCGCAAGGGCGCGCCCGACACTTTCGACGTCGACGGCTACGTGAACCTGCTCCGCCGACTGCGGTCGCAGACCACCGAGACGGTGTACGCACCGCGGTTCGACAGGTCCCTGGAAGCAGCGATCGGCGGCGCCGTCGCGGTGTCCCCGTCCACGCCGCTGGTGATCACCGAGGGCAACTACCTGTTGCTGGACGACCTGTCGGCCGGCGGTTTCCGGTGGAGCGACGTGCGGCCGGAGCTGGACGAGGTCTGGTACCTCGACGTCCCGGCATCGGCACGTGCGGACCGACTGGTGGCTCGGCACGAATCGCACGGCAAATCCCACCACGACGCCTACCGCTGGACCCACGACGTCGACCTCCGCAACGCCGAGATCATCACTGCTGCATCACCTCGCGCCGACCTCGTCATCGAGGTACCGGACGATCCACGACTCGCCGCGCACGGCGACGTCGACACGCCAGGCCACACCGAACAACACGAGGAGCTCCGATGAGCAACGCCCACGACGGCGCGACGCCCGTCCTCGAAGCGCGCGGGCTGTCCCGCAGCTTCGGTAACGTGCGCGCGCTCGACAATGCCGACTTCGAGATCTACGCGGGCGAGGTGGTCGCACTCATCGGTGACAACGGCGCCGGCAAGTCGACGATGGTCAAGGCTCTGTCGGGCAGCCTGGCACTGGACTCCGGAGAGATCCTCTACAACGGATCTCCGGTCGACCTGAACAGCCCCACTGCTGCAGCCGATCTGGGCATCGAGACCGTCTTCCAGGACCTCGCACTGGCGCCGCACCTCAACGCGGCCCAGAACATGTTCCTGGGCCGCGAGATCCCCGCCGCGGGCATCCTCGGTCGCCTGGGATTCCTGAACACTGCCGCGATGCGGACGAAGTCGCGCGAAGCGCTCGACGAGCTCGGTGCCACCGTCCGCAGCCTCACCGACCCGGTGGGTGCGATGTCCGGTGGTCAGCAGCAGGCCATCGCCATCGCGCGAGCGGTGGCGTGGGCCAAGGGAGTCGTCTTCCTCGACGAGCCGACGGCCGCCCTCGGAGTGGTGCAGACCCGCAATGTTCTCGACACCATCCGACGTGTCGCGGACAAGGGTGTCGCGGTGGTGTTCATCAGCCACTCGATGCCGCACGTCATGGAGGTCGCGGACCGCGTCCAGGTGCTTCGCCTGGGCAGCCGCGTCGCGACGCTCGATGCCAAGAACACGACCATGGAAGCACTCGTCGGGGCGATGACCGGCGCGACGGTGGGAGCCGCGAAATGAGCAATCAGACGTTGTCGAAATCAGCGGGCTCCTCGGCCCCGGATCCCAAGTCGAACGGTGGTTCGTTCGACCTGCGGAGCACCCTCGCGGGGCTGGCCCGCGTCCAGGTGTTCCAGATCGTGCTCGTTCTCCTCGCGATCAGCATCCTGTTCTCGATCCTCGCGCCGAACAGCTTCCCCGAGTGGGGCAACATCCGGCAGATCATCCAGAACGTGTCCATCCTGGCCGTCCTCGGCATCGGTATGACGTTCGTGATCGTCACCAGCGGCATCGATCTCTCCATCGGTTCCGTTCTCGTCTTCTCCGGTGTGGTCGCGGCCAAGACGATGCGCGCCGTCGGTGGTGACGGGTGGAGCGTCGCGGTGATCGGCATCGTCGTCGCGGTCGCCTGCGGCCTCGCGTGGGGGTTGCTGAACGGTTTCCTGATCGGCATCGCGAACGTGCCGCCCCTGATCGCGACGCTCGGAACCCTCGGCGGCGCACTGGGTCTGGCCCAGGTGATCACCGGTGGCGTCGACATCCGCGACGTGCCCCCGGTGCTGGTCGACACCATCGGCTACGGCAACCTGCCCGCCACCACCATTCCCCTGATCTCCGTCATCGCGCTGGTGTTCGTGGTGATCTTCGGTATCGTGTTGCACCGCACCAAGTTCGGACTGCACACCTTCGCCGTCGGGTCCAAGGAGCAGTCGGCCCGCCGCGTCGGTATCAAGGTGGATCTCCACCTGATCAAGGTCTACGCGTTGTCCGGCACGCTCGCCGGTCTCGCCGGCATCCTGTCCCTGTCGCAGTACGGCACCACGGCCATCGCCGGCCAGTCGCAGACCAACCTCAACGTCATCGCCGCGGTCGTCATCGGTGGCACCAGCCTCTTCGGCGGTGTGGGCACCATGTTCGGCACCGTCATCGGACTCTTCATTCCCGCCGTGCTCCAGAACGGCTTCGTCATCGTCGGCGTGCAGCCCTTCTGGCAGCAGGTCGCCGTCGGCGCGGTTCTCATCGCGGCTGTCTACTTCGATCAACGCCGTCGAGCCGCCGCCACCCGCGGTGCGTCGACATCCTCTCTCAAACGGTTGTGGGCTCGAAACCCCTGATTCCGCAGCTCATCCCAGATCCACCTCCCTGACGAACAATCCCAGAAAGAACCCGGTACCCATGCGTACATCCAGGACCGTCGCCGCAGCCGCTCTGGCCGCCGCGTCACTCTCCACGTTCGTGCTCGCCGGCTGCTCGTCCGATTCGGGCGGCGGCGGTGACAAGAAGCTGGCCTTCATCCAGGGCGTCAGCGGCGACGAGTTCTACATCAGCATGCAGTGCGGCATCCAGGACGCCGCCGAGGCCGCCGGATACACCGTCGACGTGCAGGGTCCGGCGAAGTTCGACCCCACGCTGCAGAAGCCGATCGTCGACTCCGTCGTCGCCTCCCGTCCGGCGGCCATCCTCATCGCCCCGACCGACGTGTCCGCCATGCAGGCGCCGCTCGATGCCGCGGCGCAGGCAGGGATCAAGGTCGTCCTCGTCGACACGACCCTCGAGGACCCGTCCAAGGCCGTGTCGGCGATCTCGTCGGACAACGTCGGCGGCGGCGCCGAGGCGTTCAAGGCCATCGAGCAGCTGAACCCGCAGGGCGGCAAGGTCATCGTCATCTCGACCGACCCGGGTGTCTCCACCACCGACGCCCGCGTCAAGGGCTTCGAGGACGCCGCCGCGGAGAACTCGAGCTTCCAGTACCTCGGCGTGCAGTACAGCCACAACGACCCGGCAGAAGCCGCCCGTCTGATCTCCGCGGCCATCGCCAAGGATCCCGACATCGTCGGTGTCTTCGCGACCAACACGTTCGCGGCGGAGGGCACGGCCACCGGTGTCCGTCAGACCGGCAAGCAGGACCAGGTCAAGATCGTCGGGTTCGACGCCGGCCCCGCTCAGGTGAAGCAGCTCCGCGAGGGCACCGTGCAGGCGCTCATCGCTCAGCAGCCCGCGACCATCGGCACCGACGGAGTGGAGCAGGCCGTCGCCTCACTCGAGGACAAGGCCACCGAGAAGGACATCTCGACCGGCTTCCACGTCATCACCGCGGACACCATCGACGGTGACGGCGCGCAGTACGTCTACAAGTCGGCCTGCTGACCCGACACGTCCCCTCAGCTGCGGTGGTGCTCCCGATGAGTCGCCGGTTTTCTTCCGGCACCCGGGAGTGCCACCGCTTTCCACTCTCCCCCTTCGAAAGTTGTCGTGCGACGTGACTGTCTCCATCAGCGACGCAGTGTCGTCGCCGCCGGCCGGCACTGCCGTTCCTCGGTACGACCGCACCGGTGACTGCGGCATCGTGCACTTCGGTGTCGGAGCCTTCCATCGCGCCCACGAAGCCATGTACGTGGACCGGCTGCTCGCCGCAGGCCACCACGGATGGTCGATCTGCGGTGTGGGTGTGATGGCGGCGGATGCGGCGCAGCGGGACGCATCCGTGAGCCAGGACCACCTCTACACGCTGACGACGGTGGACCCCGACGGCAGCGTCGACACGCGAATCATCGGCTCGATCTCTCGGTACCTGTTCGCCCCGGACGACCCCGACGCGGTGATCGACGTCCTGGTGGCGCCGACGACTCACATCGTGTCGCTGACCATCACGGAGTCGGGCTACGGCATCGACGACGCGACCGGAGCCTTCGATCCGCGCGACGCGGCGACTCTGCACGATCTGGCCTCCCTCGACATCCCCGAGAGCGTGTTCGGCTTCCTCACGGTCGCACTGCGTCGCCGACGCGACGACGGCACGGCTCCCTTCACGGTGATGTCGTGCGACAACATCGTCGGCAACGGCGCCGTGGCGAGGGCTGCTCTGGTGTCCTTCGCTCGTCGCCATGACGCCGAACTCGCGGACTGGATCGACGACTCGGTGGCGTTCCCGAGCTCGATGGTCGACCGCATCACTCCTGCCACGTCACCTGCGGTGGCGGAGTCGGTGCGTCGTCGCACGGGTATCGACGATGCGTGGCCGGTGCGATCGGAGTCCTTCGCGCAGTGGGTCCTCGAGGACGACTTCTCGGACGGTCGGCCACCGTTCGACGCGGTCGGTGTGCAGGTGGTTCCCGACGTGGTGCCGTACGAGCGCATGAAGCTGCGGCTGCTCAACGCCTCGCATCAGATGCTCGGCTACGTCGGCATTCTCGCCGGCGTGGTCCACGTCCACGAGGTGATGCAGGATCCCGACCTCGGAGCGTTCGTCGAGTCCTTCATGCGACACGAGTCGCGGCCCACGGTCGGAGAGGTACCGGGCGTCGATCTCGACGAGTACATCGACGAGCTCGTCCGCCGATTCGGCTCGCTCGCCGTCCAGGACACGGTGGCGCGGCAGGTCGTGGACGCGACGTCCCGCATCCCGAAGTTCGTTCTCCCCGTCGTGCGGGACAGGCTGCGGGACGACCGGTCGATCGATCATGCAGCCTTGATGCTCGCGGCGTGGTGCGCATGCATCGAAGGGGGAGTGGCGCTGCCCGACCGGGCGGCGGATCAGCTCTGCGCACTGGCGAGGGCCGACCACGACAGCCCCGGCGCATTCCTGGCCCAACCCGACGTCTTCGGGGACCTGACGACGAGCGTGCGGCTTCGCGTGGCGTACCAGCGCGCGAAGCGTCGCCTCCAGGACAACGGCCCGATAGGGGCGGTCCGGCTGCTGGTGGCCTCCTCGGTCTGACGACGGACCCACGACCTCGTCGTCTCGAAGGACTGCACTTCCGGTCCTGCATCGGGACGTCGCCTCTGTGCCGACCTCGAGCGGACGTGATAGAACTATGCATAACGAGGTTCTGTACCTCGCAACGGCTCGTGCACCACGCCTCGATCACCGGCCATGCACCTCACTCGGGTCGACGCGCGTGCTCGCAGTGCTCGGTCGTTCCTCGACGGAAGGCGTCACATGTCCAGCGAAGTACGCAGTGAATTCGCCCCGCACGGTCCCAGCGTCGACGCGCTGATCGCGTTGGCGAGTACCCCGGGCGTGGAATCTTATCTCGCACCCGAGGACATCGACTACAGGTCGTGGAATCACGTGGGTGACCCGTTGTGCGAGGCACTGATTCACGTGATGCGCGAACGCAAACTGATGGGTGGCGACATCTATGCGAACGCCAGAGAACTCGAACGAGAGGGCAATTCGGAGGCTGTCGCCTTCTTTGCCGACGTCGAGGCCGTTCCGAGCTGGCTCGATGTCGATTCCCTCAGGGTGGGTGCGCGGATGGGACGCCGCAATCCGCTGGGCATGTTGTTCGGGATCCACGGGGCCTTGCCCATGACCTACCTGGATCCGGCCACCGCGGAAGTGATGTCGTCGACCGGTCGCCTGGCCGGCGGAGGCGACTTCCGACGCCGTTTCTGGGAGACGGCAACCGGTTTCGTCGGAGCACTCGACGTGGACGGGATGTTGCCGGGTGGTGATCGGTGGATCATGTGGGTACGAATCAGGTTCATGCACACCATGATCCGGCTGGGAATCCACCGCAGCGCGAGGTGGCCCCGATACGAATCGGGAACGCCGATCAGTCAGATGGCCACTGCCGGTGCGACGTACATCTTCGGGCAGTACCGGGTCAACATCATGGAGTATTTCGGGGGAAAGGTGACCCCCGACGAACGCGACGGCTTCGCGCTGATGTGGCGCTGGGTGTCGCGCATCGAGGGTGCGAACAATCAACTGCTCGGGCGAGACCACGCCGAGGAGATGGCGATCCAGATGCGGATCCACGAGACGCTGCTCGGTGAGAGTGACAAGATGAAGACCTTGATGCGCGACGTCGTCGACGGCACAGCGTCGATGGCCGCTTTCGGGAAGTCGACATGGTTGAACCATGCGGTGGCGCGGCAGGTTCTGAAGCCGTCCATGATCGCCACGCACCCCGGTGGCGATGCTCGGGACGCGTTGGGCCTCGAGGCACGGCCCACGGCGGAGGCGGTGGTGCGACTGGGGGCGGGCGCGATACGAGCAGTGAGTTCGGTGACGAGGCTTCCGGGAGTGCGCCGTATCGCCGAAGAGGGCGGTTTCCGGCTGTTGGAGAGCTCGCTGGAACGCGGACTCGACGGCGTCCGAGCCGACTATCGCGGAACGGCGGTGGCGGGACGACCGACCGACGAGTGACGACGTCGTCGATGTCCGGTCCGAGAGTCAGGCCGACGCTGTGTCGTACGGCGACGGCTTGTTCTGCCGCGCCCACGTCTTCTCCGCGTCCGAGAACGGCGGCGGTGGTGTCATGCCGTCGATCATCCAGCTCTTGAAGAGTCCTTCCACAACCGCTGTCTCCCAGCGCAGCCCACGATCGTCGACGAACGGTCGGATGATCCCGGCGAAGCTCTCTCGCATCAACGAATACAGGTCGTCCTCGGTCATCGTCGTGCCGAGCTTCTCGGACAGCTCGTCCATGTTGCGGGCGACATGAACCACCTCGATCAGGACGAAATCGTCTGTCGGTTCACCCCCGAGGAAGAAGTTCTCGGGATCGAATTCATGGAAGACGACGCTGGTGTAGAACTTCGGCAACCCGACGACGTCCAGGTAGAACGACGTGATGCTGTCGGCGAACGCCTTCTTGTCGTCGGCGGTGTACACATTCTTCGCGGTCCTGATGTTCCAGAGCGGCATGCTTTCTCCTGTGGGTCGGTTCGATTCCAAGGTTCGACTCGCACACCGAACTCGCCCGCCCCCTCGCGGGCGAGTTCGGTGGTTGTCGATCCTCCGGGCTGATCTCGCCGTGGTGCGTATTCTCAGCTGTCGGCTGTCACGCTCGAGTCCACGAGTTCGATGCGTACCGGGACATTCTTGTGCCACGGATTTCCGAAGAACTTGTCACGTCGCGTGACCGTGGTCAGCGTGTTGAGCGGCACCCCGACCACGGTGTCTCCGTTCTCTCCCGGGTAGGAGACACCCATGCCGTTGGGCAACGACACGTGTCCGGGTTGCATCATGTCGCTGATCTCCACCGTCGTTGTCGCGATGCCCGTCTCGGTGATCAGACGCACGACATCACCTGTATCGACAGCGAGATCAGCGGCGTCCTGCGGGCTCATGCGCAACGCCCCATCTTTGTCGCGTCGACGCCACTCGGGGTCGCGAATGATGACGTTCGCAGTGAATGCCCGTCGCTCACCCGCCGACAGGATGAACGGAAACTCCTCGCTGGTGTAGCACGGTTCCTCGGCGTCGAGCAGGCGTAGCTCGTCCATGAGCTCCGGGATCGCGACGTGGATCTTCTTGTCCTCGTGGCGAATGTAGGACCAGGCGTCGGAGTAGCGATCCTCGGTGAAGATCACGCCCTCGCGGCGATCACGGATCGCTTCGAACAGCTTTTCGCCCTGTCCTTCACCGTCGTGGGTGAACCCAGCCCGCCGTACCGCGTCGGGCTGTGCAATGGCTGCGAGATGGGCAAAACTCCAGACGAGTGATTGTGCCTCGTCTCCCGGAGCGAATGTTGCGCCCAATGTGCGGTAGACGAGGTACGGCACGATTCCGGCGAGTTCGGGCTTCTGCTCGATCGTCGAGAACAGCGCGAGGCTGTAGGCGGATCGACCCACCCGCGCGGACGCCGTCAACGACGCGATGATGCCCGGATCCACGAGGTCGAGCCTGTCCATCAGAGCGGCGTAGATCTCCGGCTCCGATCGGGTGCCCGGCATCGGCGGCATCAAGGGGTGACGCATCTGAAAGGTGTTGTGCGGGAAGTGCAAAGTGAACAGTGACGCCTCGTACTTCTCGAACTGACTGGCTGCTGGCAGCACGTAGTCCGCAGCCCTGGCGGTCTCGGTCAGGGCGACATCGATGACGACGGTGAGGTCGAGGCTGCGCATCGCCTGCCGGAAGCGCTCCGAATCGGCCAACGAATGCAAGGGATTCGACGATTCGATGAACATCGCACGAAACCGATCCGGGTGATCGGTCAGAATCTCGTCCGCGATGGAGTTGGCCGGGATCAAGCCGGCCATGATGCGCGCGCCGGTCACCGGGGTCACTCCGGCATCACGGTCCACGTTGCCGGCGAGTCGTGCTATCGGATCGGCCGCTGCCACCGACACCGACGGGAAGAAGAAGTGCAACGCGGATCGGGCAACGTTCTCGGCCACCTTCCCGGAGGTCGCATGCCCGTCGAGGCGAGAGAAGACCGCGCGCATCGCGGCAGCGCCGTGACGCATCGACTGGAGTCCGACAGCGCGTCGCGCCCCGGAGAACCGCACCGGCTCGTCCCGTTCGATGGGGAACCACGGCCCTGCGAGCGGAAAGATCCACGAGTGGATGTGCATGCCGCCGGGCTTGGCGAAGTTGCCGGTCAACACCCAGAGCATCTTCTGCAGATAAGAGCATACGGTGCTGTTGGGGGACTGCTGGATACCCAGATCCTCGTACGTGGCGACACTCTTCGCTCGCGCGATGCGGCGGGCGGCTGCACGAATGTCGTCCTCGGGCACACCGCATCGTCGGGCGTAGTCGGTGATGTCGATGTCGCGGAACAGCTGCAGAACTTCGTCGACCCCGACCGCATGGGTGTTCAGCCACTCCGACGCGATCAGGTTTTCCTGTACGAGGGTGGCGTCGAGGGCGCCGAGACACCAGACGTCGGTCCCGGGCTTGATCTGCAGGTGATGGTCCGCCATCGCTGCGGTCTCGCTCTTCCGGGGATCGATCACGATGATCGCCCGGTCGGGGTCGCGCGCCAATTCCTTCAAGGTGGGTCGGGCCCGGGCCATGCCGTGCGACTGCCACGGGTTCTTGCCGATGAACACGGCAACTTCGGAGTTCTCGAAGTCGCCCGCCGTGTGGGCGCCGTACAGGTGCTTGTCGACGTACGCTTCGCTGGTCTTCTCCTGGCCGAGGGCGTTCGACATGTACTTGCCGCCCACGCCGTTGAACAGCGCGCGGCCGTATCCGCCACCGAGGTGGTTGCCCTGACCACCGCCACCGTAGAAGAAGATTCGCTCACCGCCGTGTTCGTCCCGCACGGCAGCCAGTCGAGCGGCGATCTCGTCGAGGGCTGTGTCCCAACTGATCTCCTCGAACGTGCCGTCGGGACGTCGGCGCAGCGGGCTGTCGATCCGGTGGGCGCCGTTCTGATAGCGATCGAGACGTAGCGGCTTCTCGCAGCTGTATCCCTGTGAGTTGGGATGGTCCTTGTCGCCTCGGATCTTGGTCAGCGCCCGGCCCTCGAGCAGTACCTCGATGCCACAATTGCACTCGCACAGAATGCATGCGGTCTTCTGCCAGTCGGCTGGTGTCGCGTCCTGCGTCATGTCGGTGATCCCTTCGCGTCGTGTGAGCGATCGTACATAACAAAGTCATGTACGGGGGGATCCGATCGGAGGTCCGACCGACTAGACGTGCGGACGATGGGTACGATGACCAGATGCATAACCTCATTATAAATTCGCGTCCCCTCCGAGTCGCCATCGTGGGAGCGGGGCCGGCCGGGATCTATGCGGCGGACGCGCTGATGAAGTCCGACACGGCCTCGGAGCGTGGCGTGTCGATCGATCTGTTCGAGCGGATGCCCGCGCCGTTCGGATTGATTCGCTACGGCGTGGCACCGGATCACCCGCGCATCAAGGGCATCATCACCGCCCTGCACAAGGTCCTCGACAAGCCGCAGGTCCGACTGCTGGGCAACGTCGACTTCGGCACCGACATCACCGTGGATGATCTCCGGTCGCTGTACGACGCGGTGATTTTCTCCACCGGTGCCACCGAGGACCGCGCGATGGACGTCCCCGGCATCGATCTCGACGGCTCCTTCGGTGCCGCGCAGTTCGTGGCCTGGTACGACGGACACCCCGACTTCTCTCGTACCTGGCCTCTGGAGGCGGAGAAGGTTGCCGTCATCGGCGTCGGCAATGTGGCGTTGGACGTCGCGCGGGTGCTCGCCAAGACCGCCGACGAGCTGCTGCCCACGGAGATCCCGCCGAACGTCTACGACGGGCTCGCGGCCAACAGAGCCGTCGAGGTGCACGTGTTCGGGCGTCGCGGCCCGGCCCAGGCCAAGTTCACGCCGCTCGAGTTGAAAGAGCTGGACCACTCCCCGACGATCGAGGTGATCGTCGACCCCGAGGACATCGAGTACGACGAGGGGTCCGCGGTCGCGCGACGCGCCTCCAAGATCACCGATCAGGTTGCCACGATCATCGAGAACTACGCGATCCGCGAACCCGGTGACCGTCCGCACAAGCTGTTTCTGCACTTCTTCGAATCACCCGTGGAGATCCTCGGCGCCGACGGCAAGGTCATCGGTCTGCGCACCGAACGCACCCGACTGGACGGGAGCGGCAACGTGACGCCAACCGGTGCGTTCACCGACTGGGAGGTCGGTGCGGTCTATCGCGCGGTCGGGTATCTGTCGGACGATCTGCCGGGGATCCCGTTCGACACCCGGGCCGGTGTCATCCCCAACGAGGCCGGACGCATCGTCGACGAGGGCACCCACCTGGCCGGGCTCTATACGACGGGCTGGGTCAAGCGGGGACCCATCGGCCTGATCGGGCACACCAAGGGCGACGCCAACGAGACCGTCGAGTGCATTCTCGACGACATGAGGGCCGAGTCGCTGAACACCCCGGCCACGCCGCAGGAATCCGCCGTTCTCGAGCTCCTGGAATCGCGCGACGTGCAGTTCACGACCTGGGACGGCTGGTATCGACTGGACGAACACGAACGCTCACTGGGCCGGGTCGAGGGCCGCGAACGCATCAAGGTCGTCGAGCGTGACGACATGCTCGCCGCCGCCGAACCCGACAAAGTTTCCGCCCGCCGACGTTCGTGACGGACAACCACGCCGGATGCGCGCTAGGGCTGCGACTGCTGCCGTCGCTTCCACCATCGCACGGCTTGCTTCGCGCCGGCCTCTGACAGATCGCGCGGGTATCCCATCCCGACGAAGTGGTTGACAGCCATCGGTTCCAAAATGGTGGCCACGGGGTCTGTGAAATCTGCGAATTGCCCGCTGATTTCCAGCGTGACGAAGCCGTGGACGAGACTCCACAGTTCTGCCGCCATCTGCTCTCCCGCGATCGGCGACACCCCCGTGCGAGCCAATTTCTCGCAGGTGGCGGCCAGGACGGCATAGGCGGGACCGAACCCGTCGGTGGACATCCGATTCGTCGAAGCGACGTATCGGTACGTGCCCCGAGTGGAGAGGCCGAACATCATGTCGTAGAGGTGGGCGTTGCGTTGGGCAACATCGCGGGTGCTCAGTGCCATTGCGAACAACTGTGCGCCCGGGTTCATTCGTGCCGCTGATGCTGCGAGCAATGCAGCACGAAGGTTGGCGTATCCGCGGATGACGACCTCTTGCAACAGTTCCTGCAAACCGCCGAAGTGGTGATAGATGGTGATCGTCGAGACGCCGGCGCGATCGGTGATCGTCCGCACCTTCAACTCGCTCGGACCGGCATCGGCCAGCAACTCCATCGCCGAGCGGATGAGCCGCTCGCGGACGGGTTCGTCGTCGACGCTCCCGACGAGGGGCGTGTGAGCGGATGCCATGAGTCGATCGTTTCACATCGGGACGGGACACCCGGCTGACGGCACAGGGGACCGCTTCGGGGTGCACGGCAGGCAGCGTCTGCTATAACTTCATTATGTCTCTCACCCGCCCACTCTCCACTAGCGCCGTCAACAAGACGGCCGTCCTCGCGACGCTCTGTCTAGCGGTATTCGTTGTCAACGTGTCCACGACCGTCATCAACATCGCTCTGCCCACGCTGGTCAGGGAGCTGGGGGCCAGCACCCGGGACCTGCTCTGGATCGTCGACGCGTTCAATCTTGCGTTCGCCGCGCTGGTGCTGGCGGGTGGATCGCTCAGCGATCGATTCGGTCGTCGTCGGCTCCTGCTGCTCGGACTCATCATCTTCGTCGCGGCATCCGCAGGCGGAGCGCTCAGCGGCAGCCCCGGCGTACTCGTCGCCTGGCGCACACTCGCCGGTGTCGCCGCTGCACTGGTTTATCCGGTAACGCTGTCGATCCTCGCCAACGTGTTCACCGATCGGACCGAACGGGTGAAAGCTCTCGGGTTGTGGGGAGCGGCCACCGGCCTTGCGGTGGCCACCGGTCCGGTCGTCGGTGGTGCCCTGATCGAGCACTTCTGGTGGGGATCGATTCTCGTCTTCAACGGCATCGCTGCGGCGGTCACGCTGTTCTTCGCCGCGCGCTTCATCCCCGAGTCGCGCGACCCCGCTACGCCGCCGCTCGACTACGTCGGCCTCGTACTGTCGACCGTCGCACTCGGCACGCTCGTGTACTCGATCATCGAGGCACCCGACCGCGGATGGGGCTCGCCACCTACCGTGATCGGCTTCGTGGTGGCTGCGGTGGTGTCGACTGTGTTCGTCATCCACGAGATCCGGAGCGACCATCCCATGCTCGATGTCAGGTTGTTCGCGAACATGCGGTTCACCGCCGCAAGTGGAGCGGTCACCGGCGGATTCTTCGCCCTGTTCGGCTTCATCTTCCTGGTCACCCAGTACTTCCAGTTCGTGCGCGGGTACGGCGCTCTGGAGACCGGCGTCCGAATCCTGCCGGTCGCGGGCTCGATCGCGGTGGCAGCGCTCGTCGGGCCTCGGATCGCCGTCGCAATCGGCACGAAAGTGGTCGTCGCCTTCGGATTGTTCTCTCTCAGCGTCGCATTCGTGTGGGCGTCGACTCTCTCTGCCGACGCCGACTACTGGGTCATCCTGCTTCAGATGCTCCTGTTGGGTGGCGGCATCGGACTGACCGGCACGCCGGCAACCGAAGCGATCATGGGTGTGGTGTCACCGGACAAGGCCGGCATGGGGTCGGCGGTCAACGACGCCACGCGTGAGCTCGGCGGTACCCTCGGCGTCGCGGTGATCGGATCGGTCGCACTGTCCGCGTATCGCGATCATCTCGATGTCGGATCCTTTCCCGAGCCGCTGCGGGAGCCCGCGAGCGAATCGGTCGGCGCGGCACTCTTCGCTGCCGACAGGGCGGCGGAACTGTTCGGTCAGGCCGGTGCCGATGTAGGCGCACGACTGACAGAGGTCGCAAGGGTGGGCTTCGTCGACGGAATGTCGCTCGGATGCATGGTCGCGGGAGGCGTGACTGCCGCTGCTGCCGTTCTCACCCTCATTTTTCTGCCTGCCCATCCCGTCGCGCACGATGACATCGATGCCGAACTAACCGGTCCGGATGACGCGACGGAGAGCACGGTCGCTCGGGGCAGCGCTCGCTGAACCGCTGCGCAGAAGCACGAAAGCCCCGACCAGGTTTCCCCGGTCGGGGCTTTCTTTCGTGTCTCAACCACGAGTCGGGGTGGCGGGATTCGAACCCACGACCTCTTCGTCCCGAACGAAGCGCGCTACCAAGCTGCGCCACACCCCGTGATCGAACACCGCCCTTTCAGGCAGCCGTTCGACTCTATCGCACCACTGCTTCGGAACGCGAAACGCCCAGCTCAGGAGCCGTGCGATCCGGCCTGTCCGCGGGAATCAGCGTGATCAACGTGGCCTCCGGGCGGCAGCAGAACCGGTACGGCGCATACGGCGACGTGCCCAGACCGGCGGAGACGTGCAGGCGGGTGTGCTCGCCCCATCGCGACGGACCCTTCACACGTGAGCGGTCGAGTTCGCAGTTGGTCACGAGCGCTCCGTAGAACGGAACGCACAGCTGGCCGCCGTGCGTGTGCCCGGCGAGGACGAGGTCGTATCCGTCGGCGGCGAACTTGTCCAGGACTCGGGGTTCCGGCGAATGCGTCAGACCGATGCTGACGTCGGCGACCGGGTTCGGTGCGCCGGCAACCGTGTCGTACCGGTCCCGCTTCAGATGTGGATCGTCCACTCCGGCCGTGGCGATCCGTACCCCGGACACCTCGAGTTCGCGGCGCACGTGTGTCACGTCGAGCCACCCGCGCTCGGTGAACGCGGCCCGCAGATCCTGCCAGGGCAGGGGGTCGCCGAAGACCTTCTTGTGGTTCTTCCGGAAGTACTTCAACGGGTTCTTCGGGACCGGCGCGAAATAGTCGTTCGACCCGAAGACGAACAGACCCGGCCGCCCGAGCAATGCCCCGAGCGACTGGACGACCGCGGGAACCGACTTCTGGTGGGACAGGTTGTCCCCGGTGTTCACCACCAGATCGGGCTCCAGACGATCGAGCTCACGGATCCAGTTCTGCTTCAGCTTCTGGTTCGGCATCATGTGGAGATCGCTGATGTGCAGCACGCGCAGCGACGATGTGCCCGGTGCGAGAACCGGCAACGTCGTCTCGCGGAGCGCGAACGCGTTCCGCTCGATCGTCGTGGCGTACGTCAGGCCCAGGGCGGCAGATCCCGCGGCGAGTGCGGCGACACCACCCGGAGTCGCAAGAGCGCGGGCAGTGGATCCGAGTGCCGACCGTGAGGTCAGCGAGCGCGAATTCACCGTGATGCGAGGCGATGCTGATGTACCGGACACCTCTTCGACAGTACCGTTTCGTGCATGGCCGAGAACTGTGACATGGAAAAGCGTTTGCGAACCGACCTCACGACATCGATGAAGGCGAAGGACAAGCTCCGCACGGCAACTCTGCGGATGTTGCTGGCAGCAGTACAGACCGAGAAGGTCTCGGGCAAGGAAGCGCACGAGCTCACCGACGACGACGTGCTGCGCGTGCTGGCGAAGGAGTCGAAGAAGCGCGGCGAGTCGGCCGAGATCTACACCCAGAACGGACGCGGCGAACTCGCGGCGACCGAGCACGCCGAGGCGCAGATCATCGACGAGTACCTGCCCACTCCGCTGACCGACGCGGAACTGGCCGATGTCGCCGACACGGCGATCGCCCAGGTGGCCGAGGAACTCGGTGAACGCCCGGCGATGCGTCAGATGGGCCAGGTCATGAAAGCCGCCACGGCGATCGCCGCGGGCAAGGCCGACGGCTCCCGTATCTCGGCAGCCGTCAAGGCCCGTCTCTGACCTGATCTACCTCTAGCGCGGCGGCGCTGTCAGCCCGGGGATCGCCGGAATGGTGACCCCGGGTGGCAGTGCCGGCAGCTGGATACCGGGTGCGGGCGCAGCCGGTGCGGCGCGCACCGATCCGTCGCTGATGTACAGCGTGACCGTCGAGCCGGGAACGGCCGAACCCGACGGAGACGTACTGACCACCGTCCCGCGGCCGGCGGACGACGCGCTCGTCGCGATCTGCACCCGGAAGCCTGCGGCCTGGAGCTGCGACGTGGCCGAATTCTGGGTGAGTCCGGTGACGTCGGGAACTTGGCCGTTGGCGGACCCGCGGACGTACTTCTGATCCACCGCGGGCAGCGCGATGTCACCGAAGTTGGTCGCCACCGGATCCATCGCGTCGTACCAGGTCCGGGCAGGTTCGTTACCGCCGAAGAGGTTTCCCGACCCGCACGGGCGGAGCGGGAAGGAGCAGATCTCGCTCGGAGTGGGGGAGTCGCCGTACGTGTAGGCGGCCGCCGCGTACCGGTTGGTGTACCCGAGGAAGCCGGACGAGCGGTGCGACTCGGTCGTCCCCGTCTTGCCGGACATCGGCAGCGACCATCCGACCGACGACGCAGCCGACGCCGACGTGCCGCCGGGCTGATCGTCCTTGCTCATCGCGTTGGCGAGCGTGTTCGCCAGGCCCGGCTCGACGACCTGCTCGCATCCCTGCTCGGTGATGGGAATCTGCTTGCCGCTGCGATCGAAGACGCTGTCGATGGGCGTCGGCGGGCACCACTTTCCGCCCGAGGCGAGGGTCGCGGCCACGTTCGAGAGCTCGAGCGGGTTCACGTACGTCGGTCCCAGCGTGAAGGAACCGAGGTTCGCTTCCTTCTGGTAGTCCGCGAGGCTCTGGTCGGTTCCCTGGCCCGCGGTGCCCGGGAGTGTGTAGGACCGCAGTCCCAAGCGGACGGCCATGTCGACCGTGGGGGTGACGCCGACGGATTCGATGAGCTTGACGAAGGCAGTGTTGGGGGACTGGGCGAGTGCGTCGGTCACCGACAACGACTGCGGGTAGTTACCGGCGTTGGTGACGCAGTAGGTGGACGGAGGGCAGCCACGAGCGCCGCCGTCTCCGAGTCCCTTGACCTCGACGCGGCTGGGAACCTGCAGCACTGCCGAGGTCCCGAGGCCCTGTTCCATCGCCGCGGCGGTGGTGAAGATCTTGAAGATCGAGCCCGCGCCGCTGCCGACCAGCGAATACGGCTGGGGTTGGACGGTCTCGTTCGCGTCACCGTTCAATCCGTACCGACGCGAGGAGCCCATCGCGAGGATGCGGTGCGAGTCCTGTCCCGGCGCGATCACGTTCATGACCGTCGCGACACCGTCGAGGTTCGGGCTGCTGTTGCTGGTGAGCGAGGAGTTGGTGGAGTTCTGGACGGCCGGGTCCAGCGTGGTCTTGATCAGGTAGCCGCCCTTGTCCACCTGCTCCTTGCTGATGCCGGCGTCGGCCAGGTACTGCAACGCGTAGTCGCAGAAGAACCCGCGGTCACCGGCGGAGATGCACCCGCGGGGCAGCTGGTTCGGTTCGGGGAGAACGCCGAGAGGCTCGGCCTTGGCCGCCTGGATCTCGGAGGCGCGCTCGGGGATGTTCTGGATCATCGTGTCGAGAACCGTGTTCCGACGCTCGGTCACGCCCTCGACGTTCGTGTACGGGTTGAGCGCCGAGCTGGACTGCACCATGCCGGCGAGCATCGCGGCCTGCGTGAGGTTCAACTGGCTGGCGTCGATGCCGAAGTACGTCTGCGCGGCGTCCTGGATGCCGTAGGAGGAATTACCGAACGGCACCAGGTTCAGGTAGCGCGTGAGGATCTCGTCCTTGGTCAGACGCTTGTCCAGCGTCAGGGCCATGCGGATCTCGCGGATCTTGCGGGCGGGCGTGGTCTCGATGGCCGCCCGACGCTCGGCGTCCGTCTTGGCGACGACGAGCAGCTGGTAGTTCTTCACGTACTGCTGGTCCAGTGTCGATGCACCCTGCTGGACCTGACCGCTGGTGGTGTTGGTGAGGAACGCGCGCACCGTGCCCTGCCAGTCGACGCCCTCGTGCTCGGCGAAGCGCCGGTCCTCGATGGAGACGATGGCGAGCTTCATCTCGTTCGAGATGCGGTCGCTGGGTACTTCGAAGCGACGCTGCTCGTACAACCACGCAATGGGATTGCCTGCCGAGTCCACCATCGTCGAGACGGCCGGGACCGTTCCTTCGACCAGTTCGGCGGACACGTTGTCGACGGTGTCGGCTGCGCGGTTCGACGCGAAACCGAAGCCGCCGGCGAGCGGGAACATGACTCCGGCGAGCAAGGCGCCGGCCAGGGCGGAGCATCCCGCGAGTTTTGCGACTGTCTTGGCGATCGGCACGGTCTACAGAGTACGTGGCGAGGACCGACATGCCCGCTTCTCTTACACGGTGCTCGCCGATGTGACCCACTGACCAGGGAATATGTGATCGACCGCACGGGCGTACCAGAAAAGTGATCCCCCACCTTGCTTCGCTCGTGGGCTTTCCCCTACATTGATGGACATGATGTGATTCAGATAACAATCACATCGGTTAGTGGGGTGCTCCTCAGTTCGTTGTGCAGCGGGAGCTGTCACACACGGGGACGCCCGGAACGCCAGAAACACCGGTGTTCTCCGACGGTAAGGGGTCAACAATGCACACAGGAACGTCGAATGCCGCGCTCGACATCGGGGAAGCCGAAGCGCGCATCGCATGGGTATCGCAGGCTCGATGCCGAGGAGTAGACCCTGACCAACTGTTCGTGCGCGGTGCCGCGCAACGCAAAGCAGCGACGATCTGCCGTCACTGCCCGGTCCTGATGCAGTGCGGTGCGGATGCGCTGGACAACCGCGTCGAGTTCGGCGTCTGGGGCGGCATGACGGAGCGTCAGCGTCGAGCCCTCATCAAGCAGCATCCCGAGGTCGATTCCTGGTCGGAGTTCTTCGAGACCCAGAGGCATCACCAGTCGGCAGTCTGACCCGGCCGTCAGTTCTTCTTCGTGATCTCCCACCGTGATGTCCGATTCGCGGTGGGAGATTTGCGTAGGTCCGGTGTGAACACTCGATGAACCCCTGGCGTCGCGTCGAGGTCCGGACCCTCACAGCGGCGTGACGCTCGCTGTCAGCACGGCGGTGATCGCACCCGCCGGTGTCGACAGATTTCAGCTCGCTGCGATGTTGTTGTGAGGCAACAGGATCGGACCCTCCGGACATTCCGTGACGGCCGGTATTCTGCCTCCACGCTCCGCCCGGTCCTCTGACCTGGCCGAATGTCGACAGTCGCCGCTCCGACGCGCACTCTCCGCGACGATTTCCACACGACGACCCGACCGGTGCACGCGCTGTGGCTGCGGGCGCCGATGCGCTCCGATTCCGCCGTCGACCGACCCTCGCTGTCGGCCTCCCGTTCGCCCGGGCGTCGATTGACACCGGTCACGGCTCACCGTTGAATCCTGCTCGGCACATCGGCTTTCGATCCTCGTTCCTCGATCGGGTCGATACGCCATGCCGTGAATCCGACGATCGGCGCGGATTCGCTCCCCCTGCGAAAAGGACTCGACGGCCATGAAGATGAACAAGATTGCGGTTGTCGCCGCGATGACGATCGCGTCGTTGGGCGCAGCGTCCGCGACCGCATACGCAGACCCCGCCCCGCAGCCTGCTCCCGAGGTGCACTGGAACGCTGTCGCTGCCGGCACCAGCCTGCTCGTGACCACTGATTCCGGCACGCTGAGCAACGAGAACAACCACCTCGTGATCCGCGACGCGTCGGGTGTCATCGTCGACTCCGTGCCGCTCGCCCTGGCCGTCGACGGCCTGGCACACCCGGTGTCCGCTCAGGTCGAGGGCAACACCGCCACCCTCGCCGTCGATGCCGCAGCCCCGACCACGCCGGTCTACGACATTCCCGGCCTGAACCAGGTGGACCTTCCGGCTGCCGTCGCCGGCGTCAAGGACAACCTGAGCCTGACAGCGTCGATCGGCGGATTCCTCGGCGGTGCAACCGGTCTCGTGGGCGGATGCCTCCTCGGTGCCGCCGCTGCCGGCGTCGTGTCGGCTCCCGTAGCCCTGCTGTTCGGTGCCGGACCGATCGCCGGATGCATCGGCGGCGCGCTGCTGCTCGGTGCCGGTGGATCGCTCGCCGGAACCGCCATCGGCGGACTCGGCTCGGCAGTGGCCAACGCGCAGCAGTTCGTCACGCTGCTCGAAGCTCCGCCCGCAGTGAAGAAGTAGTCACCCCATGAGGCGACTGCTCACGACCGCTCTGGCGGTCTCCGCTGTCCTCGCCTCGCTCGCGCTCGGCGGTGGAGGCCATGCCTCCGCCGCCGAGCGCGTGGTGCTGGGTGGAGGCTCGGGAATCGTTCTGACGCAGGGTGATCAGCAAACCCTGTGCAGTCTGACCGTCATCGGCAGCGACAGCGAGAACCGGCTCGTCGGACTCACGGCGGGACACTGCGGTGACGTGGGAGACGCGGTCGCGGCGGAAGGCGATTCCGAATCCGTTGGCCGTATCACCACGGTTCTGCCCACCTACGACACGGCTGTCATCGAGTTCGACGCGGCGCGTGTCGCACCCGTCTCGATGGTCGGAAGCACCACGATCGCCGGTATCGGTGATCCCGCACGTCTCGCGGACACCGTCTGCAAGCAGGGACGTACGACCGGGTCGAGCTGCGGGTTCTCCTACGGTGATCTGCTCCACTCGCATCAGATCTTCGCGCAGATGTGTGTGAACTCGGGGGACTCCGGCGCCCCCGTCGTCCTCGGAACATTGTTGGTGGGCATGGTGAATGCCTACCTCGTAGCGCCGTGCGTCGGACCCGCGGTGATCACCGACATCGTGGCCGTTCTCGGTGAGATCGACCGTGTCGGTGGACCGGGCGCAGGTTTGCGTCCCGCGGCCTGACGAGCTGTCAGGCGGTGCCGGTGAGCTGATCGGCCACCGCGCGGAGGGCATCGAGGTCGGAGACCTCGAACGGTAGCGACGGCACTCCGACCACCGGCACCTGCGGATGCGCGGCGGTGAATCGGCGGAGCAGTCCTATCTCGCGTTTCGCGGTCACCGCTCGATGTGCGTGTACGCGAAGCACTCCCGCAGTCAAGGCGGCGTCGTCGGTACCCAGTTCGTCGAGTCGGTCGGCCGCCGTGCGCGCGTGGTCGGCCGACAACGAACTCAGGGTGGGGTGCGTGCGGTTGAGCACCAGCCCGGCGAGGGGCATCCCGTCCTCGGTGAGACGGTCGACGAAGAACGACGCCTCGCGCAGAGCATCCGGTTCGGCGGCCGCGACGACGACGAAGTGCGTCCCGTCCTGACGCAGCAACTCGTACGTGTGTCGCGCGCGTTCGCGGAACCCGCCGAACATCGAATCGAGGGACTGCACGAAAGCCGATGCGTCGGACAGCATCTGGCTTCCGACGATGGAGGAGACACCCCGCATCGCCAGACCGAACGCGCCCGTGAGCACTCGTCCGATTCCGCGACCCGGTGCCATCAGCAGCTTGATCATGCGTCCGTCGAGGAACGATCCCAGACGCTGCGGTGCATCGAGGAAGTCGAGGGCGTTGCGCGACGGCGGAGTGTCCACCACCACCAGGTCCCAGTCGCCGCTGGACGCCAGCTGGCCCAGCTTCTCCATCGCCATGTACTCCTGCGTGCCCGAGAACGACGACGCCACAGTCTGATAGAAGGAATTGTCCAGGATCTGACGAGCCTTCTCGGGCGTCGAATGCTCGATCACCATCTCGTCGAACGTACGACGCATGTTCAGCATCATCGCGTGCAGTTCGCCGGTCGCACCGGGGCCCAGGGCCACCGGCTGCGGGGAGTTGTCCAGCTCGCCGACTCCCAGCGCCTGCGCGAGCCGTCGTGCCGGGTCGATGGTCAGTACCACGACACGCCGACCGCTCTCCGCGGCGCGCAGTGCCATGGAAGCGGCAGTCGTCGTCTTGCCCACCCCACCGGATCCGCAGCAGACCACGATGCGAGACGCGGGATCGGTGAGGATCCGCGAGATGTCCAGCGTGGGAACGGTGCTCATCGCACTCCCTGTTCCGTGAGGTGTTGGGCGAGCTCGTACAGTCCGCCGAGGTCCATGCCGTCGGCAAGTGCGGGAAGCGTGAGGCGGGGGACGTCCAGGTCCGCCAACCGTCGCTCGCTCTCGCGCTGCGCGTTCAGAGTCGACGCGTGTTCGATCGACTCGGTGAGCAAGCCCGCGAAGTCGTCCGCGCTCAACGTGATTCCGACGTCGCCGAGGTTCTTCTCGATCGCCGCCGAATCCAGGTCGCCGGCCGCCGCGCCCGCCAGTGTGTCCGGCGGAAGGAACGAGGTGTCGCCGCGATTGACGACGACGGTGCCCAGTCGCAGGTCCGCGGCAGCCAATTCCTTCGCGGCATCGGCAGTTTCCTGCACGGGCAGAGCTTCGAGCAAGGTGACCAGATGCACCAGTGTCTGCTCGGAGTGCAGCAACTTGACGACGCCTTCGCTCTGCGAGCGCACGGGGCCCGTCTTGGCCAGATCCCGCATCGCCGTCGTCACGTCGAGGAAGCTGCCGATGCGTCCCGTCGGAGGGGAATCGACCACGATCTCGTCGTAGAGCGGACGACCGTCCTTACCGATGCTCACTGCACGTTCCTTCACCTTGCCGGTGAGCAGCACGTCCCGCAGGCCCGGCGCGATGGTGGTCGCGAATTCGATGGCTCCGACGCGTCGCATGGCCCGGCCGGCGAAACCCAGGTTGTAGAACATGTCGAGGTATTCGAGGAAGGCGGTCTCGATGTCGATGGCCAACGCGTAGACCTCGCCGCCGCCCTCGGCGGACGCCACCTTGGTGTCCACCGGCTCCAGCGGGGGCACGTCGAAGAGTTGGGCGATGCCCTGTCGCCCCTCGACCTCGACCAGCAGAACCTTGCGTCCGCCCGCTGCCAGAGCGAGTGCGAGAGCCGCCGCGACGGTGGACTTACCCGTCCCACCCTTTCCCGACACGAAGTGCAGACGTGCTCGATCCGCTTCGGGTGGCCATCCGGTGGGGTGCGACGTTGCACCTGCTGTCTCCGACACCCCTCGACACTACTGATACCGGACACCGGCGTTCTATAGGCTCAGCACATGAGCGCATCGACGACGTGGGAATACTTCACCGCACCCCTGCTGATCCACAACACCAAAGCCATCCTCGACAACTTCGGTGCCGACGGGTGGGAACTGGTCACGGTGATGCCCGGCCCCACCGGCGAGAACCTGGTCGCCTACTTCAAGCGTCCCAAGAGCTGACATGGGGGCCACGGACAAGCTCGCCGAGCTGGGGCTGACTCTTCCTCCCGTGGTGCCCCCGGTGGCGTCGTACGTCCCGGCCGTCCGGTCGGGCAACCACGTCTACACCTCGGGGCAGTTGCCGATGGTCGACGGCACGCTGACAGCCGTCGGCAAGGTCGGCGCCGACGTGACCGCCGAGGACGCCACCGCGGCGGCCCGAACCTGCGCACTGAACGCGCTGGCGGCGATCGACGCCCTCGTGGGGATCGAGAAGATCGTGCGCATCGTCAAGGTCGTCGGTTTCGTGGCGTCGGCACCGGGTTTCACCGGTCAGCCCGGCGTCGTCAACGGTGCATCCAACCTGCTCGGCGACGTGTTCGGCGACGCCGGCATCCATGCGCGGTCGGCGGTCGGAGTGGCGGAACTGCCCCTCGGCGCGGCCGTCGAGGTGGAGATGATCGTCGAGGTCAGCGACTGACGAGACTTCGGCACTGTTCGATGACCCGCTGCAACTCCACGCCGCGGTGCACCGAACACTCGTGCGGCACTCCGGTGCGCACGGAATTCAGGAACTCGTCCAGCAACACCGCATAGCAGTGGTCGGGCGGAGTGGTCCGGTCGGACAACTCGACCAGTCCGCCCGATCCGCTCGCGCTCACCCTCAGGACCGACGGGCGGACCGGCGTCCGCATCGACATCGTGACCAGACTCGTACCCCGCTGTGCATGGGTCAGCGCCAGTGACCACGTGTCGGACTCCTCGTCGCGTCGCGCGGAGTCGACGGACGTGACCGGCCCCAGCACCGCCATCGCCAGATCCAGGACGTGCGGGCCGACGTCCATCAACGCGCCGCCCTCCTGGCGCCACGTCGACCCGGCGTACTCCCCACCGAGCAGCGCCCCGGACAACCACGTCGCGGTGACGGTGGCGACGTCCGTCCCCGCGACGGCTGTCAGAAAGTCGCGTGTCTCGGGAGCGAAACGACGGGTCAGCGTGACCATCGACGAGACGCCGGCCACGTCGATCGCCGAGGCGAGCGTCTCCGCGTCCTGTGCCGACGCGGCAATCGGCTTGTCCAGCAACACGTGTCGGCCCGCGGCGACGGCGCGCATCGCCAGGTCGAACTGGATGTCCGGGGGAACGGCGAACGCGACGGCATCGACGGCGTCGATCAGGGCGTCCACGTCGTCGAAGATGCGAGTGCCCGGCGCCGTCGCGGCGGCAGCGTCCGGTCTCCGGGCCCAGATGCCGGCGAGCTCCACGTCCGGATGCGCCTCGATGGCGGGTGCCGCTGCTTGTCGAGCCCAGGGACCGGCTCCGATCAGTCCGATTCTCATTCCGCGAGCCTAGGTGCTCGCATCTCGTCCGCGCGGGACGGTCGTGGCAAGGTGGTTCCATGGAATCGGAGAAGCATCCTGCGTACGAGCGGCTGCGCCAGGTCACGCCGACCGCCTCGGTCCTGCTGGCGGACAACCCCGGCAAGATGACCTTGGACGGGACCAACACCTGGATCCTCCGAGCGCCCGGCCGTGAGGACTGCATCGTGGTCGATCCCGGTCCGCGGAAGCGCTCGCACGTCGATCTGGTGGCTGCTCACGGTCCCGTCGCCCTGGTGCTGATCACCCACCGTCACCACGACCACACCGGCGGCATCGCCAGGCTGCACAAGCTCACGTCCGCTCCGGTACGCGCTGTCACGCCCGCACACTGCCGCGGCGACGCGGCGCCTCTGGTGGACGGCGAGGTGATCTCGGCGGCGGGTGTGGAACTGACGGTCGCGGCGACACCCGGTCACACGGCGGACTCGATCAGTCTGGTCATGGAGGACGCGGTCCTGACCGGCGACACCATTCTGGGCTCCGGGTCGAGCGTCCTCGACGGCAAGGACGGCAGTCTGGCCGACTACCTGTCCTCTCTCGACCGCCTGGAGCAGCTCGGGGAGGGCCGGGTCGCCCTTCCGGGCCACGGACCCGACCATCCGGACACGGCTCTGCTGGCGCGCACCTACCGAGCGCACCGTGAACAGCGGCTCGACCAGGTGCGCGAGGCACTGTCGGTGATCGGCGCGGACGCCACACCCTTGAAGGTGGTGCGCCACGTGTACGCCGACGTGGACAAGAAGCTGTGGCCGGCGGCTCGTATGTCCGTCAAGGCCCAGCTCGAGTATCTGAGAAGTTAGCGGGCGCGCCGGGCGAGTCGCTCGGAGTCGGAGATCAGTACGCTCTTGCCCTCGAGGCGCAGCCAACCGCGGTGAGCGAAGTCGGCGAGCGCCTTGTTGACCGTTTCGCGGGATGCGCCGACGAGCTGCGCGATCTCTTCCTGCGTGAGGTCGTGGACGACGCGGAGCGAACCCGCCTCCTGCGTGCCGAAACGCTGTGCCAGCTGCAGCAGAGCCTTGGCGACGCGGCCGGGGACGTCGGTGAAGATGAGGTCGGCGAGGCTGTTGTTGGTGCGACGCAGACGACGAGCGAGCACGCGCAGAAGCTGCTCGGCGATCTCGGGGCGCTGGTCGATCCAGGCCTTGAGCGCTTCGCGGTCCATGCTCACGGCGCGGACCTCGGTGACCGTCGTGGCGGTCGAGGTGCGGGGGCCCGGGTCGAAGATCGAGAGTTCACCGAACATGTCGGACGGTCCCATGATGGTCAGCAGGTTCTCACGACCGTCGGGTGAGCGGCGTCCGAGCTTCACCTTGCCGCTGACGATGATGTAGAGCCGGTCTCCGGGCTCACCCTCGTTGAAGACGACATGACCTCGAGGAAAGTCGACCGGCTGCAGCTGCTTGGTCAGAGCCGACACCGCGGACGGCTCGACTCCCTGGAAGATGCCGGCTCTTGCCAGTACCTCGTCCACGTGTACTCCTTGCGCTGAAAGATCGGCCGATCTACGAATATGAACTCGGTCGTACTCTACGTCGCGACAGCGTCCTAGGAGTGATCACAGCCACCATCGACGCGTCGCGGCTCCGCCGGAGGTGTCAGCTGGCGCGACGTTCACGATCGGCGAGGAGTGCGACATCGTCGTCGATCACGTCGCCACCGCGGCGACGTCGACTACGGAAACGTGCGAGTGCGTGCGGAAATCCTTCCGCGGCGAGCGTGGCGACCTCGGCCGAGCTGGCGGAATCCAGGAATTCCTGGACTTCCTGCTCGCGGACACCGACGCGGTTCAGGCGCGCCTCGAAGCGTTCCATGGCGAGAGCGAACAGCATCAGCAAGACCGGGAACAGAACCACAGCGAGTGCTTGCATACCGAGGAGTAAACACTGTCGACGTCTCGAAAAGAACACGGCGGGGTCACCGACGCGGACACGATCGCCGTGTGTTGTCAGGGGCATTCCGTAGAGTCGTGGCGTGCAGAAATCATCCGGCGACACCTCCCACGTGGGCAAACGCGACGAGTCCGCCCTCGCCCTCACACGGCGGGCGCGCCGGATGAATCGGAGCCTCGGAGTGGTGTTCCCGCACGTCTACTGCGAGCTCGATTTCACCACTCCGCTCGAACTCGCGGTCGCCACCATCCTGTCGGCGCAGTGCACCGACAAGCGGGTGAACGAGGTGACGCCGCCCCTGTTCGCGGCGTACCGGTCGGCCCGCGACTACGCAGAGGCGGACCGCACCGAGCTCGAGGAGTACATCCGGTCCACGGGTTTCTACCGGAACAAGGCGAACTCGCTCATCGGCCTCGGCCGGGAACTGCTCGAGCGGTTCGACGGCGAGGTCCCCGCATCGCTGAAAGATCTGGTGACGCTTCCGGGCATCGGACGCAAGACGGCCAACGTCGTGCTGGGCAATGCGTTCGACATCCCGGGCATCACCGTCGACACGCACTTCGGGCGGTTGGTGCGTCGATGGGGATGGACGGACCTCGAGGACCCGGTCAAGGTCGAGCACGCCGTCGGTGAGCTGATACCCCGAAAGGAATGGACGATCCTGTCCCACCGGGTGATCTTCCACGGTCGACGCGTGTGTCACTCCCGGACGCCGGCGTGCGGCGTCTGCATCCTGGCCAAGGACTGCCCGTCCTACGGTCTGGGTCCCACCGACAAGGTGAAGGCCGCGGCCCTGGTCAAGGGTCCCGAGACCGACCACATCCTGGAACTGGCGGGCATCGAGTCGTGAGCAGATCGTCCGCAGCGAGGTGGAGCCTCGCCGCGCTGGTCGTCGTCGTCGCCCTGATCGTGGCCATCTGGCCGCGTGGCTCCGACGAGGGCACGGGCCCCACCAGCTTCGCCGACTACCGCGACACCTTCGGCACCACCGCGACGGACGATGCGACGGCATCGGATCTGGCGCCCCTGCGCGAGCGCGCCGACCTCGCGGCGTGCCCCCAGCCGGCTCCGGACGCGGCGGCGTCGGGTCCCTTGGCAGGTGTCCGCACCACCTGCCTGGCCGACGGGTCGCCCGTCGATATCGGAGCGGCGATCGCCGGGCGTCCGACGGTGGTCAATCTGTGGGCGTACTGGTGCGGTCCGTGCGCCGAGGAGCTGCCGTTCATGGCGCAGTACGCGGAACGCGCAGCGGGTGCCGTTACCGTGTTGACGGTGCACGAGGATCCCCAGCAGGGCAACGCCCTGGCCCGCCTGTCCGACTACGGCGTCCGGTTGCCCGGAGTCCAGGACGCGTCCGCGTCGGTGGCCGCAGCGGTCGGTGCGCCCGCCGTGCTGCCCGTGACGGTCCTCGTCGCCGCGGACGGAACCGTCGCCAAGGTCCTGCCGCAGCCGTTCCGGTCCGTCGACGAGATCGCCGCCGCCGTGTCCGACTACCTCGGAGTCGCTGCGTGAGCACCCCTGCGTGGCTCACCCGCATCGCATCCGTCGAGTCCGTCGACGACGAGGCCGGCAATCCGGTGATTGCCCGGCACGCCCCCGACGGCACAGTGGTCCGTCCCGCGTCGGTACTCGTCCTGTTCGGCGGCCGTCCGGATTCGCTCGAGCTGCCCTCCGACGCGAGTGTCCTTCTGACGCAACGTGCCTCGTCGCTCCGGCAGCATCGCGGTCAGGTCGCGTTTCCCGGCGGTGCGGCGGACCCGGGCGATGACGGACCCGTCGGCACGGCGCTGCGTGAGGCGCAGGAGGAGACGGGCGTCGACCCGTCGGGTGTCGAGGTGCTCACGGTTCTCGAGTCGATCTTCGTGCCGCCCTCCGGGTTCGAGGTCACGCCGGTGGTGGCGTACTGGCGTACCCCGAGTGCCGTGGCCGTCGTCGACACCGGGGAGACCGAACGCGTCGTGGCGGTGCCGTTGACCGACCTGCTCGATCCGAGCAACAGATTCGTGGTGCGCCACCCCATGGGATATCGGGGTCCGGCGTTCGCAGTGGAAGGAATGCTCGTGTGGGGTTTCACGGCCGGAGTGCTGTCGGGCGTTCTCGAGACGGCGGGGTGGAGTGCCCCGTGGGACAACGGCGACGTCCGTGACCTCGAGACGGCCCTCGCGGCCGTCGGAGAGGAACTGCACCCGTGACCGGCTCCACGTGGCTCGACATCGGTGTGCTCCTGGTGGCGCTGCTCGCGGCGTCGTCGGGGTGGCGGCAAGGCGCCGTGGCGTCGGCGTTCGCGTTCTTCGGTGTGGTCCTGGGCGCCGTCGCCGGCATCCTGCTCGCGCCACGGGTTCTTACCCATGTCGACGAAGGTCGCATGCGCGTCCTCGTCGGTATCGGTCTGATCGTCCTGATGGTGATCGTCGGTGAGATCGCCGGCATGGTGCTGGGTCGCGCTCTCCGCAGCGGTATCCACAGTCCCGCGGCGCGGTCGATCGACAGCCTGATCGGCGCCGGTCTGCAGGCCGTCGCCGTTCTCGTGGCGGCATGGTTGCTCGCGATTCCGCTGACAGCGGCGTCCCAGCCCCAGATCGCCGCGGCAGTCCGTGGATCCTCGATCCTCGGAGCGGTCGACGACATCGCCCCCGAGTGGGTGCGCGAGATCCCCAACGACTTCTCCGCCCTGCTCGACACCTCCGGACTGCCCGACGTCATCGGTCCCTTCGGCCGTACACCCGTCGCCGACGTGGGTCCGCCCGATCCCAGTGTTCTCGCATCGCCCGTCGCGGCCGACCTCCAGGACAGCGTGCTGCGGATCCGCGGCATCGCCGAGAGTTGCCAGAAGGCGCTCGAGGGATCCGGATTCGTCATCGGTCCCGGCCGCGTCATCACCAACGCGCACGTCGTCGCGGGCACGTCGTCGGTGGTGGTGGACACCGACGCGGGTGCGCTCGATGCCGAGGTCGTGTTGTTCGATCCGTCGGTCGACATCGCCGTCCTGAATGTCCCGGATCTGCAGGCCGAGGTCCTGCCGTTCGTGACCGAGAGCGCGGACCCGGGTACCGACGCCGTCGTGCTGGGGTATCCGGGAGGCGGGCCGTACACGGCGTCGCCGGCCAGGGTGCGCGAGACGCTGAACCTGACGGGTCCGAACATCTACCGCACGGGAACGGTCGACCGCGAGGTCTACACCGTGCGGGGGTCCATCCGACAGGGCAATTCGGGCGGTCCTCTCGTCACCACGGACGGCCGAGTGCTCGGTGTGGTGTTCGGTGCGGCCGTGGACGATTCGGATACCGGATTCGTGCTCACCGCGTCGGAAGTCGCCGATGAGGTGGCACGGGGGCTGCAGAACGGGGTTCCTGCCGGTACCGGCTCCTGCGTCGCCTGAGACCCCCGCGCAGGACATGCCGTAGGGCGCACTTACCGCGTACGGTGACCTGAGGCGGTGCGTGGTCCGACAACCCACATCGCCCGGCTCGACGGGGGGAGCAGCCGATGCGCGATTGTCGACACCATGACTCTGCCGGTGTAGAAGGGGCTCCTGGTCGCCACCACGTGTGGTCGATTGGGAATCTGCGGCACGGGGAAGTAGACGACGAGATGCAGACGGGTCGTCACGGGTGACGGCCACGACAACAGGAGAGAAGGAAAGGATGAGCCGCGGCAGCGGTCGCCGGTCACGTATGACCGGTGACTCCTTCGACATGCGGTCGAAGGCTGTCATGGCCAGCGCATCGGGTGCGCTTCCTCTCCTGATCATCGCCATCGTCCAGCCCACGTTCATCCGTGCGGGCACGCTGCCGATCCTGGCCGTCATCGTCGCCTTCACGCTGGTCACCGTCGCCGTCACGTTGCGGTCCGGGCGACTGTCGGACAGACAGTTCACGATCCTCGGATCGGGCGGCATGGTGGGTGTCGCGATCTCCGCGTTCCTCATCGCCGACCCGTCCGGTTCGCGTGCCGTCACGGCGATGCTGGCCGTCGTACCCGCCATCGCGGCGTCCGGGTCGCCTCCCCGCGTCACCGTCTCGCTCACCAGCGCTGCCGTCGTCCTGGCGACCGCGCTGAGCATAAACGGTTCCGAGGGCGCGGTGCGGTTCGTCGCCGCCGGTGCTGCCGTGACGACGGTGGTCGTTCCGGCAATCCTCATCGCGACCATGCGCAGCTCGCTCGAGGCGGTCACCGCGCGTCTCGAGACGCTGGCCAACACGGATCCGCTGACCGGCCTGCTCAACCGCCGCGGGATGTTGCCGCGCGTGCAGACCATGCTCGACGAGGCGTCGGAGACCAGTAACTCGATCGTCGTCTCTCTCGTGGACGTCGACCACTTCAAGTCCGTCAACGACACCCGCGGGCATGCTGCCGGAGACGTCGTCCTGACGACGGTCGCCGAGGCCATCGCGGCATGCGTGCCGGAGGACGCCGTGGTTGCTCGACTCGGCGGCGAGGAGTTTCTCGTCCTGGGACTGAGCAAGTCCGTCGCGGGACTCGAGGACGACATTCTCGAGAGTGTCCGGTACGCGTGCGACGTGACGGTCAGTATCGGTGTGGCACAGGCGAGTGTGGTGTTCGACGAGAACGGTGCGAACGACGTCGAGGCCACCTTGGACCGGTTGACGTACGCGGCCGATCGCGCGCTCTACTCCGCGAAGACGGCCGGCCGCGATCGTGTCGCGTTCGCTCTGGAGGATGTAGTGCTGTGGGCGTCCGCGACGTCGCAGCGCCGCGACCGGACCGAACCGCTGCCTCGCCCGACGACCAGCTGACAGAGCGACAGGAGTGGTGAGTGTGAGCGAGCATGTGGTCCTCGATACCTCCGACGAGGACGACGCAGCCCGGATCGAGCATCTGCTCGGCACGGAGGCGGTCCTGGACTCCACCGACGGACAGCTGGCGTCGCTCCGTGAGTTGATGCCCACTCCGCCGGACGATCTGCTGTCCGAACCGACCCGCTGGGTGCACTATCCGTGGCGGCGCTCGATGGTGCGCGTCCTCGGACCGCGCGGCTTCCGGCGGCTCCGTCTGGACAGGAACCGCAACAAGATCACTCTCGACGAGCAGAACGCCGCGGTCGGCATCCGGATCGGCGTGGTGGGCCTGAGCGTCGGTCATGCGGTGGCGCACACGCTGGCGCTCGAGGGTCTGTGCGGCGAGCTCAGACTCGCCGACTTCGACGAACTCGATCTGTCGAACCTGAACCGGGTACCCGCGACCGTCTTCGACCTCGACGTCAACAAGTCCGTTCTGGCCGCTCGTCGTATCGCCGAGCTCGACCCGTACCTCGCGGTCGGCACGTTCGAGCGAGGTGTGGACGAGTCGACTCTCGACGCGTTCCTCGACGGTCTCGACATCGTCGTCGAGGAGTGCGACTCCATCGACGCGAAGATGCAGGTCCGTGAACACTGTCGGCGCCGCGGCATCCCGGTGATCATGGAGACCAGCGACGGCGGCGTCCTCGACATCGAACGATTCGACCTCGAACCGGACAGGCCGTTCTTCCACGGTCTCCTCGGTGACGTCGATGCCGCCTCGGTGGCAGGGATGTCTCCACGGGAGAAGGCTCCGCTCGCGGGTCGCATCCTGGGGATGGACAGCATCACGGCGCGGATGGCCGCCTCACTGCCCGATATCGGGACGACGCTGTCCACGTGGCCGCAGCTCGGGAGCGACGTGGCGCTCGGCGGCGCATCAGTCGCAGCGGTGGTCCGGTTGTTCGGTCGAGGAACCCCGCCGCCCTCGGGGCGTGTGCGCGTCGGCCTCGAATCGATCATCGAGCGGGACCTTCTCGACCCACTCGCCGGCTGACGTCAGCGCAGGTGGTCGACCAGGATGTCGGCTACCTCGTCGGGGCGTTCCTGATGCACGTAGTGGCCGGACCCGGCGACCGTGTGCTCGATCAGACGCGGCGCCCACCTCACGTCGCGCCGGGCTGTCGCTGCCAGCACGTACGGGTCGTCGGATCCGAGTATCTGCACGGCCGGAAGATCGAGTGTCTTGTCGACGGCGGCGCGGAATCGTCGGCCGTCGGAGCGGAACTGGCTCCGGAAGGCCCACCGCTGATATTCCAGAGTGCTGTGGGCGACGCCGGGAATGCGGATCGCCGAGCGCATCCGGGACATGACGTCGCCGAACTCCTCGCTCCGTTGCCACTGCTCCGACGAGCGGCTGCGCACCAGGCGCTCCACTTCCAGGCCGTTGTCGGCGGTGAGCGTGCGTTCGGGGACGCGGGGAATCTGATAGCGCAGGAACGACGGCATCAACGCGGACCGCTGCGCTGGATCGCGCGTCGCAGCGCGGCGAAGCGAGATCGGGTGCGGCGACGCGATGAGGGCGATCGAGCGCACCGCGCGGGGATGCAGTGCTGCGGTCGCCCAGCACACGAGTCCACCGTCGGCGTGTCCCACCAGTGCCGCGTCGTCGTGACCGAGCGCTCGAACGAGTCCGGCGATGTCTCCGGCGAGTGTCCACCCGTCGTATCCGCGGGGCGGCTTGTCGCTGTCGCCGTATCCGCGCAGGTCGACCGCGACGGCATGGAACCCGGCTGCGCCGAGTGCCCTGAGCTGGTGCCGCCACGACCACCAGAGATCGGCGAATCCGTGCACCAGGATCACCAGGGGAGCCGCCTCACGCGTCGCAGCTGCCGGCTCCACCTCGACGACGTGGAAACGGATGCCGTTGGCGCGGACGTCGCGATGCTGCCACGGACCGGGGTACCGGACGGTGGACGGATCGGGTGCTGCCACTGCGCGCTGACTCAGCGCGACAGCGGAGCGCGCACGTCCAGCGCGTCCAACTGCTTCGCCGAGGAGTCGCCCTGACCCGGGAGTACGGACGACGCGGCCTTGAGCGAATCGATCGTCTTGGCCGGCTTGCGCAGTTTCTTCACTCGCAGGTAGCCGAGGAACGCGAGCAGCGCGGTGATGACGATCATGATCAGGAAGACGATCAGGAAGGCGAGCCAGCGCGTGACCCAGACGTTGAGCAGCTCCGCGAGGAAGAAGAAGAAGAAGAACGAACTGAAGATGAGGACTGCCAGCGCGAGGATGAACAGGACGCTGCCCTGCAGGCCCTTCTTGATCTCGCCGGTGACCTCGGCCTTGGCCAGCTCGACCTCGGCGCGGACCAGAGTCGAGACCTGCGCGGTCGCGTCCTTGACCAGCGTGCCGATGCTGGCGGTGGACGGGTTGCTGCGGCTGTCGACGTCCGTCAGCGGGATCGAGGAGATGCTGGCCGGTGCAGTCGTCTGACCACCCTTGTCGGTGCCTCGGCTGCTGCTCACGTGCGAATCCCTTCGATGTGCTGACTTCTGGCGCGGTGGGTCCTGGTCTCGAACTGAACCGTTACGGACTGAACCCCACCCTATGTCCTTACCCGGTCCGCGCTCACCCTATCGCCGTCGGGCGACAGTGCTCCGGCCGCGGGTTGGGACCGGTCACGAACCGAGTGGACGGTATCGGTCCTGAACTCACATGTCGTCCGGTAGCTTCCTGCTGACGAACCCGCCTCCTCACCAGGAGGCTTTCCGCAAACAGGAGCCCAATCCGTGACAAGTACATCAGCGGACCGCATGCCGAACCCCGACGGTTCCCGCGTCTCCGGTCCGACGTCCGACGACGTGGACGGCGTACCCCGCAGCCGCATCGTCATCGCCTCGATGGTCGGAACGTCCATCGAGTTCTTCGACTTCTATATCTATGCGACGGCCGCCGTCCTGGTCTTCCCGCGCCTGTTCTTCCCCGCGGGCAATGACACGACCGCGCTCCTCGCCTCGTTCGCGACCTTCGGGTTGGCGTTCGTCGCCCGCCCCATCGGTTCGGTTCTGTTCGGGCACTTCG
This sequence comes from Rhodococcus sp. AC861, assembly GCF_979256035.1. Classification (NCBI taxonomy): domain Bacteria; kingdom Bacillati; phylum Actinomycetota; class Actinomycetes; order Mycobacteriales; family Nocardiaceae; genus Rhodococcus; species Rhodococcus sp. AC861. The sequence continues at coordinate 225,782 of NZ_CEEDMW010000001.1, forward strand.
GTGACCGCATCGGCCGGAAGGCGACCCTGGTCGGGTCCCTGCTCACCATGGGTATCGCGACCTTCCTCATCGGACTGCTTCCCACCTACGACAGCGTGGGCATCATCGCCCCGATGCTGTTGGCGCTCATGCGTTTCACGCAGGGTGTCGGCCTGGGCGGCGAGTGGTCGGGCGCCGCACTGCTGGCGACCGAGACCGCCAAGGAGGGCAAGCGGGCCTGGGCCGCGATGTGGCCGCAGCTCGGCGCGCCCATCGGCTTCCTGATGGCCAACGGCATCTTCCTGATCCTGACGTTGTCGTTGGACTACGACTCCAAGACCTCCGGTGCCGATCACGCGTTCCTCACCTGGGGCTGGCGAGTGCCGTTCCTGCTCAGCGCCATCATGGTGATCATCGGCCTGTACGTGCGTCTCAAGCTCGAGGAGACGCCGGTGTTCAAGCGCGCCGTGGCCAACGGCCAGCGCGTCAAAACGCCTGTGGCAGAAGTCTTCAAGACCAGCTGGCGTCCGCTGATCCTGGGCACGTTCGTCATGCTCGCGACGTACACGCTGTTCTACGTCATGACGACGTGGGTGGTCAGCTACGGCACCGGCAAGGTGGTCGATCACAGCGGTGTCGCCGTGACCATCGCCTACACCGACTTCCTCGGTCTGCAGCTCATCTCGGTGTTGTTCTTCGCCGCATTCGTCCCGGTCTCGGGATGGCTCGCCGATCGGTTCGGCCGCCGCATCACGCTGATCGTCATCACCACCGCGATCATCCTGTTCGGCCTGTCGTTCAAGTGGTTCGCCGCTCCCGAGTCCGCGACCGAGAGCCGGATGCTGCTGTTCATGTGCGTCGGGCTGGCGCTGATGGGTCTGACCTTCGGACCGATGAGTGCTGTTCTGCCCGAGCTGTTCCCGACCAACGTGCGCTATACCGGATCGGGAATCTCGTACAACACCGCCAGCATCCTGGGTGCTGCGGTGGCACCGTTCATCGCGACCTGGTTGGTGAACTCGTACGGCGTCGCGTGGGTGGGCGTGTACCTCGCCATCGCCGCGGCGCTGACCCTGTTCGCGCTCGTCGTCATGAAGGAGACGCGCGGACGAGACCTCGACGCCGTGTCCTGACCGGTGACAGCAGAAAGGGGCTCGTGCACACGGTGCACGAGCCCCTTTCTCTGTGCGTGTTACTTCTGGCTTGCCTTGGTGATCGCGTCGAAGACCGCCGGGTCGACGAGGGTGGAGGTGTCACCGAGGTCGCGGCCCTCGGCCACGTCGCGGAGCAGGCGGCGCATGATCTTGCCCGAGCGGGTCTTGGGCAGCTCCGGCACGACCGTGATCTGACGCGGCTTGGCGATCGGGGAGATCTCCTTGGACACCTGAGCCTTCAGTTCCGCGATGAGAGCGTCGCCGGTGTTCTCGACTCCGCCGCGCAGGATCACGAACGCGACGATGCCCTGGCCGGTGGTGTCGTCCGCGGCACCCACGACGGCTGCTTCCGCGACACCGTGGTGGCTGACCAGTGCCGACTCGACCTCGGAGGTGGAGATGCGGTGGCCGGAGACGTTCATGACGTCGTCGACCCGGCCGAGGACCCAGAGGTCACCGTCCTCGTCGAAGCGGGCGCCGTCGCCGGCGAAGTACCAGCCCTCGGTGGCATAGCGCGACCAGTAGGTGTCCTTGTAGCGCTCCATGTCGCCCCAGATACCGCGCAGCATCGACGGCCACGGTTCGTCCAGCACGAGGTAGCCGTTTCCGCCGGGGCCGAGCACCTTCGCGTCGTCGTCGACGATCGCCGCCGAGATGCCGGGGAGGGGAGTCTGGGCCGAGCCGGGCTTGGTCGCGGTGACACCGGGGAGCGGCGAGACCATGATCGCGCCGGTCTCGGTCTGCCACCACGTGTCGACGATCGGGGCGCTTCCGGCTCCGATGACATCGCGGAACCATCGCCACGCTTCGGGGTTGATGGGTTCGCCGACGCTGCCGAGGAGTCGGATCGACGACAGGTCGTGGGCGTCGGGGATCTCGCGACCCCACTTCATGAACGTGCGCACCAGGGTGGGCGCCGTGTAGTAGATGGAGACGCCGTACTTCTCGATGATGTTCCAGTGCCGGTGCTCGTCGGGGGAATTCGGTGTTCCCTCGTAGACAACTTGCGTCGCGCCGTTCGCCAGCGGGCCGTAGACGATGTAACTGTGGCCGGTCACCCAGCCGATGTCGGCGGTGCACCAGTAGACGTCCTTGCCACGCTTGTGGTCGAAGACGTAGTGGTGGGTGTACGCGGTCTGCGTCAGGTACCCACCGCTGGTGTGGATGATGCCCTTCGGCTTACCGGTGGTGCCGGAGGTGTAGAGGATGAAGAGAGGGTGCTCGGAGTCGAACGGCTGGGCCTCGTGCTCGGGTGAGGCGTTGCCGACGCTCTCGTGCCACCAGAGGTCGCGTCCCTCGGTCCACTGGACGTCGATGTCGGTGCGCTTGACCACCAGGACGTGCTCGATCGACGCGGCGCCGTCCACCGCTTCGTCGACGGAATCCTTGAGGGGCGCGGCCTTGCCGCGTCGCCACTGGCCGTCGGTGGTGACGACGAGCTTGGCCTCGGCGTCGTCGATACGCGACCGCAGTGCCGAGGAGGAGAAGCCGGCGAACACGACGCTGTGGGTCAGGCCGAGGCGGGCGCAGGCGAGCATCGAGACGATCGCCTCGGGAACCATCGGCATGTAGATCGCCACGCGGTCGCCGGAGACCAGTCCGAGCTCGGTGAACGTGTTGGCGGCTCGGCTGACCTCGGCGAGGAGATCGGAGTAGGTGATCTCGCGGCTGTCGCCGGGCTCGCCCTCCCAGTGGATCGCCACCTGGTCGCCGCGGCCCTCCACGACGTGCCGGTCGACGCAGTTGTACGCGACGTTGAGCTCGCCGCCGACGAACCACTTCGCGACGGGTGCGTCGGACCAGTCGAGGACCTGCTCGAACGGGGTGTGCCAGTGCAGCCGGTTCGCCTGTTCCGCCCAGAACGCGAGTCGGTCGTCCTTCGCCGACGCGTACAGCTCGGCCCCGGCGTTGGCCTGCGCGACGAAGTCGTCGCTGGGTGGGTAGGACACCGGGTGCTCGTTCACTGCTGATTCCGTCATCCGAACGCGACCTCTTTCGCTTTTTGCGGCTGGTTCTTGCGACTGTGAGGGTAGTCACCTCTGCGGCCCGTGGCACCGTTGCAGGGTGCTGCAACCCCGCTCTCTGCGCTGGGTGGTCGGGTACCCGCGATAGGCGGTTACGTCGAACGATGACGGGTTCGATCTCGCCCCGACGCCGGGGTTTCAGGCTGTCGGACCGGTGATGTCCAGTCCTGTCAGGTTACGTCGACGTTTCGTGACCGATCACGGAGCGGATCGATTTGGGGGGAGTGGACGACAAACGGAAAACGTGTGTCTAAAGTCAAGCGAATATCAGATCGTTGCGACTGCGAACAACGCTCTCGTGTTCGGTCACCACTCATGATTCCCGCTGGTGCGGGAGCGGGTGCGGCCACAGCCGCGCCTTCCACACGATGGAGGAACATCTTGCGTGCAAGACGCATAATGACGGCCGCAGCTGCGGTCGTCGTCGCCGGAGCAATGCTCACCGCGTGCGGTGGGAGCTCGAGCGACGGTGGTAGCGGCGGTGGCGGCGGAATCGTGACCGCCAACGGATCCGAGCCCCAGAACCCCCTCGTGCCGACCAACACCAACGAGAACGGTGGCGGCCGCATCGTCGATCGCCTGTTCGCCGGACTGACGTCGTACGACGACAAGGGTGTTCCCTCGAACGAGGTCGCCGAGTCGATCGACACGTCCGACAACGTCAACTACGACATCAAGATCAAGCCCGACTGGACCTTCTCCGACGGCACCGCCGTCACCTCGAAGTCGTTCGTCGACGCCTGGAACTACGGCGCACTGGGCACCAACGCGCAGCTGCAGCAGTCGTTCTTCGAGCCCATCCTCGGATACGACGAGGTGTCGACCGAGACGCCGACCGCTCAGACCATGTCCGGCCTGAAGGTCGTGAGCGACACGGAGTTCACGGTTCAGCTGAAGCAGCCCACGATCGACTTCGAGCTCCGTCTCGGGTTCACGCCGTTCTACCCGTTGCCCGAGGCCGCGTTCGCGGACATGAAGGCGTTCGGCGAGAACCCGATCGGCAACGGTCCGTACAAGTTCGCGAGCGAGGGTGCGTGGCAGCACAACGTGCGCCTGGACCTGGTGCCGAACGAGACCTACAAGGGCAACCGCGTCCCGAAGAACTCGGGTCTCGGCATCGTCTTCTACAGCTCGTTCGACACGGCGTACGCCGATCTGCAGTCCGACAACCTCGACGTTCTGGACACGATTCCGCCGAGCGCGCTGCCGACGTACGAATCGGACCTCGGCGACCGCGCACTGAAGACGCCGACCGCGCAGAATCAGACCATCACGATTCCTGCACGCCTGCAGCACTTCTCCGGCGAAGAGGGCAACCTGCGTCGCCAGGCCATCTCGATGGCGATCAACCGCGACCAGATCACGCAGCAGATCTTCCAGGGCGTCCGTCAGCCGCTGAAGGACTTCACCGCCACGACGCTGCCCGGACACAGTGACTCCATCCCCGGCAGCGAGGTTCTGGACTACAACCCGGACCAGGCCAAGGCCCTGTGGGCGCAGGCAGACGCCATCTCTCCGTGGACCGGCTCGTTCCAGGTCGCGTACAACGCCGACGGCGGCCACCAGGAGTGGATCGACGCAGCGATGAACAGTGTCCGCAACACCCTGGGCATCGAGGCAGTCGGTGCTCCTCAGCCGACCTTCGCCCAGGTGCGTACCCAGATCACCGACCGCACCATCCAGACGGCGTTCCGCACCGGCTGGCAGGGCGACTACCCGTCGCTGCTCGAGTTCCTCGAGCCGATCTTCGTGACGGGTGCCGGCTCCAACGACGGTGACTACTCCAACCCGGCATTCGACGCCGCCTTGCGCGACGCCGAGGCAGCTCCGGACGCACAGACCTCCTACGACCTGACCAACAAGGCCCAGGAGATCCTGCTCAAGGAACTGCCCGCCATCCCGATGTGGGATTACATCAACGCGGCCGGCTACTCGACGCTGGTCGGCGATGTCGCGATCACGTGGAACGGCCTGCCGGACTACGAGAACGTCACCAAGGGCTGATACAGCCCACACGGTAATTCATGCAGGGCGCCCGGCCGCGAGGGCCGGGCGCCCCGTGTGACCTCACACTGAAAGTGACTCGATGACCTGGTACATCGGGCGACGCGTCCTGCAGATGATCCCGGTCTTCATCGGCGCGACCCTCCTCATCTACGCAATGTTGTTCCTCCTTCCCGGAGACCCCATTGCGGCACTCGGTGGCGACAAGCCGCTGACACCGGCAGTGCAGGCAGCGCTTCGTGCCCGATACCACCTGAACGACCCGTTCTACCTGCAATACCTGCAGTACATCAAGGGTATTTTCACACTCGACTTCGGTACGTCCTTCTCCGGTCGTCCGGTGTCCGAGGTCATGGCCCAGGCCTTCCCGGTCACCATCAAGCTCGCCGTGATGGCGCTCATCATCGAAGCGGTCTTCGGCATCGGCTTCGGTGTCCTGACCGGCATCCGCAAGGGCGGAATCTTCGACGGCACAGTGCTCGTCATCAGCCTCATCGTCATTGCCGTCCCGATCTTCGTGCTCGGTTTCCTGGGTCAGTTCTTCCTCGGCATCAAGTGGGGGATCGCGCCGGTCACCGTGGGCGGCGACGCCACGGTCGGCAAATTGCTGCTCCCCGCCTTCGTGCTCGGACTGGTGTCCTTCGCCTACGTTCTGCGTCTGACACGGTCGTCGATCATCGAGAACCTGAACGCCGACCACGTGCGCACCGCGACCGCGAAAGGGTTGAGCCGCAAGCGCGTCGTCACCGTGCACATCCTGCGGAACTCCCTGATTCCCGTCGTCACGTTCCTGGGTGCCGACCTGGGTGCGCTCATGGCGGGCGCCATCGTCACCGAGGGCATCTTCAACATCCCCGGCGTCGGCGGCACGCTGTACCAAGCCATCGTCCGGCAGGAAGCGCCGACGGTCGTCTCGTTCGTGACCGTTCTGATCGTCATCTACATCGTCGCGAATCTCGTCGTCGATCTGCTCTACGCCGTACTCGATCCGAGGATCCGCTATGTCTGAGTCCGTCGAGCCGACAACCCGCGCCGCGCAGCAGTACTTCGTGGCCGGACCGTCCGAGGTGGAGGTCGCGGTCACCGACTCGGTCGACGAGTCGGAGTCACCGTCGGGCTTCTGGAAGGACGCGTGGGGCAACCTCCGGAGAAGTCCGCTGTTCGTCATCTCGGGTCTGCTCATCGTCTTCGTGATCGTCGTGGCGATCTTCCCCGGCTTGTTCACCAGCCAGGACCCGCGCTACTGCAACGGTGACTTCTCCATGGCCGGCCGTATGCCCGGCCACCCGTTCGGATTCGACCTCCAGGGCTGTGACGTCTACGCGCGCACCGTGTACGGCGCCCGCGCCTCGGTGACGGTGGGTGTCCTCTCGACGCTCGCGGTGCTGCTGTTCGGTGGCATCCTCGGCGCCCTCGCCGGCTTCTACGGTGGATGGCTGGACTCGCTGCTGTCCCGCGTCACCGACATCTTCTTCGGTATCCCGCTCATCCTCGGTGCCATCGTCCTGCTCCAGGTCCTGCGTGACCGCAACACCTGGGTGGTGGTCGGCATCATCGCCGTGTTCGGCTGGCCACAGATCGCCCGCATCACCCGCGGTGCGGTGCTGTCGGTCAAGAACGCCGACTTCATCACCGCAGCAACATCTCTCGGTGTCAGTCGCTTCCGAACCCTGCTCCGCCACGTCATCCCGAACTCGCTCGGTCCGGTGATCGTCACCACCACGATCACGCTGGGTGTGTTCGTCACGCTCGAGGCAACTCTGTCGTATCTGGGCGTGGGGCTTCCTCCGTCCGTGGTGTCGTGGGGCGGTGACATCAGCACCGGCCAGTCACGTCTGCGGTCCGGATCGCCGATTCTGTTCTATCCCGCGACAGCGCTGGCGATCACGGTGCTCGCGTTCATGATGATGGGCGACGCCCTGAGCGCCGCCCTCGATCCGAAGTCGAGGAAGCGATGAACTCGCCCGTGGACAAGCCCCTTCTCGAAATCAAGGATCTGGAGGTCTCGTTCGGATCCACGAAAGCCGTTCGCGGAGTGTCGCTGTCGGTGTATCCGGGACAGACCGTGGCGATCGTCGGTGAGTCGGGTTCCGGCAAGTCGACGACGGCGCATTCGATCATCGATCTGCTTCCGGGGTCCGGCACGGTCACCGGTGGAGAGATCCTCTTCGACGGTGTCGATGTCACCAAGGCCTCGAAGAAGGACATCGTCGCACTACGCGGCGAGAAGATCGGTCTGATCCCGCAGGACCCGATGTCGAATCTGAACCCCTTGTGGAAGATCGGCTTCCAGATCGAGGAGACCCTCGCGGCGAACAACGTCGCCAAGGGCAAGGCCGCCAAGAAGCGGGCGATCGAACTGCTCACCGAGTCGGGTATGTCCGACGCCGACAAGCGGGTCAACCAGTACCCGCACGAGTTCTCCGGCGGAATGCGGCAACGCGCGCTCATCGCCATCGGCCTGTCCTGCCGGCCGAAGCTGCTGATCGCGGACGAGCCCACATCCGCCCTGGACGTCACCGTGCAGCGCCAGATCCTCGACCACCTCGAGGGACTGACGGCCGAGCTCGGGACGGCCGTCCTGCTGATCACCCACGATCTGGGCTTGGCCGCCGAGCGCGCCGAGCACCTGGTCGTCATGTACCGCGGCCGCGTCGTGGAATCCGGACCGGCGCGGCAGATACTGCAGGACCCGCAGCACGAGTACACCCGACGGCTGGTCGCGTCGGCTCCGTCGCTGGCATCTCGTCGGCTCGAGTCGATCAACAAGCGCGTCGAGGTTCGTGAGCAGGCGATCGAGAACGCGGTGGAGTTGGCGCAGGAGCAGGGCGCGATCGGCGGAGCCGCCCCGGTGGTGACCGACGACGTCCTGGTCGCGAACGGCCTGACCAAGTCCTTCAAGATCCGCGGCGGGGCACCGTGGAAGTCGACGGATTTCCTGGCCGTCGACGACGTGTCGTTCGCCGTTCCCCGCGGCACCACCACGGCCATCGTGGGGGAGTCGGGTTCCGGTAAGTCCACGGTGGCGCAAATGGTGCTGGGGTTGCTGCCCCCGACGTCCGGATCGGTGACGTTCGACGGCCAGGACGTCTGGAGCCTGAGCCGTAAGGAGACGTTCGCCTTCCGTCGTCGAGTTCAGCCGATCTTCCAGAACCCGTACGGGTCCCTCGATCCGATGTACTCCATCTTCCGCACCATCGAGGAGCCCCTGCGTACGCACGGCATCGGTTCGAAGAAGGAGCGCGAGGCACGGGTACGTGACCTGCTGGACAAGGTCTCGCTCCCGTCGTCGGTGATGCGCCGGTTCCCCAACGAGCTCTCGGGTGGACAGCGCCAGCGCATCGCGATCGCGCGTGCACTGGCACTCCAGCCGGAGGTCGTCGTGTGCGACGAGGCCGTGTCGGCTCTCGACGTGCTCGTGCAGGCCCAGATTCTGACGCTGCTCAACGACCTGCAGGCGGAGCTCGGCCTGTCGTACGTGTTCATCACGCACGACCTGGCCGTCGTGCGTCAGATCGCAGACCGGGTTCTGGTCATGCGGTCGGGCAAGGTCGTCGAGGCGTCGTCGACGGACGAGGTGTTCGCGAACCCCCGGGACGAGTACACGCAGAACCTGCTGAACGCGATCCCGGGAGCGTCCATCCCGCTCGGCGCCTAGTACCGCTGTCGGTAGTCTCGCTCCGTGAGTACTGATCCTCTCGGCCCGATCCTGCAACTCGAGGGCGTCCGTGATGCCGCCGAGCGCGCTCGCAACGCGCTCGGTGAGGTGCATCGGCACAAGGCCAACCGGCGTGGGTGGGCTGCTACTGCCTCGGAGGCCTCGCTGCGTGCCGCGCGGGCGTCGGCCGTGATCGAAGGATCGTCGACCGCGCTTCCGGAGGAGGGGCAGGACACTCCGCCGTTGCTGGCCGGCGCGCTGCGCGTGGCTCAGGCTCTCGACGGGGACAGCCTGCCGATCATGGTGGGGGTCTGGCAGCGTGCGCCCCTGCAGGCTCTGGCCCGTCTGCATCTGCTGGCCGCGGCGGACCTGGCGACCAGTCAGGACGAGCTGGGACGACCGCGGGCAGACCCGGCCGTGGCCGAGAGGCTGACGTTCCTGGCCGACCTGGTGACCGGGGGAACTCGCGCTCCGGCGCCGGTACTCGCGGCGATCGTGCACGGCGAATTGCTGACGTTGAAGCCGTTCGGCACCGCGGACGGCATCGTCGCGCGCGCCGCCTCACGGTTGGTCGCCGTGTCGACCGGCTTCGATCCGCGCAACCTCGGCGTGCCCGAGGTGAGTTGGGCGACCCGACTCGCCGCGTACCGCACCGGTGCCGACGGCTTCGCGCAGGGAACGGAGCGGGGAGTCGGGAGCTGGGTGTTGTTGTGCTGCGGCACCTTCGAGGCCGGCGCAGCCGAGGCGACGACGATAGCCGACAACCAGACCTGACCGAACGGGTTGTCGCGCAACGACAACGGGCGACGTTGCCGAGTTCTCACCCCGGCATCGTCGCCCGTCAGCACGAACGTCTGTTACCAGGCGTGCAGAGTGGGTTGCGGCGGAGCGGGCTCCGCGAGGCCTCGGCGAGAAATCGTGCGCCCGGGATTCGTGTCCGCAACCAGTGCGAAGTTCTCATCCCTGATGCTCGACTTTCGCAGGCCCACAACGCTTGTGCCGTCAAAGCGGCTAGCTACGCGTGGGTACTGATCGGTCGTGCTGGGGAAAGCCCGGCTGGGAGAGCGATCCTTCTCTTCCGGCCCGCTCTTGGCCTTCCGTCTTCCCGTACGACCATTTGTACTCTGTGACCCGCAACACAGCAAGGGTTTCCGAGAACCCGATCGATTCAGCGTCGGCGTCGCAACAGGCTGTAGGTGGCAGCACCGGCGGCGAGGGCTCCGAACGACACCGCAGCCATGCCGGCGACAGTTCCCGACGACGGCGTCTGGAAGCGAGCACGTAGCGAGACCGGGTTGGAGAACGTCAAGATGGGCCACCCGTTGGACGCGGCTTCCTTGCGAAGCCCTCGATCTGGGTTGACCGCCGTCGGGTGACCGACGGCCTCGAGCATCGGCAGATCGGTGATGGAGTCGGAGTAGGCGTACGAGCGGGAGAGGTCGTACCCCTCCTGCTCTGCCAGCTCCTCCATCGCGACGACCTTGCCCGGCCCATAGCAGTAGAACGAGAGCTCACCGGTGTACTTGCCGTCGGCGACGGCCATACGCGTACCCATGTCGTGGTCCACGCCCAGTGCCTCCGCGATCGGAGCCACCACTTCCTCGCCCGACGCCGACACGATGACCACGTCGTGGCCGCGCAGCTTGTGGTCGGCGATCAGGTCCGCGGCTTCGGCGAAGACCAGCGGGTCGACGATGTCGTGCAACGTCTCCGCGACGATGGCTCGGACCTGCTCGACGTCCCAGCCGGTGCACATGTTGGCGATGTGGATCCGCATGCGCTCCATCTGGTCGTGGTCCGCTCCGGAGACCAGGAACAGGAACTGGGCGTAGCTGCTCTTGAGCACGCTCCGACGGTTGATCAACCCGCCGTCGAAGAAGGGCTTGCTGAAGGCGAGCGTCGACGATTTGGCGATGATGGTCTTGTCCAGATCGAAGAACGCGGCCACTCGGCCCGGCGTCCCGTGGTCGGCCGCAGCCAGGGGTGAGGTCACGTCCCCAGCGTAACGGCCGACCTGCAGTCGGAGCACAGATCGTGATCACGTCGCACATGCCGTCAGCCGTTGTCGGCGGTGTAGCATTTCGGGTGCCTGGTCTCGAATCGGGTGTGTTCAGCTCGACCCCCCGGAGCTGAACGCCGACGACCCCCGCCTCCTCCCCCCCTGGCGGGGGTCGTCCTCGGTTCGGCCCCCCCTATCACGTCTTTCGGTCGAGTGCTCTCGTCATCCCCGGGTGCGAGTTGTCCACAGGATGCGGACCGACGCTCTGGTTCCGGGTGCCCGTCTCCCGCACCATCGACCACGTGACTCAACCTCCGCAGCGCGGGACAGTGCTCGTCGTCGCGTCCGACCCCGCTGTCTCCGATCACGTCCGTCGAGTGGCGGCCGCGGCCGGCCGGACGTCCGTTCACGTGCCAGCGCTTCCCGACAGGTCCGCCTGGCAGTCCGCGGACATCGTCGTCGTCGCTCGCGCGGAAGCCGAACTGGCTGCTGCGCAGCAGTATCCGCTCCATCCGCGGCTCGCGGTCGTCACGGATCGCCCCGCCGACGTCCGGTCCTGGCAGGCGGCGGCACTCCTGCGGACCACGCGCGTTCTCGAACTGCCGGCCGCGGAGACCGACCTCATGCAATTCCTCACGCTCCGGTCCCACGACAGTGGCGGCGACGGTGTCGTCATCGCGGTGACCGGGGGATGCGGGGGAGCCGGTGCATCCGTCTTCGCCACGGCACTCGCGCTCGTCGCATCACGATCCGGCCGGGCACTGCTCGTCGACGGGGACGTCGGCGGCGGGGGCCTCGACCTCGTCGCGGGGCTCGACACGACCCCCGGGTTGCGGTGGCCGGACCTGGTGATCGACGGCGGCAACGTCACGGCCGACGCGCTGCATCACGCGCTGCCCGGTATCGACGACCTGGCCGTGCTTTCGACGCGTCGTGACGTGGTGAACGTGATCACGGAGAACGCCCTGCGTGCCGTGGTCGCAGCAGGACGGTCGGCCGGCGACGTGGTCGTCTGCGACACACCCAGGACCGACGGAGTCGTGCAGCGAGGCGCGTTGGACGCCGCGGACCTCGTCGTCCTGATCACGCCCGCCACGGTGCGCTCGGCCGCCGCCGCTCGTGTCGTCGCGGACTCGGTGGGTTCGGTGTGCGCGAACGTCGGACTGGTCGTGCGGGGACCGGCACCGGGAGGCTTGACCGCCGCGGACGTCGCGGAGATTGTCCAGGTGCCGTTGCTGGCGTCGGTACGGCCCGAGCGCCGACTGGCGGCCATGCTCGACGGGCGCGGGCTGTCGCTGGGCAGGCGCTCGTCCCTGGCGGCCGCTGCATCCGCGGTGCTGGCGATCCTGTCCGGCACCGGAGCGCCGTCGTGACGAACTGGGTGTCCACCGATCTGCTCGACCGGGTGCGGGGCCGACTGGCGGGTTCGGATCGGGATCCGACTCCCGCGGTCATCGCCGACGCTCTACGCGCGGAAGCGGGCGGGGTACTCGGTGATGCCGATCTGTTGGCCGCGCTGCACGTCCTGGACACCGAGTTCCGCGGCGCCGGGGTTCTGGACTCCGTCCTGCGGGAACCGGGTGTCACCGACGTCCTCGTCACCGGACCCCGGGACGTCTGGGTCGACCGTGGTTCCGGATTGCGCCGCGCCGGTGTCAGCTTCACCGACGAAGCTGCGGTCCGTCGTCTCGCCCAGCGACTGGCGCTGTCCGCCGGGCGGCGGCTCGACGATGCGCAGCCGTGGGTGGACGGACGTCTGCCGGGTGTCGACCGCGACTCCTTCGGAGTTCGCCTGCATGCCGTACTCGCGCCCGTGGCGCAGGGTGGGACATGTCTGTCGCTGCGCGTGCTCCGTCCGGCGTCGCAGGGTCTTTCAGCGCTTGCGGCATCGGGTGCGTTCGCAGCCGGGTCCGAGGAGTTGTTGCGGCGCATCGTCTCCGGGCGGTTGGCGTTCCTCGTCGTCGGCGGTACCGGAACGGGCAAGACCACCCTGTTGGCGGCATTGCTGGGCGAGGTGGATCCCGCCGAGCGGATCATCTGCGTGGAGGACGCGGCCGAGCTGGCACCGTCCCACCCGCACGTCGTCCAACTCGTCGCCCGCCCCGCCAACGTCGAGGGCGTCGGTCAGGTCGATGTGCGGGACCTGGTGCGACAGGCGCTGCGGATGCGGCCGGATCGCATCGTCGTCGGGGAGGTACGCGGGGCCGAGGTCGTCGACCTGTTGACGGCGCTCAACACCGGCCACGACGGCGGCGCGGGCACCGTGCACGCCAACTCGCCCGACGAGGTGCCCGCGCGGCTCGAAGCACTTGCGGCACTGGGCGGTATGGACCGCGCGGCGTTGCACAGTCAGTTCGCCGCCGCCGTACAGGTGGTCCTGCACGTCGCGCGGGAGTCGTCCGGGCGCCGCGTGCTCGCCTCCATCGGTGTTCTCGAACGCGACGAGCGTGGACTGTGCACCGTCGTCGACGCGTGGTCCCGGTGGGACGCGCACGGGCCGGGCTACGACACTCTCCTGGCCGTTCTCGGGCGACGTGAGGGGCCGGTGTGATCGCGGCGGCGCTGTGTCTGGCTCTGGCCGTGCTCGTCGTGCCGGTTCACGACGCGCGGCGTCGGTTGCGTCCGCGACGTGCTCGCACGTTTCTCGTCGGGCAGGTGTCCGCCCGAATCTGGGTTCCTGCGCTGTCGCTGGTCGTCGGCGTGCTCCTCGGCTGGACCGTGGGGTGCGCGCTGGCGGTGCTGGCGACCACGCTCGTCGTGCGGCACAGTCGTTCGGCGGGCCGCGTCGCCGAGCGGGCGGCGTCGACCACCCTGTGTTCCGCACTGGACACCGTGGTCGCAGAACTCCGTGTCGGTGCGCACCCGGCCGTGGCCTGTCGCGTTGCTGCGCAGGAACATCGGAGCGAGGTGGGATCGGTGTTCGCATCCGCCGCCGCGCGCGCCGAGTTGGGTGGAGCGATGTCCGACGCCGTCGGTGCCCTCGGATCCGGCGCCGACTTCGCGCGTGTGGCAGCCGTCTGGCGGGTCGCCGAGGTACACGGCCTACGGCTCGCATCCCTGCTCGACGCCGTCCGTACCGATCTGAAGGACCGGGCGCGATCAGCACGACGTATCGAGGCGTCGATGGCAGGTCCCCGCGCGACGGCCGCGGTGCTGGCCGCTCTGCCCGCTGTGGGGACGCTGCTCGGTCAGGCGATGGGCGCATCGCCCGTTGCCGTGCTTGCCGGCGGCGGAGTCGGCGGCATCATGCTCGTCGTGGGCGTGACTCTCGCGTGTGCCGGTCTCCTGTGGACCGATGCGATCGTGGCGAAGGTGGCGTCATGACAACCACATTCGTCCTGCTGGCCTGTGCCATCCTCGCGGTGCCGCCGGCCACCGGTGCGCGGGCTCGGCTGCGCCCGCCGACTGCCGTCGAGTTGCAATCCTCACCGAGCGAGTACGACATCCATGAGACTGCGAGTGCTCTGGATCTGCTGTCGTCCTGTCTGCGGTCCGGCCTCGACATCGCTGCATCGGCGTCTGCCGTCGCCGGTGTCGCGCCGGAACCGATGGCGTCGGCACTGCGTCGCGCTTCTCACGTGCTCTCGCTCGGTGGGGAACCGGAATCCGCGTGGAGCGCGCTCGCTGCCGATGCGGACACGGAGGCCGTCGCGCGCGTGATCCTGCGATCGGCCAGATCGGGAACCTCCATGGCCGATGCCACTGCCGAGGCGGCGACGGAACTGCGCTCCCGAGCGGACGATGCCGCGGCTGCCGCGGGGGAGCGGGCGGGCGTCATGGTCAGCGGCCCGCTCGGCCTGTGCTTCCTGCCCGCGTTCGTCTGCCTCGGCATCGTGCCCGTGGTGATCGGTCTGGCCGGGTCGGTTCTGAACGGCGGCGTGCTGTGAGGCGCGCCCAGAAGCGCCGAGGCGGATGTTCCGCCTCGGATCATGAAGGGGGAGAACATGAGGGAAATGCTGAACCGTCTCGGAGCGCGCGCGGCGATCATGATGGCCGAGGACGACGGGATGTCCACGGCGGAGTACGCCATCGGCACCATCGCCGCGGCCGCGTTCGGGGCCGTGCTGTACACGGTGGTCACCGGCGACAGCATCGTGACCGCGTTGACGGGGATCATCGACAAGGCGCTGCAGACGCAGGTGTGACGGGGGACGCCGGCGCGGTGACGGTGGAAGCCGCGCTGGCGATCTCGTCGATCGTGGTCGTCCTGGTGCTGTGTCTGGGTGCGCTGGTGACGGTCACGTCCTATGTCCGGTGTATCGACGCGGCGCGCGAGGGAGCGCGGCTGACGGCGCTGGGGGATGTGGGTGCTCTGGATCTCGCGCGTCGGGTCGGTCCTCCGGGGGCGCGGGTGACGGTGTCGCGGACCGAGGATGTCGTCACGGTGCGGGTGGAGGCGTCGTCGCCGTTGCCGGGGTTGACGGTCACTGCCAGTGCGGTCGCGGCGGTGGAGCCGTCGGATGAATGATCGCGGGTCGGCGACGGTGGTCGGGGCGTTCGTCGCGATGGCTCTGGTGGTGGTGACCGCGCTGGTCGTGTCGGTGGGGGCGGCGGTGGCGGCGCGCCATCAGGCGCAGTCGGCGGCGGACATGGCGGCGCTGGCGGGGGCTGCCGCAATTACTGGTGGGTCGGAGGCCGGATGTGCGGCGGCTACCGAGTCCGCAGAGCGGACGAACGCGGTACTCGACGATTGCACCGTGGAGGAGTGGGACGTGCAGGTCCGGGTGCGGGTGCCGATCGCGCTGCTGCGCGTCGGTCAGCGGGATGCCTCGGCATCGGCGCGGGCGGGACCGGCGGGCGAATAGTGAACTATCACCTCGGCCGATCGGTCAGCGCGATTCGGCGAGCCTGCGAACCTCCGGCGCGACCGGGCGGCCGGTCTTCGCACTGGCGGCCACGGCGGCCCGTGCCGCTGCGCGGCGAACGGAGACGCTGCGAATCGGAGGTCGTGGCTTCTCGTCACGTGATGCTGTCGTCACCGTGAACATCCTCCCTGTCGCTGCGTGCGACCAGTGTAGAGCCGGTGGGGGTTGAAGATCGTGGACTATCGACCCCGGATTCCGGGGCCCGGATTCCACGATCCGGCCAGCAGCAGCACACCCATGCCGATGGTCCACACGTTCAGGGTGTCCAGGGCGAGCCGTTCGGTGACACCGGACCCCAGTCCCCACTTGCCGGGACTGAGGAAGGCGATGCCGCCCACCACGGCGATCGCGCTGCAGGCGTAGGTGAACCGGGACGCGACCCGACCGACAGATCGTGCGACGCACAGCATTCCGGCGAGTTGGAGGCCGAAGTGCACCTGGGCCGCGACGGTGTGAGGAACGGGTGAGACGTCGAGTGGCAGGAACCCCACCGCACACGTCGCGAGCCCGGACAACGCCACGAGCACCCATCCGGTTCGGGCGACACCGACGGAGGGACGCACCAGAAGTGCTGCGCCCGCAGCTGTCGCGGCGCCCACGGCGACGAAGGTCGCGTTCATGACGACGTGATCGGGGGAGCAGTAGTCGGTACAGGTGGCTGCGCCGAGTGCGCTGATGACGTCGTCACGCCAGCTGTAGGGCGTTGCCCACGAGCGGGACACGACGACCTGCATCGGCCAGTAGAGGACTGTGGCGATCCACAATGCGGCCACGCTTCGACGCAGGGTCATGACACGACGGTAGACACCGCGAGCGGGAACGGAGCATCATGAGATCAGTCACACGTGTGACACGGGGTTACGCGCATCGTTGGATGCACTTGTATCGGGGGGTTGGGCATGTCGAAAGTGGACACCGTCAAGGACGAGGCACGGTCGAGGATGCGATGGCTCGCTGTGCACGGAGTCGTGCGGTTCTTCGCCAAGCGCGGAATCAAGATCGGCGACCCTCAGGCCAAGCTCATCGCGGACCCCGTCACGCGGGCCAACCCCGGTCCCCTCTACGACGAGATCCGTAAGACGGGGAAGCTCGTCGAGGGACGCGTCTCCTACCTCACCGTCGACCACGCCCTGATCTTCGATCTGCTGCGGTCGGACGACTACCGCACCGTGGTCGTCGGCGGGAATCTGCCGAAGCCGCTGCGAGCGATCGAGCGTCGCACCCGAACCGGCGCCCTGCACCCGCTGGCGCCGCCGTCACTGCTGTCGGTCGAGCCGCCGTCCCACACCCGCTACCGCAAGCTGGTGTCGTCGGTGTTCACGGCACGCGCGGTGAACGGGATGCGCGACAACGTCCAGAAGGTCGCGGACGCTCTGCTCGACGAGTTGGTCGCCACGGGTGGCGGGACGGTCGACATCGTGTCGTCGTACTGCGCCAAGCTGCCGGTCGCCGTCATCGGCGACATTCTCGGCGTGCCGGAGAGCGACCGGGGCAGGGTGTTGGAGTTCGGTGAACTCGCGGCGCCGAGCCTGGATGTCGGACTCACGTGGTCACAGTTCCGCGAGGTCGAACAGGGACTGCAAGGATTCGACGAGTGGCTGGCCACCCACATCGCCGGGTTGCGGAAGAACCCCGGTGACGACTTGATGAGTCAGCTCATCGCCGCATCCGAGGACGGCGTCCACCTGAACGACAGGGAGTTGCGGGCCACCGCCGGGCTGGTGCTCGCCGCCGGATTCGAGACCACCGTCAACTTGCTGGGCAGCGGCATCAACCTGCTGATGAACAACCCGGATCAGCTCACCCGCCTGCAGGAGGACCCGTCGCTGTGGGGCACGGCCGTCGACGAGATGCTGCGGCTCGAGTCGCCCGTTCAGATGACCGCCCGGGTCGCCAAGGGGCCGATGTCCGTGGAGGGCATGGACCTCGAGGCGGGGGATCTGGTGGTCTGCGTCCTGGCCGCCGGCAACCGCGACCCGCAGGTGTTCGACGATCCCGACACGTTCGACGTGGGCCGCTCCAATGCGAACAAGCATCTGTCGTTCTCGGGCGGACGCCACTACTGCCTCGGAGCAGCGTTGGCCCGCGCCGAGAGCGAGGTCGGATTGCGCACATTGTTCGATCGCTTCCCGCACCTCGCATCCGCCGGTACCGGAGTCAAGCGCGATACCCGTGTGCTGCACGGCTTCCGGAGCTTGCCGGTCGCGCTGGGTGAACCGGCGACCGTGTCGGCCTAACCGTCCAGACACGCGAGGACGGCGTCGAGCACACGCACGGCGCCGTCCTTGTCCAGCGGGTCGTTCCCGTTGCCGCACTTGGGCGACTGCACACACGACGGGCACCCCGCGGCGCACTCGCACGACGCGATCGCCTCTCGTGTCGCCGACAGCCACGTCCCGATGACGGCGTGCCCGCGATCGGCGAAACCCGCACCGCCGTCGTACCCGTCGTAGACGAAGACCGTCGGTAAGCCGGTGTCGGCATGAAGCGCGGTGGACACACCACCGATGTCCCATCGATCACACGTCGCCACCAAGGGCAGCAGTCCGATGGCGGCGTGCTCTGCCGCGTGCAGCGAGCCGGGAACGCGCTCTGCGGTGACTCCCGCGGTTTCCAATAATTCCGGGGTGATCGTGTACATCACTGCGCGCGTCTGCAGTTCCTGCATCGGCATGTCGAGTTCGACCGAGTCGAGTACCTCTCCCGACGGCAGCCGACGGAGGTAACCGACCACCTGATGGCTGACCTGCACCTGCACCAGCGCGACGTCCACCTCGCCGTACCGCCGATGCTCGTGAGTGTCCTCGATGACGATGTCGGTGACCTCGCGCGCCGAGGTCGTCCACTCCGGTTCCTCCGGATGCACGACCGCCAGACCGTCCTCGAAGTCCAGGGTGTCGACGACGAACGATTCGCCCTGATGGATGTGCACCGCGCCCGGGTGCGTGCTGGACGGCGCTCGTCCGGCATCCACGGTGCCCAACATCCGACCGGTCGACCCGTCGACGATGGCGATCTGTGATCCGATACCGCCCCGAATGTCCACGGCGGCATGGGGTGCCGCGTCGGCCGTGATGTACCACCCGTGCGGCCGACGTCGGAGCAAGCCGCGCTCCGTCAGCGTCTGCGCCACTTCTGCAGCGCCGAGTTCGTCGACCTCGTCGTCCGTCAGCGGAAGTTCCATGGCCGCGCAGAGCAATTGGGGGCCCAGCACGTAGGGGTTGGTGGGATCGGTGACCGTCGCCTCGATGGGCTTGTCCAGCAGAGCCGCGGGATGGTGGACCAGGTAGGTGTCCAGGGGATCGTCGCGGCCGACGAGGATGACCAGCGAGCCCTGACCCCGGCGACCCGATCTGCCCGCCTGCTGCCAGAACGACGCGACCGTTCCGGGGAAACCCGCGACGACGACCGCGTCCAGGCCGGCGATGTCGACGCCGAGTTCCAGTGCGTTGGTCGTGGCGACACCCAGCAGGGTGCCGTCGGACAGTGACCGCTCGAGTGCCCGGCGGTCCTCGGCGAGGTAGCCGGCGCGATACGCGGCGATGCGTTGCGGCAGAGACGGATCGACCTCCGCCAGGAGTCGCGAAGCTCCCAGTGCGGTCAGTTCGGCGCCGCGTCGTGACCGTACGAACGTCAGCGTGCGCGCCCCCTCGACCACCAGGTCCGCCATGATGCGCGCGGCTTCGGAACCTGCCGACCGACGGATCGGGGCGCCGTTCTCGCCGGTGATGTCGAGAAGCGGTGGCTCCCACAGCGCGACCGTGCGAGGCCCGTGCGGGGACCCGTCGTCGGTGATCTCCTCGCACGGCGCACCGACCAGCCTGCCGGCGGCGGCCCCGGGATTCGAGGCGGTGGCGCTGGCGAGGACGAAGACGGGACGGGCGCCGTACCGCGCGGCGATCCGTCGGAGCCGACGCAGGATCAGTGCCACGTTGGACCCGAACACACCGCGGTACGAATGACATTCGTCCACCACGACGTACGCCAGGTTGCGGAAGAAGTGCGCCCAGCGCTGATGTCCCTTCAGTAGGGAGATGTGCAGCATGTCGGGGTTGGTGAAGATCCATCGAGAGTTCTGGCGGGCCCACTGACGTACTTCGAGCGGCGTGTCACCGTCGTAGTCGCTCGGTGAGATGTCGGGGAATCCTCGGGACGCGAGCGTGTCCGTCATGTCCATCGCCGCTCGAAGCTGGTCTGCCCCCAGCGCCTTGGTGGGAGCGAGGTACAGCGCGGTGGCGCGCGGATCGATCGACAGGGTGTTCAGGATCGGCATCCGGTAGGCGAGGGACTTGCCCGACGCGGTGCCCGTCGACACGACGACGTTGCGGCCCGCGTGAGCGAGCGACGCCGCGTCCGCCTGGTGCGTCCACGGCTGCGGAATCCCGCAGTCCTGGAAGATCTCGACGACGGCAGGCTCGAGCCACTGTGGCCAAGGGGCGAAGCGAGACTCGCGCCCGGGCAGCTCTGCAGCATGGGTCAGCGGGGACTCTCCGGACGGGGTCCCCGCCAGTGCGCGTCCGAGCAGCATGCCCCCGAAGGAAGCGGCAGGTGCATCGGTCGTCGTACTCACAGTTCTCATCCTCGTTTCGTGCCCGAAACACATGGTAGGACGGGTGTCCGACAGGCATCCCGCGATCTTTACGAAGTTGTTGTCGTGCGGACTGTCGTGATGCCGTCGGACGTGGTTGACTTGCTCTCGGTCGCAGCTTCTGTGTTCGTTTTCACGCTCGCAGGATCTAATTGTTGCGAGCGTGGTGTGAGAACACTGCGGTCGGAACCGGCCCGATGGACTGTAAGTGCTGTTCATCGAATCCGGTGTTCAAGAAGAAGGATAGACAAGCATGGCACAGGGCACTGTGAAGTGGTTCAACGCCGAAAAGGGCTTCGGCTTCATCGCACCCGAGGACGGCTCCGCTGACGTCTTCGTTCACTACTCCGAGATCCAGGGCAGCGGCTTCCGCACCCTCGAGGAGAACCAGCGCGTGGAGTTCGAGGTCGGCCAGGGCACCAAGGGCCCCCAGGCCACGGGCGTCCGCGCAGTCTGATCCTCGATCGGACTTCTCTCTACTGATTCGTCCCCTGTCACCTCCGCGGTGGCAGGGGACGTCTCGTTTCCGTGACGCTCCGACGCAGACACCGCGCTCGCGGCCCGTCCGTGACCTAGTGTCGCGACTGTGAGCCAGTTGTCCTTCTTCTCCGCGGAGTCGACGCCCCCCGAGGCGTCCGACCTGGCCGGTCTGCTGGCCGCGCAGGGGCAGGCCGTGATCTCGGCGGCCGGCGCACGCATCTCGGTGGTCGTGGACGCTCAGTGGCGCGCCCACGCCGTCGCCGACGTCATCGAGGCCTCCGGATTCGACGCCGAGATCACGCGGACGGACGAGGGCCGTCCGCTGGTACGCACCGAACCTGTGCCGGACTTGAAGTCCGTCGCCTCGGACTGGGTCCGCGGCGCCGTCAAGGCGGTGCCGTCGGGCTGGGTTCCCGCGCCTCGGGCGCTGCGCGCGTGGGTCGTGGCCTCCGGACGTCAGGAGGCCGACGGAACGCGATTCATCCTCGGGTTGGACCCGCACGCCCCGGACACGCATCCGGTGCTCGCGCAATCGCTGATGCGGGCCGGCATCGCCCCGACGATCGTGGGGGCACACAGTTCTTCTCCGGCGCTCAGAATCACCGGCCGCCGTCGCCTCGGAAGGTTGATCGAGAACATCGGAGAGGCCCCTGCGGGTGCACTCGCGGCGGCCGGATGGCCCGTCCTCGTGTGACCGTTTCGCCGGGTCTTCGCGCTCGGCGTCGCGTGTGAGTTGCACGTGTGTGTCACTCTGTAGTGTGTCGATCTCGAACGGCTCGGGGTATCGACGCAGGTGAACGGGTCTGGATAGAACCAGGCCAGGAAGGTTCGGCACCAGGTGGCAGCAGGAGACAACACGACGGCCTCGTCGTCCGGCGAGTCCGGAATTCGTCGTCTCGTGATCGTCGAGTCACCCACCAAGGCCAAGAAGATTGCGCCTTACCTGGGTAAGAACTACGTGGTCGAGGCCTCGGTCGGGCACATCCGGGACCTCCCGCGCGGTGCCGCCGACGTGCCGGCCAAGTACAAGGGCGAGCCCTGGGCGCGCCTGGGCGTGGACGTCGATCACGACTTCGAGGCCCTCTATGTCGTCAGCCCCGAGAAGAAGGGCAAGGTCGCCGAGCTCAAGAGTCTGTTGAAGGACGCCGACGAGCTCTACCTCGCGACCGACCCCGACCGCGAGGGTGAAGCCATCGCCTGGCACCTCCTCGAGACGCTCAAGCCCAAGATCCCGGTTCGACGGATGGTCTTCCACGAGATCACCGAACCCGCCATCCTCGCCGCAGCCGCCGACACGCGCGAACTGGACACCGACCTGGTCGATGCCCAGGAGACGCGCCGCATCCTCGACCGCCTGTACGGCTACGAGGTCTCGCCCGTGCTGTGGAAGAAGGTCATGCCGAAGCTGTCGGCGGGCCGCGTGCAGTCGGTGGCGACCCGCGTCATCGTGCAGCGCGAACGCGAGCGCATGGCGTTCCGCTCCGCCGAGTACTGGGACATCTCCGCGCAGCTCGACGCCGGCGCGGACGCCTCGCCCCGTGCCTTCGGTGCCCGGCTGGTCAACGTCGACGGTGCCCGGGTCGCATCGGGACGTGACTTCGGTGCCGACGGAAAGCTGAAGTCCGAGGGCGTCACCGTCCTCGACGAGCCGCGCGCGCGTCGCCTGTCGGAGGCGCTGGACGGGGTGGACCTCACCGTCGCGTCGGCCGAATCCAAGCCGTACACGCGTCGCCCCTACCCGCCGTTCATGACCTCGACGCTGCAGCAGGAGGCCGGGCGCAAGCTCCGTATGTCCTCGGAGCGCACCATGCGCATCGCGCAGCGGCTGTACGAGAACGGCTACATCACCTACATGCGTACCGACTCGACGAACCTGTCGGCGTCGGCGATCGACGCGGCCCGTCGTCAGGCCACCGAGCTGTACGGCCCGGAGTACGTGCACGACACCCCGCGGCAGTACACCCGCAAGGTCAAGAACGCTCAGGAGGCGCACGAGGCCATCCGCCCCGCGGGTGATTCCTTCGCGACGCCGGGCCAGCTGCACAGCTCGCTCGACACCGACGAGTTCCGGCTGTACGAGCTGATCTGGCAGCGCACCGTCGCCTCCCAGATGGCCGATGCTCGCGGAACGACTCTGTCGCTTCGCATTTCGGGGACCGCAGGTACCGGCGAGGAATGCACCTTCGCCGCGTCCGGACGCACCATCACCTTCGCCGGCTTCCTCAAGGCCTACGTCGAGAGTGTCGACGACCAGGCCGGCGGCCAGTCCGACGACGCGGAATCGCGTCTGCCGGTGCTGGAGAAGGGTCAGGCCGTCACGGCCACCGGCCTGGACCCGGACGGTCACTCGACCAACCCGCCCGCACGGTTCACCGAAGCGTCGTTGATCAAGACGCTCGAAGAGCTGGGAATCGGCCGCCCGTCGACGTACTCGTCGATCATCAAGACCATCCTCGACCGCGGGTACGTCTACAAGCGCGGCAGTGCTCTGGTGCCGTCGTGGGTGGCGTTCTCGGTCATCGCGTTGCTCGAGGCGCACTTCGGTCGACTCGTCGACTTCGACTTCACCGCAGGCATGGAGGACGACCTCGACGCCATCGCCGGCGGACGCGAACGACGCGGAGACTGGTTGTCGGCCTTCTACTTCGGCGGTGAGAACGGCACCGAGGGATCGGTCGCACGGTCCGGCGGACTGAAGAAGATGGTCGGCCAGAACCTCGAGGACATCGACGCGCGCGTCATCAACTCGATCCACCTGTTCGACGACTCCGAAGGTCGCGACGTGCACGTCCGCGTCGGTCGCTACGGTCCGTACCTCGAACGCATGGTGCAGAACCCGGACGATCCCGACGGCGATCCGATCTCGCAGCGCGCGAACCTGCCCGACGACCTCCCACCGGACGAGCTCACGCTCGAATTCGCCGAGAAGCTGTTCGCGACACCGCAGGAGGGTCGCAAGCTGGGCGAGGATCCGTTGACGGGTCACGACATCGTCGCCAAGGAAGGGCGATTCGGTCCGTACGTCACCGAGATCATTCCCGAGGAGCCCGAGCCCACCCCGGATATCGTTCCGGTGGAACAGCATTCGTCGGACGGTGGCGGTGGCACCGCCGTCGCCACGAAGGCGGCGAAGAAGGCCCCCGCGAAGAAGGCTGCGAAGAAGTCGACGGCACCCAAGCCGCGGACGGGTTCGCTCCTGAAGTCGATGGACCTCGCGACGGTCACCCTCGAAGACGCGCTGAAGCTGCTGTCCCTTCCCCGCGTCGTCGGCGAAGATCCGGAGAGCAAGGAAGAGATCACCGCGCAGAACGGCCGCTACGGCCCGTACCTGAAGAAGGGCACGGACTCCCGCTCGCTGGCGACGGAGGACCAGATCTTCACGGTCACTCTCGAGGAAGCGCTGAAGATCTACTCCGAGCCCAAGCGTCGTGGACGTCAGGGTGCGGCGACGCCGCCACTGCGTGAGCTCGGCGTGGACACGGTCAGTGGCCAGCCGATGGTGATCAAGGACGGCCGTTTCGGTCCGTACGTCACCGACGGTGAAGCCAACGCCAGCCTGCGCAAGGGCGACGAGGTGGGCACGATCACCGACGAGCGCGCCATGGAACTTCTCGCCGACCGTCGTGCGCGTGGTCCGGTGAAGAAGAAGGCCACCAAGAAGGCGCCGGCCAAGAAGGCACCCGCGAAGAAGGCTGCGGCCAAGAAGACCGCCGCCAAGAAGGCTCCGGCGAAGAAGGCGGCCGCCAAGAAGACCGCTGCGAAGAAAGCGCCGCCCGCCGAGTCCTGAGGACAGTGGCTGTCCGCGTGTGCGCTTAGCGTTCTCCTCACACACGAGGAGAGGGGCACATCATGGCGGGGACGTACACATCTTCCGGGCCGTCGGTCGACGTCGCGGGGGAGAAGCTCGATCTGGTCACCATCCTGGCTGACCAGCGCGGGTTGCTCGCGATCACGGCACGCGGAATCACCGACGAGCAGGCGCGACAGAGGACGACGGTCAGCGAGTTCACGCTCGGCGCGATCGTCAAGCACGTCGCCACGGTGATCCGCGACAACGTCGCGATGCTCGAGGCGCGCGACGAGAACTCGACGATGGACATGTCGCGGCTCGGTGAGGCTCTGGCCTTCGGTCCGGACGACTCCGTCGAGCACTGGCTGAGCGAACTCGACTCCGCCGGCGTCGCGCTGGAGCAGTACATCGCCTCGATCGGCAGCCTCGACGAGCTGATCCCGCAGCCCACCGCACCGTGGGCACCCGAGCGGATCTGGTGGCCCGCACGACGGATCTTGCTGCACCTGCTCCGCGAGATCGCGCACCACAGCGGGCACGCCGACATCATCCGCGAGGCACTCGACGGGCAGACCACGATGGGCGTGATCAGTGAGGGTATGAGCTTCTGAGGTGCCTGTAGCGCGAGGAGTGCGGGCTGCAAGGGGTGTTCACACAGGTTGCTGGAACTGGACACATCTTGCTGCAGGTTGCAGGGGGTGTGCGGTTAGCGGAGGGTGTGTGCGCACGGATGCGCGGGTGAGGAGCGCCCGGCGGCGGTACTCTCACAGTCACCACTGACCTACGCTTCAGGAGTTCTCATGGCCGGCGGACTTGTTGCCCTGCTCGACGACGTCGCGGCGCTCGCTCGACTCGCCGCCGCGTCCATCGACGACGTCGGCGCTGCCACCGGCAAGGCGACAGCGAAGGCTGCAGGAGTGGTCATCGACGACACTGCCGTCACTCCGCAGTACGTACGGGGTCTGGCGGCGGAGCGCGAACTGCCCATCGTCCGGCGCATCGCCATCGGCTCTCTCCGCAACAAGCTCATCATCATCCTGCCGATCGCGCTGCTGCTGAGTCAGTTCCTGCCGTGGCTGTTGACGCCGATCCTCATGGTCGGCGGCGCCTACCTCAGTTACGAAGCGGTGCACAAGATCTGGGGCGCCATCTCCGGACACGGCGCGCACGATCACGACGAGGACGGACCTCGCGACGAGGACACCGTCGTCGCCGGTGCCGTGCGGACGGACCTGATCCTGTCGGCCGAGATCATGGTCATCGCGCTCGACACCATCGCCGCAGAGGGTTTCTGGAGCCGCCTGATCATCCTGGCCGTCGTTGCTGTGGTGATCACCGTGCTCGTCTACGGCGTGGTCGGGCTGATCGTGAAGATGGACGACATCGGTCTCCGCTTGGCCGACACGTCGTCGGGCGTCGCGCAGACGATCGGGCGCGGTCTGGTGAAGGGCATGCCGAAGGTCATGTCCGTGCTGTCCGTGGTGGGCACCGCCGCGATGCTGTGGGTCGGCGGGCACATTCTGCTGAACGGCATCGACGAGCTGGGGTTCCACCCGATCTACGAGTTCGTCCACCACATGGAGGACGCGGTCCACGACGTCGCCGGCATCGGTGGAGTGCTCGCCTGGATCGTCAACACGCTGGCGTCCGCAGTGATCGGGTTCGTGGTCGGATCGATCGTCGTCGCGGTGATGACGGGTGTGTCCAAGGTGCTGGCCTCTCGCCGAGGCAAGGCTGTCGCACAGGGCCACTAGGCTCGCTTCCATGGCGGGTGTGTTCGAACGGTTGGTGGGGCAGCACGAGGTCGTGGCGGAACTCTCCGACGCGGCAGCTGCTGCTCGCGAGGGGGACATCGGCTCCCGCATGACTCACTCGTGGCTGTTCACCGGGCCTCCCGGATCGGGCCGCTCCATCGCAGCCGTGTGTTTCGCCGCTGCTCTGCAGTGCACCGACGCGGACGTCATCGGATGCGGCCACTGCCACGCATGCACCACCACGATGCACGGCACGCACGGAGATGTGCGGCGGATCGTTCCGCAAGGCCTGAGCATCTCGGTCAAGGAGATGCGTGAGGTCGTGCAGATGGCGGCACGTCGTCCCACGACCGGTACGTGGCAGATCGTCGTCATCGAGGACGCCGACCGTCTGGGTGAGCGCGCCTACAACGCGCTGCTCAAAGCCGTCGAGGAACCACCAGCACGCACCATCTTCCTGCTGTGCGCGCCGTCGGTGGATCCCGAGGACATCGCCGTGACCATCCGGTCGCGGTGTCGGCACGTGGCGTTGGTGACACCCAAGCCCGCGGACATCGCCCGTGTGCTGCAGGAGAACGACGGACTCGACGAGAAGACCGCTCTCTGGGCGGCGTCCGTCGGCGGTGGACATGTCGGCCGGGCACGACGCTTGGCGACGGATCCCGATGCCCGTGATCGCCGCCAACGCGCCCTGGGGATCGCCAAGGCCGCCTTGCGTCCCGCCACGCAGTACGCGGTGGTCGAAGAATTGGTGAAGGCCGCGGAGGCCGACTCGTTGCAGATCAACGCCGAGCGGGACGAGCGGGAGACGGACGAGCTCCGGACCTCGCTCGGCGCCGGTGGAACCGGAAAGGGTGCGGCAGGCGCACTCCGTGGATCCGCCGGAGTACTGAAGGAGCTCGAGCAGCGCCAGAAGTCCCGTCGCACCCGCACGGGACGCGACTCGCTCGATCGTGCGCTGATCGACCTCGCCGGTCTCTACCGCGATGCGCTTGCACAGTCCTACGGCGCTGTATCGACGATGACCCACCCCGACATGGAGGACCAGGCCCGCGGCCTCGCCTCCGTCGCATCACCGGAGTCCTTGCTGCAGTGCATCGAGGCGATCCTGGTGTGCCGCGAGGCGCTGTCGATGAACGTGAAGCCGAAGTTCGCGGTCGACGCGATGGTCGCCACCCTCGGCGCGGCGGCCCGCTGACCCCCGTTTTGGGATCGAGCGGGGGGACCGGTTAAACTTGTGAAGGTTCCTTCGGGAGCCGCGCCGCCTTAGCTCAGTCGGTAGAGCATTTCACTCGTAATGAAAAGGTCAAGAGTTCGATTCTCTTAGGCGGCTCCGAGAAGTATCTGATCAGCGGTTATGCGATTCGCATAGCCGCTTTTTCGGTTTCTACGTGCTGACAGCGTGCAGTGCGGTTTCGTAGCGAGTAGCCCGATTCCGTCGGGGTCGAGGGCCCCGAGGGGGTGAGCGAATGAGGCAGAGACTCACCCGGCAGTCTCCGCGGCGACGAGTCCGAGCACCAGAGCGGCCGCCAGACCGCCTGCGTACGCGCGGTCCCACAGGCCGCCCGTGTCGGAACCAGCTGCCAGCAGGCCCGGAATCGGCTCGCCGTCAGGTGTCAGAACACGGGCGTCGCCGTCGACTCTGATGCCGTGAAACGGGAAGGTGACGGCCGGGACGGCTTCGATGACGTAGTACGGGGGTTCGCTCAGCGCGCTCGCATCCAGCGCTCGTCCTGGTGTCGGGCCCTCAGCCGACCTGGTGGACTCGTTGAACTCGGCGATCGCGGCCGCGATGGCGGCTCCGTCGTATCCCCAGTCCTCCGGCAGGTATTCGAGTTCCTCCAGCGTGTCCGCTCGACCGACCCGACCGCCGCGCTTGCTCGCCAGTGCGAACTTGTCGACGGCCACGGCGCCCTCGACGTACGACGCCAGGACCCAGTCCCGGTGGACGCGAGCGTCCGCCACGAGGAGGCCGCGTGCCTCTCGCCGGTCGAGCAGAGCCATCGTCGTCAGGTGATCACCGAGTGTCTCGTCGACGAAGCGCGTCCCGTCGAGATCGAACAGGAGCGCGTGTTCGCTGTAGTACAGCGACATGTCGACGAAATCGGACGGGTCCGTCAGGGTCACCCCGCTGGGAATCAGGTGCCCGTAGAAGCCGGCGTTCGTCGCACCGGCGGCAGCGCCGACGCTCTCGGCGAGTGTCAGGCCCACGCCCGTGCTGTGGGGGTTCGAGCGCAGTTGCATGCGCCCCGCGTTCGGATGAACGTGTTTTTCCAGCAGCGCTGCGGACCCCTGGAAACCGCCCGTGGCGAGTACGGTGTGCGCCGCTCGCACTTTCCGTGGCTCCGCTGCGCCGGTGCGGATCATCGCACCGGTGACGACGCCGTTCTCGAACGACAGGTTCTCGGTGCACGTGTTCAGCAGGACCGATCCGCCGGACTCGAGGACGATCCGCCTGCACAGATCGACGTACTGGTTGGTGTCGAACTTGTGTCCTCGCCCGAAGGACAGGATTCGCTGCGCATCGCCCACCTCCACGCCGGTGTCACGCAACCACTGCACGCCGTCCTGGAACCGGTCCACCAGCAGTCGTCTCAGGGCGGGGTCACCGTGCGGGTTCTGTGCGTTCATGACGGTGTGATCCGGTGCCGTCCACACGTATCCGGCATAGCGCGCGGATCCGCCGACATCATCGCCGACCTCCACCACGACGACGGATCTGCCTGCGGACGCGGCGCGGGCTCCTGCGGTCAGACCGGCCATCCCACCGCCGATCACCAGTACGTCGCACTCGATGTCGTTCATTGCTGTCGGCCTCTCGATCAGAAGTGGTGTGTGCGGGTCACCGTGAGAACGCACTCAGCCCGGCTGCGGCGAACTCGGCCGTGGCGTGGGCGGCTGCCGCGGCGGTGCCGTCCGTGTCGTCGGAGGTGGCGGCGCGGTGTGCGATGCCTTCGGCGATGACGGCGATCTTGAAGTCGGCGAGGGCGCGGTAGAAGCTCCAGTGGGCGAGGTCGCGTCCGGATGCGACGGCGTAGTGCTGGGCGAGGTCGTCGGCGTCGGGATAGCGAGGGGAGGTCCAGGCGGCGTCGACGCCGAGGACGGTGTCGAACATGGGTTGGCGGTAGGCGCACATGAGGGCGATGTCGGTGAGGGGGTCACCGAGGGTGGACATCTCCCAGTCGAGGAGTGCGGCAACGGTTCCGGGTTCGCCGTGGGTGAGGATGGTGTTGTCGACGCGGTAGTCGCCGTGCACGATGGCGGCGGCGCAGTGGGCGGGGACGGCGTCGGTGAGGGCCCGGTGGAGTCGGTCGATGTCGTTCAGGTCGCGGGTCTTGACGCGGTGCCATTGCCGTCCCCAGGTGGCGACCTGTCGGGCGGTGAATCCGTCGGGCCGGCCGAAGTCGGCGAGTCCGACCTCGTGGTGGTCGACGGCGTGCAGCGCGGCGAGGACACGGACGAGTTCGCTGGTGTTCCCGGCGATGTCGTCGTCGGTGAGGGCGTCGAGGTCGGTGCGGGTGCGCACGACCTGTCCGGGGACGAACTCGACGACGGTCATCGGCGCTCCGAGGGTGGCGCCGTCGGCGTCGAAGGCGACAGTGGCGGCGACGGGGACGTCGGTGCCGGCCAGGGCGCGGGTGACGGTCCACTCGCGGGCCATGTCGTGGGCGGAGGGGGTCAGTCCGCTGACCGGGGGGCGTCGCACGATCCAGGATGTGGTGTCGTCGTGGGCGCGGTAGGTGAGGTTGGACCGGCCTCCTGCGATGCGATCGACGCACAGGTGCCCGGTGATGTCGATGCCGTTGTCGCGCAGGAACGTCTCGAGTGCGGCGACGTTCATGCCGGGGAGGGTGGTGGTCACGGCTGCGCCTTCGCGGCGCGGCGGGCGGCGCCGACGGCGCGTTTGGCGATGGCCCACCGGTGCACTTCGGAGGGGCCGTCGTAGACGCGGAAGGGGCGGACCTCGCGGGAGAGTCGGGCGAGGGGCAGGTCGTCGGAGACACCGAGTCCGCCGCACATCTGCACGCCGCGGTCGACGATGCGGAAGATGGCTTCGGCGGCGAAGGTCTTGGCGATGGAGGTCTCGTTGCTCGCGGGGTCGCCGAGGTCGAGTGCGTGGCAGGCGGTGACGAGCAGGGCTCGGGTGGCGGCGATGTCGATCTCGTTGTCGGCGATCATCTTCTGCACCATGCCGAGGTCGCCGAGGCGGCTCCCGAACCCTTCACGGTGGGCGACGTGGGCGACGGCGACGTCGTGTCCGCGTCGGGCGGCGCCGAGCCAGCGCATGACGTGGGTCATGCGGGCGGGTCCGAGGCGGACCTGGGCGTAGGTGAATCCTTCGTCGACGGCGCCGAGGACGTTGTCCTCGGGCACGACGACGTGGTCGAAGGTGACTTCGCAGTGCCCGCCGATCATGGCGCGGTCGAGGGTGCTGATGTGGCGGCCGACGGTGAGGCCGGCGGTGTCGGCGGGGACGAGGAACATCGTGGCGCCGCCGCGGTCGCCGGGGGTGCCGGAGGTGCGGGCCATGACGATGAAGAATCCGGCGCCGTCCGCGCCGGTGATGAACCATTTGTGGCCGTCGATGCGCCAGCCGCCGTCGGTGCGGGTGGCGGTGGTGGTGAGGGCGGAGGGGTCCGAGCCGGCGCCGGGGGCGGGTTCGGTCATCGCGAACGCGGACCGCACGTCGCCGCGGGCGAGGGGGGCGAGGAACTGTTCCTTCTGGGCGGGGGAGGCGACGTGGGCGAGCAGGTGGACGTTGCCTTCGTCGGGGGCGCCGATGTTCGTCGCGATCGGTCCGAAGAGGGAGTACCCGGCTTCTTCGAACACCGGCGCCCGGTCGCTCATGGACAGTCCGCCGCCGCCGTACTCGCGGGGCGCGTGGGGAGCGAAGACTGCTGCGTCCTTCGCCGCGGCCTGCAGTTTCCGGCGTAGGTCATCGCCGCCCGCGGCGGTCACGTCACCGAGGAACTTGTCCTCGATGGGCAGGACGTGCTCGCGGGTGAACGTGCGGGTGCGCTCGATCCACTCGCGGACGACGGGGTCGTAGGTCAGATCGATCGCCATGGTGGTTCCCTTCGGGTCGACGATCAGGTTAACATGAACTGACTTCAGTTAGAGGAAAAGGGGTTTCGATGGTGTGTGGTGACCGAACGGCCGTCCACGACGCGCGGCCGGTATCACTCAGGGTGCTCGACGAGTTCGCATCCTGTGGCCGCGGACCCCTGCCGAGCACCACCGCGGTGGCCCGCGCTCTCCACATCAGCGAGCCGCACCTACGGCGCCTGCTCGCCGGTGAGTCGACAACTCTGGGTGCTCTGCGTGCTCGACACGACGCCGCCCGCGCGGTGGAGGCGCTTCGGCGCGGCGAGGCCCTGGACATCGTGTCGGCCCGATTGGGCTACTCGGAACCGCGGGCGTTCCGGCGCGCCTTCCGGCGGTGGACCGGGATGACCCCGAGCGCGGTCGGTGCGGCATGATCGGGGTGACCTCGACCCGTCACGTCGTGTTGCGTTCGTGGCCGAACGGCGCACTGACGAGTGGTGACCTCGAGGTGGTGGAGGCGCCGGTGCCCGAGCTCCGTTCCGGCGACGTGCTCGTCCGCAACACGTGGCTCTCGATCGATCCGTCGATCCGCATCCGGCTGTCGAGGCAGACGCCGGGAGGTTATCTACCGCCCTTCGCACCGGGGCAGGCACTGGAAGGTCTCGCTCTCGGCGTCGTCGAACGATCGGAAAGCTCCGCTTTCGCTGTCGGTGACATCGTCACTCACACACTGGGTTTCCGCGAACACGCCCTCATCTCGGCCGACACCGCGACGATCGGCGGCTACGGGTCGCCCACCGTCGTCCGTCCGGGCGGTCTGCCCGAACAGTGGTTCCTCGGGCCCCTGGGCAGTTCCGGCCTCACCGCGTACGCGGGGATGATCGGCATCCTCGACGTGGGGCCCGCGGACACGGTGTGGGTGTCGTCCGCTGCCGGTGCGGTCGGTGGGCTCGCGGCGGGACTCGCGGTGGCACGAGGGGCCACCGTCATCGGATCGGCAGGGTCCGCGGCCAAGGTGGCCCATCTGCGAGCGTCCGGCCTGGCGGACGCCTTCGATCATCACGAATCTCTGCCCGCGGCGGTGGCCGCCGCGGCGCCGGACGGCATCGACGCGTACTTCGACTGTGTCGGCGGTGATCACCTGACTGCAGCGATCGACGCACTCCGACCGAACGGACGTATCGCGATGTGCGGCCAGATGTCCCAGTACGACGCGGCCGACGCGCCGAGTCTTCCCGGCAACCTGTTCCAGTTCGTGTCGAAGAATCTGTCGATGCGGGGGTACCGGGCCGGATCGTTCCTGCACCTCGAAGCCGACATGCGCGCGGAGATCACCTCCCTCATCGACGCGGGCCGTCTCGGGTACGACGAATGGGTATTCGACGGGCTCGATTCGGCCCCGGCCGCACTGGTCTCGATGCTGGCAGGGGAGAACATCGGTAAGACGCTCGTCCGACTGGGATGACCTCGCGGGCGTCACCGTCGGAACTCAGTCGGCGGAGAGGGATTCGAGCAGCGTTGCGAGGCGGTCGGGGGCGCTGATCATCGGCATGTGTCCGGAGTCCATGTGCACGACGTGCCCCGACCCGGCTCCGGCGCGGACCAGTGCGGACGAGGCTTCCTGCAGTTCCGGCGGGTAGCACGTGTCCCTCGCCGTCCGGATGTAGGTGCGGGGGACGTCGACCTGGAGGCCGGAGAGATCGACGGTCTCGGTGAGCAGCGCGCCGGAGTCGTCGACGAGCTGCTCGAGAGTCCACGCGGTCTGCTCGTCGTCCATGTCGTTGCACAACATGGCCTGTGCCCCCTCGGGGCCCTGGACGTATCTGCCGTCCACGATGGACGCCTTCACGATGTCGCGAACCGCAGGATCGATCCCGTCGATCAGCGCCGTTCCGTCCGGCGGGACTACCGCGGCCAGGAAGACCACGTGCCGGACACGGTCCTGCAGCCTGTCGAGAACGCGCGGGACCGACACTCCGGCGAACGAGTGGGCCACCAGCACGATGTCGGTGACATCCTCACGCTCCACGTCCGCGACGATTGCGTCGGCGCAGTCCTCCAGGGTGACGGTGCGCAGGTCGATGTCTGCGCGTTCACCGCGGCCGGGAAGGTCGACCGCGACCACGCGACCGGTCAACCGCGGTACGAGGCGGTCCCAACACGACGCGCCCATTCCGGCACCGTGCACGAGTACGAACGACATGATGTGTCTCCATTTCTTTCGTGATGTGCCGCTGGTGTGGTTCAGCGGCATCGGAGTTCTAGATTTCTGCGCCTGTTCGATATCCCTCTGCGATCGCGTGACCGATGCGCCGTGGTGTGACGCAATCTCCTATGACGCTGACGGTGGAGCTCGAGTCGAGTCCGAACGACGACAGTGCCACTCGCGGCTGGTGCCACACGATGGCGGCGTCCTCGTAGGGCAGGTCGCCCGTCCCGAAGACCGGGCGCAGGGTCACCGGATCTGCCGGGTCGTCGGGGACGTGAAGGGCGTGCGCGATCTTGAAGTCGACCCCTGCGTCACCCAGTCGATCGAGCAGCGGTCCTGCACTCTCGGTGGGGATTCGGGACGCGAGAGCCGTGAGCGTCGTGGCCACGGTGACCTCCCATCCACGCTGCACGAGTGCTTCGGCTGCGCTGTACGCCGGCCAGAAGCCGTCACCGTCGTCGAACACCACCACCCTGCCCGCATCGCTCGATACGCGGCCGAGCAGAACGTCGTCGACGCTGTAGGCGGTCCGCGTCCGGAGGGACGGGGTCACGTCCGCGGGACGCGATCCTGTCGCCACCACGATGTGGTCCGACGCGGAGCGAATCTCGTCCAGGTCGTCCTCGCCGATTCCGGCCGACAGGTGAACCTCGACCTTCAGCCGACGCATCTCACGTTCCAGATAGTCGACGATGTCGATGAGCGTCGCGCGATGGGGCGCCGAGGCAGCGACGCGTACGGATCCTCCGAGGGCACTGCTCTTCTCGAACACGGTGACGCGGTGGCCCCTCCCTGCGGCCACGCGAGCGGCTTCCAGGCCGGCGGGGCCGCCGCCGATCACGATGACGTCCTTCGTCGCGCGGGCTCGTCGACCGACGTCGACGTGTCGACCGCGCCCGATCTCGGCATTGACCGCGCAGTGCAGATGCGGGTCGAAGGCCCTGCAGTCCTGGTTGACGCCGAGGCAGCCGCGTATCTCGTCGAGGCGACCGGTTCGGGACTTGTTCGGCAGTTCGGGGTCCGCTATCAGCGCCCGCGCCATGCCGACCATGTCCACCTGTCCGGTCTTGATGGCGTGGTCCGCAACGCCCGCATCGCGAATACGCTGTCCGACGAGAGTCGGTGTCCCGGTCGCCGATCGGACCCTCGCAGCCGACGGGATCGCGACCGCGTCCGCGCCGGTGGAATCCTTGATGTACTTCCCGCGGGTGCCGTGGGTGATGCTGAAGTAGTCGACGCCGACCGCGGCCACGTTCTCGGCGATGCGAACGCAGTCGTCGATCGTCATTCCGCCGGGGATCTCCTCCTCCCCGCTCAGCCTCACTCCGAGCGCGAGCCCTGCGGGCATCTCCGACCGCATCGCCTCGATCACCAAGCGGGTGAAGCGCATTCGGCCGTCGAACGAGCCGCCGAAATCGTCCGTCCGTCGGTTCGTGAGCGGGGACATGAACTGAGCGGGGAGATACCCGTGCGCAGCGTGGAGCTCCACCCCGTCGACACCTGCTCGCACCAGGTTTCGCGTCGACGTGCGCCAACCCTCGACGATATCCTCGATCTCCGCGACCGACAGTTCGTGGGGTGGGTAGGCGTCGCGCGCGGTCTTGATCGCCGAGGGCGCGGAGGGTGGCGCATCCGATTCGCCGCCGATGAACTCACGTCCGAGATGGCAGAGTTGGCCGATGAATCGTGCGTCGTGGCGATGCGCGGCAGACACTTTGGCCGCTGTGCTCGGAATGACCTCGACACGGTAGGCCTCGATCAGCTTGCGCGATCGCAGAGTCGTCGTCGGGTGCACGACCGTGGCACCCCCGATGATCAAGCCCACCCCACCCGCGGCCAGACGCTCGACGTGCTCGGTGTCCCCGTGGGTGGGCACACCGTCGACCGCCATCGACGTGCCCGCCGGGAGTGCGACCAGCCTGTTCTTCAGCGTGAGTCCGCCGATCCGGATCGGTGAGAACAGGTGGGGGAAGTGATCGTTCATGTGGACTCGGTTCTGTCGGCGGGTGTTCGGGGGCGGACGAGAACTCGAACACGCGGTTCCTCCGCCAGGTCGAGCGCGAGGTCCGTTCGGACGAGCCGTTCCGGAACGGTGAGACGGACGGTCTCCTGGGCGGAATACTCGGCCCAGTTCCGAAAGGTGCAGAATTCGACGTACGTGGAGGCGGAGTCGCTCACCCTGGTCAGCGCCCACCGCGATGCGCCGAGGCGCAGGCGCGACGACCTCAGACGAGTCATGGCGTGGACGAAGTGGTCCGCCCGTTGCGGGAGGACCGCGTACGTCGTCTCGACGACGATCGTCGCTCCACGATGATGCGGTTCGAGTTCGGGAGGGCCGGCGGCACCGGACGGATCGGGCGCGATCGAATCGCTGGGCAGAATGCCTCGGCGCAGTAGTCCGATCGACGACACCGACATCGCGATGGCGGATGCTACGACCGCGGAGACGAGACCCATCGTGTCGGCGAGAAATCCCCACAGAAGGGCACCGACTGCTTGGCTGCCCTGGAACGTCAGCATCACGACGGCGATCACTCGAGCTTTGATCCAGGGTGGCATGACCGCGTGCGTCGCGATCATCCACGTACTCTGCACGCCCACCCAGGCCGCGCCGACGATCACCAACAGAGCGACCACGACGGGCATCCACGCCACGACGGCGAGACCCAGCAGAACCAGTGCATACGCGGCAGAGCCCAGGGCCGCGAACACGTTCCAGCTCAGGCGGCTTCGCAGAGGCATCGAGGCGATGGTGCCCGCCACCGCGCCGACACCGATCGCTCCGGACAACACTCCGAACTCGAACGTCGTCACGTGAAGCATCTCGTACGCCACGACCGGCAGCAGGGCCCACAGGCAACTCGCCGGCAGGCCGAACATCACGACACGGAACAACAACCTCCGCGTCCAACGCGAGTGACGGATGAACCGCAGACTCGTCGCCACCGATTCGAGAACCGACTCGGTCCTGGGGACTCGCCCGGACCGGGGCGGGATCTGACTGGCGGCCAGGACGACGCAGATCGCGAACACGACCGTGACGAGGCCGAAGGTCGAGGTAGCGCCCCATGCGGCCAGGAGCGCTCCGCCGAGTACCGGACCGATGGCGCGCGCACCGTTGAAGATGGCACCGTCGATCGCGGGCACGACGGTCATCATCTCGCGGGTTGCCAGCGTCGGCAGCAGCGATTGCCAGACGATCGCCACCGACGCCAGACCGCACCCCGACAGGAACACGGCCGCCATCAGAACCGGCGTCGTCGCGAGGTCGAGGGCCTGGAGCGCCGTGAGCACTGCCGACGTGATCAGTAGACCGATCGCCGTGCCGGTCAACAGAGTTCGATGGCCGGCGTGCTCCGCGACGGCGCCGAGGGGGAGAGAGAGCAGAAAGAACGGCAGGCTGGCGGCGAACTGGACGGCCGACACTGCGAACGCAGATTCTCCCGCTTGCGTCATGGTCCACTGCACCGCGAGAACCAGGATCCAGATCCCGATCGCAGCGCCGAGTTCGAAACCCAACATCATGCGTAATCGGTGCACACGCAACGGCGTCAGGAGTGTGACGGTCGGTGGTCGTGTCATGGCCCGTGCCCCTTCGCCGTCCGCCGGCATCACCGGATGAAGCCCGACGTCACCGGATGAAACGCTGTTCCCACTCCGCTTGGTACTCGGTGACCGCTGCAGGGTCGAGGTCCGCGGGGTCGGTCAGTGCGATGTCCTGTGCGCGCCCGACCGCCTCCGGGATGTTCGGCAGCACACTCGCATACCCCTTGGACAACGCCTGCTGGCCCTCGGGGGAGATGAGGAAGTCGGCGAGAAGTTGCGCTGCATTCGGATGCGGTGCGGACGCGAGAACATGCGAGTAGTACGGGGCGCCCCACGCCGGGTCCGGCCTGAACCACCCGACGGGTGCGCCGGACTCCTGCTCGCGCACGAGGGGTTGGACCATCGGCGTGGCGATTATTTCTCCGGACCCGAGGCCCTGCGCGACGGCCAGAACGCCGGGATAGACACGTGGCTCGTTCTGCGCGAGTTCGTCGGTGTAGTCGGGTGACCAGTTCCGGTCGAAGAACCGGAACTGGTCGGTCACGGCGGCGAAGCCCGCCGGATTCACGACGCCGATACGGCCGCGCAGGTCCGGTGACAACAGATCCTGCGGACTGTCGAGACCGTCCGGCAACGCGGTGGTGTTCCAGCCGAGCCCCAGAACGGCGGCGCTGGTGAGGAAAAGCTTGTCGTTCAGGACGCTGGTGTCTCGACCGTAGTCGGGGTTGTCGAACGAGGGTCCGATGATGTTCACCGAGTACTCGCCCGAGTCGGCGGCCGCGCGGATCCACGCGGGGTCGGTGGTCATGTGGACGTCACCGATCCCGCGTCCGGACTTGTGCTCCGCGTCCACGCGGGGGTTCAGCTCGACGTCGGAACCCCGCGTGAACTCCAGCATGATGCCGGGATACTTCGCTTCGAATCCGGCTTTCACCGAGGCGAGGTTCTCGGGATGTTGCGACGAGTACAGGTAGACGGATCCCTCGTCCTTCGCTGCGGCGATCACCTCGTCCCAGGTGCCCGACACCGGTCCGGACGCTGACGCCCCACCGCTGCAGGCCGCCGACAACCCGACTGCAGCTGCCGATGTCAGTGCCGCGAGCGTACGAAAACACCTTCTCATGCGGGTCTCCTGTCAGTTCTGGTCGACGGCTTCAGTCGAACGCGAGTTCCGGTGTGCGGCAGATGAGCAACCGGCGTATCGAGCCGGCCGCGTCGACCGATGCGCTCGCGTTGAAGGACGCCTCGAAGTCGCCGTCTCGCGTGGTCCGCCCCAGTACGAGTTCCACGTCGCCCACCCGGGATCCGACGTCGATGTGATGGACGAGGGTGCTCTTCTCCCGCTGGGCGAGGTAGAGAACGAGTCCTGCTCTGTCGCCGACGAATTCGGCGGACGCTCCCTCGCCACGGGAGAACTGCACGGACATCCGGAAGTCGTCCGTGATCATGGTCAGCACCCGGTCCGGATCCTCGGAGTCCATGTACGAGAACCAGGTTCGCAGGACTCCTGTCGCATCGGTCGTCATCGTCATGCTCCTGTCGGGTCGGTGGAGGTCGCGTCGGAACCGGTCCACGGCACCAGTGCGTGGTCAGGATCGAACGACACCTGGTAGCGGTCGATCAGTCCGTTCTCGTCGAGGTGCATCGCCGCGACGAAATAGCCCGTGACGACGTCGCCGTGCTCGGTGACGGCTCCCTGGGCGAACTGGACGTCGCCGTCCTGTGCGCGACGCAGCAGTCGATGTTGCCGGCCGACAGGGGGACGTCCGGTGAGGTAGTCGAGCATCGCGGCGCGACCGGTGCCGGCTCGGGCTCCCGTCGGAACGATCATCACGAAGGCGACGTTCTCCGCCAGCATGTCGGTGGCCCGCTCGAGATCACCGCTGTCGAGGGTGGCGTAATAGGACTCGATTCGAAGCATGAACCGAACTTAGTTCAAGAAAAGTCCGCACGTCCTCGATTTCGCCGATACTCTCAAAACAGAACTGAACTCGACTCAGGAGTGTTATGTCTGTAGCGATCGACGACGTCACCTATTCGCCCTGGCCGGAAGCCGAGCCCGCGGGCCTGATTCCCGGGTCGGAGCAAGCCGATCTCCGGTCCGCGATGCGCGCAGTACTCGCACGGCACAGTGGGCGAGACGAGGGGACTCCGACGGCACTGTGGCGGGCCCTCGTGGACGACATGGCCGTGACCATGCTGTCCGTTCCGGAGATCCGCGGCGGCCTCGGGTACGGGATGACGGACATGGCCGTGGTTCTGGAGGAGTGCGGCCGCGCGCTCGTGTCGGAACCGGTGCTGTTCGGGGCGGGTGTCGGCGTGCACGCGCTCCTGCTTGCGCCGGCCGGAACCGTGGACGCGATGGTGTCCGGTGCCCTGGCCGGTGAGCTCCGCGTCGCGGTGCATCTGCCCGTGACGCAGGCGGGACGCGCTGCCGCGCAGGTGATCACGGCCGACCATACGGCGGACGGATGGCGTCTGAGCGGTGTCGCGACCGACATCGTTCACGGTGCGTCGGCCGACGTCGTCGTGGTCGGCGCGCACACGGCCGACGGCGCCCGAGTGTTCGCCGTACCCCTCTCGGATGCGGTGCGCGCCGTACCGCGGACGGTCATCGACCCGACGCGGCCGCGTGCCGACGTGCACCTCGACTCGGCAGCGGCGTCCGCGCTCACCGAGGTGGCAGACACGGCCTCCGCGCTCGACGACCTCGCGGCGCGAGCGACGATCGGGCTGGCGAGCGAGCACACGGGAATCGCCGACCGCATGCTGGAGATGACCGTCGAGTACGTCACCACCAGGCAGCAGTTCGGCCGGCCCGTCGGCTCCTTCCAGGCCGTGAAGCACCGACTTGCCGACCTGCTCCTCTCTCTCGAACGAGCGCGATCGGCATCCCGCTTCGCTGCTGCGCTGTACGACAGCTCCCCGGACCGTGCCGCGCTCGCGGTCGCGATCGCCGGCGCCGTGTGCACGGAGGTCGCGTCCGAGTCGGTTGCCGAGGCGGTGCAGCTGCACGGTGGCGTCGGTTTCACGTGGGAGCACCAGGCGCACAGGTACTTCCGACGAGCGACCGGTGACGAGGCGCTGCTCGGCGATGCGGTGTACCACCGCCGCCGCATTGCCGACCTCATCGGACTGAACTCGCTTCGATTCGAGGGTTGACGCGACCGACCCCATGCCGTAAAACTGAAGTGAATCCAGTTCAAGTACGACGCAGCCCAAGGAGATCCCATGATCGACACCGACCACATCCTGCTCGAGAAGGACGGCGAGGTCGCTCGCGTCTGGCTCAACCGCCCGCACAAGAAGAACGCGGTGACTCCGGAACTGCTGTACCGACTCGACGAGATCATCGCCGAGGTCGACGCCGATCCGAACCTCAAGGTTCTGGTCCTGCGCGGAGTGAACAACACCTTCTGCTCGGGGTTCGACCTCGACATCCTGCTGTCCGACTATGTCGGCAGCACCAACGCGATGGACGTCGCCGTGCTCTCGGCCAAGGTCTGTGACCGTCTGTACTCCATGAACACTCCGTCGGTCGCAGTCCTCGAGGGCTACGTCACCGCCGGTGGATTCGAACTCATGATCTCCTGCGACTTCGCCATCGCCGACGACGACGCCAAGATCGGCGACTTCCACATCCGCCGTGCACTGTTCGGCGGCGCAGGCCCCATCTACCGCCTGCCGCGCATGATCGGTATCCGCAAGACGAAGGAACTGATGCTGACCGGCAAGCTGCTCTCCGGCGTCGAGGCTGCCGACTTCGATCTCATCAACGCGTCCGCGCCGGCCGCCGAGCTGGACAAGACCGTCGAGGAGTTCATCGCGCAGCTCACCGACAAGAGCCCGTTCATGATGAAGCTGACCAAGATGACGATCGACCGCGGTCTCGACGCGGACATCCAGTCCCTCATGGTCATGGAGCATCTCGCCGTGGGCAACGCCCTGCAGTCCGAGGACGGACGAGAAGGCGTCACCGCGTTCCTCGAGAAGCGTGAGCCGAAGTGGGTCGGTCGCTGACCCTCGGCGAGACACGAAGGACGAACGACGGTCGGCGGGGAGCGGAAGGAACACGATGACGAACAGTCTCGAGGCGCAGCGGGTCGTGCTGCAGGGCAGCCGATGCACCGTGTGCGGCACGGTCGCGTTCCCCGCGTCGACTCTCTGCTCACGGTGCGTCACGCCCACGGCAGAACCCGTCGACCTGAGTACGTCGGGCACCGTGTGGGCCCACACGGTGCAGCGCTTCCCGCCCAAGTCGCCGCCGTACGTTCCACCCGTGGGCGGGTTCACCCCGTTCGCGGTCGGCTGGGTCGAGTTGAGCGAGGGCATCCGGATCGAGGCGATTCTCGACTCCGAGAACGTCGACGACCTGCACGGAGCCCTCGTCCACCTCACGGCCGTCGTCCCGGTTCCCCGGTTCGAGGTCGTCGAGGCCGGCCCGTCGTCTGCACCGAGCACAGTGGGAGATACCGCATGAGCGAGTCCGTGGTCATCGTCGGAGTCGGGCTGTCGAAGTTCGGACGCCAACCCGGTGTCAGTGGCCGCGCGATGGCCGTCTCGGCCATCACCGCCGCGCTCGCCGACGCGGGAATCGCCTGGCCGGACGTCGATGTGGCGTTCGGCGGCAGCGACTCCGCCGGCCTCGCCGACACGCTCGTCAGCGAGCTCGGTTTCACCGGACTGCCCTTCACCAACGTGCGGAACGGCTGCGCCACCGGCGGCAGCGCCCTGTTCTCGGCAGTCAATGCCGTTCGTGCGGGATCGGCGTCGATCGGCCTGGCCGTGGGCTTCGACAAGCACCCGCGCGGTGCCTTCGATCCCACGCCCGCGGAGTGGGGTCTGTCCGAGGGGTACGGCGAGGCGGGTCTGATGGTGACCACGCAGTTCTTCGGCGCGAAGATCTCCCGGTACATGCGGCAGCACGGCATCACCGCGGACACGCTCGCGCGCGTCGCCGAGAAGTCCTACCGCAACGGCGCGCTCAATCCCAATGCGTGGCGCCGCGAACCCATGTCGGCCGAGGCGATCGGCTCCGCGGACATGGTGAACGATCCCCTCACCCGCTACATGTTCTGTTCGCCCGGCGAAGGCGGTGCGGCGGTGATCGTGGCCTCACCCGAGGTGGCGGAGCGTCTGACCGGCCGGCCGATCCGGTTGCGCGCCATCACACATCGAACCCGGCGTTTCGGTTCTTTCGAGGTCTTCAGTCCGTCCGTCCAGGGCGTCGGCGAGCCCACCAGCGTCAGCGCGGATGCTGCCGCGGCCGCCTTCGAACAGGCCGGAATCTCCCCGTCGGATGTCGACGTGGCCCAGCTGCAGGACACCGAGAGCGGCGCCGAACTCATGCACATGGCCGAGTGCGGCTTCTGCGAGCACGGCGAGCAGGAGCAGTGGATCGCCGAGGGAGCCACCGAGATCGGCGGGCGTCTACCCGTCAACACCGACGGTGGGTGCATCGCGAACGGAGAACCGATCGGCGCCTCCGGTCTGCGCCAGGTGCACGAGGTGGTCACCCAGTTGCGCGGCGAGGCGGGCGATCGTCAGGTGCCGGGTGGGCCGTCCATCGGCTTCACCCATGTCTACGGGGCACCGGGCATCAGCGCCTGCACCGTTCTGTCCGTCTGAACCAGTCCGATCCGACCAGCGAGGTCAGTCCATGAGTACCAGCACCGTGTCGTCCGACGTCCGGGCATTCACCGCCGAGGCAACGACGTGGCTCAGTAGCGTGGCCGCACCGCGGACCAGCACGACGTGGGGCGAGGGCTCCGACTCCGTGGCCGTCTTCGAGAACTGGACGCCCGAGGAGGAACGCCGGCACACGGACGTCATCCGCGACTACGAACGGCGGAAGTTCGACGCCGGCTGGGGTCCGCTCGACTGGCCCGCGGAATACGGTGGACGAGATCTCCCGCTGTCCCACGTACTCGCCTTCCGCCGCGCGGAGGACCGGTTCGATGTCCCGCGCCGCACCGAGATGTTCTCCGTGACACAGCAACTGGTGGCACCCGCGATCGAGAAATGGGGCACGCCGGATCAGCGCGCAACGTACGTGCGCGCGATGCTGCGCACCGACCTCATGGCCTGCCAACTCTTCTCGGAGACCGAGGCCGGTTCCGACCTCGCTGCGGTCCGTACGCGCGCAGTCCGTGACGACGACGGGTGGGTGCTGAACGGCCACAAGGTCTGGACGTCGGGAGCCACCGTCTCGGACATCGGAGTGGCGGTGTGCCGCACCGATTCCTCGGTCCCGAAGCACAAAGGTCTCACCGTCTTCCTGGTCCCGATGGACGCGGAGGGCGTCACCATCCGCCCCATTCGGCAGATGACGGGCGGCAGCTCGTTCAACGAGGTGTACCTCGAGAACGTGCGGCTTACCGATGCGCACCGTCTCGGGCCGGAGGGGCAAGGATGGCAGGTCGCTCTCACCGTGCTGGCGGCCGAACGACTCGACGGTGGCAACCTCGGACTGGCGAACGCCGACCGTGCCGTGGAACTGGCGCGCAATCTGGGTCGGCCCCTCACCGAGATCGAGCTGGATCAGGTGGCCGATCTCGTCGTGCACAGCCACGTTCAGCGCGTCACCGCCATGCGCGTCGCCGGCGTCGTGGTCTCCGGACGCGATCCCGGCCCCGAGGCGTCCGTCGGCAAACTGCTGGCGACCACCACGATGTCCCGAACATCAGCGGCGGTCCGCCGGATGCTGGGCTCCGATCTGGTGTCCGACACCGGTGAATGGGGCACGTTCGCGTGGACGGAACACGTCCTGGGCGCCCCCGGATACCGCATCGCCGGCGGCACCGACGAGATCCAACACAACATCATCGCCGAGCGCGTTCTCGGCCTTCCCCGAGAGCCGAGGCCGTGACCACCGACGACACGACACACTCCGCACTGCAGCAG
This sequence comes from Rhodococcus sp. AC861, assembly GCF_979256035.1. Lineage (NCBI taxonomy): Bacteria > Bacillati > Actinomycetota > Actinomycetes > Mycobacteriales > Nocardiaceae > Rhodococcus > Rhodococcus sp. AC861. The sequence goes on from NZ_CEEDMW010000001.1 coordinate 269,781, forward strand.
CGCGTCGCCGAGAAGCTCGAGGCCGGCGGCCTCGGATCGCTGCGCAGCTTCGATCCACTCCTCGGCGGGCACTCCGGTCTGACCTACCGCGTGCGGACCGACGACGCCGAGTTGGTGGTCAAGGCCGTGCCCGCAGGGCAGCGCCCCGTCGGGCGCCACGACATGCTGCGGCAGGCGACCATCATGCGGGAACTCGCGGGTACGTCGGTGCCGGTGCCCACGATCGTGATGGTCGACGACACCGAGCCCTCCTGGTACGCCATGACATTCGTCCGCGGTGAGTCGCTCGAGCCTGTTCTGGACGATCCGGCAGTCGACCCGGAGCTGGCGGCCGCGCGCATGCGGCGTGCGGCAGCGGTTCTGCCCGAGCTGCACGCGGTCGATCACCGGGCGGTGCCCGACGCCGGTCCCACGCTCTCACCGGGTGACGAACTCGCCCGGTGGGCTCGCACTCTGGGCGCCGTTCCACCGGAACTGGTGGAGGGCGGAGACAGACTCCTGAGCCTTCTCGGCGCCCGCGTCCCGGATGCGGTCTCGTCGACGCTGGTGCACGGTGACTACCGCCTGGGCAACCTGATCGCGGACGGCACCGAGCCTGTCGCGCTCATCGACTGGGAGATCTGGAGTGTGGGCGACCCCCGAGTCGAGCTGGGGTGGTTCCTCGTCTTCGCCGATGGCGACAACTTCCCCGATGTCGGGCGGTCCGTCCCCGGTCTGCCGAGCGCCGACGAGCTGGTGGAGATCTACGCCGGCACGGGACGCGACCTGCCCGACCTGCCATGGTTCGACGCCCTGGGACGACTCAAGATGGCCGCCATCATGGGCCACAATCTGCGTCGTCACCGGGAGGGCCGTCATCACGATCCGGATCAGGAGAAGCTGCCCGCCACCATCTCTCGGCTCATCGACACCGGCACCGCCCTGCTCGCCTGAGCTCCCCGTCCTCGCTTTCACACGCTCGATCCGCCCTTCAGGAGGCCAACCGTGGACTTCTCCTACAGTGCTCGTACCGACGCGCTGCTCGAGACCCTCGAGACATTCATGACCGATCATGTTCTGCCCGCCGAGAAGGTGTACGACGCGCAGATCGCGGCGAACACGAACAAGCACGAGCAGCCGGCGGTGATGCGCGAACTGCAGGAGACCGCGCGCTCGCAGGGACTGTGGAACCTGTTCATGACGCACGACGGGCTCGGGGCCGGACTCACCAACCTCGATTACGCCCCTCTCGCCGAGGTGGTCGGGCGCTCGATCATCGGCAACGAGGCCATCAACTGCTCCGCCCCGGACACCGGCAACATGGAGATCCTCGCCATGTTCGGTACCGAGGAGCAGAAGAAGGACTGGCTCGAGCCCCTGCTCGACTGTCGTATCCGGTCCGCGTTCGCCATGACCGAACCGGCCGTGGCCAGCTCCGACGCCACCAACATCACCTCGACGATCCGGCGCGACGGTGACGAGTACGTGCTCAACGGCCGAAAGTGGTACACCTCGGGTGTTCTCGACCCGGACTGCAAGCTCATCATCTTCATGGGCAAGTCGGATCCGGACGGCCCCACATACCGTCAGCAGAGCATGATCCTGGTTCCGGCCGACAGTCCCGGCATCGAGGTGCTGCGCGATCTCCCGATGTTCGGTTTCCACGACCGTCTCGGGCACGGCGACGTCCAGTTCACCGATGTCCGGGTGCCGGCCTCGAACATGCTGGGAGCCGAGGGCGACGGTTTCGCGATCGCGCAGGGTCGTCTCGGCCCGGGCCGGATGCACTACGCCATGCGCGCAGTCGGCATGGCCGAGCGCGCTCTGGAAATGATGTGCCGACGCTCCCTCGACCGAGTGGCCTTCGGTGCCCCGCTCGCCGATCGTGGCGTCGTCCGCGAGTGGATCGCGCGCAGTCGTATCGAGATCGACCAGATCCGACTGTTGGTCCTGAAGTCGTCCTGGATGATGGACACCCGCGGCAACGCCTCGGCGCGCTCCGAGGTCGCCGCGATCAAGGTCGCGGCGATGGAGGTGGCGCACAAGGTGGTCGACCGTGCTGTCCAGACGTTCGGAGCGGCCGGGGTCAGCGACGATTTCGTCCTGGCCCGCCTGCACGCCATCACCCGCGCCCTCCAGATCGCGGACGGACCCAGCGAGGTCCATCTCCGCACGATCGCCCGCCTCGAGACGAAGAAGTACCGATGACCGATATGCATTCCCTCACCGGCAGAGTGGCTCTCGTGACCGGCGCGAGCCGCGGACTCGGCCTCGCCATCGCTCGTGGACTGCGCGACGCGGGAGCCACCGTCGTGGTGTCCAGCCGCAAACTCGAGGCGTGCGAGGAAGCAGTCGCCTCACTCGGACCGTCGACGGTGGGCAGCGCTCACGCCCGCGCTCTGCACGTCGGTCGCTGGGACGAGATCGAACCCGCGGTCGACGCCATCGTCGACGAGTTCGGCTCACTCGACGTCGTGGTCAACAACGCCGGCATCGCACCGCTGTCCGAGAACCTCGTCGGAGTGACGGAAGGGTTGTGGGACAAAACCATCGAGGTCAACCTCAAGGGTCCGTTCAGGCTGATGGCAGTGGCCGGAGCGCGGATGGCGGCCGCCGGGCGAGGGTCGATCATCAACATCTCGAGCATCGGCGCCGTACGACCGAGCCCGCCCGAAGCCATGTACGCCGCGGCCAAGAACGGCCTCAATGCGCTGACCATGGCGTTCGCGCAGGAGTACGCGCCGCACGTGCGAGTGAACTGCGTGATGCCCGGGGGATTTGCCACGGACATGGCCGAGCACTGGGACGACGAGTTCGTCGGCAAGATCGTCGACCGGCTGCCGTCGGGACGTCTGGGTCGCCCCGAGGAGATCGCCGGTCTCGTCGTACATCTCGCGAGTGACGCCTCGTCGTACACGACGGGTGCCATCATTCCCGTCGACGGCGGCCGCACCGCGGTCTACTGAGGAGGACGTGGACGTGACGGACATGAACGACACCCCGACCCCCGCCGCCCTGTTCGATCTGACCGGCCGAACTGCGGTGGTGACCGGAGCGTCGTCCGGTCTCGGTCTCGGGTTCGCCCGTACGCTCGCCGCCGCAGGAGCCACGGTGTACGCGGCGGCACGCCGCGCGGATCGTCTGGCCGCGGTGGCGGAGACGGTCCCCGGCCTCGTTCCCGTGCGATGCGATGTGACCTCGGACGAAGACCGTCGAGCGTTGGTGGATCGGTGCCGCGAGGAGACCGGGCGCCTGGACATCCTGATCAACAATGCCGGCATGCCCGGCCCGCCGGACGCGGAACAGGAGACCGCGGAGGGCTTCTCTGCGATCCTGGAGGTCAACCTCCTCGCAGGCTTCCACCTGGCGGTGCGCGTCGCCTCGACGACGCCGGAGTCCGCTCCGGTGTCGATCGTCAACATCTCGTCCGTCGTGGGTCTCGTGTCCACCGCCCCCATCGGCGGTGCGAGTTACGCGGCGTCCAAGGCCGGTGTGCTGGGGCTGACCCGCGAACTCGCGGGGCAGTGGGGGAGACGGGGTATCCGCGTGAACGCGGTGGTCCCCGGGTGGTTCGACACCGAGATGACCGATGGGCTGTTCGAGAACGAGAAATCGGCCGGGTGGGTGCGGCGCAACACGATGCTCGGTCGCGGAGGCACCGCGGGCGAGGTGGACGGCGCAGTGCTGTTCCTCGCCTCCGATGCCTCGTCGTACGTCACCGGGCACACCCTGGTTGTCGACGGCGGCTGGACGGCGCGCTGATGCTGGCCGTGCAACTGCTCGAGTGGGGCTCCGCTCCAGAGCTGCGGGACATTCCCGTTCCCGAACCGACGGGTGAGCAGCTGCTGCTCGAGGTCACGGCGGCCGGCCTGTGTCGCAGCGATCTGTCCGTCTGCGATGCGCCGGCAGGGCGGTTCGACTACCCGTTGCCGCTCACGCTGGGACACGAGGTGGCCGGACGCGTCGTCGCTGCCGGCCCCGATGCCGACGGCAGCACGGTGGGATCCTCCGTGGTCGTCCACGGCGTGTGGTCCTGCAGGATCTGCCGCAACTGCCGGCGAGGTCGAGAGAACTATTGTCTGGCACTGCAACCGGTCGACGGCAGACTCGCCGTGATCGGGAACGGGCTCGGCGCACCCGGGGGACTGGCCGAGTACATGGTGGTTCCGCACAGCGGCGTGCTGGTCGACACCGGCTCTCTGGCACCGGAACTCGCTGCGCCCCTTGCTGATGCGGGCGCCACCGTGCATCACGCCGTCAGCGGTCAGGCCGACCTCCTCGACTCGAACGCCGTGGTCGTGATCGTGGGTGTCGGTGGACTGGGTCACCTCGCCGTCAGGATGGCATCGCTGCTGGGAGCCGGCCACGTCGTGGCCGTCGATCCGCGCGACGCGGCTCGGCGATCCGCGTCGACCATGGGCGCGACCTCGGTGTATTCGTCACTGGCCGAAGCGGCCTCGGCCACGAAAGATCTCGGGGGCGTGGACGTGGTGTTCGACTTCGTCGGCAGCGACGACACGATGTCCGAGGGGCTGGCGACGCTCGTGCCCGGAGGGCGCCTGGTCGTGGTCGGCGGCGCGGGTGGGTCCGTGTCGGTGGCCAAGAACCGGGGGATCGCCGCCGGGTGGCAGGTCTCGGCTCCTTTCTGGGGTAGTCGCGCGGATCTGGTCGAGGTGGTGGCGCTCGCGGAGTCCGGGGCGCTGCTGCCCGAGGTGACCACGAGACCTCTCGACGAGGCGATCGACGCCTACGCGCGTCTGCGTGCCGGGGAGGACGCCGGCCGGATCGTGCTCCTGCCCACCACGTCCGACGACCCCACACCAGAACGTGATGCCGGAAAGGACCACCGTCAGTGAAGACTCTCGCGCTCGAACTGCGAGACCGCGTCCGGGAACACCCCGACGCGATCGCCGTGATCGACCTGCACGGCACCCATCGACTCGCCGACGTGATGGCTGCCGCCGAACGCGGAGCCGAGCAGATGGCACAGCACGACCCCACACCTCCCACGGTGCTGATCCAGGCGGACAACACGTGGCAGACGGTGGCCACCGCACTGTCGGTCGGTTTGCGTGGAGGCGTGGTCGCCGTGCTCAGTCCGCATGCCACAGCATCCGAGTTCGTGCTCGCCGTCGAGGACGTCGACCCCGACATGGTGGTGGCCGACCTCCGCACTCTCGACCACTGGGGAGTGTCCGACCAGGACTTCCCGTCGGGGAACGGGGCCATCGGGGATCGTCATCTGCGTGCACGGCGTGGTGACCCACGAGGTGTGGCGCGATGGAACGGAGGCAGTGTCATCGCGATGACCTCCGGATCCACCGGCCGCCCGAAGTGCGTCGTCCAGTCCGAGGATGCACTGCGCTACGCCTGTTCGTGCACGAGGGACGCCGTGGGCCTGCGGCCGGGTGACGCGGTGGGCGCCTTCGTGCCCCTGTCCTCCGTCGCCGCAGCATGTTTCGGGATGTATCTGCCGCTGTTCGTGGGTGGACCCATGGTGTCGATCGGCAAGTGGTCGCCGGCGGACGCGCTCGACGCGATGGCCGCTCACGACGTCCGCTGGACGATGCTGGTGCCGACGATGGCGCTGCAGCTGTCCCTCGTCGAGAACGGAGCCGGTCGACTCGCCGGAATGCGGGCGATGACGGTCGGCGGAGGGCCGATGAACGCGGCGGCTCTCGAACGCGCCGAGCAGTTCCTGGGGACGAGATTCCTTCGAGTGTTCGGCATGTCCGAGTGTCTCGGTCACACGACCGCGGCCCCGGACGACGACTCTCGGCTCCGTCTCGGTACGGACGGACGGCCGTTCCCCGGCACGACAGTGCGGGCCGTGAGCAGTGCGGGGAAGGACGTGGGAACCGGGGAGATCGGTGACGCGCAGGTCCGCGGACCCTCGATGTTCATCGGGTACGCACGCGGAGGACAGGTCGCGGCGCCGGCCCTGACCGACGACGGCTTCCTCCCGACCGGTGACCTCGTCGAGGTGGCGAAGGACGGCACCATCACCGTCATGGGTAGGCAGAAGCAGATCATCATCCGCGGCGGCCGCAACATCGACATCAACGAGGTCGAGGCGGCGGTGGCCGGCGTCCCCGGAATCGTGCAGGTCTGCGTCGTGCCGATCCCGGACGAGCTGCTGTCCGAGCGCGCCGGAGCCCTGGTGGTGACCGACGGTCGCGCTCTCGGTCTGGCCGAGGTGACGGACGGGTTGTCCCGACGCGGTGTGCCGCGACACAACTGGCCGGAGTACGTCTTCGCTGTGGACGATCTGCCACAGAACCGGGTCGGGAAGCTCTCCCGACCCGATGCCGTCCGGATGGCAGCACGTCTCGCCGGTGTAACCGATCCGAATTCACCTCGGGACGGGTAGCATGGGCACGATGCTGACACGTTGCGGGAAGGCCGGAGGCCGACTGGGCCAGTCTTCGAGGGTGCCGCGATGAGCGTCGGAACGACGGCACGCCGCGAGAGCCCGCGATCCAAGCGGTCTCGCATTCTCACCGTCGCCATCGAGCAGTTCGGCAGGGTGGGCTACGACCACACCAAGTGGGCGTCGGTGGCGGACGAGGTCGGGATAGGCCAGACCGCGCTCTACCACTACTTCGAATCCAAGGCGCACTGCCTGCTCACCATCATGCGCCTGGAACTGGCCGATTCCGTCGAGCGATTCGACGCTGCCACGGCCGAGCAGAGCGACCCGGAGGCTGCGCTGCGAGCCGCCGTTGCGGGAGCTCTCCAGGCCTCGCCGCTGGACGCGCTGCAGCGCCGGATTCTGCAGAACCACATGGATCTTCTGGCGACGGAGCGACAGTCGGAGAAGGAGGAGGCCGAGCGTCTCCAGTCCCGCGAGCTGGTCCAGGAGATCGAGCGCCGGTGGACGAGTCTGATCGCCAGTGGCATGGACGACGGTGTCTTCGCCGACGGAGATCCGAAGACCGTGGGTCGCCTGGTTCTCGCCCTCGTCATCAGCGTATGGCGATGGTACCGGCCGAACGGCCCGGCCACCCTCGACGAGATCGCCGAAACCGTCACCACCGCAGTGCTCAAGATGGTGCGCCCCTGACCGCTGGGCCCTGAGCCCGGGCCGGCCATCCTCGACAACCATGCTCACGTATACCGAACCGAATTCATGTTGATCACACGCTGGAGGAAGTCATGTTCGATCTGATGGTTCTCGCCGCCCGTCCGAACGACTGGACGCACGAGCAATTCATGACCTGGTGGCGAGGGGAGCACGCGGACGTGACCTACCCGCTCCCGGGCCTTCTGCGGTGGCAGCACATCGACATCGTCCACTCGATCGACGAGCGCAGCGCCGGGTGGGACGGACTGTCGATTCTGAGCTTCGCCTCTCGCGACGACCTCGAGACCGCGCTCGCCAGCCCGGAATGGAAGGTCGCCGTCGAGCACGTCGGGACCATGCGCGGGCGTCGGATGATCTGGTACGGCGACGAGCGGACCATGGTTGCCGACACGTCGACCACCTCGTGACCGCCCGGTGGTCCGATCCGGGATCCGTTCGGGTCGCGGACGGCATCCACCGGGTGCCGTTGCAGATGCCGTCCGACGGACTCCGCGCCATCAACGTCTACGTCCTGGAGACCGATCGTGGCCTGGCGCTGATCGACGGGGGATGGCGACGGCCGGGCACGTACGACGAGTTCCGCACCGCCCTGGCCGAATTCGGTCACCGACCGGACGACGTGCACGACGTGTTCGTCACCCACGTCCACCGTGACCACTACACCTTCGCCGTCGACCTCCGCCGTCGACACGGCTGCCGCATCCACCTCGGGTCGGCCGAGGCGCCGGGGATCGTCGCCATCGGCGAGCTGGCCTCCAACATGCCGACATCGTCACTGCGTGAGCTGGAACGGGCCGGCGCCGACGACATCGCGCGAGCGGTTCGTCTGGACACCAGCGACGACGACTTCGACTCGGACGACTGGGAGCCGCCGGACTCGTGGCTCACCGACGGAGCCCTCGGCATTCCCGGTCACCGGTTGACCGCGGTGCACACACCCGGACACACCAAGGGTCACATGGTGTTCCACGATCTCGACCGAGACATCAGCTACACGGGCGACCACGTTCTGCCGACCATCACACCGTCGATCGGATTCGAACTCGGTGAGTGGGACCTGCCCCTGGGGCACTACCTGCAGTCGTTGGAAATGATGCTCGACGATCGGGATCGCACGGTGCTGCCTGCCCACGGGGACACCGGTGTCGGTCTGCACGCGCGCGTGCGCGAACTTCTCGATCACCACGCCCGTCGCTTGGCGGCGACCCGGGCGGTCGTCGCCGACATGACTCGGGCGACCGGCCGCGATGTCGCCGAACGTCTCCCGTGGACCCGTCGTGATCGCCCGTTCTCGGATCTCGGAACGTTCGATCGCATGGTCGCGGTCTGCGAGACCCTGGCCCACCTCGATCTGGACGTTCACCGGGGCGTGCTGCGTGTGGAGAACCAGGACGGCGTCGACGTGTTCGGCCTCGCCTGAGAATCAGGCAGCGGTCCAACCACCATCGACGTACAGCTCGCTGCCGGTCACGAAGCGCGCATCGTCGCCGGCCAGGAACGCCACCGCCGCAGCGACTTCCGCGCCGGACCCCAGTCGTCCCATCGGCGTGCCGGCCAGCATGGCCTCGTGACGCGGGGTGCCCTCGTACCGTGCGAGCAACGGCGGGGTCGCGATGAAGCCGGGGTGGATCGAGTTGACCCGCACCCCCAGGCGGGCCCAGTGCAGCGCCGCGTTCTTCGTCATGGTCCGCACGGCACCCTTCGCCGCGGCGTAGGCAATGCTGTTGCCCAGGCCGCCGACGCTGCCGAGGATGGAGCAGATGTTGACCACCGATCCGCCGCCCGTGCGCTCGATCATGGCGCCGGCATGCTTCATTCCCAGCCACGTACCGGTCTGACTCACCTCCACGACGCGGCGGTACTGTTCCACCGTCTCGTCGACGACAGTGGCGAGCGAGCCGATAGCGCCGTTGTTGACGACGGCGTCGAGCGTGCCGTGGCGGTTCTCCACGAGGGCGAGCGTCGCGGCCCACTGTTCCTCGTCGGTGATGTCCAGCGCACACGCCAGATGAGAAGCCGAGCGCTCCAGCGCGTGTACCGCTGCGTCGCAGGCGCTCTGATCGACGTCGGTGACGATCACGCTGGCTCCTTCGGACGCCAGCCTTGTCACGATGTCGACACCGATCCCTCCGGTGGCGCCGGTCACGAGGACCACCTTGTCGGTCAGACGGGTACTGCCTTCGGGCATGGTGGGCCTTTCAGAGCTTGCTGAGGACGTTTCGACCGCCGACGAGCATGGCGATCGCGACTCCCGTGGTGGTCACCGCGGTCATGAGCAGCGCCATCGCCGCGACGAGCGGGTACGAGCCGTTCTGCCACATGTCGTAGAGCAGGGTGCCCATGACCTGGGTCGTGGAAGCGCGGACGAGCAGCGAGGCGGCGAACTCGTGGGTCAGGAGGATGAACATCAGGGCGACGGCGCCGAAGATGGCTCCTCGCATGAGCGGCAACAAAATTCGCAGGTTGGTCACCACAGGCGAGGCGCCACTGGTCGCGGAGGCCTCGGTGTAGGTATTGCCCAAGGCGAGCATCGCCGTCATCTGCAGCCGGACCGAGAACGGCAGCATCAGCACGATGTAGACGAGGACGATCACCGTCCGGGTGCCGTAGAGGATCAGCGGAGGTTCGGTGTACGTGAGGAGGAAGCCGACGCCGAAGATGACCGCGGGGATACCCAACGGCAGAGCAGTGATGAAGTCGCCGATCATGCCGAGAATGCGGAAGCGCCGCCCACGGACCAACAGGTTGGCCATGACGTATCCGATGGGAATGCACACGGCCACCGCGGCGAGAGAGGTGAGGATGCTGGTGAGCACGGACGAGACGATCGCATCATCGGAGATCAGGGCCCGGAAGTTGTCCAGCGTCAACAGATCCAGGCTCAGGGTGTCCGACCAGTACGGGGTCAGCGACACGATGACGAGTCCCACGATGGGGATCAGCAGCGCGAACAGGGCGTACACACTGATGGTGACAGCGGCCCACGTTCCGCGTCCCGAGGGCGCGGAGAACGCCTTGCCGCCGTGAGTGACGAAGCGACTCTGATTGCCCAGCAACATCTTCTGCACGAGGACCAATGCCAGCCCGAACAGGACGAGAGGTGAGCCGGCTGCAGCGGCTGCCGCGAAGTCCGACGGTGATTCCGACACCCGCCGGTACATCTCTGTGGTGAGCACCTTCACTCCGCTGTTCTGGCCGAGGAGCAGAGGTCCGGTGAACTGGCCCAGCCCGAGGAGGAACGCGATGCCGCCGCCGTAGATGAGCGACGGACGGAGCAGGGGGAGAACGATGCGGAAGAACACACCCATCGAGGACGAACCGCTGATCCGAGCAGCTTCGAGGTGTTCCGAACTGATGTTGTCCATCCCCGAGGACACGAAGAGGTAGACGAACGACGTCAGGCCGAACCCGGTCAGGATCACGATCCAGGGGACTGTGTAGACATCGACGGGACCGCTCTCGAGATCGCTCCACCAGGGCAGCGCACGCAGGACCACGTTGAGGTAGCCGGGTCCCGGCGAGAGCAGGAACGCCCATCCGACGATGTTGGCGACGGCGGGGAGCACGATGGGCAGGATCGGGATCATCCTCAGGAACCCCAGCCGCGCCGGGAGGCGGCTCGCGGCGTAGGCGAGCAGGGTGCCGAGAACGAGCGCGATGACCAGAGATCCCAGCGCCAGAATCACTGTCGTCCAGAGCGTCTGGGCAATGTCGAAACGTCCGTACTGGCTGCGGTAGCCCCGTGCTCCGTCCTCGAACGCGAGCATCTGCAGGCGCACCATGGGGAGGACGACGAGATAGGCGAGTACGGCGAGGAGGATGCCGTAACCGAGGCGGGCGCGCCAGGGGCCGGTCAGCCGTGGCCGCCGTCCGGCCGGCGGCGGTGGCGTCGTGTCGGTGTCGGGGGGTGTGAGTGTGGCGGTCACGATGCGCTCCCCACTGCTGCGGCGACGGGTGCTGCGTCAGCGGCTGTGGCGGTGGAGGGCGCCGAGGGGAACACCCGCAGCGCAGCGGGGGAGAAGGAGACGACGACGGCGTCGCCCGGCTCGGCCGCACGCAGTGCGAGGCCGTGCTCGGCGGCCGACGCGCGCAGGGTGAGCGTCTCGGCGCCGGACCGCACGGTCACGTCGAAGTGGCGGCCTCCGTACTCGTGATCGACGAGTGCGGCGTGCAGTCCGACGTGGCCCGGTGGGACCTCGGCCATGCTGCGGTGCAGGAGCAGGTCGTCCGGACGTAGCCGTGCGACCGCGGACTCGCCCTCGTCGGCGCGGTCGCGGACCACCGAGTTTCGGAGATCGATCGCGTCACCCGCGGAGGTCTGCCAGCCGTCGTGTGCTCTGCGCAGTTCGAGCTTGTTGGCCATACCGATGAAGGCCGCGACGTAGTCCGACCCGGGGTTCTCGAACACGTTCGACGGCGTGTCGAGCTGCTCGATGCGGCCGGACTTCATGATCGCGAGGCGGTCTCCGAGTGCGAAGGCCTCGGACTGGTCGTGGGTCACGAACACGGCGGTGAACCCGAGTTCGCGGTGCAGACGGTGGATCTGAGAACGGACCTGATCGCGCAGCCGGGCATCGAGGTTGCTGAGCGGCTCGTCGAAGAGGATGAGATCCGGCCGCGCCACCAGACCGCGAGCAACCGCCACACGCTGCTGTTGACCGCCACTGAGTTGAGACGGGTACCGATCGAGCAGGGCCCCGCAGTCCACCATGTCGGCCGCTGCCTCCACGGCTCCCGGCCCGAAGGACTTGGTGAGTCCGCGGACGTCGAGGGGGTACTTGATGTTGCGGCGCACCGTCATGTGCGGCCACAGGGCGTAGGACTGGAAGACCATGCCGATGTTCCGTTTGTGCGCGGGGACGTCGACTCGCTGGTCCGCGTCGAAGACCGTCCTGTCCTTGAACGAGATACGTCCGCCCTGGGGTGTCTCGAGCCCGGCGAGGCACCGCAGCGTGGTGGTCTTCCCGCAGCCACTCGGGCCGAGAAGAACAAGGAACTCGCCCTGCTCGATATCGATGTCGAGACCGTCCACGACCTTCGTGCTGCCGTACGTCTTGGTCAGTCCGGAAATGGTGAAGCGATCGGTCATCTCATGCCTTCTGTCCAGAGGTGTGTGTGGGTGTTCGCGCGCCGGCCGCCAGACCACCGTCGACGACGAGGTCGGTCCCCGTGATGTAGCTGCTCCCGGATCCGGCGAGGAACACGACGGCGTCCGCGACGTCGGCAGTGGTGCCCCGACGCTGCATCGGAATGGTGCGCACATAGCCGGCGACATCGTGGTCGGCGAAGTCCTCGCTGCCGGTGATGTCGGTGTCGATGCTGCCGGGGCACACCGAGTTGACTCTGATTCCGCGCTCGGCGAGCTCGAGCGCAGCAACTCGGGTCAAGGCCCGCACCCCGAATTTCGATGCGCCGTAGGCACCGAGCTTCGCGGTCGCGAGGATTCCTCGCAGTGACGACACCGTGATCACGGAACCGCCGGACTTCACGGCGGTGCTCGCCGTCCTGAGGGCGAGGAAGGTACCGACCAGGTTGATGTCGAGCATGCGACGGAAGTCCGCGAGCGACGTGTCGGCGATGTCGGAGCGGTGAGCCGCACCGGCATTGGCGACCAGCACGTCGAGGCGCCCACCGTCCGCCTCGATCGTTTGCACGCACGCATCCCACTCGGCTTCCGACGCCACGTCCAGATGCAGGTAGCGCGCCGACGGTCCGAGGGCGTCGGCGACGGCGCGACCACCCTCGTCGTCCACGTCGGTGACGTAGACGGTCGCTCCGAGAGAGACGAAGCGCGCGGCACATGCCGCACCGATGCCGCGCGCGGCACCGGTGACGAGCACGCGTGAGCCGTGTGACGAAGCTGTCGGAGCGTCCATGATCACCTCCTCGGGTGACGAGTTCGGGTAGTCGACATCGGTAGGGCCCACTATCACTGGAAGAGCTGCGACCACTCCTGCGAGTACCGGTCGACGTTCTCGGGGGTCAGTTCGGCCGGATCTGGTGACGCGATGTTCTGCGCACGTTCGACGGCACCCGGCACGTCAGGCAACGCGGCGGCATAGCCACCGTTGAGTGCGGCCTGTCCCTCGGCAGTGACCATGAAGTCCGCCAGGACCTGAGCCGCGTTCGGATGCGGCGCCCTACTCAGAACCTCGGTGTACCACGGTGTGCCCCAGGGATTGTCCGGAAGTGCCCAGTCGACGGGTGCGCCTGCGGCGACCTCTGTGACGAGGGGCTGAACACTGGGCGAAACCACCACTTCACCCGACGTCAAGGCCTGCGCGACGGCCAGTGCGCTCGGGTAGACCCGCGGCTGGAGGTCGGACAACTTGTTCCAGTAGTCCTCGCCGTAGTTCTCGGCGTAGTGCCGATACAGATCGACGTACGACGCGATGCCCGTGGGATTGACGATGCCGATGCGGCCGCGGTAGGCCGGGTTCAGAATGTCCTGCGGGGTTTCGAGACCGTCGGGCACCGCGGCGGTGTTCCACCCGAGGCCGAAGACTGCGGCGGACGAGAGGAAGAAGCGGTCGTTCTTCACGCTGGCCGCGCGGTCGTAGTCGGGTGCGTCGAAGTCCGGACCCACGATCTCGGTGGAGTAGGTCCCGGACTCGGACGCGCTTGCGATCCACGACGCGTCGGTCACCATGTGGACGTCGGCGATACCCGTGCCCGTCCGGTTCTCGGTCTCGACACGGGGATTGATCTCGGAATCCGTTCCACGCACGAAGTCCATGGAGATCTCCGGGTACTTCTGCGTGAACGCGGCCTTCAGCGCGTCGAGGTTCGCGGGCTTCTGGCTGGAGTACAGCATCACGGTGCCCTCGGTCTTCGCCGCGGCGACGACGTCGTCCCAGCTGCCCTCGACGGGCCCGGACGGGGTGGTGCTGCCGCCGCACGCTGTGAGCGCGAACGCCGACGCTGCCACGGCAACGGTGGCGATGGCTCGGGGAATCCTCCGCATGGTCAGACCTCTCTGGGACTCACAGGGCCGCTCGGCTGTCGGTGCGAGTGGACTTCCTGAACTGATGTCAGTTTGAAAGTAGTATGACGTCCTTGTGATGTCAATCACGCAGGTGAGAACCGGTGCACTCGACCGTTCTCGGGAAGCGGTCGGGAGTTCGAACCTCCCCGGCTCCAGGGGGTACTCCCTCCACGAGCGCGCCATCCGATCCGAGGGATGCCGCCGAACGAGCAGGAGTGAGCACATGAGTACCCCCACTTCCCAGACGAGTCCCACCCCGAGGCGCCGACCGAAAGTCGTGGTCTTCGACGTGAACGAGACGCTGTCGGACACCTCGCCGATGCGTCGACGGTTCACGGACGTCGGAGCTCCTGGCCCCATGTTCGACACGTGGTTCGCGGGATTGTTGAGGGACGGCTTCGCACTCGCCGTCGCGGGCGCGGCTCGACCGTTCGCTGACGTCGGTTCCGGCCTTCTCGAAGTTCTACTGTCGGGTACTGCGGTGAACCGCACCGTCGTTGACGCGGTGGACCACATCATGACCGGCCTGACCGAGCTCGACGTCCACGCAGATGTGGTCGACGGAGTCACCGCGCTGGCACGGTCGGGCATCAGGCTGGTGACGCTGTCCAACGGTTCGACGGACGTAGCCCGGACGCTTCTGGGCAAGGCCGGCATCGCGGACAGGTTCGACGCGATCCTGTCCGTCGACGATGCAGGGCGCTGGAAGCCGCACCTCGATGCCTATCGGTACGCGCTCGGCGAGTGCGATGTCGCCCCCGAGGAGGCCATGCTCGTCGCGGTGCACCCCTGGGACATCAACGGCGCGCGCACTGCGGGAATGGCCACGGCATGGATCGGCCGGAACGGCGGGCCGTATCCGAGTTACTTCCCCGACCCGGACCTGACAGCACCGTCCATCACGTCTCTGGCGCAGATGCTCATCGACCTTCCCGATGACGAGGCTGCGGACTCTACTCTCCAGTAAGAGTAGAGTTCCGTCCTGCGGAGAGGCCGTGCCAGGTGCACGTGATGCCGCGTCATCGCACCACCACGGAAGAGGCTTATCCATGTCGAACGCAGCCGCGCCGGTCACCGCACCCGAGGACACCTCGGTGATGGCGGCGCTGCGCTCACCCCGCAGGCTCAAGACCGAGGTGCTGGCGGGACTCGTCGTCGCCCTGGCGTTGATTCCGGAGGCGATCTCGTTCTCCATCATCGCCGGCGTCGATCCCCGCGTCGGACTGTTCGCCTCGTTCACGATGGCGGTGACCATCTCGATCGTCGGTGGCCGGCCGGCCATGATCTCCGCGGCGACCGGCGCGATCGCACTGGTCGTCGCACCGCTGTCACGCGAGTACGGCCTGGATTACCTGATCGCGGCCGTCATTCTCGGCGGTGTCCTTCAGATCGTCCTCAGCGTGATCGGCGTCGCGAAGTTGATGCGCTTCATCCCGCGCAGCGTGATGGTCGGATTCGTCAACGCCCTCGCCATCCTGATCTTCACCTCCCAGTTGCCCTATCTTCTCGGCGTGCCGGCACTGGTCTATCCGCTCGTCGCCGTGGGCCTGATCGTGATGGTGTTCCTCCCGAAGTTGACCAGAGTCGTTCCCGCGCCGTTGATCGCCATCGTGCTGCTCACCGCGGCCACCCTCGTGTTCGCGCTGCAGGTTCCCGACGTCGGAGACGAGGGCGAGTTGCCGTCGTCGCTTCCATCCTGCTGATACCGAACGTGCCCTTCACTCTGGACACGTTGTCGATCATCGCGCCGTTCGCGCTCGCCATTGCCTTGGTCGGATTGTTGGAATCGTTGATGACGGCGAAACTTGTCGACGACATCACCGATTCCCACTCGAACAAGTCGCGCGAAGCGTGGGGCCAGGGCGTCGCGAACCTGGTCACCGGCTTCACCGGGGGTATGGGCGGGTGCGCGATGATCGGCCAGACGATGATTAACGTCAAGGTCTCGGGTGCGCGTACCCGGATCTCCACGTTCCTCGCCGGCACGTTCCTGCTGATTCTCGTCGTGGGACTGGGCGACATCGTGGCTCTCATCCCGATGGCC
This sequence comes from Rhodococcus sp. AC861, assembly GCF_979256035.1. Classification (NCBI taxonomy): domain Bacteria; kingdom Bacillati; phylum Actinomycetota; class Actinomycetes; order Mycobacteriales; family Nocardiaceae; genus Rhodococcus; species Rhodococcus sp. AC861. Next base: position 285,873 of record NZ_CEEDMW010000001.1, read on the forward strand.
GCGCTGGTCGCGGTGATGATCATGGTGTCGGTGGGTACTTTCGACTGGCACAGCATCCATCCGAAGACGCTGCGGCGCATGCCGAAGAGCGAAACGCTGGTCATGGTCGTCACGGTGGCCGTCACGGTCGCCACTCACAATCTCGCCTACGGCGTCGTCGTGGGAGTCGTCACCGCGATGGTGTTGTTCGCGCGCCGGGTCGCGCATCTCACCGAAGTCGTCGACGTGGCGCATCCGGACGAGAACACTCGTGTCTACAAAGTTCTGGGGGAGTTGTTCTTCGCCTCCAGCAACGATCTGATCTATCAGTTCGACTACATCGGGGACCCTCTCGACATCGTCATCGATATGTCCGAATCCCACATCTGGGACGCCTCCACCGTTGCGACGCTCGACGCCATCACGACCAAGTACGCCGCGAAGGGCAAGACCGTGAAGATCATCGGTCTCGACGATTCCTCCACCGAGCGACACGACAGACTCAGTGGCAATCTCGGCGCGGGGCACTGAGTACGCGGTGGGTCGAAGCATGCAGATCGGTGAGGTCGCCGAGCGCACGTCGTTGTCGATACGCACTGTCCGCCATTACGACTCGGTCGGACTCGTGGTGCCTTCAGCGCGTTCTGTCGGCGGTTTCCGGCTCTACACCGACTCGGATGTCGAACGCCTGTTGGTGATCCGCCGTATGAAACCGCTCGACTTCACGCTGGCGGAGATGAAGGAACTTCTCGACGCCCTGGACATTCTTGCCGACGAGTCGTCCAGCGACGAGGAGCGCACGTCTGCAGCGCAATTCGTCGACCATTGCCACAACAAGACGCTCGAGCGATGCGAGACGTTGCGTCGTCACCTTGCTTACGGCGAGGAATTTGCCGGACTGCTCGCCGCCCGGAAGCCGGTCACCGGCCTCTGAAATCCGGTCCGCCCACCGGGTGCGTTGTGGGAGGGGGAGAAGCGTTCACGCCTATAAGCTTTCGAGGTGACTGATGTCGGCGATCCGGGGCGCGTCTACGGGGGCCGCTCGATGGCGGACCGTCGAGCGGACAGGCGCGCGAAGTTCCTGCAGGCCGCCATCGAGGTCCTGGGCACGAAGGGGTACTCCGCCACCTCGGTGGCGGATGTCTGCGCGGCTGCAGGGCTGGCGCGTAGCCAGTTCTACGGCGAGTTCGCCAACCGCGAGAAGCTCTTGACCGATGTCTACGACCTGATCCAGCAGGACGCCGAGACCGCGGTCGTCACTGCGCTGTCCGGGTCGACGGACCGAGATCACCGGAAGTTGGTCGCAGCGGCCATGGGCGCGCTGATCGACTCGTTGGGGAGTGACCCCCGCCGAGCCCGCATCTGCTACATCGAGATGCTCGGTGTCAGTGACACCGTGGAGCAGCACCGGGCCCGCAGACGGGCCGTCTGGGTGGGGTTCTTCGAGGCCACCTTGCGGGGAGAAGTCGGTGCCGAATTCGACCCGCCGGGTGGGTACCGGTTGGCTGCGACTGCGTTCCTCGGCGCGTTCACGGAGGTGGTCTCCGACTGGTCGCGCACCCCGTCGCCGCGTCCGCCGGTGGGCGCACTCGTCGACACGATGATCGCCGTGCTCGCCGCGTTCGTCCCTGACCTCGACTGACGCCGGGATTGTTATCCACGACACAACGCTCTACAGTCCTGTGAACCATCACGGACACTCGTGTCCAACATGCTGGAATGTGGTGCATACCGTCGCCGGGAGCACATTCCGCTGTCGTCTCGTCTCGGCGCGAAAGAGAGTGCTCGGTGTCCCCCTCCCCGACTTGGACACGGCGTGTCGTCGTCACAGCGGTGGTCTCGGCCGTCGTGTCCGCGCTGGCGTCGGTCCCCGCGACAGCAGCGCCTGCCGTCGACCCGTCGAGCGCCCCCCGCGAGTCGGACGTGGTGGTCCAACCGCCGCTACCGCCCCTGACCTGGCCGAAGATTCCTGAATTAGACACCGACTTCTACATGCCACCGGCCGACGTGGTCGCCGCCGCAGCACCCGGCGAGATCATCGCCGCACGCCCGGTGGACTTGGCGACGCTGAATCTGATTCCGACGCAGGTCGATGCGTGGCAACTGTCCTACCGGTCGAACAACGGCAGAAACGAGCCCATCCCCGCGGTCACCACCGTCATCCGGCCGCGGAGCACTCCGCAGTCACCACGGCCGCTGCTGTCGATGCAGGTCGCCGAGGATTCCCTGGGTGCGTACTGCGCCCCGTCGTACACGATGCGACAGGGTGCGATCCCGTGGCCGGTGACAGGGTCTGTCACGTCCGGGGCGCAGTTCCTCGAGGCGCAGGCTCTGCTCGCACAGGGATGGGCGCTGTCGGTCCCGGATCACCAGGGGCCCAATGATGCGTTCGCTGTCGGCCCGGTGGCCGGCCGGATCACCCTCGACGGCATCAGAGCAGCGGAGGCCTTCGATCCGTTGCAGGTGAGTGGGCTCGACACGAAGGTCGGCATGATGGGCTACTCCGGCGGCGCGATCGCCACCGGTCATGCCGCCGAGCTTGCGAAAAGCTATGCGCCGGAGCTGAACATCGTCGGTGTCGCCGAGGGTGGCACCCCTGCCGGGCTCGCAGCGCTGGTGAACAACGCCAATGGTCAGCTGGGTGCCGGCATCGTCGGCTCCGGGATCATCGGTGCGAGTCGGGAGGATCCGGAGCTGGCGAAGTTCGTCGACGAACACATCGACCCTTTCGGTCGCGCGTTGTTCGCAGCGAAGGACAACCTCTGTGTCGCATGGGGTTCCGCGCTACTGCCCTTCGTCGATCTCAAGGGACTGCTTCACACCGAGGGTGATCCGCTGGAGCAACCCGTGGTGAAGAAAGCGCTGAGTGCCCTGAACCTCGGTAGCACGACCCCGGACATGCCGCTGTTCGTCTACCACTCGAACCCGGACTGGTTGGTGCCGGTCGGCCCGGTGAACGACATGGTCGACTCGTACTGCGGTCGCGGCGATGCGGACGTCACCTACACCCGTGACCACTTCAGCGAGCACCTCACGTTGGAGCTCATCGGATTCCCCAGCGCGGTGCTCTGGATGCGTGACCGCTTCGCCGACGTTCCGATCGAGAAAGGTTGCCGCACCAACGATGTCGGTACGATGGCACTCGATCAGCGGCCGCACTCGCTCTGGGTCGATTCGGTCGGCGAGATCATCGCAGGACTGTTCGGCGAACCCGTCGGGGCGTGAGCCCCGTGTCGGGGACCGACCCGTCGAAAACTATCTCGCCGGTCCGTCGTCGACTCCGACCGATACCGGCTGCATCGGTCGGTCCGAGTCTCCGGTGTGGGTGGTGTCGTCACTCGCAGGTCGACGGATGAAGAACGCCGCCGCGACGCCGACGAGTGACACGGCACCACCGCACAGGAACGCGGTGTGGATCCCGTCCTGACTGGCGGCGAGTTCGTCCGATCCCGAGGCGATGCGCGATGCGGCCGTGCTCGACATGACTGTCACGAAGAGTGCCGTGCCGGCTGCTCCGGCGAGCTGCTGGAGAGTGTTGAAGATGGCACTGCCGTGGGAGTAGAGGTGCTTGGGCAGCGATCCGAGTGACGACGTCATCAACGGGGTCATTATCGTCGCGAGTCCGACGGACATCAGGACGTGGATCGCGATGACCATCGGCAGCGCGGACTCCGCGTCGAGCAGGGTCATCGACCAGAGAGCCGCACTCAGGATGATCGAGCCCGGAATGACGAGCGGCCTCGGTCCGACCCGGTCGAATGCACGTCCGACGAAGGGAGCCAGCAGGCCCATCGTCAGGCCGCCGGGAAGCAGCATCAGTCCGGTCTTCAGGGTGTCGAGGCCAAGGATGTTCTGCAGGTACATCGGGAGCAGGATGAGGGCGCCGAAGAGAGCCATCATGCTGATCATCAGCATGCCGAGGCCGATGCTGAAGGTGGGCGTCGCGAACGGGCGCATGTTCAGCAGTGCTCGCTCCGAGTCCTGGCGAGCGATCTGACGCAGCACGAAGACGACGAGTGCGACGACACCGACGGCGATCGGAACCCACACCGGGACACCCGATTCCTCGGAGGAATGGCCCAGACTGCTCAGGCCGTACACGAGTCCACCGAACGCGAGGGCGGACAGGACGACCGACAGGGCGTCGAACGACGGTCGACTGGTCGGGGTCACGTTCTTGACCAGGCCGGCGCCGACGGCGAAGGCGACCAGCGCGATCGGTAACACGAGCCAGAACATCCACCGCCAGTCGAGTGCGTCGAGGATGACTCCGGAAATCGTCGGGCCGACAGCAGGCGCGACGGCGATGACGATGGAGATGACACCCATCATCTTTCCGCGGTCGCGGGCCGGGACCAGGTTCAGCACGGTGTTGATCAGGAGCGGGAGCATCAACGCGGTGCCGGCCGCTTGGACGACTCGACCCACGAGGAGCAGCTCGAAGCCCGGTGCGGTCGCCGCGAACAGGGTGCCGACGGTGAACAACGTCATCGACGCGAGGAAGACCTGCCGCAACGTGAACCGCTGGAAGAGGTAGCCGGTGGTGGGGATGACAACGGCCATCGTCAGCAGGAAGCCCGTGGTCAGCCACTGTGCGGTGGCCGCGGTGATGTCCAGATCCACCATCAACCTCGGCAGGGCGACGCTCATGATCGTCTCGTTGAGAATCATGACGAATGCCGCGACGACGAGGACGCCGATGAGCAGGGTGGCGCCCGCTGGCATCTGCGTGTCGTCGGCCTTACCGGTCTGTGTCCGGTCCGTATCTGTCTGCATGACCTGTCGGGTCCTTTTCACGCTGGAATCGAGTATCTGTTCGACAGTCTTGTTCTTCATGACAGTGACTGTCAACTTGGCGCTGACTGGTATCGTGCTCTGCAACGAGAGGAGGCGCCATGGTGAACAGCGTCGATGTGTCGGATCGGCCGGTGCGTGACCTGAGGGAGCGTCGGCGGCGAGAAACGCGGCTCGACATCACGTTCGCTGCCCTCGATCTGTTCGAGCGCAAGGGTGTCGCCGCGACCACGGTCGACGAGATCGCGAAGGCCGCCGGCGTCTCGCAGAGCACCTTCTTCCGGCAGTTCAAGACGAAGGAAGAGTCGATTCTGTCGGTCGACACCGAAGTCCAGGCGGACATCGAGGACTGGCTGGGCGCCACAGCCCCTGACGAGATCGACCTGGCCGGCATGGAAGCGATCTACGAACGCGCCGCCGTACGCCTGGTGGAAAGCTCCGCGGAGACCAAGGATCGGGTGCTCCGCACTCGGCGTCTGATCGTGGGTGACGCGCACCTGCGTGCACTCGCCATCGCTCTCGACGCGACCACACTGTGCCGTCTTGCCGACGCCCTGGTGGCCAGGCTCGACGGGCGGGAGTCGCCGGCATACGCGCGACTGCTCGTGGAGAGTGCAGGTCTGACGCTGCGAGTTGCCTTCGACGAGTGGGCTACTCGCGTCGACGCAGGCGAGCACGCCGACCTCGCGGAGATCTATCGCGCCGCTCGCGCCGACCTCCGTCGAGTGACCACGGGCGTCTGACGCGCGGCCGTTCGACCGTCACGCAGTCACTGCTCTCCGTCCGACGCGGCGGGGAGCACCGCCGCGAACCGCACCAGGAAATCGGTGACGACGGTGAGTGTCTCGGAGTCGTAGTCCGCCAAGGCGGCCTCGAGCGCCGCCGAGGAGCGTCGCAGGAAAGGTTCGATCCGTTCGTGCGCAGCCTCGGTGGCGCGCAACGTCACGGTCCGACGATCGCGACTCTCTCTGCTGCGGGTGACGAAGCCACGATCCTCGAGCCGATTGATCAACGCGGTCGTCGCGCCGGACGTGAGGCCGACCCGCTGTGACAGTGCTGCCGGTGTCAGCGGGCTCCCCTCGCGTTCGGCCCAGATGACCTCGCCGAGAGCGGTGCCGTCCGTGGTCGGCAGATTCATGAACCGCGCGAGCAGATGCGCCGATTCCTGATACCTGACCGCGTAGAGTCGGAGTGCTTGCAGCGCACTGGTTGTCGCGGTCTCCATCGGTACGCGCTCCCGACTGTCGGCGTGGTGGATACGGTCGATGCTCAGTATCGAGCACGCAGGTGAGGGTAGTGGGGCAACAGCGGTACGTGCTTCTCGCTGGTGAGAAGGGTGGACTGGAACAGTCGACGCAGGGGCGCGGATGCCGCGATGCGGTGGCCGATCCGCAGTGCTCGCAGACCCGCCCGCGACGACGGGTGCATCAGTGCCGCGCCGCCGCGGGGGAGACCCTGTGCGCTGTCGGCATATCCGCGCATGAGCTGTTCGTAGCGCTCGAACGCTATCTGCGGCCGATCGGGGTGCGCGGCGAGTTCGCCCGCGAGAATGTGCGCGCCGACCAGGGACAGCGTCGTACCCATCCCTGTCGGGCCGGAGCCCCAGGCAGCGTCCCCGACGAGTACCACCCGGCCTTTGCTCCACGTGGACACCACGACCTGCTCCATGCGCTGGGTGTAGAACTCGTCCGGTCGTTCCGCGAATCCGTCGAGAATTCGCTCCGTCTGCCAACCGGCCCCACGGAAGCGCTCCCGCAGGATCTGCAACTGGATGTCCGTGGGAAGGCTCTCGAAGCCGAACGGTTCCGACTCGAACGACATGCTCGCCCGGATGGTCCCCACGTTGTCGGGACGAACCGAGGCGACGCGCCCTCGCGTGGAGGTGAACCAGTCCCAGGTGTCAACATCGTCGGGCCGCCGATCGAGGGTGCCGTAGGTGATGCTCACCCCGAAATCTCGGAGCTCCGTCTCGTCGGCGAACACCAGGCGCCGCGTCCGTGAACTGCGCCCTTCCGCGACCAGCACCATGTCGAAGCGTTCGCTGCTCCCGCTGTCGAAGGTGACGTCGACGCCTGTGTCGTCCTGCTGCACCGCGGTGATGTAGTCGCCGTGACGCTGCTCGACGCTGTCGGGAACGACGTCGACGAGGATCTGGGCGAGTCGACCGCGGAGGATTTCGATCTCCGCGGTCGGCCCGTCGCTGCCTTCCTCACGAGGGAAGACCGCATACGGCTCACCGCGCTGGTCGACGAACCGGGTTCCCTCTTCGCCGGTCAGATCGGCCCGGATCGCGGCGTCGACCCCCATGCGGGCGATGACGTCGCGACCGAGGCCGCGAATGTCGATGTTCTGTCCGGTCTCGCGCGGTGTCGCGGAACGTTCGAGCAGAGTCACGGCGAATCCGCCGCGGGCGAGTCCCCATGCGAGGGCTGGTCCGGCGATACTCGCGCCGGTGACTAGTACACGGGTGGGGTGGTGGGGAGAAGGCATGCCCCGACTATAACTCCACAGTGAAGAAACTTCACAGTGAAGAAGTTCTCGGTGTCGCGTCAGGCGTGAGGTGGTTCGCCGGTGACGACGTGGTCGGCGTGGTTGATGCCCTCGCGGATCAGGCGCGACAGGTGGCCGTCGTGGATGCGGTAGATCACCCGGCGGCCCTCCTTGCGAGTATCGACGAGACCGGTGAACCGCAGTTTCGCCAGATGCTGACTGACGGCGGTCCGGGAGGCCCCCGTCTCCTCGATCAGCGCGCTCACGTCTGCTTCACCGCGGGCAAGGATCCACAGGATGAGCAGGCGGGTGGGGTCGGCGAGCATGCGGAAGGTGGCCGTGGCGGTGTCGAGACGTAGCTGGTCCGGTTCGACGTAGTGGTTCAGGCTCGCGGGAGCCGTTGCCTCGCTGATCCGCTCCACAGCGTCACCGCCTTCCTGCCACCGCCATGGCGACATGCGCCGAGCGAGCCGGCCAGGCCCGTGCGGCCAGTAGTGCTGCGAGTGTAGCCAGGGCGGTCGACGCCGCGGCGGCGACGACTTGCCCGAGTTGGGCGCCGACCCACCCGGCGAGGGGGTAGGTGAGAAGGAAGCAGGCGTGGGACAACGAGAACTGCGCACTGAACACCGCGGCCCGGTCGCGCTCGTTCGATTCGTCTCGCAGCAGCCGGGCAGACGGGGTGTTGATCATGGAGGTCCCGGCGCCCAGCGCGCTCCAGATGACGGCCAGGAGTGGCCACTGCACGGTCGGCCCGGAATCGGTGACCACCATCAGCGTCGTCGCGGCGAGTCCGGCGGGCAGTAGTGCGGCCCCGGTCAGCATGATTCGACGTTCTCCGAACGCCGCCGGTAGTCGCGGCAACATCAGGGCCACGACCATCGATCCGCCGCCGAAGCAGCCGAGTGCCACCGCGACCCCGGTGCTCGATCCGTGCACGTAGACGACCGTGTCGACCACCACCAGCGCTGTCGCAGCGGCGACGACCATGTTCATCGCCAGCAGGGCGCGCAGTACCGGGCGCCCCGCCATCACCCGTGCCCCCAGCGTGATGCGCTGGAGCAACGGCGCCGACCGATCTGCGACTGCACCGCGCGGCAACGATGTCGTCGTCACCAGGAGCGCCGATCCCACGAACCCGGCGACAGTGCCGAGGAACAGGTAGTTGTAGGTCATCAGCGTCAGCAGCGTTGCCGCCAGAACAGGACTGAGCAAGGATTCCAGGTCGTACGCCAGCCGTGACAGCGACAACGCCCGCGTGTAGTCGGCCTCGTCGGGGAGTACCTGCGGGATCATCGACTGGAATGCCGGGGTGAACGTGGCCGATGCCGCTTGCAGGACGAAGACCAGCAGGTAGATCTGCCACGTCTGATCGACCAGCGGAAGCAGCAGCGCCACCCCCGCTCGAATCGCATCCGCCCCGACCAGGAGCACCGTGCGGGGCAGTCGGTCGGCAACCACGGAGATCACCGGCGCCACCGCGACATACGCGATCATCTTGATGGCCAGTGCGGTTCCGAGGACCGCGCCGGCATCGGCACCGGCGAGGTCGTAGGCCAGGAGGCCCAGGGCGACGGTGAGCAGGCCGGTGCCGACCAGGGCTACGAGCTGGGCGGCGAACAACCGGCCGAACGTGCGATCACGCAGAACTCGGAACACAGCAGGCCTCCCGACTCGTCGTATCCGACGAGTTCGAGCTTATTCCTACATGTGCGCACGTACGCAACTGTGATCGGCTACCGCAGTTCCGCGGCGAGGCGGGGAAGCAACGTCAAGGGGGTGATTCGTTCGACTCGAGCGCGTCCATCCGCATCGAACACGTCGGACAATCCCGGGGCGGGGTCGTCGGTATCGGACGTCGAGTAGGTGAGTCCGCTGAACGGCCAATCCGTTCCGAAGACGATGTGGTCGACGTCGGTCACCTCGAGTACGGAGCGCAGAGACGAGGCCGAGGCCGAGAGCGCGGTGTCGTAGTAGAACCTGCGGAGGGCACCCTCGAGACCCAGGAGGGAGACCGACGGAATCGCGTCCGGTGCGACGGCACGGGGCGCCCCGAGGCGGGTGGCCAGGTACGGCAGGCAACCGCCCGCATGGGCGAGAACGAACCGGATGTCCGGGTAGCGGTCCAGTGTTCCCGCAGCGATCATCTCCACCGCGGTACGTGTGGTCTCGAAGGGAAACTCGAGAAGGAAGCTCGGAAGTGGTAGCGGCGGAGCGGATCCGGCGGGGAGTTCACCGGGGTGCACGAAGACCAGAGCGGACTTGGCATTCAGCAGCGCCATGATCGGTTCGAAGCGCGGATCTCCGAGGTAGATCCCGTCGTAGGACGACAGGAGTGCGACCCCGTCCATCCCCAGAACATCGAGGCCGTAGGTGATTTCGGCCAGCGAGGCGGCGACGTTCGGAAGCGGGACGGTGACCAGGGAGCCGAAGCGGGTGGGGTGGGTGCGAACCAGGTCGGCCGCGTAGTCGTTGCACGAGCGTGCGAGACGCATCGCGTCGGGACCGGACACGAACCGGACACCAGGGTCGGAGATCGAGAGCACCTGCGTCGCCACGCCGAACTCGTCCATGAACGCGAGTGCGCTCTCCGGTGACCACGCCGGCAAGGGAAGACCGCCCGGAACAAGCAACCCGGCGCGAAGAACCGCGTCGCGATACATCGGCGGAATCATGTGCGCGTGCAGGTCGATTCGCTGTCCGCCGACCGGCGCTGCAGAGGCGGACTGCGCAGGCATGGCGAACAAGCCCGCGCCGACCATCCCTCCGCCGATCAAGGTCTGCAAAGCCTGTCGCCGTGTTGCCATGGTCGCCCCCTCGTCGGAGCCGCCCCCCGGCCCGCGGACAACCTAACAGGTGAACGCGCCAGTGTTGATGGTTTCGTCAGTCCTCGTCCGCGAGGACTTCTCAGCGACGGCGAACGCTGAAGACGTGTTGTTCCCGCTCCGTTCGGCCGTCGCGGGTGTGCGACAGAGCGTCGGTGATCAGTGCGTGATCGGAGTCGGTCCAGCGATCCCGGTGCTGTCGTTCGAACTCGGCCCAGGACGACGCCGTGAACTGCTCGATCCGCAGTTCCGCGTCCGCGCTGTCGCGGTAGAGACCCCAGGAATAGCCGCCGGTCCGGCGACGAGCAATGCCGACGGCGGACATGGCGTGATCGAACGCGTCCTGCTCGTCGAGGGCGACTCGGTAGGTCACGGAGATCACCACGGGTCCGTCCTCGGGGTCGGGCTCGAAGATGACGGTCGGCGTGGGCCAGGCCGTCGATACTCCCCGCGGCAGGGTGCCGGTCGCCGCGTGCAGCGGAAGGATGGCGACGCTCGCGCCTGCTGCGACGAGAAGAACTGCCGAGATGACCAGGGCTGCTGCATAACCCGCATGGGAAGCGATCACGCCCCAGACGAAGGAGCCGAGTGCCTGGGAACCCATGAACACCAACAGGTAGATCGACATACCTCGGGCACGCACCCACTGAGCGAGGGACAGTTGGATCGATGCGTTGAGTGTCGTGAGAGTGCCGATCCAGGCGGCTCCCGATACCAGGAGTGCGGGCACCACGATCCAGATCGGCAGGATTGCCACCGCGACGACCCCGAGTGCGTACGACACAGCGGATATCGCCAGCATCGTATTGGCTCCGAACCGGCGTCGGAGCCTCGGGAAGAGTGCCACGCCGGTCACCGCGCCTACCCCGAGAACGCCGAGAATCATTCCGTAGCCCGACGCACCGAAACCGAGATGCTGTGACGATGCGAGCGGCAGCAACGCCCAGAGGGCCGACGCCGGGAACGCGAACACGGCGGACCGCAGAAGAATGCGTCGAACGATCGGCGCGGACTGCATGTAGTGCACCCCGGTCATCATCGAACGGCCGAGCCGTTCGTGGTCGACACCCTTGTCCTCCGCGGGACGACGCCACCACACGAGCGCGGCGATGATGACGACGAACGACGCGGCGTTCAGGGCGAACACGGCGGCCGGCCCGGCGGCCGCCACGATCACACCACCGAGTGCGGGACCGATGGCGCGGGCGCCGTTCACGGTCACGCCGCCCAGTGCCGACGCGGCAGGGATCTGTTCTGCCGGAACCAGTTCCGGCTGAATAGCCTGCCACGCCGGCGCCGAGAGCGCAGACCCGCAGCCGAGAAGGAACGTCGTGCCCAGCAACATGATCGGCGACAGAATATCGGCGTAGGCCAGATACGTCGTCGCCGCCGCGACGAGAGCCGTATAGGTCGTGACGACGATGAGGAGTCGACGGCGATCGAGCAGGTCGGCGAGGCCGCCGGCCGGCAGTGCGAGAACCAGCGTGGGGAGAAGGCTGGCGGTCTGGACCAGCGCCACGACGGTGGCGCTGCTGCCGTGCTCGACCAGGAACCATTGCGATCCGACCGTCTGCATCCACAGGCCGACGTTCGACACCAACTGCGCGAGGAACAGCGTCCGATAGATCTTGCTGCGCAGTGGTGCCCACGCGGACACCGGGGACGCGGGGGTGACGGTCGTGGTTGCCATGTCGAGATCCTCTCCGGGAACGGGCGTATCGACTATTCGGCGAGCAGCGCGAGAATGTCTGCGTCCAAGGCCTTCTGGTAGTCACCGTAGATTCCGTGCGGGGCACCCGGGTACACCTTCAGGGTGCCGTGTGCGACCAGCTCGGCGGTCTTCAGCGCCGCGGCCGCGATGGGAACGATCTGGTCGTCGTCGCCGTGAGCGATGAAGACCGGGACGGTCAGAGCCTTCAGGTCCTCGGTGAAGTCCGTTTCCGAGAACGCCTTCACGCAGTCGTACGCGGCGGCGAGATTGACGAGCATGCCCTGACGCCAGAAGTCGTCCTTGGCACCCTGTGAGACGGCGGATCCTTCACGGTTCGCGCCGAAGAAGGGCTCGGACAGATCCTTGTAGAACTGCGAGCGGTCGGTGAGGACGCCGGCCCGGATGTCGTCGAGCGCCTCGATCGGCGTGCCCTCGGGATTGGTGTCGGACTTCAGCATGATCGGAGGGACAGCGCCCGCGGTGATGATGCGTGCGACGCGGCTTCCGCCGTGCTGCGCGGCGTATCGGACTACTTCGCCGCCGCCGGTCGAGTGGCCGATCAGCGTGAGGTCCTGCAGGTCCAGCGCCTCGACCAGTTCCGCAAGGTCGCGTGCGTAGGTGTCCATGTCGTTGCCGACGTAGGTCTTGGAGGAGCGGCCGTGCCCGCGGCGGTCGTGGGCGATGGCGCGGAAGCCGGCGTCGGCGAGCAGCTTGAGCTCGGTCTGCCAGGCGTCGGACGACAGCGGCCAGCCGTGGCTGAGCAGCACCGGCTTCCCGGAGCCCTGCTCCGTGTAGTAGATCTCGGTTCCGTCGGTAGTGGTGATGTACGGCATGGTGTCCTCCTGGTGTGAACGACGTTTCGGTGTGAGGACAACACTGGTCCGCCCGCGAGTCGTTGTCGTCGCTGCTGACAGGCAACCCGGGGGAGTGGTGTCCGCAGCGTTCACTACCGGTTAGCAGGTATACGGGCCTCGAGGGTCGTGCCGACGCCGAGTGGGCTCGACACCGTCAACGTGCCGCCGATGGCGTGGACTCGATCCTGGAGTCCGATCAGTCCCGATCCTCCTGACGCATCGGCGCCTCCCGAGCCGTCGTCGGTGACGGTCAGTTCCAGCGCGCCGTCTCGCGCTACCGCCGAGATGACGACCTCGGTGGCCTGCGCGTATTTCGCCGTGTTCGTCAATGCCTCGGCGACCACGTAATACGCTGCCACCTCGACGGATTCGGGGAGTCGCCCGGGAATGTCCGTCGTCAGCGCTGTCGGGACGGGCGATCGACGGGCGAGTGTCTTGAGAGCGGGTGCGAGTCCGCCGCGCGACAGGATCGCCGGGTGGATGCCGCGGGAGAGTTCCTGCAGGTCCGAGTGGACAAGCGACAAGGTCCTGACACTGCGGTCCAACTGCTCGCGCAGGTCACCGAACTCGTCGGGCACCGACGCCTGGGCTGCTCGCAGATCCATCCCCAGGGAGACGATTCGTTGCTGTGCTCCGTCGTGCAGGTCCCGTTCGATGACACGACGGGCTTGATCCGCGGCCGCTACGACACGTGCGCGTGACTCCGTCAGCCGGGCGCGGGTCTCGTTGTTGTAGACGGCGGTAGCGACGAGGTCGGCGAAATCCGACAACCGTTCGTAGACATCGTGTTTCGGATCCTCTGTGCTGGAGACACCGACGACGACGGCTCCCCACACGGTGTCGTCGACCGTGATCGGAACGCCGATACCCGTCGCGAACCCCCGCTCGGCCAGTCGCTGAGCGACCGGTCCGGTCGCCTCGCGGTAGTCGATGGTCGTGGGTCGTCCACTGTCGTGGACGAGGGTGCACACGTTGTGTCCGCCGAGAGGCAGTACCTCGCCCGGATGCAGGTGAGCGCCGTCGTCGTCACGGGCGGAGATCACCGTGTAGTGCTCGTGGTTCTCGTATCGCACGAGCGAGACATGCTCGACGTCGAGCCCGTCGGCCAGCTCCTCCGCGACGCGGCGATACACCTCGTCGAGATCCGACCGCAGAGCGACGAGCGTGGCGATGCGGCGCAACGATGCCTGCTGACGGGCGAGGTCGACGGTCGTGCGGTGGAGTCGTTCCCGCTCACGAGAAGCAGCCAACAGCGCTTCCAGCGACGGGACGACGCGGCGCACCCGACGGGAGTCGGCAGGGGAGAGGTGCGCAGGGACGAGCAGAGATCCGGTGGGTGTCGTACCGTCGCGCAACGTGATTCGCTGGTGACCGGTCCCGAGGGGCACATCGTGCGCGCCCAGAACGGCGTACGGAGCGGGCAGTTCGAGAACGTCGGTCAGTCTCCGGCCGGCCTCGCCGAACATCTCGGGTGTCACCGTGCGACGCAGGAGGATCCGCGCGAAGTCGGCCAGTAGATCCGCCTCGCGGCGCCGTTGGTCCGATTCGACGGCCCGAACCCGGGATTGTCCGACGAGCAGATTGGTCAGCAGCGCCAGCACCAGGAAGACGAGGACGGACGGAACCAGGCTCTCGCTGCTCTCGACGACATGGACGTACGCGTAGGCGGCCGTACTGGCGACCGACATAGCGATGGCCGTCCGGAAGCCCCACCCGGCGGAGATGCACAGGACACCGAAGACGAACACTGCTCCGAACGCGTTCTCCGGTGCCAGCATCTTCAGCAGGTGCACGAGGAGGATCTCGACGACGATCAGACCGGCACCGGCGGCGATCCCCCACGCGAGCGGTGGCGTGCTCGGTCTCAGCAGGAAGGCGAGCGCCCGTTCGCGTCCGGTGCCGCGCTCGGCATCCGGGCTCGCCGCGATCACCGACAGGCTCCCGGCAGGCGAAGATTGCGGCTAGCGGTAATGACGCTCGGCCACGTCTCTGACACTGTCGACAGCATGACCCGCTCCGACCGTCGCGCACTGATCGTGGACGACAGCGCTGCCTTCTGCGCGGCGGCGCGACGGGTGCTCGAATCCGCGGGCATGACCGTCGTCAGCACGGCGTCGACATGTGCGCAGGCCCTGCAGTTCGCCGACGAGCACCGCCCGGATGTGATCCTGGTCGATATCGACCTCGGCGCCGAGAGTGGTTTCGACGTCGTGGAGGCTCTCCACGCCGCGGGCGTCCGTCCTCGGCCGGACATCATCCTGGTGTCGACGCACGACGAAGAAGACTTCGCCGACCTGGTGGAATCGAGTTCCGCCATCGGATTCCTCCCGAAGTTCGGACTGTCCGCGGACGCCGTCGTGGCGTTGTTGACGCGTACCTGATCGGAGCGGTCAGGTCTGCGCGTCCAGGTACATGATGACGGCTCGCACGCGGCGATGGTCGTCCGACGTCTCGGCGAGGTCGAGCTTGGTCAGGATGCTGCGCACGTGCTTCTCCACGGTTCCCTCGGTGATCCACAACCGGCGCGCGATGCCGGCGTTGGACAGTCCCTCGGCCATCAACGTGAGTACGTCGCGCTCGCGGGCACTGAGTGCGCCCAGCGGATCGTCGCGCCGTCTGGCAGCCACCAGCTCGAACACCAGCCCGGGATCGATCACCGAGGCACCACCGGCGATCCGGTCGACTGTCGCGACGAAGTCGTCGATGTCGGTCACGCGGGACTTGAGCAGATAGCCGATGCCCTTCCCGCTGTCGAGCAACTCCAGCGCCTGGTCGACATCGACATGCGCCGACAGGAGCAGCATCGCGACATCCGGGAATTCCGCGCGGATCCTCAGCGCAGCGTCCAGGCCCTCGGAGGTATGCGAGGGCGGCATCCGGATGTCGATGATCGCGAGCTGGGGAGACTCACTGGCCACCAGGGCTTCCAACTCGCCGGCGTCGCCTGCCTGCCCGACCACATCGAGCCCGGCCCGTGTCAGCAGACTGGTCAGCCCCTCACGGAGAAGGACGTCGTCGTCCGCGACGACCACACGAAGCCCCATCGATGATCCCTTCGTCCGTGAACGGCCGAACTTACGTGGCCTGCCGGTCCACGGCCTGCTCCACGACCGTCTGCAGGGCCGTGTCGGCGAACTGGGGCAGAGGTCGGTTGCACAGCTCGGTCGCCTCGGTCGCCGACACCCCCAGCGCACACAGGACGTGCGCCGTCATGGCGTCGACGGCGGTGTCCCCGTCACGTTCGGGCTGGTCCATCAACAGGCGTCCGAGCGCCAGGAGGCACCCCGTCACCATGGCGAGGGCCAGTTCCGGATCGGCTGTCCGGAACCGGCCGATGTCTGCCGCGGCCGTGATGTCCCGCAGTGACCTGGGTCCTAGACCGCTGTGCGTGGATCCGGCGAGCGTCGGTTCCGAATTGAGCAGGACCCGACTGAGTTCCGGTTCGAGGCGGAACAGCCGTCCGACCAATCGGAACGACTGCGTGAACATCTCGACCGGGTCCACCAGGTCCACGGTCAAGGTGTCCAGATAGGCGCCGACCGACTCGAGTGCATCGTCCACGGCTGCTCGGAAGAGATCGTCCTTGCTTTCGAAGTGGTTGTAGAACGAGCCCATTCCCACGTCCGCGGCCTGGGTGATCTCGAGAACCGGTGCCGTACTGCGGCCCTCGGCGAGAAACCCCTGTGCAGCGGCGACGAGCGCGGCGCGAGTACGCGCCTTACGACGTTCGAGTCGGTTGACCTGCGTCATGGAGTGCCCTGCTTTCGATGCCCAGCGATGTGACGAGTCTAAGCGGCGCCCCTTGACTGCGGAACTCCTCATAGGTGACGATATCGTCATAACTGTGAGGGGTGGCCATGACGATCGATCACGCGCATCGAACTCGTGACGTCGACGGGCATCGAGGGATGCATGTCGACCAGGGGGCGTTGCCCGGTGAGCACCCGGGCCGCGCGACGAACCCGGTGATCAAAGTCCAGGACGTCGCCTGGCTCGAGTTCCGCAAACCGGATCTGGACAAGGCCCGGACGTTCGCCGAGGCCTTCGGCTTCACCGTGACCTTCCGGACCGACGACGAGCTCCACCTGCGCGGACGGGCCGCCGGATCGCCGTGCGTGATCATCAGGAAGGGCCGTCGCACCGCCTACGTCGGCGCTGCGTTCCGCGCGGCCGAGAGCGCTGATGTGCTGCGTCTGGCCGAGGCCACCGGACACCGGGTGGAACGTCTTCCCGAGTCGATCGGCGGCGTCGGGGTCACCCTGACGGACCCGAGCGGGCAACCGGTACGTGTCGTCGCAGACCTCGACGACGGCCGGCAGCTGCCGGGGCAACGTACGCACGACTACAACTTCGGAGCGATGGATCCGGCCGGGGTCACGCGCACCAACGCGACACAGCGACCCCCGCACGAGCCGGCACTCGTGGAGCGGCTCGGCCACGTCGTGCTCCAACGCAGTCGCTTCTTGGAAAATCTGAACTGGTACCTGCAGCATCTCGGTCTGATCGTCAGCGACTTCCTCTACTACGACGGCCAACGCCACCGCGGCCCGGTCATGAGCTTCATCCGCTGCGACCGCGGATCCGAGCCCACCGACCACCACACGCTGGCGATGACCCTGGGGCCCTCCGACCGGTACGTGCACTCGGCGTACCAGGTGTGCGACCTCGATGCCATCGGCGCCGGCAGTCGCTACCTGACCGAACGTGGATATCAGCACTCCTGGGGGATCGGCCGACACATCCAGGGCAGCCAGATCTTCGACTACTGGCGCGATCCCGACGGTTTCCTGGTCGAACACTTCAGTGACGGTGACCGTTTCGACGCCTCGCTCGAGCCGGGCTGGGCGCCGATGACGGCGTCCGGACTCGCGCAGTGGGGACCACCCGCCAGCAAGGATTTCCTGGGCATCGCGCCCAACAGACGTTCCCTGTCCGAGCTGCGCTCCATTCTTCTGGGACTGCGCAGCGACAACGAATTCGACTCCGAGCGCCTGCTCGGCCTGATGAAAGTAGCGTCGTCATGAGCATCGCCGTTCTCCGTACCGTCGACGGATGGTGGGTGCAGACCCGCGAGGGTGCCGTTCGGGTGGACACCGCCGCCACCACCACCGCCGACCTGCTCGCCGATCGTTCGGCCGTCGATGCGGCCGCGGTCGGCGGCGAGACCGTCCCGGTGGCATCCCTCGAGCTCGTCTCACCCGTCACGGCGCCGTGCCGAGTGGTGGCACAGATGACGAATTACGTGTCGCACGTGAAGGATTCCGGCATGAATCCGGAGACGGTGCCCCTGACATTCTTCCGCAAGTCGTCCGGGTCGATCAGCGGTCCGAGCGCGGACATCGTCAAGCCGGCACACGTGACGTTGCTCGACTACGAGGTCGAGATAGGGCTGGTGGTCGGGAAGACCCTCCCGGTGGGATCGACGATCGACGAAGACACGGTCGCCGACCACATCGCCGCGTTGGTGATCACCAACGACGTATCGGCCCGCGACGTCCAGCTGCCCAAGACCCAGTTCTACGAGGCGAAGTCGTATCCGACCTTCACCCCCGTCGGCCCGGTCCTCCTCGTTCTCGAGGACGGCGACCTGGCCCGCTTCGAGCAACTCCGGTTGATGCTGCGAGTCAACGGCGAGATCCGGCAGAACAGTACCGTCGCAGACATGATCTACCGACCCACGGAAGCTCTGAAGACCCTGACGGGATTCCAACGCGTCGATCCGGGCGACCTGATCCTGACCGGCACCCCGGGCGGCACTGCTCTGAAGGCGCCGCCCAAGCCGATCGAGATCATCGGCGCACTGTTGCCGCCGGCCGTGAAGTGGAAGACCTTCTTCAAGCGGCAGGCGAGCAACCCGGCATACCTGAAGGACGGTGACGTGGTCGAGCTGACCATCGCCACCGACGACGCGATGCTCGACCTGGGGATGCAGCGCACGACAGTGCGGTACGCATGACACACCACCAGGTGGTCGTCGTCGGCGCGGGCCCCACCGGGATGGTGGCGGCCACGTTGCTGGGGCGACACGGTGTCGACACGCTCGTCCTCGACCGGTGGGACGACATATTCCCGCAGCCGCGTGCCGTCCACCTCGACGACGAGGTCTACCGAATCCTCGGTGACCTGGGAGTGGCGGACGATTTCGCGGCGATCTCGCGGCCCGGACGTGGGCTCCGGTTGGTGGACCCGGACATGCACACCATCGCCGAGTTCGAGCGCGATCCCGAGTCACGGCCGCACGGCTTTCCCCCGGCCAACATGTTCGACCAGCCCGAGCTGGAACGAATTCTGCGCACGACGATGGCCGCCGACCCTCACGTGGAGTTCCGCGGGGGAGTCGAGGTCCTCGACGTCGCCACGGTGAAGGACCACGTGCGTGTGCTCGTGCGGGACGTCGCGACCGGTGAGACCAGTGCCGTCACCGCGGACGTCGTTCTGGGGTGTGACGGTGCGAACAGTGCGGTGCGAGCCGCTCTCGGGTCCGCGATGCGCACGCTCGCAGCGGCGCAACGATGGCTGGTCGTCGACGCCGCGACGCCGGTGGACCCGGGGTTGTGGGACGGGGTGCACCAGCTGTGCGACCCGCACCGCGCCGGGACGTTCATGCGCATCGGAGAGCACCGCTACCGGTGGGAGTTCGAGATGCTCGAGCACGAAAGTGCCGACGACTACTCGGATCTGCAGACCGTGGCACCGTTGCTCGATCCGTGGCTCGGCGGCACTCCGCGGTCGAGTCTCGACCTGATCAGGGTCACCGAGTACACGTTCCGCGCGCAGATCGCCGATCGATGGCGTGATCGACGCGTGTTCCTTCTCGGGGACGCGGCACATCTGACGCCGCCCTTCATCGGGCAGGGAATGGGTGCCGGCCTCCGCGACGCCTACAACCTCACGTGGAAGGTGGCCGGTGTCCTCGGCGGCACATTGCCCGACACTGCGCTGGACACGTACGAACAGGAGCGACGCCCGCACGCGCAGGCCATGATTCGACAGGCTGTCGCCGTCGGGTGGGCGATGAACGGCGGCGGTGACCGGACCGCCGCGCTTCGCCGCCGAGCGTTCCCGGTGCTGACCCGTGTTCCGGGTCTCAGCTCGACGGTCACCGACAGTGCCACACCGCGATTGCATCGATCGCTGTTCGTCCGCGGTGGGTCGGTGGCGCCGTGGCGACTCGAAGGAACCCTCTGCCCGAATGCGACGACCGACGACGGAACGCGGTTCGACCGAGTGGCGCCGTTCCGCTTCACGGTCGTGACGACTGTTCTCCCCGAACGTGCGCAGAGGCAGGAAATCATGCGTCGAGGCGCAGAAGTCCTGCTGGTGACCCCGGGCTCGGAGCACGGCAGATGGTTGCACCGAGGGCGTGTGAGCGCGGCGATCGTCCGCCCCGATCGGACCGTCATGGCCACCGCGCGATCACTGTCGGCGCTGCACACCCTTGTCCCCGCTCTCGGCCCCTCCGATCTGGACCGGTGATACGACGATGACTCCCGACTCCTCCATTCCTCGCTACGACCCCGACATCTACTCCACCACTGCCATTCTCGATCCGTACCCGCACTATGCGGAGTTGCGGGCACGGGGTCCTGTCGTGTGGCTCTCTCGTCAGAAGGTGTACGCAGTTACGCGATATGCCGACTGCAAAGCGGTGCTGCTCGACGACAACACGTTCATCTCCGGTGACGGTGTGGCCCTCAACCCCGTCGCCAACAGGCTCGGTCGGGGAACGACGCTGAACAGCGACGGGGACGAACACGCGCTCAAGCGGTCGGTGCTCGCTCACCGCCTCACCCCGAAAGCACTCCGGAAGATGACGGCGGCGGTGCAGGACAAGGCCGAACAGATCGTGGATGCGGCCGTCGAGAAGCGGTGGGTCGACGGCGTCGAGGACCTCGCTACCGCACTTCCGTCGTCGATCGTGCCCGATCTGGTGGGATGGCCCGAGGACGGTCGCGAGAACCTGTTGCGCTGGGCAGGAGCAACATTCGACTCGCTGGGACCACTCAACCGGCACGCGGTCGGTGCAACGAGGGCGGCAGCGGAGATGATGGCGTTCTCGAAGCGCGTCGTCCGCGAGCGTTCGGTGCTCCCGGGCAGTATGGGATCGGACGTCCTGGTCGCCGCGGACGAGAACCGGATCGAGCGGTCGCAGTGTCCGGCACTCATGATCGACTATCTGGCCCCCTCGCTCGACACGACGATCGGGGCCATCTCCGGTGCATTGCAGCTGTTCTCGACACACCAGGATCAGTGGGACGCGATCCGTGCGAACCCCGATCTCATCCCCAATGCAGTCAACGAAGTCGTGCGCTTCGAATCGCCGCTTCGTGCGTTCTCCCGTCGTGCCGTACGTGAGGTCGAGATCGGCGGTGCGGTCGTTCCGCGTGATGCGCGCGTACTCGTGGTGTACGCGTCCGCGAACCGCGATCCCCGCGAATGGCACGATCCCGATACCTTCGACATCACCCGCGATGCCACCCGTCAACTCGGTTTCGGCTCGGGTGTGCACGGGTGCGCCGGCCAGGGACTCGCTCGCCTCGAAACCCAGACGATTCTCCGCGCCCTGGCCGAACGTGTGGTCCGTATCGAACCGGCCGGCGTCCCCGGCCGGGCCGTGAACAACATCATCCACCGATTCGACCGGCTTCCCTTGGAACTGGTCACCACCGAGAGGACAAAGTCATGATCGTCGACGTCGACTGGGACCGTTGCGAGGGACACGGCATCTGCGCCGAGCAGGCGCCCGATGTGTTCAGCCTCGACGACGACGGCGAACTGCACCACGCCTTCGACGGCGCCGATCTTCCCGGTGAACTCGAGGCCGGCGCACGCGCTGCCGTGGGGGTCTGTCCGGTCGCTGCGCTGCGCGAGCGCACATGAGCGGGACCGCCCGGCGGATCGTCATCGTCGGAGACTCCATCGCGGGCTGTACGGCCGCGCGGGAGCTCCGCGCGTTGAACCACGACGGTCCGATCACCATGATCGGCGGCGACCCGGACGGGTGCTACGCGCGACCACCTCTGTCCAAACGTGTTCTCGCGGAGGGGCTCGAGACATCGGACGCGTGGGATCTCTCCGACCTGGACGTGACCGTCGTGAACGCCCGCGCTACCGGGGTGGACCCGGATCGCGAGCTGGTCGTGCTCGCCGAGGGGGACCCGGTGCCCTACGACGCACTCGTCGTCGCCACCGGAGCTGATGCGCGGCGCCTCGCGACGCCCGGTCAGCGCGGAGAAACGGTGGTGCGCACCCTGGCCGACGCGCGCGCATTGAGGGCGCGGCTCGAGACCGCGACGTCCGCGATCGTCGTCGGTGCGGGCTTCCTGGGCATGGAGATCGCGAGTGCTTGTACAGCACGGGGTATCCCGGTCACCGTCGTCGATGTGGACGCGCCTCTGATGCGTATTCTCGGACCGTTCCTGTCCGAGGCGATCACGCGACGGGCGGCCTCGACATCGGTCGACATCCGCCGTGCGAAGGAACCTGTGGAGCTGATCGGCGATCCGGTGGGTGGGGTCCGGATCGACGGCAGTGAGCTCACCGCGGACCTCGTCGTGACGTGCGCAGGAGAAGTGCCGGCCACCGGGTGGCTCGAGACCAGCGGGATCGGCGACAGTCGCGGTGTCGCCGTCGACGACCTGTGTGCGACGTCCGTCACCGGGGTCTACGCCGCCGGCGACGTGACCTATGTTCGTACCGACGACGACCGTCGACCGCGAACGCCGTTCTGGTCCGCGGCCATCGCGCAGGGCAAGGTGGCCGCCGCGTCGGCGCTCCAGGTCACTCCGCGCTGCGAGCCGTACGACGACTACTTCTGGACCGAGGTGTTGGGGGTCTCGATCAAGGTCGTCGGTCCGCTGCCGTTGTCGGGGGCTCCCACGGTGCTCGACGGATCGGTCGAGGACGGCGCCGCACTTCTGTCCTGGACACACGACGACGGTCGCAGGACCGTCGTGGCGTACGGCATGAAGAAAGCAGTGGGGGCTCTGCGGCGTCTGGCCGCCGCGGAGTGACGCCGAGCGACTAGGGGACGAGGGTCCCGATCTTCGCCGAGACGGTGGACTGGAGCACCTTGGCCACCACGATCGCAAGGCCGGGAACGACGGCGTCGAAACCGATCGTGTAGTCGAGCGACGTGCCGCCGTCGGCGGTGGGAGTGAGTCGCTGGGTGCCCCAGTGTCCCCGCAGCGGTGAGCCCTTGGTGATCTTGTACTCGATCAGAGTGTTCGGCTCCGCCACTGTGGTGGTCTCGTGGAACGCGGGCAGGGGACCGAGTTTCAGGGACCGCGTGGATCCGACGCCGTTGCGGGAGGTGTCCCCGTCACGCACACGGGTGATGTTCGCACCGAACATCGGCCCGAGGTTCTCGTGCTCGGACAACGCCGCGAACACGACGTCCGGGGACGAGGTGAAGGTGTGGGTGACGTGAACGCGCGTGGGTGCAGCCATGGGGACGACTCCTCTTCGACGGGAGACACGATCATGTCAGCACCGTCGGCGAGCGTGCTCCGGTGTACCCCGCGCGTCACCGCCGCCAGTGGTCGACGGCCTCGGCGAGTGTCAGGACGTCGGCGTACTTCGCACGGAGGTCCAGCAGATTGGACTCGTGCATGCCCGGTTCCCGATCGCCGCACGCGTCGGCCACGACCAGCGGCCGGAAGCCGTGCTGCAGCGCGTCGGTAGCACTCGCACGGATACAGCCGCTGGTGGTCAGGCCACAGATGTACAGCGTGTCGATGCCCTGTGCCGTCAGAGTCGCGGCGAGGGACGTTCCGAAGAACGCGCTCGCGTACTGCTTGGTCACCACCGTCTCGCCGTCGAGCGGCCGTGGCTCGGGCGGGAAATCGCCGAGCGGAGAGCCCTCCTCGAACACCGTGAGAGCCGGAATCTTCTGCAGGAACAGACCCCCGTCTGCACCACCGGGCCGGTAGCTGACGCGGGTGAAGACCACCGGAACTCCGCTCTCGCGCGCCGCCGCGACCAGGGACGCGGCGGCGGCGACGGCGCGCTCGACAGGAGCGCGGAGCGGAGAGGAGTCGACGAGGTAGGCCTGCACGACGTCGACGACCAGCACCGCCGCGCTCCTGCCGGGGCCGAGATCGCCGGCGAAGCCCGACGCCTTGTACGAGCCGAGGGTATCGCTCATGCGCGCACTGCCTTCCGCACGTTCACGGGCGGGCGGGGAGCCGGCAGCCCTGTCTCCTCCTCGCATCGTTCGAGGATGACGTCGAGCGACGGGCCCTTGTCGAAGACGGTGATCTCGCCCCGCTCGTCGGACATCGACGCGCGCAGACTCGTCGAGTCCCCGACGTTCACGGCGCCCGCGTCGTCGAGAACGACGCCGTACCCGGTGCGCGCACCCTCCGCGCTCACCAGACCGCGGCGCACCTCCAGGGCGACGAGTTCAGGATCGCGTGCGAGCGGGTCACCCCACCCGCCGCCGCCCCAGGTGACGAAGTGCAGGACGTCGCCACGCCGTACCTCGACGTCGTGGATCTTGCTGGGCAGCACCTCGGTCTCGCCGCTCGCCCGGACTATCCACTTCGTCCCTCGCGCACCGGGTTTGCCGCCGTTGACGCCCCACGGGTAGGTGAGCCAGCGATCGTCGTGGATCGCGATGGTGCCCGGCTCCTCGAAGTAGTACGTGACGTCGACGCCGTTACCGCCGCGGTGCAGACCGGCGCCTCCGGTGTCGGTGACGGTCTCCCATCGTTCGATGCGCAGCGGGTAGTACGACTCGAGGTACTCGCAGGGGATGTTGACGAACGACGGCCACAGCGAGTGTCCGTCGGGTCCGTCACCCATCGGCCGCCCGGGGATACCCCCGAACCCGATGGAGTACAGCTGGAACCACTCGCCGTCGCGTGCGCCACCGTCGTAGTGACCGGAATACATGAAGTGTGGCGACGACGAGAAGCCCGCGGCATTGAGGATCTCGGGGTTGTTCTTGCCGAGCAGTCCGCCGAAGAGGTCGAACACCCGCCCGATGCCGTGGTTGCGGCCATTGAGTGCCGCGGGATAGCGCGGCTTCCAGAACGAGTCCTCGGGAATGGTGACGTCGATGAGGGGATAGAACCCGTCGTTCCACAGAATCTGCGGATCGGCCACGGTGATGACGTAGATACCGAAGAACATCCGGACGAGATTCTCGTTGATGAAGTAGTTGATCGGCCCGACCGCCTGGGGGGCGGCCTTGCTGAAGTCGAGGTGGATCTTCTCCCCGTGACGGGTCAGGGTGATCGCGAGTTCGTACGGCCCGTAACCACATCCGTCATCGCAGATGAAATCGCTGAATTCGATGGTCTCTCCGTCCACGAACAACATGGCGAGAAGAACCTTCATGGCCTGGTAGTTGCGCTCGAGCAGAGCATCGAGCGCCGACAGATAGACGTCGACACCGAACCGGTCGCACAGTTCCACGATGCGCCGCGATGCCGTCGTGCAGGCGGCCACCAGACCGTTCAGATCCGCTCGGTTCCAGTCGGGCTTGCGTACCTGATTGAGGATGATGTCGAGGGCCGTCTCGTTCAGCTGCCCTTCGCTGTAGAGCTTGAAGGGCGGAATGATGACGCCCTCCTCGAAGATGGTGTGCGCGTCCGTCGGCATCGACGACGGCGTCTTGCCGCCCACGTCGGACATGTGGCCGAACATCGACGACCAGCCGACGACGCGGCCGCTGTGGAAGATCGGCAGCACGATGAGCCAGTCGTTGGCGTGGCTGATCGCGGCGCCGCAGGCATAGGGATCGGACGTGAGCAGGATGTCGCCCTCACCGACGGTCCCGGTGAAATTGTCGAGGAAGTCGGGCACGGACAATCCGAACTGCCCGACGACCATCTTGCCGCTGGGATCGGCGATGAGCGGGAACTCGTCGTGCTGCTCGCGGATACCGGGGGACAACGCGGTGCGGAAGAGCACCTCGTCCATCTCGGCGCGGGCGTTGCGTAACGCGTTCTCGATGATGTCGAGCGTGATCGGGTCGACCGGCACCGTGGTGAACGGAGTCGTCGAGGTCTCGATGATGGTGGCCATCAGTTCTCCTGCGTTCGAGGGTGTTCGGGGGTTACGACTGGACGGGCGCGATGAGCAGGCACGCGCTGGGGTGCACCGTGGCGGCGTGCCCGGAGAGCACCAACGTCGTCGAGTCCATCTCGGTGATGACGGCGGGACCGACGACGACGTTGCCGGCAGTCAACTTGGAGCGGTCGTAGATTCCGGCCGGCGCGTACTTGCCGTCCATCCACACCTCGTTCGTCGACACGAGAGCGGCCGACGGATCCTCGGTGCCGACGTCGAGTGCTTGGAATGCGACGTCCGGCCGAGGACCGCTGACGGTCACTCGGAGGTTGATCACTTCGCGCTCGTTCTTCAGCAGGAACGAGAACAGTCGCTGGTGCTCCTCGTCGAACGCAGTTCCGAGCGTGGAGAGCAGGTCTCCCGAGTCGAGTGCCGTCGCGTCCAGGTCGACCGGAATCTCGAACCCCTGGCCCTGGTAGCGGAGGTCCACCTGGTACTTCGCCGTCTGCTGATCGGCGGGTACGCCCTCGGTGGTCAGGCGGGCGGCGGCCGATTCGGCGAGCTCGGCCAGCGCGGTGCGTAATTCGGCGTCGTCGATGTCGGAGAACGCGCGGATCATGGTTCGTGCGCTCTCGTCTCGCAGGCACGTGGTCGCGTCGCCGTACGCGCACAGCACGCCAGGAGACGGAGGCACGATCACCGGCCACGAACCGGTCAGTCGACCGAGGGCATTGGCGTGGAGGGGGCCGGCTCCACCGAACGACACCAGGGCGAAATCGCGGGGATCAAACCCCTGCTGCACACTGACCAGGCGCAGCGCGCCGAACATGTTCTCGTTGACGATGTCCACGATTCCCGACGCCGCTTCCTCGGGGCTCCCCAGACCGATGGCATCGGCCACGGTGGTGACGGCCTTGCGGCTCGCGTCGACGTCGAGCGTCACCTCGCCGCCGGCCAGGGCGGCAGGCAGGTAGCCGAGCACCACGTTGGCGTCGGTCACGGTCGGCTCGGTTCCGCCCTTCCCGTAGGCCGCCGGACCCGGATCGGCTCCTGCGGATTGGGGCCCGACCCGCAATGCACGGGTCAATTCGGGGACGTGGGCGATGGATCCGCCGCCCGCTCCGACCGTCCGCACATCGACGCTCGTCGCGCGGACGGCGAGATCGCCGACCTTGGTCTCGCGTCCGATGCGGGGTTCTCCACCGAGCACCAGGGCCACGTCGGTCGACGTGCCGCCCATGTCGAAGGTCAGGAAATCCGTGAAGCCCGCCTGCTCGGCGAACCACACGGCGCCGGTCACGCCACCTGCGGGACCCGACAGCAACAGCGACACCGGCGATTCGGCGGCCTTGGCCGACTGGACGAGCCCGCCGTCGCTCCGCAGGATCGACAGGGGAGCGGTGATCCCTTTCTCCTGCAACGAGTTGTCGAGGTTGCGGACGTACCGCGACACCTCCGGCTGAACGTAGCTGTTCGCGACCGTGGTCAACGTCCGCTCGTACTCGCGCATCTCGGGCAGGACATGGCTCGAGATGGAAATCGGAATGCCGGGTAGCTCTTCCTCGGCCCAGGCAGCGACCTGCGTCTCGTGGGCATCGTTCGCGTAGGAGTTGATCAACGAGACGGTGAGGGCCTCGATGCCGGCGCCGGCCAGACGGCGCAGTTGTCCACGGGCCTGCTCCTCGTCGAGCGCCCGTATCTCGGAGCCGTCCGCGCCGATACGACCGACGATCTCGACGGTGTTCTCGAGTGCCGCGAGGGGTTCGGGTTTGGGCCAGATGATCCAGCCGGCAAGACCACCCGGGACGTACGAGCGTGCGATCTGCAGGACCTGCCGGAAGCCGTCCGTGGTCACCAGGCCGACGCGGGCTCCGCGTCCCTGCAGGATCGCGTTGGTTGCGACGGTGGTGCCGTGCAGCACCTGGCCGATGTCCGACGCGTCGATGTCCGCCTCGGCACACACTTTCGCGATTCCGTTGAGGACTCCGACGGACTGGTCCGCCGGGGTCGACGGTGTCTTCGCTCGGTAGGTGGTTCCGGTCGTCTCCTCGAGTAGCAGCACGTCGGTGAAAGTTCCGCCGACGTCGACGCCGAGTCGATAGCGCATGGTGTTCTCCCGTGATGTGAGGGTGAGAGGAGCGAGGGTCAGATGATGCCGCGCTCCGCGAGCGCCGCCCGGTCGGATTCGGTGACTCCGAGCAGACCGCCGTAGATGTCGGCGTTGTGTTCTCCCAGTTCGGGTCCCGCGTGGTGAACGGATCCCGGACTGTCACTCAGCTTGGGTACGACTCCGGCCATCGGAATCTCCCCGAAATCGGGATGTGCGAGCCGCACGATGGCCTCGCGCGCCGCGAAGTGCGGATCGTCGAACATGTCCCGCGCCGTATAGATGCGTCCGGCCGGAACCCCTGCCTCGTGCAGGACGTCGAGCACGGTCTCGGTGTCGAAGGCCGACGTCCAGGCCCCGACGATGTCGTCGAGCTCGGCCATGTTCTTCCCGCGCGCCTCGTGGTCGCGGTAGCGGGGGTCCTCGATCAGGTCGGTCCGGTCCATCGCCGTGACAAGGCGTCCGAACACCGAGTCCTGGTTCGCGGCAACGAGAATCATCTCCCCACCCTTCGTGGGGTACACGTTGCTCGGCGCGATGTTGGGGAGTACCGATCCGGTGCGTTCACGCTGGTAGCCACCGATCTCGTATTCCGGCAGCAGCGATTCCATCATGGCCAGGACGGCTTCGTAGATGGCCGAGTCGACCAACTGCCCTCTCCCCGTCCGCTCCCGATGGTGAACCGCGGTCAGGACACCGATCGTGGCGAACACCGCGGCGAGGGAGTCGCC
The DNA here is from genome assembly GCF_979256035.1 of Rhodococcus sp. AC861. Taxonomy (NCBI): domain Bacteria; kingdom Bacillati; phylum Actinomycetota; class Actinomycetes; order Mycobacteriales; family Nocardiaceae; genus Rhodococcus; species Rhodococcus sp. AC861. The sequence continues at coordinate 314,378 of NZ_CEEDMW010000001.1, forward strand.
CAGCGAGATGCCGCTTCGCGACGGCGGCATGTCCGCATTGCCCGTCACGTAGCGAATCCCGCCCATCGCTTCGCCGATCGAGCCGAATCCTGCACGGGGAGAATAGGGTCCGTTCTGCCCGTAGCCGGTCACGCGCGCCATGATGAGTCGCGGGTTGATCTCGCGCATCTCCTCGAACCCGAGGCCCCACCGCTCGAGGGTGCCCGGCCGGAAGTTCTCGACCACGATGTCGGCGTCGGCAATGATCCTGCGGGCCAGTGCCTGCCCTTCCTCGCTGCGGAGATTGCACGTCACCGATTTCTTGCCCCGCGCGACGACGGGCCACCACAGAGACTTGCCGTGCGGCTTCTCCCGGCCCCACTGACGCATCGGGTCACCGGTGCCGGGTGGTTCCAGTTTGATCACCTCGGCGCCGAAGTCGGCGAGCAGCTGCCCGCAGAACGGGCCTGCCAACAGTTGGCCCATCTCGACCACCCTGAGGTCGGACAGTGGTCCGGCGGCGGCTTCGCTCATTCGTCAGTCCTTCGAGTCGTCGGCAGTCAGTGATTGCAGCAGAACGTGTTTGGCGGCGCGGACGTGTGCGCGCATGACGGAGTCGGCCCATGTCTCGTCCCCGGCGCGGAGAGCGGCGACCAGATCTCGGTGATGCGCGTGGCTCCGGGCGAGGTCCACCGGCGCGTAGCGGTGGAAGGTGCGCATCACGAGGGGCAGTTGGATGACCGCGCCGAGCATCGACATCAAGCGCGTGCTGGCCGCTGCCGTGCGCACGATGGCGTGGAACTCATCGTTGAGCTGAGCCATCAGGTCGAGCTGCTGCGCGGCGCCGTCCCTGGCGGCAGTCTCCATCAGGTCGCACAGCTCGCTCAGACGGTCGACGTCCTTGTCGTCGATGCGTGACGCGGCACGAGCGGCGGCCATGGCCTCCAGCGTCATGCGCAGGTCGTAGATCTCGTCCAGATCGTCGGCCGTCCACTGGTAGACGCGGGCGCCCTTGTGCGGCAGTACTTCGACGAGGCCCTCCATCTCGAGTTGCCTCAAGGCCTCGCGGACCGGTGTGCGACTGGTGTCGGTGATCTCGGCCAACTCCACTTCGCCCAGCCGAGCACCGGGCGCATAGGTCCCTGCCACGATGGCCTCCCGGATGTGGGAGTACACGCGGTCCACAGCCCTTGGCATGGGCGGCCCCGATCTGTTGTCGGACGAATTGTTCACAATGTAGGCCCGGAATCGGTTTCTGTCTCGATGTTCCGGATTAATTCGGTGTTACGGGTCGGGTATTGCATACAACGAAGCGCGGGTGGAGGATGGGCCGATGAGCCAGGTGCACCTTGTCGAGGTAGGCCCGCGCGACGGGCTTCAGAACGAGCAGACCCTGCTGTCGGTGGAGCAGAAGCTCGACTTGATACACCGGAGCGTCGCGGCGGGCGTCCGACGGATCGAGGCCGTCAGCTTCGTCAACCCGAAGCGAGTCCCGCAGATGGCCGGCGCGGAAGAGGTCATGGCCGGCGTCGATCGCTCCGCCGAGGTCTCGTATATCGGGCTGGTTCTGAACCGGCGAGGCCTCGACCGTGCACTCGCAGCACGCGTCGACGAGGTCAACGTGGTCGTCGTGGCATCCGAGGAGTTCAGCCAGCGGAACCAGGGCTGCTCGGTGGACGAGGCCATCGCCGCCGCCCGCGACGTGATCCGCGACGCCAGGGCAGCAGACGTCGCGGCAACCGTCACCATCGCCGCATCGTTCGGCTGCCCGTTCAGCGGCGAGGTCGACCCTGCATTCGTCGGGTCGATCATCGCGCAGCTCGCGGATTCGGGTCTGTCCGAGATCGCTATCGCCGACACCATCGGCGTCGGTGTCCCTGCGCAGGTCCGTCGGTTGGCGGAGGTCGCGTCGACGAATGCACCCGGAATTCCGCAGCGATGGCACTTCCACAACACACGGAACACGGGCTACGCGAACGCTCTGACCGCCCTCGAGACCGGCGCGCACGCCCTCGACGCCAGCATCGGCGGCTTCGGCGGCTGCCCCTTCGCTCCTGCGGCGACAGGCAACATCGCCTCGGAGGACCTGGTCTACGCGCTCGACCGCTCAGGGGTCGAGACCGGCGTCGACATGCAGACGCTCATCGACGCGGCAGCGTGGCTGGGTACCGCCCTGGCCGAAGACGTGCCCGCGTTGCTGGGGCGTGCGGGTGGTTTTCCTTCGCGGTGAAGAGGTGTTACCGCGGACGCTCCCTGTTCCCGCGGACGTTCCGTGTTCCCGCGGATGCTGCAACACCTACGGGAACAGGAAGTGTCAGCGGGAACGATCGGCCACGTCGACCGAGCGTGGCCTGACAGCGACGGCGAGGACCAGAAGAGCTGCTGCCGCGATTCCGCCGGCGAGGAAACCCGTACCAGGAGTTCGGGAGTCGACCACCAGGCCGATACCCGCGGCGGCGAGTGCTGCCCCGGCATTGACCGCGGTGTTGATCCAGCTCGACGCCTCGGTACGGACATCGGCCGTGGTGAGGTGATCGGAGAGCAGGTATCCGGTGACCAGTGCCGGCGCGATGCAGAAGCCCAGCAGGAACAGGCCGATGTGCAGGGGCAGAGCAGTCGAGAGCGGTGACAGCACGGTCGTCAGGACGGTCATGATCAGCACGGTGGTCAGCAGTCGGCGGGTCAGCGAGCTTACCCACTCGCGACGTCCGTACAGCAGGCCGCCGCACACGCTTCCGGCTCCGAGCGCCGCCAGAAGTGTTCCGGCGGAACCGATGGAGCCACGGACGTCGGCGAATGCCGTGGCGGCGACCTCGACTGTCCCGAGTACGACGCCGACCGCGGTCATCGCCGTGAGAATTCCGACGAACCCGGCTCGTCGTAAGGGGCGGGACGACGGTGGAGCGGCGGTCACGCGAGGCCCGTGGCCACGAGAACGGTCACTCGTCGTCATGCCCACCGTGCCGATGATCGCGATGCATCCCGTGGTGACGAGAGCTGTCGACGAGGACATCGTGGTCACGAGCATGGCGCCGATGAGCGGTCCGATAGTGAACATCGACTCTTCGCTCACGGCGTCGAGGCTGTAGGCACGTGTGCGAGTCGGGCCCGGAGGCGTCAGGGAACTCCAGACGACACGCATCGATGCGCCCAGCGGGGGAGGGAACAAGCCGACGGCGGCGCTGCCGGCGACGAGTGCCCACGCTGCCGACTCGGTGGCGGTCAAGCTCGCGAGAACGACTAGCGCAGTGGCAAATCCGAGCGACAAGGCAAGTAGGGCGCGTCGCTGACCCGCACGATCGACCAGGCGTGCGCGCCGGGGCGACGCGATGACGTTGGCGACGCCGAATGCTCCGGTGGCGGCGCCCGCGACGGCGAAGGATTTCGTGGCGTCCTGTACCGCGAGCAGGATGACGAGGCTGACCATCGCGAAGGCCAGCCGTCCGAGCAGTGCGGGGACGAAGACGCGTGCGGCACCGGGCAGTCGGACGATAGCGATGTAGCCGAGCGAGTCCACCGACGGAACGTCAGCGTGCGGTGGGCGCGCCGGCGGCCATCATGACGAAGACGGCGTCGAGCTGGGCGCGGCCCTCGTCGACGTCGTGGTGCCGCTCGGCGATGTGGTTGAGCAGGGCACGCTGGAAGATGCCGTCGAGCGTGATGTAGGTCGTGGCAGGCGTGAGAACCGGTGTGGCACCGACCAGTTCGCAGTACCGCGCGACCACTCGCCAGATCATGTCTTCACGACGTTGTTCGATGTCGAGCACGTCGGAGCGGAAGGAGGAGTCGAACAGGCTCTGGTTCCTGAGGTCGTACCAGAGTCGGTGCACCCCGGCGTCGGCGACGAGAGTGCCGAAGAACATGTCGGCGAACGACGTCCGGAGTTCTTCGGCGGTGTCCGATCCCGAGACCACCTCGTCGTAGCGGGTGACGCAGACTTCCTCGTACTGCCGCACGGCGTGCGCGATGAGGTCGAGCTTGTCGGTGAAGTAGTAGTGCAGGACGCCGTGGGAGAACTCGGAATTCTGGGCGATCTCGCGCAGGCTCGTCCGCGCGTAACCCAGCTCCGCGAGCGTTGCCAGAGTCGCGCGCGCCAGCTCGCCGCGGCGCGCCTCGAACTTGTCTCGAGAGCGCTCCTCCACGCGGCTCCGGGGGTCTGCGGTCTGGGTCACAGCGTCAGCATACCGCTGCCCGCGACCACTTTGGACGACTGTCAAGATTTTCCTTGACGACTGTCAAGATGTGCTCCTAGTGTTGCGTGCATCACACCGCCCGGCGCTGTGATTCACGGTGACAACGCTTCGAACAAGGAGAGCGGACAATGACGAGTTACGACCTGACCGGACGAACGGCGCTGGTCACAGGCGGTGCGCAGGGCCTCGGTGCCGGTATGGCGCAGGCGCTCGCAGCAGCGGGAGCCTCCGTCGCTATCGCCGACATCAATGCCGCGGGCGGTCAGGAGACGGTCGAGGCACTGCGAGCAACGGGCGCCAAAGCGGAGTTCGTCCAGCTCGACGTCACGGACGACGCCGCCTGGGAAGCGGCCGTCGAGTCGACGATCGGTGCTCTCGGCGGACTCGACATCGTCGTGAACAACGCGGGCATCGAGGTCACCAGTCTGATCGCGGATCTCGACGCGGAGGCGGCCTCGGCCATGCTGCAGGTGAACGTCATCGGTACCGCACTCGGTGTGAAGCACGCGTTCCGCGCGATGCGGCCCGGCGGGAAGGCCGGCAAGGGCGGCTCGGTGGTCAACATCGCGTCGGTTGCCGCCACTATCGCGTTCCCCGGCATCAGCCTCTACTCGGCCACCAAATCGGGCATCGACCGGCTGACCCGGGTCGCGGCCGCCGAATCGGGAAAGCTCGGCTACGGCGTTCGCGTCAACTGCATCTACCCGGCACTGACACCGACCGCCATGGGCAACAAGCTGGCCGTCGACACGGCAGAGCTGGGGTTGTTCCCATCGGTGGAGGCAGCGGTCCAGACCGTCGTGGAGCTGACCCCGCTGGGTCGCCTCGGCCAGGTCGACGACATGGCCGACGCGGTCGTGTTCCTGTCCTCGGACGCCGCCAAGTTCATCACCGGTGCAGGCCTCCCCGTCGACGGCGGCATGGGCATGTAGCCCACGTCCCCAGCATCGACTCTCGCCCACCCCATACATCGAACGAGGAGATCAACCATGCCCACTGACAAGCGCGTCGTCGTCTACGGAGCGTCCGGCTACACCGGACGTCTCATCTGTGAATACCTGCGCGAGTACAACATTCCGTTCCTGGCCGCGGGCCGAGATCACGCCCGCCTGAAGGACGCGGTCAGCGCGGTGCCCGGGATCGACACCGTCGAGTACGACATCGTCGAGGTCGAGCACACGGTCGAGGCGTTGACGGACGCTTTCCGCGGTGCGTCCGTGGTGCTGAACACGGTGGGGCCCTTCGCCCGATACGGGCACGAGGTCGCCGAAGCGTGTCTCGCGATCGGCGCGCACTACACCGACACCAACGGTGAGCAGAACTGGATGATCGACGCGGAAGCGAAGTACGGCACCGAATTCGCCTCGCAGGGACTCGTTCTCACGCCCGGCCTGGCGCAGATGTATTCCATCGGTGAGATCGCGGCCAACATCTGCCTCGAGAACCCGGGTCTGAACAGTCTCGACATCCAGGTGTTCTGGAAGGGGCACCCTACGGTGGCGTCGACCAACACCATTCTCACCAACGCCGCATTCTCCAAGGCCTACTACCTGGAGGAGAACGAGTACGTGGAATGGCCGGCAGACGAGGGTCTCTACACCGTGAGCGTTCCGGGACAGCACGAACTGGGTCTCGCCTTGCCCTGGGGCGGTACGTCGCACCCCGTGTGGTTCAAGAACGACCCCCGCGTGACGACGGCCAAGGCGCTGGGTGGCGTGTTCAATCCGCCGCTGATGAAGGCAGTTCCGCTGTTGGTGGCGGCCGCTCTGGAACAGATGGAGGGCAAGTCGGACGAGGAGAAGTACCGCATCATCGACGAGCAGTCGTCGGCAATTCGTAGCGAGATGCCCCCGCGCGAGAATCCGCGTCTGAACACCTCCCTCGACTCGGTGTATGCGTCGGGTCCGCTGGGCCGCGCGCACTGCGTGATCCACGGCAACTCGAACTACAAGCAGACGGCGTTGCTCAACGCGCACGGTGCCGCTGCACTGCTGCAGGGAACTCCCCGCAAGGTGGGATTCGCCTCGAGCTGCGAGGCTTTCGGACACCGAGAATTGTTGGGAACGCTGCGGGCATTCGGTCTGGTGCTCGACCCGATCGTGTCCGTTCACCGCTGAGATGCGACTGTCGGACTATCTCGACAAAGGTGTCTCGATGGGCCGTGAGGCGCCGTGCCTCACGGCCGGCGGGGTGACCTCGACCTACGGGGAAGTCCACGACCGCTCCGTCGAGATCGCGAGTGCCCTGCAGCACGACGGGATCCGGACCGGGGAGCGCGTGGCGATCCTGTCGGGCAACGACCCACTTGCGCTCACCTGCGTGTTCGGTATCTCCCGTGCGGGCGCGGTGTGGTGTCCGGTGAACCCTCGGAACGAAGCCGACGAGAACCGGCAGTTGTTCGACCTGTTCGGCTGCCGGTTGCTGTTCTTCCAGTCGAAGTTCTCGGGGTTGGTCGACCGTATCCGCGGCGACCTTCCCCAGTTGGCCCGGCTGGTCTGCCTCGACGGAGAAATCGAGTGGGCGGTGCCCTTCGAGGCTTGGCTCGGCGAACACCGGGGTGAGTTGGACGTCGATCGGCATCCGGATCGGGGACTCTGCATGCTTGCCGGGACGGGAGGTACGACGGGAAAGCCGAAGGGAGTCAGGCTGACCGAGGACAACATGATGACCTCGACGGCGCTGGCGTTGATGAGCTACCCCTTCGGCGTGCGCCCACGCTATCTAGCGCTCGCGCCGCTCACCCACTCCGCCGGCGTGCTGACCTTCCCGATTCTGAGTCTCGGTGGGGAAGTGGTGATCATGCCTGCGCCCGACATCGGTCAGTTCCTCGAGCTGATCGACAGGCACCGGATCACGCACGCCTTCCTCCCTCCGACTGTCATCTACGGCGTGCTCGACCATCCGGATCTGGACAGTCGGGACCTGTCGTCTCTGCGATGCCTCTGGTACGGCGCCGCCCCGATGTCCCCGACGCGACTCGAGGAAGCGCTGACGCGCATCGGTCCGGTGCTGGGGCAGTTGTTCGGACAGACCGAGGCGCCGAACATGATCGCCACGCTGGCACCGGCGGATCACTTCCGGGCCGACGGTTCGGTGGCGACGGAGCGTCTGACATCGGCCGGTCGGCCCACCCCGTTGACGACGGTGGCGATCATGGCCGAGAGCGGTGAGCTGCTGAGCACGGGTGAGCGCGGAGAGATCGTCGTCAGGGGCCCGCTGGTCATGGACGGCTACCACGACAATCCCTCGGCGACAGCGGAAGTCGGTGCGCACGGGTGGCACCACACCGGTGACATCGGCTACCTCGACGACGAGGGCTTCCTCTACGTCGTGGACCGCGCGAAGGACATGATCATCACCGGTGGCTTCAACGTCTACTCGGCCGAGGTGGAGCAGGCCCTGCTAGCTCACCCGGCAGTAAAGGAGTCGGCGGTGGTGGGTCTCCCGGACGAGAAGTGGGGCGAGCGGGTGGTGGCGGCCGTCGAACTGCGCGTCGGGCAGGAGGTGGATCCCGCCGCGCTGATCGCCTTCGTCAAAGAGCGCATCGGCAGCGTGAAGGCGCCGAAGGACATCGAGGTCTGGGATGTTCTGCCCCGGTCGAAGGTCGGAAAGATCCTGAAGAACGAGGTCAGGTACACCATGACGATGTAGTGCGTAAGGCGGGCGAGCCGGTTCCCGCGGTCGATTCGTGTAGCCGCGGGCACTGCAACCGGCGCGGTACGACGGAACTCCCGCGGGAAGCGCCCCGCGCGAATGTGGCTCGACCTCTGTACACGGCGGAAGGCCGGGTCTACCGTAAACGGACCGAACGGTACGTTCAACCAGGAGGTCCACCATGTCTCGTCGAATCACCCGCACACTCGTCGGTGCCACCGTGGCAGGCGCCGGAGCCGCTGCCATTGCGTTGTCCGGCGGGGCAACGGCGTCCGCAGCACCGTCGATCGGTCCGCTCTACTTCCAGACCTTCGGCGAGTTCTACTTCCCGCCCGCAAAGAATTGCCAGCAGACGGCAGCGGAGTACCGGGAGCGAGGCGACATCATCCTCGTGAACTGTGCTCCCGGCTTCGCCTTCGGCACGTACCAGCTCGTCGGCATCCGCGCAGGCTTCGGTAGCTGAGCCCGAGCCCACTGGCTCAGTCGCTACGGTGGGCGGATGCCACTGTCGCCGCGAGTCCCGGACCTCGGAGCTCTCGATGTGATGGTGTCCGTTGCCCGGTTGGGAAGCATGACGGCAGCGGGCCGGGAACACGGGTTGAGTCAGCAGGCGGTCAGCGCACGAGTGCGTGCGGCGGAGCGGGACATCGGTGTGCGCATCTTTGATCGCGGGACGAGCGGTGTCGCCCTGACCCCCGAGGGCGTCGCGGTCATGGAGTGGGCGGGCGGCATTCTCGACTCGGCCGAGAAGTTCGCGACAGGAGTGACATCGCTTCTGCACGAGGGCAATGCGACGCTCACCATCGCCGCCAGTATGACCGTCGCCGAGCACCTCGTGCCGGCGTGGATGCTGTCGATGCGCAGACATACGCCCGACGTCCAGGTGCAGATGCGACTGATGAACTCGGCGGACGTCGCCGAGCAGGTGCTGGACGGGCGCGCGGACATCGGCTTCGTCGAAGGGCCCGACGTGCCGGCCGGGCTCGGGGTCGCCGTCGTCGCGCACGACGAGTTGGTCGTCGTCACCGGACCGAACCACCCCTGGGCGACCAGCCGCGAGGTCTCGGTGGAGCTGCTGCAGACGACGGCTCTGGTGCAGCGCGAGCCGGGGTCGGGAACCCGCACCACGTACGAGAGTGCCGTCCGCCCTACGGTTCCGCCGCTCATCGAGCTCAACTCCGTCACCGCCGTCAAATCTGCTGCCATATCGGCGAATGCACCGGCGGTGGTGTCGTCTCTCGCGGTGGAAGGGGAGCTGCGGAGCGGCGCGTTGGTGCGCATCGACATTCCGGGTCTGGCGATGACACGAGAGTTGCGAGCGGTCTGGAGCCTGTCGTCGGCGCTGCGCGGTTCCCGTCGCGACTTTCTCGACATCGCCGCCGCCCAGCGATAGCCACAACCCGCGGTTGTGGGGTGACAAGAGCACGACCACTACTGATCGTCGCCGTCCCGGCGCACTGTGAAGGCATGACGACCTTCCGGACCGCGACATCGCACGGGCTGCTCCGCGATCTGGACTCGCCCGGCAGCGTGATCGAGCACATCACGCCGAACTGGTTCGCGTCGGTGATGGGGACCGGAATCGTCGCCACTGCCGCCGCGACGCTGCCTGTGCAGAATGTCGTGCTCCACGTGGCAGCCGTCGTCATGTGGCTGCTCGCCTCGACTGTCCTCGTCGTCGTGTCGACCCTGTTCGCCGCACACTGGCTCGCGCACCGCCGCGTCGCGCTGGCCCACGCGGCCCACCCCGTTATGATGCAGTTCTACGGCGCGCCGCCCATGGCTCTGCTCACCGTCGGTGCCGGTACGAGCCTCCTGGGTGCGGACATCCTCGGGCAGAGCCTGGCCACCTCGATCTTCGTCGTCCTCTGGACGGTGGGTACCGCCCTCGGACTCGCGACCAGCGTCGTCGTCCCGTACGTGATGATCACCCGCCGCAGCGCCGACACGGTCGCGCTCCCGGCATGGCTGATGCCCGTGGTGCCGCCGATGGTCTCGGCATCCACCGGTGCACTTCTCCTCCCGCACATCGCCGACGGCCAGGGGCGGCTCGCGATGCTCGTCGGCTGCTACGCGCTGTTCGGAATGGCACTCGTGACCGGGCTGATGGTGACGACCGCGGTTCTCGGTCGACTGCTGCACGGCGCCGTCCTCCCGGTCCAGGCTGCACCGACGATATGGATCACCCTTGGCGTCATCGGCCAGTCCGTCACCGCCGCCAACCTCCTGGGCGCCGACGCGGCACTGGTGTTCACCGGTGATCGGAGCGAGGTGGCGGTGGTCCTGCGTGCGGCGGGCATCCTCTTCGGAACGGTGATGGGCGGCTTCGGAGCGATGATGTTCGCCCTGGCCACGGCGCTGACCGTGCACGCGGCGCGCAGAGGACTGCGCTTCTCGTTGGCATGGTGGTCGTTCACCTTCCCCGTCGGAACATGCGTGACCGGAGCGGCGGCGTTGGGGCGCGCGCTGGAGTCGTCCGCCGTCGAGGCGCTGGCGGTCGTGCTGTTCGCCGTGCTGGTGACGGCGTGGACGACGGTGGCGACGAGGACTGTGCGCGAGGCCTACCGCGGCCGGGTGTTTCTTCCGGCGTGAGAGTCGCACGACGGCGAAGTGGGCACACTGGAGGCATGGAGATCATCGGCCACCTCGACGAGGAGCAGTTCTGGACTCAGCAGCGCGCGATCGAGGATCAGATCCGCGCCGAGGCCACGACCTTTCCCACGTACGCCGTCATCACGTGGGACGGTCCGCGCGTACTGGGGCCGTGGGAGCGTGAGAACGACGTCCTGACCAGCGTCACGTTGCGCCACGGAGAGGTCGACTGGGACGGCGGCGACGTCGACACGCCCTTCGTGGAGGTCACGACGACGATGAAGGATCCGCACCGCAAGGCCCTGGCAGCGATGCTGTCCGCCATCGGCCTGACGCCGATGTCACCGGAGTACAAACGACGCCGCGAGGCGATCGCCGCCACGGACGCGCAGCGGGTGACCGTTCCCGTCGACGGCGTCGACGTGGACTTCGAGCTGCACGGTGGGGCCGAGCGGTGGTGGGCGTCCGCGCAGCTCGACGAGCACGGTGTGGTGATCGAGGCGCGTCGTCACGCCGTCGACGACGTCGTCCTGGCGTCCGAGTCGGACATGGAGCCGTACCTCGAGGGACTCCGCACGCGGATCCGCGCAGCGAGGGGCGAGTGATGGCCCTGCCGTCCCACGGTCGTTTCCCGTATTCGCCGATCACCGACCGTCCCCACCTCGAGTGGCCCGACGGAGCGTCGCTGGCCGTGTACGTGGCGGTCAACTGCGAACACTTCCCGTACGACGACGGATCTCCCGGCATCGGCTACACGCCGGCGATGGACCAGCCGAATTCGTACAACTGGGGGTGGCGTGAGTACGGCAACCGCGTCGGAGGCTTCGCGCTGGCCGACACGTTGCGGGACAACGGTATTCGACCGACGCTGTTGGTGAACTCGGAGATCTACGATCATGCCCCGGACCTGGTGGCGGCCTATCGCGCTCTGGGCGCCGACGTCGTGGCGCACGGGCGCACCAACGCCGAGCAACCCAACCAGCAGGATCCCGACGCGGAGCGCCGCACCATCGCCCATGTTCGCCGCACCATCGAGATGAACGAGGGAACGGCACCGCGCGGGTGGATGAGCCCCGGTGCGAACCCCAGCCGCGTCACCGAAGACCTTCTGGCGGAACACGGATTCGAGTACACGCTGGACTGGCCGATCGACGACCAACCGGTATGGATGACGACGACCAGCGGGCCGTTGCTCGCGGTGCCCTACCCGCACGAGGTGAACGACCTACCGGTGTTCGTCCATCACCACGCGTCGGCCGCAGATTTCGAGTCGATCATCGTCGACTCGTTCGACGAGTTGAAGGAGCAGTCCCGTCGCGGGGCACGAGTTCTCGCGATCTCGACACACACGTTCCTGACGGGACAGCCCCACCGGCTCAGGCGTTTCCGCCGCGCGTTGGAGCACATGACGGCGAATGCCGACGGCGTCTGGTTCACCACCGCCGGCGACATCGCCGAGCACTACCGCAGGGTCACTCCGCCGTCCGAGTGATGTAGTCCTGCAGTTGTTCCTCGGTCAGGTTCGCCTCGGTCAACGCGGACAGGGCGTCGGGGTCCAGGTTCTCCGAACTGCCGTCGGCAAATCGTCGGGCGGCCTCGGCTGTGACGCCGCGGGCGCGGAGTTCGGCGAACACGTCGTCGGTACTCATACGCCGGCCGGGAGCGCGCGTGCCGACACTCCTGCTCCCATGTTGTAGCCGAGGTGTCCGCCCAACGCACCTCCCAGGCCCGCCACCGCGAATCCCGCGAGTGCCAGCGCCTTCGACGTCGTGTCCGGCGGCGATGCGACCGGGTCCTTCGCGCGACGCTTGTACGACGCGGCGAAGAGTGTCAACGCCACGGCGTTGGTACCGGCGTGTACCAGTCCGACTCGGCGCTGCTGCTCGTTGAGCGTCGACCACGTCGCCCACCCCGTCACCAACGCGGTCGGGGCTGTCACCAGACCGGCTCCGATGAGTCGTCGGGACGCAGCGCCGTTCCCGCCCGTGAGGTCGAGAAAGACCGCGCTGCTCCACAATCCGACCGACGAATACGCCATGATCGGGTGCATGGGGTGGCCGACGAACGTGCCGCGCAGCAGGCCGTCCACCGGAGTTCCCTCGAGGACCGATCGCAGTCGACCCGAGATCGCGTCGCTGACGGGATCGAGGAACGACGCCTTCTCGAACGGCTGGAACAGCGCTGTGAGGTTCATACCCTCGGGGATACCCGCCCGTCACCTGCGTAACCGCGGCGAACGGTGCGCTCCAGAATCCCCAGCGTGGCACGCAGCGAGGAACCCGAGACGACGGGGAAGATGTCCCGCTGACGCCAGTCGGGGTGGATGTCGGACCAGTCGTAGTAGGACGTGACGGTTGTTCCCTCGGTGCCGTCGTCGAACGTGTGCGGCGCCAGGGCGTAGCCGTAGCGGTGCCCGATGGGCGGACGCATGGTTCCGACGATGGTCCACGAGATGTCGCGGTCCTGTTCGAACGAGGCGATGGTGACCTCGACGTCGTAGGTGCCCATCGGGATGTCGCCGAGGGCCTCACGGTCCATGTGGACGGTGAAGGTGTCGCCGGCCGCCTGGACGGGCGAGCCGTCGGCGCCCATCAGCATGCCGGACCCGTCGATCGCCACGTGGCCCTGCGGGTCGCACAGCACTGCGAAGATGTCGGCGGCCGGAAGGGCCATCACTCGCCGGAATTCGATGCGTTCGTCGGTCATGACCCCAGTCTGCACACCCGGCGGTCTGCACAACTGCAGTTCGGGGTTGCGCAGGTCGTCATTGAACCCGGCGGCGATGCAGCACACACTCGTGAGCATGACGGACCTCACAGGACGATCGGCGCTCGTGACCGGCGGCGCCAGCGGAATCGGTGCGGCGGTAGCCCGCCGTCTGGCCGGGAACGGTGCCACGGTCACCGTCGCCGACCTCGACGGGGACGCCGCTGCGGCGCTCGCGGACGAGATCGGTGGACGGCCGTGGCAGGTCGACCTGTCCGACGTCGACGCACTCGCCGACCTCACGCTCGAGACGGACATCCTGGTGAACAATGCGGGCATCCAGCACGTCTCGCCCATCGAGGACTTCGACCCGCTGATGTTCCGGCGAATCCTGACGTTGATGGTGGAAGCGCCCTTCCTGCTGGTGCGGGCGGCACTGCCCCACATGTACGAGTCGGGGTACGGCCGCATCGTGAACATGTCGTCGGTGCACGGGCTCCGAGCATCTGCCAACAAGTCCGCCTACGTGACCGCGAAGCACGCGATGGAGGGACTGTCGAAGGTGACGGCCCTCGAGGGCGCGGAGCGGGGTGTGCGGAGCAACTGCGTCAACCCCGGCTACGTGCGAACTCCGTTGGTGGAGAAGCAGATCGCCGATCAGGCGCGCGTGCACGGCATTCCGGAGTCCGAGGTTCTGGAGAAGGTGCTGCTCACGGAGAGTGCGATCAAGAGGATGGTCGAGCCCGCCGAGGTGGCCGCGCTGGTGGCGTTCCTCGTCGGCGACGACGCGTCGATGATCACGGGAGCGTCCTACACGATGGACGGCGGGTGGAGCGCGAGTTAACCTCCGCTGGAGACCTTCTCGACGAACTCACGGGCGATGTCGCGCAGTTTGCGATTGGTGCGCTGCGACTCGGACGACAGCATCCTGAACGCGGCGTCACTGTCCACACCGTGCAGCGCCATCAGAATCCCCTTGGCCTGCTCGATGGGGGCACGGTGCTCGAGCGCATCCTGCAGCCCCGCGGCTACCTCACGTGCGGACCGCACGCGGGCGTAGTCGCCGATGGCCGTCGACACCGTCGACGTGAGCAACGACAGAATCGACTCGTCCAGGGAATCGAAGGCCGCCGATTCGGTGCCGTACAGATTGAACGACCCCAGCTTCAGGTCCTGTGTGTGCAGGGGAGCTGCCAGGAACGAGCGCACCCCTTCCTTGCGCGCCAGTCGAGCGAACTCGGGCCACCGCTGTTCGGCCGCGTCGACGTCGATACGAACTATCTCCCCGGTCCGCGCCGCCTCGATACACGGCCCGTCGCCGACCGAGTACTGGTGTTCGTCGACCTCGAGGGTGAGCTCGTCCGTATGGACCGCGGTGTAGGTCAGCCCGCCGAACAGGATGCTGACGCCACAGCTCGATGCTCCGTCGATGGCCTCGTGTGCGATCTCGGCAGTCCGCTTCAGCAATGCCGCCAGATGGTCGTCGTCGCGGACGCTCCCGCCGACGGCGGTGAGCATGGCGGCGAGTCTGCGCGGAGGAACGGACCCGGCGGCCACCTCGGTGACCAGGGCCGCGGCACGCGACGTCGACTCGTCTGCACCCGTGTGCATCGAGTCGGCTGTCGAGGCAGCCTCGGAATCCGTTGTGTCCACGATGGAGAATCATCTCACGAACCCAGCCCACCAGCACCGTGTCCGGTTGAGTTCACCGCCCAGCGGGTACCGCCCCTCATAGGTTCCCGTGTTGTCCGGACATCACGAGGCACCAGAGCCGTCAGGTGAAGAAGCCCGCCGATGACTCGGAAGACCCCACCTCGTGCCTGCGCACGGGGTGGGGTCTTTCGTGCGTCATAGTTGCGGTCATGAGTTCTGTGATGGAGCGGCTGCTGGACATCGCGCCGATCTGGGTCTTCCTGATCGTGTTCCTTCTGGTTTTCCTCGAGGACGCGATCTTCGTCGGCTTCGTCATTCCCGGTGAGACGGCGGCCGTCATCGGCGGGGTGGCCGCGAGCCAGGACCACCTCCACGTCGCAGCGATGGCGGCGGTGGTCGTGGCGGCAGCGATTCTCGGCGACTCCGTCGGATTCGAGATCGGCAAGCACTTCGGGCCGCGGCTGCTCGCGATGAAGGTGTTGGACTCACGGCGCGACAAGCTCGACAAGGCCCGCGACCTTCTCGCTCGGAAAGGTGGGTCCGCCGTCTTCCTCGGTCGTTTCGTGGCCTTCTTCCGTGCCGTGATGCCGGCACTGGCGGGCATGTCACGGATGCCCTATCCGAAGTTCCTGGCTTTCAACGCGATCGGCGGCCTGGTCTGGGGGATCGGCTTCGTCATGCTCGGGTTCGTGGCCGGCAACTCGTACGAGAAGGTCGCGAAGACGGTCGGGCGCGACGCCGCGCTGATCGTCGTGGTGCTCGTCGTCGTGGCGATCATCGTGTGGCGTGTGCGCGCCCACCGGTCCGAGAAGAAGACGGGCTACGACCCCGACGCCAGTACCGACAGCAGCTCGTAGGCGACGTGGGCGGCGGCGATGCCGGTGATCTCCGCGTGGTCGTACGCGGGCGCTACCTCGACGATGTCGGCGCCGACGATGTTCGCCCCCACCAGTCCGCGCAGGGTGTTCAGCAGTTCGCGGGACGTCATGCCGCCTGCCTCGGGCGTTCCCGTTCCCGGTGCGTGCGCAGGATCGAGGACGTCGATGTCGACCGAGACGTAGACGGGCCCCGTGTCGAGACGTCGCCGCATGCGCTCGACGATGGACGCCACCCCGTCCGTCTCGTAGTCGTCGGAGCGGATGATCTGGAACCCGAGAACGGCGTCGTCCTCGAGGTCCTTCTTGCCGTAGAGCGGGCCGCGGATGCCGATGTGCTGCGAACGCTCGAGGTCGATCAACCCCTCCTCGCTGGCTCGCCGGAACGGCGTCCCGTGGGTGAACGGTGCCCCGAAGTAGGTGTCCCACGTGTCCAGGTGGGCGTCGAAGTGCAGGACGGCGATCGGCCCGTGGTCGCGGTGCAGCGCGCGCAGGATGGGCAGGGCGATGGTGTGGTCTCCGCCGAGTGTCAGCACCATGCTGCCGTCCTTGCGCAGGTCGGTGATCGCGTGCTCGACGGTGGTGAGGGCCTCGGTGATGTCGAAAGGATTGACCCCGATGTCTCCGGCGTCGGCCACCTGGCGCTGCGCGAACGGTGACACGTCGAGCGCCGGGTTATACGGCCGCAACAACTTCGACGACGCCCTGATGTGCGCCGGTCCGAAGCGCGCACCCGGCCGGTAGCTGACGCCGGAGTCGAAAGGAACGCCGAGAATGCTGACGTCGGCTCGCGACACCTGATCGAGTCGAGGGAGCCGCGCGAAGGTCGACGGCTCGGTGTAGCGGGGGTGCTTGGAGGCGTCGAGCGGGCCTCGGATCTCGGTCATGTGCAGGGATGTTTCCTCAACGGGACCTGACAGTCAACACTTGTTTCCTGGGGCTCTGCGAGGCATGATCTCCAATCGTGTCCTCTACTGGTGCCCGACTTCGCGCGGCGCGAGCTGCCCGTCGGCTCACCCTCGATGCTCTCGCCGAGACCGTCGGAGTGACCAAGGGCTATCTGTCCAAGGTCGAGAACGACCGCGCCACGGCGTCGGTGGCCGTGCTGGTGAGACTCTGCGATGCGCTGTCCGTGCCGATGGGCTCGCTCTTCGACGACGTGCCGCCCGGCGACGTCGTGCGTGCCGACGCGTATCCACCCATCGCCTTCGGCGGCGAGTCCCAGGTCGAGTACCTGCTGACCCCGCCGGGTGAGCAGCGGCTACAGGTGATCCGTGGTGAGATCGCGTCCGGGGGAGGAAGCGGAGACGAGTCCTACGAACTCCCGGCCGACGTGGGCTTCGTGCTCGTGCTGTCCGGCAGCCTTTCGGTGACGGTCGACGATCGGACCGTCCGCCTCGGCGACGGCGACGCGTTTACATTCCCGCCGCATCGGCGACACAGCTTCCGCGCCCAGGCTCGGTCCACGGTGCTGTGGGTCCTCACCCCGTCACTTCCTTCCAGACACGAGAGCACCGGAAACGAGAAGGCCCCATGACAACGCCCGTCACTCCCGACAGCACCACCACGGAGGACCGCGAACCTCCCGTCACGATGTTCGGCCCCGACTTTCCGTTCGCGTACGACGACTACCTGTCGCACCCGGCAGGGCTGGGCTCGGTTCCGGCGGAGCGCCTCGGAACGCGCGTCGCGATCGTCGGAGCCGGACTGGCCGGCACTGTCGCGGCTCGCGAGCTGCTGCGCATGGGTCTCGAACCCGTCGTCTACGAGGCGGGCCGACTCGGCGGCCGCATGCATTCGGTGTCGTTCGACGGCCATCCCGACATCGTCGCGGAGATGGGGGCGATGCGGTTCCCTCCGTCGTCGACCGCGCTGTTCCACTACCTCGATCACCTCGGCATCGAGACGACGGCGTTCCCCAACCCGCTTGCCGACGCGACGAGCAGTACGGTCATCGACCTCAAAGGCACCAGCCACTACGCGCGACACCTGACGGATCTGCCCGACGAGTACGCGGAGGTCGCACAGGCATGGCAGAGGACGCTCGAGGAGCAGTCCGAACTGGTCGCACTGCAGCGCGCCATCCGGCTGCGCGACGTGGAGGCCGTCAAGCGGATCTGGAACGACCTCGTGGTCCGACTGGACGACACCACGTTCTACGGGTTCCTGGTCGACTCTCCCCACTTCGCCTCGTTCGCTCGGCGCGAGTTGTTCGGCCAGGTCGGTTTCGGGACCGGGGGCTGGGATACCGACTTCCCCAACTCCATCCTCGAGATCCTGCGCGTCGTGGCCACGGCGGCCGACGACCACCACCGCGGAATCGTGGGCGGCTCCACCCGGTTGCCGGCGGGGCTGTGGTCCGAGCAGGTGGAGGATGCGGCTCACTGGCCGGCCGGGACATCGGTCGAGTCCCTGCACGGCGGCGCAACTCGTCCGGGTGTGACGGAGATACGGCGTCGCGGTGAGCGGTATGCCGTGACCGACGAGGCCGGTGCCACCGAGGAGTTCGACGCCGTCGTCGTCACGGCGCAGAGCTGGATGCTGCTCAACACGATCGACACCGACGACGACCTGCTGCCCATCGACCACTGGACGGCCGTCGAGCGAACCCACTACATGGGGTCGACCAAGGTGTTCGTTCTCGTCGACAGACCGTTCTGGAAGGACGTCGACCCCGACACCGGTCGCGATCTGGTGAGCATGACGCTCACCGATCGGCTCAGTCGCGGGACCTATCTGCTCGATCACGGTGACGATCGACCCGGCGTGATCTGCCTGTCCTACACATGGAGCGACGACTCGTTGAAGCTGCTCCCGTTGTCGCCGGACGAGCGTCTGACGTTGATGTTGGGGTCGCTCGAGGAAATCTATCCGGGCGTCGATTTCCGGAGCCACATCATCTCGGATCCGGTGACGTTGTCCTGGGAGACCGAGCGCCATTTCATGGGTGCGTTCAAGGCCAATCTGCCCGGTCACTACCGGTATCAGGAGCGGTTGTTCTCGCACTTCGTCCAGCACGATCTGGACCCTCGCCACCGAGGAATCTTTCTCGCCGGCGACGACATCTCGTGGACTGCAGGATGGGCGGAAGGGGCCATCCAGACTGCCCTCAACGCGGTGTGGGGAGTGATGAACCATCTCGGCGGTGCGTCGCATCCGGACAACCCCGGTCCCGGCGACGTCTACGACCGGATCGCACCGATCAGGCTCGACGACTCGAATCGCCCCGTCCCGCGGGGCTGAACACTGCGGATCGGGACCGGCGGACGAGCACGCCCGGTAGCGTCACCAGCGTGGTTCAGTTGCTCACACGCAGGCGCGATGCCGATACGGAGACCGCCCCGGCGACGGTCCCGGTGCGCACCGTGTCGCTGCAAGCTCTGGCCATCGTCCTGGTGTTGGCCGTCGCCGTGCTCGTGTTCCAGCTGACGAGGCCGACGCCGGAGTCCGCGCCGCCCTCCGCGGCATCCGTGCCGGCGGCGGACCTGCGTCCGACGTTCCTGACCGAGCCGGACCGGAACCTCGGCCCGCTGCGGCAGATCGCCAAGGCCAACCGCGCGACGGCCGAGGAGGAATACGCGGCCGCCGTCGCCGTGCTCACGTCGGCAGCGAGTGCCGAGGAGAAGGATCGGCGGCTCTACGAACTGCCGCCGGCCGTCATCGGCGCGCGCATCGGCAACTACGCGCTGCCGGCCAAGGGCGCGTACACATCCGGGTTCGGGCCGAGGTGGGGAACTACGCACAACGGGATCGATATCGCCGGACCGATCGGAACCCCGATCCTCTCCGTGGCCGACGGCCAGGTCATCGAGGCGGGGCCCGCCAGCGGATTCGGATTGTGGGTCCGCGTGCGTCACGACGACGGCACCGTGACCATCTATGGCCACGTGGACACCATCATCGCCGTCGCAGGGCAACGGGTTGCCGCGGGTCAGCAGATCGCGACGATGGGCAACCGGGGCCACTCGACGGGACCGCACCTGCACTTCGAGACGATCGTCGCCGACAAACATGTGGACCCGGAACTGTGGCTCATCGGTCGCGGTATCTCGCTGGGGCCGACCAGCGACTGAGGTCACATCTGCCACTCCAGTAACATCGTCGGTATGAAACGGGCGATGATGGTGGCCGCACTCGCAGTGGCGGCATGTGCGGTGCCCGTCCACGCCGACGCGGAACCGGCGTCGTGTTCACCCTCGGGCGCCCATCCGCGCCCCGTCGTTCTCGTCCACGGCACCTGGGTCGACGGACCCGACACGTGGTCGACCCTGGCTCCCCAGCTCGGCGCCGAGGGCTACTGCGTGTTCACCCTCGAATACGGCTACCGCGCCGACCCGGGCTCCAACCTCCTGCAGACCTACGGCGGCGACGACATCGCCGCGTCGTCACGCGAATTGGCGGGCTTCGTCGACGACGTCCGGGCCCGGACCGGCGCGGAACAGGTCGACATCGTCGGTCACTCGCAGGGCGGCGTCGTCGCGCGGCAGTACCTGAAGTTCGACGGTGGAGCCGACGCGGTGCACACCCTCGTCACCCTCGGTGCGACCAACCACGGCACCACCTTCTCCGCCGGGCAGCTCATCGGATCCCTGGCGGAGCAGTTCGGCCTCCCGGTCGGCGAAGTTGCCGCGGCAGCGGTCGGACCGTCGTTCGTGCAGCAGATGGTCGGATCGAACTTCCTCGGCGCTCTCAACGCGGACGGGGACACGGTTCCGGGTGTCGACTACACCGTGATCGCCACGCGCTCCGACACTGTGTCCACCCCTCCGGAGAACACCTTCCTCACCGCCGGCCCCGGCGCGAGCGTCGACAACGTCTGGGTCCAGGACGGCTGCCTGCAGAACACGGCTACGCACATGGAGCTCACCAGCGATCCGCGAGCGGTGTGGATGATCCAGCGCGGCCTGGACCGTTCCTACGCCGATCGAGTGCCCAGCCCCTGCTGAGTGCTGGGGGTGTGCGCTGCTGCGGTGGCTGGCTGGCTGCAAGGGGTGTGCACACGGCTGGCGTGAAGCGAACACCCGTTGCTGCAGGCTGCAGGGTGTGTGCGGTTGACGCAGGGGGTGTGCACACAGCTGGCCGCACCCTTGTGTCGCAGTGCCGGCTGAAGAGAGTCCGCGCACAGCCGACTGCACCTCGCGCTGCTGCGCCCGGCTGCAAGGTGTGTGCACACGGCTGGTGTGAAGTGAGCGCCCGTTGCTGCAGGCTGCAGGGTGTGTGCGGTTGACGCAGGGGGTGTGCACACAGCTGGCCGACCCCTTGTGTCGCAGAGCCCGGCTGAAGAGAGTCCGCGCACAGCCGACTACACCTCGCGCTGCTGCGCCCGGCTGCAAAGGGTGTGCACACGGCTGGCGTGAAGTGAGCACCCGTTGCTGCAGGCTGCAGGGGGTGTGTGGTTCATGCAGGGGGTGTGCGCACGGCTTGCCGCACCCAACAGCGCGGCCCCCGCTGCAAGGGGTGTGCACACGGCCGACGTGAAGCGAGCACCTATTGCTGCAGGCTGCAGGGTGTGTGCGCTTCACACAGGGGGTGTGCACACAGCTCGCTGCACCCGACACCCCGCCGATTCTCACGTTCCGCCACCCTCACGCGTTTACTGATCGTGATGCTTCCGTTCGAGACTGTCGTGCAGACCCACGGCGCCGTGGTGCTGCGGGTGTGCCGCGCCGCGGTGGGTCCCGTCGATGCAGACGACGCGTGGTCGGAGACATTCCTGTCAGCTCTGCGCGCCTACCCCGACCTGCCGGCGGATGCGAATGTCCAGGCGTGGTTGGTGACCATCGCGCACCGCAAGGCGATCGACATGCACCGCGCGGCCGCGAGGCGGGCAGTGCCCACCGCCGAAGTGCCCGACCGTCACCTGACGGTCCCGGACGAGAACCATGCGTTGTGGGCCGCTGTCGCTGCACTGCCCGACACCCAGCGGCTGGCCGTCGCGTATCACCACATCGGCGGATTGCCGCACGCGGATGTGGCTGCGCTGCTGGGCAATTCGACCGCCGCGGCCCGGCGCGCCTGTGCCGACGGTATCGCCACCCTGAGAAGGACCACCACGAGGAGTGAGTTGCTGTGACTGCCCCGACGGACCTGACTGCCCTGCACGACCGTCTTCTGCGCAGCGCCGAGAGGGAGGGCCTGTTGGACGTCGCCTACCGGACCATGGATTCACCCGTCGGCACGTTGCTGCTCGCGGCGACCGATGTCGGAGTGGTGCGCGTGGCGTTCGACGTCGAGGGCCACGACAGCGTCCTCGCGATGTTGGCGACGCGCATCAGCCCCAGGATCCTGAAAGCGCACGGGAGGCTGGACCCGGTCGCGCGCAGCCTCGACGCCTACTTCGCGGGTACGGGTCGACGCATGGACTTCGCCGTCGATCTGCAGCTCGCCTCCGGTTTCCGACGCGATGTCCTGGGCCGGCTGCAGCAGATTCCGTACGGCTCGACGCGCAGTTACGCCGCGATCGCCGCCGAGACCGCCAGCCCCGGAGCTGTCCGCGCTGTCGGGTCGGCGTGCGCGCACAACCCGTTGCCGCTGGTCATTCCCTGTCACCGCGTCGTCCGATCCGACGGGTCGCCCGGTCGCTATGTCGGGGGAGAGGACGCGAAGCTGGCATTGTTGGCACTCGAGTCCTCGCCGCGGTGACCGGTATTACTCTCGGGGTATGTCCTCTGCTGCCGAAGTACCCGCGAATCTGATCCTGTCGCGTCGTGATCTCGAATTCCTGCTCTACGAATGGCTCGACGTCGAGTCCCTGACCGAGCGCAAGCGGTTCTCCGACCATTCCCGTGAGACGTTCGACGCGGTCATGGAGCTCAGTGAGCAGATCGCGGTGAAGCACTTCGCGCCGCACAACAAGAAGGCCGACGCGAACGAGCCGCACGTCGGCGACGACGGCAAAGTCGTCCTCATCCCCGAGGTCGAGCAGGCGCTGAAAGTCTTCAACGACGCCGGTCTGATCTCCGGGCAGTTCGACGACTCGCTCGGCGGATTGCAGTTGCCGACGACGGTGTCGAAGGCCTCGCTTGCCTGGTTCCAGGCCGCGAACACCGGTACCGCCACGTACCCGTTCCTCACCATCGGCAACGCGAACCTGCTGATCGAGTACGGCGGCGAGGCGTTGGTGGACAAGTACGTGCGCCCGATGCTCGAGGGTCGTTTCCACGGCACGATGTGTCTGTCCGAGCCCGGAGCCGGATCGTCGCTCGCCTACATCACGACGAAGGCTGTCCCGCAGGACGACGGAACGTACGCGGTGAGCGGAACGAAGATGTGGATCTCGGGTGGCGAGCACGAGCTGGGTGAGAACATCGTGCACCTCGTGCTGGCGAAGATTCCGGGTGGCCCGGCCGGCGTCAAGGGCATCTCGCTGTTCGTGGTTCCCAAGACGCTGGTGAACGAGGACGGCTCGCTCGGCGAACGCAACGACGTGAACCTGGTCGGCTTGAACCACAAGATGGGCTACCGCGGAACCACCAACACCCTGCTCGCTTTCGGTGAGAAAGGCGGCGCCACCGGATATCTGGTCGGCGAGCCGCACAAGGGCCTGTCGTACATGTTCAAGATGATGAACGAGGCCCGTATCGGTGTCGGCATGGGAGCGACTGCACTCGGATACACCGGGTACCTGCACTCGGTGGCCTACGCTCGCGATCGCGCACAGGGTCGCCCGGTGGGGGACAAGGATCCGGCCGCACCACAGGTGCCGATCATCGACCACGCCGACGTGCGCCGGATGCTGCTCGCCCAGAAGTCCTATGTCGAGGGCGGTCTGGCGTTGGGTCTGTACTGCTCGCGATTGGTCGACGAGCAGATCACCGGTGACCAGGAGGCTGCCGAGCGCGCGGGCTTCCTGCTCGACGTGCTCACCCCGATCGCCAAGGCATGGCCGTCGCAGTGGTGCCTCGAGGCCAACAATCTGGCCATCCAGGTGCACGGTGGCTACGGCTACACGCGCGACTACAACGTCGAGCAGTTCTACCGGGACAACCGACTGAACCCGATCCACGAGGGCACCAACGGAATTCAGGGCCTCGATCTGCTGGGGCGCAAGGTGGTCGCACAGGGCGGCCGAGGTCTGCAGCTGCTTGTCGACGCCGTGACGGCCACCATCGATGCGGCGTCGGGTGAGTACGCCGAGGCGTTGAAGGCGGCTCTCGATCGACTCGTCTCCGTCACCGGAACCGTGTGGGGACAGGGTGATCCGGAAGTCGCACTCGCGAACTCCAGCGCCTACCTCGATGCGGCCGGCCACCTCGTCGTGGCCTGGTTGTGGCTCGATCAGCTCAACGCTGTGGGCGACAAGGAGGGCGCGTTCTACGACGGCAAACGAGTTGCCGCGCAGTACTTCTTCCGCTACGAGCTGCCCAAGACGGGGCCGATGTTCGATCTGCTGGTCTCCCTCGATCGCACGACTCTGGATCTCGACACGACGGTTCTGTGATCGGTCCGTCAGTCCCTGGCGCTCGCCAGGGCTGACGGCCACCAGATCTTCTTGCCGATGTCGTACGACAGAGCCGGTACCAGGATGCTGCGGACGATGACGGTGTCCAGTAGAACTCCGAAGGCCACGGCGAACCCGAGTTCGGCGAGGAACACCAGCGGCAGCACGCCGAGCACGGCGAACGTCGCCGCCAGCACGACACCGGCGGAGGTGATGACGCCGCCGGTGACGGCTAGCCCGGTCAGGATGCCCTGGCGCGTACCGTGTTTCAGAGTTTCTTCGCGGACGCGTGTCATCAGGAAGATGTTGTAGTCGATTCCCAGCGCCACGAGGAACACGAAGGCGAACAGCGGGAACGACTGATCCGCACCGGCGAAGCCGAGCACGTGCTCGAACACCAGGCCGCACACTCCGAGTGTCGCCGCGAAGGACAGCACGACGGTGAGTATCAGGATGAGCGGAGCGACGATCGCTCGCAGCAGCGCGGCGAGCACCACGAAGATGACCACCAACACGATCGGGATGATGAGGTTCCGATCGTGGATCGACGCGTCCCGCACATCGACGGTGACGGCGGAACTTCCGCCCACGCGGACGTCCGCGTCGGGAAGGGCGTGCAGCGTCGCGCGCAGGGTCTGCACCGTGGACAGCGCTGCATCCGAGTCGTAGGGATCGGCGAGGACGGCGTTGATCATGATGCGTCCGTCGATGGGCTGAACCTGCAGATCGGCCGGGGCACAACCGGATTGGGCAGCGGCGGCGAGAGCGTCGGGCCCCAGCGTCCTGATCAGATCCTGGATCTTCGCGAAGTCGACCTGCACGCACACCGATCCCGGCGCCGTGGCGACGCCGGGCACCGCCGATGCTGCCGCGATCACGTCGTCCGTCGCCGAGGCGCGAGCGGTGATGACGGCGGGCGCTCCGGTGCCGGGGTCGAACTTCGCGTCGTAGAGTTCCTGGCCGGCCACGGCTGGCGGGCGATTCGTGAACGACTCGGTGGTGGTGATGCCCCCCGTGTCCAGGCCGGTGATTCCGACGATGCACAGCAGCAACAACACACTGGCGCCGATCCACGCCGGGCGGTGACGTCGGCCGATCGTGTCGGCGATACGGCCCCACGCGCCGTGGGTGGCGATTCCCGACGCCTGATCGACGCGGGGCGTGCGAGGCCAGAAGACCCACCGACCGGCCAGCGCCAACGCCACGGGGAGGAACGTCATCATGACGAGAAGCGTTGCGGCGATGCCGATGGCGGCGACCGGCCCGAGGCTCTTGTTCGAGTTGAGTTCCGAGAAGCTCAGGCACAGCAGTCCGATGATCACCGTCGCCGCCGATGCCACGATGGCGGGTGCCGACTCCTTCCAGGCGCGGATCATCGCGTCGAAGCGGCTGTCGTAATGGTGCAACTCTTCCCGGTACCGCGAGATGAGCAGCAGGGCGTAGTCCGTTCCGGCCCCGAGGACCAGGACCGACTGGATGCCTTGGCTCTGGCCGGTGAGGGTCAGCAGATCCGCCTTGGCGAGGAAGTAGACGACGACCGAGGACAAGCCCAGGGCCAGCAGCGCCGACACGATGGGGAAGAACCACAGCACCGGTGAGCGGTAGACCACCAGCAGAATCAGCACGACCACCAGCAGAGCTGCCCCCAGAAGGGCGCCGTCGAGGCCTTCGAACGCGTCGATGAACGCGACCAGGAGTCCGCCGGGGCCGGCGGGGAGGACGTCGAGTTTCTCACCGGCTGCTGTCGTCGCGGTGTCGAGAACCTCCTGCTCGGTGGCGGCCAGTTCGTCTCCCGCTACCTCCGCACCGTCCTTGTTCGCCACCAGCGGGACGTAGAGCGCGGCGGTGCGACCGTCCTCGGAGTACTGCGGCGGAGTCATGGCCGTCGCATCGACGCCCTCGATTTCGGTGAGCGCCTGCCGCGCCGCCAGGACGGTGGCTCGGTCGTCGTCCGTGAGGGGTTCGGGGCTGTCGAACATGACGAACCCGGGGATGGTCTGTACCGACAGGAACCCTGCACTCTCGGTGTTCACGCGGGTCGATTCGGCGGACCCGGGCAGGTACGACGCGTTGTCGTTCTTCTGCACCTCGGAGAGTTTTCCTTGGAAGGGTCCACCGATGAGTCCGCCGAGGAACACCAGCACGGCGACGATCACGACGGAGATGACGGGGCGACGCGCAGAGGTCATGGACGAGTACACCACCGCAGGCTCGTGATGGCGAGCACAGTCGGGGATCGATCGCCCGACCGCCGCCGTGCGGGAACGGCTCGGATTTGTTTCACTATCGCTGTGACTCACCACATACATCGGGGCCGGATATTCCACATCGCCGGTCAGCCGGTAGTGACAGGTGCTCGAGAAGCTCTGGTCTTCGAGGACGACGGTGCTCTCGTCCTCGATCCCGACGGTCTCGTCGCCTGGTGCGGAGACCACTCACAATTGCCGACCGAGTACGAGTCGGCCACGGTGACCGACCACCGGCCGGGCTTCGTGCTGCCGGGTTTCGTGGACACCCACATCCACTTCCCTCAGACCTATGCCGGCGATTCCTACGGCGGTGGGCAGCTGCTGGAATGGCTCGAGCGGTGCATCTTCCCGTCCGAGTCGAAGTTCGAGGACCCCGCGTTCGGACGCGCCGCGGCAGTCGAATTCACGAACCAGCGTGTGCGGGCGGGCACCACCGCCGCCATGGTGTTCGGCTCGGCCTTTCCGCCGGCGCAGGACGCGTTGTTCGAGGAGACCAGGCGCCGCGGCCTGCGCATCGTGAGCGGTCGCGGGATCCAGACGCGGGGCCCCGACTCCGCCGGACCTCTCTGCACCAGCGAGCAGGCTGCACTCGACCTGACGGCCGCGGAGGTCGAGAAGTGGCACGCGGCGGATACCGGCGACGTGGACACCGCGCTGTTGCACGTCGCTCTGGTACCCCGGTTCTCGCTCTCGGTGACCACGGCGACGCTTGCGGGTCTCGGCGAGATGTACAGCGATCTGCGTGGTCGCGGCGTGTACGTACACACCCACCTCAACGAGAACAATCGCCCCGGAACCGGTGAGGTCGACGCCACGAAGGCCGACTACGAGGTCGACTCCTACCTGGACACGTACGACGGAAAGTTCCTGCCGGGGTCGAGGATCGGCGGTGAAACCCTGCTGGGTCGGCGCACGATCATGGCGCACGCGGTGCACTGTCAGGACGGCGAGTTGGCGCGTATGGCCGAGACGGGTACGTCCATCTCGCATTGCCCGGTGTCACAACTGTTCCTCGGCTCGGGAACCATGCCGTGGAAGCGCACCGTGGCGTCCGGGGTCAACATCTCGCTCGGAACTGACCACGGAGGTGGCGACGAGTGGTTGATCTCCCGAGTCGCGAACGATGCCTTCAAGGTGCACATCACCGAACCGGGTGACGACGGTGTGTCCATGCACCCCGCGGAGATGTTGTTCGTGGCCACCCTCGGCGGTGCTCGCGCTCTCGACATGGAGAACCGATTCGGCAACTTCGACGTCGGCAAGGAAGCAGACTTCGTGGTGATCGATCCCGAGCGCTGGCCCGCCCTGAACAACGCAGTGACGCACGGAGCGCGTGCCGACGACGCCGAGATGGCTCGCGATCAGACGTTGTTCGCTTTATTGATGCAACTACGCGAACCGGCGATCGCGCACGTGTACGTGCAGGGCCGGAAGATCGACGCGTAGAACAGTGAGCACTGCAACGGTTCTGGTGGTCTGTCACCCCACGTCGGTCGACGAGATGCGCGCCTGGGCCACGGAGGTCGAGGCCGTTGCGGCGTCCGCAGCGGGATTCGTCGGACTCCATCTCGCGCAGGAGGGTGCTTCGGCAGTGGTGCTGAGGTTCGACGGTGCCGACCGGCTGACGTCGTTCCTCGACTCCCCGGAATGGACGCGACTGGTCGAAGCCGGTGCCGCGCACGGGGTGATGCGCAGGTTCGGCGACGTGGTGATCGTCGACGGGGGTGCACCCCCGACCGGAGTCGAGGTCTTCGTCCACGAGGTGACAACGTCCTCCCGAGACGAATTCCTCGCGGCTCAGCGTCATCTGACGACGATGGGGGCCGATGCGTCCGGGCACGAGTTCTCGCTGGTGTACGGCCCGGATGCGCTGCCCGGTGGAACGGAGGCATGGGTCTCCGTCGTGAAGTTCCGCACCGATACCCAGCTCGCGACGTGGTTGAGCTCCGCCGATCGCGGCTCCGCGTTGTCCATGGTGCGACCGCATCTCACGCGGGACTTCTCGACCTCCGCCGATATCGATCGCTTCGGATCGATCGTGCGCGTGCGGGACGGCGAATCCGAGGTCACGCCGAACTGGAAATCGGCCATGATGGTGCTCCTCGTGCTGTATCCGACGGTGATGCTGCTCTCGCGTTTCCTCGGCCCGCACCTCGACGCCGTGGGGATCGACCCGTGGCTGTCGATGTGGCTGAGCCAGATCGTGTCCGTCGGCGCCATGACGTGGTTCCTGATGCCGTGGGCGACCCGCGGCTTCGCCTGGTGGCTCGACCCGGAGCGCGGGGCCGGCCGGCGCGTGTCGGTTCTGGGTGCGCTGGTGGTTGCCGGCGTGTATGCGGTGACGCTGACGCTCTTCGCCTCGGTGCAGTGGCTGCAGTTCTGGGATTACGTCTGACTCGACTGTGTGGTCGGCCACTCCGGGGTGGTCGACCAGCAGGAACACTGCTTAGATACAAGACGTGCGCAACACAGATGCAACCGTCTCGTCGTCCGATCGGGCGTACGCGACGGTCAAGGAACTCATCGTCTCCGGCGAGCTGCCGGGTGGTGAGCTGATCAGCGAGGGGCAGATCGCCGAGCGCACCGGCACCAGCCGCACCCCCGTCCGCGAAGCGTTCCTGCGACTCGCGGCCGAAGGATGGATGCGGCTCTACCCCAAACGCGGTGCCCTGGTCGTTCCGGTGGCACCGGACGAAGCGACACACCTGGTCGCCGCTCGACGACTGGTCGAGACCGGGTCACTCGAGGCATTCGCCCAGGACGCGGGGAGCCGAGCCTCCGCCACCACGCAGATGCGGGAGAGCCTCGACCGGCAGCGCGTGCTCGCCGACGCGGGCGACTCTCTCGGCTTCGCCGCCGAGGATGCAGACTTCCACACCGTCGTCGTCACGCACGGGGACAACCCCCTGCTGTCGACCTTCTACTCAGGATTGCGTGACCGGCAGCGCCGCATGACCGCGAACTCCGTGGCTCGCAACCCGGACGTGCTGTCGTCGATCATCGACGACCACACACGTCTCACCGAACTCGTCGAGCAGGGAGACGTCGCCGGCTACGACGCCGCCCTCGTCGACCACATGGCCGCAACGCACTCTCTGGCGTCGCGGCGGACAAGGACAGAATCCCGATGACCGTTCTGGATCGCGGAACCACCACCCGCACGTGGCTGCCCGTCGCACTGGGCATGCTCGCCGTCGCGTGGGGTGGCAACGAATTCACGCCGCTGCTCGTCATGTACCGCGAGGGCCACGGCTTCTCGCCCGTCATCGTCGACGTGTTCCTCTTCGCCTACGTCGTCGGCATCGTTCCGGCGCTGCTGATCGGCGGCCCGCTCTCCGATCGCTACGGTCGACGCCCCCTGATGCTCCCCGCGCCGGCCATCGCGGCGGCCGGGTCGATCATCATCGCCCTCGGATCGCACACCGCCCCGCTCCTGGCCACGGGCCGCGTGCTCAGCGGTGTCGCTCTCGGGTTGGGCATGGCGGTCGGCGGAAGCTGGCTCAAGGAGCTCTCTACCGACACGGTCGGAGCGGGTGCTCGCCGCGCCGCGATGTCGCTGACCGGCGGATTCGCCGTCGGCGCCGGTGTCGCCGGAGTGCTGGCGCAGTGGGCGCCGTGGCCCGAAGTCCTGCCCTACCTGGTGCACGTCGCTCTCGCGGCGATCGCCACAGCCGTCCTGATCGGTGTCCCGGAAACGCGGATGCGCAGCGAGAACACCAATTCGCTGATCGACGACCTGAAGATCCCGTCGGCGGGTCACCGCCGTTTCCTCACCGTGGTTCTCCCCACCGCGCCCTGGGTCTTCACCGCGGCCAGTGTCGCCTACGCGGTGCTGCCCGGCCTGATGGCGGATCATTCGGGATCGTTCCCCATCGCGTTCTCCGCACTGCTCGGTGTCGTCGCCCTGTCGTCCGGCTTCGCCATCCAGGCAGTGGGCCGACGGATCGACACCCCGCACAATGCACGGGCGATCATGGTTGCGCTCGCGATCATCGTGGTCGGAATGACACTGGTCTCCGTCGCGGCGGACGTTCTCACCGTGCCGATGGCGCTGCTCGCTGCGGCGGTGCTCGGTTGCGGGTACGGCATGGCGATGGTGTCGGGACTGCAGGAGGTCCAGCGCATCGCCGGACCGAACGACCTGGCCGGACTGACCGCCGTGTTCTACTCCGTCACCTATCTCGGCTTCGCCGTCCCGGCCATCCTGGCGGTGGTGGTCGAGCAGTTCCCCGGTTCGGTCACCTACCCGGAACTCTTCGTCGCCGGCGCAGTCCTGGCGGCGTTGACCCTGGTGTTCGTGGGTCTGAAGGACGCCAGCTGGAGAAAGGCGCGCTGATCGGGGTCGACCCCGGTCAGGGCAGGCGGGGAAGCCGCTTCTTCCGCAGCCACGACTCCCAGAAGTCGTCGTCGCTGCCGTACTTCTTCGCCAGAGCGACGAAGTCGGCAGTGGCCACGGTCGAGTGCCGGAACGTGGTGGTCCACTCACGCAGCAGATCGAAGAACGGTCCGTCGCCGAGAGTGCGCCGAAGAGCATGCAGCGCAAGGGCTCCGCGCTTGTAGACACGGTCGTCGAACATGTCGTCCGGTGTCGGATCCGCCAGGACGAGGTCCTGCGGAAGCGACGACAGCCGACTGTGCGCACGCGTGGCTTCCTGATGCGCGGACGGGCCGTTCGAGTTCTCGGACCAGATCCACTCGGAGTAGCAGGCGAATCCCTCGTGCAGCCAGATGTCGCTCCACCGACCGATGGTGAGGCTGTTGCCGAACCACTGGTGCGCGAGCTCGTGCGCGACCAGACGTTCGTACCCGCGGTCACCGGCGCAGTGGTTGGCGCCGAAGATCGACAAGGTCTGTGCCTCGATGGGGATTTCGAGTTCGTCGTCGGTGACGACGACGGCGTAGGAGTCGAACGGATACGGCCCGAACGACTCGACGAAGGTCTCCATCATCTGCTGCTGGCGACCGAAGTCGTGGTCGAAGTTGCGCCGCAGACGCGCGGGCAGGACGGCGTCGACGGGAACCGGTGTGTTGCAGACCCGATGCCTCTCGTACAGGCCGATCTGAACCGTGGCCAGGTAGGTCGCCATCGGCTCCGGCTGCTCGTAGACCCACGTGGTGCGCGAGGACTTCACGTACGTGTGCGTCAGAGTTCCGTTGGACACGACGTGGTACGGCGAATCGGTCGTGATCGAGATGGTGTATGCCGCTTTGGAACTCGGGTGATCGTCGCACGGGAACCACGACGCTGCGCCGTTCGGCTGACTCGCGACGATGGCACCGTCGGTCAGTTCCTCCCAGCCGACTTCGCCCCAGACGCCCTTGATGGGTGCCGGGTTGCCGCTGTAGGCCACGGTGAGAACGAACGGGGTGCCCTCGGCGATCGGTCGCTGCACCTTCACGGTGAGCTTCGCGCCGCGGTGGGTGAAGCGCACACCGCGCATTCCCGCGATCCCGACCTTCGACGGCGACAACGCCGGACCCATGTCCAGGGAGAATTCGGAGATCTGTCGAGTGGTCACCGCGTGGACGACGGCTTTGCCCGACAATCGATTCGAGTGCACCTTGTATTCGAGGGACAGCTCGTATCGATCGACGGAGTAGCCCCGGTTGCCGTTCTGCGGCAGGTACGGGTCGATCGGGGAATCCCGTGCCGCGCCGACGTCCTGGGTCATTTCTCGGTCCAGGGCGCGATGGGGTTGCCCTGCCACCGGCTGGACTCCGGCACGGTGTCACCGCGCATGACCAACGACGCCGGACCGACGGTCGCTCCTGCGCCGATTCCTGCCGCGGGGAGTGCGACGCAATGCGGGCCCAGAGTGGCGCCCGCCCCCAACGTGACCGTGTCCATGCTCATGATCCGATCATGGAACAGATGTGTCTGCACGACGCACCCTCTGTTGACGGTTGCGCCGTCGCCGAGTGTGATGAGGTCTGCCTCGGGCAACCAGTAGGTCTCACACCAGACTCCCTTCCCGATGTGTGCGCCGAGCCATCGGAGCCACAGGTTCAGAACCGGTGTTCCCTCCGCTGCCCGAGCGAACCACGGCGCCGCGACGACCTCCACAAATGTGTCGGCAAC
The DNA here is from genome assembly GCF_979256035.1 of Rhodococcus sp. AC861. Classification (NCBI taxonomy): domain Bacteria; kingdom Bacillati; phylum Actinomycetota; class Actinomycetes; order Mycobacteriales; family Nocardiaceae; genus Rhodococcus; species Rhodococcus sp. AC861. The sequence goes on from NZ_CEEDMW010000001.1 coordinate 346,798, forward strand.
CTCGTTGCGCCACACGAACGAGCTCCACAGCGGGTGTTCCACCGCACCGATCCGACCGACCAGTGACCACTTCGCGGCGGCCGAGACGATCGCGGCGACAGCTCCCGCCACCAGTAGGACAACGCCGCTGAGGAGCGCGGCCGCCCAGTAACCGATCTCGCCGGCAATGGCGGTGAGGGCCGCGAGGACGCCGAAGCCGACGGCGAACGACACGACGACCGGGACGAGGCGACATGTCTCGACGACGGCGCGCGCGATCTTCAGCTTCCGCGGCGGATCGAAGGTGCGCGTGGTGTCCGACGAGTTGGGGGCGCGGCGCAGGCGTACGGGCGGGCTGCCCAGCCACGACGAACCGGACTTCGCCTTGGCCGGCGCCGCGGACAGCACCGCGACCAGACCGTTCTTGGGCACTCGACGTCCGGCGGCCGCCATCCCCGAGTTGCCGAGGAACGCACGCTTGCCCACCTTGGCTTCACCGAGGTGCATCCATCCGCCACCGAGTTCGTAGCTGGCGATCATCGTGTCGTCGGCAAGGAAGGCGCCGTCTCCGACGGTGGTGAACTTGGGAACCATCAGCACCGTCGACGCTTCGACGTCCTTGCCGATGTCGGCACCCAGCAGTCGCAGCCATCCCGGTGTCAGCAGGCTCGCATACAGCGGGAACAGGAACGTCCGAGCGGAGTCCATCAGGCGTTCCGTCGCCCACACCTGCCACCCGATCCGGCTGCGGACCGCGTGGTGCCCCGGTACGAGTCCGATGGACAGCAACCGGACCGATGCCAGAGTGATCGCCGCGAACACGATCAGCGAGATCAGGGCCGCCGGAGCGACGAGCGCGAATCCGAGACCGACGGCCCCGAGTCCCGTTCCGGCGTCCGAGATGCCGACGACGACGAGCAGCAGACCCGCGGCGATCGACACCAGGGGCAGCCCCGACAGCAGCAGCGAGGTGAATCCGTAGACGGGCACCCATCCCCGTCCGCGCGGGGGCGCCGCGTCGGGCCACGGATGGGTGGCCTTGCCGACCTTCGCGGCCGGGGATCCCGACCACTGCTGACCGGCCTTGACCTTGCCCGAGACGGCGGACCCGGCGGTGATCTCGGCGTTGCGGCCGATGCGCGCCCCGGGCAGAAGTGTCGAACGCGCCCCGACCGTCGCGCCGGCTCCGACCTCGATCGAGCCGATGTGGACGACGTCGCCGTCGATCCAGTACCCCGACAGGTCGACCTCCGGTTCGAGCGCGCACCCGTCACCGAGAGTGAGCATGCCCGTCACCGGGGGCAACGTGTGCAGGTCGACGTCGCGCCCGACCGTCGCACCGAGAGCCCTTGCGTAGTAGACCATCCACGGTGCCCCGGACAGGTTCGATGCGCCGCTGGCGTCGGTGAGGCGATTGGCCGCCCACAACCTGAGGTGGACGCTCCCGCCGCGCGGGTGCGAACCCTCGGTCACGCCGCGCATGAGCGCGCGAGATCCGACGACGGACACAGCCATGCGTCCGACCGGGGTGACGAACAGCAGGAAGCCGAGTGCCAGCCACCACCACGACAGGGTGGGCAACCACGCGTGCGGGGAGACAGTCGACGCAAGGTTGGCCACGACGCCGAGCCAGGTGACCCATTGCAGCCCGGTCAGCGTCGTCAACGGCAGGGTGGCCAGTACCTGCGCGAGTTGCGCCGACCGCGGGGTCGGCGTCACGATCCGCTTCTCCGTCACGGGTGGCGGAACCAGTGAGTCGAGCAGCGCCACCAGCGAACCCAGCCGCGGGTGGTCGTAGAGTTGGGCCACGGTGATCTCGGGGAACCGCTCGCGCAGGCGAGTCACGAGCAGAGCCGCGGACAGCGAGCCGCCACCTGCTGCGAAGAAGTCGGCGTCCAGTGACCCGATCTCGGAGCCGAGCACGTCGCTCCACAACTCGGCCACCCATCCGGCCGTTCCGGCGAGAGCCGAGTCCTCGACGGGACCTCCGCGTCGGGGTAGCGGCCAGGGGAGCGCGGCGCGGTCCACCTTGCCGGACGTCCGCGTCGGCAGCTCGTCCACCAGTGCCAGTCGCGGAACCATCGCGGCCGGAAGTTGCTCTGCCAGAAGCTCTCGCGCGCGGACGGTGTCGAAGTCGGGGTCCGTGCTGACGAGGTACCCGACCAGGACAGGCGTGCCCGATCCGGTGGTGCGTACCGCTGCCGCCGCGCCGCTCACGCCGGGCAGGGACTGCAGCGCGTTGTCCACCTCACCCAACTCGATGCGTCGTCCGCCGACCTTCACCTGGTCGTCGGCACGGCCTTGGAACAGCAGCCCCTCCAGCTCGAGGCGCACGAGATCGCCACTGCGGTAGGCGCGTTCCCAGCCGAGGGACTCCATGGGTGCATACTTCTCGGCATCCTTCACCGGATCGAGGTAGCGGGCGAGCCCGACACCTCCGATCACGAGTTCGCCGACATCGCCGATCTGCACGGGTCGATCGTCGGGACCGATGACCGCCAGATCCCAACCGTCGAGGGGCAGGCCGATGCGGACCGGGCCGACGCCGTCCATCAGGGCGGCGCACGCGACGACGGTCGCCTCGGTGGGGCCGTACGTGTTCCACACTTCACGACCCGGAACAGCAAGGCGCTCAGCAAGATCGGGTGGGCAGGCCTCACCGCCGAAGATCAGCAGTCGAACGTCCTCCAATGCCTCGCGTGGCCACAGTGCGGCCAGCGTGGGCACCGTCGACACGACGCTGATGTCGCGGGCGACCAGCCACGGGCCGAGGTCCATGCCGCTGCGCACGAGCGAGCGGGGCGCGGGCACCAGGCAGGCGCCACTACGCCACGCCAGCCACATCTCTTCGCACGACGCATCGAAGGCCACCGAGAGCCCGGCCAGGACGCGGTCACCCGGACCCATCGGTCGATCCTGGAGGAACAGCCGTGCCTCGGCGTCGACGAAGGCAGCGGCATTGCGGTTGCTCACCGCGACGCCCTTGGGCTTACCCGTCGACCCCGAGGTGAAGATGACCCACGCATCGTCGTCGGGAGTGGGACGACCGACGTCGCGACCGGTACTCGGCGCGCCGGTGCTGGTGACTCCACCGGCGGAGATGATGGCCGTGACGCCCGCCTCGGAGAACACCATCTCGGCGCGCTCGTCCGGATCGTCGACATCCACGGGCACGTACGCGGCACCGGCGGCGATCACCGACAGGATCGCCGCGTACAGGGAGTAGCTCCCCGACGGCATCCGCACGCCGACGCGGTCCCCGGCGCAGACGCCGTGGCGCGCGAGCCAGCCCGCCCCCTCGTCGATGTTGTCCATGAGTTCGGCGTAGCTGACCGTGGTCGTGCCGTCGTCGAGTGCAGGCGCATCGGGCCAGGAACGCGCGGTGGCCTCCAGGATGTCCACGAGGGTGCGCTCCGGCGCGGCCAGATGGGAGCGGACGTACTCCTCGGGAATGCTGATCTGCAGGGACAAGTCGGGCGGCCTCTCGGGGTGAACAGCACTTCTCACATTCGTGACGACACGTTATTGCACGGCTAGTTTGCGGGTTGGTGAACAACTCCGCTGTACGGCCGACACGACGAGAACGAGTTGACAACTCGCGCTCCGCTTTGCCATTCTGCTCTCAGGTCACGAGTACCAGCATCAAGCCCCGGCTAGCTGGTCGGCAACCCTCCTCCGCGGTGGGGTGCTCCGGGTGACGACCAGGCTGCGTTCCGAGCACGGAACGCCGCAAGCGCGGATCGACGCTCACCTACTCGGCTATCGCCGTGCGTCGATCCCTCGACGGAGGGATTTCTCATGACCAGCACCCTGCAACGCCCGATCGCGTCGATCCACGGCAGCGAGCACGAGGTCACATGCACCGACGGACGTGTCGTCCGCTGTGCGGACTTCGATTACGCGGCGAGCGCCCCCGCACTGGACAGCGTCGTCGATCGAGTGCGAGAAGTGTTGCCCTACTGCGCAAGTGTGCATCGAGGCGCCGGATACAAGTCGCGTGTCTGCACCGCGGAGTACGAGGCCGCTCGGAACACCGTGCACGCGTTCTGCGGAGCGGACGACGACGATGTCGTGGTGTTCACCCGCAACACGACCGACGCTCTGAACTTGTTGGCGCGCTGCGTCCCCGGTGACACGGTGGTGCTGGACATCGAGCACCACGCGAACCTTCTTCCCTGGCGCAATCGCCGTGTCGTGCGGTCCGCGACCACGGTGCGCGAAACCCTCGACCGGTTGCGAGTGGAGTTGGCAACGAAACCCGCTGCGCTGCTGGCGATCACCGGCGCGTCCAACGTGACCGGTGAAGTGCTTCCGCTGGCGGAACTGGCGTCGCTCGCGCATTCGTTCGGCACACGGATCCTCGTCGACGGTGCTCAGCTGGTTCCGCACCGTCCGGTCGACCTCACCGCGACCGGAATCGATTACCTTGCCTTCAGCGGTCACAAGCTGTATGCACCGTTCGGTGCCGGAGTGCTTGTGGGACGCCGTGATTGGCTCGACGTAGCAGAGCCCTACCTGGCGGGTGGGGGAGCGACGCAGCACGTCGGAATCGACGACGCCTCGGCTCGGGAGAGCGTCGACATCCGGTGGGCCCCGTCGCCGGAGCGACACGAGGGCGGCACGCCGAATCTGCTGGGAGCGGTAGCGCTCGCCGCAGCGTGCGACGAGATCGAGCGCATCGGTTTCGACGCCGTCGCCGACCACGATCACGAGTGCACCGCGGCGCTGATCCGCGGCCTGAGCGCGGTGGACGGGGTGCAGGTTCTGCGTGTCTGGTCCGACTCGGAGGACATCGTCGGCATCGTCTCCTTCGCAGTGGCCGGCGTCGATCCATCCGTTCTGGCCACGGCGCTCGCCGACGATCACGGCATCGCGGTGCGAGCCGGCAAGTTCTGCGCGCATCCGTTGCTGGATCGTCTCGGTGTCTCCGGCGGCGCCGTCCGCGCGAGCATCGGCCTGGGTACGACGCAGGGAGACGTCGACCGAGTCGTCGAGGCGGTCGCTGTGACGTGCCTCTCACTGCGGCGCCGCGTCACCACGGGGTCGTTAGCATGAGCAGCGTGATGAGAGGTGGGTTGTGGCATCGGCGACACGTCGACTACTGCCGCGCCACGTCGAGTGCGTGTCCGGTCCGCTGACCACCCGACACGCTCTCCTCATCGACTGACTGGATCTCCCATGACCACCGTTCCACTCGACGCCCTCGTCGCTCTCGACCCGTCCGTAGCCGCGCAGGGAGCCGACATCGCGCCGCTGCAGTCGGACATCGTGCGCTTCTCTGCGGCGGACTTGTCCGAGGCGCAGAACAAGTACGCGCGCCTCAAGGCGGACCACCCCGACTCGCGCGTGTTCGTCGATCTCGACGTCCACATCGCATCCGACGCCCGTACGGCGCGTCGAGACGTGCTCGCGTCGGAGACGAAGCCCCGCGACGGCGTGCTGCAGTACGTCGGAACCGCGTCCGGGCTCGCAGGTCTGATCGCGGACATCGTCGCGGTCGACGTCGCGGACGGCGTGATCCTGCGGCCGATCGTCGATCGGTCGGCCGACGATGTCGTGCGGTCCATCGACGCCGATGTCGTTCCTGCACTGGCGATCCGGCGCGTTCGAGCGTCCTGATCAGACGTCCGGGCCGACGTCCACGGCAAGCCCGGCGGTGATGCGCAGCAATTCCGAGTACGTCGTACGGAACGTCGTGTTCGGGTGGCCCGCTGCCGCCCACAACTGCGGGAACGCCGCGAGGGCGGTGTCGACGTAGGTGGGCAGATTGGTGGGGTGACCCACCGGAGCGATACCGCCGACGGGTTGGCCGGTGGCGTCCTCGGCCACATCCCGAGGTGCGCGGGTGAGGATGCCGTCGACGCGTCGGCCCGTGGCGTCGAGGTCGACGTTGTGGGCGCCGGACACCAGGAACAGCACCGGATCGTCGTCGAGAAGCATCACCAGTGACTTGGTCACGGCACCCAGCTCGATCCCGCTCGCCGCAGCCGCCTGACGTGCGGTGTGCATCGGTTCCGGCCGGGTCACGACGACGCCGTGGTGACCGCGCGATATCAGGACGTCCGCGACGTGGGCCGCGCCGGGATGAGGAATCCGGGTCATGGTCGAAGGATATCGGCCGCGGCGGCCCGTCACCGGGTACTGGCCGTCCGGTGTGCTGTCTATCCTTCGAGGATGACTACTGCCTATTCGACAGCCCCGTCCGGTGACGCGTGGAAAGCCTTCACCGTGTCAGCCGAGAACCACGTCGCGACGGTGACTCTCGTCGGTCCCGGCAAGGGCAACGCGATGGGGCCCGACTTCTGGTCCGAACTACCGCTGATCTTTTCCGCGATCGATGCCGATCCGGAGGTTCGAGCAGTCGTACTCGCGGGATCGGGACGCAACTTCAGCTACGGCCTCGACCTGCCCGCCATGGCCGGCGACTTCGGAGCCGTCATGGGTGACAAGGCTCAGGCCGGTCCGCGCAGCACGTTCCACGACATGATCAAGCGGATGCAGGCGTCGATCAACGCTGTCGCCGATTGCCGCAAGCCCGTCGTCGCCGCCGTGCAGGGGTGGTGCATCGGAGGTGGCATCGACCTGATCTCGGCGGCCGACATCCGATACGCCAGTGCAGATGCGAAGTTCAGTGTCCGCGAGGTGAAAGTGGCCATCGTCGCCGACATGGGGTCCTTCGCGCGACTGCCCGCCATCATCGGCGACGGTCATCTGCGGGAGCTGGCACTGACGGGCCGCGACATCGACGCGGCGCGCGCACTGCACATCGGCCTGGTGAACGACGTCGTCGACGACGTCGACGCGATGCTGGAGCATGCGCGTCGCACCGCGGCCGAGATCGCCGCGAACCCGCCCCTGGTCGTGCACGGGATCAAGTCGGTGTTGGATCACAATCGCGTTGCGGCCGTAGATGATTCGCTGCGGTACGTCGCAGCGTGGAACGCCGCGTTCCTGCCGTCCGAGGATCTGGCCGAAGCGATCACATCCGTCTTCGAGAAGCGCCCCCCGAAGTTCGAGGGCAAGTAAGCGCCCGGAACGGCCCGATCAGCGGAAAGCGCTCTTCGGGTCGTTCCACAGCTGGTCGGTGAAGTCTTCGAGAACGACCAGCACGACGGAATCCTCCGCGCGACGCAGGATCGACTTGCTCGCGCGCACCTGCAGGATGTCGCCCTTCGAGTCGCTCATCCGCCACAGCGAATCCGCGCGGGTAGCGACGGTGGTCAGGAAGGTCTCGGCGATGTTGACGCCGAGCGGCTCGCTGGCCGGAAAGATGTCCTGGAGCGACAGTGCGTCGTCCGAGCGTGGGTTCTCCTCGTCGAAGCCCATGAGCTCGTCGAAGGCCTCGTTGGCGAACACCACGGAACCGCCGGGCTCGACTGCCAGCACCGGGACGGGAATGCGGTCCAGCACCACGGTGACCGGCAGTGACGGGAACTGAGTAGGGGTGGAGATAGCCTCCGAAGAGGAGTTTCTCCGGTCGCTGACAGCGTCACTCATCGCTCGTACCGCACCCTATCGTCGTCGATCGCGTCGTCGGTGTATCCGTCGATGTCTCTCGTGCACATCTCCGCCGGAGACGTCCGGGAGCGATGCTATCAGCGGAGCATGCAACCCGGACCGAAGAACAGCCAGGGTCCGGGTTGCCTGCGCGAACGGTGGATCAGTGGGCGCCGTTGTTCTTCAGACGCTCGATCGACGCGGTGACCTCGGCTTCGGCTTCCGCGCGGCCGACCCAGTCGGATCCGGTGACGTGCTTGTTGGGCTCGAGGTCCTTGTAATGCACGAAGAAGTGCTCGATGGCGTCGAGTTCGAACTTGGAGACGTCCGACAGATCCTGGATGTGATCCCACCGCGGGTCTCCCGCGGGAACGCACAGCACCTTGTCGTCGCCGCCGGCCTCGTCGACCATCTTGAACATCGCGACCGGGCGGGCCTCGACGAGGACGCCGGGGAAGACCGACTCCGGCAGCAGGACGAAGGCGTCCAGCGGATCGCCGTCCTCACCCAGGGTGTTCTCGATGAATCCGTAGTCCGCGGGATATCCCATCGCCGTGTAGAGGTAGCGGTCCAGGCGCAGGCGCCCGGATTCGTGATCGACCTCGTACTTGTTGCGCTGACCCTTGGGGATCTCGATGGTCACGTCGAACTTCACGTGCTCTGTCCTTTGCTCGGTGGCCACGTTCGTCTGGCGGCGCCCTGTTCACAGGCACCGGTGGTCAGACAGTAACCGTCCGCCCAGTCTCGGTTCGAGTGAAGGGTCGATAGGCTGCAGCGAGTGACCGACGAGCGAGGAGTGACGTGAGTTCAGGTAAGCGTCCCACCGGGCCGAGGCTCCGCACGCGGATCGGACTGGTCGTCGCGGCGCTCGCGATCCTCGTCGCGGCCGTGGTGGGCGTCGCTCTGATCACCCCGACGTTCATCGACGACACCGGTACCGACGTGGCGCTCGCACCGGAACCGGCGCCGATTCTCCCCGCTCCCGCGGTGGTCCCCGTGTCGCCGGACGCTCCCGCGCCGAGTCCTGCGGGACTGCAAGCGGTATTGACGCCGGCGTTGCAGAACCCGGACCTCGGCCGCTTCACCGGCACCGTCGCCGATGCCGCCACCGGGCAGGTGCTGTGGAGCGTCGACGCGGACTCCCCGATGACTCCGGCGTCGACGACGAAGATCCTGACCGCCGCCGCAGCGATGATGGCTCTACCGGCCGATCACCGTGTCACCACGAAAGTGGTTGCCGGTGATGCGCCCGGCCAGGTCGTCCTGACCGGCGAGGGAGATCCGACCCTCACCGCGGAGCCTGTCGGCCGACCCGGTTTCTACGACGGCGGTGCGCGTATCGACGATCTGGCCGAGCAGATTCGCAAGACCGGGACGGCGGTCACCTCGATCGCCGTCGACGGCAGCGCGTACACCGGGCCGTCGTCCGCACAGGGCTGGTTCCCGGCAGACGTCGCCGCGGGATACATCGCTCCCATCGAACCCGTCACGCTCGACGGTGGACGCAGCGTTCCCACCGTGGACGAATCGCCGCGCAGCGCGACTCCAGGCCTCGATGCGGGCCGAGCGCTCGCGCGCGCCCTGGGCCTCGACCCCGCGATCGTGACGGACGGGCGAGCTCAGCAGGGAGCCGGATCGCTCGCGACCGTGCAGTCGGCGCCGCTGCGGCAGCGACTCTCCCAGATGCTCGGGTTCTCCGACAACGTCCTCGCCGAGGCCGTCGGCCGCGAGGTGGCGGAGTCGCAGGGCGGCCCGGCCTCGTTCGACGGCGCGACGGCAGCCGTGCTGAGCGTGCTGACGAAGAACGGCGTGGACGTGTCCGGTGTCGTCCTCGAGGACACCAGCGGTCTGTCCGTCGACAATCTGATCCCGTCGCGCGTCCTCGGGCAGATCGTCACGACGGCAGCCGGCGGCGGCGAGCAGACGCTGCGTCCGATGCTCGACTACCTCCCCGTGGCCGGCGCCACCGGCACTCTCGCCGCCCGGTACGCCTCCGGCGACCGCACCGCGGCCGGCTGGTTGCGGGCCAAGACGGGAACGCTCTCGACCGCCAGTGCGTTGGCCGGATACGTCGTCGATCAGAGTGGTCGCGTCCTGACCTTCGCTCTCATGTCCAACGATCGGCCACCCGAGGTCGGTCGACCCGCGCTCGACGCGCTCGCGTCGACGCTCAGGTCGTGTGGATGCACGTGAGCGAGCAGGCGATCCGAAGAGGGTAGGTACGCGGTATGGGTGATTCCGGTGTGATCGATTGGGGTTTCGCCGCGCGGTCGGGAGCCCGGTTGGCTCCGAGCGGTCCGAAGATGACGCAGTACACCGAGGACGCCGCGCTGGCCGAGTTGGCCGACGCGTCCGTTCGAGCGGAGGGCCCTGTCCGTGAGGTCACCGGACTGGCTGACGGCCTCCCCGTTCCCGCTGCTCGGGTCATCGACCGGCCGGAGTGGATCGAGGCGGCGTCGGAGTCGATGAGACACCTGGTGAGCGTCACCGACGGGGGATCCGACGAGGGGTCGTCCTTCCTCGGCGGCAAGCCCGGCGGACTCCAGGCAGGTGCGATGCTGGCCTTCCTGTCGACGGCGATCCTGGGGCAGTACGACCCGTTCACCGGTCCCGACGGCACGCTGCTGCTGGTGGCGCCGAACATCGTCGCCGTCGAACGATCCCTGCGACTGCGACCCAGTGACTTCCGCCTGTGGGTGTGCCTCCACGAGGTGACGCACCGCGTCCAGTTCTCGTCGTCGCCCTGGTTGGCGACGTACATGAAGGACACGGTCGGAGTGCTCCAGGACGGTGCCGACGAGCCGATGTCCGACGTCGTCGCACGGTTGACCGAGGCGGTCCGCGCCCGAGGTCGCAGCGGTGGTGACGGCGGCATCATCGGGCTGCTCCGCGCGACGCAGGCACCGGCGCAGCAGGAGGCTCTCGACCGACTTCTGGTGCTCGGAACGTTGCTCGAGGGCCACGCCGACCACGTCATGGATGCTGTCGGTCCCGCCGTCGTGCCGTCGGTGACGGCCATCCGGCAAGCCTTCGACCGCCGCCGGACCCGCAAGCAGAACCCGGTGCAGCGCATCCTTCGCGCCCTCCTGGGTATGGACGCGAAGATGGCGCAGTACGTGCGCGGCAAGGCGTTCGTGGACGCCGTGGTCGAGCAGGTCGGGATGGAGCAGTTCAATACCATCTGGACCGATGCCGACACGCTGCCGTTGATGTCGGAGATCGAGTCCCCCGAGCGGTGGACGGCGCGCGTACTGGGATGACGGGGCAGCCGCCGCACTTCCCGGAGGGGCCGAATCTACTGCTCGTCCGGCACGCAGTCCGGTCGTGGATCACCGATCGATCGGTGAACGATGCTGTGTGCGTAGGCCTTTCGGGAGGAGCGGATTCCCTGGCGCTCACCGCCGCGTGCGTCGCGGAGGGTATTCGAGTGCGAGCGCTGGTGGTGGATCATGCTCTGCAACCCGGGTCGGCCGACATCGCGGAGGCCGCTGCGGTGCGTGCGCGCGACCTGGGATGCGACTCCGCGGAGGTCGTGACCGTCGTCGTCGACGGTCCCGGCGGACCCGAGGCCGCCGCGCGACGGGCGCGGTATGCGGCGCTGGACTCCGTTCGCGGCGAGTCGCCGATCCTGCTGGGACACACGCTCGACGACCAGGCCGAAACGGTTCTCCTCGGTCTCGCCCGCGGATCCGGTCCGCGATCGCTGCGCGGGATGGCCCCGTGGGATGCGCCCTACGGCCGCCCCCTGCTCGGAGTGCGGCGGAGTGCCACGGTCGGTGCGTGCGCGGAGCTGGGACTCGACCCGTGGCAGGACCCGCAGAATACCGACCCGTCGTTCACCAGAGTCCGGCTGCGCCACGAAGTGCTCCCTTTGCTGGAGGACGTGCTCCGGGGCGGGGTCGCCGACGCGCTCGCCAGAACCGCCGAGCAGCTACGGGAGGACGGTGACGTGCTCGACGCGCGAGCTGCCGAGCTGCTGGACCTGACCGTCGACCACGGGGCGCTGGAACTGGCGCCGTTGTCCGACGTTCCGGCCGCGATACGCCGTCGTGTCGTCCGGGACTGGTTGGGTACCCACGAGGTGCCGGTGCGCAGCGACGGACAGCTGCGAGCGGTGGACGATCTGATCGGGCGGTGGCGCGGGCAGGGCGGCGTCGCGGTGGCCGGCGGCACTCACGGCGAGAGGTTGGTTGCGGTGAGGCGACGTGGCAAGCTCCACCTTGTCCGGCAGACAGACCGAACCAGGCTCGAATGAAGGGACACCCGTGTACGAGGGCGACATCGCATCGATCCTGATCTCCGAAGAGGAGATCGAAACGCGTATCGCCGAGCTGGCCGAGGAGATCGCCCAGCGCTATCCCGTCGGTGGGCCCGAAGGCGATCTGTTGCTCGTCGGAGTCCTCAAGGGCGCCATCATGTTCATGACGGATTTCGCACGCGCCCTTCCCATTCCGAGCCAGCTCGAATTCATGGCGGTCAGCTCGTACGGGTCGTCGACGTCGTCGTCGGGCGTCGTGCGGATCCTCAAGGATCTCGACCGCGACATCCACGGACGCAACGTGCTCATCGTCGAGGACATCATCGACTCCGGGCTCACGCTGTCCTGGCTGATGAAGAACCTCACCACCCGGCAGCCCGCCTCCCTCGAGGTGGTCACCCTGCTGCGCAAGCCCGACGCGGTCAAGGTCGACGTCGAGGTCGCCAACGTCGGCTTCGACATTCCCAACGAGTTCGTCGTCGGCTACGGCCTCGACTACGACGAGCGGTATCGCGACCTTCCCTACATCGGACTACTGGAACCGCGGGTCTACGGAGGCTGACTGCCATGGTGGCGACAGGTGGAGCACGGACGGCGACCGAGATCGCGGGGGACGTCAGGTCCGGCCGCGTCCAACCGGCTGCCGTCGCGCAGCAGGCGCTCGACGCCATCGCCTCTCGCGACGGCGCGATCGGAGCGTTCGTCGAGGTCCGGCCCGACGAGGTTCTCCGTGAGGCCGACGCCGTCGCGGTCCGGGCCGATCTGCAGTCGCTCCCGTTGGCCGGTGTGCCCGTCGCGATCAAGGACAACGTCTCCGTCACCGGCTACCCGATGCGCAACGGATCCGTTGCCACCTCACCGGATGCCGCGACGTCGGACCACCCCGTCGTGGCACGCCTGCGCGCGGCCGGCGCCGTCGTCGTCGGACTGACGTCGGTCCCGGAACTCTGCCTCTGGGGCGCGACGGACGGCGCGGGCGGTATCACCCGGAACCCGTGGAACCTCGACCTCACACCCGGCGGATCGTCCGGTGGTGCCGGCGCCGCGGTGGCGTCGGGAATGGTGCCGATCGCGCACGGGAACGACGGTATGGGCTCCGTCCGCATCCCCGCCGCGAACTGCGGCCTCGTCGGTATCAAGCCCGGGCGCGGGGTGGTCCCGTCGCAGCTGGGGCGCAACTCGTGGTTCGGGATGTCCGAGAACGGTCCGCTGACCACGACGGTCGCCGACGCGGCCCTGATGCTGTCGGTGATGGCCGACGATCCGTCGTTGGCCTACGTCGACCGGCCGGAGTCCGTCCGGATCGGTGTCGCGGCCGGCTCACCGTCCCCGGTGGTCCGGGTCGACGAACACTTCCGCCGGGCGACCCTGGACACCGCACGACTTCTCGACGGCGACGGTCACCGCACGACGACCGCGGAGCTCCCGTATCCGGCGAGCCCGCTCGGGCAGATCGCGAGATGGACCGCCGGCGGCGCCGACGACGCGACAGGACTCGACCGCTCGGCCCTGCAGAAGCGGACGCGTCGTCACATCGCGGTGGGGCGCCGGTTGGAACGGTTCGTGAAGCCGTCGCAGATCGCATCTCTGGAACGGCACATGCGGACGTACTTCACGGACGTCGACGTGGTCCTGACGCCCGCCCTGGCGACACCGCCCATCCGTGCGATCGACTGGAGCACCCGCGGCTGGCTCGCCAACATGGCGGCCAATATCCGGTACGCGCCGTTCGCCGCTCCCTGGAACCTGCTCGGGTGGCCGGCGATCAGCGTTCCTGCCGGTATCCACCCGGAGTCGGGCACTCCTCTCGCCGTGCAACTCGCGGGGCCGCCGGGGTCGGAGCGCCTGTTGCTGGCGTTGGCCGCGCAGATCGAGCTGGCCCGTCCGTGGCCACGGACCGCCCCTGTGAGGTAGCAGTCACCACGCCTGCGACATGGTCGCGGCGGGAACCGAGGGGGCTCCCCGGTCGTTGTCCGGATATCGCGCTCCGCCGAGCCGTCCGCATCCGCGGTAACCTGGCTTGTCCGGTGCGCAGTCGGCGTGCGGCTCTGCCGCGTTCGTCGACGTCCACAGTTCGATCCGAATATTCGACTACGACTAACACCTGTTCGTGAGTCCTACTGCCATCGAGGGCGACGCTGTATGAATCGCAAGACTTTGTTCCGCAACCTGGCGATAGTCGCCGGCATCCTGCTGGTGATCTTCGCCTTCAGCTACTTCGGCGACGACACCCGTGGCTGGAAGGGCGTCGACACCTCTGTCGCGATCGCGCAGCTCGACGACCAGAACGTGTCGTCGGCGCAGATCGACGACCGTGAGCAGCAGGTTCGCCTCACGCTGAAGAGCGGCAACGCGGCCACGGACAACTCGACGCAGATCATCGCGCAGTACCCCGATGCGGTGTCCCAGCAGGTCTTCGACAAGGTCGCTCAGTCCGGTGCCGAGAGCTACGACACCCAGGTCACCCAGGAGAGCTGGTTCACCTCGATCCTGGTGTTCCTGCTGCCGATGATCATCCTGCTCGGCATCTTCGTGTTCGTCATGTCCCGCATGCAGGGCGGCGGTCGAGGCGGTGTCATGGGCTTCGGCAAGTCCAAGGCCAAGCAGCTCACCAAGGACATGCCCAAGACGACGTTCGCCGACGTGGCAGGGGCGAACGAAGCCGTCGAGGAGCTCTACGAGATCAAGGACTTCCTGCAGAACCCGGCTCGCTACCAGGCTCTCGGTGCCAAGATCCCGCGCGGTGTGCTGCTCTACGGCCCTCCCGGAACCGGTAAGACGCTGCTCGCCCGCGCTGTCGCCGGTGAGGCCGGTGTCCCCTTCTTCACCATCTCCGGCTCCGACTTCGTCGAGATGTTCGTCGGTGTCGGTGCGTCGCGTGTGCGTGACCTCTTCGAGCAGGCCAAGCAGAACAGCCCGTGCATCATCTTCGTCGACGAGATCGACGCCGTCGGACGTCAGCGTGGCGCCGGTCTCGGTGGTGGCCACGACGAGCGTGAGCAGACCCTCAACCAGCTGCTCGTGGAGATGGACGGGTTCGGTGAGCGCACCGGCGTCATCCTGATCGCCGCGACCAACCGTCCCGATATCCTCGACCCCGCGCTGCTGCGCCCCGGCCGCTTCGACCGACAGATTCCCGTCGGTGCTCCCGACCTCGCCGGACGCCGCGCGATCCTGGCCGTGCACTCGAAGGGCAAGCCGATCGCGCAGGACGCCGACCTCGAGGGTCTGGCGAAGCGCACAGTGGGCATGTCGGGCGCGGACCTCGCGAACGTCATCAACGAGGCCGCACTGCTGACCGCTCGTGAGAACGGCACCGTGGTCACCGAGGCTGCTCTCGAGGAGTCGGTGGATCGCGTCATCGGCGGACCTCGCCGCAAGAGCCGCATCATCAGCGAGCACGAGCGCAAGATCACCGCGTACCACGAGGGTGGTCACACCCTCGCTGCGTGGGCGATGCCCGACATCGAGCCGATCTACAAGGTCACCATCCTCGCCCGCGGCCGCACGGGTGGACACGCGATGACGGTGCCGGAGGACGACAAGGGCCTGATGACGCGATCCGAGATGATCGCTCGACTCGTCATGGCGATGGGTGGCCGCGCCGCCGAGGAGCTCGTCTTCCACGAGCCCACCACGGGAGCATCGTCCGACATCGATCAGGCGACGAAGATCGCTCGCGCGATGGTCACCGAGTACGGCATGAGCAGCAAGCTCGGCGCCGTCCGCTACGGCCAGGAGCAGGGCGATCCGTTCCTGGGCCGGTCGATGGGCGTGCAGTCCGACTACTCGCACGAGGTCGCTCGCGAGATCGACGGCGAGGTGCGCAACCTCATCGAAGCCGCGCACACCGAGGCGTGGGCCATCCTGAACGACTACCGCGACGTCCTCGACATCCTGGCCACCGAGCTGCTCGAGCGCGAGACACTCACCCGCAAGGACCTCGAGAAGATCTTCACCGGCGTCGAGAAGCGTCCCCGCATCACCGCGTTCAACGACTTCGGTGATCGAGTTCCGTCGTCCAAGCCGCCGGTGAAGACGCCGCGTGAGCTCGCGACCGAACGCGGCGAGCCGTGGCCGCCCGTCTCGACGGTGAAGCAGCCCAGCTACGCCGGCAACGGTCAGGGCAGCTCGGAGCCCGACGCGCATGCGCGCAACGGGTCCAACGGTCACGGACAGAACGGCCATGGCCAGAACGGTCAAGGTCAGAACGGTCAGGGCGGTGCTCACCGCGGTGGGCGTCCGGGACCGTCGCTTCCCGACTACGGCGCACCCGCAGGGTGGTCCGCACCCGGTTGGCCTCCGCGTGAGAACGACGCTCCGCACTACCCCGAGCCGCAGGGCTACGGCCAGCCCCAGCCCTACGGGCAGCCGCAGGGGTATGGGCAGCCGCAAGGCTATGGCCAGCCGCAGGGCTACGGGGAACCGCAGGGTTACGGGCAGCCGCAGGGCTACTCGGAGCCGCGCTACCCGGAGCCGCAGTACCCGGAGCCGCAGTACCCGGAGCCGAGGCCGTACCAGGAGCCCGAGCCGCAGCCCTATCAGGAGCCGTTCGGCCAGCAGCCCGATCAGGGTTACGGGAACCAGGGATACGGAACACCGGCCCAGCCAGAGCCCCGGTACCGCAACCCTCAGAATCCCGAGGGCCAGTACCAGCCTCCGCGTGGAGAGTCCGAGGATCCTCAGCCTCCGCAGGAGAACCGACCTCCCGAGACCCAGCGGTGGGAAGGGCCGGACGCGCGCTAAGGTCTGCGCTCGCTCCTTCCCGACAACTATCGCGCCTCCCCGAAGGGACCCCCGTGTCCGTCAACCATGCCGATCAGACCGATGCACCCACGAATTCCGAGCCGCTGTCGGTCATGTCGGGTCGAGCATTCGACCAGGCGCGTGCCGAAGCAGCCGTGCGTGAGTTGCTGCTCGCGGTGGGTGAAGACCCCGAGCGCGAGGGACTGCGCGACACACCCGCTCGTGTCGCCCGCGCGTACAAGGAAGTATTCGGCGGACTGTTCGTGGATCCGGACGAGGTCCTCGGCACCACGTTCGACGAGTCGCACCGTGAACTCGTCCTCGTCCGCGACATCCCCATGTACTCCACGTGCGAACACCACCTGGTGTCGTTCCACGGCGTCGCGCACGTGGGCTACATCCCCGGCAAGTCCGGCCGGGTGACGGGCCTGTCCAAGCTGGCGCGCGTCGTCGACCTGTACGCCAAGCGTCCCCAGGTCCAGGAGCGACTCACCTCCCAGGTCGCGGACGCGATGATGCGCAAGTTGGAGCCACGGGGTGTCATCGTCGTGATGGAGGCCGAGCACCTGTGCATGGCCATGCGAGGCATCCGGAAGCCGGGCGCCAGCACCACCACGTCCGCGGTGCGCGGTGTGTTCCAGTCCAGCGCGGTCTCACGGTCCGAAGCGCTGGATCTCATCCTTCGCAAGTAGGACGTCGGCACGTGTTCACGCTTCCGCGTCGCGACGGCCCCGTCGTCATGGGCGTCGTCAACGTCACCGCTGATTCCTTCTCCGACGGTGGCCGCTACCTCGACGTAAACGCAGCGGTGCAGCACGGCCTCGACCTGCATGCCGCCGGTGTCGACATCGTCGATGTGGGCGGAGAGTCGACCAGGCCCGGCGCAGATCGTGTCGACCCGGTCGTCGAAGCGCGACGTGTAGCACCGGTGATCGCGGAACTCGCGGCACAGGGCGTGTGCGTCAGCGTCGACACGATGCGGGCGTCGGTCGCGGAGTCCGCGATCGAGGCCGGGGTGTCCATCGTCAACGACGTGTCCGGTGGGCGGGCCGATCCGAACATGGCGGGAACTGTCGCCGACGGCGGTGTCGCGTGGGTGCTGATGCACTGGCGATCGAATGTCGACTGGACTCACCGGCCCGGTGCGGCCGAGGAACACGACTACGGCGACATCGTCGAGGACGTGCGGGCCGGTCTGCTGCACCAAGTCGACGCAGCCGTCGCGGCAGGAGTCGACAGTGAGCGCATCGTGCTCGACCCGGGCCTGGGATTCGCGAAGAACGCCCATCACAACTGGGCTCTGCTCGGTCGGCTCGACAGGCTGATCGACACCGGGATCCCGGTCCTGGTCGGGGCGTCGCGCAAGAGATTCCTGGGCACCCTGCTGCAGGAGGACGGGGTACCGAGACCTCCGCACGAACGAGATGCCGCGACCGCCGCCATCTCCCTGCTCTCGGCCGAGGCCGGCGCGTGGGGAGTCCGGGTGCACGATGCGCGGAGCACACTGGACGCACTGGCCGTCCATCGCCGGTGGCACACCGCGACCAGGAAGGAAGGCACGACATGACGGATCGGATAGAGCTGCGCGGCTTGACAGTTCGCGGCAATCACGGTGTCTTCGATCACGAGAAGCGCGACGGACAGGATTTCGTCGTGGACCTGGTGGTGCACATGGATCTGGCGCCCGCCGCGTCCTCGGACGACCTCGCCGAGACGGCGCACTACGGCGAACTGGCGGAGGCTGCCGCCGCTGTCATCGCGGGACCGACGCGCGATCTCATCGAGACCGTGGCGGGGGAGATCGCCGACGGTGTCCTGAAGGATCCACGCGTCGAACGCGTCGAGGTCACGCTCCACAAGCCGTCCGCGCCGATCCCGTTGACGTTCGCGGACGTCGCGGTGGTGCTGACGCGGTCGAGGCCGGCGTGAGTCGGGCAGTGCTGTCGATCGGCAGCAACATCGGCGATCGTGAAAGTCACCTCCGCGGCGTGGTCGACTCGCTCGGCGACGCCGTCGTCGGTGTGTCGTCCCTGTACTCCACCGCGCCGTGGGGTGGTATCGATCAGCAGGACTTCCTCAACGCGGTCGTCGTCGTCGACGATCCGGACCTGGACTGCTGGGGCTGGCTGCTGGCCGGCCAGGAACTCGAGCGCATCGCCCACCGCGAGCGGATCGTGCGGTGGGGTCCGCGGACCGTGGATGTCGATGTGATCGTGTGCGACGACGTGTGCAGCGACGATCCCGAGTTGATACTTCCGCATCCCCGCGCTCACGAACGGGCCTTCGTCCTGGTTCCCTGGCTCGACGTCGAACCCGATGCGACTCTCGGTGACACGCCCGTCCGCGAGCTGCTGGAGAAGTTGCCGGAGTCCGAACGCGTCGGCGTTCATCCGACGGACCTGCGCCTGACGTGACGGCTACACGCGTGCGAGACCTGCTGGCTCTCGCGGTCCTCGCCGGGGTGGCGACCTGGATCCTCGTCTCGACCTTCTACGGGTCGGTCCCGCCGGTGTCACCGTTCGCGGGGGCGTCGCTGTATCCCGTCGCCGCGCTGCTGGTCGGAGTCGGACTCCTGGTCCGATCGCGCGTTCGCGGTCGACGGGTCGGCCCCGGCCCCGGTCAGCTGCATCCGATCACGGTGGCGCGTGCCGCTGCCCTCGCGAAAGCCGCAGCACTGGTCGGCGCTGCTGCCGCCGGAGTGTGGGCCGGTTTCCTCGTCCACCTGCTGCCGCTGCGGTCGACATTGCGCGCTGCGAGCGAGGACACACCGGGTGCGGTCGTCGGTTTGGTGGCCGGTATCGCGGCCGTCGCCGCCGCGCTCTGGCTCGAACACAGCTGCCGGACACCCGACGACACACCCGACGAACCTGCACAGTGAGACACCCCGGTCATGCTTGGTGAAGTCCGACAGCACGTCGAGCCGTTACCCTGGGAATCATGACGGACACAGGGCGACCCAAGGCCAACCGTCGCACGAAGCGCGGCGAGAACCACACAGCGCTCGCCGGTCTGGTGCTTCTCGGTGTCATCGCCAGCGTCCTGCTCATTCTCAGTGACAGTGTTCCGCTTCTGCGAGTAGGTATCGTCGCCGCCCTCTGGGCCGCGATCCTCGGTGCGTTCGCGATGACCAAGTACCGACGCGACGCCGCCGTGGACCAGATGAAGGCCCGCGATCTCCAGACCGTGTACGAACTCCAGCTCGAGCGTGAGATCGCCGCCCGCCGCGAGTACGAGCTGGGTGTCGAGTCACGCGTGCGGGGTGAGATCGGCGCGGATGCGGACGAGATGCGCGCTCTCCGTGCGGAATTGGCGTCGTTGAGGCGCAGTCTCGAGATGCTGTTCGACGGGGAGCTGCCCGATGACCGCGCTGCCATCGCCGGCGAGGCGCTGCGCATGCGCGAGTTGGCCGACCGTTCGTACAGTGGGTACGAACCCGCTCCGTCGGGTCTGTACGTCCCGGGTTCCCGCGGACGTCCCCCGAGTTTTGCGCCGGACCCCTCGTACGGACCGGCCGGCTTCGCGACGCCGTTCGACGACCCGGTCACCGCGGAGACCTCGGTCATCGGTGGCGAGTTCGACCACGACGGAACGTTCCACCCCATGCCGCAGGCCGGCCGAGTACCTCAGAACGCGCAGACGGAGGCTCGCACCCAGCAGGCGCCCGTTCCGCAGTGGATCCCGTCGAACCATCGCGCCGACAGCGTTCCCGCCGCCCCCGAGCCGGAACCCCTACCCGAGCCCGAACCTCTGCCCGAACCGGAACCCACGCCCGAACCGGAGTCCACGCCCGAACCTTTGCCGGAACCCGAGCCCACGCCCGAGGTGACGCCGCCGGTCGAGCTTCCCGCCGACGAGGAGCCGGCTGAGGTCGTCCCGGTGGACGACACCCCTGTACTCGACAACCCTGTGGACGACACGCCTGTGGCCGAGCCCGCGAACGACGCGCCGGCGGCAGGTGGCCGACGCCGCCGCGCCGAGCCGGACGAGGACTCCGACGCTGCGGACCCCGGTTCGGGTGCCCATTCGAGCGGTCGGTCCGTCGCCGACATTCTTGCCGGCATGGGAAGCGGCGACGCGTCCCCGTCGGCCGGACGCCGTCGTCGTCGAGCGGACTAGTCACCTGCCGGTGTGACCGGCGTCGCATGGCGACAGCTCGGGTTCGGCCGCTACTGTTGGCCCCGTTGGTCCGGTACCCGCCGAGCGGGACTGGAACGAACCCCCGAGAGGACGATCTTGACCTCCGATCCTGCTCCCGCGCGCCTGTCCGTGGGTGTCGTGTCCGCGGGCCGCGTCGGTACCGCCATGGGCGAAGCGCTCGAGCGCGTCGGCCACGTGGTGTTCGGATGTGCGGCCGTCTCCGACGCGTCCTTGCGCCGTGCCGAGTCCCGACTGCCCGACGCCGTGGTGATGCCCGCCGTCGATGTCGCTCGCCGCAGCGAACTGCTGCTTCTCGCCGTTCCGGACCAGGAACTCGACGCCCTGGTGCGGGGGCTCGCGAGCACCGATGCGGTCTCGCCCGGAACTCTGGTGATGCACACGTCGGGCGCCAACGGCGTCGACATTCTCGCGCCGCTCGCCGGACGCGGTGTCGTCACGATGGCCGTGCATCCGGCGATGACGTTCAGCGGACAGCCCGAGGACACCGACCGGTTGTCGTCGGCCTGCTTCGGTATCACCGCCGGTGACGAGATCGGTCAGGCCATCGCGCAGGCGTTGGTGCTCGAGATCGGCGGCGAACCCGTCGGGGTGCGGGAGGACGAGCGGACGCTGTACCACGCTGCCCTCGCGCACGGTTCGAATCATCTGGTCACCTTGGTCGCCGACGCGCTCGATGCTTTGCGCAGTGCGTTGTCGGCCACGGAACTGACCGGGCAGCAGCCGATCGAGCAACGTCCCGGAGGCGTCGCGGAGCGCGTCATGGCTCCACTTCTGTCCGCAGCTCTGGACAACGTGCTGCGCAGTGGGCAGAGCGCGCTCACCGGCCCGGTGGCGCGAGGGGACGGAGCCACCGTCGAGAAGCACCTGGACGTCCTGACGGCTCTGGACCCGAGGATCGCCGCCGGGTATCGAGCTCTGGCACTCCGGACCGCCGAGCGCGCCGGGGCGGATCAGTCCATCGTGAACATCCTGAGGAGGAACTCGTGAGCACACTCGACGGCGCCTATGTGCCGGGGGAGACGACGGTGCACCACTCGCCGGCCGTCGTCGGCGCCGTGACGCGTGCGCTGCGGTCCGCTGGTCGCCGCGTCGCCTTGGTGCCCACGATGGGCGCGCTGCACGCGGGACACGTGCAGTTGATGGAGATGGCGAAGCGCAGTGGCGCCGTGGTGGTGGTCTCGATCTTCGTCAATCCGTTGCAGTTCGGTGCGGGCGAGGACCTGGACGCGTATCCGCGCACCCTCGACGCCGATCTCGACATCCTCCGCCGGGCAGGTGTCGAGCTGGTCTTCGCTCCCAGCGTCTCGGACATGTACCCGAACGACCCGCGCACCACCGTTCATCCCGGACCCCTGGGCTCCGAGCTCGAAGGTGCTTCGCGCCCCGGCCATTTCGCGGGCATGCTGACAGTGGTGGCCAAGTTGCTCAACATCGTTCGTCCGACGGCGGCCTACTTCGGCGAGAAGGACTACCAGCAGTTGGTGCTCATCCACCAGATGGTCCGTGACCTGGACATGGACGTCGACATACTCGGTGTTCCGATCGTGCGGGAGTCGGACGGGCTCGCGCTGTCCTCGCGCAACCGGTACCTCGACGAGAACCAACGCTCGATCGCCGTGGCGTTGTCGGCCGCGCTGGTCGCGGGCACGCACGCTGCGGAGGGCGGGTCCGATGCCGTTCTCGCTGCGGCGCAGTCGGTTCTGGACTCGGTACCGGAGATCGACGTCGACTACCTCGAGGTGCGAGGCGCGGACCTGCGTGACGCGCCGGAGGAGGGCGACGGACGACTGCTCGTCGCTGCGCGCGTGGGCAGCACCCGGCTCCTGGACAACGTCGGCGTGGCCCTGGGAACCGGCTTCCAGGGCCGCGATCCCGAATCAGCCGATGCCCAGCGCCATCTCGGCCATTCCTGAACCCCCGACTCGAACAGGACCCACACCCATGCTCCGCACCATGATGACGTCGAAGATCCACCGCGCCACCGTCACGCACGCCGATCTGCACTACGTCGGGTCCGTCACCATCGACCAGGACCTTCTCGACGCCGCCTCGTTGCTCGAAGGCGAGCAGGTGACCATCGTCGACATCGACAACGGTGCCCGCCTCGAGACCTACGCGATCGCCGGACAACGCGGCTCCGGTGTCATCGGGATCAACGGTGCCGCAGCGCATCTGGTGAAGCCGGGGGACCTGGTCATCATCATCGCCTACGGCATCCTCGATCCTGTCGAACTCGAGTCGTACGCGCCGAACGTCGTGTTCGTCGATGCGGACAACCGGCCTGTCCATCTGGGGTCCGACCCGGCGGACAGCCCCGCCGGATCCGGGCTGATCTCACCCCGCACTCTCGGACCCGCGACGCGTGACACGGTCACCGTCTGATGTTGCTCACCGTCGACGTCCGCAACACCAACATCGTGCTGGGGGTGTTCACGGGTAGTGGGGTCCATGCACGTCTGACGCGTCAGCGGCGGATGCGGACGGACGCATCGATGACCGCGGACGAGTTGGCGTTGACGTTCGGCGGATTGCTGGGAACCGACGTCGAGACCATCACCGGGGTGGCCGCGCTGTCGACTGTTCCGTCGGTGCTGCGCGAGATCCGCACGATGCT
Source organism: Rhodococcus sp. AC861 (assembly GCF_979256035.1). NCBI lineage: Bacteria > Bacillati > Actinomycetota > Actinomycetes > Mycobacteriales > Nocardiaceae > Rhodococcus > Rhodococcus sp. AC861. The sequence goes on from NZ_CEEDMW010000001.1 coordinate 370,050, forward strand.
CACCCGGTACTGGTCGCATGTTCCGCACGTGGTCGTCGAGCCGGGTGTCCGCACGGGTGTGCCTCTGCTGGTGGACAATCCGAAGGATGTCGGGGCGGACCGCATCGTCAACAGCCTCGCCGCCCACCACCTCTTCGGTGCGCCGTGCATCGTCGTCGACTTCGGGACGTCCGTGTGTGTCGACGTCGTCTCCGCGAAGGGCGAGTTCCTCGGGGGGTCCATCGCTCCAGGCCTCGAGATCTCCATGGACGCCCTTGCGTCGCGGTCCGCCGCTCTCCGGAAGGTCGAATTGCTCAGGCCCCGAGGGGTTCTGGGTAAGAACACGGTCGAGGCCATGCAGTCGGGTGCGGTGTTCGGCTTCGCAGGTCTCGTGGACGGCATCGTGGACCGCATCTGCCGCGAGGTGCCGGGATTCGACGGGGACGACGTCGTCGTCGTGGCCACGGGGGACAGTGCTGCGTTGATCATGGACGACTCGTCGTCCATCGACCGACTCGAACCCGATCTCACGCTCGAGGGTCTGCGTCTGGTCTACGAGCGCAACCAGGCACGCAGGCGCTGAGGGGTCGGATCGGTGGAGGTGGCGCGTCGTCACGAGGTGTGCCACACTTTCCACGTGACTCATCGCACGGGAACTCGGGAGTGTTGTCGGGGCTGACGCCTGCCCTGATTCGTCACCACACCTTCCTGGAGTTCTGCCGTGCTGTCCCCTTCTGTTGCTGTACCCGTCTCTCTCGTGTCCCCGACGCCTCTGCGTCCGGCGGACCTCCTGCGCCTCACCGATCAGGGTGCGGCCGACGTCCTCGACGGCCGCCACGATGCTCTGCTGCCCCCGGGCGGAGTGTTCCCCAGATCCGAACGATGGTGCGTCCGACTACATTCGGACGATCTGGTCGATCTCTGGTTGATCAGTTGGGTCCCCGACAAGTCGACCGAACTGCATGATCACGCCGGCTCCCTCGGCGCCCTGACCGTGCTCAGCGGGTCCCTGAGCGAATATCGCTGGAACGGTGACGGGTTGCATCACCGTCGCCTCGACGCGGGGGACCAGGCGTCGTTCCCGCTGGGCTGGGTCCACGACGTCACCCACGCTCCCGCCGGCGATCCGATCACGGTTACCGGTCCGACGCTGAGCGTGCACGCCTACTCGCCGCCGCTCACGGCCATGTCCTACTACGGCATCTCCGACGACGGCGGTCTGCGTCGTGTCCGCTCCGTTCTGACCGATCTTCCCGAGGGAGACGCCTGATGAGTACCGCGATCACCATCGACGACATGCTCGCCCGCGCTCGATCGACCTACCGCCGCACCGAGGTGTCCGAACTTGCCGACGCGGTCGCCCGCGGCGCGGTCCTGGTCGACATCCGTCCGCAGGCCCAGCGGGCCGTCGAAGGCACGATGCCGGGTGCCTTGGCCATCGAGCGCAACGTCCTGGAATGGCGCTGCGACCCGACCAGCAGTGCCCGCCTGGCCACCGCTGTCGACCACGACGTCGAGTGGATCATCCTGTGCTCCGAGGGATACACGTCCTCGCTGGCGGCCGCCGCGCTCCAGGAACTGGGCCTGTGGAAGTCGTCCGACGTCGTCGGGGGATACCGAGCCATCGTCGCTGCCGGCCTGACCGGCGTCGTGAGCAGTGCTCGGCATTGCCTCCGTGAGGGTCGCGCGCTCGTCTCGCATTGACGCCGTGAAGTTTGTCGCCTATCGCGGTTTCTATAGGCTGACCATTCGTGACCGACGCCCAGCCTGCACATGATCAGCACGACGACATCCCCGAACAGGTCCGCATCCGTCGCGAGAAGCGCGCGCGGCTGATCGAGTCCGGGCGCGAGGCCTACCCGGTGTCGGTGGGGCGGACACACTCGCTCGCCGAGGTCCGGGCCGCCCACCCGGCACTCGAGCCGGACACGCACACCGGCGACCAGGTCGGCGTCGCCGGGCGCGTGATCTTCCTGCGCAACACCGGCAAGCTGTGCTTCGCGACGCTGCAGGACGGTGACGGAACCCAGCTGCAGGCCATGATCTCCCTGGCGGGTGTCGGTGAGGATGCGCTGGCCCGGTGGAAGTCGGACGTGGACCTCGGCGACATGATCTTCGTCCGCGGTGAGGTGATCAGCTCCCGTCGCGGTGAGCTGAGCGTGATGGCGGACGACTGGGCGATGGCGGCGAAGTCGCTGCGGCCGCTGCCGGTCGCCCACAAGGAGATGAACGAGGAATCGCGGGTTCGTCAGCGCTACGTCGATCTGATCGTCCGCCCCGAAGCGCGGGAGAACGCCCGTCGACGCGTCGCGGCCCTGCGCGCGCTGCGCGACGGACTCGAACGGCGCGGGTTCCTCGAGATCGAGACGCCGATGCTGCAGACGTTGCACGGCGGCGCCGCGGCTCGGCCGTTCACGACGCACTCGAACGCGCTGGACATCGACCTGTTCCTGCGGATCGCACCGGAGCTGTTCCTCAAGCGTGCCGTCGTGGGCGGGATCGATCGCGTCTTCGAGATCAACCGCAACTTCCGTAACGAGGGCGTCGACTCCACGCACTCGCCGGAGTTCGCGATGCTCGAGACGTACGAGGCCTACGGAACGTACGACGACTCGGCCGTGATGACGCGCGAGCTCATCCAGGAGGTCGTGCAGTCCGTGTACGGGACTCTCGAGGTGACATTGGCAGACGGATCGTCCTACGACTTCTCCGGCGAGTGGACCACCATCGAGATGTATCCGTCGCTGTCGGCGGCCATCGGGACCGAGGTGACCCCGCAGACGTCGCTCGACGACCTGCTGGCGTTGGCCGACCGCGTCGGCCTCGCGGTGCCGTCGGGCAAGGGCTGGGGCCACGGCAAGCTCGTCGAGGAGTTGTGGGAGCACAGCTGCGGCGACCAGTTGCACACTCCGACCTTCGTGCGGAACTTCCCGGTGGAGACGTCCCCGCTGGTGCGTGCGCACCGAAGCATCCCTGGTGTGGTCGAGAAGTGGGACCTCTACGTTCGCGGCTTCGAGCTGGCGACGGGCTACTCCGAGCTGATCGACCCCGTCGTCCAGCGGGAACGGTTCGTCGACCAGGCCAGGTTGGCGTCCGCCGGCGACGACGAGGCGATGGTTCTGGACGAGGACTTCCTGACGGCGATGGAGTACGCGATGCCGCCGACAACGGGTACCGGAATGGGCATCGATCGGCTCCTGATGGCTCTGACCGGCCTCGGTATTCGCGAGACCATCCTCTTTCCAATGGTGCGTCCGGACCGAAGTTGACCTTCCGCATTTAACATTCCGGACCGCGGGTGGTCGACTTGCCGGAATGCGCGCTATATTTAGGTCTCGGCGAATCGGGTCGCCGTGTCCTGAGGGGGGGAATGCGTCGAATGGTCAAAAAAGTGACGGTCACGCTGGTCGACGATGTGGATAACGTGCCGGCCGACGAGACGGTGTCCATCGGTCTGGACGGCACGTGGTTCGAGTTGGACCTGTCCAATTCCAATGCCAATGAGCTGCGGAAAGTCATGGACCAGTGGATCCAGCACGCCCGGCGTGTGTCGACCAGGTCCACCGGGGGCGGCGCCGCGTCCGCCACGGCGAGCGGCGCGCGTACGCGTGGGGCGGCGGACCGCGCACGCAGTGCGGCGATCCGCGAATGGGCGCGTACGCAGGGATTCGAGATCAGTGCTCGCGGCCGCATTTCCTCGGAGATCGTACGGGCCTGGGAACTGTCTTCCTGATTGCAATCGGTCATCACTGGCGTCATTGTCATTCAGATGAATGACAATGACCCCAATGAAACGGACAAATGTGCATGACATCTCATGGTCGGCAGCCATTGCATACGAGTCTCCACGGATGTAGAGGACGCTCGACCGAGGCTCCTGAGCGCAGCTCCACCGCCTGGTAACGAATCCGCGCTCCGGCGCGTTGACTCCACATGACACCGGTGCCGGACTTTTCGAGTCCGTTCGCCGTCGGATGAACTTCCCCGGCGGAGCGGCACTCGGCAGTCACGGCAACTAGAGTGGGACTCGGGCTCGAGGTTCGGACTAGAGGGTCCGACGCCTGCCCCGTCATCAGTGTGAGGGAGAGCGATGTTCGAGAGGTTCACCGACCGCGCACGGCGCGTCGTCGTCCTGGCCCAAGAAGAGGCCCGGATGCTCAACCACAATTACATCGGCACGGAGCACATCCTGCTGGGCCTCATCCACGAGGGTGAAGGCGTAGCGGCGAAGTCTCTGGAGTCGCTCGGGATCTCCCTCGAGGGTGTTCGCAGCCAGGTCGAGGAAATCATCGGCCAGGGCCAGCAGGCACCGTCCGGGCACATCCCGTTCACTCCGCGTGCCAAGAAGGTCCTCGAGCTCAGCCTGCGTGAGGCGCTGCAGCTCGGACACAACTACATCGGCACCGAGCACATCCTGCTCGGCCTCATCCGCGAGGGTGAGGGCGTGGCCGCCCAGGTGCTGGTCAAGCTCGGCGCCGACCTCAACCGCGTGCGCCAGCAGGTCATCCAGCTGCTGTCGGGCTACCAGGGCAAGGAGCCCAGCGAGTCCGGGAGCGGACGCGGCGAGGCGGGCACTCCGTCCACGTCGCTGGTCCTCGACCAGTTCGGCCGCAACCTCACGCAGGCCGCACTCGAAGGCAAGCTCGACCCGGTCATCGGTCGTGCGAAGGAAATCGAGCGCGTCATGCAGGTGCTCAGCCGCCGCACCAAGAACAACCCGGTGCTCATCGGTGAGCCCGGCGTCGGCAAGACCGCCGTCGTCGAAGGTCTCGCGCAGGCCATCGTCAACGGCGAGGTCCCCGAGACACTCAAGGACAAGCAGCTCTACACCCTGGACCTCGGTTCACTGGTGGCCGGCAGCCGGTACCGCGGTGACTTCGAGGAGCGCCTGAAGAAGGTGCTCAAGGAGATCAACACCCGCGGCGACATCATCCTGTTCATCGACGAGCTGCACACGCTCGTCGGCGCAGGTGCTGCCGAGGGCGCCATCGACGCTGCGTCGATCCTCAAGCCGAAGTTGGCTCGTGGTGAGCTGCAGACCATCGGTGCGACCACGCTCGACGAGTACCGCAAGTACATCGAGAAGGACGCCGCACTCGAGCGTCGTTTCCAGCCCGTCCAGGTGGGCGAGCCGTCCGTCGATCACACCATCGAGATCCTCAAGGGTCTGCGTGACCGGTACGAGGCGCATCACCGCGTCTCGATCACCGACAGCGCGCTCGTCGCCGCGGCGACGCTGGCCGACCGGTACATCAACGACCGGTTCCTGCCCGACAAGGCGATCGACCTCATCGACGAGGCAGGTGCGCGCATGCGCATCCGCCGGATGACTGCACCGCCGGACCTGCGCGAGTTCGACGACAAGATCGCCGATGCCCGTCGTGAGAAGGAATCCGCGATCGACGCGCAGGACTTCGAGAAGGCCGCGAACCTGCGCGACAAGGAGAAGCAGCTCGTCGCCCAGCGTGCCGAGCGCGAGAAGCAGTGGCGCAGCGGTGACCTCGATGTCATCGCCGAGGTGGACGACAACGAGATCGCCGAGGTTCTGGGTAACTGGACCGGCATCCCCGTCTTCAAGCTGACCGAGGAGGAGACCACCCGTCTCCTGCGCATGGAGGACGAACTCCACAAGCGCATCATCGGCCAGGTCGAAGCGGTCAAGGCCGTCTCCAAGGCGATCCGTCGTACCCGCGCCGGTCTGAAGGACCCCAAGCGTCCGTCGGGCTCGTTCATCTTCGCCGGCCCGTCCGGTGTAGGTAAGACCGAGCTGTCGAAGGCGCTGGCAAACTTCCTGTTCGGCGAGGACGACGCGCTCATCCAGATCGACATGGGCGAGTTCCACGACCGGTTCACCGCATCGCGACTGTTCGGTGCGCCTCCCGGATACGTGGGCTACGAAGAGGGTGGCCAGCTCACCGAGAAGGTGCGCCGCAAGCCGTTCTCCGTGGTGCTGTTCGACGAGATCGAGAAGGCTCACCAGGAGATCTACAACACGCTCCTGCAGGTCCTCGAGGACGGCCGTCTCACCGACGGTCAGGGTCGCACGGTCGACTTCAAGAACACCGTGCTGATCTTCACCTCGAACCTCGGTACCTCGGACATCTCCAAGGCCGTCGGCCTCGGCTTCTCCTCGGGTGAGGGCAGTGGCTCGAACTACGAGCGCATGAAGCTCAAGGTGCACGACGAGCTGAAGAAGCACTTCCGCCCCGAGTTCCTGAACCGCATCGACGACATCGTCGTCTTCCACCAGCTCACCAAGGACGAGATCATCCAGATGGTCGATCTCATGCTGGCGCGAGTGGAGGTTGCGCTCAAGAACAAGGACATGGCCATCGAGGTCACGGACAAGGGCAAGTCGCTTCTGGCCAAGCGTGGATTCGACCCGGTGTTGGGTGCGCGGCCGCTGCGTCGCACCATCCAGCGCGAGATCGAGGATCAGCTGTCCGAGAAGATCCTGTTCGGCGAGATCGAGCCGGGTCAGATCGTGCTGGTCGACGTCGACAACTGGGACGGCGAAGGACAGGGCGAAGACGCAGTCTTCACCTTCCGCGGCGAGAAGAAGCCGATCAGCCTTCCCGACGACTTGACCGTCGACTTGGCGAAGTCGGGCGAGAGCTCCGAGTAGTACATACGCACAGCGACGGGCGGGACCTTCACGGGTCCCGCCCGTTCTGCGTTCGTGGTGTCTTGGCGATGACTTCGGAGGCCGGCCGGAGTCGGTACCGGTATGGCTACAGCAAGCGTGAACAGCATCCTGCTCTCCAGCGACGACCCCGCGGCGCTCGCGCGGTGGTACGGGGAGGTCTTCGAGGCGCCCGTGAGCGACGACGCGGGTCCCTACCCGGTCGTCGACCTCGATGGCTTCCTCATCATGTTCGACCGACGCGACGACGTGTCGGGGCCGAACCGCGACGGCGCCCGCACGATCCTGAACGTCGAACCCGACGATCCCGCCGCGGTGGCCGAACGCATCGACGCTCTCGGCGGCGAGTGGGTCAGCCCCCTCGAGAACCGGGACGGCCACCTCTTCGCGACGGCGAAGGACCCCGATGGGAACTGGATCCAGCTGGTACGTCTCAGTGACGAGGCGGAGGTCGAGATGGGTCAGCCGACGACACCGTTCCCGGGTTTCGCGGTACGCGACATCGACGAGACCGCCGAGTTCTACTCGACCGTCCTGGGGATGCGGGTGATGCGCAACAGCATGGGCATCCTCATGATCCGCATCGACCGTCGCACGACGGCGATCGCGTACCCGAAGCCCGATCACGAGCCCGCGGCGTTCACCATCCTGAACATCCCGGTGACCGACATCGACACGGCCGTCGCGGAGCTCGCGGCGAAGGGCGTCGCCTTCCTGCGATACGACGGTTTCCCGCAGGAGGAGAACGGAGTCATGAAGAACAACGGCCCGTCGATCGCCTGGTTCACCGACCCGTCGGGGAACGTGATCTCGGTGATCTCTCGCGAAGGCTGACCCCCTGTCGGGTCGAGCTGTCTACGCTGGTGATCGACAGTGATCCGACTCGATACAAGGACGGCAATGCCTACACGCACAGCACGGACAGCATGGAACGGTTCGCTCGAGGAGGGCTCGGGACAGGTCGAGCTCTCCAGCTCCAAGGTCGGCACGTACGACGTGTCGTTCCCCAAGCGTGCGGCGGACGACGCCGGCGGCACGACCAGCCCCGAAGAGCTCATCGCCGCGGCGCACTCGTCCTGCTACGCCATGCAGCTCTCGGCCGTCATCGCCGAGGCCGGTGGCACCCCGCAGAGCCTCGACGTCACCGCCGAGGTGTCGCTCGGACCGGACGAGGTCGGCTTCAAGCTGACCGGCATCAAGATCACGGTGCGCGGTGAAGTCGACGGTCTGGACGCCGACGGTTTCGCCAAGGCTGCCCAGAACGCCAAGGAGACCTGCCCGGTGAGCAAGGCGCTGACGGGTGTCGAGATCACGCTCGACGCCGCTCTCGAGAGCTAACGCAACAGCTCGAACGTCCCCTGGACGACGGCGAACGCATAGGCGTTGTCCAGGGGGCCGACGGTCTCGTCCGAAGCCAGCTGCGTCGCCACGACCCAGTCCTGACCCGATGCGTCCGTCAGCAACCACGACCCGGACACGTCGCCCGCGGCGTTGCCGTTCTTGTAGCCGACATACGGCCAGCGAGCGGGATCGACCTCGGCGCCAGGGTTCAGCGCGAGAATCTGTCGCACCACGTCGCTCTGCGGGCCCACGGTCAGCGCTGCGTATGCCCGGCAGATGTCGTTCGCGCTGCCGAACCATTCGACTCCGTCGGGAGTGCCGGGCCGAGTGACGATGCCCTCGTAGTCCAGATCCGCCGTTGCAGCGTCGACCGGCTGACTGTCGATCGTGCGAGACTCGATGCTCGCGAGGATGTCGCGCCGTGTCTGTGTATCGGCCCCGCGCCACTGCTCGCGCAGATCCGGGAGACCCCACCCGAGCAGGAAGAACTCGCGGGTGGTGGGGAACGGTGTCAGCGCCGCCGGATCCGAGTGACCCATGGTGCTCACCTCGGCTTCCACCGCGTCCCGCCCGATGCGGTCGATGATCAGGTCGGTGGCGGTGTTGTCGCTGATCGCGATCATCGCCTCTGCCGCCTCGCGGACGGTGACCGGAGTTCCCTCGGGCGCGAACTGCAACTGTCCCGACGGGGCGGACTTGCGCGCGTCGGTGACGGTGAGCTGCTCGTCCCACGACACCGACCCGTTGCCGACGGCCCGTGCGAGTGCTCCCAGGACGTACAGCTTGGACACCGACGCCAACGGCAGACTCTCGTCGGCGTTCAATTCGTGAACGGGGGCGCAGCGCCCGTCCGTCACGCGTGAGGCGACGTAGGACGTCCGGGCGCCGAGAGAGCCGAGGGCGGTGTCGGCGGCGGCGAACGAGGTGACGGTCGACGCGTCGGGAAGCGCCTGGATGCCGGACAGTAATCCGGTCTCGGTGGCGCGCAGGCGCAGCGTCAGCGGTGCCCCGCGGCCCGTGGTGAGGGCGACCGTCGACTCGAGTCCGTTCTCGGACCGCTCGCCGACAGTGATGGGGCCACTGGAGATGATCTGCGCGACGGGCCCGACCAGGCCGCCCACCTGGGCGAGTGCCTCCGCCAACTCGGGCGCGGCCAGCGCGTCGATGGCGGCCGGATCGAGCGCAGTGGGATCCGGGGCCGTGATCCACCCGAGCATCGTGTCGGTGACCGTGGTGATCGGAGATGCCGCGTCGGAACCGTCGGCGGGCGCGGTGCTCGCCTCGGTAGTCGGCGCACTGTCGCGTGCCGCGCCGGACTCGAGAAGGGGATCGACTCCGCCGCAGCCGGCGAGAGACAGAGTGACTGCGACGGCAGCGGCCACGATGGCGTACCTGCGTGGCGTGTGCTGCAAAGCCGTGCCTCGTTTCGGGTCGGATGCCGGTATCGCGACCCTACCGGGCACCTGTGGTCGGTTTGCCGGGGCGTCGAAATGGGGTCGGTCAGTCGCGACGAGCGGGCACGTCGAGAACGACGTCGAACTCGAGCAGGGACGCACCCGAGGACACGGGCTTCGCGCGCTCGCCCGAATGAGCGGCGCGCGCCGGTCCGGCGGCCCACGCCTGGAAGGACTCCTCGTCCTCCCACTGCGTGACGACGAAGTACCGGCTCTCACCCTTGACGGGGCGGAGCAGCTGGAACCCCAGGAAACCGGGCGAGCCGTCGACGGACTGCGCGCGTGCGGCGAACCGCTTCTCGAGTTCTGCACCGGCGCCCTCGGGCACCTCGATGGCGTTGATCTTGACCACTGGCATGGCTCGAGGCTACCTGCGTGGCTCGCGATACGGTGGCGGCGTGCTGCGCGACGAAGGCGGTTCCGGTGTTCCCGTGATACTTCTGCACGGGCTCATGGGCGGGCCCGACACGTGGCGACGACAGATTCCGTGGCTGCGAGATCACGGCCGTGTCTTCACCGTCCGAGCCGCGGGACACGGTCGCCCGGCTCCGGCGGACCTGTCCACCGAGGCGTTCGTCGACGAGTTGTCCACGGCACTGGCCGGATTCGACTCGCTGGTGCTCGTCGGTCATTCGATGGGCGCACTCCACGCCTGGTGCTACGCGGCCCGCGAGCCCGGTCGTGTGCGCGGACTCGTCGTGGAGGACATGGCGCCCGACTTCCGCGGGCGCACCTCCGACGCGTGGGCCGCCGTCATCAGGGCGTGGCCGCACCCGTTCGCCGACGAGGATGCCGTGAGGGGTTACTTCGGAAACGTTGCGGGACAATACTTCCTGGACTCGTTCGAGCGCGGTGACGACGGGTGGAGGCTGCACGGCGACGTCGATACGTTCCAGGCGATCTCCGACGAGTGGGGACGGCGGGAGTTCTGGCAGCAGTGGCGCGACGTGCGCGCCCCGACTCTGGTGCTGGAGGCCGAGCACACGGTGACTCCCACCGGTCAGATGCGGGAGATGGCCGCGGTGGCAGCAGATTCGAGGTATGAGCTGATCGGCGGCGCCGGTCACCTGATCCACGACGAGCGTCCCGTGGAGTACCGGCTCGCGGTGGAGAACTTCCTACGAGCCCTCCCCGGCGAGCGTGAACTCGCCACCGGCCGTCTGCTCGACCAACCCGTCCGTGAGCAGTGAGGCCAGGGCCCGCTCGCGCTGTCCCGGATCGGTGAGCCACACCAGGTCCAGGGTCTGCTTCGGCACGGGGACCGTCGTCGACCGCAGTACGTCCATCAACTTCCCACGCACCTGACGGTCGGTGCCGGCGAACTTCTGCACCTTCTTCGCAGGTCCCTCGTGCGCCGGACGACCGGCATCGACCCAGGCGCACGACGGGAGGGGGCACAGCGCGCAGGCAGGCTTGCGAGCCGTGCAGATGACCGCGCCCAGTTCCATCAGCGCCGCACTCAGCGTCGCCGCCGTCGCGACGTCGTCCGGCAGTAGAGCCTCCACGTCCGCGAGATCCTGTGTGATCCGGGGGTTTCCGGGTTCTGCCAGGCCGTGCACCGCGCGGGCGACGACGCGTCGCACATTGGTGTCCACGACGGGAACCCGCTGGCCGTAGGCGAAACAGGCGACGGCCCTCGCCGTGTAGGCGCCGACGCCGGGAAGGGTCAGCAGGGTGTCGACGTCCCGGGGTGTCTCGTCACCGTGGCGTTCGGCGAGGACGGCTGCGCACTCGTGCAACCTCGCTGCACGGCGCGGGTACCCCAACTTCCCCCAGGCGCGGATGACGTCGGCGCGTGACGACGCGGCCATCGCCGACGGCACCGGCCACCGCTGCACCCACTCGAGCCAGATCGGCGCCACCCGCACGACGGGCGTCTGCTGGAGCATGACCTCGCTCATCAGGATCTGCCAGCCGCTGACGTCCGGGCGTCGCCACGGCAGGTCGCGGGCATCGCGCGTGAACCAGTCGACCAAGACATCGGTGTCCACTGTCTGTGATTCCTCCCGGAAGTCGGGGCCGCCACCGGCGGGTGACTCATATTTCGGTAACAATGACTACATGCCTAACTCGAGTCCCCGCTCAGCATGGAACGCGCTCGTCGAGGGTAATCGCCGGTTCGTCGACGGCCGCCCGGAGCATCCCAGCCAGGGGGTGGATCACCGCGCGTCGCTCGTCGACGGCCAACACCCCACCGCGATCGTCTTCGGGTGCTCCGATTCCCGCGTCGCGGCCGAGATCATCTTCGACCAGGGCCTCGGCGACATGTTCGTCGTCCGTACAGCCGGCCAGGTCGTCGACTCGGCCGTCCTCGGTTCCCTTGAGTTCGGCGCCGAGGTCCTCGACGCGCCCCTGATCGTCATTCTCGGTCACGACAGTTGCGGCGCCGTCAAGGCGACCATCAACGCGCTGGACGAGGGAACCGTCCCCGGTGGCTTCATCCGCGACATCGTCGAGCGGGTCACGCCGTCCGTCCTCAACGCCCATCGCCTGGGGTACACGCGCGCCGACGACGTCGAGGCGCGCCACGTCCTCGAGACCGGGAAGCTGCTGATCGATCGGTCGTCGATCCTCGAGAAGCGCGTCGCCGCGGGCAAGCTCGCCATCGTCGGCCTGACGTACAAACTGGCCGACGGCAAGGTCGAATTCCAGGGCGCGCTGGGCGACATCGGACACGTCGAGATGGGGTCGACCGACCGGACCGACGCGAGTGATCTGCTCACCTCGTCGGCGACGGCGAGCGACACGCCGTAGTAGGTGCCGCTCGGTCACCGCGTCGGCACATACGGTTGATCTGTGCTCGAGCCGAACGGACCCCTGCCTCCCGAGATCTACTGGCGACGCCGCGCGCTCGCGATCGGTGGCGCAGTCGTGGTCATCGGGCTGGTCGTGTGGCTCATCGTCTCTCTGACCGGCGGGGGATCCCAGGATTCCCAGTCCGCCGCAGCATCGGCGTCCCTCGCGCCGTCCGCAGCCACCACGTACCGCCCCGATGCTTCTGCCACGGGCGGTTCGGCTCCGGCCGGCGGCTCGGGTGGCGGCGGGGGAGGCGGTGCAGCAGCACCGTCGGGATCCACCACTCCAGCCACGACGACATCTGCCGCTCCGGTCGCCCCCGGCCAGTGCGCCGACCAGTCACTTGCCGTGAAGGCGTCGCCCGACCAGCCGACCTACCCCGCGGGCCAGGAGCCGGCGTTCACCGTCGTCGTCACCAACATCGGCACCTCCGCCTGCGAGCGCGATCTGGGATCGGGCCTGCAGCAGGTGCTGGTGTACACCCTCGAGGGTCAGCGTCTGTGGTCCAACGTCGACTGCTTCCCGACCACCACACCCGACCTCCGCACCCTGCAGCCCGGTGAGCAGGCCCCCTTCTCGGTCAAGTGGTCCGCCACCACCTCCGAGCCGGGTTGCGCCGCACCGCGTAACCCGGTCGGCCCGGGCGGGTACAGCGTCGTCGGTCAGCTGGGTCAGCTCCGCAGCTCCCCGGAGACGTTCAACATCACCTGAGGCTGAGCACCGTCGCTGTATTCGCGAGCAAGTTCTGTTCCCGCGGGAGTTTCCCTTTCCCGCGGGTGCTGCAGTTGCCGCGGGACCACGAAACGCCCGCGGTAACCGGGTAGCGCTGGCACTGCAACGTCCGCAGAACTGCTCGAGGTCACCCGTAGTAGCGAACTGTTCCCTGAATCGGGTCGAACACCGGCGGCTCATCGAAGTCGGCTTGTGACGTCTCGGACTTCACTCCGTCATCGGTCGGCTGCACGACCGCGGGCAGCACTCGCCACCGAGCGCGTGGATCGTCGTCACCGACGCCTGTCTCCGGCATCAGCTCAGTCGAACGGGCCGGAGATGCTGGCTTCTGCCATGCGGGACAGGCCTTCTCGGATGTGTCGCGCCCACAGGCCGCCGATGCCGTCTACCGACTGCAGGTCCGCTGCAGTCGCGGCCAGCAGTGTCTGCAGCGTGCCGAAGTGCCCGACCAGTTTGTGGACCTGATGGAACTGCAGCCGAGGAACCCGCGTCAACAGTCGGTAGCCGCGGGGGCTCATCGGTGCGTCGAGGGCTTCGATGGTGGCCGGGTAGCCGAACGCGCGCGCGAGGACTGTGAGGTCGAGCAGGTCGACGTCCGTGAGCCGGTCGAGCGCTGCGAGTGATCGTTCGACGGCAGCGGTGGTAGGTGTTTCGTTGCCGGCGAGGTAGTCGCGGACGACGAGCTGCCGGGCAGAGTCGTTGTCGCCCACCAACTCTTCGAGCTGGAGCGCCAATTGTCTTCCATCGGTACCGAGTTCGAGGACGTTCTGCTCGATCTCCACCGACACCCGGCGCACCATCTCGAGACGCTGGGCAACGGTCAGCGCGTCGCGCAGCGTCACCGAATCCTCGATCTCCGTCAGCGACAGTTGACGGGTGACCTCGTCGAGCCGGGCGCTGTACCGCTCCAGTGTCGCGACGGCCTGATTGGCGCGCGAAAGGATCGTCGCCGACCCCTCGATCACGTGGCGGGTTCCGCCGACGTAGACGCTGAGAATGCTCATGGACTGGCTGACGGAAATCACCGGGTACCCCGTGTGGATGGCCGTACGTTCGGCTGCGCGGTGCCGGGTTCCCGACTCGACGGTGGGGATGGTGTGGTCCGGCACCAGTTGGACGTTGGCTCGCACGATGCGCGATCCGTCGGTGGACAGGACGACGGCGCCGTCCATCTTCGACAGTTCGCGCAGGCGGGTGGGTGCGAACTCGACGTCGAGCACGAAGCCGCCGTCGCAGATGGCTTCGACGTGCTCGTCGTATCCGAGGACGATGAGTCCACCGGTGCGTCCACGCAGGATCCGTTCGAGCCCGTCGCGCAACGTGGTGCCCGGCGCGAGATCGGCGATGGCGTCACGAAGCGAGGTCAGGGGAGCCGCTGCCGCGGAACGCGGGATCGTGTCGGGGGTGGAAACGGTATCGGTCACCGAGTCGAACCCCCCTGCCGTCGTTCCGGATTTCACGCGTGCAGAGTCAGGGTACCGGCACGTCGGCCGACTTTCTCCTGCGGTCGAATGCGCCCTGCATGGCACCGAAGACATCGGTGACCCGCGTGACCCGCATTCCGGGCGGATCACCGGCCGTGTCGTCGCGGGCGCCGCGGCGCTGGTCGGCGGGAACGATGGCCGAGGTGAAGCCCAGGCGCGCGGCCTCTGCCAGCCGGCGATCGACGCCGACGACGCGGCGCACCTCACCGGCGAGGCCGACCTCTCCCAGGACGACCATGCCGGCGGGGAGGGCCGTGTCCTTCGCGGCGGATGCGACGGCCAAGGCCAGCGCCAGGTCGACCGTCGGCTCGGTGGTTCTCATTCCGCCGATGGTGGCGGCGTAGACCTCTTTGCTGCTCAGCTGCACCGAGCATCGTCGTTCGAGCACGGCCAGGATCATCGACACCCGAGCCGCGTCGAGACCGCTGACGGCCCGCCGTGGCGTCGGCATGTGCGACGGGGCGACCAGGGCCTGGACCTCGGCGAGCAAGGCGCGCTTGCCGTCCATCGTGACCGTGACAGCGGTGCCGGGCACCGAATCGGCGCGGTGATGGAGGAAGAGGCCGGACGGGTCGCTGACCCCGTGGATGCCACCTTCGCGCAGTTCGAAGCAGCCCACCTCGTCGGCGGCGCCGAACCGGTTCTTGACTCCTCGGACCATCCGCAGGGTCGAGTGCTTGTCACCCTCGAAGTGCAGGACCACGTCGACGAGGTGTTCGAGCGAGCGCGGACCGGCGACTGCGCCGTCCTTGGTGACGTGCCCGACGAGGATCACGGCCGTGCCGCTGCCCTTGGCGAGCGAGGTCAACGCGGACGTGATGGCTCGGACCTGGGTGACACCGCCGATGACGCCGTCGACGTCGGACGCCTGCATCGTCTGCACCGAGTCGACCACGACGAGGGTGGGAGCGACCTGCTCGACGTGGCCGAAGATGGTGGCCAGGTCGTTCTCGGCGGCGAGATAGACGCGTTCGTGGACGGCGCCCGTACGGTCCGCCCGCAGACGCACCTGACCCGCGGATTCCTCACCGGTGACATAGAGAGCGATGTCCTGCGGGCTGCGCTCGGCCCATTGCTTCACCACCTCGAGCAGCAGCGTCGACTTGCCGACGCCGGGTTCACCGGCCAGCAGGACGACCGAACCGGGAACGATGCCGCCGCCGAGTACGCGGTCGAGCTCGTCGACCCCGGTGGGGCGAGCGACCGACGCGGTGCTGGAGACCTGCGTGAGCGGGAGCGCGGGGGACGTCGGCACCATCGACGAGGAGCCGGCCCTGACACCGCTCGAACCGGGCCGGGCGCTGACGGGTGCGAGAAGGGTGACCTCGTCCATCGAGCCCCACGTCTCGCACTCGGGGCAACGGCCCACCCACTTGGCGACGGTGTGCATACACGCCGAACAGCGATAACTGGTGCGAGGTCTGGCCACGATTCGAGAGACTAGAGGGAGCTACCGACAGGTCGCGTCGTGCGACCCGAGCGGACTCAGCCTTCCGCTTCGCCTTCCATGCGCGGGGTGGTGCCCGGATCGACCGGAACGTTGACGACGACGTCGCCCGCCTCGGCGAAGGTGAAGGTGACCGGCACCGTCAGGCCCGGGCGCACGTTCTCGGACAGGTCCTCGAGCACGGCGGTGACCGACTGCGAGCCTTCCTCGGCGGTGGGGTCCTGCTCGGCGGAGACACCGGAGGCGACCGATGCCTGCGCGGGGATCTCGATGGAGGTACCTCCGGTGGCGCCGGTGACGGTCACCTCGGACGCCCCTTCGGTCTCGATGCCCGTCAGTCGGTCCGCCGTGGTCTCGCTGGTGTTGATCGCGGTGAAGATCAGTTCCGCGCGGCCACCGGGCTCGAGGGAGAACTCACCCGAGCTGGGGTAGGCGACGTGCACGTTGCGCATGGAGATCGTGCCCTGGTCCGTACCGTTGCCGTTGACGGCGGCGACCTGCATCGCGGTCTGTGAGACCTTGCCGGCGCTGCAGGCGGACAGGCCGATCACTGCGCCGAGGGCGAGAGCGACCGCCGTCGCGACTCTGGCAGGCCGAAACGGGGCGTTGGTTGCGGTCACTGGGTCGTCCTCCACTGGTCGTTCACGTCGGTTGTGCCGGCGGGCGGCTACCACTACAGCAGCGTAGTAGTTCGATGCCGGGGGTCGTAGGTCGGGTGACGAGTGTCGCGGCCGGGGGCACCTAAACCCCTGCTCGATACATGTATCGCGGCCGCTGTCAAGTACGCGCCGAAGTGCCCTGTGCCCCTGACCTGCACCGTTGGAGCGACCCTCCCGGGAGAGCGTGTTAAACTGGCCATATCGAAAGGGGCACCGAACACATGATTTTCAAGGTCGGAGACACCGTCGTTTACCCGCACCACGGAGCGGCGCTGATCGAAGCTATCGAGACGCGAACCATCAAGGGCGAGGCCAAGGAATATCTCGTTCTGAAGGTTGCGCAGGGTGATCTCACCGTTCGAGTTCCTGCCGACAATGCCGAGTACGTGGGCGTCCGGGACGTCGTCGGCCAGGAGGGTCTGGACAAGGTGTTCCAGGTTCTCCGCGCGCCGCACACGGAGGAGCCCACCAACTGGTCGCGTCGGTACAAGGCCAATCTGGAGAAGCTCGCATCCGGTGACGTGAACAAGGTCGCCGAGGTCGTTCGTGACCTCTGGCGTCGTGAGCAGGACCGCGGACTCTCCGCGGGCGAGAAGCGCATGCTGGCGAAGGCTCGTCAGATCCTGGTCGGGGAGCTCGCACTGGCCGAGGGAACCGACGAGGTCCGCGCGGACAACATGCTCGACGAGGTCCTGGCCGCGGCTTCCTGACGGCCGCGCGTGACTGACGTCGTCGCGCTCGTTCCGGCTGCCGGAATGGGCGTGCGCCTCGGTGAGAACATGCCGAAGGCGTTCGTGGAACTCGCGGGACGCACATTGCTCGAGTGGGCGCTGGACGGTCTCACGACCTCCGGCGCCCTTTCTCGTGTGATCGTGATCGTCCCGGAGGTGTTGCGCGAGCGCACGATCGAGCTCTGCGCCTCCGTCGCGGTGGAGGTCGACGTGGTCGTCGGCGGCGCCGAACGTACCGACTCCGTGCGCGCCGGACTGGTCGCCGCAGGTCACGCCGACATCGTGCTGGTGCACGACGCGGCGCGATGCCTCACACCGCCGTCGTTGATCCTTCGCGTGGTGGACGCTGTCGCAGCGGGCGCTCGGGCCGTCGTGCCCGTCCTTCCCGTCGTCGACACGATGAAGTCCGTCGATTCCGCCGGCGTCGTCACCGGGACCGTCGACCGAGCGACGTTGCGCTCGGTGCAGACACCGCAGGGGTTCGACGGGGACACGCTGCGTCGGGCATACGCCGAATTCCCCGAATCGGCGACCGATGATGCCGGGCTGGTCGAACGACTGGGTGTCGACGTGCACACCGTGCGCGGCGACGCCGACGCTTTCAAGATCACCACCCCCATGGACCTGATTCTGGCGCGGGCGCTCATCGCTCGCCCGTGAGAGGACGAGCAATGCGAGTCGGCATCGGATCCGACGTCCACCCCGTCGAGGCCGGACGGGACTGCTGGATGGCCGGACTGCTGTTCGAGGACGCCGACGGTTGTGCCGGTCACTCCGACGGTGACGTCGCCGCGCACGCGCTGTGCGATGCGCTGCTGTCCGCGGCCGGCATCGGCGACCTGGGATCGGTCTTCGGAACCGGCAGGCCCGAGTGGGACGGCGTCAGCGGAGCGACGATGTTGATGCATGTGCGCCAACTTCTCGCCGAGAACTCTCTCCGCGTCGGCAACGCTGCCGTGCAGGTCATCGGCAACCGTCCGCGAATCGGTCCTCGCCGCCTCGAGGCGCAGACGTTGCTGTCGAACATCCTCGGCGGACCGGTGTCGGTGTCCGCCACCACGACCGACGGCCTGGGACTGACAGGGCGCGGTGAGGGCGTCGCGGCCATCGCGACGGCCCTGGTGCTGGACCAGCACGTGGTGCTCGATCAGCAGAATCCCCGGTAGGATCGGCCGTCGTGACCCTGCGCTTCTACGACACCGCGACCAGGGCCGTGCGTGAGTTCACTCCGCTGGCCCCCGGACACGCATCGGTGTATCTGTGTGGCGCCACGGTCCAGGGCCACCCCCACATCGGTCACGTCCGCAGTGGTGTGGCGTTCGACGTGCTGCGACGGTGGCTCACCGCGTCGGGATACGACGTCGCCTTCGTCCGCAACGTCACCGACATCGACGACAAGATCTTGAACAAGGCAGCCGACGCCGGCCGGCCGTGGTGGGAATGGGCGGCGACGTACGAGCGCTCATTCACCGCCGCCTACGACGCGCTGGGTGTCCTTCCCCCGTCCGCTGAGCCGCGAGCGACCGGACACATCACGCAGATGGTCGAGCTCATCGGCCGCCTGATCGACGCGGGTCACGCCTACGCCGCTGCCGGCGACGTCTACTTCGACGTCCGCAGCTACGACGCCTACGGAGCACTGTCCGGGCACAAGCTCGACGACGTGCATCAAGGCGAGAGCATCGGTGCGGGCAAGCGGGATCCGCGCGACTTCACGCTGTGGAAGACGGCCAAGCCCGGCGAGCCCTCGTGGCCGACGCCGTGGGGGCCGGGCCGACCGGGGTGGCACATCGAGTGCTCCGCCATGGCCGAGACGTACCTGGGATCGGCGTTCGACATCCACTGCGGCGGACTCGACCTGGTGTTCCCGCACCACGAGAACGAGCTTGCCCAATCACGTGCTGCCGGTGACGGTTTCGCCCAGTACTGGTTGCACAACGGCTGGGTCACGATGAGCGGCGAGAAGATGTCGAAGTCGCTCGGCAACGTCGTCTCCATCCCGACCATGCTCGAGACGGTGCGCCCGCAGGAGCTGCGCTACTACCTCGGCAGCGCGCACTACCGGTCGATGCTCGAGTACTCCGCGGAGGCACTTCAGGAAGCTGCTGCCGGTTACCGCAGCATCGAGTCGTTCGTGACCAAGACTGCCGAGCGGGCAGGCGAGGTCCCCGTCGGCACGTGGACGCAGGCGTTCGCAGAGGCGCTCGACGAGGATCTGTCGGTGCCCAAGGCGCTCGCCGAGATCCACGGTCTCCGTCGCGAGGGCAACAGCGCCCTGGCCGCGGGAGAGCTGGACAAGGCCGTCGAGGCCGCGTCGTCGATACGCGCGATGACCGCGATCCTCGGCGTCGATCCCCTCGATCCGCACTGGGCGGCCGGTTCCGCGGACGCGTCGGCGGAACGCGCGGCACTGGACCTGCTGATCGCGGACGATCTGGAATTGCGCAGCGCGGCGAAGGCCGGCAAGGACTGGCCGACGGCCGATCGTATTCGTGACCGCCTCGCCCGCGCGGGCGTGGAGGTCACCGACACCCCGAACGGCCCGGAATGGTCGATCGCACAGCCGGAAGGCACGGAGAAGTAATGGCAGGCAATTCGAGTCGGCGTGGCGCAGTGCGCAAGTCCGGCACCAAGAAGGGTCAGGTCGTCGGATCCGGCGGCAAGCGTTCCAAGGGACTCGAGGGTCGCGGGGCCACCCCGGCTGCAGCGGACCGCACCAAGGCCGCGCGCCGTGGACGCACCACGACTCGCGACACGACCTCCGGTGGTGGGCGGGGTCAGTCCGCCGGCGGTGGACGCGGTCGTCCGCCGGTGCGCAAGCCCGAGGACGGTCCCGAGAACGTGCTGGGCCGTAACCCGGTGCTCGAATGTCTGCGCGCGGGAGTGCCGGCGACGGCGCTGTACGTCGCATCCGGCACTGAAGCCGACGACCGGCTGAAGGAGAGCGTGCAGATCGCTGCGGACAACGGCATCTCGATCCTCGAGGTGTCCCGCATCGATCTGGACCGGATGAGCGCCAACGGCATGCACCAGGGCATCGCGCTGCAGGTGCCGCCGTACCGCTACGCGCACCCCGACGATCTCCTCTCGCAGGCGCGTCAGCGTCAGGAGCCGGCTCTGTTGGTTGCTCTCGACAACATCACCGACCCCCGCAACCTCGGCGCCGTCGTCCGGTCCGTCGCAGCGTTCGGTGGACACGGCGTGGTCATCCCGCAGCGGCGCAGTGCGTCCGTCACGGCCGTCGCGTGGCGCACCAGCGCCGGCGCGGCAGCGCGTCTCCCCGTCGCCCGCGCGACCAATCTGACTCGCACGCTGAAGGATTGGGCCGACAAGGGTGTCATGGTCGTCGGTCTCGACGCCGACGGCGACACCTCGCTGGACGACTTCGACGGCACCGGGCCGATCGTGGTGGTCGTCGGTTCCGAGGGCAAGGGTCTGTCCCGCCTGGTCCGCGACAACTGCGACAGCATCCTGTCCATCCCGATGGCCGGGCCGGTGGAGTCGCTCAACGCTTCCGTCGCAGCGGGAGTCGTACTCGCAGGGATCGCACGCCAGCGCCGAGGCTGATCCGACTCAGCGGACGCGGATGGGGGGCGCACACCCCTTGCCTGAACCGCACACCCTCTGCAGTCGGCGGTGAGGGGTGTGCGCTCACCGGAGAGGGTGTGCACACTCCGCAGCGCGATCGGTGTCGGTGGGCGGGTGCAGAATGGCCCCGTGACCAGGACCACCTACTTCACCGCCAGCACCCTCGACGGTTACCTCGCCGACGAGAACGACTCTCTCGAGTGGCTCTTCCGCCAGGACATCGACAGCGCCGGCCCGATGAACTACGACGACTTCATCGCCGGCATCGGCGCGATCGTCATGGGTGCCACGACGTACGCGTGGATCCTCGAGCACAACGCGTCGACCGGTGAGGCGTGGACGTACGACATGCCGGCCTGGGTGGTGACCCATCGAGACTTCGAGGCCTCCGAGCACGACGTCCGGTTCGTACAGGGTGACGTGGCCGACCTGTGGCCGGCGATAGAGGAGTCCGCCGGCGGCAAGGACGTCTGGATCGTGGGTGGCGGTGATCTGGCCGCACAGTTCGCCGAGGCCGGCCACCTGGACCGGATCGTCGTCTCGATCGCACCGGTCACTCTCGGTGCGGGCAGGCCGCTGTTCCCGCGTCGGTTCGATCTCCGACTCGTGGACTTCGCGCGCAACGGCGCGTTCCTCTGCGCGGAGTACGACGTGCTGGAACCGCACGCGCAGACCTGAGTCCTGTCATCATCTGTCCATGACGACGGTGGGTCGCAGAGCGCGCGGTGTGGTCCTGGCAGTGGTCGTGGTCGCCGCCTACGTCGCGGTGATCCTGACCTACGCGCTCGGGAGTTCGACGGGAGCGCCGGACCTCCGCGAGCCCGCCCCCGGAAGAGCCCTCGTCTACCTCGACGTCGACACCGTCTCCGGTGAGAAGTTCTCGCTCGACGCGCGGGTGTCCGTCTATCCGGGTGAGGGGTTGACCGATGACGACGGCAACCTGGTCGACGACCTGATAGTCGACGTCACCCCGACGGCGAGTGCCGGGACGCTCACCTTCCCGAGCGGGACCAGGGTGGGTCCGCTGCCGGTCTCCCTGTACGCCGACGGCGACATCCGGCACTGGCCGTTCGACACCTACGACGCGTCGTCGATCCAGGTGCGAGTGTTCTCGAACGCAGCCACCGGACGGGTGGCCGTGCCGTCGGAGATCGTGGTGACGGACTCCCTGACATCGTGGAGTGTCGAGGCCGTCGATATCGACGCGTCGTCGGCGCAGGCCTTCGACATCCGGGTGTCCCGCACGGTCGGAACCACGATCTTCGACATCGCGATCTGCGTTGTCCTGGTGGTGCTTCCGATGTGCACGCTGTTCGTGTCGATCCAGACTCTGCGCCGCCGCAAACAGTTCCTGCCGCCGATCATGACGTGGTTCGCGGTGACGCTGTTCGCGGTGCTCCCCATCCGGAATCTGTTCCCCGGCGCTCCGCCGATCGGGTCGTGGGTGGATTACACGGTGGTCCTGTGGGTGGTGGCGGGCCTGGCGACGGCAATGGTGCTGTACGTCGTCGCGTGGTGGCGGCAGGGGCCCTAGGGGTGGGCGGCGACCGGGAGTCGGGCCGGTCCGCGCGTACCGTCGAGTCATGATCGAACGGCTGAGGACGACGGTGACGCAGGTGGCCGATGCCGCACTGGGGACCGTGGGGATTCGTGTGGGTACCGAGGAGCCACCGCACACCACCGAGACGCTCACGGGTGCTGTCGAGATCCGCCGATACGAACCCCGCATCGCCGCGGAAACCGTCGTGGACGCCGACGAGGAGCGTGCGCGCAACGAGGGTTTCCGCCGACTCGCGGGATACATCTTCGGAGGAAATCGGGGTGCCGACAGCATCGCGATGACGGCGCCCGTGGCCCAGTCGGCCTCGCGCGGACAGAGCATCGCGATGACCGCACCTGTGTCGCGCGAGGCGAGCGACGAGGGGTGGGTGGTCCGCTTCTTCATGCCGTCGCGATGGACGATGGACACTCTTCCGGCGCCGAAGGATGATCGGGTGCGCCTGGTGGAGGTGCCGGCCGAGACGGTGGCGGTGCTGCGATTCAGCGGTGACCGCGGTGCGCAGGCCGTGGCGGCACGCACCACGGAGCTGCTGGACACCCTGAAGTCCCGCGGCATCGACACGACCGGGGAGCCGATGTCGTGGTTCTACGATCCGCCCTGGACGGTGTCGTTCCGCCGCCGCAACGAGGTGGCCGTTCCCGTCGCCCGGTGATCAGACGCTGAAGCGGATCGTTCGTCCCGGAGCGCACTGCGCCGCGGATCCGAGATCTGCCGACGCCACGACGGCGATCACCGGGTAACCACCGGTCACCGGATGATCGGCGAGGAACAGCACGGGCTGTCCCGACGGCGGTACCTGCAGCGCGCCGGTCACCATGCCCTCGCTCGGGAGCTCGTCGTTCCGCGACCGTGGCAGCGGCTCGGCGCCCTCGAGCCTCATGCCGACACGGTCGGAGTCGGTCCCGACCGTCCACGGCTGGGTCGTCAGCAATTCGAGAGCGTGGTCGGTGAACCAGTCCGCCCGCGGGCCGGGGATCACCCGCAGGGTGGTGCGGTGCTCGAACGGGTACGGATTCACGTCCGCTCGAGGCCAGTCCTCGGCGTCGTGACCGACCGGCAGCACGGCGCCGGCCGTCACTCGCTCGGGTCCGATGCCGGACAGCGAGTCCGTGGACCGGCTGCCCAGCACGGGGGTTACGTCTATCCCGCCGCGGACGGCAACGTACGAGCGCAGTCCCACCGGCGACCAGTCGAGGCGGATCTCGGCGCCCGACGGCACCACGACGACGGCGCCGTGCCCCTGCGGTGCGCCGTCCACCGTGAACGGGGCCGGAGCCCCCGTCACCGCCAGAACCACCTCGGCGCGTGCGCGCAGCACCAGTCCACCGAGCGTCACCTCGAGCGTCGCGGCGTCGATCATGTTCCCCACCAAACGATTCGCCGCGTCGTGCGAGCGTCGATCGGCCGCGCCGGACGTGCCGACACCGAGCGAGGACCACCCGGTGCGTCCTCGGTCCTGCACGGTCGTCAGCGGCCCGGTTGCCAGTACCTCGAGCATCACATCACCGCGCGGAACTGCACCCGTGTGCCGGGCGCGAGCAGCGCGGGGTCGTCGCGGTTCACGTCCCACAGCGCCGCATCGGTGCTGCCGATGATCTGCCATCCGCCGGGCGACGACGTCGGGTACACCCCGGTGTACTCGCCGGCCAACGCCACGGATCCCGCCGGCACCGAGGTGCGCGGATCGGCGCGGCGCGGGATCGACAGTGGCTCGGATCCGACCAGGTACGCGAAGCCGGGGGAGAAGCCACAGAACGCGGCAGTCCATACTTGGCCGGTGTGCACGGCGACGATGTCCAGTCCCGTTGTCGCGCAGACATCGTCGAGGTCGGGGCCGTCGTACCGCACGTCGATCGTGATCGTGTCACCGGAGCCGCCGAGCACCTCCGCCGGCGGCGTCTCACGGAGCCACGACGCCACCCGCGACGGCTCCGCATCCTCGGTCATCGTCACCAACACGGTGCTCGCGGCAGGAATCAGTTCGACGACACCGGGGTGCCCGCTCGCCCAGCCGGCATGGTGAGCGGCGACGGCGCGGACGTCATCGAGGTCGACCAGCAGGGCGTGATCACCGGCCGGTGAGATCTTCACGACACGAAGGGGGTCAGGGTGATGCCGTTGCGCGACAACACGTCACGTACTGCCAGCGCCATGTCGACCGCAGCGGGAGTGTCGCCGTGCAGGCACACCGAGTCGGCCGACACCGGGACGTCCACCCCGTCGACCGACGCCACCACGCCCTCGGTGACCATGCGGAGAACGCGTGCGGCCACCTCGTCGACGTCGGAGAGAACCGCGCCGTTCTCCCGTCGCGAGACCAGGGTTCCCTCCGCGGTGTACCCGCGGTCGGCGAACGCCTCGGTGACGGTGCGCAGGCCGGCGTCGGCGGCGATGTCGAGGAACACCGATCCGGGTAACCCGAGCACGGGGAGCGAGGCGTCGTACGCCAGTACGGCGTCGACGACGGCACGGGCCTGCACCTCGTGACGGACGATCGTGTTGTACAGCGCGCCATGCGGTTTGACGTAGCGCACGGACCCGCCGACGCTGCGTGCCAGGCCGTCGAGCGCACCGATCTGGTAGATGACGTCGGCGCGGAGATCCTCCGCGGTCACGTCGACGAAGCGCCGTCCGAATCCCACGAGGTCGTGATACCCCACCTGCGCGCCGATACGCACGTCGGCGGCGACAGCGTCGGAGCAGGTTCGCAGCAGCGTGGACGGATCGCCGGCGTGGAACCCGCACGCGATGTTGGCGCTGGTGACGATGCGCAGCATGGCGGCGTCGTCGCCGAGTGTCCAGGCGCCGAAGCCTTCGCCGAGATCGGAGTTGAGGTCGATACCCACTCGTCCACACTAGGCGAGACCAGGGCGTGTCTCATGTGTAAAAAAAGGTCGGGTTTTTTGACACGTTTCGTCGACGTGTGAAGTTTCTTGCTACTGGCGGTCGTGGGGTCGCACGAGCAGTCGGAGAAACTCTCGGTTGATGAACAGTCGGTCCCGCCCGACCTTGCTCTCTTGCAACATCCCTGCGCCGACAAGTGCTGAGAGCCAACTTGTCGCTGTCGGTCGGGACACGCCACATCTCGAGACGACCGTGCTGATTCGGCAGTACGGCTGCTCGAAGAGAACTGACTGGAATTCGGAATCTGCACCGCCCTTGGAGACTGCGCGCGCCCGGTGGCTGAAGTCTTCCTGGAGTGCGCGGATGGCGTGCACCGTGTGAAGCGTGTCGTTGGACGTCCGTTCGACACCGGCGAGAACGTACAGAACCCACGCTTCCCACGCCGCGTCCGACGTGACCTCGAGCAGCAATCGGTAGTAGTCGTTCTTGGTGTCGATGATGTACCGCGAGAGGTAGAGCACCGGCATTCTGAGGAGCCCGGCTTCGATCAAGAGCATGACGTTGAGGATTCGTCCGGTCCGCCCGTTGCCGTCGGCGAAGGGGTGAATTGCCTCGAACTGATAGTGGGCGACGGCCATCCGGACCAACGGGTCCATGCCGTCGTCATCGTGTATGAATCGTTCCCACGCGCTGAGCTTCTCCTCGATCAGCGCACGCCCTTCGGGTGGGCTGTACACGACCTCGCCGGTGGTCGGGTTGCCGATACGCGTGCCGGGAATTGTCCGGACCTGCATCTCTCGGCCCTTGATGATGCTGCATACATCGATCGCAGTGGACGTCGTCAAGCCTCGCTCGGTGGTTCGATCGAAACCGATTTTCAGAGCAGTCCGATATCTGAGGGTCTCACGGGTGGCGGGGTCGGCACCGGCATCGTCGTCCAGGTGCCGGAAGAGTTCGTCCGTCGTGGTGACGATGTTCTCGATCTCCGAGCTGGCTTGAGCTTCGAGGATCGGAATGGAGTTGATGAGCACCGTCGGATTCGGTATCGATACGACCGCCTGATCCAGCTTCGCGAGTGCAGTGTTTGCCGCGATGGCAGCCTTGAGGACTGCGCGGGTCTCGAGCTCGTCGGCGCCGGGAGGTGGAGGAAGCTCGTTGAACGGGATGTCGGGTTGCCACGCTGCCATGCGGAGACGATGACACGCTGACTGATATATGTAAAGAAAGTGCTCAATTTTTTACATATCAGCCAGAAGTGCAAACTTTCTTCCTCGGTCTCCCCACTCGTCTGTCAGGCGACGATGGTCTTGCGTGCCGGGGTGCGACGACCCACCGCCCGGCAGACGAGGTAGATCACGAACGAGATGGTGGTGACGAACGTCGACACGGGGACGCCCGGCGCGAGGGAGAGCAGGATGCCGCCCACCGCGGCGGTCTCGGCGAACAGGATCGACAGCCAGGTGGCGGTGACCGGGTTGGCCGTCACCCGCGACGCCGCGGCGGCGGGGGTGATCAGGAGCGAGAGCACCAGGAGGGCGCCGACGATCTGCACTCCCAGCGCGCAGGCGACGCCGACGAGAACGGCGAAGACGATGGACAGCAGTCGCATCGGGACACCACGTGCCTCGGCGCCCTCGGGATCGGTGCTGGCGAACAGCAGCGGCCGGTAGACCACGAACAGCACCACGATGACGACGAGGGCGACGGCAAGCAACAGCGTGAGACCGGTGCTGCCGACGCCGACGATCTGGCCGACGAGCAACGAGAAGCTGGTGCCGGTGCGGCCGGGATAGGCCCACAGGAACAGCACCGACAGGCCGAGTCCGAAGCTCATGATGACGCCGATGACGGAGTCGCGCTCACGGGCTCTGCGTCCGAGCAGCGCGAACAGCACGGCGGCGATGACAGATCCCAGGATGGCACCGACGCCGACCGCGAGGCCGACGAGCAGGGCTGCCGAGGCGCCGGTCAGGGACAGCTCGGACGAGCCGTGCACGGCGAAGGACCACTGACGGCTGACGATCAGCGGACCCAGTGCGCCCGCCAGGACACCGAGGATGGCGGCGGCGATCAGTGCTTGCTGCACGAAGTCGTAGCCGAGGAGGTCGGCGGTGGTGCCGAAGTCGAGAGCTTTGCTCAGTGCGTCGATGACCTTGTCCACTGGCCTCAGATTTCGTTGTCGAGATGGTGTGCGCAGTCGCCGCCCGCGGCACCGAGAGCGTCCATGGCGTCGCCGGTTCCGACCACGACGAGACGGCCGCGCACGCGAAGCACCTCGACGTCGGTGTCGTACAGCTCCGAGAGCACCTCGGACGTCATGACGTCCTCGGTGGTGCCGATGCGGAACTTGCCGTCGACGAGGTAGACGATGCGGTCGACGATCGGCAGGATCGGATTGATCTCGTGCGTCACGAAGACGACGGACGTGCTGTGCGAGCGTCGGCGTTGATCGATCAGGTGCGCGACGACCTGCTGGTTGGCCAGGTCGAGGCTCAGGAGCGGCTCGTCGCAGAGCAGCACGTCCGGGTCGCCGACCAGTGCCTGTGCGACGCGCAGACGTTGCTGTTCTCCACCGCTCATCTGCCCCAGGGGCGCATCGGCGAAGGCCTGTGCGCCGACCGAGGCGATGGCGGCGTCGACGGCCTCGCGGCGGGCGTGACGCCCACGGAACCCGATGCCCCAGCGGTGGCCGTCCCACCCGAGTCCGACGAAGTCGCGGCCGCGCAGCGGCACTCCCTCGTCGATCGCCTTCTGCTGGGGGATGTAGCCGATGGACGAGCGTCCGCCGGCGATGCTGGCGGTTCCGGAGGTGAGGGACGTCTGCCCGAGAAGCACCTTGAGCAGGGACGTCTTTCCCGACCCGTTGGGGCCGAGGACGGCGACGAATTCTCCCGGTGCGACGGTCAGGTCGAGATCGGACCACAGGACACGCTCGCCGTACGCGAGCGTCGCCCCGGTCAATTGGACGGACGTCATCGCCGCACTCGCGTCACGAGGTGACACCCAGCGCGTCCGCGAGGTCCTGCGCGGCGGTGCGCTGCCACGAGACGTAGTCCTGCCCGGCGGGCAGGGTCTCGGTGACCTCGACGACGGTGATGCCGTTCTCCTCGGCGATGCGGCGGACATCGGCCGTCACGGCGTCCTCGGTCTGGATGTTGTAGACCAGGACGTCGACACCCTTGCTGCTGAACAGGTCGCGCGTGGCAGCGACAGCGGCGGGCGAGGGATCGTTGCCCTCCTCGATGGCGTCCTCGAAGTCCTCGGGGGTCTTGTCGTCCACCCCGGCTCCTTCCAGCAGGTAGTGCGCGATCGGCTCCGTCTGCGCGACGGGTGCGCCCGGCTTCTGCTGGGCGATGCGATCCGTGATGTCGGTGATCTCGTGGATGTCGTCGTGGAACGCCGCGGCGTTCTCGGTGTAGTACGCCGCGTTGTCGGGGTCGACCTTACCGAGTTCCTCGGCGATCGCCTCCGCGGTGGCCGCGGCGATCTCGGGGTCGTACCAGACGTGCTCGTTGGTCTCGCCCGAATGGTCGTGGGCACCCGCCTCGTCGGCATGGTCGGCGTCGTCCGCGTGCCCCTCGAGCAGCGAGTACGCGTCGACGGAGGGCACGTCTCCCGCGGAGGCGAGAACGTCGTCGACGAACTCGTCGTAACCGCCGCCGTTGTAGACGACGAGGGATGCCTCCGACAGCGCAGCGGCGTCGCCCGGGCTGGCCTCGTAGGAATGTGGGTCGGCCGACGGGTCGGCGATGATCGCGGTGACGTCGGCGCGGTCGCCCGCGACGGACTCGGCGACGGAGCCCCACACGTTCGTCGACGCGACGACGGTCGGTCGCCCACCTTCGGCACTGCCACCGTCCGAGGAACTGCATCCGACCAGCGCCGTCGCCGTGAGGGCTGTCATGCCGAGCGCGGCGACAGCGGTGCGAAGGGGGATTCGGGCGGGTGCGTACACGGCGGGTGCTCCTGGGTTGTTGGTCTGTTATCGCTAATGGAAACCGTTGTCACGACCATACCGGCCGACCTGCCCGAAGACGAAACCGTCCCGTAGGCGACGTCGACGACTCGGAGCGGATACCGTCTCCTGCATGGCGAGGTCCACGGAACCGCGACGGATGGCCACGCTCGCCTCGCTGGCCGCCGAGCTCAACATCTCGCGTACCACCGTGTCCAACGCCTACAACCGCCCCGACCAGCTCTCGCCCGAGATGCGTCTACGGATCCTGGACGCGGCGCGCGCCCGCGGATACCCCGGCCCGGACCCCGTGGCCAGGTCGTTGCGGACCCGGCGCGCCGGCGCCGTGGGCCTGGTGCTCACCGAGGCGCTCAGCTATTCGTTCTCCGACCCGGCGGCCGTGCAGTTCCTGACGGGTCTCGCGGAGTCCTGCGAGCAGGCGGGCCGCGGCCTCCTTCTGATTCCCGCCGGTCCGGCCTCCACTCCCGAGGATGCTGCCGCCGTCGTCCAGCAGGCGGGTGTCGACGCGTTCGTCGTGTACTCGGTGTCGGACGACGATCCGCACCTGACCGCCGTGCGCGAGCGTCATCTGCCCACGGTCCTCTGCGATCAGCCGCGCGACGCCGCCGAGACGTCACTGGTCGGCATCGACGACAGGGCTGCGATGCGCGAGATCGCGGAACAGGTTCTTGCACAGGGACATACGCGCATCGCCGTGCTGTGTATGCGACTGCGTCGTGATCGACACGACGGTCCCGTAGACCGGGACCGGCGGGGCGCCATCACCTTCCACGTGCAGCGTGAGCGCATCGCCGGGATCGCGGATGCGATGACGGCGGCAGGCGTCGACCCCGACGTGGTCGTGGTGGAGCGCTTCGAGCACAGCCGCGCGGCGGGTCGCTCCGCCGCCGCCGAGGCGTTGAGGGCCGCGCCCGGCGCCACAGCGTTGATCTGTACGTCCGACGTCCTCGCGCTGGGAGCGCTCGATCACCTCGACTCCCTCGGCATCGACGTCCCGGGGCGGATGTCCGTCACCGGTTTCGACGGTGTCGACGAGGCCGTCCGCGTGGGGCTGACGACCGTCCGTCAGCCCGTGTTGGAGAAGGGGCGTCTGGTCGGCGAGATCGTGCTGGGCGTCAGCCACTCAGGGGTGGACCGGACCGAGCACCTCCCGACGCATCTGCTCGCCGGGGTGACGCTCGGCCCGGTGCGGACCGGCTAGCGGGCCAGCAGCTGGGCGCACCGCAGCAGCCCGAGGTGGCTGTAGGCCTGCGGGTGGTTGCCGAGCGAGCGTTCGGCGACAGGGTCGTATTCCTCGCTCAACAATCCCGTCGGACCTGCCGCGGCGACGAGCTGGGTGAACAGAGCTTCCGCCGGAAGTCGTTGCCCGATCAGCAGATACGCTTCCACCAGCCATGCCGCGCACAGGTGGAAACCGCCCTCGCCGCCGGGAAGGCCGTCGTCGTGGTGGTACCGGTACACCGTGGCGCCGCTGCGGAGTTCCGCCTCGGTGGCGACCACCGTGGCGGCGAAACGCGGATCACTGGGATCGATCAGACCGGACAGGCCGATGTGCAGGGTCGCGGCGTCGAGATCGGTGCCGCCGTACGCAGCGGTGAAGGACTGCGCCTCCTCGCTCCATCCCTTGTCCAGCACCTGTCGACGGATGACGTCGCGTAGCGTGCTCCACCCGAGTTGGGCGTCGCGGCTGTAGGTATCGGCGAGCCTGATGGCGCGATCGACCGTCAACCAGCACATCACCTTGGAGTAGACGTGGTGGCGCGGATTGCCGCGGATCTCCCAGATGCCGTTGTCGGGTTCGGACCATCTCCGTTCGACGGCGTCGACCATGGCGCACACGAGGTCCCAGTCCTGATCGGTCAGGATCTCGGTGTGTTCGGTGATGCCGCTCGCGGTGCGCGAGTCGGCCAGCGTCGTGATCAGGTCCACGATCGGACCGAACACATCGAGCTGCACCTGCTGATTCGCCGCGTTGCCGACGCGCACCGGACGAGACCCCGCGTAGCCGGGGAGCGCGTCGATGACGGCCTCGGGCGGCAGCGACTGGCCCCACAGCGTGTAGAGCGGATGCAACCGCTCGGGTCCGGTGACCGTCTGCAGGACGTCGTGCACCCACAGCAGGTAGTTCTCGGCTTCGGATCGCGAGCCGAGCGACACCAGTGCCGATGCGGTCAGGGCGGCGTCGCGCAGCCAGCAGTAGCGGTAGTCCCAGTTGCGGACGCCACCGATCTCCTCGGGAAGCGACGTGGTGGCGGCGGCCATGATGGCGCCCGAGTCGGCGTGCACCAGACCGCGCAGCGTCAGTGCGGACCGCTTCATCAGGTCGGGCTTGAGCTGCGGCAGGGTGAGTCCGGCCGCCCAGTCGTGCCAGTACGACTCGGCCTGCGCGCGGCGCTCGGGCTCCGGAACTTCCGACGGTCCCAGATCCGATGTACCGCAACGCAGTTCGAGCACGACCGGTCCGCCCGACGGATCGATCTCGGCGCGGGCGGTTTCCTGCCCGTGCTCGGTGGTCACGGTCCAGGAGATACCGGGTGCGCGCAGCACCATCGGATCGTTGGTGCCGAACACTCGGAGGCCGCCGTCCTCGGCCTGGAGCCGCACGCGTGCCTGGCCGAACTCGGGGCGGGGAGCGAACGTGACCACTGCCTTCGCCTTGCCCGTGATTACGCGCGTGAAGTCGGTGCGGTCCCGCGGGACGTCGTGCGCGAGGTAGTCGTCGACCTGCAGGCTCGCCCACCGTGTCTGCACCGTCATGGTGCTGTCGAGGTACTGCTGACTGAGCGGCAGCGACGCACGCGCCGGTCCGACGGTGAAGTGGCCGGCCTCGTCGCCTCCGAGAAGGTGCGCGAACGCGGCTGCGGAATCGGGCTCCGGGTGACACAGCCAGGTCAGTCCGGCCTCCGGAGTCAACAGCGCGACCGATCGTGGGCTGGCGAGCATCGTCAGCCGCTCGATGCGGGGAGCGTCCGCACCCGACAGCCAACGGCGGCGCTCCTCGTAGAGGAAGGCGAGCGCGGCGGCGACCTCCTCGGTGCTCTCGACGCGGTACTTGGCCAGCGATTCGCCGTCACCGACCTTGACACCCACGTCGGGACCGTGGAGGCGTCGGAAAGCCTTCTCGTCGGTGACGTCGTCGCCGAAGAAGACCGCGGCGGACGCCCCGTCCTGATGGCGCAGGATGTCCAGTGCCTGGCCCTTGTCGGTGACGATCACGGCGAGCTCGATGACGGACTTGCCCTCGGTGACCTGCACGCCGTCCCAGGTGGCGGCGCCGGCGCGAACCTCGTCGAGCGCTCGCGCGCCCGCCTCCGGGTCGGCGTTGCGCACATGGAGGGCCGCGCTGGCGGGTTTGGTCTCGACCGAGATGTGCTCGGCGCGGGAGGCGATCGACCTCAGTTCGGAGACGACTCGTTCGAGAAGAGCCGTGGCCTCGCTACCGAGTTCGGTGACGAAGCCGGCGTCGAACTCGGAGCCGTGGCTTCCGACGAGCTGCACCTCGACGGGCAGGCGGGAGAGGATCGCCAGATCCCGCAGTGCGCGCCCGGAGATGACCGCTGCCTGTGTGCCGTCCAGGCCGGCGAGTGCACGCAGCGCTCGAACCGACTCCGGGAGCGGGAACGCCTTCTGCGGGTCCGACACGAACGGCGCCATGGTGCCGTCGTAGTCCGACGCGACCAGCAGTCTCGGGACCCGCGCGACACCGACGAGTGCGCGGCGGAGATCGAGTGGGAGGTCCACTGCACTCACAGCGCACACCCGTGACGGCGGCGACCTGTACGGCAGCGAGCGGGACGACAACCAGGGCTTCTCACGAGGTCAAACTTAAGGGAGAGCGGGCCGTCGCGCCGCATCGGGGATCGAGGCTCAGCAGTTGTGCACCCGGCGATGTCGGCGGGTTCGGCGATTATCTGTAACTCGTCGATACGTCCTGGAGGTGTCTCCCGAATATGCGGCATTAACTTTTTGGACGATTGTTCGTAATGTAATACTGACAGCGTGACGTCGCATACGAGGCGAACTAACGAGGAGCGTCATGTCCAAGCCTGTCGAGTTACCCGAACCTATAGCCACGACCTGGGAGTGGCAACTGCACGGACTGTGCCGCGGGATGGATTCCGCAGTGTTCTTCCATCCGGAAGGTGAACGGGGACATAAGAGAACGGCCCGTGAGGAGCAGGCGAAGCGCGTCTGCCAACAATGCCCGGTGATGCAGCGGTGCCGCGAGTACGCGGTGGCCGCGGGGGAACCGTACGGCGTCTGGGGCGGATTGTCGGCTCCCGAGCGTTCGCTGATCGAAGGACTCCAGGATGTCCGCGCAATCGGTTGAACGAATGAATTCACGGTGATCGAAAACGGCGTAAAGCTTGGAATGTCAGAATATTCGAGCTAAACACCTGTACGTCGTAAACCCGATGGTCGTTGTCCGGGTCTGGCTGCAGGTCTACGCTCGCCTGGCATGTGCAGAAACATCACCGAGCTGCGCGGCCTCGAGCCCGCGGCGACGGACGAGGAGATCGAAGCGGCTGCCCGGCAGTTCGTGCGCAAGGTCAGCGGGCTGCGGACCGTCTCGGATGCCAACCGTGCCGCGTTCGAGTCGGCGGTCGCCGAGGTGACGGAGACGACGACCCGACTGTTGGGTGTCCTGCCGCCCCGGAAGCAACCGCCACAGACAGTGCCGCCGCTACGGCGACTGGCGCACGCGTATCCGCACTGACCCGGGTTCAGCCCAGGGGATCGTGCTGGACGTTCTGCATCGGGGTTCCCACCCGACGCAGCGCGTACAGCGTCGTGCGGACCATCGACGGTGACCCGCACACCTGGATCTGCCGGTCCGCCCACGATCCGAACCGTGTGACCACCTGACCGAGCTTGCCCACCATCGTGTGGTTGAGGCCGGGCGGGAACTCCCGCGCCGGGCCGGGACGCCACCACGGCTCTTCCGGGTGCTCGACAACGGGGACGACGGTGAGCCACGGGTTGGTCCGGGCCAGATCCCACAGGGTGTCCAGGTCGTAGAGGTCGCTCGGATACTCGCCGCCGACGAACAGGTGGACCCGCGGAGTGTGACTGCGCATCGCCATCGCCATGAGCTGGGCACGCAGCGGCGCGATCCCGGTTCCCCCGGCGACCATCAGCACGTCCGGGCTGCCGGGCGCGGTGTCCAGGCTGAGACCGCCCAGGGGTGGGCCGAGCAACCATCGGTCGCCGACCACCGTCTCGGACACGATGGCGGGACTGACCCACCCGGCGGAGACCCGGCGGACGTGGAACTCGATGCCGCGGTAGTCGTTCGGCGCAATCGCGGGGGACAGGTATCGCCACATGCGCGGCCGCTGCGGGATCTGGACGCTGAGGTACTGGCCGGCCTCGAACGGGATGTCGTCGTCGGTCTGCAACCGGACGACGGCGAGATCCTCGAGAAGCCGGTGATGCTCGACGACGGTGGCTCCCCAGTAGGGCGGCAGGTCCTCGGTGTCCGCGCCCACGGCCATCGAATTGCAGATGATCGACACGACGCGAGCCCACGCATCGTCCGTGTCCGACGTCCACGTCGACTCGTCACCCGAGATGCGGAACGCCTCGACCAGCGCGTTCCGTGCGGCCAGGAAGTGCGCTCCGGTGAGTCCGTGCTTGCGGTGGTCGCGACCCAGCTGGTGCAGGAACGGCAGGAACTCGCTGTCGTCGAGGTGTGTGACCACGTAGTCGACGGCACGGACGAGGCGGTGCCTCTGCTGGTCCATCGCCGCCGGGAAGTAGCCGCGGAAGTCGGGATGTTCGGCGAAGAGGCGCGCGTAGAAGGCCTTGGCGACGGACTCGGCGCCGTCGTCCGCCTTCAGCGCGGCAGCTACTCCGGCACGCACGTGCGCGAGGGCCTGTGCGTCGAGCAATGGGCACCTTCATCGTGTTCGAGTGACGGGTGGGGTTCATCCTCGAGACTACTGGTCCTCACCGACGTGCGGCGAGCCTCCCGCTGTCCTGCGTGTTGGACCGTCAACTAACTTGAGCGGAATAGACTCAAGTCCGGTATGGTTGATCGCGGCGACGCCAGGTTCGACATGCTTGACAGAAGGAAGGTGACCGGTGGACTCGTTCACACCCACAACGAAGACCCAGGCAGCGCTCACCGCTGCACTGCAATCAGCATCGGCAGCGGGAAACCCGGACATCCGGCCGGCTCATCTGCTCGTCGCTCTGCTCGACCAGACCGACGGCATCGCAGGTCCCCTCCTGAAAGCTGTCGGCGTCGATCCCGCCGTCGTGCGCAAGGACGCTCAGTCCCTGGTCGACCGCATGCCGTCGGCGACCGGGTCGACCACGCAACCCCAACTGGGGCGCGAGGCTCTGGCCGCCATCACCGCGGCCCAGCATCTGGCCACCGAACTCGACGACGAGTACGTCTCCACCGAACACATGGTGGTCGGACTCGCGACGGGTGACTCCGACGTCGCTCGCATCCTGCAGGGCCACGGCGCGACGTCCGCAGCACTGCGCGACGCATTCACCACGGTCCGCGGCAGTGCGCGTGTGACCAGTCCCGATCCGGAGGGCACCTACCAGGCTCTCGAGAAGTATTCGACCGATCTGACCGACGCCGCGCGCAGCGGCAAGCTGGACCCGGTCATCGGGCGCGACACCGAGATCCGTCGCGTCGTGCAGGTCCTGTCCCGTCGCACCAAGAACAACCCGGTATTGATCGGTGAACCCGGTGTCGGCAAGACCGCCATCGTCGAAGGCCTCGCCCAGCGCATCATCGCCGGCGACGTGCCGGAGAGTCTGCGCGGCAAGACCGTCGTGTCCCTCGACCTCGGATCGATGGTCGCCGGCGCGAAGTATCGCGGTGAATTCGAGGAGCGACTCAAGGCCGTCCTGGACGACATCAAGAACTCGGCCGGACAGGTCATCACGTTCATCGACGAGCTGCACACCATCGTCGGCGCCGGCGCGACCGGTGAATCCGCGATGGATGCGGGCAACATGATCAAGCCGATGCTCGCCCGCGGTGAGCTGCGGCTCGTCGGTGCGACCACTCTCGACGAGTACCGGAAGTACATCGAGAAGGACGCGGCCCTCGAGCGCCGGTTCCAGCAGGTGATGGTCGGGGAGCCGTCCGTCGACGACGCCGTCGGCATCCTCCGCGGACTCAAGGAGCGGTACGAGGTGCACCACGGTGTGCGCATCACCGACTCCGCGTTGGTCGCCGCGGCGACGTTGTCCGACCGCTACATCACGTCGAGGTTCCTGCCAGACAAGGCGATCGACCTCGTGGACGAGGCCGCGTCGCGTCTGCGCATGGAGATCGATTCGCGGCCTGTCGAGATCGACGAGATCGAACGCGTCGTGCGTCGGCTCGAGATCGAGGAGATGGCGCTGGCCAAGGAGACCGACGACGCGTCGAAGGCTCGCCTCGAGAAGCTGCGCGGAGAACTGGCCGACAGCAAGGAGAAGCTCGCCGAGCTCAGCACGCGGTGGCAGAACGAGAAGAACGCCATCGATTCCGTCCGAGATCTCAAGGAGCAGTTGGAGTCTCTGCGCGGAGAGTCCGAGCGCGCCGAGCGCGACGGTGATCTGGGCAAGGCCGCCGAACTGCGATACGGACGCATCCCGTCGCTCGAGAAGGAGCTCGCGGAGAAGACCGCGGCCACCGTCCCGCAAGGCGACGTGATGCTCAAGGAGGAGGTCGGGCCGGACGACGTCGCCGACGTCGTCGCCGCATGGACCGGCATCCCCGCCGGGCGCATGCTCGAAGGCGAGACCGCCAAGCTCCTGCGCATGGAGGACGAGCTGGGCAAGCGCGTGGTCGGCCAGGCCGACGCCGTGCAGGCAGTGTCCGATGCGGTCCGCCGGGCTCGTGCCGGCGTCTCCGACCCCAACCGTCCGACCGGATCGTTCCTCTTCCTGGGCCCGACGGGTGTGGGCAAGACGGAACTCGCGAAGACGTTGGCGGACTTCCTGTTCGACGACGAGCGCGCGATGATCCGCATCGACATGAGCGAGTACAGCGAGAAGCACTCGGTGGCCCGTCTGGTCGGTGCTCCTCCGGGATACGTCGGGTACGAGGCCGGTGGCCAGCTGACCGAAGCGGTGCGGCGTCGCCCCTACACGGTGGTGCTGTTCGACGAGGTCGAGAAGGCTCACCCGGACGTCTTCGACATCCTGCTCGCCGTCCTCGACGAAGGCCGTCTGACCGACGGTCAGGGTCGGACCGTCGACTTCCGCAACACGATCCTGATCCTCACCTCGAACCTCGGTGCGGGTGGCGACAGGGAGCACGTGATGGCGGCGGTGCGCAGCGCGTTCAAGCCCGAATTCGTCAACAGGCTCGACGATGTCGTGGTCTTCGACCCGCTGAGCGAGGAGCAGTTGGAGTCGATCGTCGACATCCAGCTCGAACAGCTGCAGCGTCGGTTGTCGACACGCAGGCTCACACTCGACGTCACCCCGTCCGCTCGGTTCTGGCTGGCCGTCCGCGGATACGACGCGCAGTACGGCGCACGTCCGTTGCGTCGATTGATCCAGCAGGCGATCGGCGATCAGCTGGCCAAGCTGTTGCTCGCCGGCACGATCGTCGACGGCGACACCGTCGTGGTGGGTGTCTCCGAGGGCGGAGATGCGCTCGAACTGAGCTGATCTACAGCGCGTGAGCGTGCATATCGACAGTCCACGTGGGCAGCGGGTCCGGATAGCCTCTCCAGGCGTCCGGGCCCGCTGCTATTTCGTCGTCCGTCAGAACTGCCGCGCGGAGAATCGACTCGACGTCCGTGTCCTGCAACCGGATACCGATGACGACGATCTCCTGGCCCGCCGGCACGTCGATCTCGCTCCACGGCTGTGCGCCGTCGATCGTCAGGGCCGGTCCCGCCTGTGACCACACCGCCGCTCGGTCCGGCCTGCTCGCGATCCAGCAGAAACCCTTGCTGCGCAACACACCCTGTAGTCCGTCGAGTGCGGACGCGAGCCGGGTCGGATGGAAGGGACGATCGGAAACGAAGACGGTGCTCGAGATCCCGAACTCCTGCGTCTCCGGAAGGTGGGTGCCGGCGATCTCGTCGTCCCAGCCCGGTGCGTGCAGGGCTGCCTCCGGGTCGTAGAGGCCCGTGTTCAGCACGCGCAGGGGGTCCACCGCTCCACGCGTCGTCACGACGACGTCGGCACGCGGATTCAGTCGTCGCACAGCAGCTTCGGTGGCACCCGCCAGCGCCTCGGAGACGAGGTCGGTTTTCGTCAACAGAACGATGTCCGCGAACTCGACCTGGTCGACCAGCAGATCCGAGATCGATCGTTCGTCACCGTCGGCCACGTCGAGGTCGCGAGTGTCGAGGGTGTCGCCTCGGGAGATCTCGGCCAGGAAGGTCGACGTGTCGACGACGGTCACCATGGTGTCCAACCTGGCCAGCGTGCCGAGGCTGACGGGGGAGTCGCCGTCGGCACCGTCGAAAGTCCAGTCGAACGATGCGGCGACGGGCATGGGTTCGGATACTCCCGTCGATTCGATCAGCAGATAGTCGATGTCACCTGCCGATGCCAACTCGCCGACAGCCTCGATCAGGTCCTCTCTGAGCGTGCAGCAGATGCAGCCGTTGGTGAGTTCGACGAGACGTTCCTCCGTGCGGTGAACGCTGGTCGTACCGGTGACGGAACCGTCGAGAAGTCGCGCGTCGATGTTGATCTCACTCATGTCGTTGACGATCACCGCGACTCGTAGACCGTCGCGGTTCGCCAGGATGTGCTCCATCACGGTCGTCTTCCCCGCACCGAGGAATCCGGACAGGACGGTGACGGGCAGCAGGGATCGTGAGGTCATGCCTTAATGATAATCGTTGTCATCAACGGCGGATGGGCGGGGTGGTCGTCCTCAGCGCCGATGCCGCGGGCAGCGGCCTGCCCAGCAGATATCCCTGCACCATGTCCGCGCCCACCTCACGGGCCGTCGCCAGTTCCTCGGGAGTCTCCACGCCCTCGAAGATGCAGATCGCGCCGATCTCACGGCTGAAGGTCGAGACGGAGATCGCCGCCGCCCGGCGCATCGGGTCGGAATCGATCCCGCGCACGATCGAGGCGTCGAGCTTGACCACGTCCGGACGCAGCTCGACCAGCTGCCGGAGCCCCGAATATCCCGATCCGACGTCGTCGACGGAGATGAGAACCCCTGCGCGTCTGAGCATGTCGACCGCGACGCCCATGCCGTCGTAGTCCTCGATGCGGTCACGCTCGGTGACCTCGACGACCCACTGTCGGCGGACCATGTGGTCGACGAGACTGCCGGCGAGGTCGGTGGACAGAATCGTGTCGGCGGATGCATTGACCGCGACGAACGCCCCGTCGGGCAAGGGTGCCGACGCCGTGATGGCGGCGTCGATGGCGCAGACCTCGAGCTCGACCCGCAGTCCGACGGTGTTCGCGTCGATGAACCACGTCTGCGGAGATCCGTGCCCGTCGGGGAAGCGGGACAACGCCTCGTATCCGACGACGTCGCCGGTGCCGGCGGTACAGACCGGCTGGAACACGATGTCCGGCCCGCCGTCGGCGATCAGCGCCGAGATGCGGTCGTGGATGGACTGATCGGCGGTCGAACCCTGCAGCCGCGCCGCATGACGCCGATGCATCGTGGCTTCCGCTCGGGTCATCAGACGGTGCAAGGTCGACCCGGCGTCCGCGTGTGGATCCACGGCTTCGGTGATCGATCCCGTCGTCAGGGTGACCGGTGCGCTGCGCAACGTCGTCGATTCGAGCGCGACGCCGAGTGCTCGGCTCTCCTCGCGGCCCGACTCCTCGCTCCGTGCGCGATGTACGCACAGGAACTCGGACGTGGACAGCCGGGCCAGAAGTGCCTCGGTCGGCGACGCATCGACGAGTCGCTCGGCGATCTCCACGAGCACCTCGACGGAACTGTCGCGGCCGAAACGCTGATCGACGTCGGCGAAATCCGCGACATCTACGACGGTGGCGGCCATCGTCCACGGTCCGTGCGAGCCCTGGGCGCTCTGCGACATCGACGACATCCGGTTGTAGAGACCGCGTCGGGTCAGCAGGCCCGTCAGCGGATCGCGTTGCGCCGCATCGACCTGTCGCCGGAGGAAGGCGACATACATGCGGATGGCGAACGGCGTCGCGAACATGCTGCCCAGGGCCAGGGTGCGCGAGAGCGTCACCCACACCTCCGTGCCGTCCCGCAGGGACAGAACCGTCAACACTCCCAGGACGCACAAGGAGTACGCCACGTGCAGGACCAAGGTCCTGGTGCCGGTGAACGCCGCCGCGAACAAGGACACCAGGACCAGGACGGCGATGGACGGCATCGACAGGAAGGCCGACTGGAACATCGCCAT
Organism: Rhodococcus sp. AC861; assembly: GCF_979256035.1. Classification (NCBI taxonomy): domain Bacteria; kingdom Bacillati; phylum Actinomycetota; class Actinomycetes; order Mycobacteriales; family Nocardiaceae; genus Rhodococcus; species Rhodococcus sp. AC861. The sequence continues at coordinate 410,615 of NZ_CEEDMW010000001.1, forward strand.
GACGGCGACGACTCCGATGTCCGCGTAGATCACGTACGCCGTCTCGAAGTGCGGCAGACGTTTCTCGGTGAGCCAACCCAGCGCCACCGGGATGGTGGTGAGCGAGAAGATCAGGATGAGTATCGCGCCGCCGGGGCGTAAGAACTGCGACGGCATGAGAACCAGTCCGCACACCCCGACGATCAACGTGCTGACGGCGATGACCGCTCGTGAGCGCTCCGCCGGCCTGGGTGTCAGCGCGAGGAAGGACAGCGCGGGATCGGGGCTGATCCGCTGTGATCTCACGAGGCTCGTTTCCGCGGTCGGCACTGTCGACGGGTCGAGCCAGACCTTACCGCCGGGATACCCGCGCTGCGGCCAGAACCGAGTCGGCGGCGGGCTTCCACGGCATGAAGATCGCCACTGCCACAGCGCACGCCAGGCACGCGGACACCGTGACGTACGACGCGAACTGGAATCCTTCGAGGCTCGCGGACTTCATCGCAAGTATCAGATCGGCCTTCTGCTGCTCGAACAGCGACGGTGTGGGCCGTTTCGCCATCTCGATCACGGCGATGACGGTTTCCCGAGCAAAACCCTTCTCGCCGTCCGTCATCAGCGTCGACGGCACCGCGTCGACCAAGGGAGAGACACGGGACGTGTAGATCGACGCCACGATCGAACCGAGAACCGCCACGCCGAGGGTGCCGCCGATCTCGCGCGTCGTGTCGTTGACGGCCGATCCTGCTCCCGCACCGTCGAGGTCGACGGCCGACATGATCGAATCCGTCGCCGGTCCTTGGACTATCGCGAGTCCGAGACCCATCAGCACCATCGAGAGCAGCACGGGACCGAAGTACGGGGTGTCCACCGTCGTCTGTCCGGCGATGAACATTCCGGCGCTGACGATCATCAGTCCGACGACGATGACGGCGGTCGTTCCGATGCGCTGGGCGATGAGAGTCGCCACGGGGGCACCGACGGCGACGGCCACGGCGAACGGGAGCGAGTGCAGACCGAATTCGAGCGGCGAGTATTCGCGGACGCCCTGGAAGTACTGCGTGATCATGAACAGGAACCCGAACATCGAGAAGTATCCGACGGCGATGGACAAGGCCGGGAGCGAGAAGCGTCTGTTCGAGAACAGCGACAGATCGAGAACAGGAGCGTCGGTTCGCTTCTCCCAGAGGATGAATCCGGCGATCGCGACGGCCGACAGCAGGTATCCCGCGAGGGAGTAGGCCGAGAGCCACCCGCGGTGCGGTGCTTCGATGATGGTCCACACCAGGGCGGTGATGGCGACGAGAGACGAGATCAGCCCGATGGTGTCGAATCGTCCGACATGTTCGGCGCGTGATTCCGGGATGAACGCACGTGCGGCGGCGGCCACCAGAAGCGCGACGGGGACGTTGATCCAGAACACCGAGTGCCACGAGAAGTGCTCCAGCAGATAGCCTCCCGCTGTCGGGCCGATGGCGATGGCGAAGCCGGCCATCGCGGTCCAGGCGGCGATGGCAAGGGCCTTCTCACGAGGATCGGTGAAGATCGTGATGATCATGGCCAACGTCGCAGGGAAAACGGCAGCGGCGAACACGCCCATGACGGCCCGTGCTGCGACGACCTGTCCGAGGTCGGACGAGAGCGCGCCGACGATGGACAGTGCGGCGACACCCAGCAGGCCGATGATCATGACGCGGCGACGGCCGTAGCGGTCCCCGAGGTGACCGAGTGCGAGGAGGAAGCCGGCGAAGGTCAGCGTGTACGCGTCGACCACCCACTGCAGTCCGCTCATCGATGTCTGCAGTTGCACGCCGATCGACGGCAGCGCGACGTTGACGATGGTGTTGTCGAGCACGACGAGAAGTTCTGCCGCGCAGATGACGAGGAGTGCCACGGCGCGACCTCGTCCCGACAGTCCCAGTCGTACGGGTTCGAGTGATGCGTGATGACGTGCCATGGGCCCTCGCTCCGAGTAGAGTTATGCGAACTGGCATAGAAGTGGAACGAAAGCTAGCTGTGTCGGGAAGTAACGGTCAACGACATGTGACGGCACGCACAGAACAGTGATCGAGGGGTCCTACACCACATGGCACGGACGTCGACGCGGCAGAAGATGATCAACAGCGCGGTGGAACTGCTCCGTGAGAGGGGCGCATCGGTGACGGTGGACGCGGTGCTCGAACGGAGCGGAGCGCCCAGAGGCTCTGTCTACCATCACTTTCCCGGCGGACGCGCCCAGATTCTCACCGAGGCGCTGGACGCGGCGGGCTCCGTGATCACCGGGTTCATCGAGTACTCCGCCGTGGACGGTCCGGTCGTGGCGCTGCACCGATTCGCTGACTTCTGGAAGACCACACTGGTGGACAGCGACTACATCGCCGGGTGCCCGGTAGCTGGAGCGACCCTCGGCGGCGGTGACGACAGCGACGCGATGCGCACAGGATCCGCCGCGATATTCGGCCGGTGGATCGACGCCATGACGGCAGCCCTCGAACGCGAGGGCGTCGACTCCGACAGGGCCCGAAGGCTGGCATCGATGTCCATCTCGGCCTTCGAGGGCGCCATCCTGCTGGCCAGGACCATGCGGAGCGTCGAACCGATCGACGATGTCGTCGACGAACTGAACCTGATGCTCGAGTCGTTGGCGCGCTGAGGGTGGGTGCGGTTGACGCAGGGGCGCTGCAGGGGGTGTGCACACCGCTGCCTTGGGTGCTCAGCTGTGCCGGGACGTGGGTGGCGGCGCTGCTGGTGGTGTGCACACGGGTCCGGTGAAGCGCACACCCTCTACCGCTGGCTGCAGCAGGTGTGCGGTTGGGGTAGTGGGTGTGCAGTCACCTGCCGTGGGTGCGCAGCGGTGCCTGGAGCCCACATCGACGTCGACGGGTGCGCTGCCAATGGCGTGCGCCTTGCCCGTGAGTGCTCAGCGATGCCGAGACGCGGGCCTCCGCGCTGCCGGGTGTGCTGCTGGTGGTGTGCACACGGGTTCGGTGAAGCGCACACCCTCTACAGCTGACTGCAACAGGTGTGCGGTTGACGTAGGGGGTGTGCACTCACCTGCCGTGAGTGCTCAGGGATTCCTGGAGCCCACACCCTTCGCCGTCGGGTGCGTTGCCGAGGGTGCGCACACCCCCACCGCGAAGCGCACACCTTCACCGCCGACTGGACATGGTGCGCGGTTCACGCAGCAGGTGTACGCACACGTTCGGTGAGGCGCAGTCCGGTGCCGGCCGCACTCCTCCAGAAGCGCACACCCCCTCCGCAAAGCGCACACCCTCTACCGCCGGCTGCAAAGGGTGTGCAGTTCACGCAGCAGGTGTGCACACCCCCTGCAGGCCGCGACGACACCCCCTGTAGGGCCGCGACGAACCCCACGAACCGACTCAGACCCGCACTGCCTCCCGCGAGGTCACGCGTCGCTGGCGCAGGATGCCGGCGACGACGGTGACGGCTGCCAGCACTGCGGACAGGCCTATCGCTGTGCGCTGCTCCGGCATGATCACCATCATCACCAGAACGAACACGATGAAGCAGATGGCGAGATAGGTCAGCCACGGGTACAGCCACATGCGCACCGGGGGCCGTCGATTCTCGCGATCGAGGGTGCGGCGCAACACGAGCTGGCTTGCCGCGATGGCCAGGTAGACGAACAGGGCGACGGCGCCCGTGGTCGCCAGCAGGTAGCCGAACAACTTTTCCGGCAACGCGTAGTTGCCCACCACGGCAACGAAACCCAGTGCGGTCGACGCCAATACGGACACGTACGGAACGCCGCGACCGGAGACCTTGCGCACCACTGCCGGGGCATCGCCGCGCTCGGACAGCGAGAAGAGCATGCGGCTCGCCGTGTAGAGCGCAGAGTTCAGGCACGACGCCACCGCGGTGAGGATGACGACGTCCATGATGCGATCCGCGTGCGGGATGTTCATCTGGCCCAGAACGAATTGATACGAACCGGTTTCGGCGTCGAGCTCCATGGACGGAACCAGCGCGACGACGATGAAGATCGAGCCGAGGTAGAAGATCATGATGCGCCAGATGACGGAGTTGACGGCCCGCGTGATGCCCTTCTTCGGGTCCGGCGACTCGGCCGCGGCGATGGTGACGATCTCGGTGCCCATGAAGGAGAACATCGTCGTCAACATGGCGGCGATGACCGCCCCGAAGCCGTACGGCATGAAGCCGCCGTTGGCCCACAGGTTCGAGATGCCGCTGACGTCGCTCCCGGGCAGCAGGCCGAGAATCGCGAGCACACCCAGAACGATGAATCCGATGATCGCGACGACCTTGATCAGCGCGAACCAGAACTCGAACTCACCGTAATTGCCGACGCTCAGAAGATTGGTGACGGTGAGGACAAGTGTGATGGCCAACGCCCAGATCCACTGGTCGCCGCCGATCCACGACGACATGATCAGCGCACCGGCGGTGGCCTCGACGGGAATGACCAGCACCCAGAACCACCAGTACAGCCACCCGACGGAGAATCCGGCCCAATGTCCCAGTGCCCTCGTGGCATACGTGGAGAACGAGCCGGTGTCCGGATTCGCGGTGGCCATCTCGCCGAGCATCCGCATCACGAGGACGACGAGTATTCCGGCGAACAGATAGGACAGCAGCACCGCAGGACCGGCGAGGTTGATCGCCGTGGCGGAGCCGACGAACAGTCCGGCCCCGATCACTCCGGCGATGGAGATCATCGTGATGTGCCGTGGTTTCAGGCTGGTGCCCAGTGAACCGGGTTGGCCGGTCGAGGCGACCGGGTCCGCGTCCTTGTTGTCTATCGACATGGGAAGTCTCCTTGTGAGAAGCGAACCTTCCGAGTCGATCACATCGGACCGGTCGTCGCATGGTCACGGGACATCTCGTCCGGTATGCCCGAATAGGACCCGATTCGCCCACGCGCGGCGGGTCTACCCTGGTCGCATGACCACGCCGCGTGACAACGACGATTCGGCTCGTGACCGCGATCAGCCGACCGAGTACCTCGAGACAGGTCATCCGGGGTACACCTCGGACCCGACTCAGGCGTACGGCCGGCAGGAATACCGTCCGACCGAGGCATTGCCGACCGGCGACTACTACGGCAACCAGCAGGGCTACCCCCAGCAGAACTACACCGGCCAGCAGGGCTACCCGCAGCAGAACTACACCGGTCAGCAGGGCTATCCGCAGCAGAACTACACCGGTCAGCAGGGCTACCCCCAGCAGGGCTATCCGCAACAGCCCCCGCAGTACGGCGAGGCGCCCTTCCTCGACGACGGCAACGGCAACGGCAAGAACCCGAAGTCACCGAAGACCGCGCTGATCGTCCTCGCGGCCCTGGTCGTCCTCGCGGTGGTGGGATTCGGGGCGTACCTGGTCTTCGACTCGCAGTCGTCCTCCCGCACTGCCGCGCCGGCCATCACGCCGCGCTCCGCGGCTCCTACGACGACGCCGCCGACCACGACACTTCCCGCGCCGACGTCCGGGTCACTACCGGGACTGGACAGCATTCCCGGCGGTCTGGGGGAGGCGTTGGGATCGCAGGGCGCCTCCATCGGCACGATCACCTCCAACGACGGCACGACGATCGTCATGGACGGCATCGGCGGATCGTCGGTGACGGTGGTGACCGACGCGAACACCCAGATCGTGGCGCTGGGGGCGTCGACGGTCGCGGATCTGCAGCCGGGAACGTCGATCGTCGTGCAGGGCACACCGCTTGCCGACGGCCGCATCACCGCCGAGGTCATCGTCAGTACCGGTATCGGCTTCAACTGAAACAGCCGCGCCCTCCGATGAGCGGAGGGCGCGGCTGTTCGCGTGCTTCTACTGACGTGCCATTCCGCGTTCGATGGCCGCGACGATCTGCGGGCGCAGTTCGGCGGCGGCGACTATGTGGTGCACCGATCCGACGGTCCGGGCGCGCTCGATGTTGTGAACGGCCTCGAACTCCGATGCCACCTCACCGAGCTTCTCCGAGCGGACCGCGGTGCGCGTGGCCGACAGTTCGACCTGCAGGCGGGCGCGCTCGGTGTCGTCCTCGGAGGAGTTCATGCGTGCCTCGAGGTCGCGGACCGACGGGTCCGCCGCGGTGCGCTTGTTGACGTCGCGGGTGAACACGACGGCTGCGGCCGGGGCGCCGCCGAGAACGGAGGCGAAGGAGCCCTCGACTGCGAGCACCTCCATGTTCTCGTTCAGCGCACCGGAGAACACGACGAAGGCGCCGCCGTGGTAGCGGGAGACGACGCAGAACACGATCGGGCCGTCGAAATTGACGATGGCACGGCCGATTTCGGCGCCGTACTCCAACTGGAGGTTGCGCAGCGACTCGGGTGATCCGTCGAAGCCGGACAGGTTCGCCAGCACCACCAGGGGCCGGTTGCCGCTGGCCGCGTTGATCGCGCGAGCCGTCTTCTTCGACGAGCGCGGGAACAGCGTTCCCGACGTCCACTGGTCCGGGCCGTCGGCCGGGAACCATCCCTTGCGGGGGATGGCCCTGGACTCGATGCCGATGACGGACACCGGGTATCCGGCGAGGTGCGCGTCGAAGACGACCGAGGTGTCGGCGTCGGCCATGTCGGCCCAGCGCTCGAGCACCGCGTGATCCTGGTCGACGACGGCGCGCATGACGGTGCGGATGTCGAACGGCTTCTTGCGCTCCGGGTTGGTGGCGGAGGAGAAGATGTCGCCGACGGTCTTGAAGTCGCTGGACGGGTGCACGTGCGGGTAGGTCCGGACGTCGCGGTCCACGGGGTCGACCGTCGTCGTGCGACGCGGGAAGCGTTCTCCCGGTGCGCGATACGCGTGGTCGTAGTGCGCGAACAGGACGTCGCACGCTGCACCGAGGTTGGGCGCCCAGTACTGCGCCTGACCGTTGGGGCCCATGACGCGGTCGTAGCCGCCGATGCCGAAGTTGTCCTCCGCCGACACACCACCCGAGTAGTCCAGTGACTGCTTGCCGGTGAGCACCATGGCGCTCTCCGGGGTCATCACCAGGATGCCCTTGGTGTGCATGAGCATCGTCGCCTCGGCGTTCCAGTACGGCTGGGCGCCGACGTTGATGCCGGCGACGATCACGTTGATCTCGTGGCCTGCCTGCGTGAAGGTGATGATGCGGCGTAGTGCCCGCGACACCCAGTCCATGTTCTCGGTGCCGCTGCCCATCGAGATGGTGGCACCGGAGGACAGTGCGAACCATTCGACCGGGACGTTCATCTCCTCGGCCAGGTCGATCGCGGCGACGACGCGAGCGCACTCGGCCTCCGCCACCGTGCCCAGGGCCTTCGTGGGATCACCGAACAGGGCGACGCGGGTGATGCCCTCGGGGTACAGCGCGGTCGGCGTCGATACCAGGCCGACGATGATGCCCGCGGTGTTCTGACCGTACGGCCGGGAGATGGGTTGCAGCGCACCGCTCTCGTCGAGGTCGTACTCGACGAAGGATCCGTCGCGCTTGGTCAGCACCGGGATCAGCTCGTACGGGTAGACCGTGCCGCGGGCCTGCGAACGCTGCACGTTCTGGGTGTACGTGTCCAGCGGACGCATGGGCTCGGTCGGCGGATCGGTGATCTTGGTGACGACGCCGGTGCCCGGACGGTAGGAGAAGCGCAGAGCCTGGGGGGTCGGCTCCGCTCCCGGACGCACCGGGACGCGGGCGAGCATCGTGATCTCCTCGAGGCCGGCGGCCACGGTGAGGGGCGCGAGATGCCGTGCGACAGTGCGCAACTTGTCCAGCGGCAGGTCGAGCACGGGCCACACGTAGAGGACGACGCGGTTGTGGTCGAGTCGTCGGTTGCCGCGTCGAGCCTGTGCCCGGCGGATGCCGTCGAGGCACGCGGAGATCGTGCGCTCGAACGCCGGGACCGAGACGACGTTGCCCTGGGCGTCGAACTGCACCGCGGCATCGCGGATCTCGGCCAACGCGACCAGGCGCTCGTCCTTCGGGTTGTCCTTGGACACCAGATCGAACAGGTACGTGCCGGGTGCCGACGGGATGCGGGTGCCGTCGAAGTTCTTCAAGCGCCACAGATCGAGTCGCTGTCCGGTGAGGGGATGCAGGTCGCGCAGGGACATGTCCTCGGTGAGGACGCCCCCCTGCGGACGGAACGTCACCTGTCGCGAGATGCCGGTGCCCTTCCCGAACACCGTGACGGTGACGCGTCGCCACGTGGTGGTGACGTCGTGCGCGGCGATCTCTGCGCGCAGTTCCTCGACGACCTGGTCGCCGTTCTCCGGGGCCGTCGGCCACGCGAGGTAGACGTCGACGGCGAGGTTCTCGGGGGCCGGTCCCGCGGTCTCCGCCAACGCGGACAGGGTGGCGGACAGTCCGTCGCGGTCGGTCATCGTCGAGAGCAGGTTGACCTTGCCCCCGACGAGGGTGAAGGTTCCCGACACATAGTGCCGCCCTTCGCGATCGAACGCCTTCACGTCCTCGAAGTTGCGGATCTCGTAGTACTGGCGCGTGATCACCTCGAGCAGCGCGCCGGGATCGGACATGCGCTGCGAGAGCAGCTCGACCAACGGCTCGCCCGTGGCGACGAGGGCGTCGATACGCTCCTGGTGGTCGTCCGCGTCGGGGTTCTCGGACAGGTACTGAAGGCTGCCGCGGACACCGTCGTAGACCTGCTCGCGGGCCTTGCGGATCTGCGGCTCGTCGAACAACTGGAAGCGCAGGTTGCGGGCGACGTCTCCGATGACCGGGTACCGCACCTGCGTGGCGACGACGAGGCGGTCGAGCACCTCGCCGACGGCGCCGTCGGCATCCGGGGCGACCGACGGGTCGGCGATCCAGCGCTCGAGGAGCGCGGCGATGGCCGGGACCTGGTTCTCGATGCGCTGCTGCGCCAGGAACAGTCGGTAGACGGCTTCCTCGAGATCCGTGCCACGTTCGAGGTCGTTCTTGTCGTAGTGGCGCAGAACGCGAGTCAGCTTGTCGCGGAACTCGTCCGGCAACCCCTGCACGTCGGCGTCGAGAGACTGCAGGAACGAGTGGAAGTGCTCCCGCGGGCTGTGGACGCGCTCGTCGGTGTCCTCCTCGTCCATGGTCGGACGGTTACGGGTCAGCTCGCACATGTCGGCGAACGTCGTCAGCAGATCCAGCTCTGCCTTGACCAGCTCGCCGTCGCCGCGGGGGAGTGCGCCGCGCAGGGCGTCGTACTCGGCGATGGTGTCCAGAGCGCGAGAGGCACTGACGTCGTAGCCGCTGAGGAGAGCGCGCAGTTCGTCCAGACGAGCGAGCGCGTCGACCCGGTCGTCACGGACGGCGTCGGCACACGGTGAGCGGAACTCGACGCGTGCCGTGGTCGACGCGGCGGCCTGCTCGCCGATGGGATCGACGCGCAGCAGCGCAGCACCGTTGTCGACCTGAGCGTTGACGATGGCGAGAACTTCGCTGACCCGACCGGCGGTGGTGGCCCGGACTGCGGTCTCCATCTTCATCGCCTCGAGGACGACCAGCGTGGCGCCGGCCTCGACGACGTCACCGACGGCGACGGGTACGGCGACGACGACGGCGGGAGCCGGTGCGCGGACCAACCCGGCCTCGTCCTGGGAGATCTGGTGGCTGATGCCGTCGACCTCGACGAGGTACCCGGCCGGGCCGGGAACGGTGACGACGGAGTAGCGGGTGCCGTCGATGTCCGCGCGGCGCTCGAAGGTGCCCAGGCGCTCGACGTCGATGGTGATCTCGCGGTCGTCGACGGACACCAGGTAGCGGTGCGGACCGACCTGGCCGACGGTGATGCGGTAGCCCTGGCCCTGGTAGTTGAGCTCGACGGTCCGGCCGATGTCGTGGCTGGCGCGGGGACGTCCACCGCGTGCGGAATGCAGGAACTTGATGCGCTCTCGGGCCTCGTCCGCGTCGTAGGCGTCGACGGCCGCGGCGACGAGCGCGACGTCGGAGACGCGTGTCGGGCCCTCTGCGGTGCCGGCGCCCGTGCGATCGAGCCAGCCGGTGTCGGCCGTGGCGTCGATCAGTTCCTCGCGGTCGAGGAGGTCGAGCAGGAAGGATTTCGTGGTGGTGCCGCCGTCGATGACGACGGTGGTCTCGCGCAGTGCGGTTCGCAAGCGCGCCAACGCTTCCGAGCGGTCGCGTCCCCACGCGATGATCTTCGCGACCATCGAGTCGTAGTCGGGCGGGATGACGTCGCCCTGGGCGATGCCGGTGTCGACGCGCAGGCCGGATCCGAGGGGGAACTTGAGCAGCCGGACGGTGCCGGGGGCGGGAGCGAAGCCGTTGTCCGCGTCCTCCGCGTTGAGGCGGGCCTCGACGGCGTGGCCGAACTCGGACGGGCACTCGCCCTCGAGCGCATGGCCGCCGGCGACGAGGATCTGCAGCTTGACCAGGTCGAGGCCCGTCGTCACCTCGGTGATGGGGTGTTCGACCTGCAGGCGGGTGTTGACCTCGAGGAAGGTGAAGATCTTCTGCTCGGGCTGGTACAGGTACTCGACGGTGCCGGCGCCGTGGTAACCGGCCGCGCGGACCAGTTCGGCCGACGCGGTCCGCAACTCGTCTGCCTGCTCCTTGGTCAGGACGGCGGAGCTGGACTCCTCGATCACCTTCTGGTTGCGACGCTGGATGGAGCAGTCGCGGACGCCGGGGGCCCACACGTTGCCATGGGTGTCGGCGATGACCTGGACCTCGACGTGGCGTGCCTCGGTGACCAGACGCTCGAGGAAGACGACGGGATCGCCGAAGGAGCGCTCGGCTTCACCCTGCGTGCGCTCGAGAGCGAGTTCGAGCTCGTCCTCGGCGAAGACCTTGCGGATACCGCGGCCGCCGCCGCCGCTGCGCGCCTTGATGATGAGGGGGTAGCCGATGGCCGCGGCGTGACGACGCGCATCGGCTCGGGTCTCGACGGGACCACCACTCCACGGCGCGACCGGCACGCCGACCTTCTCGGCGAGGATCTTCGCCTCGACCTTGTCGCCCAGCAGACGCATCGATGCCGCGGACGGTCCGATGAACGTGATGCCCAGGCGTGAGCAGACGTCGGCGAAGGTCGGGTCCTCGGCCACGAAGCCCCAGCCGACCCACACGGCGTCGGCGCGCGCCTCGACGAGCGCACGTTCGAGTTCGGCGTAGTCGAGGTACGGGTTCTGCACGCCGGTCTTGTGCAGCGTGACGGCCTCGTCGGCCTGGCGTACGAACATCGCCTTGCGCTCGGCCTCGGTGTGGAGTGCGATGACACGCAGGGGTTCGGTGGAGCGAGATTCGCTGTTCAGTTCGCGTACTGCTCGGATGAGGCGCACTGCTGCTTCGCCTCGGTTGACTACTGCTATGCGTGTGAACATGCGCTCCGCCGTCTCGAATGGAATGTGTCGTCCGGCCCAGTGTGACGTCCTCACGGCGTACTGGCGAGTACATCCGAATATGGTGGCGTGAGGTAGTGATCGGTCACTGACCTCGGCAGATGCGTTACCAGTCGGTATACCGACGGGTAATGCAGCGGCGGGGCGGATCCTTGTGCCGCGCGCGGGAAAAGTACAGTGGAGGGCGATGACAGCGATGTGGTTCGGCCTTGCTCTGATCGCACTTCTGGGTGCGGTGGCTCTGCTGTACATCGACCGTGCCCGTCGCGGGCAGCAGGGACGCGTGCGCCAGATCTGGGCGAAAGCCCAGGGCTACCACTACGTTGCGGCCGATCGCGACCTCCCGGCGACCTTCGGTCGTGCGGTGATGGCGAACCAGGAATTCCTCGGTGCCGTGGACGTGGTCGAGGGTGTCCGGCGCGGCGAGGAGTTCGTTCTCTTCGACCTCGAGGACGCAGCGACGGTCATCGCGGTTCGACGCGAGGTGGGGTCGGACGTGGACATCGATCTGCGGTCCAGGACGACACCGCCTCCCAAGGACGCCGATATGCAGTTGCTCGGGTCGTTGGGGCCGCGCATCATCTTCGCGACCGATCTCGATGTGGCTCGCCGGGTCTGTGACCAGCGGATGGTCGCCTTCACGCACTCGGTTCCCGACGTGGTCCAGCTGCTGTGGAGCGAAGGTGAATGGACGCTGGGGACGGTGCCCATGGGGAGTGCGGGACGTGATTGGGACGCCGCGATCGACACTGTCACGCGGCTCTCGGGCCTTCTTCATGTCCTGCCGCCGTCCCGCCGTCGGACGACGCCCCGCGCCGAGAACTGACGAATTCGTCAGCCACCCTGTCGGGTGAGGAAGCTCACCGGCTAGTCTCGTCCGCATGTCGTCTCCGACGCCGCGCACGACGCGGCCCATCGCCCTCGTCACTGGCCCCACGTCCGGAATCGGCGGGGGATACGCCCGCAGACTCGCCGCCCGTGGCCACGATCTCGTCCTGGTCGCTCGGGACACCGCGCGCCTCGAGGCGCTGGCACAGGAACTGACCGACGCCTACGGCACGTCGTCGGAGATCCTCTCGGCCGACCTGTCTACCGACAGCGGACGCGCGATGGTCGTCGAGCGTCTGGAACAGGGCGTCGAGGTACTGGTCAACAACGCCGGGTTCGGAACGTCCGGCGAATTCTGGACGGCGGATCCGGCGGCACTTCAGCGCCAGCTCGACGTCAATGTCACGGCCGTCATGCAGTTCACGCGGGCCGCGCTGCCGTCGATGATCGCCGCGGCCTCGGGCACCGTCGTCAACGTCGCGAGCGTGGCCGGTCTCCTGTCCGGCCGCGGATCCACCTACTCGGCGTCCAAGGCGTACGTGGTGTCGTTCAGTGAAGGCCTCGCCGGTGGTCTGGCAGGAACGGGCGTGCGCATCCAGGCTCTGTGCCCCGGCTTCGTGCGGACCGAATTCCACGAGCGCGCGGGCATCGAGATGTCGACGATCCCGAAGTTCATGTACCTGTCCGTGGATCAGGTGGTGGATGCGTCGTTGAAGGACCTCGACAAGAACACGGTCCTGAGCATTCCGGGGCTTCAGTACAAATCACTGACTTCGGTGACGCGTCTGGTGCCTCGTTCCATCGCCCGTCGCGCAGCGTCGCTGGTAGGCAGCGCTCGCGGTCGAACATAGGCCTGTCGGCGGCGCGCCAACCCTCGACCTCGGGTCGACGGTGAGGCGCGACGTCGCTATGTTTCCAGTGTGACTGTTGTGGCCCTGGTGGCGTTCCTGATGATCATCGGCATCGTGTGGATCATGTCCGTCGTGCGTCGGACACGTCGATCCGCCGACACCGTGGCGGCCGGATTGCACTTGCTCGAGATCGAGCTGGATCGCCGCCGCGCGGTGATCCCCGACCTGGTGCGCGCCGCTGTCGACGCCGAGATCGACAGGGCTGCGGTCAACCAACTGGTCGGAGCGCGGTCCTGGTCCGCGATGATGCGGGACCGTCGTTCCGAGCTCGGTGATCGCGCCGCCGCCGAGAACGGACTGTCCGTCGCGCTGCACGACGTGGTGTTCGAGGGGCGCGCGAGTGGACCGACCGGCTGGGACTTCGCTGCTCCCGCAACGGAACTCGATCACATCGAGCACCGGATCGCAGGCGCGGTCCGCGTCTACAACACTCAGGCGTCGATTCTCCGGTCCCTCGCGGGGTCGCCTCTCTCGCGTCCGATCGTGCGCACTCTCGGCGTCCGTGCGCCCGACCTGTTCGCCGAGACCGTGGACATGTCCGGCGAGGGACCGCACGTGCCCGCCGTGAGGACACCGCAGCGAGCGACCCGCTAAGTTCTTCTGCGTGAGCGCTACCGAGAAGTCCGAACTGGCCGAGCTCGTCCGCGATCTGGCCGTGGTGCACGGCAAGGTGACCCTGTCGTCCGGCAAGGAAGCCGACTACTACGTCGATCTCCGCCGCGCGACGCTCCACCACCGCGCCGGGGCCCTGATCGGTCGACTCATGCGAGAACTCGTCCAGGACTGGGACTTCGACGCGGTCGGCGGACTCACCATGGGCGCCGACCCCGTGGCGATGGCCGTGATGCACGCGCCCGGTCGTGAGATCGACGCCTTCGTCGTCCGCAAGGCCGCCAAGGCGCACGGGATGCAGCGGCAGATCGAGGGCCCCGACATCGTCGGCAAGCGTGTGCTGGTCGTCGAGGACACCACCACGACCGGCAACTCACCGCTCACGGCCGTCGCAGCACTCCGTGACGCCGGCGCGACCGTGGTCGGCGTCGCCACGGTGGTCGACCGCGCCACCGGAGCCGACGCCGTCATCGCCGCCGAGGGTCTCGAATACCGCTCGCTGCTCGGGCTCGCGGACCTCGGTCTCTGACGGTTACTGCCAGCCGACTGCTGTGAAGGGTGCGGCGGTGGTGATCCGACCGACGATGCCGGCGTGCGCGAAGTCCTTCGCCGTCGCCACGGCGTCGTGGACCGATGCGCCCTTGGCCAGCTCCGCGGTGATAGCCGCCGCGAATGTGCACCCGGCTCCCGACACGCGCTCGTTGCCGATCTTCGGCGCACGGAACACCGTGACGTCCTCACCGTCGAACAGCACGTCGACGGCCTCGTCGCCGGGCAGGCCCGCGCCACCCTTGACCACCACGTAGCGGGGGCCGAGATCGGCGATACGGCGCGCTGCCTCGCCCAGGTCCTCGACGGTCTCGAGGGACTCCATGCCCGAGAGGGTCTGCGCCTCGAGCAAGTTGGGGGTGACCACGGTGGCCAGCGGCAGGATGTCGGCGCGCAGGGCGTTGTCGGTGTCCAGTGCGGCGCCGGGCTCCTGGCCCTTGCAGATCAGAACCGGGTCGACCACGATGTGGCGCCACGGCTGCTGTCGCAGTGAATCGGCAACGGTCGCAACGGTACCCGGTGTCCCGAGCATCCCGATCTTGACCACGTCGAGCGAGTGGGCGGCCGTGGCCGCCTCGATCTGATCGGCGATGACGGCGCCGTCGACAGGGACGAAACGGTGGCCCCAGTCGGCTTTCGGGTCGAACGAGACGATGCACGTGATGGTGCCGACGCCGTAGACACCGAGACGTTCGAAAGTCTTCAGGTCGGCCTGGATTCCGGCGCCTCCGGTGGCTTCCGATCCAGCGATCACGTAGGCGAGTGTCGGCATGATGGGGGCTCCTGAGGTGAGATGGTTCCACCAGTATCTCAGGAGCCCCCGCCGCTACTCGGGGTGTGTCAGGAGTTCGACTTCTTGCGACGCGACAGCGCGACCGCACCGCCGACGCCTGCTGCCGCGACCAGCGCGACGCCGGCGCCGATGGCGACGGTCGACGTTCCGCCGTCCTCCTCGCTCGCGGGTGCGGCGAGGCCGGTCTCGGACGACACCAGCGAGATCTCGGGCAGCTCGCCCGCGACGATGACGTTGCCCTTCTCGTCGTCGGTGAAGTAGTCGACGACCTTGAACGTGCGGGTCGGTCCGTCGACGTAGAAGCCGATCAGACGGACGCCCGACGCGGTCACCTCGACGGTGGTGCTGTCGATGGCCGCAACCTCGACGTCCTCCTTCGTCTCGTCGCCGACCTCGAGCGTGACGGTCTCCTTGGCGGCGTTCTCCGCGGCAGCCTCGTCGGCGGCCTTCTTGTCCGCGGCATCCTTCGCAGCTGCCTCGGCCTCGGCCTTCGCTGCTGCGGCGGCCTCGGCTGCTGCTGCCGCCTCGGCGCCACCGGCTGCTTCGAGCCGCTTCGCGTTCTCCTCGGCGACCGTGGCGGCCACCTGCGTCGTCGCGGCCTTCACGACGGCGGCGAAGAGCGTCGAGGCGCGGGCGTACGCGGACTGGATGGCGGTGGTGACCTTGGCGGCGTCGAGAGTCGCGACAGCGTAGCCGACGGCCTTCAGGGAGTCCTCGGCGGCCTTGGCTGCTTCTTCTGCAGCGGTGCGCGCTGCGGCTGCAGCCTCTGCCTTCGCGACGGCGTCCGCACGAGCTGCCTCGGCTTCGGTAGGGTCGGCGGCGGTGTCGCCCTCGGTCTCGTCGGCCTTGTCCTTGGCGGCGTCCGCCTCGGCCTGTGCCTTGTCGGCGTCCGTCTTCGTCTGTGCCGCTGCAGCTTCCGCGGCGTCGGCGTCTTCCTTGGCCTTGGCGGCGACGCCCGCGGCGACGATGCTCTCCTGCTCGGCGACCGACGCGGATTCCTCGGCCTTCGATGCCTCGAGCTCGGCCTTCGCCTCGTCGACCTCGGCCTCGGCAGCGGCGTCGCCGCCCTGCGCTGCGGCGATGGCGTCGTCGAGGAATGCCTGCGCCTTCTTGATGGCGTCGACGGCGGCCTTGGTGGCGTCCTTGGCTACCTGCAGTGCCTTCTTCTCGTCCTCGGTCAGCTTCGCGTCGATGTCGATCTTGATGGACGAGTTGCCCTCGTCGTCGACGACGACGGATCCGGTCACCTGCGGCAGCGGACGGGCGGGCGGAGCCGTGGTCGGCACGGTGGTCGAGGTGGACGGGTCCCCGGCTGCCGGAGCTTCCTCGGTGCTCGACGGCGCAGGAGCCTCGGTGGTGGTCGTCGCCGATTCGCTGCTCTCGGAGCTGTCACCCGGTGTGTCCTGGGCGAGTGCGACGGACGGTGCGGCAACGGCGAGAGATACCGCGAGCACGGCGCCGGCCGCGGCGAGGCGGGTCTTCCGGGCGCGAACGATGGACTTTTCCGACATGAATGGCCTTTCGATCACAGGAATCGACAGTGAATGCCGAACCCGAGAAGCGTGAGAATGGTGTGCGCGTCCCCCGACGAACAGAACGTACCTTCCGGTCCGCCCATCTCTTTACTCGGATTTTGCTTCGTCATCGAAGTGTGACCTTTGGTGCAGCCGATGTTCATGTGGTGTATGTGACTGTTGTGACTCACTTTCCGCTGTTGAGCTGCGCAACCACCACGTAGTTGTCCGCGGTCGGCTCGCCGTTCCGGACGTCGCAGTTGGCCAGGATCAGTCGGCCCGGGACCTGCGCCCGGAGCTCGTCGTCACCCAGCAGCGACCCTTTAGGCAATGGCCCGACCGTCTGCACGCGATAGGACAGCACGCCGTTCGGAGTCCTGAGGAGAACCGTGTCGTCGGGTGCGACGGCTTCCAGCGCGCGGAAGGGAGCGACGCGCGTCGAGTAGTTGTGACCGGCCACGACCACCGTCTCGGCCGTCTCGGTGCCGGGCATTCCGCTCTCGCCCCACCACGCCGGACGCTCGTCCGCGGGATTGAGCTCCTGACCGGTCGAGCCGCCCCGGACGATCGGATCGGGATACATCTCCGCGCTCAGGTACGTGGCGCCGTCGGGAGTGCGCAACTCGACCAGATTCGGTGGAGCCGGCGCGATGACGGACGACGGCTCGGCGGCCAGCTGGGAAGACACGGCAGACCGGGCGGGGGCGGACACCGACGTGTCCGCCCCGCACCCGGTCAGTGCGGCGCCGACCACCAGGGCCGACGCCAGGAGCGCAGTGTGTCTACTCCGACGCATCGTCGGACGCGCGGCGACGCATGAACACCACACCGCCGACCGCGGCCGCACCGAGAACGGCGGCGCCGCCCAGAAGCGCGGGAACTGCTGCGGATCCACCGGAGCCCTCACCGCTGCCCGAGTCGCCCAGTGCCAGATCGACAGCGGGCAACGAGCCGGCGACGACCGTGTTGCCCGCGTCGTCGGTGGTGAAGTAGTCGACGGTCTCGAAGGTGGCACCGTCGGCCGCGTCTCCGTCGAAGACACCGATCAGCTCGGTCCCGGTCTCGTCGACCGACACCGTGGTGTCGTCCACCTCGGTCACGGGCACATCGGTGGCGACGGTGTCACCGAGCTTGATCGTGATGGTGAACTTCGGGCCGCTCGCGGCGAGCTCGGCTGCCTTCGCCTTCAGGTCGGCGTCCGCCTTCGCTGCCGTATCGGCGGCAGTCTTGGCAGCGTCCGCGGCGGTCTTCGCCTCGGCCGCCGCGGTCTTCGCGGCCGCCAGATCGGTCTTCGCCTTCTCGGCTGCCGCAGCCGCCTGAGTCGACGCTTCCGCTGCCTTGGTAGCGGCCGCCTCGGCGTCCAGCGCCTTCTTCTCGGCGGCATCGGCCGCGGCCTGAGCACTGGTCTGATCGGTTGCCGCGGTGGCTGCTGCCGCAGCTGCCTTCTCGGACTCGGCCCGAGCTGCATCCGCGGTCGCCTTCAGTGCATCGGCGTCGGACCGGGCTTTCGCGGCGGCGGCCACGGCGGCGTCGTCGGCCGTCGTGGCGTCTGCGGCGATCGCTTCCAGTTGCGTCGCCAGCTCGGCGGCGCGGGTGGCCGCCACCTGCGCCGACGCGGCCTTCACGACGCTGGCAGCGAGGTCGGCCGCCTTCTGGCGCGCAGCCGACAGCGCCTTCGCGATGTCGGCGGCCTTGCGTGTCTCGAAGGCTGCGGCGACCGCAGCTGCCGCATCCCGCGCCTCTGCAGCGGCGGTCTCGGCGTCAGCACGAGCCTTGTCGGCAGCGGCCTGCTTCGTCGTCGCGTCCAGGCGTGCGGCGGCAGCGGCGGCGTTGTCCTCGGCGGACCCCGACGCTGCGGCCTTCGCTTCGAGATCCTTGGCGGCGGTGTCGGCCTTCTCGAAGTCGGCGGCCGCGGCGGTTGCCTTGTCGGCTGCGGCTTTCTCCGCATCCTTCGCCTTCGTGGCGTCTGCGTCGGCCTTCTTGGCCAGACCGGAGGCCACGAGCGCTTCCGCACGCGCCTTCGCCGCGTTCTCCGCAGACGTCGTCGCGTCGAGCGCGGCCTTCTTGGCGTCGACGTCGGCCTTGGTAGCCGCGTCGTTCGCATCGGTGAAGTTCGCCATCGCCTCGTCGTACTCCGCCCGTGCGATCGCGGATGCCTCGGCAGCAGCCTTGGATGCCTTGGCGGCGTCCTCGAGGGCCTTCTTCTCGGCGTCGGACAGCTGCGGAATGACGTCGACGGTGATGGTGGTGTTGCCCTGCTCGTCGACGACGACGGCCCCGGTGATCTGGGGGAGGGGTCGCACGGTCGAGGGGGCCTCGGGGACTACCGCCGGGGCGATTCCCTGAACGGGAGGGGCCGGGTCGACCACAACGGGTGCGGGAGCGACGGGTGCGGGGTCGACCGGAACTTCGCCGGCGGGCGCCTGCTGCTCCGGCGCGGTCTCGGTGCCCTCCTCGCCGACGGGGGGAGCGGGCGCATCGGAGGATTCCGAGGACTCGCCCGAACCCGTCCCGGGCTGCGCGACCGCTACGGCCGGCGCAGCGAGGGCGAGGGAGACGGCGAGGGCTGCACTCGCGGCGACGAGGCGTTTCCGACGAAACCTGACGATCGACTTTTCCGACATGCGAACCATCCTGGGGTCGTGGATATTCGGCGGTTCACCGCCGAACGAGAGAACACTGGTGCGGTGTTCGGTCCCCCGACCCGGTAGGAAACCTACCCGACGGTTCGCTCTGCAAGTGGCAATTCGATTACTTCCCCATCGGAAACAGTTGCTGTCAGTCGCCGACGGTGAGCGCTGTCGCCTCGTCGACGCTGTGCGGTGCAGGGTCGTGATCGTCGACGTGAGCAAGCACCTTCCGGCCGGTCGCCAGGACGCCGATGGCCACGAACGTGCAGGCAGCACCCACCCAGAACGGGACGTGAACGTTGGATTCGCCGAGCTTGCCGGCAAGGTAGGGCGCTGCCGCACCACCGGCGAATCGGACGAAGCTGTACGCCGCGGACGCAGTGGACCGCTCGACCGGTGCGGAGATCATGACGGTCTCGGTGATGAGCGTGTTGTTGACGCCGAGGAACAACCCGGCGAGCACGACGCACACGATCAGCACCGTCTTGTTCTCGGTGAACAGCGCCATCGCGGCGAGGTCCACGGCGAACAGCAGGAGCGCCAGCATCATCATGTTCAGCGTGCCGAACCGGCGCTGCAGACGAGGTGCGACGAACACCGATGCCACCGCCAGGGCGAGTCCCCAGCCGAAGAAGATGAAGCCGATGGCATAGGTCCCCAGGTCTAGAGGGAACGGGGTGTACGCGAGAAGCGTGAAGAAGCCGTAGTTGTAGAGCAGCGCGGTGATGCCGACGGTGAGCAGTCCGCGGTGGCGCAGTGCGCGGAACGGATCTGCGAGAGAGGTTCGATGCGTGGGCTTCTCGCCCTCGGGCAGCATGACGACGAGCAACACCACGGCCACGGCCATGAGCACGGCGACGCCGAAGAACGGTCCACGCCAGCTGATGCTGCCGAGAACTCCGCCTACCAGCGGCCCGGTCGCGATGCCGATACCCAGAGCGGCCTCGTACAGGATGATCGCGCGGGCGACTCCGCCGCTGGCGGCACCGACGATGGTGGCGAGGGCCGTGGCGATGAACAGGGCATTGCCGAGCCCCCAGCCGGCGCGGAATCCGACGATCTGGGCGATCGTGCTCGACGAGCCGGCGAGTGCGGCGAAGACGATGATGATCGCCAATCCGGCCAGCAACGTCTTCTTCGGCCCGAAGCGCGACGACACGACGCCGGTGACCAGCATCGCGACACCGGTGACCAACATGTAGGAGGTGAAGAGCAGCGACACCTGCGACGGTGTGGCGTCCAGCTGCTCGCCGATGGGCTTGAGGATGGGATCGACCAGGCCGATGCCCATGAACGCGATGACGCTCGCGAAGGCGACTGCCCAGACGGCCTTCGGCTGCTGCAGAAGGCTGGGCTGCTCGGTGGACTCGGCGGTCCTGTCTGTCGTCGATGTCACGACTGTTCCTCTCGTGCGGTGTTCTTGAGTACCGATCGCAGATCGTCGAGGCCCTCGACGATCCTGCGGAGCTGGGCTGGATCAGGTCGATGCAGGTGTTGCAGCAGTCCGTCGCCGATGGCACGTCGCGACTCGGCGAGCCACGTCCGACCCGACTCCGAGATCGCGACGACCACCGCGCGAGAATCCGTCGGATCGGAGGTGCGCGTGACGAGGCCCTGGTCGCCCAGCGTGCGCAGCAATGCTGTCGCGGACGGCTGCGAGCACCGGTCGAGGCGGGCGAACTCGCTCACGCGGATGGCGCCGTACTCGTCGAGCAGGGAGAGGGCGCGTGACCACGTCCGGGGGTGATCGGTCGGCGACACCGAGGCGGCGAGCCGGGTGAAGCGGGACGTCGACGTGACCAGCTCGGAGAGCAGTATTCGGAGTTCGTCGGTAGCAACTGTCTGCACGTCCATAACGTTACATTGGCTAACTATCGAAATCCAGTGGTCGACTGGCTACGGTGTCGTGATGCGCCTCACCGATGCGGCCTACGCCGATGCCGCCTACGCCGCCGCTGCCGTCGCCACCGTGGTCGGCGCCGCCACCCACCGGGCGCGTCTCCATGCCGTCGCCAAGCCGTTGTTGATGCCGATCCTGGCCGTGCGGTCCGGGGCGCACCGGCAACCGCTGCTCGCTCTCGGCCTCGGAGCCGCGACCCTCGGCGACATCGCGATGATCGACCCCGACGACGACCGACGGTTCACCCTCGGCGCGTCGTCGTTCGCGGTGATGCAGGGCTGCTGGTCGATCCTGCTGTACCGCAACGGCTCCCGGCCACACCGTGCCGACGTCGTACCGCGCGTACTCGGATGGGCTGTCGGCGCGGTCGTCGCCACGAGACGCTCGCCGACCGTCGCGCCGGTGTCGATGGCCTACGGAATCGCGCTGGGCACGATGTCGGTACTGGGCGCCGACGGGGATACGCGCGCCGTCGTCGGGTCGACGCTCTTCACCGTCTCCGACGCGCTGGTCCTGGCCCGGCGCGTGATCTCCGACGACCGCACCCGGACGGCGCTGGAAGCGGTGGTGCTGACGACCTACATCGCCGCGCAGTACGCGCTCGTCGACTCGCTGACCGTCAGCCGAAGAGGGTAGGAGAACCGGACTCGAGATCGAGGAGCAGACGTTTGCGCTCCACACCACCGGCGAAACCGGTGAGGCTGCCCGACATTCCGATGACGCGGTGACACGGCACGACGATCGACAGCGGGTTGCGAGCATTCGCGGACGCGACCGCCCGTACCGACGTCGGCCGCCCGATCGCCCGTGCCAGGTCGGAGTACGTCCAGGTCTCGCCGTACGGGATGGTGCGCAGCGCGGCCCACACCGACTGCTGGAACTCCGTTCCCACGGGGTCGAGGGTCAACCCGAACAGACGTCGGTCACCGGCGAAGTACTCCGACAACTGGGTCGTGATCTCCTCGAAGCCCTCACTGGATCCGAGTCCCAACCGTCCGACCGCCGGGGCGGGCTTGTGCTCGGGAAAGTAGACGCCCGCGAGCGCCGACCCGGTCCGGACGAGGGTGAGGTCGCCGACGGGTGTGTGGACGACGGTGTGGACTCTGTCGAGGGCGCCGGTCACATCCATATCCTCGTGCGATCGGCCGGATCGACCCTCACCGGGATCGTCGCACCCACCTCGAACGTGGACGACGGTTCGCGTCGTCGCACCAGTCCGGGATAGCTGTCGGAACCCGGAACCGTGATGACGACGTCCACCTCGGTCATCGGAGCGGTCGCGGTACCCACCGTGCGCACGTCCTCGATGACAGCCCACCCCTCGACTCCATCGCGGAGGAGTCGACGGTCCTCGGCGGTGGGACGGCCGGCGACCATCATCGCGAGTCCCAGCGCTGCGCCGAATCCGGCGACCAGACCGGCGATCTGGTACGGCACGGTTCCGTCCGGAGATCGGGGGAGCAGGACGAACACCCAGACCGCCAGGACGACGATGTAGGCGGCGGTGACGATCAGCAGCGCCCTACCGATGCGTTCGTGATTCATCAGTGGTTCCTTCCGGGCGACTGCTCGATCCTACTCGGCAGTAAGTTTTCTGCTCACCGCTCTGTTGCTGCTCAGCCCGACCCTTTACTGTTCATCTCATGTCTCAACCTACTGTCTTCATCACCGGCGCAGCAGCCGGCATCGGACGCGCTACCGCCCTGACGTTCGCCGCGGCCGGCTACCACGTCGGTGCCTACGACATCGACGAGACCGGGCTCGCCTCGCTGGCCAAGGAGATCGCCGCCAAGGGGTCGACCTCCACCACCGGAATCCTCGACGTCACCGACACCGCGCAGTTCACCGAGCGGCTGAAGGAGTTCGACGAGGCAGCGGGTGGACGACTGGACGTGTTGATCAACAACGCGGGCATCCTGATCGCCGGGCAGTTCGCCGAGCAGGCCATCGAGACGCACCGCAAGCAGTTCGACATCAACGTCGGAGGCGTGCTCAACGGTCTTCTCGAAGCGTTCCCGTACCTGAAGAAGACCCGCGGCGCCCAGGTGGTGAACCTGTGCTCGGCGTCCGCGATCTACGGCCAGCCCGAGCTCGCGACGTACGGCGCGACGAAGTTCGCCGTCCGCGGACTCACCGAGGCACTCGACCTCGAGTGGCACCGGCACGACATCGCGGTCAAGGCGATGTGGCCGCTGTTCGTCCAGACCGCCATGACCAAGGGCATCGAGACCGGCACCACCGGATCGCTGGGCGTCAAGCTCACCGCTCAGGACGTCGCCGACGCCATCTTCAAGTCGGTCCAGCCCTCGAAGCGGCTCTACCACAAGGTGCACTTCCCGGTCGGGATCCCGTCGAAGGCGCTGTCCATGGGCTCGCGTTTCTCCCCCGTGTGGCTGACCCGCGAGGTCAACCGCCGCCTGTCCCACACCTGAGTTGACCGAGAGCGACCGGAGCGACGAGGCGGGTGCCACCGAGTGGGGTGAGCACCCGCGCGGAGCACCCGCCTGGGACGTCGAGCGTGACGGACCCCGGCCCACCGATCCGCGCTACGATCCCGAACTTCTCGACGAGGGGGACCGGCGCAACGTCGTCGACGCGTATCGGTACTGGACACGCGAGGCCATCGTCGCGGACCTGGACACGCGTCGGCACCCGATGCACGTGGCCATCGAGAACTTCGCGCACGACGCCAACATCGGCACCGTGGTCCGAACGGCCAATGCGTTCGGAGCAGCCGTCGTGCACATCGTCGGACGACGTCGGTGGAATCGCCGCGGTGCGATGGTCACCGACCGCTATCAACACATCGAGCACCACGCCGACGTCGGCGAACTGATGGCCTACGCCGCCGAGGCCGGTCTGACCGTCGTCGCCGTCGACAACGTGCCGGGATCCGTGCCGCTCGAAACCGCCGTACTCCCGCGCGAGTGTCTGCTGCTGTTCGGGCAGGAAGGTCCCGGAGTGACACCGGACGCTCGCGCCGCCGCGTCGATGACGGTGTCCATCGCCCAGTTCGGATCGACACGCAGCATCAACGCCGGCGTCGCCGCGGGCATCACGATGCACACCTGGGTCAGGCAGCACGCCGATCCCGGCCTGGCCTGGTGAAGCCGCCAGGGTCGTACTGGCAAGATCGAACCATGCACGACACGTGGGCCTCCAGGGCGGACGCCGCAGAGGAGGCCGTCACGTCGCGGCACGTCCGACGATTGTGGGGTCTCCCCGGAACCGCACTGGGAGTGGTCGCGTGGCCACCGGTCCGCCGCGAACGGTTCTTCTTCCGCTGGCACTACTGGTGGCAGGCGCACCTCATCGACTGCGTCGTCGACGCCGAGCAGCGTGCGCCCACCGCGAAGCGTCGACGCCGACTCGGTCGCATCGCGCGCACGCACCGCCTGCGCAACATCACGGGCTGGACCAATTCCTACTACGACGACATGGCGTGGCTGGGACTGTCCCTCGAACGAGCGCAGCGACTCCACCTCATCGACAACCGCGGGGCGATCTCCGCCCTCGAGGGCGAGCTCTTCGACGCGTGGGACCCGGCGCACGGCGGCGGAATCCGCTGGTCGACCAAGTCCGACTTCTTCAACGTCCCCGCCAACGGACCGGCAGCCGTCCTGCTGGCCCGCACCGGCAAGCTCTGGCGCGCCCAGGCCATGGCCGACTGGATCGACGCGACGCTGGTGGATCCGGCCACGAACCTCGTCTTCGACGGCATCCACACCGACGGTCGCGTCGAGAAGCCGTTCTACTCGTACTGCCAGGGCGTCGTCCTCGGTGCGGAGACGGAACTCGCGATCCATCTGGGCGACGACAAGCACCGCGAACGGGTGCACCGACTCGTCGCCGCGGTCCGCGATCACATGACCGAGGACGGCGTCATCGCCGGCGGTGGCGGAGGCGACGGCGGACTCTTCAACGGAGTGCTGGCCCGCTACCTGGCCGTCGTGGCCACGCAGTTGCCGGGCGACACCGACGAGGATCGGGAAGCCCGTTCGATCGCGGCGGACATCGTCCTGGACTCGGCCGACGCCGCGTGGGACAACTGCCTGTCCATCGAAGGCCTTCCGCTGTTCGGCAGCAACTGGTCGGCGATTGCGACCCTGCCGTCGTTCGGGGCGTCGATCGCCCGGTTCGCCGGGGGAACGGTGACGTCGTCGTCCGTCCCGGAGCGTGACTTCTCCGTGCAGCTCGGCGGCTGGATGCTCATGGAGGCTGCGCACACCGTCGCCGCCCACGAGCTCTAGAGGTCGTGGACCTCGACGGTCTCGATCGGTCGCTTCATCTCCTTGCGGTACTGGTACAGACCGAAGGCGGTCCCCAGCACGATCGACACGATCATCAGCGTGAGCACGGTCGGGAACAGCCACGACACCTTGTCCAGCACCGCGCCGAAGTAGAAGCCGACCAGCAGCAGCACCGGTGCCCAGATGAGGGCTCCCAGCGTGCTGGCGATGGTGTAGCGGCGGTGGTTCATGCCGCCGGCGCCCGCGACCATCGGGCACAGCGTGCGCACCCAGGGGATCCAGCGCGCGATCAACACGGCCCAGAAGCCGTGCTTCTCCAGTAACCGGCTGACCTTGTCCAGGTTCTCGGTGTTGAAGTACTTGCCGTTCTTGCGCGCGACGAGGCGATGGCCTGTGCGCTTGCCGATCATGAAGCCGACCTGGTTGCCGGCGATCGCGGCGACGAACGCCCCGGCGGACAGCGCCCACACGTGGGAGGTGCCGGACGAGTGCGCGGCGAGACCGATGCCCGCGGTGATGAGAAGAGAATCACCGGGCAGGAAGAGCCCGACGATGACGGCGCACTCGAGGAAGACGAACGAGACGACGATCAGCCAGACCAGCGCGGGTCCGGCGGATTCGACGAAGTGCATCGCCCCGCCCTCGGCGAGCACGCTGCTACCAGCAAGAAACATATCGAGGCGACCGATCAGGAGGACGTGTCACGAGGCGCGCGCTCGGACCACTTGGAGGGTTCGATCTTGCCGTCGATCGTCCCGTCGAACGCGTCGACGGCTTCACCGAGCGGGGTGCGGCGTGAGGAGAAGATCCTCTTGCCCACCTCCCAGGCGATCGGGAGCACGGAGACCGCGACGATGATCAGGAAGATGATGTCGACGTTGTCGCGGATGACCGCGATCTGGCCCAGCAGGTAGCCGAGCAGGGTGACGCCGGCGCCCCAGACGATGCCGCCGACCACGTTGTAGATGAAGAAGGTGCGGTACCGCATGCCCGATGCGCCCGCCACGACCGGCGCGAACGTCCGCACGATGGGGACGAAGCGAGCCAGGAAGATGGTGATCGGGCCATGCTTCTCGAAGAATGCGTGCGACTCGTCGATGTACCGCTTCTTGAGGAAGCGCGCGTCGTCGGAGAACAGGCCCGTCCCGGCCTTCTTGCCGATGATGTAGCCGACCTGGTCGCCGAGCACCGCGGCGATGGGAATGGTCACCATCAGGACCCACAGGGGCGCGAACGGCTTGATCTCCTCGCTCTTCGACGCGGCGATCAGACCGGCCGTGAACAGCAGGGAATCACCGGGGAGCAGCGGGAACAGCAGACCGGACTCGATGAAGACCACCAGCAGCAGGCCGACCAGTACCCAGGTGCCGAAGGAGTTCAGCAGGTTCACGGGATCGAGGAACCCCGGGAGCAGGGCGAGGTCGGTCACGGAGGCGGCCACGGTAGTCACAAGCGCCCACAGTACCGGCGCCTCCGAGTACTTCTTCCGATGTAGTGCAACTCACCACGGCTACTCGCGAGTACGGCGGGCGGGGCACGGAGACCGGGTGAGAGTTGACATACTGCTAGATGACCGCGCCCAGACGGGCGCCCCGTTCGCTCACCGTGGAGGTTTCTTCGTGCCGATCGCAACTCCCGAGGTGTACGCCGAGATGCTCGGCCGCGCCAAGGAACACAAGTTCGCATTCCCCGCCATCAACTGCGTGGGCTCCGAGTCCATCAACGCCGCGATCAAGGGATTCGCCGACGCGGGAAGTGACGGCATCATCCAGTTCTCTACCGGCGGTGCCGAGTTCGGTTCCGGCCTCGGTGTGAAGGACATGGTCACCGGCGCAGTCGCCCTGGCCGAGTTCGCGCACGTCGTCGCCGCGAAGTACGACGTCACCATCGCGCTGCACACCGACCACTGCCCCAAGGACAAGCTGGACACCTACGTGCGTCCGCTCCTCGCGATCTCGCAGGAGCGTGTCGACGCCGGTCGCAACCCGCTCTTCCAGTCGCACATGTGGGACGGCTCCGCGGTGCCGATCGACGAGAACCTGGAGATCGCCAAGGATCTGCTGGCCAAGGCTGCCGCTGCGCGCATCATCCTCGAGATCGAGATCGGTGTGGTCGGCGGCGAGGAAGACGGCGTCGAGGCCGAGATCAACGACAAGCTCTACACCTCGAACGAGGACTTCCTCAAGACCGTCGAGGCGCTCGGCGCCGGCGATGCGGGTTCGCGTTACCTGCTGGCCGCCACCTTCGGCAATGTCCACGGCGTCTACAAGCCGGGCAACGTCAAGCTCAAGCCGTCCGTCCTCGCCGACGGCCAGAAGGTCGCCTCCGACAAGCTCGGTCTGGCAGCCGGATCCAAGCCGTTCGACTTCGTCTTCCACGGCGGATCGGGCTCGGCCAAGAGCGAGATCGAAGAGGCGCTCGAGTACGGCGTCGTCAAGATGAATGTCGACACCGACACCCAGTACGCCTTCACGCGTCCGATGGTCGGTCACTTCTTCTCCAACTACGACGGCGTCCTCAAGGTCGACGGCGAAGTCGGCAACAAGAAGGTCTACGACCCCCGCAGCTACCTCAAGAAGGCCGAGGCCGGCATGTCGGCTCGCGTCGTCGAGGCGTGCAACGACCTGAAGTCGGCCGGACGCAGCGTCTCCGCAGGCTGACGATCACTCTCAGGCGCAGACCTTCCAGGTCTCGCCGTCGAGCGCGAGATCGAACGTGCGCGCCGAGGGCTCCGCGCCCTCGGTGCGCGCGGTCACCTGAGCGATCGCCGTGGTCTGATCCGGCGGCTGCGCCTCGGTGATCTGCACGGTGTCGACGCTCTCCACCACCGGCACCGTCCCGGCGGCGACAGCCGCGTCGTGCGTCGCGGCGAAATCGGCGTCGGAAATTCCCCCGTAGAACGACGCCAGCGGTCCGCACGTCGCGGTGCGCAGTGTGGCCAGGTCGCCGTCGCGCAATGCCGTCGTGAAGGTGTCGATCGAGGTGCGGATCTTCTCGTCGTCGCTCGGCCCCGATGCCGACGCGCCGCCGCGAGTCAGCGCGAACGCCACGACACCGGCGATGGCCAGCAGCGCGACGAGTGCTGCGGCGATCCACGGCCCGCGTCGGCGACCCCCGGAGCGCGCCTTCTTCGGCGGAGAGCTCGGTTCGATGCGGCGCGGTGCGGCGGGGCGCGAGTTATCCGGGGACACGCGTGCACCTTATCCAGCGGCCGACGTCTCCCGCGCGCTCCGTGGGAGACTGTCGTACATGACTTCCTTCGGTGATCTGCTCGGTCCCCAGCCCACGTTGCTGCCCGGTGACGACGAGGCCGAGTCCGCTCTGCTGAACCACACCGCCCCCGAAGAGGTGGCGGCCGCACATCCCACCGCCTCCGTGGCGTGGGCCTACCTCGCCGAGGCCGCCCTCGAGGACGGCCGCACCATCACCGCATACGCCTACGCGCGAACGGGCTACCACCGCGGTCTGGACCAGTTGCGTCGTAACGGGTGGAAGGGCTTCGGGCCGGTTCCGTACAGCCACGAGCCCAACCGCGGATTCCTGCGCTGCGTCGCCGTCCTGGCGCGCGCCGCACAGTCCATCGGCGAGACCGACGAGTACGCCCGCTGCCTCGATCTGCTCGAGGATTGTGACCCGCGCGCCGCGGAACAGTTGGGCGTCGGCTAGAGCGTCCCGGCGTTCATGGCCCGTTTCCGGGACTACCCGCAGTTCACGAGGCCGCAGCTCGGCCTCCGCCAGCGCGGCCGCGCCCGTGTCGCGGCGTCGTCACGCAGGTTGAGGGTGTCGGGCCTGCCCGTCATCCAGTGCGCGCTGGCCGCCGGCCTGGCGTGGTTCGTGGCCACCGACATCGTCGGTCACCTCACCCCGTTCTTCGCGCCCATCGCCGCCGTCGTCTCGCTCGGTGTGTCCCTCGGTGCGCGCATGCGCCGCTCGGCCGAACTGGTGGTCGGCGTGACGGTCGGTATCGGTGTGGGCGATGCGATCATCGCCGGGATCGGCAGTGGTCCGTGGCAGATCGCGCTGGTCGTCGCCCTGGCGATGTCCACTGCGGTGTTCCTCGACGGTGGCGCGATCATCCCGATGCAGGCCGGTTCGTCGGCCGTGCTCGTGGCGACGCTGATTCCGCCCGGCAACTCCGGTGGCGTCGACCGCATGGTGGACGCACTGGTCGGCGGGCTCGTGGGTCTGGCCGTCGTCGCCGTCGTACCTACCCACCCGGTGCGCCGGGCGCGCAAGGATGCCGGCGCCGTCATCGCGACGGCCGGTCGGGTGCTGCAGTTGGTCGCCGACGGACTGATGGCCAACGACGCCGGCCCGATCGAGCAGGCGCTGAAGGCGGCGCGCGCGACCCAGCCCGCCATCGACACGATGCGCACCGACCTCAAGGGCGGGCGCGAGATCAGCCGGATCTCTCCCCTGTACTGGAGCAGCAAGCAACGGCTCGCGGAACTGGCCGCGACGGCCGATCCGCTGGACAACGCGGTCCGCAACATCCGGGTGCTCGCCCGCCGGTCGCTGTCCCTGGTGCGCGACGACGAGATCCTCGACCCGCGCCTGGTCGACCTGGTGGAGAAGCTCGCGCAGGCCACCGACGTCGTGCGGCACATGATGCTGGCCGACCCCGGCGAACAACCCGACCGCGCCGAGGCCGCCAGGGTGCTGCGACACGTCGCGGTCGGTGCCAAGGCGGAACTCATGCGCGACGCCGGTCTGTCCGCAGTCGTGGTGCTGGCGCAGATCCGTTCCATCGTCGTCGATCTGCTGCAGGTCGCCGGGTTGTCGCGCATCTCGGCCCTGGCGACGCTGCCTCCGACCGTCGAGCACCCCGCCGTGCCGCCGGAATTGTTCGACTGAACCTTCCCGCTGACCTTGCGTCTTCCCGCGGTCACTGCAACTACTGAGGGAAGCCGGAAGTCCAGCGGGAACTACCTGTGGACCAATTCTGATTGCTCCACAGGCAGCAGCCGGCACCACGGCGTGGCCGGCGGCGAGTCGCTCACACTCGTGCCATGACACTGCTGCACCGCTCGACGAGCGAGGTGACCGACGCGACGCTCCGGGGCCTCGTGAGCAGGGGTGAGCTGGTCAGAGTCAGCCGCGGCACGTACATCACTCGTCAGGAGTGGGCGGCGGCGTCGGCTGACGAGCGCTATCGGATGAGAGTGCTGAGCACCCTGTCGCGGCGATCGTCCGACGCCGTCGCAAGCCACGAATCGGCCGCAGTGCTGCACCGACTACCGATCCTCGC
Organism: Rhodococcus sp. AC861; assembly: GCF_979256035.1. NCBI lineage: Bacteria > Bacillati > Actinomycetota > Actinomycetes > Mycobacteriales > Nocardiaceae > Rhodococcus > Rhodococcus sp. AC861. Next base: position 441,121 of record NZ_CEEDMW010000001.1, read on the forward strand.
GCCGAACAGGACACACGTTCACATCAGCATGGACGGGCGCGGCGGGGGATCGACCAGTTCGACGGTCGCCGAGCATCGAGTGCCGCTCACGGCGTCGGCCATCATGCTCGTCGACGGTTTGGCGGTGACCACACCTGCACGGACCGCGCTCGACATTGCGTGCACGGTCCCGTTCGAGGCGGCGCTCTGCGCCGTCGAGTCAGCGCTGAGGTGTCACCGAGCCGATCTGCCCGGCACCCTCGAGCGCATGGGTCGTCGACGAGGTGTCGGGACAGCGCGGCGAGCTGTCGACATGGCGAGTCCGCTGACCGAGAGCATCGGGGAGTCCTGGAGTAGAGCTCTGATGATGCGGTGGCCCGAGGTTCCGGCGCCGAGGCTGCAACATGTCTTCCGTGACGTCGACGGTCGCGTCGTCGCACGGACGGACTTAGACTGGGACGGCACCCTGGTCGGCGAGTTCGACGGCATGGTGAAGTACGAGGGCGGGGCGTTGTCCGTCGTCCAGGAGAAGCTGCGCGAGGACGCTCTCCGAGCGCTCGGATGCCACGTGGTGCGGTGGACGTGGGCGGATCTGCGAGCGAACCCGAGAGGCTGCGACGTCTGCTGGCGGCAGCGATGGAACGGGCTTCCCGCTGACCTTCCGTCTTCCCGCGGTCACTGCAACCACGGAGGGAACCCAGAACTCCCGCGGGAACAGCTGGCTCCCCATATGCACGATCCTGCATGTATCGTCACGAGCATGGGAGCGGGGCACGGACACGCGCACACACCGGCACAGGGGGCCGGCGAGGGTCGGCTGCGGCGGATGGGGATCGCCTGGTTCGTCCTCGTCGCGTTCTTCGCGCTGGAGTTGACGGTCGGCCTGGTCATCGGGTCCCTCGGCCTGCTTGCCGACGCGGGCCACATGCTCACCGACATCATCGGGATGACGATGGGCCTCATCGCACTGAGCCTCGCGCGACGCGGAAGCAATTCTGCTGCACGGACATTCGGCTGGCACCGCGCAGAGGTGCTGACGGCCGTGGCCAATGCGGTGCTGCTGCTCGGTGTCGCGGTGTTCATCTTCGTCGAGGCGATCCGGCGTATCGGCGACCAGCCGGACATCCCCGGCCTCGCGATGGTGCTGACGGCCGCGGCGGGTCTGGTCGCGAACCTCGTGGTCATGCTGCTCATCCGCGCCGATGCGAAGGATTCGATCGCGGTTCGCGGTGCCTATCTCGAAGTTCTGGCGGACACGGTGGGCAGCGTCGGAGTGCTGATCGCGGGCGTCCTCCTGCTCGTCTTCGACTGGACGTGGGCGGACATCGTCGTCGGTATCGCCATCTCGCTGTGGGTGGTGCCGCGCGCGCTGTCGCTGGCGGGCCAGTCGCTGCGCATCCTCACCCAGGCGAGCCCGTCGAACGTGGACATCGCCGCCCTCGAGGCCGATCTCCGCGCGCTGCCCGGTGTCGTGGACGTGCACGACCTGCACGTGTGGACTCTGACCACCGGCATGGACGTGGCCACCGTGCACATCACCTCCGACGGCTCGGCGTCCGTGATGCTCGCCAGGGGAAAGACGGTGTTGTCCTCGTACGGTCTCGATCACGCGACCGTGCAGGTCGAACCTGCTGTTCACGGTCCGACATGCAGGGACGAACTCACCTGGTGACGGTGTGCGAGTATGACCGGAGCGGGTCACCAGCACTCGCTCCGTGCTGGTGAGGGGAACCCGGTGAGATTCCGGGACGGTCGCGCCACTGTGAACGGACTACCAGTCCGTGAGTCAGATCGCCGAGCCGTGCACGGTAACTCGAATCGGACGCGCAATCTGAGGAGTTCCACTCGTGCATATCGCCGAGGGTTTTCTGCCACCCGTTCACGCGGCAGTCTGGACGTGCGTCGCGGCGCCGTTCGTCGTTCACGGTGCTCGCGCCGTCGTCATCCAGGTCAGGGAGAACCCGAGCAGCAGGCTGCTTCTGGGCGCGGCGGGGGCGTTCACGTTCGTCCTGTCCGCGATCAAACTCCCGTCGGTGACCGGCAGCTCGAGCCACCCCACCGGAACCGGTTTGGGGGCGGTGCTGTTCAAGCCCCCGGTCATGGCGTTCCTCGGCACGGTGGTGCTGCTGTTCCAGGCCTTGCTGTTGGCCCACGGAGGCTTGACGACGCTCGGAGCCAACGCGTTCTCGATGGCCGTCGTCGGTCCGTGGGTGGGGTACGCCGCGTTCCGCCTCACCGGGATGCTGGGCGGAGGTCTGTCGCTCTCGGTGTTCTTCGCGATGATGCTGGCGGATCTGTCCACGTACTGCACGACGTCCGTGCAGATCGCGTTGGCGTTCCCCGATCCGCAGAGCGGCGTGCTCGGTGCCGTCACCAAGTTCCTGTCGATCTTCGCCGTCACCCAGATTCCTCTCGCCATCGCCGAGGGTCTGCTGGGTGTCCTGGTGTTCCGCGTCCTGCGCACCGTCGCGACGCCGGAACTGCTATCCCTGGGTGTGCTCCGACGGGAGAAGGGCGCCGTCGATGCGTAGGAACGTGTGGATCAACCTGCTGCTCGCGGGCGGGGTCGTGCTCATCGTCGGTGCAGCGCTGCTGCTCGACGCCGGCCGCAGCGGTGACCAGGAACGGTTCGTCGGATCCGATTCGGCGGCCACCTCACGGATCGAGGAGGACCACCCGGACTACGTCCCGTGGTTCACCTCGGTGTTCTCCCCGACGTCCAGTGAGGTCGAGTCGGGCCTGTTCGCGCTGCAGGCGGCGGTCGGCGGCGTGATCCTCGGATACGTGGTGGCGGCGCTGCGTGGACGTCGGAAGTTGGAAGCGTTGCGCGCCGAACTCGAGCGGACCTAGATGCAGGGTCTCGCGACCGACGACGCGGCGTGGGCCAGTGCGTGGCGCACGCGATCCGTCGCCGACAAGGCATTGCTGTCGCTCGGTCTCGTGGTGTGCGCGTTGCTGCTGCCGCCGTGGCCGGGGGCCGTCGTCGTCACCGCGGTCTCTCTGGGCGCTGTGACGGTCATGGCTCGAACGCCTCTGCGGCCGGTGCTGCGCGCACTCGCTGCACCTGCCGTGTTCATCGCGTTGGGCGCGGTCTCGGTCGCGATCACCGTCACGGCGACGCCCGACTGGAGCATCGGTGTCACGCAGGACAGCGTCGGTCGCGCCCTCGAGGTGTCCGGGCACGCAGTCGCCGGGACGTCGGCGGTGCTCCTGCTCGCCATGACGACTCCGATGATCGACATCCTGTCGGGACTGCGACGACTCCGGGTCCCGCAGGCGTGCATCGACGTCGCCGCCGTGATGTACCGGTTCCTGTTCGTGCTGCTGGTGTCGGTCCACACCATCCGTCAGTCGCAGTCCTCGCGGCTGGGCTACTCGTCGCCGCGGCGCTCGATGCAGTCGGCGGGTCTGCTGACGGCTGCCGTTCTGGTGAAGTCCTGGGATCGGGCGTCCCGACTCGAAGCGGGGCTGGCCGGGCGCGAGTTCGGTGACGCCGTGTCCGCCGATCCGATCGACGTGCAGCACAGTTCACCGGCTTTTCTGTCGGTCACGGTGCTGGTTCTCGCCGCGGTGGTCGCGGTGTCGCTCGGAGGTGCGCGATGAGCCATCGCACGATGACTGCTCGCGACATCGTCGTCCGCTATCAGGGCGGTCCGCCGGTCCTGCGGGGTGCGACGATCGACGTACCTGCGGCGCGACGGGTGTCGCTGTTGGGAGCCAACGGGTCGGGGAAGACGACTCTGCTGCGCTGTCTGTCGGGAGCTGTCGAGCCCGACGCCGGCCGTGTGGAGATCGACGACGTTCCGCTGCGGTATTCGCGGTCCGGCCTGCGCGCGCACCGACAGGAAGTGCAGTTGGTGCTGCAGGACCCCGACGATCAACTGTTCTCCGTCGACGTCTATCGCGACGTCGCGTACGGCCCGGTCAATCTGGGCCTCACCGCCGCGGAGATCCGCGACCGGACGGACGCCGCGCTCGACGTGATGGGTATCGACCATCTGCGGTCGCGCCCGACGCATCAGCTCTCCTACGGCGAGCGCAAGCGCGTGGCAACGGCGGGCGCCGTGGCGATGCGTCCCTGCATCCTGCTTCTCGACGAGCCCACTGCCGGCCTGGATCCGCAGGGTGTCGACGAGATGTTCGCCGCGCTGTCCCGCCTCGAGAACGCACACACGACGGTGGTGTTGTCGACACACGATGTCGCGCTCGCGCTCGAGTGGTCCCACTCGGTTGCCGTCGTCGTCGACGGCGTCGTGGTGCAGGGGGATCCGGTGACACTGCTGTCGGACGAGGACCTGGTGAGGCGGGCCCGTCTGCGGACTCCGTGGACGCTGGCGTTGGCGGCGGAGCTGGCGGCCGACGGGTTGCTGGATCCGAAGGCGCGGCCGCGCAACGCTGCCGAACTGCGTGAGTCCTTGGCGGCCTCGCGGAACGCCGGCGTCTAGGTCAGCGGACGAGCAGCCACTGCTTGTCGTGGCGGTAGATCGTCGACCGCGTGGTCTCGCGGGGAATGTCGACACCGTCCTTGGTCAGCCGCGCGGCGGTAGCACCCAGCTGCATCGCCCGGCCGGTGATCCAGCGCTTGCGGAACAGGCCACGCTTGCCCTGGACGCGTGCCCGCAGGCCGGGCATCTCCAGGGTGGGGGAGACCTCGATGCCGGGGACCTCACCGGAGAAGAGTCGGGTGTCGTCGACGTATGCCTCGCCGACCAGATGGCCTCGCGGACCGGAGACGGTGGCGAGCCCGACGACGGCGGAGCCGGCATCGTCCCGGATCAACGGGGTGGGGGACGCCTTGCCCGACAGCGCGACCTTCGCTGCGCGGGACCCGGTGCCGACGCGGAACAGGTGGCTGGCCTCGCTGGCCGATTCCGCGACGTACGCGAGTTCGATGTCGAGACGGTCGCGTCGCATGAGTCGGGTGAGGACGGCGGCGAGCGAGGCGTCGGTGCCCAGCACGATCAGACGCGGGTCGTGCAGTCCGTCGAGTTCCGCGAGCACCGCATCGCATTCTTCCCTCGACGGCACCTCGGGCACCGCGGTCAGCGGTAGCGAGGACAGCGCGATGGGCACCAGGGGCCTGCCGCACTGCAAGACGAACGGAGTCACGCGAAAGGGTCCTTTGTCATCGCTGAGGAGGGTCGTTGTCCACCATAATCAGGACTTCGGGGACGTGGACTCCGGAGTGAGCGTCGCGGGGTCTCGATTACGCGTCGCTTTGACTCGACCACCGCGACAGAAGACCAGGCAGTACGGTGTGCGGTCGGCTGCGAGCGGTGCCGTTCGGCCCGGGCGGTACACTGTGTCACCGGTCATGGTCGATGCACGACGTTCGTCGTGTCATCCTCACGAGCCGCAGCCCGGGACGGTCCGGCTGCTCATTCGAGTGATGGAGCAACACATGCCGGCAATCGTCCTCATCGGCGCCCAGTGGGGCGACGAGGGCAAGGGCAAGGCCACCGATCTCTTCGGCGAGCGGCTGCAGTGGGTGGTGCGCTACCAGGGTGGCAACAACGCCGGCCACACCGTCGTCCTGCCCAACGGTGACAAGTTCGCGCTGCACCTGATCCCGTCGGGAATCCTGTCCCCGGGCGTGAACAACGTGATCGGCAACGGCGTCGTGGTGGATCCGGGTGTGCTGCTCACCGAGCTCGACGGCCTCGAGAAGCGTGACGTCGACACCACGAAACTGCTGCTCAGCGCCGATGCGCACCTGATCATGCCGTACCACGTGGCCATCGACAAAGTCACTGAACGGTTCCTCGGAGCTCGCAAGATCGGCACCACGGGCCGCGGCATCGGCCCGTGCTACCAGGACAAGATCGCCCGCGTGGGAGTGCGCGCCGCGGATGTCCTGGACGAGAAGATCCTCACGCAGAAAGTCGAGGCGGCGCTGGAGTTCAAGAACCAGGTGCTGGCCAAGATCTACAACCGTCGCGCGCTGGATCCGGCAGCCGTCGTCGAGGAGGTTCTCGGCCAGGCCGAGGGCTTCAAGCACCGCATCTCCGACACCAGGCTCGCGCTGAACCAGGCGCTCGAGCGCGGGGAGACCGTGCTGCTCGAGGGTTCGCAGGGCACGTTGCTCGACGTCGACCACGGGACCTATCCGTTCGTGACGTCGTCCAACCCGACCGCGGGTGGCGCATCCGTCGGATCCGGTGTGGGTCCCGGCCGCATCACCACGGTCCTCGGCATCCTGAAGGCGTACACGACGCGTGTCGGCTCGGGCCCGTTCCCCACGGAGCTGTTCGACGAGTCGGGGGAGTACCTGGCCAAGCAGGGCGGCGAGGTGGGTGTCACCACCGGCCGCGCACGCCGCACCGGATGGTTCGATGCCGTCATCGCCCGCTATGCGACGCGGGTCAACGGCATCACGGACTACTTCCTCACCAAGCTGGACGTGCTGTCGTCACTCGACACCATCCCGATCTGCGTCGCGTACGACGTGGACGGCGTCCGCCACGACGACATGCCGATGACGCAGACCGGTTTCCACCACGCGAAGCCGATCTACGAGGAGATGCCGGGGTGGTGGGAAGACATCTCGGGCGCGCGCTCGTTCGAGGAGCTGCCCGTCAACGCCCAGAAGTACGTGTTGCGACTCGAGGAGCTGTCCGGGTCCCACATGTCGTACATCGGCGTCGGGCCGGGTCGGGATCAGACCATCGTGCGTCGGGACATTCTGGGCTGACCGGTCGATTTTTCCGGCTTGTCACAAATGTGATGACGAAAGTGCCTGCATAGCTCATACTGTGGCTCAGGCTCGCTATGAGACGGAACAGTTGGATCCGTTTCTCGGCGGGACCGAGTCACTGGAGGGTGGCCGCCATGGACAGCACGTACGTCGGACTCGAGGTCTTCGAGTGCCAGTTCGAGCGGTTCGCCCTGGAGCATTCGTGGATCGGCACCCGTGTCGGTGAACTGATGCTCGGTCCGCGCGGCGGCGGCATGCTCGAGTTCCAGCACGCGGTCGTGTTCGCGCTCCCCGAGGGTGGTGCGTTCGAGGTGCACGGCGAGATCCTCGCCTGGTATCTCGACCACGGCGGAGCCGGCGGCACGCTCGGGTATCCGGTGACCAATCAGAAGCGCACGCCTACCGGCCACGGCCGGTACAACGTGTTCGAGGGTGGCACCGTCGGGTGGCTACCGGGCACGGGCGCCTTCCTGATGGGATCCGCCCGCACGGCCTGAGCGATACTGGCTCTCATGGTGAGTCGAGTGATCGGTGCGGCGACGCTGGTGCGCGACCTCGGTCACTGGCGTCCGTCCGGCAAGCATCGGCCCGTGTACCGGGCGCTGGCCGACGGGATCCGCCTCCTGGTGCACGACGGCCGTATCCCGCTCGGGGTGGCGCTGCCCAGCGAACGCGACCTGGCCGGTGCGCTGACCCTGTCCCGGACGACCGTCACCAATACCTATGCGGCACTGCGGGACGAGGGCTACCTGCTCAGCAGGCAGGGCTCACGCAGCACGGTCGCACTTCCACCGGCGACCCGCCGTCCGAGTTCCGGTCGCGCCGTGAGCGCCGGGCAGCCCGGGCCGGCATCGGTGATCGACATGACCCATGCTGCGGTGACCGCACCCTCCGAGGAGGTCACGCGCGCGTATACCGCTGCGCTGGAAGCGCTTCCGGCGTACTACACCGGCCACGGTATCGAGCCCGTCGGGATCGTCGCCCTGCGTCGCGCGATCGCTCGACGCTACGACGAGCGTGGTCTCCCGACGTCGCCGGATCAGATCATGGTGACCTCCGGCGCGCAGCAGGCGTGGCGACTCCTGCTCGAGGTGTTGGTCTCGCCCGGCGATCGGGTCGTGGTCGATCATCCGACGTATCCCAATGCGCTGGAGGCCATCCGACGTACGGCAGCCCGCGCGGTACCGGTGCCGCTGCGCCCGTCCGGTGACTCCGCGCGACGGTGGGATCTGGACGCGATACGCGACGCGGCGTCGCAGACCGGGGCCCGGATGGCCTACGTTCTCCCCGACTTCCACAATCCGACGGGCGCACTGCTCGACGCGGACGGTCGAGCCGAACTGGCGTCGAATGCGCGTCGTACCGGCACGACCCTCGTGGTCGACGAGTCCATGGCCGATCTGTGGCTCGACGAGGCGCCCCCGCCGCCGGTGGCGTCGGTCGGGCATCCGTCGACGGTCGTGACCGTCGGGTCGGCCTCGAAGTCGTACTGGGGTGGACTGCGGGTCGGATGGATCCGGGCGGCACCGTCGCTGATCTCGCGCTTGGCGACGTCGCGGGCAGCCGTCGACATCGGCACGCCGATCATGGACCAGCTGGCGTGCGCGGCCCTCATCGAAAGGCACGACGAAGTGGTCGTCCCTCGCCGCGCCGAACTGCGGCGCAACCGTGATGCCCTGACGGCCGCGTTGGCGGACCGTCTTCCCGACTGGACCTACGACCGCGCGCCGGGCGGCCTGTCGCTGTGGTTGCAGATGCCGACGGCGACGTCCACGGCGCTGGCGGCCGTCGCACCGTCGCACGGGGTGGCGGTGGCGGCGGGTCCTCGTTTCGGAGTGGAGGGGGCTTTCGAGCGCTATGTCCGATTGCCCTATGCCGAGAACGGTGATCGTCTCATCGCTGCGGTGCACCGATTGGAAACGGCGTACATGTCGTTGGAACCGACCGCGGAGAATGCTTCTTCGGTCGTGCTGTAGATATCGGACCGTTATCGGCAGAACGGTCAGCGTGAACCGTGGAATTCCTGGTCGATCTCGGCGATGTCCCAGTCGTTCTGCGAGCCCAGCTCCTCGCGATCGGCACGAGATGCCGCGCGTCCGAGGAGCACAGCAATGGCCAGTGCGGCTCCGAACCAGAGCACTGCTATTGCCACGAAGACGATCACAACGCCGTTTGTAGCACCCCGGGCTGAAGATTTGCTGGGAAACGAGTGTGTTGCGCGGGTTTGTACGAAGTAAAGCGGCACGAATACGGCTCGGCGAGCCAATGGACCGCACCGTTGCCGTTTGTGGCGCACGTCGAGACGGTTTGCGAGGACGGCGCGATGGGTACAGTCGAACGTATGAGCGATGACAACACACCAGAGAACACCGGCGCTGTCGACCAGAGTGCCGAGAAGGATCCGTCCGACTGGGTGACCGGCGACGAGCCGCCCACCGGTCCCCAGCTGAGCTACCTGGAGACGCTCGCCCGTGAGGCCAAGGAGGACGTTCCGTCCGACCTGAACAAGGCGCAGGCGTCCGAGATGATCGACCGGCTGCAGTCCGAGACCGGTCGCGGCACCAGCTAGATCGTGGCCGTGCTGCGCGCGTCGTACTCGGCGCGCGCAGCCGTCACGGTCGCGATGTTCGACTGGACGAGGTCGATCAGACCCACCAGGTGGTCGGCGGCCGCACGCCCCAGATCCGTCAGGGTGTACTCCACCTTGGGCGGGATCTGCTCCAGCACCGTCCTGGTGACCAGACCGTCGCGCTCGAGACGTTGCAGCGTCTGGGACAGCATCCGCTCGCTCACTCCGTCCACGCGGCGTCGCAGCGCCCCGAAGCGGTAGGGGCCCTCCGCCAGCGCAGCGAGCGCCAGCACGCCCCATCGACCGGTGATGTCCTGCATCGTGTCGCGAGACGAGCAGTTGCGCGAGAACACGTCTGCTTCGAGTGTGGGATCGATGTCGGGCACTCGTTCAGAGTACCAGCCGAACAGTCACTGGTTACTGATGATGTTGCACTGTACGAAAAGTAAGTGCATAGTGGTCGACGAGCGGTTCGGACCGAGCCGCGTTCGCCTTTTCGACCCAGGAGACATGTCATGACCACATATGCGGTGACCGGAGCTACGGGCCAGTTCGGTTCGGCAGCCGTCCACGCACTTCTCGACCACGGTGTCGCGGCGAGCGACATCGTCGCCGTCGTCCGCAACGAGGCCAAGGCTGCCGATCTGGCCGCTCGCGGCGTGACCATTCGCGTCGCCGACTACGGCGATCCGGCGAGTTTGCGCGCCGCGTTCGACGGCGTCGACAAGCTGCTGCTCGTGTCGGGTTCGGAGGTCGGCAAGCGAGTTGCGCAGCACACCAACGTGATCGAGGCTGCCGAGGCCGCAGGTGTCTCACTCGTCGCGTACACCAGCCTGCTCAAGGCCGATACCAGCACGGTCAGTCTCGCTCCCGAACATATCGCCACCGAGGAGCGCCTGGCGTCGTCGTCGGTGCCGTCCGTCCTGCTTCGTAACGGGTGGTACTGGGAGAACTACGCCGCGTCGGTCGACCAGGCTTCGGCGACCGGAGCCATCATCGGCAGCGGTGGCCAGGGTGTCCTCGCGGGTGCGGCACGTGCCGACTACGCCACCGCTGCGGTGGCCGTCCTACTCTCCGACGATCAGGCCGGCAAGGTCTACGAGCTGGGTGGCGAGCGTCTGACCTACGACGGCGTGGCCGACGCGATCGCCGCGGTCATCGGCTCCGGCGTCACCTACAAGGATCTGTCCACCGACGAGCACGTCGGTGCGCTCGAAGGTGCAGGTCTGCCCACCCCGGTCGCGCAGATGCTCGCCAGCGCCGACGCGGGCATCGCACGCGGGGATCTGGACACCGAGTCCGGCGATCTGGCGAGGCTCCTCGGCCGCGAGCCCGTGTCGGCCGCCGATGCGTTGCGAGCCACCCGGAGCTGACACGGGAGCGGTACCGGCAGCTCGATCGGGGTGCCGGTACCGCCGTGACCCTTCTGTTACTTACCGTGATCTATTCGTGATCTTGCCGTCTGTGGGACCGTCACCCGGGTCCGGCAACATCATCGACACGGTGGTCCAGAGTCGGGCCCTTCGCTCAACACACCCGGTCGTGGCCGGGAAGCGCCGAAAAGGTACATCGATGACGTCACACACCCCGTCCACCGATCAACTCCCGATCTCCTTCACCATCGATGCCCCCGTCACCGGCTCGCCGACGCTCACCGTTCACGGCGACGTCGACCTGGTCACGGCTCTCGAGTTCGAAACCGCGCTACGACATCGGCTGGCGGTCTCCGCCCTCGTCCTCGATCTCGGCGGTGTCGAGTTCTTCAGCTCGGCCGGCGTGACGGCCATCGAGAACGCGCTGGCGGAGTCGCCGCACGCCATCGACAGCGTCATCGCGCCGTCGATGCGCGTACGGCGAACCCTTGGCGTCCTCGAGCTGGACCGCCTGGTCCCGATCACGGTCGGAGAATGATCTTCACCGCGCCGTCCTGCTTCTTCTGAAAGATGTCGTAGGCGTGCGGTGCGTCGGCCAACGGCAGTGTGTGCGTCGCGAAGTCGTCGACGCCGAGCGGATCCGCATCGGTCAGTAACGGCATGATGTCGTCGACCCACCGCTTCACGTTCGCCTGACCCATGTGGAGGCGGATCTGCTTGTCGAACATCGTCATCATCGGCAAGGGGTCCGCCGCGCCGCCGTAGACACCCGACAACGAGATGGTTCCGCCGCGCCGCACGATGTCGACGGCGGAGTACACGGCGTCGAGGCGATCAACTCCTGCCTTCTGCATCATCGGCTTCGCCAGTGCATCGGGAAGCAGGCCGGCGAGCTGCTGTGCCGCCTTGGCCACCGGGGAACCGTGCGCCTCCATGCCGACAGCATCGACGACGGAATCCGTTCCGCGGCCGTCGGTCAGGTCACGGATGGCATCCCCGACCTGTCCGCCGTGGGCGCGGAGATCGACGGTCTCGACACCGCGGGCGCGCGCCCGTTCGAGGCGCTCCGGCACCCTGTCGACGCCGATGACTCGATAGCCGAGGTGGATGCCGATGCGTGCGGCCATGTCGCCGATGGGGCCGAGTCCGAGAACCGTGAGTGTGCCGCCCTCGGGAACATCGGCGTACTGCACGGCCTGCCAAGCCGTCGGTAGGACATCGGACAGGTAGACGAACCGGGAGTCGTCGGGACCCTCCGGCACCGCGATGTGGGTGAAGTCGGCGTGCGGGACCCGGAGGTACTCGGCCTGGCCGCCGGGCACGGATCCGTACAGCTCGGAGTAGCCGAACAACGCTGCGCCCATGCCGGATTCGCGGACCTGCGTCGTCTCGCACTGCGTGTAGAGCAGCTTGTCGCACATGTAGCACGAGCCACAGGAGATCTGGAACGGGATGACCACACGGTCGCCGACCGACAGGTTCGACACCGCGCTTCCCACCTCACGCACGATGCCCATGGGCTCGTGGCCCAGGATGTCGCCCGCATTCATGAACGGGCCGAGCACCTCGTAGAGGTGCAGATCGGATCCGCAGATGTTGGTCGATGTCACTTCGATGATGGCGTCGGTGGGCTCCTGGATCACCGGATCCGGGACGGTATCGACTCGAACGTCACGCTTGCCGTGCCATGTCACTGCTTTCATGAGTGTTGCCTCTCAGAGAATGGGTGCGCCACCGGTGACACCGATGACCTGACCTGTGATGTAGCTGGATTCGCCCGACGCGAGGAACACGTAGGCGGGTGCGAGTTCGGCGGGTTGACCGGCGCGGCCCAGCGGTACCTGGTCACCGAAGCCGTCGACACTGTCGGACGGCATCGTCGCGGGAATCAGTGGGGTCCAGATCGGCCCCGGCGCAACGACATTGATGCGGATGCCGCGAGGCGCCACCTCGGACGCCAGTCCTTTCGAGAAGTTGATGATGCCGGCCTTGGTGGTGGCGTAGTCGAGCAGCTCCGGTGACGGGGACACCCCTTGCACCGAGGCGGTGTTGACGATGGTCGCGCCCGGCTCCATCACCGACACGGCCTTCTTCGACAACCAGAACAGTGCGTACAGATTCGTCTTGAGAACTCGGTCGAACTGCTCGGTGCTGATGTCGGCGATGCCGCCGCTCTGCGCCATCTGGAACGCGGCGTTGTTCACCAGGATGTCCAGACCGCCGAGTTCGCGGAACGCCGTGTCGATCAGATCGTTGCAGTGCTCTTCGCTGCGGATGTCGCCCGGAGCCTTCACCGCCCGCCGGCCGGCCTCCTCGACCAGGCGCGCCGTCTGCGTCGCGTCCTCCTCCTCGGCGTCGAGATAGGACAGGACGACGTCCGCGCCTTCGCGCGCGAAGGCCAGCGCGACGGCCCGGCCGATGCCGCTGTCGGCGCCGGTGATCAGCGCTTTGCGGCCCGTGAGTCGGCCCGATCCCCGGTAGGTGCTCTCCCCGTGGTCGGGTGTGGTCCGGAGGTCGCCGGTGAGTCCCGGATGCGAGATCGGTTCCTGCCCTTCGCGATCCGGTACTCCGTACGCAGTCGTCGGGTCACGTTTGGTGTACTGGTCGACTGTCTCTTCGGTATTCGTCATCTTCGGCGGGTACCCGAAGGACGACGCCGGAACCACCCGTCAGGACTTGGGATGCAGCATTGCCCGCGAGATCTTCCCGGTCGGGGAGTGGACGACGTCGCCGTCCTGCAGGCTGACCACGCCGCCGGCCCACGAGGGGTCGGTGTCGGCAGCGGACTGGGGATCGGTCGTTCCCTCCGCGTCCGTGCCGTCGTGGGTGCTGGTTTCAAGGGAGCGCCTGATCGACTCGTCGATCCCGACCAACTCGCCCACCGCGTCGGCGAAGGTGTCCGTCGCCGCGTTGCCTCGTCGGACGATCATGTCGTGGTGAAGGCTGTCGACCAGAGAGATCACGGTGCCCGGGGGCATGCCGGTGATGGTGGCGACCGCCCGCCCGACGACGGGTGTGGGGACCAGCGGTACTCGGAACTGCGGCCGCGCCAAGCCCGCGATGTCCGCGTAGCGCGAGAGCAGCTCGGGGTAGGTGAGCACCTCGGTTCCGCCGATGTCGAAGGATCCGGCGATCGGGTCGCCCTTCAGCGCGGCGGCAATGATCTGCAGGACATCGGTCGTGGCGATGGGCTGCACCTTGTTCACCATCCAACTGGGAACCGGGGTGACGGGCAGCCGCTCGACCATCTTGCGGACCAACTCGAACGACGTCGATCCCGCGCCCAGGATGATTGCCGCGCGCAGCACGGTGGCCGGCACCGACGAGTTGAGGAAGACCTCCTCGACCTGTAGGCGGGAGCGGATGTGATCGGACAGCTCGATGTCGTCGTCGGGAACGTGCCCGGAGAGATAGACGATGCGGCCGACGCCGTGCTTCTCCGCGGCCGCCGCGACAGCCTGAGCTGCCTCGCGGTCCTTGGTGACGAAGTCGCCGTCGTCCATCGAATGCACCAGGTAGACCACCGCGTCGGCGCCGCTCACCGCGCTGTCGATGGAGTCGTGGTCGGTGATGTCGAAGTGCACCGGCGTCACGTCCTCGTTCCAGGCGAACGACGACGCTTTGCTGTCGTCGCGCATGGCTGCGAGGACGACGTGGCCGTCGCCGAGGAGGAAAGGGATGAGCCGGGAACCGATGTAGCCGGTGGACCCGGTGACGAGAATGCGCAACGACGTGCCTTTCGGTGGGTCGTCCTTGTTTACCCGAGGGGCCGCGCGGTCAATCCATAGGTGCCGACGGACACATATGTCCGGTCGGCACAGTGGGGTGTTCCGTTCAGCCCTCCCGACATGGATGGAGCAGCGTATGAGCGAGCGAGACATCACGTCGGCGTTGGCGCTGTTCGCCCGCGACCTGACGGCGCACGGCGACCTCGACACCAAGCTCAGAGAGATCACGCGAGCGGCGTTGGACCTGGTCCCGGGCGCCGACGCGGCGGACATCGTGGAGATCGCCGGACGCAAGTCGACGTTCACCTCGCACGGACCGACGTCCGATCTCCCTCCCCGCCTCGACGCGCTGCAGATCGAGTTCGGCGAGGGTCCGTGTCTGGACGCGGCGACGTCGGTGGAAGTCGTGCGAGCGGACGATCTCACTCTCGAGATGCGGTGGCCGAAGTACGCGCCCGCAGCCGTCGAGGCCGGTGTCCGTAGTTCGCTGTCGTTCCAGCTGTTCACCCACAGGGACACGTTCGGCGCCCTCAACCTGTTCGCTCATGAACCGTCCGCTTTCAGCGACGAGGCGATCGCCGTGGGGGAGGCGTTGGCGACCCACGCGGCTATCGCCCTGACCTCCAGCCGGGTCGAGGACCAGCTCCACTCGGCCCTGGCGTCGCGCGACATCATCGGTCAGGCCAAGGGAATGATCATGGAGCGGTTCGGTGTGGACGCCGAGCACGCGTTCTCCCTGCTGACCCGTCTGTCCCAGGATTCCAACACCGCGATCAGCCGGTTGTCGGCCGAGCTCGTGTCGAAGGGTTCCGAGTCGAAGAACTCGGGGTCGACGGGCTGATCTCAGCTCGAGAATTCCGCGTACAGCTCCGGTAGGAACTGCGCGAGGTGGTTCATCTCCTGCCCGCAGTGCAGCATCAGGTCCCGACCGAGGTCCAGGCCCAGTTGCAGGTCCGTCGGGTCCACCGAGGCGCCTCGGGCGACGGCATTCGCTGCCTGCGTCAGATCGGGGACGTGCAGCCCCCGCAGGTTGAGGTGGAAACGGCTGCGCATCTCGGCGCCGCCGTCGATCGGCCGGACCTGATGGGCGAGCCACCCCAGGTCGACCGGTGCGATGCTGCTGCCGACGCGACCGAAAATGATCGTCTGATCGGCCGGCACGGTGAATCCGTGAGCGACGGGGTCCCGGAAGTTGATCCCCAGCTGCTGCAGCTTCGGTCCGACGTACTCGTCGACGTATGTCGTGTTGCCGATGTACTTCTGCTTGTCCGGCAGGGATGTGCCCGTCAGATCGGTCGCCAATGACGCGTACTGGTGGGCGTCGGGGTGCCACAACTTGTAGCGCGCGGCCTCGGTGGAATGCCATCCGAACCACCAGTCCCACATCGCCGCGGTGACGCCCGGCATCTCCGTCCGCGTCGCCACGAACACCACACCGTCGGCGCCCTGCCCGTATCCGGTCTCGACGGCCGAAGTTCCGGTGGCGGCGAGGTCGCGGGTGATGTCGTCGAAGCGGGGCACCGTTGCCGCGGGCAGTGGGGGAGCAGCGACGGCGTCGAGCACGTGCTGCTGAGCGGGGGCGGTACGCGGCTGCATGTACCTCGCGTAGGGCAGATCGACGTCGGCGCCCCGGTACCCCGGATAACGGTGCGTGTCGGCAGGCGCTCCGAGAGCGACGGGAGCGGCGGAACTTCGTGGTGCGACGGCGACCGTGACAGCCCCGGCGGCGACAGCGGCAGCAGCGAAGAAGCCGCGGCGACCCATGGTTCGATTCCTCAACATCTGTATAGAAAACGGGTCGGTGGCTCCGGTGTCAAGAGCTTCTCCCCGGACCGGACATCGATGCGACGGCGGGCACGGATGTCCGATTGATTATCTTTCCGCACGTCAGGGCCGTAATATGCTCGACGTGGATCCAGCGAACAAGCCCAGTAGGCGGCTGCTCATCGCCGAAGCTGCCGTTCGTGTCCTGGCCGAACGCGGGCCGCGGGGGTTCACCCATCGCGCTGTCGACGAGGCCACCGGCCTCGGTGCCGGGGCCGTCAACTACCACGCGCCGAACCGCGCGACCTTGCTCGCGTTGGCCCTCGACGAGGTGTTCCGCCGCGATCTCGAGGTGGCCGCGCGGCACTTCGCCCTGCAGTCGTGGGAGCACGAAGCAGTCGTCGGTGCCCTCGTGGGGTTCGTCCGCGAGATGTGCAGCGACGCGCATCGCGGCCGGGTCATGGCGCGCCACCACCTCCTCGGCGAAGGCCTGGTGCGTCCCGAACTGAAGGCAGCGTTCGACTCGCAACTCGGGGCGTTCGTGGCCTTGGTGGCGTCCAAGATGGCCGAGGCGGGATACCCGGCCACCGTCGCATCCGCGGAGTTGTTCGCGATGTCGGTGGACGGTCTGCTGAGCAGACAGGTCGTGATCGGGTCGGAACCATTGCCGGACGACGAGATTCCGCGCATCGCGGAGATCATCGCGCGACGATGGTGACCATTCTTCGCGGCGTTTGAGTAACCGGTGAGCGGGAATGCATAGGTAATTGATGGCGGCAATTGCCGCCAGCGCACCGCTGCGCCGACGGAAGGTACTCGTGTGACGACGGTTCACCGCGACACGATCGACATGATTCGCGCTCACCCCGGTGTGTATGCGCCGCAGGACGACTCCCGACTGATGTGCGACGTCATGCCTGTCGCAGCATCACCGCTCGATGCCCGAGTCCTGGACCTGTGCACCGGAACCGGCGTCCTCGCCCTGGAGGCGGCATGTCTCGGGGCTCGCGAGGTGCTCGCCTACGACCTCGACTCACGCGCCGTCGCGTGCGCACTGGACAACGCCGATCGGATCGGCGTGGCCGTCGATGCTCGGCAGGGAACTCTCGAGGATGCGCTTCTCGAGGCGCCCTTCGATCTGGTGGTGTCCAATCCTCCCTACGTTCCGTCGCCCGCCGCGCCCACCGGACGCGGAGTGCATCGCGCGTGGGATGCGGGTTCCGACGGCCGGATCGTCCTGGATCCTCTGTGCGACAACGCGTTCGATCTCCTCGTCCCGGGCGGCACGATGCTGATCGTGCAGTCCGAGTTCGCCGGGGAGGCGCGCACGGTCGAGCGCCTGCGTCGCTCTGGAACCACCGTGGACGTCGTCGCGCGTCGCCGCATCGCGTTCGGTCCGGTGATGCACGCACGTGCCGAGTGGCTCGAGTCGACGGGTGCGCTGCAGCCGGGCCGTCGTTCCGAGGAACTGGTGGTCATCCGTGCCCTACGCCCCTGACCCGCGAGCCGCCCGAGCCGTCCGGATGGTGCCCGGCGGCCCCGTCATGGTGGAGGGTCCCGTCGTCGTCGAACTCGACGACGGCACGAGCGTGCGTTCCGATCGGTTCATGGTGGCGCTGTGCGCATGCCGCCGCAGCAAGAACTATCCCTTCTGCGACACCAGTCATCGTCGCAAGATCAGGGCTGCGTCGCCGACCACGGACTGACCGGGACGAAGTGGTTTCGCACGTCCGTCCGAGGGCACACCGGCGTCGTGGAAACAGACGAAGTCGCGACGGTCGCACCGTCGGAAACGCACTGGAAGCGGGTGCTGCGCGATCGAGGCCTGCGGGTGACGCGGCCCCGCATGCGAGTGCTTCGCGTGGTGGCCGAGCACCCGCACGTCGACGCCGGTTTCGTGGCGCGCACGCTGTCGCCGCAGGGGATGTCCCGCCAGACCGTGTACGGGAACCTGGACGCCCTGGTGTCGGCGCGGTTGCTCCGCCGGATCGAGCCGGCCAACTCCCCCGCGCTGTACGAACTACGGGTGGACGGAGACGACCACCATCACCTGATGTGTCGGCAATGCCGGCAGGTGTTCGACACGTCGCTGACTACCGACGTCCGCCGCTCGACGGGCGACCCGGACGACTTCGCGGTCGACGGTATCGACGTCTTCTTCTGGGGGGTGTGCGGACGCTGTCGCGGTTCGCACGGATACGGCGAGGGTAACCACTCGACATGAGTGAAGACCGCGAGAAGATGCTGGCCGACCACCGCCGTCCCACCGACGCGGACGACGCCACGGTGTCCGCTGTGGGTTCGGTGTCCGAGGCCCTGGAGTGGGTGGAACGTGCACGCGGGCAGCTGTATTCGTTCCATCAGATGATGGGGCACGCAGATCTGCAACTGGGTAAGGCTGCCGACGAGCTGCGGGAGGCCGGCCACGCTGCTGCAGCCGACGCGCTCGAGGCAGAGGTCGTCGGACGCAACGTGATCGAGGGCCGATGGACCTTTCAGATCGTCGAGGATTTCGACGACGGGTACTGGTCCACGGTGCGCGAGCACGAGCGTCGGATCCGCGACGATCTGATGGGCGGTCGCAGACACGTCTTCGAGGCGGAGATGAAAGAGGACCGTCGCACCCACGGCCAACGAGGGCACGAAGCCACGCCCTGACCTTTCGAGACACGAGGAGAACGACGATGACAGTGACAGCAGACATGCTCGAGCACCTGCTGGAGGCACCCGACGGAACGTCGTTGGTGCTGCGTGACGGTCGGCCCGTCGTGACCGACGACGAGTCCGACTCCGTGTTGATCACCACGAAGGCGGCGATCGTGGAGCAACTGGGCGACGACCGTTCCCCGGAACGTCTGGCGACCGCGGCGGCCGCCCTGGACGACATGGTGGACAAACTCGGAGCCTGACCATTCCTTCCGGTTTTCTTCGGTGAGAATGGTTTCTCCGTTCTTCGCGGGGTATCTCAGCCGGGTCCGAGTACGACTCGCGAACCTGTTGGGACATACCATGACTCACTCCGCCGGAAATATTCCTGCACCTCCGCCTCCGGTGTCCGCAGGCCCCCGCCCGGCCGACACGCGGAGTACGAGCCGCAGTCGACGGCGTCCACGGCCAAGGATCAGGCTGCCTCCGTCGCCGGCGAGGCGACCGACCGCGCGAAGGAACTCGCGCACCAGACTCGACGCGAACTGACGGATCAGGCAGGCGCGCAACAGAAGCGGGTCGCGTCCGGCCTGCGGTCCCTGGCCGACGAACTGGGTTCGATGGCCGACGGCTCGCAGAACCCGGGCGTGGCGACCGATCTGGCACGGCAGGCCGCCGAGCGCTCGCACACCATCGCATCGTGGTTGGACGACCGTGAACCGGGCCACGTCCTGGACGAGGTCACGGGCTTCGCACGCCGACGGCCGGGTGCCTTCCTGGCGATCGCGGCGGGTGCCGGTCTGTTGGCCGGACGTCTGGGACGCGGCTTGTTCGCTGCGCAGCAGGACGATTCGGGAACCGACGCAGCGACGGCGGTGCACGCCGACGGCGGCGTCGAACCTCTCGCCACCACGACGACGGTCGGATACGCCGATCCGGGTGCGGGCGTGCAGCCGTCGGGCTTCGGCGAGGCGATGGGTCCCCCCGACTTCGGCACCGATCCCACCGGGCGGCTGCCGTGACCGCACCGAACACCCGGTCGGACGGAAACCCGTCGATCGGTGAACTGCTCTCCAACGTCAGTGAGGATCTCTCGGTGCTGATGCGCCAGGAGCTCGCGCTGGCCAGGGCGGAGGCCCGTCAGACCGCCACCCGCGCCGGTAAAGGGGCCGGAATGCTCGCCGGCGCAGCAGTTGCCGGGTATTTCGTGCTGCTGTTCCTGTCGGTCGCTCTGTGGTGGAGCCTCGGCAACGCCATCGGGCGCGGATGGTCGGCACTGGTGGTGACCGTGATCTGGGCCGTCATCGCGGCCGTTCTCGCCGTGGTCGGGCGCTCGTCGCTGAAGTCGGCACCCGGGATGCCCCGCACCACCGACACCGTGAAGGACATCCCCGGGGCGCTCACACCCCACCCGGACACCGTCGCTCGAGACACGAGCGCACATCATGAGGAGAGGCGACCATGACCGAACCCGATGCGATCCGCGCGGACATCGAACGTACGCGGCGGACACTGAGCAACGACGTCGGTACCCTTGCCTACGAGGCGAATCCAGCCACCATGGCCAAGCGCAAGGTCAGCAGTGTCACCGGAGCCGTGTCCGGTGTCCGGGACCGTGTGATGGGGTCCGCCCACGACACGACGTCGAGCGCGCAGTCGTCGCTGTCGTCGGCGGGGGACAAGGTCAAGGGTGCTCCGAGCGGTGTCACGGGCGCCGCACGTGGCAACCCGTTGGCGGCCGGTCTGGTGGCATTCGGAGCGGGACTCATTGCCGCGTCGCTGCTCCCGGCGAGTTCGAAGGAGCAGCAGGCAGCAGAAACGTTGAAGGACAAGGCTTCCCCGCTGGTCGACGAGGCTCGGGATGTCGCGCAGAGCACGGCGGCCAACCTGAAGGAGCCGGCGAAGGACGCGGCGATGTCCGTCAAGGAGACCGCCACCGACGCCGTCGGCACCGTCAAGGACGAGGGCACGTCCGCGGCGCAAGATGTCGGCGACCACGCCAAGGACGCGAAGGACACCGTTCAGCAGCAGAGCTGAGGCTCAGCCGACCTTCCTGCCGAAGAACGCACGACCCGTCGAGACCGTGAGGCCGAGCAGTCCGCGCATACCCCCGAGGGTCAGCGCGGTCGACCACACGGTCTCGGTGGTCGCGTCGGGCAACGGCTTCCCGGCGAAGCGGTCGGCGATCCAGTCGAGCGTCGCGGGAGCGGCGATCGGGTGCAGAGACAGGTGTTCGCTGAGGCGGTCGCGAATGTAGGTGACGTGGGCCCCGGCGGCGCGGTACCGCTCGACCTGACCGTCGACGTCGTCGACGGCGATGATCGGATCGTGCACGGCTTGGAACACCAAGAGGGGGAACGTCGGTGCCGATTTGCCGGGCTGGATGTCCTGGAAGATCTGCACCAGCGCGGGTGTGGCCATGACATCGGCGAGGGGGATGTCGGTGTACCGCTCGAGATCGTGCATGAGCAGGGTCATCACGGCGTGCATCGTGGTCTTGCGTTCGAGGGTGTCCAGGATGTGGAGGCCGGGGGACGCGACGTGCTCCTGGATGACCGAATCGAGCGCCGGGTAGGTGCGCCGGAGGCCTTCGACCACCATCGTCGGCAGAGCCGCGAACAGGGTTCCGTTCAGTCGCGAGAACGCCGACGCCGGGTCGCCGACCGGTGATCCCAGCGCGGCGCAGACCACATCGATCTCCGGGGCGTACTCGCTCGCGGCCTCGACTGCCCACGACGTCGCCAGTCCACCGCCCGAATATCCCCACAGGGCGACGGGAGTGGCATCGTCCAGTCCGAGCGAGTCGAAGGACAGCGCGGCGCGGATTCCGTCGAGGGTGCAGTAGCCGGGCTCGACGGGTGCTCCCCATCGCCCGTCCATGCCCTCGTGGTCGGGAAGGGACAGCGCCCAGCCGCGGCGCAACGCGTACAGGATGATCATCAGTTCGAACTGCGGTACCGCGCCACTGGCGTGTGCGCCCTTGCGCAACGCGTACGACGGGAAGCAGCGGTCGGAGACGGCGTCGATGGCGCACTGGTACGACAGCAGGGCCTGCGGAGCACCGGGATCCGCGCCCACCGGCAGCAGGACCGTGGTTACGGCGACGCGAGGTTCGTGATCGATGCTGTCGGTGCGATAGAGCAGTTGCCACGCCGTGACCTGCTGACGGACGATGCCGAAGAGCGCGATCGACACCTCGCGGGAGCGCAGCACCGTTCCGGGACGCGTCTGCTCGAACCCTGCCGGAGCCCGGTAGAACGGGTCCTTGCCGGGAGTGATGACGGTGTCGTAGTCACCGTCGTCCGACTCTGGATACTCACTGCTGAGCGCTGCATCCGGTTCGATGCTCATGGGCGTCTCGCTTCCTGCTTCGTCGAGTCACAGTAACGCGGCTCATCGAAGCGACCGACGGAACGCCCGTTCAGCCGGTCAGGACAGGGCCACCAGCTCGTGGATGTCGTCACGGGGAAGGTCGCCGGAGACGACGGCCGTGACGGTCGAGCTGTTCAGGGTGATCGAGCCCTTGTGGTTGTCCAGGAACGCGGTGTCCGCAGCGTCGCGGCCGGTCGCGATACGGACCAGGGTCGAGCGCGGCGCGAGGCACGTGGCATCGACGACCTGCCAGGTATCGCCCACCAGAGCTTCGGCGACGGCATGGAAGTCCATCGGGTCGCATCCCGGTGCGTACACCGCGACGAGACGCGCGGGCACGTTCAGAGCGCGCAGCATCGCCACGACGAGGTGGGCGTAGTCGCGGCATACTCCCGCGCCGGCCAACAGCGTGTCCGCCGCGCCGTCGATGGGGTCACTGCTGCCCGGGACGTACTGCAGGCGTCGGCCGACCCAGTCGGACACCTTGGAGAGGAGGACCTCGTCGTCCGACTCACTGCCGAACTCGGTGGCGGCGAACCCGAAGAACTTGTCGGCCTCGGCGTAGCGGCTGGGACGCAGGTAGACCGAGCGATCGAGATCCGTGACCGGCGCCGGCTCGGCGTTCCCGGTGATTGTCGCGTCGTAGTACACCTGCAGGTTGCCCTCGCCGACCTCGAGAACATGGATGCGGTTCCCGTGGTTGCCGCTGACCTCCCGCGCGTCGACAGCA
This sequence comes from Rhodococcus sp. AC861, assembly GCF_979256035.1. Classification (NCBI taxonomy): domain Bacteria; kingdom Bacillati; phylum Actinomycetota; class Actinomycetes; order Mycobacteriales; family Nocardiaceae; genus Rhodococcus; species Rhodococcus sp. AC861. The sequence continues at coordinate 463,976 of NZ_CEEDMW010000001.1, forward strand.
GTGCCGTCGAGCATGAACGACAGCGTCTCCGCCACCTGTGCACCCGGATGCGGGGCGACCGCGATCTGGAACTCCAGGGTGCTGGCGGCCGTGATGTCGACATCGAGGCGTGCGGAGACGACGCGTTCGGTCATGGAGGTACTCGTTTCGGGGAGGTAGACAGTGATGGGCGGACGTGTACCCATCCTGACCAGGAACGACGCGTGTCGCCGGACACAGTGGATGCGAATAGTGGAAGGTAACCCCCGGAAACCGGGGTCTCGATTCCACTATCGCCCGACCGGTCGAGGTGGAGCCGATGACGGGAATCGAACCCGCGTATTCAGCTTGGGAAGCTGATGTTCTGCCATTGAACTACATCGGCGCGGCACCCGTGAGGTGCGCAGCGACCAGATTAGCAGGGCGAACATGGAGGCAGGCGCTGCCGGTCTATAGCCTTCTGGGCGTGCTGCTCTCCGATCGTGACATCAAGGCCGAGGTCGACGCCGGGACGCTGGGTATCGAGCCGTACGACGAGGCGATGGTGCAGCCGTCGAGTGTCGACGTTCGACTGGACGGCCTCTTCCGGGTGTTCGACAACTCCCGCTACACCCACATCGACCCCAAACTTCGCCAGGACGAACTGACGACGCTGGTCGAACCCGCCGAGGGCGAGCCGTTCGTTCTCCACCCGGGCGAGTTCGTACTGGGGTCGACGCTGGAACTCACGACGCTGCCGAACGACCTCGCGGGCCGGCTCGAAGGCAAGTCGAGTCTGGGCCGTCTGGGACTTCTCACACACTCGACGGCGGGCTTCATCGATCCGGGCTTCAGCGGCCACATCACGCTGGAGCTGTCGAACGTCGCCAATCTGCCCATCACATTGTGGCCGGGCATGAAGATCGGGCAGCTCTGCTTGTTCCGTCTCTCCAGTCCGGCGATCAATCCGTACGGCAGTTCGTCGCTCGGCTCGAAGTATCAGGGACAGCGCGGGCCGACCCCGTCGAAGGCTTATTTGAACTTTCTCCAGTAGACCTCCGGTTTGTTTTTACGGTCCGCTACATTGCTATGCCCGGTTTGAGGCTCTACTATCGGTCGGTACGTTCCCCCGACAGCCGATGGTGGTGATCCATGATGCGCTCCGACACGGAAACGTTCGGTGTCTCCATGAGCACCGGGTGTGTACGTGGAGTGGTCGTGGACGGCGGGGGCCGTCTGGTCGAGGCGCGGACGTCGTTCACCGACGCCCTGCATCCGCTGACCGATGCGTCGACCGCTGCCGCGGACATGTCCGCCGAACTGGGATGGGCCCGCGACGCGCCCGTCATGGCAGTGGGCGGTGATCCCGAGGACGTGTACGGACCGGGCGGCGTCCGCCTGATCGGCGAGTGCGATGCCTTCCTCGCCGCGGCTCGCATGGACGGCTCCCTCGAATTCGCCCGCACCGTCGCCATCGTGGACCTGGGCCGAGTGGGCACCCGTGTGCACGTTCTCGACACCTCTACGGGCGAGTTGTACTTCAGCGCCGGCACTGCGGAACTCAGCGGTGACGCCATCGATGCTGCTGTCGCCGAGTACCTCGCGGCCACGTTCGGCGCTGCCGAGAAGATGAGCCCTGCCGCCGTGCAGAACCTGGCTCGGGACAGCGTCGTCGCCAAGGAGATGCTGTCGGACGAGCGCGCCGTCGACCTGTCCGGGCCGTTCGTCGTCGATCCGGTCCGGTTGCGCCGCACGGACTTCGAACTTCTCGTCGCTCCGTTGCTTGCGGAGTTCCTGGGCCATCTGAGCGATGCGGTCACGCAGGGCGTCGACGCCGTGCTGCTCGTCGGCGGCGGTGCGCACATTCCCTTCCTCCAGCGCGTGGTGACCGAGCACGTCGCCGTCCCGATGGTCGTCGCCCGGTACCCGCAGCACTTCGCAGCACTCGGCGCGGCGCACCTGTCCACGGTGATCCCACCCGCTCCGATGAGCGCGCCGTTCCCAGTCCCCGACCAGTTTCCGGCCGACGACTCCGTCACCACGGTGCTCACGCCGGTCTCGCGTGCGGTTCTCCCGACACCGCCACCGGCGCGGTCGTCCGTTCCCGTACGTCGCTCACGGCCGGCGCGGCGTCGACGCCGCTCGCGTGTCGGCGTGGTCGTCGGTACGTCGGCGCTCCTGGCGGCCGTGACCCTCGGAGCCGCAGCGGCAGCGTCGGGCCAGTCGGAGGACGTCGACGTGCGGTCGGCCGATCGTGTCGTCGTGACCTCCTCCGTCTCCCCGACGACCGCCGAGACCACGACGCCTGATACCGAATCGCCGCAGGCGCCGCCTGCCACGACATCGGTGGAGCCGTCGACGCGCACCTCGACCACGACCACGACATCCGTCACGGATGTGACCGATGCGCCGTCGACCACCGCCGTCACCGAGCCCACGCCGCAGAGTCGCCGGCCCGTGGCCGCCCCGACGCAACCTCAGGAGGCGGCTCCCACAGAGCAGGAGTCGCCCGTGACGACGACGCGTCGACCGAACAACCGGCCCACCACGTCGGCAGTGACGACCGCGCCCTCCGCGCCGGTCACCACCACGGTCCGACCGACGACCACGGTCCCGGCGCCGACCTCGACCGGAACCCGCGTCAACTGACCGTCAGCGCACGACCGAACGAACGAACAGAAGGGGGAGAGACGTGCACATCGTGCTGGGTATCTCGGCGACTGCCGATGACGTGACCGCGGCACTCGTCGACGTCGAACTCCCGCATCTGGGACCGGTCGACGAGCGGGTCACCGATCTCGGGGGCGACTCCGCGGCCGTGGGCTCCGCCGTGGCCACGGCGGTCGGGCTGATGCGGCTCCGCGCCGCTCGTGCCGACCTGCCCGTCTGGGGAACTGCCGTACTCCTCGAGTCGCCGGCGCTGCGCGAACCGATCGCTCGCGCGCTGGCCGATCAGCACATCAGCGACGTCACCCTGGTCGACGCCGTCGACACCGACCTGTCGTATTCACCTGCCGTCGCCGTGGCGGTGTCGTCGGATGCGGTCGTGTCGGATGCGCAGACCGGACCCATACCTGTCGTTCTCGCGCTGCCCGAGCCCGTTCCGGCGGACACTCGACGTGGTTACGCAGTGGTCGGAGCCGGTATCGCCGCGGCCGTCATCGCGGGATCGTTCGCCGTGTGGGCCGTCACCGGTGCGCGCGACGCCGAGATCGCCGGTGTGACGCGGACCGGGGCCGACTCGGTCGCCGAGAGCGACACGACCATCGAGCCGAATCCCGCGGCGCCCGCCTCGTCTCCGGCTCGGCCCGCGCCCTCTGCGCCGGGTTCGACGCAGCCGGGCGTGCCGGCCACCACGTCGAGCGACGGCCTGGTCATCGATCCGGGCCCTCTCGGTACCGGCGCAGCGCAGGCTCCGGCTGCCGGCTCCGCATCGCCCGCTGCGCCGCGGCCGAGGCCGGCATCGCCGTCCGCCGGGTCCTCGACGCCGAGGGTGACCGGTACGGACGAGGAGCCGACCGCCACCGGAGGATCCGGTAGCACAGGGTCCGGTGGCTCGGGCGGCACAGGCACAGGCACAGGGACCGGCGGCACAGGTTCGGGTACAGGGACCGGCGGATCGGGCTCGGGTACCGGAACGGACGGCACCGGCACGGGTGGCACCGATATCGGAGGCGGGCCGGTCGTCACCGACACGGATCCGGCGCCGGAGCCCACTACGCCCGACCCCTCCGACGGTCCGGCGCCCGACGGAGGCTCGTCCGACGCGGAGTGAAACCGTCGGCTCGTAGTGAAACCAACCAAAGATCGTGCGGGACGCTGGAGAACCGACCTTTTCCCTGTTCGGCAACATAGGCTGCGAGTACGAACAGGTACGAACGGGGCGGGTCATGCGAGCAGTGGTCGGAATTTCTCTCGGTGCGTCGGCAATCCGGGCAGCAGTCATGGACCCGATGGGTCGCGCGCTTCTCGGCACCGAATCCGTGCCGGTGGTCCGCGGACGTGACCGGTTGGAAGTGGCGGTCGAGGTCGTCGATTCCGTCTGCGCCCGGCACGGAGCGGACCGCGACAGTGCAGTCCTGGTGGTCCCGGACGAGCCCTGCTCCCGCATCGGAACCATTGCGCTGTCGATACATTCCGGTGGATGTGTCCGCCTGGCATCCGAACTCGGAGCGCAGTTGATGTACCTGCGCATGCGGGGTCTGGTCGAGGCCGGGTCCACCGTGGCCATCGTCGACATGGGCAAGAGCGGAACGTCGGTGTCGGTCGTCGATGTCGCCACCGGCTTCGTACAGGACGCAGCCTGGACCGACAGGTTCCGTGGCAGCGCTTTCGCGGACAGCGTGCGTGAACATCTGCTCTCCGCATACGGAACGTCGGATCCGTTGTCGCCCAGCGACTCTCAGTCCTTGACCGACGGCGTGGAATGGGCGATGGAAATGATCGCCCTGCATCGCGTCGTGCGTGTCAGCGGCCCGTTCGTCGGTGGCACCGTGAACGTCTGGCGCACTACCGTCGATCGCTTGATGCTCGACTACGTCTCCGACGCGGCGGACTGGGTCAGAGATGTCGTACGTCGGGGGCCGCGGCAGGTCGACGCTGTCGTACTCGCCGGCGGTCCGGCGAACCTCCCGTTGCTCCGCGGCGTGTTCGCCCGTGAATGGGGTTCGTCCCTCGTCATGCCGCAGGAACCGCAATCCATCGCGGCCACCGGCGCGGCATTGTTGGCTGCGCGACGGTCGGGTTCACCTATCAGCGGACCGATCCGAACAGTCGAGTCGCAGCCCCGTCACGCCGCACTCGTCGTGTGACCGTCATCGTGAGACGGCGCGGTCGCCCATCCATCGCATGACGACTGTCGTTCCCTGATCCGTCGTCTCGACGGATGCCTCGTGTGCCAGGGCGTGGATCAACGGCAGTCCTCGTCCTCGGCGTGGGTCGTCGGCGCTGATCGTCCAGATGCCCTGATCTGTCACGCGGATCACGACGCTGCCCTCGGGGCCGAACTCCGCTCGCAGGTCGATGGTGCCCGGACCGCCGCTCGGCGCGTGGTCGTAGGCGTGCTCGACGCCGTTGGCCAGTGCCTCGTAGGTGGCGAGTGTGATGTCCTGGCAGGTGTCCTCGTCCAGACCGCGCATCCGCAGCCACGCGAGAACCGAGGTGCGTACTGCCGTCAGCCGCACAGCGTCGGCTGGGATGGCGTCCATCACCAGGTCGGACGATGAATCACTCGTGGCGGTAGCGGGCGCGCCGTCCGATATCGAGGTGATCACAAACCTCGTGTACCCACATCGGGCGATTTATCACCTCGATGGCGCACATCACTGCTGGGGACCGAGTGTGCGCCGCACACGTAAGGGGAGCGCGATGCAGACCGTCGCGAAGAGGCAGGCGGACACGGCGCCCGCGACCACCCCTGCCACCGGACCGACGACCAGGCCGAAAATGATGATCGGGACGCCGGACATGGCGATGCCGAGGAGGACGAACCCGATGATGGCGAAGCGGTTCGCGTAGTCGACGAGTTGTCGGAGCGCTCGGCGACGGAAAAGGATTCTGTGCAATGCCACAGGAGCGACCAGCAGAATGGTCGCCGTCACGGAAGCGCCCAACGTGACCAGGTAGATCACCTGTTCGTACGTTCGCAGCTCCGGGAATCGAGCCTGGAAGGGAAGCGTCAACAGGAACCCGGTGAGCAATTGGATGCCGGTCTGGACGACGCGCAGTTCTTGCAGCAGGTTCGACCAGTTCCGGTCCAGCCGCTGAGTGTCCGTCTCGTTGCGCTCGCGAGCGTTCCACTCGGAACCGCGAAGGCTGTCGTCCGCCGTCATCGGCCGATGATACGTCGACGGTAAATGGTCGCGGTGGCTGTTTCCGAGGCGGTAAAGTGTGACCTTCTCGGTTCGCGTGAAACATTGTCTCGTCCGTGACCGATACGGGCGGGGAACAGGTACGAATCACTGAAATATCTTCGATCGGTTGTTCAGGATTGCGGGGTCCTGCGAAAGAACGGAAGTGCGATGCACAGGACTGCGGCCAGGCGCCAGAGCGAGTCCGCGCGCCACTACGTCGACTTCTCGGTCAGCGATCCGGCCCTGAGCACGCTGACATCCCTCGCCGCCACGACCCTGGGTTTCGGTCAGGCCATGGTCAACATCCTCGACGCCGACACTCAGTACACGCTGGCCCAGAGCAGCGGCGACACGATGGCAATGCGTCCCCGATCGACCGCGACCTGCGCGTTCGTCGTCGACAGTGCCGGCCCCGTGGTGGTTCCCGACGCCGACCGCGGTCGATTCTCCGCCGATCCCGCGCACGCAGCAGCGTCCGAGTCGGTGTTCGCGGCATCGTGCGGTTCCTACGTCGCCGTCCCGCTGTACGGCCGTGAGGGCCTCGTCGTGGGCACACTGTGCCTCGTCGACGACGATCCGCACCCGGCGGACGAGTACACCGTCTCCACCCTGCTCGAGTTCGCTCGACTCGTCGAGACGCACCTCGAGGGCATGCGTGCGCGAGGCCGGTCCCTGTTCTCGCTCCGCGATCGCATCGTCGCCGACGCGGTGATCGCCGGCGAGATCGTGCCGTGGTTCCAGCCCGTCGTCGACATCGGGTCCGGCACCGTCACCGCGGTGGAGGCGCTCGCGCGCTGGCACCGGCCGACGGCCGACGGTACCGACATCACGGTGGTGAGCCCGGCGGACTTCCTCCCGTCGATCGAGGGCAGCGAGCTCGAGATCGACGTCGACCACGCCGTGCTGGTCGCTGCGCTGGTGCGGTTCGAGTCCTGGTTGGCCGAGGACGTCGATCTCCACGTGAACCTGTCCGCTCGGCACCTGGTCACACCCGATGCCGTGCAGTTCCTCGTGGGCATCGTGAGCCGGTCCGGCGTTCCGCCGAGCCGTGTCGTCTTCGAACTCACCGAGACCCGCTCGAACGCCGACCGAGCGCGAGCTCACGACTTCGTCGTCGCGCTGCAGGCCGAGGGCTTCCGCGTGCTGCTCGACGACATCGGAATCGGCTTCTCCTCCCTCGAGCGACTGATCGAGTATCCGGTCGACGGATTCAAGATCGATGCGGCCATCGCGAGAACTCTCGGTACGCCCGCCGGCGACTCCCTGGTGCGCGCGCTGGCAGGTTTTGCGGCCGATACGGACCGCACTCTGGTGATCGAAGGTATCGAAACCGACGCTCAACTTGCATCCGCGCGGCGTAATGGGTGCACACGCGTCCAAGGTTTTCTCTACTCTCGTGCGGTACCCGCGTCCGATATCGGTGCTCTTCTGGGTTGAAACGCCGACAGCGCGGGTATCTACGCCTTCGCACGTCCGACGCCCGCAGGAGAATGACGAGAACATGCGCAATGCCTACACGGTGCAACTCGACGAGTTGAACGCTGATCTCTGTGCACTCGCGGACGCTGCCGAGTCGGTCATGCGGGATGCCAGCACGGCGCTGCTCGATGTGAATCTTTCCGTCGCGGAGAGTGTCATCGCGCGCGGTGAGTCGCTGGGTGCGCTGGGGGCGCGGTGCGAGGATCAGGCGGTGACGGTTCTGGCGTTGCAGGCGCCGGTGGCCGCGGATCTTCGTCGCGTGTTCTCCACCGTGCGCATCAGTAGTGATCTGGCACGAATGGCGGGATTGGCGGTCCACATCGCCGAAGCCGCTCGTCGCCGTTTCCCGGAGCCGATCGTCCCGGATCACCTTGCGCCACAGTTCCGCGAGATGAGCGACCTGTGTCTGCAGATGTCACGCAGCATCGTCGAGGCGCTGCGCACCAACGACCTCGACACGGTCGGTTCGCTCAGTGCGCAGAACGACAGAGTCGACGCATTGAAGACAACGGTCATCGACACCGTATCGCTGGACGAATACGGGCACGATGTGATGAACGCCGTCGACATCGCCCTTCTCGGTCGGTATTTCGAGCGATATGCCGACCAGATAATCGATGTGGCATCGCGAATCGTCTTTTATGTCAGCGGTCGGAAAGAATTGGTCCGGCCCATTTCGGACGACCTTTGAGTCCAATATATTAATTCTGTGAGAACAGGCGATGTGATCCATCGCACTGTGCTTGTCTGGGCGGGTTGTCCGGTGAGGCAATAGGGTTTCGACAGTGCATCACCGCACTCGACCCCGCTGCCGAGTCCAGAATCGAGGCCGAACGTGATTGCTCCGAGTCCTGAGCACGGCGCCGAGCGGTCGGTTGCTGCCCTGACTCGGACGAGGCGAGTCCGTCGACCGTCGTCACGTCGAGAGTGGGAGCGCGGGTACATCCATCGCGTTCGCGTCACCGACGTGACGGTCGTCGTGGCCGCGGTCGCCTGTGCGCAGTTGGTTCGGTTCGGCACCCCCGCCCGGGAATCGGTGATGGCCGCGTTCAACTACACCGCCGTCTCCGTGATCCTCGCCGCGACGTGGATCGCCTTCCTCGCCATCTTCCGCACCCGCTCTCCGCGGGTGCTGGGATCCGGCGCGGAGGAGTACCGACGAATCCTCTCGGCGACGTTCCGGTTGTTCGGTCTCGTCGCGATCGTGTCGCTGCTCTTCCGAGCGGAACTCGCGCGCGGGTATCTCGCCATCGCGCTTCCGGTCGGGTTGGCGGGATTGCTCACGACTCGATGGCTCTTCCGCCGGCACGTGGCCAAGGCCCGGCGTCACGGCCGGTATCAGACCGCCGTGGTCATCGTCGGCAGTCTCAGTTCGGCCCTGTCGATGGCCCGATCGTTCAGTCGCGACGGTTCCGCCGGGTACTCGGTCGTGGGTGTCTGTCTTCCCCGGACGCAGCTGGTGGACGACGAGCAGCTGTCGGTGGACGGACTCGAGATTCCCGTGCTGGGCACGGAGCAGGACGTTCTCGACGCGATCGAGGTGTCCGGCGCGGACACGGTCGCCGTGACGGCCACCGACCACATCGGCCACGACGGTATCCGCCGGATGGTGTGGGACCTGGAGAAGAAGAACGTCGACCTGGTCGTCGCTCCCGGCGTCGTCGACGTCGCCGGCCCGCGCCTGCACATGCGTCCGGTGGCGGGTCTGCCGCTCATCCACGTCGAGAAGCCGCAGTACAACGGCGCCAGCAGGTTCGGGAAGACGGCCTTCGACCTGGTGTTCGCGATCGCGGCCCTGACACTCGTGGCGCCGATGCTCCTCATCGTCGCCCTGCTGATCAAGCTCACGAGCAGGGGCCCGGTCTTCTACCGCTCGGAACGGATGGGGCTGGACGGCAAGCCGTTCCAGATGATCAAGTTCCGCTCGATGGTCCAGGATGCGGACACCAAGGTCGCCGACCTGCTGTCGCACAACGACAGTGTGGGCGGGGTTCTGTTCAAGATGCGCGAGGACCCGCGCGTGACCACGGTGGGACGGGTCATGCGGCGGTTGAGCATCGACGAGCTTCCCCAGTTCTTCAACGTCGTTCGGCGCGAGATGTCCGTGGTGGGTCCGCGTCCGCCGTTGCGCCGCGAAGTCGAGACCTACGACGGCGACGTACGACGCCGGCTGCTGGTCAAGCCGGGTCTCACGGGTCTGTGGCAAGTCAGCGGGCGATCCGATCTCTCCTGGGAGGAGTCGGTGCGCCTGGACCTGAGTTACGTCGAGAACTGGTCGATGACCGGTGATCTGCTCATCGTGCTCAAGACGTTGAAAGCTGTCGTCAGCAGCGACGGCGCGTACTGAGGTCAGACCCCGTCGATCGAGTCGACCACGGCGACGGCCGCGTCGTGAAGCGTCGTTCCGTTTCCGAACGCGAGATCGTTCAGGGCACTCACCGCTGCCGGTAGGTCGCAGTCCCGACGAATCATGAGGATGCCGATCGCGAGATCGATCACGACGCGTGCGTCCATCAAGTCCTTCACGCGATCGGCGGCGCGGCGCCACGACGACTCGAGGCCCAGCGTCGTGAGGGACGCGCAGAGATACGTCACCAGCACCGCGATCACGTCCTCGCACACGTGCGTGGGCGCGACGCGAGCCGTGTTCCTGCTGTAGAGATTCACGGTGCCCAGGGTGTCGGCCGACTCCGACAGGACCGGGTACGCCGTGATCCGACCGATGCCGGCCGATCGCGCGAACCGGGCCAGGACGGACCACGTTCCGTCCAGGTCGTCGACGGACATGTCGACGACGGTTCCGGTTCGCAGGGCACGAAGGGACGGGCCGTCGCCGATGTCGTACTGCGCGCGGTCCAGGGACGACGACGACTGGTCGGTGGCGGCCGCCGTGAACGGGCGAACCGTGTCGAAGGCCAGCGTCACGGCGGCGCTGTCCACTCCGGGTACGTATCGGACGGCCAACGCAGAGACTCGTGCCGCGAGTTCCAGGACGTCGTCGGCGCTCTCGATCCGGATCGACAGCGCGTCGGCGAGGGACTGCGCCACATCGCCGTCCGTTCGGAGCAGACGGCGGAACGCGTCGGATCCCAACGGGTCCGGCCGATCGTTGTCGACAGGGTCGGAGCTCATCGCGTTCGGCTCTCTGTCGGTGCGGTGTCCGGTTCGGACGATACGCCGGTCGTACATTGTGATCGATGTGTTCTCGTGACGGTTGGATGATGGTACGTCGGGCATCCTTGCCGCAGAATCTGCATGGAGAGCACGGCGATCGAGCGTCGACGAGCAAGGAGCTGGCACAGGCATGACGAAAGGGTCCGGTGGAGACGACGACGCGGACGGGTCGTTGGCCATCACCGACATTCCCGACCTCTGCCGCAGCGTCGTCTCGCTGGTGGACGTGGACGGCGCAGCGATCACGGTGATGAGCGGCAACACCCGTGAACTCGTCTACGCGACCGATGCGGTCGCCCAGTACCTGGACGAACTGCAGTTCACGACCGGTCAGGGCCCGTGCGTCGATTCGTTCGACCGTGGCACGTCCGTCCTCGTCGCGGATCTGGACACGGAGGCCGAGGAGCACTGGCCCGGGTTCGCCGCGGACGCCTCCAACGGGGGCGCCTCCGCCCTGTTCGCATTTCCCCTCCGCGGAGGGTCGACGGTCTTCGGCGTGCTCGAGCTGTATCGCGCGTCGACGGGTGCACTGAGCGAGGAATTCGCAGCACTGGCCCAACTGACCGCCGATGCCGCAGCCGTCAGCCTTCTCGAGGCGTTCGCTCCGAAACTCGGCCACACGGTGGACAAGTGGGGCTCGCCGGACATCAGTTCGCTGGGCGATCACCGCACCAGGCCCTACGTCAATCTGGCAGTCGGCATGATCACCGTGCAACTGAGGGTCTCTCCGACCGAGGCGCTCGCGCGCCTGCGTGCCGCCGCGTACAGCGCGCGGAGGCCGGTGGACGACCTCGCTCGCGAGGTGGTCGAACGCAAGGTTCGCTTCTCCGCCGACGACACCGCTTCCGACTCGACGACGAAAGGACAGCCGTCGTGACCCTTCCTCCGACCTTCGATCGACAGGATGTCGACACCTCGGGCGACGGTCCCGACAACCCGTCGCCCGTCGTCGTCCTCGCCGAGCTCACCGGTCATCTCAGCTCCGGCGTGGACATCTCGTACGTCCTGCACGTCGTGGCGACTCGAACGCGTGACGTGCTCGACGCGGCGGCGGTGTCCGTCGTGATGGACGCGGCATCCGCACCGGACGGCGACGACTTCGACCTGGTGTCGGTGGCGTCCAGCGGATCGGTGGACAGGTCGCTGTCCGTCACGGGTCCGGCCACGATGTGCGTCCGGACGGGCGCGGCGGTCCTGGCCGACGATCTCGAGTTCTCCCCGGGGTGGTCGTCCACACGGTCGGCCCGTGGCGGTCCGGCGGAAGCGCCGCGGCATTCGTGCAGGCAGTGGCGGACCTGACGGCACTCGCGGTGAGTGCCGACACGGACGGCGAGGAGCGCCTGTCGGCCGAGGCCCGGCGTCGACGCCGGGTTCTCGACGATTCCGCCGTCATCGATCAGGCCATCGGGGTGCTCGCGGAGCTTCGAGGTGTCGACATCGCGACCGCGACCGCCATGCTGGTCGTCGAGGCACGACGCACGCTCGTACCGATGTCCGAGCGAGCGCGCGCCATCGTCGCTTCTGCCGTCTGACCCCCGAATTCGCGCGAGCACGCGGAATTGCTCCAGCGAGGAGACGGGTCGGGCCAGTTTCGAGCGCCCAGTCGCGGGTAACGCAGCGCCATGACCGACTCGCGACCCGACGACACGTCCGTTCTCGCCGGTCCCCGTGCGCTCCGGTACGCGGTGAGACTGATGGGCCCGTCGATCGCGGCGGGAGTGATCCTGCGTCGCCCGGCAGCCATGGCGATGGCAGAGAAGGTGGGTGCCGACGCGGCCACCCTGTCCGCGATGCGGGAGCTCCGCCAGGCGCACGGATCGGCGCCGGTGCAGCTGAAGATGCCCGGGCGCACCGTGGCCGTCGTCCTCGACCCCGCCGATGTCCACCGCGTCCTCGTCGAGTCGCCGGAGGACTTCACGGCGGCGAGTCGGGAGAAGATCGGGGCGCTGGGGCCGTTCCAGCCGCACGGGGTGTTGATCTCCCGAGGCCGGGTGCGTGAGCAGCGCCGCGCCCTGAACGAGCACGTACTGGACACGCCGCAGCCGATGCATCATCTGGCGGTGCCATTCGTGGCCGTGGTGGACGAGGAGGTGGACACGCTTCTGTCCGGTGCATCCGGCACCCTCGCTGCGGACGATCTGCTGCGGATGTGGTGGCGCATCGTGCGCCGCGTCGTGCTGGGCGCCTCCGCCCGCGACGCGAGCAGGTGACCGATCGTCTCCGGTCGTTGCGCGGAGAAGGCAACTGGTCGTACTTCAGCCCGCGTCGACGACGGCTGAAGGACGCGTTCATCGACGATCTGTACCGTTATGTCGCTGCGGCGGAACCGAATTCGCTAGCGTCGGTCATCGCCGAGGCGCGGGTCGGTGGAGCAGTGGACCCGGTGGGTCAGATCCCGCAGTGGTTGTTCGCCTTCGACGCCGCCGGGATGGCCGCGGTACGGGCTCTCGCGTTGATCGCGGCGCACCCGGAGGAGGGCGAACCGGCACGGGACGAAGCGAATTCGGGAGACGCGGGTCGCCCGCGAGAGCTCCCGTACCTCAGGGCCTGCCTTCTCGAATCGCTGCGGCTGTGGCCGACGACCCCGGCGATCCTGCGGGATTCGACCGTGGACACGCACTGGTCGGGTCCCCACGGGACCCGCTCGATCCGGGCCGGGACGTCGTTCGCGATCCTGGCGTCGGGCTTTCACCGCGACGACGAGGCGCTCCCGTTCGCGAATCGGTTCACGCCGCGCATCTGGCTCGACGGCATTGCGGAGAAGTATCCCCAGTTGGTCCCGTTCAGCGCGGGTCCTGTGGTGCGCCCGGGTAGGAACCTGGTGCTGATGTCCACGTCGGCGATGCTGGCGTCCCTGCTGGCCCGCGCTCGGGTCCGCCTGTCGCGGCCGATGACGACCGACCCCCTGCCGCCCACCCTGAACACGTACGGCGTGGAGTTCGCACTCGACGCCGTCACCGACACCCCCGGAAAATGGTGATCAGCATGACCGACCACGACGAGTCCCTCCCGTCCATCGCCGACGCCACGGTGGAACAACTCGGCGGGCGCACCAGTGTCCTTGCCCGGCAACGCCGCGACCACATCGAACTCGACGAGCTCCTGAGGCGTCTGGACACCGCGACAGGCCGCGAGCGCGCCGATACTCTGACGGCGTTGTGCCGCTTGGTGTTCCCCCACGCCTTCGCCGAGGAGTCGGTGCTGTGGCCGGCGATCCGGAAGTGGTTGCCCGAGGGGGAGTCGTCGACTCTCGAGATCGAGCAGGAGCATCAGGAGATCAACGAGTTGTTCTCCGAACTCGAGGTGCGCGGCCACGAGTCACCCGAGGGTAGGGAACTGTTCGATCGCATCACGGTGCTGCTGCGCGAAGACGTGCGCGACGAGGAGGACCGGCTGTTCCCGATGCTGCGCGCCCGCCTGAACGACACCCAGCTGCAACGGCTCGGCTATGCGTGGGAGGCAGTGCGGCGAACGGCGCCCACCCGGCCACACCCGGTGGTGGCGCGTCGCCCACCGGGCAACGTGGTGGCGGCGCTCCCGCTGACCGTCCTGGACCGGGCCCGCGACGTTCTGGACACGACGTCGCGTCGGACCGGGGGAGCGGCGACGTCGGCCACGTTGCGACGCACCAGCGACATACTGCGGCGAGCGGCCGGGGTCGTCGAGCACGTCCCCCGTTGACTCGGGGAGAGGACCCGTCTACCCGTTCGAGCCGACGCGGTCGTGGACGGTCATGAGCAGTTTGCCCAACTCGCCGGCCAGTGACTCGGGAGCATCGCCGAGCGCGGCGATGTCCGAGATCAACTGCTCGCACAGTGCCCGCACCTTGATGTTGGTCTGCTGAGAACGCCACAGCAGCAGATCGAACGCCTTGTCCGCCGAGACGTTGAGCCCGAGCATCAACGCACCCTTCACCTGCTCGATCGCGGCGCGCGATTCCAGGGCTGCGGCGTAGTCCTGTGCCTGCCGGTTCGCGTGGCCGTACTGCTCGACTCCGGTCAGGACGGACTGGGCGGCGTTGATGTAGATGCGCATGGCCGTCTCGTCCACCGAATCGAACCGGTGGCCGCTGTGGCTGTAGAGGTTGAGGGCGCCGACATACGTGTCACCCGCCGTGATGGGCGCGGACAGGAAACTGGTGATGTCCACGTCGGCCACTTCGGCCGCGAAATCGGGCCAGCGGCGCTCGGCGTCCGTGAGGTCCGCTCGGACCAGCTCGCGGGTCAACGCGGACTCGATGCACGGACCTTGGCCGTGCCGGTACTGAGCGTGGTCGACAGTCAGCACGAAGGTGCTGGTACTGGCCACGGTCTCGGGCTTTCCGCGACGGAACACGGTGATTCCGGCGGCGTCGGCGTCGGAAATCGCGGAGACGACGCGCGTGCAGATCGTCGTCAGTGCGACATCTTCGGGCTGGTGCGACGAGCGGACCAGATCCAGATCCTCGATCGCGGCGGCCAACGACGACAGGGCCGTATCGTCGTCGAGCCGGCGTGCGCTGTCGGTCATATCGCATCTCCTCACTCGGTGGAGCATCGATTGTCCGAACCCCTGAACGCCGATCCGAGACCACCGTACCCCCGACCATCTGTCCGGTTATGATTGCCGCGAAGGCGACACCCCGCCCGGCGTCCAGCAGTAGGCGTCGGCACTTGTGGGTGCCGCCTTTTGTCGTCCCTGTCGGCAGGAACGACGGACATCGCAGACGAAGGGATCACCACCTCACATGAGCAACGACGGTCGGCCGGCGAGTGCCGATCACCTCGATCTGGTACGCACGCTGGCTGATCTGGCGCGTGAATTCGGAAACTCACGGCAGGTGCGCACCACCGACGATGTGCTGGACAGCGTGTTGTCGGTGTCGATCGAGCTGGTCGAGCCGGCGGACCACGCGTCGGTCGGCTCGGTGGGCGGCTCTGCGACGAGCGCTACCGGTTTCCCGAGACGGGCCACGAGTGATGTGGCGTCGACGCTCGACGACGTCCAGGTCTCGGCGGGGGCGGGACCGTCCGTCGAGGTGCTCTCGACCGTCGACGAGGAGCCGACCGCGATCGCCGGGTCGGTCGAGCAGTGGCCGGCACTCGCGGAGACGGCGACGGCGTCCGGTGTCCGGTCCATCGCTGCGGTGCCGATGTTCACCAAGGAGCGCACGCTGGGTGTGTTGACGCTCTACTCGGTGACCGAATCCGCGTTCGACGACGACGATCTGACCGTGGCGTCGGCTGTGGCAGCGCACGCGGCGATCGCGCTGCAGGGTGTGCAGAAGGAAGCCCAGTTCCGGTCGGGGCTGGCGTCGCGGGACATCATCGGCCAGGCGAAGGGGATGCTGATGGAACGGTTCGAGGTCGATTCCGTCCAGGCGTTCGAGATGTTGTCCCGGTTGTCGCAGGACAACAATCGACCGTTGCATCTTCTGGCGGCGGACATCGTCGAGGCCGGAGCGAAACTGCGTCAGGAATCGAGCTGAGGTAGCTCGGATTCGAGCCGGTCCAGCAGTGCTTCGAGAGCTTTCTCGAATTCCGACAGGGCGAGATCCTTGGACAGCTCGGCCCGCATCCGGATGATCGTCGGAAATTCGGACGGGTCGATGTCGCTGTCCTGCCCTGTGTCGGCCTCGTCGACGGGGCCGATCGAGACCCCCTTCGCAGAAACTTCCAGCAGCAGATTGCCCATCAGGAAGCTGGTGAACGACCGGTACGCCGCAGCAGCGGCGGCGTCGTCGAAACCCCAGTCGACAAGGCTCGCGAGGAAGTTCTCCAGCCACCGCACGCTGCGCAGAGGTGGGCGCACCCACGGCGCGCTGTGGGGGCGAGTGGCGATGAGGGGAAAGATCTCGGGATGTTCGAGCGCCATCCTGCGGACTCCGTGCGCGAGTCGCTGCAGGTAGTCCTGCCAGCTGACGGCGCCTTTCATCAGGACCTGTGGATCACTGTCCAGGTCGTCGATGACCTGGTCGACTATTCCGTCGAGCAGATTCTCCTTGCCGGGAAAATAGTGGTAGAGCGCCATGGCCTCGACGCCGAGACGCGCGCCGAGGCGGCGCATCGTCAGATCGCCCGCGCCGTTGTCGTCGATGAAGGCGATGCCGGCTCGGAGAATCACGGTGCGGGTGAGCTGCCCGCGACCGGCAGGCATGGAGACAGCCACGACTCACCCCTTTTCTCGAGACGATGTGCGGCCGACTCTAGGCGTGTTCTGGCACGGTCTCTACATGAGCACGGTTCCGATGTCCGTTCACGACGCCATCGCCGCACGTCGAGACGTGCGCGCGGAGTTCTCGGGAGAGGTGGTGGCCGACGATGTCCTGGAGCGCATCCTGACGGCGGCGCACCGAGCTCCGAGCGTCGGCAACACCCAACCGTGGGACTTCGTGATCGTTCGGAACGAGGACACGTTGACGCGTTTCGCGGCCCACGTGGCGCAGTGCCGGGCGGACTTCGCGGCCTCCCTGCCCGCGGATCGTGCCGAGACGTTCGATCCCATCCGGGTGGAGGGGATCGTCCCGAGCGGTACCGGGATCGTCGTCACCTACGACGAAAGTCGCGGCGGTGACCATGTTCTCGGCCGTGCGACGGTGCGGGACACGGGTCTGCTCTCGGTGGCGTTGGCCATCGAGAACCTGTGGCTCGCGGGGGTCGCGGAGGGCATCGGTGTCGGGTGGGTCTCGTTCTACGACGAGGAGTTCCTCCGCGACCTG
The DNA here is from genome assembly GCF_979256035.1 of Rhodococcus sp. AC861. Taxonomy (NCBI): domain Bacteria; kingdom Bacillati; phylum Actinomycetota; class Actinomycetes; order Mycobacteriales; family Nocardiaceae; genus Rhodococcus; species Rhodococcus sp. AC861. The sequence continues at coordinate 481,136 of NZ_CEEDMW010000001.1, forward strand.
ATCGGTGCGGTCGACGTGCGACCCGTGGCGTGGCTCTGTGTCGGCCCGGTGACCGAATTCCAGGAGGTCCCGGACCTCGAGCGATTCGGGTGGCGTCCGCGGCGTGCCCTGTCCGAGGCGATCCATCACGAACGGTGGGGACGCCGGGGTTAGCGTGTGGGCGTGATGTCCCCGACTTCCGCGCGTGTGGGTGCGGTCACACGCCGTGGGGTCCCGGTGTGCCCGTCCGATGTGCGTGTCGCCGACGCGGCCGCCGCGATGACACGGGCGCACTCGCACACCGCGATCGTGTCGTACCCGGACGGGTCGCGGGGTGTGTTGACGGACGGCGATCTGCGCCGACGAGTGGTGGCCGCCGGTCTCGGCTCGGACGTTCCGCTCTCTGCTGTCGCGTCGACGCCCGCCGTGACAGTTGCCGCCGACCTCCCGGTGCGCGACGCCGCCGGTGTGGCGTTGAGCGCCGGGGTCCGTCGTCTGGTGGTGCTCGACGCGGGCGGCGCCGTGCTGGGTGTGGTCGACGACGCCGATCTGATGTCGCCGGCGCTCCGACCGGGTATCGCGGTGCGCGCGGAGATCGCCCGTGCTGCCGACGCGGATGCGCTGATCGCGGCCTGTGCGCAGCTGACGCCGATCATGGTGTTGCTGTGCGACTCTCGCGTACCGACGTCCGAGGTGATGATGATCCGTTCCGTCGTCGTCACCGCGGCCGTGCGTCGGGCGGCCGAACTGCTGGGAGACGACGCGTCTTCGTGGCTGGTGTCGGGCAGTGTCGCGCGCCGCGAGTCGGCGTTGTCGTCGGATGTGGAGACGGCGCGGGTCGCCGGTGACGGCGGGGCATCCGGCGAGAAGGTGCACGCACTCCTCGCGCAGTGTGGTCTCATCGCGGATCCGAACAACGCGACGGCGGCGTCCCGGCGCTTCGTCCGCACCCGGGAGGAGTGGTCGACGGCTGTCGACGGCTGGGCACGGGATCCGTTCGAGGACACGGGGTTGGTGATGCTCTCGCTCGCTCTCGACGCACGACCGGTGGTGCCGGGTAGCTGGGGCCCGGCGTCGGCCGCGGTGTCCGCGATGACGGATGCGCCCCGTTCGCGCACTCTGCTGTTGCGGGAAGCGACCGAGAATCGGCCTCGGGTGAGCGTGCGGGACAGGATGTTCCGACGCGCCGAGGTGGTCGATGTCAAGGCCGGGATCCTCGCTCCGATCGTCGACATCGCGCGGTGGGCCGGCGTGTCGGCCGGATACGTCGGTCATTCGACCCTGGCTCGCCTCGCCGCGGGTGCCGACGCGTCCGTGCTGTCGGCGGACGACGCGGCGGTGTTGGCCGAGTCCTTCGAGGTGGTGCAGCGCATCCGTCTCCGCCACCAGTGCGATGCGGTCGCTGCCGGCGATCCGGTGGACGATCTGGTGCGTCCGTCGGAGTTGACGCCGCTGGATCGCAGCTTGGTGGGCACGGCGGCGCGAGAAGTCTCCGGGGTGGTGCGCGCGTCCGCGTACCTGGCCGGATGAGACCGTCACGGGACGCCCCGGACGTCGTCGCCGGCCTCGACAGCCGGCAGTGCCGCGCGCTGGATCAGGCCGTCGCCGCCGAGCAGCTGGAGGGATGGCATCCCACTCGGGACGACCTGCTGATGCTCGCGGCGGAATGCCGCGGGGACGAGGTGCTCGACGGTGTGCGCACTGCGGTTCGCGGAGACGGTTCGATTCGTGAATCGCGTTGGGCTGCACTGCGTCCCGGACGCACGCCGTATCTCCTTCCCGGGTCGAGGGTCCTCCGGAACGAGCTCGGACTGCACGACGCCGCCGCGTTGCACCGCGCCGAATCGATCCTGACGGCCATCAGGCTCGTCCGATGCCACACCGACAGGGCGGACCCGCTGGTCCAGGACGGCATCCACCGCCTGATCGCGCTGCACCGCTACGTGTTCCAGGACGTGTACTCGTGGGCCGGGCAGGTCCGAACCGTCGACCTGTCCAAGAACGGCCATTCCTTCACCCGGGCATCCGCTGTGTGGGACGTCCTGATCTCGATCCACGACGCTCTGCTCGCGGCGCCCTGGGAGTCGGCGGATCTCGGCGAGTCGGCGTACCTTCTCGCGCGGACGTACGCGGAGCTCAACCAGGCACATCCGTTCCGTGAGGGCAACGGCCGTACGGGCACGATGCTGCTGCATCTCCTGGTTCGGCAGACGGCGTTCGACCTGGACCTGACGGGTGTCGACCGGGCGGACTGGATCCAGGCGTCCCGCGATTCGGCGCCGTTCCGGCAGGCCGGTGCGCCCTCGCCGAGGCCCTTCATTCCGATCTTCCGGCGTGCCCTCGTCCCTCGCGAGGGTTAACAGAGATGCAACATCGTCGACACCGGCGAGACCTTTGCGTCCAATTAACTATCACTCGACAGTTAAGCCACCCCTCCTGATGGAGAACACCATGAGCCAGGCCGTGCTCCCACCCCCGTCGGACCGTCGCGCAGACGGCGACTCCGACGATCTGCTCGAGTTCGGGTACGAACAGCAACTGCACCGCAAGCTGGGCAAATTCGCCTCGTTCGCGGCCGGGTTCTCGTTCGTCTCGATCCTGACCACGATCTTCCAACTCTTCGGCCTGGGCTTCAGCTTCGCCGGACCGGCGTTCTTCTGGGCCTGGCCGGTGGTCTTCGTCGGCCAGTTCATGGTCGCGCTGTGCTTCGCCGAACTGGCGGCGCGCTACCCCATCTCCGGCGCCATCTACCAGTGGTCGCGGCGCGTGGGCGGCGAGATCACCGGATGGTTTGCGGGCTGGTTCATGATCATCGCGCAGATCGTGACGGCCTCCGCCGCCGCGATCGCGCTGCAGGTGGTGTTGCCGAACGTCTGGAGCGGCTTCCAGATCGTCGGCTCCGACACTGCGCTTACTTCCTCGGACGGTGCCACCAATGCCGTCGTGCTCGGCACGATCCTGCTGGTGATCACCACGACCATCAACTCCATCGGCGTCAATGCGATGGCACGCATCAACTCGATCGGCGTCGCGTGCGAGATCGTCGGCGTCATCGCCGTGATCGGGGTGTTCTTCACTCACGCCCAGCGTGGACCCGACGTCGTCTTCGACACCGGCGGTGCCGCAGTCGATTCGAGCTACATCGGCGCATGGATCGTCTCCGGCCTGATGGCCGCCTACGTCATGGTGGGCTTCGGCTCGGCGGGCGAGCTGGCCGAGGAGACCAAGAACCCGCGCCGCGTCGCCCCCCGCACCATCCGGCTCGCCCTGTCGGTGTCGGCACTCGGCGGTGGCCTCATGATCATCGGCGCCCTCATGGCAGCGCCCAGCCTGACCGACGGGGAACTGGCGACGCAGGGACTGCCCTACGTGTTGAACTCGGTGCTGTCCTCGCCGTGGGGCACCGTCCTGCTGGTCGACGTCGCCATCGCGATCCTCATCTGCACCTTGGCAATTCAGACCGCCGCATCACGCCTGATGTTCTCGATGGCTCGCGACGGCCGGCTGCCCGGCTCGCGCATCCTGGGCAGCGTCAACAAGACGACGGGAACACCCATCGCCCCGGCCGTCGTCATCGGCCTCGGCTGTGTCCTGGTCCTGGTGGTCAACGTGGGCAACTCGGCGATCTTCTCCACCCTCGCCAGCGTCTGCATCGTGCTCATCTACCTCGCGTACATGATGGTGACGGTGCCGCTGCTCCTCCGCCGCCTGAAGGGCTGGCCGCACCGCACCTCGCAGGTCGACTCCGAGGGCAAGCCCCTGTTCACGCTCGGATGGCTCGGGTTGCCCGTCAACATTCTCGCCGTCGTGTACGGCGCCGCCATGGTGATCAACCTGTCCTGGCCGCGGTCCGAGATCTACGACCCGTCCGGCGACTTCCCGCTGCTGCGCTGGGCCGCCCCGCTGACGGTGCTGGCCGTCGTTGCCCTCGGTGCGCTCTGCTTCCCGCGCGGCAAGAGCCACCCCAACCCGATTCCGACAGGAGCGAACGCATGACCGCCACGACCACCGCGGCTCGCGAGCACGCCCGTGCACAAGCCCGTGAGATCACCGATTCGATGCCCGTCGTCCCGGCATCGTTGTGGCCGAACGAGATCGACGGTACCGACGCCGCGTCGTTGATCTGGGCGGAAACTGTTCCCGGAGGCCGGTACACCACCAAGGTGCTGCAGCGCGGCACCCGGCTGCGGTTGCGGGACGTGCACGGACGCGCCTGCGCACACGTCATGCTCCACCGTGCCGATGCTCCGTGGGAGCGTCTCAACGCGGCCGACACCGTCAAGGTGCCGTGGCAGGCGTACATGGGCGTCGGGCATCCACTGCTGTCGGACCAGGGCCGCGTCCTCGCGACCGTGCTGGCCGATACCTCCGGTCGGCACGACGCGCTCTGCGGAACGACCACGCTGCTGACCAACACCGACAAGTACGGCGACGGCTCCGCCTACTCGGCATCGCCGGCCGGACGGGAGCTGCTGGTGCTGGCCGCCCTGAAGAACGGTCTGGGCCCGCGCGACGTGCCGCCGACCGTCAGCTTCTTCCACGGCGTCACGGTGGACCCCGACGGCGCGCTGCGCAGTACCGGATCCGCCGGGGCGGGAACGATCGTCGACCTGATCGTGCACCTTCCGGTCATTGTCTCCATCGCCAACACGGCCCACCCGGTGGACCCGTCGCCCACGTTCGACACCACCTCGCTCGAAGTCCTGGCATGGCCGTCGCCGCAGGATCTCGAAGAGCTGCCGAACACCGATCCCGAATACCTCCGCGCCGTCGCCAACACGGAGGACACGTACGCAGCAGGAGGCTCGAAATGACCGCAGCAGTACAGGAACTGGCGCTGGTGGCCGGCCGGGTGATCCTCGACGAGGTCGCGCCTGCCCGTGGCCCGTGGTCGGCTGTCGTCCGCGCCGGAGACGTCCTCACGATTCTCGACCTCGAGGGCAACCAGGCCGTCGACACGCTGGTCTACGGCGCCGAGGACCACAGCGTCCGCTACAGCGCACCCGCGACGATGGTGGGTCAGGGCAACGTCTACCTGAGCACCGGAACAGTGCTGCGCGACAGCGAGTCCCGGCCGATGATGACCATCGTCGCCGACGAGGTGGGCAACCACGACACCATCGGTGGCGCTTGCTCTCAGGAGTCGAACACGCTGCGCTACGGCCATCACACCAAGCACCAGCACGCCTGCGTGGAGAACTTCATCCTCGAAGGCTCGCGCTGGGGCCTGGGCAAGCGCGACATCGTCTCCAACATCAACTTCTTCATGAACGTGCCGGTCGACGCGGACGGCACCCTCGGCATCGTCGACGGGTTGTCCGCGCCGGGCAAGCGCCTGGCACTGCGCGCGGAGATCGACTCGCTGGTGCTGATCTCGAACTGCCCGCAGATCAACAACCCGTGCAACGGTTTCGACCCGACGCCGGTCCGCCTCATCGTCACCAGGCCCGACTCGTGACCGTCACCGTCGAGCGCCCCGGCATGCTCACCACCATCCAGGACTGGCCGGGACGTGTCGGCTACTGGAAGGTGGGCGTTCCGCCGTCGGGACCGATGGACGACCTGTCGCTGCGACTGGCCAACATCGCCGTCGGCAACCCGGAGGGCGCCCCCGCCCTTGAGACGACGATGAGCGGCCCGGCCCTGCGTTTCGACGACGAGACCGTCGTGTGCGTGACAGGTGCCGATGCGCCGGTCACGGTGAACGGGATTGCCGTGGAACGGTTCAAACCCGTGACGGTGCCGGCCGGCGGCGTGCTCGACGTCGGCCTGGTCTCGGGCGCCGGACTGCGTATGTACATCGCGATCCGCGGCGGTGTCCTGGCCGAGGAGTACCTGGGCAGCGCGTCGACCTTCACGCTGGGCACGTTCGGCGGCAAGGACGGACGCGTGCTGAAGGACGGCGACGATCTGGAATTGGACACGCGCGCCGTCGGTACACCGGCCTCCGTTCCGATGGAACACGTTCCGGCACTGACCCATGCGTGGCAGCTCGCGGTCACCGAAGGCCCGCACGGTGCGCCGGAGTTCTTCACCCGTGCCGACATGGACACCATCCTCGGCACCGACTACGAGGTGCACTTCAACTCCGACCGCACCGGTGTGCGGCTCGTCGGACCGCGGCCGGACTGGGCCCGCACCGACGGCGGCGAAGCCGGACTGCACCCGTCGAACATCCACGACAACGCGTATTCCGTCGGCGCGCTGGACTTCACGGGCGACACCCCGATCCTGCTCGGTCCCGACGGCCCCAGCCTCGGCGGATTCGTCTGCCCGGTGACGGTGGTCGCGGCCGACCGCTGGAAGCTCGGTCAGCTCCGCCCCGGTGACACCGTGCGCTTCGTGCCCATCGAGGTCGCGGCGGCAGCATCGAAGAACACCGTGGGTCTCGCCCGACGTGCATCGCTTCCCGTCGTCTTCTCCCGCGGCGGCGACGGAGACGACGGAGTCATCGCGCGCCGCGACGGTCTCACCCCGGTGACCTACCGCCGGTCCGGCGACGACAACATCCTGGTCGAGTACGGCGAGATGTCCCTGGACCTCGCGCTGCGGGCCCGGGTGCACGCGTTGCACGAGGCAGTCCAGGAGATCGGTCCCGCAGGACTGGTGGACCTCACTCCCGGCATCCGCTCCCTGCAGGTCAAGGTCGACCCCGACGTGCTGCCGACCGGGAAGCTGTTGGACCTGTTGCTCGAGGCGGAGGCGGCACTTCCGGACACGTCCGAGCTCAGCGTCCCCAGTCGTCATGTGCGGCTGCCGCTCTCGTGGGACGACCCGTCGACACGCGAAGCTATCCAGCGCTACATGCACGGTGTGCGCTCCGACGCGCCGTGGTGCCCGTGGAACATCGAGTTCATCCGCCGCATGAACGGTCTGGACTCGGTCGACGACGTGTACGACACGGTGTTCGACGCCGAGTACATGGTCCTGGGTCTCGGAGATGTGTACCTGGGTGCTCCCGTGGCCACGCCGCTCGACCCGCGCCACCGTCTGGTGACGACCAAGTACAACCCGGCCCGCACGTGGACTCCCGAGAATGCGGTCGGTATCGGCGGCGCCTACCTGTGCATCTACGGCATGGAGGGACCGGGCGGCTACCAGTTCGTCGGGCGGACCACGCAGGTCTGGAACCACCGCCATCCTCTGACCGCGAAGGGGTTCGAGGAGGGCACGCCGTGGTTGCTACGTTTCTTCGACCGCATCTCCTGGTACCCGGTCAGCACCGAGGAACTCGGCGACATGCGCGCGGACCTCGCCGCCGGTCGCGGTGCGGGCGTCGAGATCACCGACGGCACGTTCTCGCTGGCCGATCACGACGAGTTCCTCGCCGCGAACGACTCCTCCATCGCCGAATTCCGGAAGAAGCAGGCCGAGGCGTTCGGCATCGAACGCGACGCCTGGTCCGCCGCCGGAGAATTCGCCCTGACGACCGCACAGGAAGCGTGATGACTGCAACCGATCGAGTACTGCTCGCGTACAAGCGCATTGCCGAGGTCGACCGTCCCGAGGTGTGGATCGCACTGCGGGACGAGGCCGAGGTACTGGCAGAGGCGGCGTCCCTGGCGGAGGATCTGCCGCTGTACGGGATGGTCGTCGCGGTCAAGGACAACATCGACGTGGCCGGGCTCCCGACCACCGCCGCGTGCCCCGAGTTCTCGTACGACCCGACCGAGGACGCCACCGTCGTGGCGCGGCTGCGTGCGGCCGGGGCGCTGGTGCTGGGCAAGACCAATCTCGACCAGTTCGCGACCGGACTGGTCGGCACCCGCAGCCCTCACGGCGCTGTGCGGCATGCTGAAGATCCCGAGAAGATCTCCGGCGGCTCGAGTTCCGGGTCGGCCACCGCTGTCGCGCTGGGCATCGTCGACGTCGCCCTGGGCACCGACACCGCAGGCTCCGGTCGGGTGCCTGCGGCATTCGCGTCGCTCGTGGGCATCAAGCCCACGCTGGGACTGGTGCCGAACACCGGAGTGGTGCCGGCGTGCGTCGACTACGACGCGGTCACCGTCTTCGCGGACGACACCGCGACGGCGGCCACGGTGATGAGCGTGATGATCGGGCCGGATGCCGCCGATCCCCGGAGTCGCTCGTGGCCGGCGACGGTTCCGCTGGCTGCTCCGCCTCGACCCCGTGTCGGTGTCCCGCGCCGCGAGGACCTCGTCGCACTGTGCCCGGAGTACGCGGAGGCGTTCGCGCGCACCGTGACCGGACTCGACGCTGCCGGTATCGACCACGACGTCGTCGACATCTCCCCGCTTCTCGACGCCGCGGTGTTGCTGTACGACGGAGCGATCGTGGCGCAGCGGTACGCGGCGGTCGGTGAGTTCCTGTCCACGGGTCGGGCTACTGCCGACCCGACGGTCGAGGCGATCGTCCTCGGCGCGCGGACGCCTGCCGCGCACGCCTACGTCGACGACCTCTCGACGCTCCTCGCCGCGAAGTCCTATGCCGCGACGCTTCTGGACGGACTCGACGGCCTCTTGCTGCCGACCACAACCGAGCACCCCACTATCGCTGCGGTGCAGGCGGATCCGATGGGGATCAACCGGCGGCTCGGCACGTTCACGAACTTCTGCAATCTCCTCGACATGGCCGCGGTGGCGGTTCCCGGCGCTCCGACGACGGCCGGTGCCCCGTTCGGCGTGATGGTGGTGGGACCGGCGTTCAGCGATCAGGTGGTCCTGGACGTCGCAGCGCTGGTCGCGGGGGATCGGCCTGCCGTGGTCGTCGACGAGGGTGTCGACGTCCTGGTAGTGGGCGCGCACCTGCGGGGCTTCCCGTTGAACGGGCAGCTGGTCGAGCGCGGTGCACGCTTCCTCGGTGAGGTGGGCACCTCCGCCGACTACCGGCTGGTCGATCTGGGCACGACCCCGCCCAAGCCCGGTCTGGTACGTAACGGCAGTGCCTCCATCGCGGGCGAGCTCTACCGGATGGCGCCCGCGCACCTCGGCACGTTCCTCGCGGCGCTGCCGGCGCCGATGGGTCTGGGCCCGGTGACGCTGTCGGACGGTCGGCAGGTTGTCGGCTTCATGTGCGCCGCCGACGCGGCCGAGGCGGGTACGGACATCACCGAGTTCGGGGGCTGGCGGGCGTACATGGCTGATCGTGGACTCTGAACCCCGGATTCCGGGGTCGGGATTCCATGATCAGTGGATTACTGTTCGGTAAGTCTTGTGTTTACGCCCGGTTACAGACACAATCCGATGCGTGACGAATGTAAGTGTTACCTCGGGTAACTTGATCGCACAGGCGCAAGCCGGTGGCGGCGCCGCTCTCGATCAGGTCTTCGGCATGACTGCTGCGGCGGGTGTCATCTCGCTCTTCCTGCTGTACCTGGCGGTGATGCACCGGACAAGGCGCATCACCTGGCTGCAGCGGCTCGCGGACTTCGCGGGCGAGAAGCTGCACCGCCCCGGGTGGGTCGCACTGCCGCTCGTCATGTTCATCTCGACGATCCTCACCGCGTTCTTCGGCTTCATCTGGGACGTCAGCCTGCACATCGGGCGCGGCCGCGACGAGGGCCCGCTGGCCAACCCGGCCCACTACTTCATCCTGGTCGGACTCTTCTTCCTGTTCATCACCGGCGCGCTGGCCATCATTCTGCCGCGCGACGAGAAGCCGGGGCCTGCGGCCATCAAGATCACCCGCACCTGGTACGCCCCCACCGGCGGACTCCTCATCGCCGGTGCCGGGCTGTACGCCCTGATCGGCTTCCCGCTGGACGACATCTGGCACCGCATGTTCGGCCAGGACGTCACGCTGTGGGGCCCGACCCACCTGATGCTCATCGGCGGCGCGGGCCTCTCGCTCGTCGGCGTCCTCCTGCTCGAACACGAAGGTCGCGTCTCCATGGCGTCGACCGCCGTCACCACGGCCGAGACCGCCGGCGAACCCGACGGCGACATCAAGGCCGATCCTGCGCAGGCAGTCGACTCCCGTCAGCGCTCCATCATCACGTGGTTCCTGCGTAGCTCCGCGTTCGGTGGACTGGTCATCGGCCTGTCCGTGTTCCAGATCGAATACGACTTCGGTGTCGAGCAGTTCCGCCTGGTCTTCCAGCCGCTGCTGATGACCGCAGCCGGCGCCTTCGCACTCATCGCTGCCCGCCTCATGGTCGGTCGCGGATCGGCGCTGTTCGCCGTCGCGTTCGCCGCCGTCATCCGCGAGATCACCGCGTTGATCGTCGGACCCGTCCTCGGCGAGCCGCACAGCGTCTTCACCCTCTACCTCGGCATGGCCGTCGTGGTGGAGATCCTGGGCCTGACCGCACTGGTCAAGCGCCGCATCCTGTTCGGCGCCGTCGCCGGCGTCGCCGTCGGAACCATCGGCCTGTACCTCGAGTCCTTCTGGGTCGACGCCGTCTTCCTCTACCCGTGGCCCAGCAGTATGTGGGTCGAGGCTCTGGCCACCACGGTCCCGGCCGGACTCGTCGTCGGTCTGACCGCCGGACTGTTCGCGCAAGCGCTCAGCGGCGACGGCATCCCGCGACCGGCGGTCCGTCGATCCATCGTCGTCGCCATGGTGCTGGTCCTCGGCGGCAGCGTCGCCAACGGCCTGATGATCGAGGTCCCGGAGAACGCGAGTGCCACCGTGTCCTTGACCGACGCTCCCCGCGTCGACGGGTTCCGCATGGTGACCGCGACCGTCAGCATCGACCCGAGCGACCTGGTGTCCGACGACCCCCAGTGGGTGTCCATCCTCGCCTGGCAGGGCGCGGGCGACTCGCTGCACGGACTCGTCGTCGACAACCTCGAGCGCACCGGACCCGGTGAATACCGTTCGACGCGAGCGGTTCCCGTCGACGGCACCTGGAAGACGTTCCTGCGCGTGCAGGACGGCCGCACCATGGCCGGCGCTCCCATCTTCATGGCGGGCGACGAGGGCATCGGAGCCGAAGAGGTTCCGGCGACCACCGAGTTCACCCGCGACCTGCAGTACGAGACCAAGCTGCTGCAGCGTGAGCGCTCGTTCGACCACCCGGCCTGGCTGTTCACCGCCGCGTGCCTCGTCGTGCTGGCCTGCTCGTTGGCCCTCATCTGGTCGCTCTCCTGGGGCACCGCGCGCATCAGCCTTGCCACTCCGGGTAACACCGCGACGAAGGGCAGCAAGGAGCGCAGTCGCGTATGACGCCCGCCCCGAACGTGATCTACCTGGCGGATCACTCTGTCGTCCTGGCACTTCCGGCTGTCATCCCGGCGCTGCTGATCGCCCTCGTGGTGATCGTCATCGTCGTGCGCGACCGGCGGGCCGAGCGGGCAGAGAACGCCGAGAACGAGCTGAAGGAAGCGAACGAGAGGGAGGACACGGCGTGAGGCGGGTAGTGGTGCTCGGGTTGGCGGCCTTGGCGTTGGCGGGGTGCTCGCAGTCGGAACCGGAGACCGAGGCAACGCTCGAGCAGGCGTCGTCGGCACCGGCCACATCTGTCGCGGCGTCGGACGTCCCGCGCATCACGCCCACCACGACCCTGGACGTCTCCATCGCCGGCGGTGAGGTCACGCCGGTGGACCAGCGCCTCGAGGGCACGGTCGGCGAGGAGATCCTCGTGACCGTGTCCAGCGACGCGGAGGACGAGATCCACGTGCATTCGGTTCCGGAGCACAGCTTCCCGGTGGCCGTCGGTGACGATCAGCAGTTCCGCTTCACGGTCGACGTGCCGGGCTCGGTCGACATCGAACTGCACGAAGCCGACGTCACCGTCGCCACGGTGCTCGTTCGGCCGTGAGCAGCGAGCTCCTCGCCCACGGACTCGGCGGCTCGTCCGATCTCCCCATCCCGGTCACGTACGCCCTCATCGGTGGCGCGTGGGCGCTGGCGGCTTCGTTCGCAATCCTGTTGCTGGCGTGGAAGACACCCCGACTGAACCCTCGGCGGTACTGGACGACGACACCTCTGGCCCGCGTCGTCGATTCCGCTGTGTTCCGCGGAGTCTTCGGCGCGGTGTCCGTCGCGCTGGCCGTGTGGGTCGGAGCGGCATCGCTGCTGGGACCGCAGGACTCGTCGAATGCGTTGCTCGGAGTCTTCTATGTCCTCGTCTGGGTGGGTCTGGTTCCGGCGTCGTTGATCTTCGGGCCGGTGTGGCGCATCGTGTCGCCGGTCCGCGCCGTCTACCGGGTGCTGCCCGTGCGTCCTCGTCGCACGGTGCCGGAGAGCATCGGGGTGCTCCCCGCGGTTATCGGACTGTTCGCGTTCGTGTGGCTCGAACTGGCGTCCAGTGACCCGGGTTCCGTTGCTGCGGTGCGACTGTGGTGCCTGCTCTACGTGGTGATCATGCTGGCCGGCGCGCTCGTGTTCGGTGAGGAATGGTTCGCACGGGCCGACCCGTTCGAGGTCTTCAGCGACACCGTCGCTCGATTGTCCGTGACGGCCCGCGATCCCGAGACGCGGCAGGTGGTGCTGCGCAACCCGCTCGACGGTGCGGCGACGCTGCCCGTCCGACGGGGAACCGTCGCCGTCCTGGCGATGCTGCTGGGCTCCACCGCCTTCGACTCGCTGGCGCAGACACCGACGTGGAAGAACCTCGTGCGCGACGTCGGTGATCCGGTGGTGGCGCGCACCCTCGGAATCCTGGTCTGCGTCGCCGTCGTGGGTGGGTTCTTCCAGCTGGCGTCACGTGCGACCGGCGGGGTGACCAAGGAGAAACGAGCCCAGCTGCCGGGGCTGCTCGCGCACTCGTTGATACCCATCGTCGTCGGCTATTTCTTCGCGCATTACCTGACCTATCTGGTGGAAAAGGGTCAACAGAGCATCTTCACGTTGTTCGATCCGTTCGACCGAGGGTGGAATCCGCTGGGGATCGCGGATGCGTCGGTGAACTACGCGCTGTCCTCGCACCCGTCGGTGGTCGCGACCGTCACCGTGTTGAGCGTGGTCATCGGGCACGTCGTCGGAGTGACGCTGGCTCACGACGCGGCACTGCGGCTGATCCCGAAGAGGCATGCGCTGCTGGGGGAACTGGCGCTGATGATCGTCATGGTCCTTTACACGTTCCTCGGGCTGTACCTCTTGTTCGGTGCGTGACTGACCGTTGACCTCTCCGTGACCGTAGGTTACCGTCCGGTAAGCTAGTGGTGCCGGTCACAGATCGAGCGCCTTTCCTTGTGAGCATGGGGGCTCGAGTGCGGCGTCGTTCCACGGTCATGTCTGGCGTTCTGGTCGCCCTTCTCGTCGCGACCGGTACCGCGGTGCCGTCGACGGCAGACCCCACCGGCGGCGCCGACGCCGTCGCCTGGACCGCCGCGGCCGATGCCCCGCCGCAGTATCCGCAGGTGGCCATCGACTGGGACGTGCCCATCACGATGAGTGACGGAACGGTGTTGCAGGCCAACATCTACCGGCCCGCGGACGCGTCCGGTCGCCCGGTGGAGACCGACCTGCCGACGGTCCTGAACATCACGCCGTATACCAAGCTCGTCGGCAACCTGATCGACTCGATCCAGCAGATCCCCGGTGTCAGCGAGCCGGTGCTCGACTTCCTGGCGAGCCTGAACTTCGCGGGGACACCCTTCGACGGCATCACCGATCTGACGCAGGCGGTCGACGGCGGTGGACTGCGGATCTTCGCCGTCAACCGGAACCTCGTCCAGAACGGGTACGCGCAGGTGGTCGTCGACGCCCGCGGAACCGGCTTCTCCCAGGGTGCGTGGGACGTGTTGGGTCCACGCGAGCAACAGGATTCGGCGGAGATCATCGACTGGACGTCCCGGCAGTCCTGGTCCGACGGCAAGGTCGGCATGTCGGGGATCTCGTACTCGGCCATCAATTCCGTTCAAGCTGCGGCACTTCGGCCGCCTGCCCTGAAGGCCATCTTCCCGGTCGAGCCCGGCAACGACCTGCTGCGCGACATCGTGGGCACGGGCGGCGCGCTGGGTGTCGGGTTCATGCCGCTGTGGCTCACGTTGGTGAACGTGCTCAAGTTCGTCCCGAACGTGCAGTCGATCCTGCAGGGGCAGTTCGACACTCGGTGGCTCGCGGACCGACTGGCGGATCCGGCGATCCTGATTCCGGAACTCGCGAACGCCTTCACGGCGCCGACCATCGGAGACATCCGGCCCGAGACCCTCGGTGTCGCGCAGGACGGCGAGTTCTATGCGGATCGATCCGCGAATCTGTCGCAGATCGAGGTGCCCACCATGGTCTACGGCGGCTGGCACGACATCTTCACCAACAGTGAGCCGCGCATCTACAACGACATCCCCGTCGAGCCCGGACGCAAACAGCTGATCATGGGCGACGGCTACCACATCAACCCCGGTGCGGGGTTCGGTCGCCCGGGCAATCCGCCGCGTCTCGACGCGCTCGAGCGCGCGTGGTTCGACCACTGGCTCAAGGGGATCGACAACGGCGTCGAGAAGTACGGTCCCGTGACATTGCTTCAGCAGGGCGGCGGGTGGACCACCACGGACCAGTTCCCGCGTGCCGGCGCGGAGTCGCAGCGCACCTACCTGGCGGCGGCACCCAGTGGAACCGCCGGGCATGCGTCGTACGACGGCACGCTGTCCTCGTCGCCGACCCCGGACACCGCGCGGCTCACCGTCGCTCCCGGATTGCGAGGCGTCTGCTCGCGCGATGCCGCTGTCGGTACGGCGGGCGCGGCGGCGATCCTGGGCTCCGCGTGCACGAAGGACTCCCGGTTCAACGAAGCCGAGGCACTGACGTTCACCAGTGCGCCGGCCGAGTCGCCGACGCAGATCTCGGGTGCGACCAACATCCACCTCAACACGGTGCTGGATCGACCCGACGGATTCTGGGCCGCCACCATGAACGACGTCGCGCCTGACGGCACGTCGACGCCGCTGACACACGGTGCTCTCACCGCGTCGCTACGCCAGATCGACGAGGGCAAGAGCACCCGCTCCGCCAACGGTGATTACGTCGACGCGAAGCCCGCGCTGACCTTGGCCAGCAGGCAGCCACTGGTGCCCGGCGTCCCGACGACGGTGGACATCAACCTGCTCCCGACGGACGCCGTGATTCAGCCGGGCCACCGGATCCGCGTGGACATCTACGCCGCCAGCGTGCCGCGCTACCTGCCCCTCGGCCCGATGCTCGTCGACTCCGCCCTGGCACCCCAGCACGTGCAGTTGGACCCGGCGAATCCGAGCTTCGTGAACATTCCGTACGTGAGGTGAACTCCGAGACCTGATCGTGACCGACCACGGTCATCCTCGTGATCGGTGGTGACGAAAGCTGATCGTGACCACTGGGTGGATCGTCATCGGCGTCGTGGCCTTCTGGGTGCTGGTCGCGGTCATGATCGGAGTCTGGATCGGCCTTGCTCTCCGCACCGCCGACATCGAGGACGAGGCCCGCCGGGTCCGCCGCGACGAGTGTGACGTCGTCGAGAAGGAACCCCACCACGATCCCGAGTCCGCTGTCTGAGGAGTCCGTGCGTCTAGAGTGACCCTCGAACAGTCGTTCAGCGAGGGAACCCGGTGTGACTCCGGGACTGGCGCGCAACGGTGACGAGCTCCGGCTCGAAGTCCGATCGCTTGCTGTCCGGCACCACCCTCGAAGCTCCGCGCACGGGCTCCCAGCAGGACGGCACAACAGAACATGACCCCACGCCTCGCGATCGCCGCTGTCGTCACGACAGTCGGCCTCCTCGCCACTGGATGCACCACCGGCCCGACGACAGCCGCTGACGACCACTTTCTCGCTCTCGAGAACTGCGGCCGCACGATCACCCTCGATGCGCCTCCGCAGCGCGCGGTGTCGCTGAACCAAGGATCGACCGAAATTCTGCTGTCCCTCGGCCTGGCCGATCGGATGGTGGGCACCGCCACGTGGACCGACCCGGTGCGGGCGAATCTGGCCGACGCGAACTCGACGGTTCCCCGACTCGCAGACAACCAGCCCTCCCTCGAAGCGGTCCTGGACTCCGATCCCGACATGGTCACCGCGTCGTTCGGCGGCACGCTGGGGGAGGGCGGCGTCGCGGATCGTGACCGGTTCGACGCGCTCGGCGTCCCGACGTACCTGTCGCCGACCGACTGCATCGGCAAGTCGGCCACCAGCGTCAACGCGGACGGTGCCCGTGACGAACCGTTGAGCATCGAGACCGTGTTCCAGGAGGTGCACGATCTGGCGGCGATCTTCGACGTGCGAGACCGCGGCGATGCTCTGGTGAACGAGCTGCGGGCGCGGTATCAAGCCGCATCACGACGGGTGTCCGACGCCTCCCTGGCGTTCTGGTTCGCCGATACGACGGCGCCGTACATGGCCGGCTGCTGTGGAGCGTCGGGTGTCATCTCCGACGCGGTGGGTGCGCGCAACATCTTCGCGGACACGACAGACGAATGGCCGCAGGTGAATTGGGAGAGTGTCGCAGACCGCAACCCCTCCGCACTGGTGCTCGCCGACCTCAGCCGACGCAGCATCGACGGCGACGCGCTGGCGAGCAAGATCGCGTTCCTCGAGAGCAACCCGGTGACCAGTCGCATGCAGGCGGTGATCGACAAGCGCTACATCGTGGTGAACGGCGCGGACCTCAACCCGTCGATCCGCACGGTCGACGGCATCGAGAAAGTGGCTGCGGCCCTGCGGGAGTGGAACCCCAGCACGTGAGAGCGGCGGCGGCACTGGTCGTCGTCCTCGCCTCGATCGCCGCGTCCATCGCGCTGGGGCCGGCGAACGTGACGGTGCCCGACGTCGTGGCAGTCGTGGTTTCGCACCTCGGAGGGCCGCCGGCGGACGTGAGCCGTATCCAGGACGGCATCGTGTGGGAATTGCGGTTACCCCGTGCGCTTCTCGCCGCGATCAGTGGATGCGGTCTGGCGCTGTGCGGCGCGATCATGCAGTCGCTGCTGCGCAACAGGCTCGCGGACCCGTTCGTCCTCGGTATCTCGTCCGGCGCCTCGACGGGCGCGGTGTCCGTGGCGGTGCTCGGAGTAGGGGCGGGAGCGCTGTCCTTGTCGACGGGCGCCTTCGTCGGTGCCCTGGTGTCGTTCGTGCTGGTGATGCTGCTCGCGACGGGTGCCGGTGGCGGCACCGGTCCGGTGATCCTGGCGGGTGTGGCAGGGACGCAACTGTTCTCGGCCCTCACCTCGTTCATCGTGCTGTCGTCCGCCGACGCGGAGCAGACTCGCGGAGTGCTGTTCTGGTTGCTGGGTTCGCTCGCCGGGGCAGGGTGGAGCGACGTCGCGGTGTGTGCGGGAGCAGTCGGCCTCGGAGTGGTGGCCTGCGTCGTCGCGGCACCGTCGCTCGACGCGGTCACGCTGGGATCGGACACTGCACGCGCTCTGGGCGTGTCGTTGCTCCGACTGAACATCGTTCTGCTCGGCGTCACCGCGCTGATGACCGCAACCATCGTGGCGTCGGCGGGTGCCATCGGCTTCGTCGGTCTGGTGATCCCTCACGCCGCCCGCATCCTCGTCGGTACCTCGCACCATCGGGTCCTGCCGACGTCCATGGCTATCGGCGCCGTCTTCATGGTGTGGGCGGACACCCTGGCGCGCAGCATCTTCGCGCCGCAGGAGATTCCGGTGGGGGTGGTGACGGCGCTCGTGGGGGTGCCGGCGTTCGCGGTGATTCTGCTGCGTGGGAGGCGGCGATAGTGGAATCCGGACCCCGGAATCCGGGGCGCCGATTCCACTATCGACGGAGCGCTCGACGCACCTCGGCAATCACCGCATCCGGTTCCCGTATCAGCCGGTGGTAGGTGAAGCGGAGCACCGTCCAGCCGTCGTTCACGAGCGCGTTCTGGCGCACCGCGTCGTGAGCCATGCGCTCGGACGTCCGGTGATACGCCCAGCCGTCGATCTCGATCGCCACCCGTCGGTCGACGAAGGCCACGTCGATCACGTAGCCGCACGACCGAACGGCGCACGCCCATCCCGTGATGCGAGCGGCGCGCAGCAACCGCAGGAAGATCCGCTCCGCCTCGGACTCGCCGCCGGATGCCGCGTGTACGAGCATCGCCGCGGCACGAGGGCTGCCGATCCGTCCGGGGTTGCGAGCGTGAGCACTGAGGAGTCGGGCCAGCGATGTGCTGGTCTGCAGTGCTCGATCGAGGAACTGTGTTCCGTCGCCGGGCCGTGCCTCCTCCAAGATCACGGCAGTCTCCAGCACCGTCAGAGCGACGCCGGTGACACGCAGCTCACGGACGACTGCCACGTCGGCCGCGGGAACGTCGCGTCGCCTCACCGTGACAGACCTGTCGCGGTACCGACGCTCGCGCGGAATGGTCACCCAGGTGTGGGTGGGCGGTCGTTCGAGCAAGCCGAGCCACCAGGCGGCGGTGGGTCCGCACGCCAGCGCTCCGCGACCGCATCTCAGCACCGCGATGCGCACCATGGCCTTCTGGCTGACCGGTTGGCCTGCCGGCATGTAGATGCCCGTTGCCATGCGCGTCCACCGTCCCACGGACACGCGGCGCTCGAGCGCGGTGGACGACAGCCCCAGGTCGAGTGCCTGCGTCCGGCTGATGACACCGTCGTGCCGGCCGGCGAATCTGTCCAGTTCGTCCACACATCCTTGGACGCCGATGCGCTCGCAAAGGATCCGTCGGACGATAGTGGAATGTAGACCCCGGAATCCGGGGTCCACATTCCACTATCAGCAGCGCCGCGCCACCACGAAGGCCTGCGCTGCGGTTTCCGACGCGTTGGCAGACCGCACGGCATCCCGGTGCAGCAGGTAGCCGCTCTCGATGAGGAGGGTCTGGACCTCGTCGACGTCGTGGCGGAGGTAGTCGAGGTGCACGGGCTGACCGAACGCCGAGCGCAGTTCCAGCGTCGGCGCCGCGGTCTGGAACGCCAACAGGAGCCAGCCGTCCGCAGCCGTGACGCGCCGGAACTCCGCGAACAATGCGCCCAGCGCATCGGTGGGGGTGTGGACGATCGAGTACCAGGCGCACACGCCGTCGACGGAGCCGTCGGCGAGAGGCAGCGATGTCATGTCGCCCACCACCCACGAGGCCGGCCCGGATGCCGCCGCGATCATGCCTCTCGACGCGTCCAGACCGATGACGTCGAGTCCGGCGCCAGCCAGTTCCCGCGCCGCCTGACCTGGACCGCAGCCAACGTCGAGCACGGTGGTGCCGCGCGTCGAGTGCACGGACCGCGCGAACGATGCGAGGAAGCCGCGGTCGAAGGGGCGGGATGCGAACTCGTCGTGGAACTCACGCGCATAGTCCGCCGCGATCGCGTCGTACAACGCCGTTTGAGCCACCGCCTCAGCGTACTCAGGAACCGATCCAAGCGAGCCCTCGCAGCGAGTGGCCATCTACGGAGCAGTAGGACCTGCGCTTGGAGCTCTGTCACACCGGCGGAAGCTTTTCTTGTCGGGCCTCAGAGCTAACTTGTTCAGCGAGTTCGAGTCGGGAGAGGGGCCGGGGGCCAAATGTCGTCACATGGTTCGCATACCGGAAGCGGTAGCCGAAGCGGAGTTGGTGCAGCACCGACTTCGGCAGGTTTTGCAGGTGAAACGGAGGTCATTACCAAGATGGGCGTGACGACCATTCGCGCTTTAGCGGGAGCAACGCATCCAGTGTTGTCGAATGGTGGGGTGTGGGTCGACGCCACTGTATCGGGACTCGGCCGGCGAGAGATCTGTGAGGTCGTTCTTATCCGGTCTGGCGTCCGTAAGACGATTCGAGCGGCTCCCCAGCATCCATGGTTCGTACGAACACGTCGCTCTCGCGTGTACCCCTCGCCAACAATCGATCTACGCGGCGGCGACATCATGCAGTCAGTGTTCGCTGCTCGACCGGATGGGGTGACGGTCGACGCGAGTTCTGCGGCTCGCGGATTCGTGTTCGGTGACGGCACGCGGCCGAGAGGCCGTACCAAGTCCATCGCACTGTTCGCCGGCGAGAAAGACAAGGCGCTTCTTCCACTCTTCGAGGGAATCGGCAATGCGCCTCGGGCTTACACCGGGTTGATCAAGATCAGCGGACTTCCTGGAGCTTGGAAGTCGCATCGTCCGGATCTCGACCAACACCAGTCAGTCCTATATGGATGGTTGGCCGGCTACTTTGCAGCGGACGGCGATGTGGGTAAGACGGGCCGACCAACCATTTGTTCAGCGGTGTTCGAAAATCTCGAGTACGTCCGGACGTTGTGTCGCCTTATCGGTGTAGGCACGTTCGGGATCCGAACACGTTCAGCGATAACACCTTACAGTCGAGGTGAGAAAGCTGTGATGTACTTGATGGGTCTGATGCGCGCGGATTTGGATCCCTCTTTCTTCCTCATCCCTGATCACCGCGAACGGTTCATCAGCGGGATGCACGCAGCAGAGCGGCGTAGTTGGAGAGTCGAGTCGATGCGATTGGCAGGCGACCAGGCTGATGTCTACTGTCCCGCGGTTTCTCCGCAGCATGCCTTCGCTCTGCAAGACGACCTACTGGTGGGGGATGCTGAAGTCTCCTCGTGACGGTGGGGGCCTTGTCCGACGTACATCTTCGCGTTTACATGCCTACTTGCCGCGCACCAGGGGACCGGCTACGTAGCAACGAGCCGTTAGACGTTCCGCCACGAGTCGTCGGGCACGAACTGCACGGCTTGTGGACCCATCAGTGCCATTCCGCCGTCGACCACCAGTGACGCTCCCGTCATGTAGGAGGAGGTGGCCGACGCGAGGAACGCCACGACGGAGGCGATCTCACGCGCGTCCCCGGTACGCCCCAGCGGCACGCCGGGGCGCGCGTTGATCTCGTCTTCCTGACCGGTCATGGGTGTCGAGATCTCGCCCGGTGCAACCGAATTGACCGTGATTCCGTGCTGCGCGAGTTCCAGGGCCATCACCTGGGTGAGCCCACCCAGGCCGGCCCTGGCCGCGCAGTACGGTGCTGCGCCGACCTTCGGGAGATGCTCGTGGACGCTGGTGATGTTGACGATGCGTCCATCGCGGCCCTGCTGCACCATCAGTCGTGCGGCGCGCTGGCTGCACAGGAAGGCACCGTCGACGTCGACGGACAACACCTCGCGCCACGAGTCGTAGTCGAGGTCGAGAAACGTTGTGGCAGTGCCGGTACCGGAACAGTTGACCAGTACGTCGATGCCGCCGAGCTGACCGGCGAGGGTATCGACGGCGTCGGCGGAACCGGGTAGGTCCGTCAGATCCATGTGGGTGCTGAACGCTGCGCAGGCCAGCTGGCGGACCTCCTGCACGGTGGCGTCGGCACCGTCCTTGTCGCGGTTGTAGGTCACGCCGACGTCGAGGCCGGTGCCGGCCAGAGCGACGGCGACGGCGCGGCCGATGCCGGAATCACCGCCGGTGACCACCGCGGTGCGGGGAACGAACGTCGAATCGGTGAACGGGAAGTCATGGTGTCGGCTGTACCCCGTCAGGGAGCGATCATGCGACCGTTCACTCCGGAGATTTCCTGCGGTCGGCCGACGAGGAAGCCCTGCACCATGTCGGCTCCGAGAGCCCGCGCGGAGTCGAGTTCCTTCTGCGTCTCGACGCCCTCGTAGATGCACTGCGCACCGATGGCGGCCGCGAACGTGGTCAGTGCGCTCGCAGCGGCGCGGCGCATGTCGTCGGTGTCGATGCCGCGGACGATCGACGCGTCGAGCTTGATGACGTCGGGCTTGATCTCGACGAGCTGACGCAGACCGGAGTAGCCGGCCCCGACGTCGTCGACGGAGATGGACAGACCCTGGTCCCGCAGGTGGTCGAGGGCGGCGCCGAGCGCGGTGTAGTCGCTGACCAGGTCGTGCTCGGTGATCTCGACGACGACGCGTCGGCACTGCGCGGCCTCGTCGAGGATCGGCACCAGGTCGGTGGCGACGATGGTGGTCGCCGAGACGTTGACGGCGAGGAACACGTCCGTCGGCAGATCCCGTGACGCGGCGACAGCCCGTCGTACCGCGGCGATCTCGAGCGGAATCTGTAGGCCGTCGGCGGCGGCGTCGAGGAACCAACTCTGTGTCGTTCCGTGACCGGAAGGGAAGCGCGCCAACGCTTCGTAGCCCATGATGTGCCCCGTCGACACCGACAGCACGGGCTGGAAGACGATGGCGGGTCCACCGTCGGCGATGAGCTCGGCGATGTGATCGTTGTTCGGAGAAGCCACGGCGTCGCCGTACTGGAGGAACGCGGCGGCGGTGAGGGTCTTGCCGAGCGCGACGGTCGCGGTGGTGCGGTAGTCGACCGGCACGGTGGAACTGGTGCACGTCATGCTCACGGTGGCGCTGCGCAGGCGGGTGGACTCGACGAGAGCGCGTACTGCGGCGAGCCGGGACACGACGTCGACTTCGGAACCGAGCCAGATGCAGGCGAACTCCCCGGGTTGCGTCCGGGCGACGATGGCATCAGGGAACGCGTCCGACAGAAGCGCAGCCGTTTCGGCGACCAGATCGTGGCTCGTGGCGCGACCGAGGCGGCGCTCGATCTGCACGAAATCACGGAGGTGGACCACGGCCGCGCCCAGTGTCTGCTCGACTCCGCGGGGGATGTCGAACCGCGTGACGGCACCGTCCAGCCCGCGTCGGTTGAGCAGACCGCTGACACTGTCGCGTCGGCTGTTCTCCAGCTTCTCGGTGAGGTAGTCGATGTGGATCTTGAGCAGGATCGGCACGATGATCGCGGTGAGCAGGGTGAGGGATCGGGAGAGAACGAGCCAGCCGGGAACGCCGTCGTGCACCGAGAGAAGAGACAGCGCGACGAGGACAGCCGCAGCGAGGACGAGTTGGGCAGCGAGGACCCGCCCGGAGGTGAACACGCCGGCGTACAACGACACCAGCATCAGCAGAACGACGCCGGGAAGGGCGTCGAACGGTGACTGGGAGGCGAACAGCACGACGGTGATGCCGATGTCGGAGTACACGATGAAAGGAATCGAGTAGCGCAGGCTTCGCCCGTACAGGTAGATGAGCAGCGCGGACGGAAGTGTCGTCAGCGCCGCCACCGCGACGACGATGAAGGACGTCCTGTCGAACTGCGGCGACAGACCCCAGGTGATCCCGGCCAAGCCCACGACGATGACCAGCGTCAACACCACGAGACGCATCGCGGGCACGCGTGAGCCGTCGCGAGCCGAGCCGCGCTCGGCTGTCGGGATCGGACGTACGGGCAACGCACTCTCTCGTTCGTCGAGCCGCGTCGACCCCCGACGAACGATGCGGCAGTGAAGAGAAGGACAGGTCGAGTTCCCGGTATTCGGAACAGCGGTACGTAAGGACGGGCGAAACGGTACCTGACGTTCGCAGAATAGATGCCGAGTGAATGCAACAACTGATATCGGCCGATTTCGAGGCACGATGACAACGAGCGTTGTACCAATAAGGGACGGCTCAGTGGTTGCGTGGTACAGCTGGTTGCAGTAACTTTACTGCGACAGCCTGTCGCATCAAGTCGGCCCGGCACTCACGGAGGTTCACGCCATGACGATCACATCCGACACGCGCTCCGAGTACGAGCAGACGCTGCGCACTCTGTCGGAGGCGTCCGTGCATCAGCACTTCGACGCTTTCCTCGACATTCCCTGGGACGATCCGCACTACGCGATCGTGGCCGACGATCCCCGCTGGGTGCTTCCGGCGGCCGATCCGCTGGGCAACACCGACTGGTACCGGTCGCTTCCGCTCGATCGGCAGATCGCGGTCGGCATGTACCGCCAGGCCAACATCCTCAAGGTGGGTCTGCAGTTCGAGCAGGTACTCATCGCCGGCATCATGAACTACGCACTGCGCCTCCCCAACGGCTCGCCGGAGTTCCGCTACTCCACGCACGAGGCGACGGAGGAGTGCCACCACACCCAGATGTTCCAGGAGTTGGTGAACCGTATCGGCGTCGCTGTCCCGGGTGGCCCGAAGTGGTTCCGCAAGGCCGGCCCGCTGCTTCCCCTCTTCGCGGGCCCCTTGCCGTTCGGCTTCTTCGTCGGAGTGTTGGCGGGCGAGGAGCCCATCGACCACGCGCAGAAGTCCATCCTGCGCGCCGGTGAGTCGCAGCACCCGTTGATGACGCGCATCATGCAGATCCACGTCGCCGAGGAAGCGCGGCACATCGGGTTCGCGCATCAGTACCTGGAACACCGCGCCCCGAAGCTGTCCCGACGTCAGCGGTTCGCGATGTCGATCGCGACGCCGATCATCATGCGCGTGCTGTGCGACGTCATCATGAAGCCCAGCAAGCAGGTTCAGCGCGAGCTCGGAATCCCGCGCGAGGTGGTGCGTGAGGTGTGGTGGGACAACGACGCCTCCGCGAAGACGTTGCGGGACATGTTCGGTGACGTCCGCAAGCTGTCCGAGGACATGGGCCTGATGAACCGCGTCTCGAAGCGTCTGTGGACGAGTCTGCGTATCGACGGACGCCCCTCGCGGTTCCGCAGCGAGCCCGCCTCCGCCGCGGCCTGATTCGATGCCCCACGTCGTCACCGGGACGTGCTGCGCCGACGCGTCCTGCGTCCTCGCGTGCCCGGTCAACTGCATCCACCCCGCACCGGGCGAGCCCGGGTTCGGGACCACCGACATGCTGTTCATCGATCCGGCGACGTGTGTGGGGTGCAGTGCCTGTGTGACGGCGTGCCCGGTGGGCGCGATCGTTCCCGACACGAAGCTGACGATCGCGACAGCTCCGTACGCCGCCCTCAATGCGGAGTACTTCGAGAGGATGCCGCACGCCGATCGCACACCGCTGGCTCTCGTTGCGCCGCAACGACGTCTGCGCCGCGGCGGTCCGTTCCGCGTCGCGGTGATCGGTGCCGGTCCGGCCGGGCTGTACACCGCGGACGAGCTGCTCAAGCATCCCGAGGTGGCATCGGTGGACGTCTACGACAAGCTGAATACTCCGCACGGCCTGGTGCGGCACGGCGTCGCGCCCGACCACGCGACCACCAAGAAGGTCACCGATCTCTTCGAAGCGATCGAGAACGAGCCGGGCTTCCGGTACGTGTTGGGCGCCGAGGTGGGGACCGATATCACTGTGGCGCAACTACAGTCGGTCTATCACGCCGTGGTGTTCGCCGTCGGCGCATCGTCCGACCGCGCGCTCGGGATCCCCGGTGAGATCCTGACGGGGTCGGTCGCCGCGACCGACGTCGTCGGCTGGTACAACGGCCATCCCGATCATCGGGACGCCGTCGTCACGCTCGACCACGAACGCGCTGTCGTGGTCGGCAACGGCAACGTCGCCCTCGACGTCGCGCGCATGCTCACCCGCGACCCCGAATGGCTGTCGGAGGGAACGGACATCGCGCCGCACGCTCTCGATCAGCTCAGGAACTCGCGGATCCGTGAGGTACAGATCCTGGGTCGACGTGGACCGGCCGACGCGGCCTTCACCGTGCCCGAGCTGATGGGTCTTGCAGCGCTCACCGATGTCGACGTCGTCGTCGAGGCGGACCCGGCGCAGCTGCAGGGTGACGATCAGCGGAGTCGTCTGCTCGCGGAGCTGGCTGCTCGACCGCACTCGACGGATCCCACACGTCGCCGCATCGTGCTCACGTTCGCGGTGTCGCCGGTGGAAATTTTGGGCGAGAACGGCCGGGTGACCGGCGTCCGCGTCGCGCGGAACGACCTCGTCGAGGGTGTCGACGGTTCCGTCGTCGCCGTCCCGAGGTCGGAGGAGTACGTCCTCGACGCCGGCCTGGTAGTGCGATCGGTCGGCTTCCGCGGCGTCGGTCTGCCCGGGCTCCCGTTCGACGAGCGCACGGGCACCGTCCCCAACGATCACGGGCGGGTGGCGCCGGGTGTGTTCGTCGTCGGGTGGATCAAGCGTGGACCGCGCGGCTTCATCGGCACGAACAAGACTTGCGCGCAGGAGACGGTGGAACAGGTACTCGATCACCTGGACTCCGACATCACCGATCCGCACCACACGCCCGACGAGCTCATCGCGGCGACGACACCGCGGGCGGGTGACCTGGCATCGTGGCGCCGGCTGGATGCGGAGGAGCTCGCGCTCGGTCGACGCACAGGCCGGCCGCGCGTGAAGATCGTCGATCGGCTCGAACAGGAGGCCGTCGCGGCACGCGTGAAGGTCAGGGCACCGCGGAGACTGCTGCGTACGTGAGATGCTTCGGTGCAATGAGCACCGAGAGCGACACCGCCGGTGACGGCCGCAGACGACGGTGGGAGCAGCACAACGCCGACCGTCGCCGTCAGGTGATCGCCGCTGCCCTCGACGTGCTCGAGCGGGGCGTGAATCCGGGGGAGTGGATCACGGCGCAGCAGATCGCCGACGAGGCGCGCATCCACCGCACCGGCATCTACCGCTACTTCGCCGACCGCGCTGACCTCGACGTCGCCATCCAGCGCACCATCTGCGAGCAGCTGGAACAGACCCTGACCGCGTCGGTGACGCTCGAGGGTCTGCCGCGCTCGGTGGTGCAGCGTGTCGTCGATTCCTACGTGCGTTGGGTGGTGGCCCATCCCACCTGGACGTACGTCGTCGAACAGAACGTCACCGGCTCGTCGGAGTCGCCTCTGCAGAGCACGATCGCCCGCGTCGCCCAGAAGATCGAGGTGGCCGTCGGCGGCTTCCTGGCCCTCGTCGGCGCGGACCTGGGTGACGACGACCTGAGATTGGTCGGTCCCTGGGTGTCGAGCCTCATTTCCGGCTGTGTCGGGGCCGTCAGAACTTGGCGCGCACAGGAGGATTCGGTCGGCCTCGACACCTTCTCCGCTTTCCTCGCCGACATCATCTGGTTGCAGATCACCGGCCTCGGCGCATCCCGCGGCATCACGATCCCGGACGTGCCGCTCGAGCGGGTTCTGGACGGCCCCTGATCTCTGGCGTCATGGTGGCTTCCACGCTCCCGTCCACCGCACGGGTCGGTCACTGCCCGTAGGTATGGCGGAGGTTGCCATTGATCAGCCTGTCGATGCGCTTGCGCAAACTCCGAACGACGTCGTCATCGGGGTGCGGTTGATCGAGTAACAACGTCCATCGAAGACTCGTCCCAGTACCGTCGTCCGCCAGGTCGAAGCGAACGAGGGCACCAGGTCTCGCCGGCCAGAGCGACGACCACACGATCAGCGACGGCGGCTCGGACTCGATGACGCGCGGAAGCGTCTCGTCGTCGAGCAGGTGCAACCACGGTCGTCTGGTCTCTCGACCCGGATGCGCGAGATCGTCGAAGACCACATGTCGGGGCGGTGGCTGGTTCTTCCGTCGGGTCACGACCTCGTCCATGCACCGAACCGTACGGTGTCGACGAGATCCTGAAAAACAGTTTTTCGAGGACCTGAATGCTTGCCACACTGGACCCATGTGGGGCCCGGATCTCGAATACGTCGACGAGTGGACGCTGCCGTTGCTGCCCGACGCAGGAATGGGTGCACCCACCCCGATGGTGGACGCGTGTTTCGCGGTGGGGTCGGACCTGCGATTCCGCCGATACGGTGCCCACCTGGACCTCGACCGACTTCAATGGACCCTCTCGCTGCACGAGACGGGTGTCGTCGGACTCGGTGTGAACTCCAGCGGCCCTCGCCGAAGAGTCAAGGTGACCAGCGTCGACGAGAGGACCCTCTGTATCTCGCTCTACACGGTTGCGCTGCACATGGATCTGTCCCTCGCGGAGGCGACCGTGGTCATCGCTGACATCGTGCAGACCGAACTCGCGGGGTACCCGCCGTGGGTCGAGTGGCCCGTCGAAGAGAAGCGTCTGCTGTGGCCGACGGTCGTCGACGGGGAAGCAGTATGGCGCGATCCCCGCACCGATCGGGCAGTGGCACCGATCGGACTGCTCACAGCGAGAGAGGATGACTGACGTGACGTCGTACTCACGCCCGACGAGCGACGAGCCGGTGTTCCGTGACCCCGACGGTCGGAGAATCGACTACGGGAACCGGTGGGCAGACTCTCCCCCGGAGAGCGCCTATTCCGTGACCGAACACCCGGAACGCTATGCGCCCCTTCACACCGTTGCAGACGCCCTCATCGAGCACATACGCGAAACCTACGACGTCGAGATCGACGAGGGACCGGAGGCGGTTGCGGAGTTGGTTCGGCCGCATCGCGATACGACTCGTGCTGTTCGAATCAGACCGAGCGATCCCGACTGCGCGACACTGACACTGATCTTCACGTCCTACCCCGGGATCGGGATGCACGCGGGTCTGCTGCATGACTTCTACTTCCCGATCTGCGGGTGCGACGCCTGCGACTCGACGTGGCAGGACGAAGCGGATCTCCTCGAGCGGCAGGTGTTCGCGGTCGTCACCGGCAACTACCGCGAGAAAGTCGAACGCGGTAACCGTCTGTGGGTCGAGCACTCATTCACCTACCCCGGCGGCGGGAACTCGGGGAAGTCCGGCGCCGGAGGTATCCCCGCAGCACGTATCGACGCCGCGGACCGCATTCTCAGTGCACTTCCTGGCGGCTGGGCCGCCTGGCCGCCGCGACCGTGATCGCATCAGGCCCATGTGTCGCAGCCCGGCATGCGGGTAACTGCTGACAACGGCACAAGGACGGAGGTAGTCGATGGAACTTCGTATCGGCATCTCCGGCTGGCGTTACGCGGGTTGGCGGGGTGACTTCTACCCTGCGGGGCTGGCCCAGCGCCGCGAGCTGGAGTACGCCTCGCGTGCCCTGACCTCCATCGAGATCAACGGCTCGGTCTACTCCCTGCAGCGGCCGTCGAGTTACCAACGTTGGCGTGCGGAGACACCTGAGGGGTTCGTGTTCGCGGTGAAGGGGCCGCGCTTCGTCACCCACATGAAGAAGCTGGTCGGGGTGGACGCCGCGTTGGGCAACTTCTTCGCATCGGGTGTTCTCGCGCTGGGCCCGCGGCTCGGTCCGATCCTGTGGCAACTGCCGGCCACCTTTCGTTTCGACGCCACCAGGATGGCAGACTTCTTCGCGTTGCTGCCGCGGTCGACGATGGAGGCAGCCCGGCTGGGAGAGAAGCACGACGACAAGCTCGCCGACGACCGGGTGTTTCTCGACGTCGACGAGGATCGTCCGCTGCGGCACTGCCTCGAGGTGCGGCACCCGAGCTTCGACTCACCCGAGGCGTACGAGCTCATGCGCGCACACGACATCGGCTGTGTGGTCGCTGATTCGGCCGGAAAGTTCCCGATGCTCACCGAGGTGACCAGCGACGTGGTCTACGTCCGGCTGCACGGCGACACCGAGCTGTACACGAGCGGGTACTCCGACGATGCGCTCGGCCGGTGGGCCGAGCGCATCGGAGAGTGGCGCGCAGCGAAGCGAGACGTGTACGTCTACTTCGACAACGATGCGAAGGGCTTCGCGCCGTGGGATGCGTTGCGGCTCATCGAGATGACTCACGCGGCCGGCTCGTCGTCCTCCCACAGATAGTCCTGTGGGTGGTGGAAGTGGTTCACCCGGCCCGTCCTTGACGGGTCAATGAGGGCAGGCGGGTGCCACAGAGTGCGCCCGGCGTAGGGGTGACCTGGTGGCGCTGTGGTGGTGGACCATCCGAGTGCGCCGTCGTTGATCATCGGATGGTGCATGTCGCACACGAAGGTGAGCGATTCGATGTCGGTGGGCCCGCCGTCCTGCCATTCGTGGATGTGGTGCGCCTGTGTTGCGACGGCGGGGCGATCGCATCCCGGGGCGGTGCACCCGCGGTCCGTGGCCATGAGGACGAGGCGCTGATCTTCACTGGCGATGCGTCGGGTGCGGCCGAAGTGCAGTGGCCGGCCGTCGTCGTCGCCGAAGACCGCGAGGTAATGGTCGGCGTGTGACCCCATACGGATGACGTCTCGGATCGACACGGTGGAACCCGTTGCGGTGGTGGCGAGTCCGGTACCGCGCAGCAGGTCTTCGAGCCGGGCAACGATGATGACCTTGACCGGCACGCCGCGGTGCTTGCCGAGATCGTCGGAGGCCAGTGTGTCGCGCAGCAGCAGCTTCAGAGCGTCGTGCCTGCGTTGCGGTGTGGTCCGGGTGTCACGTCGGCGGGTCTCGTCGTCCGGGTCCGTGCCGACGACGGGCGCACGCGTGTCCTCGGGATTCCCCACTCCGCGCGCCGCGTACTTGCTGTTGTAGGCGTCCATGTACGCCGCGGTCTCGGAATCGAGAACGAACCTGCCGGTGCGCATGCCGTCGCTGCCCTGCTTGTTCATGAAGATGCCGCGCTTACGCACGCGCTCCGGTTGCAGCTCGAACTCGCCTTCCTCGACGATGTGCGCGGTGAGGCGCTCGGCGAGTGCGGTGAGCTCCGCAGGACGGACCTCGCGCGCCGCAGTGGCCAGGTGCCGCTCAGCGTGAGCGCGGGTGTCGGCGTCCACAGCGGCGGGGAGGTTCTTGTCGAACTTCCGGATGACCGTCACGTGAGCCGGGTCGATGGCGCCTTCACGCAGCGCTGCGGCTGTGGTGGGTAGCTCCGGTTCCATGACGTCACCGAGCAGGGTGGTCCTGTTGCCGAGCTGTGCGGCGAGGGCCAGGCGCGTCGAGGCGGCCGAGCGGTCGATGGTGAGGAGCAGTGCCAGGGCATCGGCATTGCGTGCTCCGGTCTCCTCGAAGCTGCGCTGCTGGACGAGCTCCGCCAGCCACACGTGGGCCTGACCCAGGCGGGCACGCGTCACCTTCTCGTCCCGCACCAGGAGAGCGAGACGGTCCGCCGTGTCGAGGTGCTGTGTGGCGTACGCCGCGATGCGACGCGTCAGCTCCTCCTGCTCGGCGATGAGCTGGGCGAGAACGGGGTCGCCGATGGAGCCGTAGTCACGACGACCGTCCCCTGCGTTTCCCCCCGAAAACATGCCTTACGCTACCGCGACCCACCGACAAAATCGAACACATGTTCGATATGCCTACATGCGCGCAATGTCAGAGCAAGCCGTGACTCACGCACAAGCCCAGCAGGACCAGAAAAGCGACAAAACTGATACCGACGGAACTGACTTGTCCGAGCGTCGGTTTATCGGGCGCAACAATGCGCGAGCGTCTCCTGGCCATGCGGAAAGTATGGCCAGCCGCTGTTTCTGCTGCAAGTCATTTGGCTACCCGTCCGCCGAGCAGGCAGCACCGAATCAAGGATGAACGCGGTCTGAACAGCGCCGACCGCCAGAACCGGCCTCGACTCCGTCGTGCAACCGAATGACAGGCTCTGCGCAGCAGACGCCCGCCCTAGTCTCCCGTGGTGGCGCTTCCGAGCGCCGTAAAAAACGTTCCTAATGGTTTTATTGCCATTTTCGTTGCAATTCCTGGTTCCGGTGTCACACTCGTGTGATGTGGTGGATCGTCTACGGCATCGGCGCCGTCTGGGTTGTTGCAGCCCTGGTCGCGAGCGTCGTCATGGGCCGAGCCATTCACAATGCGGACATAGAGGACGGCGCTCGCATTCTGCGCGAGGACACGCCTGTGAACCCTCTTCCCAGGAAGCCGGCCACGCTGGAATAGCGGCGGCGATCTCACCGATCCCGAACGACCACTGCCCCGCCGATCGGCGTCCACAGGATGCGGCCGAACTCGAAGTCCACGACGCGTTGACCGTCGGGCGTCTCGTACTCCCCGGTGACCGGGAACCCGAGATCGGGCCGCCACTGATCGAGGATCGCGCCGACGACTGCCCACGTCCCGAACTGCGGGTGGGAGAACACGCGGAACCCGCCATCGGCGAGCAGATCCTGGTACCCGTCGCGAAACGGGCCTGCCGGAACGAGCCCAGTGGTGCGGGCGATATCCGCGACCGCCGGCGGTGAGGTGACCCAGCCGCCCGCAGTCGAATACAGGCTGCCCCGCGCGTACTGGCGGCCCGCGCCGGCGGAGAGGGCGAAGACCGGACCCAGGGGTTCTCCGAGATCGGGCGTCGCGGCAGCATCGAACCGGTTCGCGACGTCGCGTTGCGGCAGACCCGCTGCCGCCAGCGCGGCCAGCTGCCCGTAGACGGGTTTGGGTACGAAGGCGTCGTCGAGCACGCCGAAGCGCGCCTCGGAATCGGTGGACGCGCTGTCGCCGTCGCGGACGGTGTAGACATAGAACGGCCCGCCGTACGGCACCTCGCCCCACTGCTGGGCGGAGTCCACGATGAGCCGCGCCTGCGTGTCCGCGTCCACGCCGGTGTCGGGTGCGCCGTACTCGGTGATCCAGATGCGTGCCGACGCGTCCCCGCGCTCCACCATCGTCTGCCGCATCCTGATGATCTGCTGCACAGCGGAATTTGGGTACAAGCCGGCATCGGCGAGGGTGGTTCCGTAGTCGTACGCGTGGTAGGACAGCGCATGGAACGACCCGGCCGCACCGGCGTCGTACATGCCCACGAGAAAGTCGTGAGAGTCGACACGGCCGTCGGCGGTGTCCGTGTTGCCCAGCGCCCCGGCCACGACGACGGCGTCGGGATCGGCCGCGGTGACGGCGGTGAAAGCCGACCGCAGCATCGTGGTGTAGCGGACGGGGTCGGGGTTCGGCCAGAAGAACAGTCGACCGTTCGGCTCGTTCCAGATCTCGTAGGACGACACCCTGCCGCGGTACCGCTCGGCGACGACACCGGCGAACGCGCCGTACTCCTGAGGGTTCCGGGGTGCCGCTGCGGGCAGGTCGGAGAACCCGATGGCCGCCCAGGCCGGTGTCGTGGTCAGCGTGGCCACCACGTCCAGTCCGGCCGCCCTGGCGGCATCGACCACCCGATCGGAGGGTCGCCAGTCGTACTGTTCACGAACAGGTTCGGCGAAGCGCCACGACACGTCGATGCGCACCGACGTCGCGCCGCCGTCACGGACCGCGGCCATCGTGCGGGTCACGTCGGCGTCGTCGGCCCACAGGATGGACGCGCCGGTGGAGTAGCCGAGCACCCGACGCGGTGCTGCGGCCGGAACAGTGACTATCCGGTCCTGCGCACACCCCGCGGCGACCGCGGCCGCGGCGAGCACGAGGAAGCCCCGTCGGTTCACGCGGTGCGTCCGGCCCGCCACCGCATCATCGGTCGTTCCACGAGGTAGTAGGTCAGCGACCCGAGGATCACCGTGATGGACATGACCAGCACGAGTCCCCACAGCAGGCCGAGGGCCGTGGGCGGGATGGGAACGCCGGCACGGCCCACCAGGACGAGGACCGGGTAGTGCCACAGATACGAGGACAGCGAGACCATGCCCAGGTACTTGAGGGGTGCCCAGTCGGTCAACCTCGCGAGCCGGGAGTCCTCGCCGCGGCCGAGCGGCGCGACGATCGAGAGAATGAAGGCACACGACGCGATCGCGAACACCGATGCGGTGTAGCGAGATCCGAGTGCGAACACCAGCATCGAGGCCGATGTCGCGAGGATGGTGATGCTGATGAGAACTGCCGACAGTCGCGGCGTCGACAAGCGTGAGAAGGCTCCTCGGGCTATCGCGGCGTAGACGACGGCCGCCACCATGCCCCACGCGAAGTTGTCGGCGAGTGCGAGGAAGCTTCGGGAGAACACCGCGATCCAGTTGGGTCCCCAGTACTGCTCGAGCGGCGGGAGACCACTCGCGTGCTGCAGCCGGCCGACCACGGTGTTCGCGATCAGTCCGAGCGCGATGAGCGCCCCCGCCGGGATCAGCGCCGTGACGAAGGGGTGACGGCCTCCGCGGCCGAACCGGAACAGCAGGAAGCCCGCGAGCGGGAGGACGAGGTAGAAGCCCCACTCCGTGCTCAGCGACCAGGCGGGGTTGATGCCGGTCTGGAGGGTGCTCGAGAAGTACGACTGCGTCAGGGTGAGGTGGGCGAGCAGGGGGAGAGGCGCGGTGATGGTTCCGGTGCCGTTGTCGGAATGGTCCCACCCGTTCGTCACCGGATTGACGACGTATCCGGCGCCGAGCACGAAATTCACGATCAGGAAGATGACGATGTAGGCGGGGAACACCCGTCGGATGCGAGCGGCGAAGTAGCGCTTCGTGTTCGGATACGCCGCACCGTTGGCGAAGCGCGTGACGTAGGGCAGGTACAGGAGGAAACCGGACAGCGCGAAGAAGAATGTCAGGGCCTGGCCGAGGAAGTCGATGCGTGTCGACTCGACGATGTTCGGGGCGTACACGACGGACACGTGGGCGAGCACGACGCAGATCGCGGCGATACCGCGGGGGCCCTCCAGCCCGGCGATCCAGGCCTTGCGCTGAGTCGGTGGTGCGGTGACGGGAGCGGGGGTATCGGTCACCGCGGAACCTCCTGCAGTCGGGCATGGTCGGGTTCGACGGCGGTGTCGTCCGGAGTGGGTGTCGGGTTGGCGGCCAGCATGGCCAGCAGAACCGAGAACATCATGGTGACCACCGGGTTGGTGACAACCGGGAAGTCGAGTTGCAATGCGACCAGGGTGAATCCGATGAACGCCGCACCGATCACACCGGACTGCCAGTGGGTGCTCGCTCGCAGATGCCGGTAGGCGGCCACCACCCCCACCACCAGGAGAACGAGGAAGGCGACGCCGACGATGATGCCTCCGCGGTAGAGCGTCAGCAGCGGTGTGTTGGCGACGTAGTTGGCGTTGTAGCCGGCGACCTCGTCGATCAGTTCGATCGCGCCCCATCCGCGGCCGAACAGCCAGTGGCCGTCCATCGACGGCAGGAAGTCGTGGAACGCCCTCGCCCTGTCGCTGGTGCCTCGATCGGAGGAACCGAAGCTGTTGAGGAACCGACTGTTGACGGCCGGGATGGCCAGCGCGACAGCGGCTCCTGCCAGTGTCGCGACGACGACTACGGCTCGCGTCAGGGCGGTCAGGCGCTGGAACGCCAGGAAGACGGCGAGCGCCACGATCGCCGACAGGATGGCCGACCGCGACAGTGTGGCTATCAGGGCAAGCCCGATGATGCTGCCGGACAGCACGAGTACCCATCCGCGCGTGAGTGCCAGCGCGAGGGTGAGGCCGAGGAACAGGAAGATGCCGGCGACGTTCGGGTCCACGTACGTGCCGGCTAGACGGGTGATGGATGCTCCGTCCACCTGGAACGACCGCAGTGTCGTGCCGGTCGCGCCGGTGGCCCCGTACCCGATCGGCGACAGGATCCCGATCAGGGAGCCGGTGCGATCGACGAACACGAGGAGGAGCGAAAAGCCGCCGCCGACAACGGCTCCGCAGACGTATGCGAGCCCGAAGCGACGGAGATCGGTGGCGCCGAGACGCAGGAGCGGGAACATCACCGACGTCGCGACCACCCATTTGAGGAATTCCGTGACATGCACACTGCTCGCTGCACTTTCGGTGACGGACGCGAGTGAGACGAGCAGGAGGAGAGCTACCGACACGTCGAGAGTCCGGATACGCCAGTTCGGAGGTGGATGGGTGAGCACCGCTGCCCACACCGCCACCGTGAGCAGCAGAACGGCGGGACCGGCGCCCGGGATCACGGCGAACGGGATGCCGCCGAGCGTGAATGCCAATGCTGCGTAGACGATACGAGGCGACGCCAGGGTCACCGTCATACCGACCACCATGCCGACGACGGCGATCGCCAGCAGGCGTGCCGCGGTGGTGCTCGCTCCGGACAGCAGCCCCACCGCCACGGCCACGACGGCTCCGAGAAGTCCCACGAGCAGGGACGCCGTGCGGGGACTCACGGTGCCAACCACTCCTGCACCGCACGGTGCGGTGCGCCGTCGTTCCATCGATCGGAGTTGGTGCGGTACAGGGCGTCACCGTCGGACACCGCCGCGGAGCGATCCAGGAGGTAACGGCGGCAGCGCTGGACGAACTCGTGCTTGTCGTCGATGCCGTCGATACCCAGAACGGGTCCGAGGGATCCGACGGCGGCACTGGTGCCGACGACGGGCATGCCGCGGCTGGCAGCGTCGAGAATCTTCACCCGGACACCTCCGCCGGTGACGATGGGCGCGACCATGGCGCGGCACGTCGAGAGGAACGCGCCCAGATCGTCGACGAAGCCCATGTCCTTCACACCGGCGGGCAGCGGTAAGACTTTGCCGGGCCCCGGTGAGCCCACGATTCGGAGCTCCGCACCGTCGATGCCGTGAGCGATGTCCGGCCACCACGTCAGCAGGCGCTCGTATGCCTCCTGGTTGGGTGACCACTGGCGATCACCCAGGAACACGAGGCGGGGGCCCGAGTCGCCGATGTCCACCTGCGCGACCGGCGGCAGCGTCAGATCGAGCCAGTGCGCACGGCGAACTCCGTGGTCGGAGTAGAACTGCGCTTCTTCCTCGTCGTAGGTGCCGACGGTGTACGCCTGGCGCGCGACACGTAACTCGTCCCGCACGATGCGGTGCGAGTCCACTCGACCCAGCATTCCCCGAGTCGCTTTCCACACCAACGTCTCCGACACGACGGTGCTGACAGCAAGGATGGGGTCGCCGTGCCGGCGGGTGTGGGCGCGGGAGGACTGCAGGAACGCTTCTGCCATGTAGCTGTGGTCCGCGACGACGATGTCGGAATCATCGTTGTCGACCGCCTGGACCAGCGGGTCCGACGTGAACCGGGTGTGGACGAGGCTGCGCCTGCTGCGCAGACTGCGGCCGACGAGATCGGTCACTCGCGGCGACGTCTTCGCGATCCGCACGACGCCGCACTCCTGCACCTCCGGTCTGCCGGACAGGCAGATGACGGTCACGTCGTACGAGCTGCGGGCCAGCGTCATCACGAGATTGGCCATCGTCAGGTCCCCGGTGGACTCGAACCCGGGGTCCTTCGCGAGCAGGAATGCCGCTTTCATCGAGCCACCTTGTCCTGGTGCGGTAGGTCTGTCGGCAGCGTCGTTGCTGTGCCGTGGACTGCGCGGTAGTAGACGATCAGGAGAGCCGCTTCGCACACCACGCAGGCCGCGGCGGCACCGTATCCACCGAGCGGGCCGACCAGAAGAGCCAGTGCGGCGAGTTTCGCAAGGGCAACGGCAACAGTCGCTTTGACGCGGAGAGCGTCGCGCTTCTGGACGAACAGCACCACGATGAACGAGTGGTTGACGGCCCGCGCGACGACGAAGAGCGACAGGATCAGAGCGATGTGCCCGGTGTAGTCGGCGCCGCCCCAGAGGAGGATTCCGATACCGATCGCGGCCATCGAACCACCCGTCAGCAGTCCGACCTTCACGACATCGCGGACGGCTGGTGCTCCTGATACGTGACCGCCCGCGGCTCGGATCTGTTCGAGGTACGTGTTGGCGTAGTTCTGGCCGATGGTCGAGACCGCGAGTGCGGCAACGAGTGCCACGGAGTAGTAGCCGGCGACCTCGTCACCGGCGACCCAGCCGATGACGACCACGTCGCCCTGCGCGTACAGCGCCGCGGCCAGAGCTTCGAAGGACAGCAGGGCGAATTCCTTGGGGCCACCCGGAAACGCGGGGACCTGGCCGGGGATGTAGCGCAAGCACGCGCCGACCACGACGAGGTAGGGGAGGACGTACAGCGCACCGGCCGTCGACAAGGACGGTGCCTGCGCGGCATAGAGATACGAGGCGCCGAGCCCGATGCTCGCGATCTGTCGGACTGCGTCGTAACGCATGGCGATGTCGGGTCGGCCTTCGCGGAGGAGGTGAGACTTGTACGTGTTGAAGAGAAGTTCGCCCGCGGCGACCATGACGGCGAATCCGACGACGAACGACATCGTGAAGCCGACGACACCGGCCACGGCGACGACTGCACCGAACAGCACTCGTGCGCACCGCTCCCGTCGGTACCGCACGTCGTCGAGCCGCAGGGACCGCACGAAGAACGCGTTGTCGATGCCCGCGTTGACGATGGCGGCGGTCGCCACCGCGATGGCGTACTGCCCGTAGGACCCGATACCGAGCTGGTGGATCAGCGCGAACGTCCAGCCGAGACCGACGAGTCGGCCGCTGTAGTTCCAGAACGACGCCACACCCGTGCGGAGGAGGTGGCTGTCGAGCGCTTTCATCGCGTCGAATATTCGGGTGTATCGACGTCTGCCAAGGCAGCCCACGCGTCGAGGAAGACTGCGGCGCATCGGTTCATGGCATCGGCACGACGGATTTCTGTCACCTCGCGACCGAGTCGGTCGAGGCTAGCGGTGTCCCGGACCACGTCCAGGACGGCGGCCGCGAGGTCGTCCACCCCGTCGACGCCGACGGCGCCACCTCGGCTGACCGTCTCGGCGAGTGCGCCCTCGGTGATGCACACGATCGGCGTGCCGTAGGCGAAGGATCGGGTGACGGCACTCGACGCCGGGTAGGCCTTGCCGTAGGGGTTGTGCTTCGAATAGGGCACCAGCAGCAGGCGGATGGATTCGAAGAAGCGGTCTTCGTCGGGTCCGTTGACCTCGCCGACCAGCGTCACACCGTCGACAGGGGGCAGGTCGGCCGTTCCGCGACCCGCTGCCCGGATGTCGATGTCGGCGTCCAGTTCCTCGCGGAGACGGCCGATCAGGTCGAAGCCCTTCCCTCGGTACACGTGGCCGAACAAGCCGACGGCCAGCGGGCGTTCGGCGGGTGGCGTCAGATCTGGGCGGGCGGGCACGAAGATGCGCGCCGCGATCGGTGTCGACTGCGGGAACTTCTCCCGGATGCTGTCGGCGCCCATCGTCGTCAGCGCGAAGACGGTACGGCCGCGCAGAACTCGGCGTTGCAGGGCAGTCGTGACGACGCGGAACGGGTAGTGAACGGCATGGTGCAGCAGACGGTGACGCCCGACGAACTTCGTCTTGAACGGCCACCACACCGGGAACGGCGGATCGTGCACGGTCGCGGTGACGTTCACTCCCCGGAGCAGGGACGCCCAGAACACCGACAGCGAGCCACCACTCTGCTCGACGTGCACCAGGGTGGGTCCGAGCTTCGCTGTCGACGCGACCAGTTCACGGACACGGCGAGCGTGGGCGACGACCTCACGCACGGTCTCGGCGCCCTCGGTCTCGATGCGGTAATCGATCACGTCGAGAAAGTGCGGCGCTACCTCGGCGAGGAAGTCGTCGGCGTAGTCTCCGACGCCGCTTCGACCGGCGGCCGGTGCGACGTAGATCAGCCGCGTGCGGGCGAGATCGACCACGGGTGTCCCTCTCTGTAGTGCGGCGGACTGGTAGGGGGTCAGTAGAGAAGTGGGCGGAACGTGGGGTGGTAGTCGAGGGCGGACGTCCGCTTGCCCAGGGCCGTGGCAGGAATGCCGGCGGCGATCTCCATCTCGGCCACATCCCGTCGCACCAGTGACGACGCTCCGATGACGGCGCCGGCACCGATCTCGACGTCCCGCAAAACGGTGGCGCGACTGGCGATCCACACATGGTGTCCGACGTGGACAGGTCCGAGCCGTACCGCGAAGTCGTCACTGTCGACGTCGTGATCTCCGGTGATGATGTGGACGTCGGAGGCGATCACCACGTCGTCGTCGATCAGCAACCCGCCGCGGGCGTCGAGAAGAACGGACGAGCCGATGGAGACGTTGTTCCCGATGACCAGCCGCCGGAGCCCGAGCACGGTGGACCCCAGCATGATGGAGGACCCCGTTCCGATAGTGGCGCCGAAGAAGCGGAGCCAGCCCTGTCGGACCGTGTGGGAGGGGATGTTGGTGATCAGGAAGTTGAAGACACGCTCGCCGAGCTGTTCCTTGCGCGTGCTCGAGTAGGTCGCCGTGTTCACAGTCCACCCGCTGCGCGCTTGGACTGATCGTCGATGTCGTGCCGCACCATCATGCGGACCAGTTCGTCGAAGCCGACCTTGGGCCGCCACCCCAGTGTCTCTCGCGCTTTGGTGGAGTCACCGATGAGCTCGTCCACTTCCGCCGGCCGCATGAAGGCGGGGTCGATCTCGACGCGGTCGTTCCAGTCGGAGATGCCGATCTCGTCGAAGGCGATGTCGAGAAGGTCGCGGATGGAGTGGGTCACGCCGGTGGAGATGACGTAGTCGTCCGCGTGATCGTGTTGCAGCATCAACCACATCGCCTCGACGTAGTCCCCGGCGAAACCCCAGTCCCGCTTCGCATCCAGGTTTCCCAGAGCGATGGTGTCCTGAAGTCCGAGCTTCATGCGGGCTACTGCCTGCGAAACCTTCCTGGTGACGAATTCCGGTCCGCGGCGTGGTGATTCGTGATTGAACAGCACACCGGAACTGGCGTGCATCCCGTACGACTCGCGGTAATTGATGGTCATGTAGTGGCCGTAGACCTTGGCGACGCCGTAGGGGGAGCGCGGCCACAGCAGAGTCGACTCGCTCTGGGGCACTTCCTGGACCTTGCCGAACATCTCGGAGCTCGACGCCTGGTAGAACCGGACGTCACGTCCCGAGCTGTCCTGGAAGAAGCGCACCGCCTCGAGAATGTTCAGCACGCCGCCACCGGTGACGTCACTGGTCAGCCTGGCGTTCTCCCACGAGTAGGCGACGAAGGAGATGGCGCCCAGGTTGTAGACCTCGTCCGGCTTGGCATGGGCCACAGCGCGAATGAGGCTGACGAGGTCGAGAAGGTTTCCACTGATGATCTCGACGTAGGGGTGAGTGATACGGAGTTGATCCGCCTTGGGGTTGTTCTGCCCGGCCACCAGACCGAACACGTCGTATCCCTTACCGTGCAGCAGTTCGGCGAGATACATGCCGTC
The DNA here is from genome assembly GCF_979256035.1 of Rhodococcus sp. AC861. Taxonomy (NCBI): domain Bacteria; kingdom Bacillati; phylum Actinomycetota; class Actinomycetes; order Mycobacteriales; family Nocardiaceae; genus Rhodococcus; species Rhodococcus sp. AC861. Next base: position 521,418 of record NZ_CEEDMW010000001.1, read on the forward strand.
CTGGCCGGTGATGCCTGTGATGAGAGCCCGCTTGGTCAACACACACCTTCGTTCGCTATTCGTACTGCCTATTTGCACCCCGACAAACAGGGCGATCACTGGGTTGCGAGAGCCATTCTGTCTCGGTGCGGGTCGTGGCGGTGACAATTCTCGGGTGCCGTTGTTGCACTGCGCATTCATCCGATGCACGCATACTATGAGCAAACATTCCCGGCCACAATCGCTGGGCCCATTCCGCGGGGAGACCGGGTCATGGACATACGGGAGTATTTCGCAGCCTGGCGTACCTACTGGGTCACAGTGGCGCTGTGCGCCCTGTTGGCGGTCGGCGCTGCTGCCGGGGCGTCCGCACTGTCCTCGCCGACCTACGTCGCGACAGCACGCTTGTTCATCTCCACCACGGGTGCGGGCTCGATCAGCGACGCCTACCAGGGCAGTCTGTTCTCGACGGGACGCGTCGCCTCCTACGCAGGATTGGCGGTGGGCAAGCAGGTGGCCGAGCGGGCCATCGACGAACTCGGGTTGACCATCTCGCCCGAGGAAGTGATGTCCAGGGTCACCGCTACGGCCGTGACGGGGTCGGTGCTGCTCGACGTCACGGTGACCGACACCGATCCTGTCTCGGCACGGGACCTCGCCAATTCGATCGCGTCCCAGACCAGTCAGTTGGTGCAGGAACTGGAGACGTCGAAGACAGGCGGAACGCCGTCGGCCACGGCCACGGTGGCGGGCGTCGCCGATCTGCCCGCTGCTCCGTCCACCCCGCGGTGGGGTCGCAACCTGGTGTTCGGGCTGTTCGGCGGGCTGGTGCTCGGTCTCGCGGCGGCAGTGGGACGGTCGGCGTTGGACTCGACGGTGCGGACGGACGACGACATCGAGGCGGCCGCCGGTGTGCCGGTGCTCGGCGTCATCCCTCGCCAGAAGAAGTCGTCCGCCGAGTCGCTCCTCGTGGGGCCGGCGTATCCGGCGACGGCGGAGGCGTTCCGGGAGATCAGAACGGTGATCCTCGCGTCGAAGACGACGACTCCTCACCGGACCATCGTGATCGCTGCGCCTGCAGCGGGAACAGGCTCGACAACCGTCGCGACCGGGTTGTCGGTGGTGCTGGCAGAAACTGGCAGGTCGGTCGCCCTGGTCGACGCAGACTTCCGCGGCGGGAAGATACCGACCCTGTTCGGAATGGGGCCGGGGCGGGGACTGAGCGAATTACTCTCCGGCAAAGCCTCTTTGGACGATGTAGTGGTTCCGACCGACCTGGACAACCTCAGCATCATCGGAACCGGTGCCGCCAAGGAGTCGTCCAGCGCGCTGTTCGGTCGCGTGACGATGACCGAGATGGTGAAGCAACTTCACGAGTACTTCGAATTCGTGGTGATCGACGCACCGCCGGTGATGTGCTCCGCCGACGCGGCCGTCCTGGCGGGTGTCGCCGACGGCGTCCTTCTGGTGGCTCAGCTCGGGTCGACGACATCGGGCGATCTAAGACATTCGGTCGGCAAGCTGGGTCTCTCGGGTGTGCACGTGCTCGGCTGCGTCGGCAACAGTCACCGTCGACGCCGGTAGCCGTCACTCACGTCAGAATCGGCGGTGCTGCCGGGTGGTAGTCCAGTGTCGAGGTGCGTACGCCTATCGGACGAGCAGGGACGCCGGCGACGATGCTCATCGACTCCACGTCGTCCCGCACCAGGGATGCCGCTCCGACCACGGCACCTGCGCCTATCCGCACACCGACCACGATCATGCATCGATTCGCGATCCACGCATGGTGGTCGATGACGATGGGGCAGTACGTGGTTCCGAAGTCGTCCGAGTCGACCACATGCTGGCCGCTGATCATCTGCACATGGGAGCCGACGGTGACGTCGTCGCCGATGGTCACCTGGCCACGGGCATCGAGCAGGCAGCGGGATCCGATGGAGCAGTTGTCGCCGATGACGAGGGACCGTAGTCCCAGCACGCGCGTGTTCAGTTCGATCGCCGTGCCACGTCCGATCGAGGCCCCGAACCCCCGCAGCCACGCCAGTCTGACCCAGCGTGACGGAATCCTGGTGATGACCACGTTGTACAGCCGCTCGCCGAGCTGCTCGCGTGCGCCGGTCTGGACTCGAGAGACCCACTGCTTCGGCTGTGCGGCCGTCTGCCCGCTCGCAGAGTTCGGTGCCACCATGTGCTCACTATGGCACGACGCAGGCTTTGCGTCCTGTTTCGAACAACGACTACGGGATTGACAAAACGTGCAGAACGACTCCTTCTCGGGCATGTAGCAGTCCGATCGATCAGAACGAGGAATCGTTTTCTTTTGTAAGAATCGAAACGGCCGGAAGCGGCATTGTTCGGGGTGCAGCAAATGGTCATGGGCGTTATGTTCTGTGGGTACGCGGGTCGGGAGCGCGGCACCACCCCACGACGAAAAGGTGCTGGATGAAGATCGTGCACGTGTCGGAAGCGTTCGGCGGTGGGTTGCGTAGCGCCATCGTCAACTACGTGCGCGGAGCCGACACTCACGAGCACCATCTGTTCGTCAGAACCCGTGTGGGACATGAAACCTTCGATGTTCCCGATACCGCGACGGTGACCACGTTCGACGGCGAACTCATGGGCTTCCTACGGGACGCACGCAGGTTCATCCTCGACAACGACTTCGACATCGTGCACCTGCACTCGAGTTATGCCGGCCTGTTGCGGGCGATGCTGCCGGCGGGAACACGCATCGTCTACTCACCGCACTGCTACGCCATGGAAGAGGGGCACCCACCCGTCAAGAGACTGACGTACTGGGCGGTGGAACGGTTTCTCGCCGGCAGGGAGCAGATGTTGATGGCCGTGAGCCCTCGGGAGCTGGCCATCGGCCACGAATTGCGTCCCGGCATGCCCAGCCGCGAGGTTCCCAACACTGTGACCCCGATGGCGCTGGTCGTCGACCGCCCGCCACCCTCCGCCCGACCGATCGTCGCCATGCTCGGGCGCATCGCAGATCAGAAGGATCCGCACTTCTTCGCGGAGGTGGCCGAGGTAGTCGGACCGTCGTGCGAGTTCGTGTGGATCGGCTCCGGTGACGAGGGCCGTGAGTGCCTCGAACGAGCCGGTGTGCGCATCACCGGGTGGATCGAGCCGGCCGAGGTACGCACGCTGGTCCAGGCCGCGAGCCTGTATCTGCACACGGCGGCGTGGGAGGGCGCGCCCCTGTCCACACTCGAGGCAGCAGAGATGGGATGCCCGATACTCAGCCGTGCGATTCCCAGCATGGTGTCCCTCAACTACCCACTGGCAGGTACCACACCCGTCGAGATGGCGATCGCGGTGCGGCGCTTTTTCGCCGACCCCGACTACAACGAGTCCGTCCGTGCCCAATCCGTCGAGGTGGCAAAGTCGTTCGACTTCGCGTTGATGGCCGGGCGGTTGACCGAGGCCTACGACTTCGCCAAGTCCAGGTTGGGCAACGGCACGAACGGCGTCCCGAATCGGAAGAAGCTGGACGGCATACTGACCCCATGAGCACCGACGCGACGTCCACAGCACCTGTCGCGATGATCACCGGCGTAGGTGGACAGGACGGGACATACCTGGCCGAGCTCCTGGTGTCGAAGGGATGGAACGTCCACGGCATCACCCGCCCGGACGACAACGCACCGCCGTTCCTCCAGTACCTCGACGGTGTGACCGTGCGGTACCAGGACATCGCCGACCCCGCGGCTACGGCAGCGGCCGTCCGCGAGATCGCACCCGACTATGTGTTCCATCTGGCCGGCATTTCCTCGGTGTGGCAGTCGTGGCAGGACCCGGTGACCACGACCCGTGTGAACGGGGTGTCGGCAGCGGCACTTCTGGATGCTTGCCTGCAGCAGCAGGAGGAGTCGGGCAAGAAGGTCATGGTGGTGAACGCGTCGTCGGCAGAGATCTTCGCCGGATCGTCGCAGTCGCCCCAGACCGAGGACACTCCGATCAAGCCGACCTCGCCGTATGGTGCGTCGAAGGCGCTCTCTCACAACCTGGTCCAGATCTATCGAGCTCGTGGCCTGGAGGGCACGAACGCGATCCTCTACAACCACGAGTCACCCCGCCGGCCGACCACCTTCGTGACCAGGAAGATCACGTCGGCTGTGGCAGCCATCGCCGCCGGCAAGCAGGACACCCTGACCCTCGGTGACACGAGCATCCGCCGCGACTGGGGCTGGGCCCCGGACTACGTCGACGCGATGTTCAGGATGGCGATGCACGGTAAGGGCGACGACTTCATCGTGGCGACAGGGGAGGCGCGGTCGATCATGGACTTTGTCGCCGCTGCCTTCGCTGCGGCCGGCATCTCGGACTGGCAGGGTCTGGTGCAGTCCGACGCGTCCTTGACGAGGCCTGCCGATTCCGCGGTGAGTATCGGAGACCCCGCGAAGGCGCGGGCCGAGCTGAAGTGGTCGCCCACAACCGATTTCGATACCATCGTTGCATCGATGGTCCAGTATGATCGTGCAATTTATAGTGGACTAGTTCCTGGGGAAGTGCCGTACGGCGACGCGGACGATCGGTGACTGGACACCGATGCCGGTGTGGTGCCGGTGGTGATTGTAGGTGTGGATCCAGTCCTGGTACGTCGCTGCGCGGGCTTCGTCGGACAGGTAGGTGTGGCTGAGTGCGACACGAGCAAGCGTTAGTGACCGTCAGATAGTGGTCCGAGCGGTTGAAGTCGTCGCCCTTTTCACATGTAGGGCGATGACTGACCATGCTTGTAGCCAGAAATTCGGCGGGTCGACCGCTGAACTCAGTCAGTACTCGGATGGATATCATTCCTCGGCCAGCAATGAGCTGGCGAACTGTTCAGTATTGTTTGAGCAAAGCGCACCACGTCTGGCATAGACGCGATCAGCCAATTGCCTCGAAAGTCGGTAGCACCTTCGGGAATATGACCTCCTCCAAATAAGCATGTCCTTGATCAGTCGGATTGACTCCATCTGACGATATGAGCGCACCTTTCGTGCCACCGAACCACTGAAGAGCAAGAGGGTCAACGAACGTCACACCGTTGGAGGCAGCTTCTTGGCGATACATGTCCCGGACCTGAACAACTTCGGCGGGTGGTTCTGAATTCGGCCATATAGGGCCGATGATTACCGTTTGCACTGATGGCGATATTTTTCTCGCTTCTTCAAGGGATCGCCGAACAGTTGACGCGCAATCCACAATATTGGCAAACCTATCAGATGCACCTCCAACAAACAATAAAACTTTCGTACGGGTCGACACCGATTCTCTTACTGCACTTGAGAAGTTCACTGCGGACTCCCCGGTAGAACAGAATCCCATATTTGGCGAGGCATTAATATCATACTTCACCGGAATTCCTTTCTGGTAAAGCCTCAATGCAACACGAGTCGTCCAGTTTAACTTCTCCGACTCGCCTCCCAACGGCGTGCCGCTCGTATATGAGTCACCGATTATTGTGACATCAGTTAGCTGGGTGCCCGGCTGCACAGAGGAAGCAGGAGAATCTGGCGCGGGAGGCTGCGACGAACAGGAAACACAAAGCGCAGTAGCGATCGTCATAGCTAACCCATAAAACTGTCGTCGACGAAATCCGGCCACCATCGTCTCTCCTCTCCTACTTACGTGAATATTTCCGGCACGCCCACACACCCGGCAATGAGCGATGCAAGTTGGCTTGCAGCGTCGTCCGATGTCACCGTGAACACTAGGTCACTCTGCTCCGACAAACCTCCCACGTCTGAAACCACGACTGGAGTACCCAGCTGTGTAGCGAGGGCAGCCACGCCGCTTTGGCTAGCGAGAAGGTAAGGACACACCACGACGTCAGCCGCCTTAATCAGAGCCTGCATCTCGCGCGTTTCCAGATACTCGGTGAGGAGCAACAGCGTGTGACGTGATGCAAGATGTGCCGTTCTGATTGAACTCGCTGCGCCGAGATCGCTACCCGCAAACACCACGGTCATCGGCCGATCCAGCATATTGATCGCGTCGACGAGTACAAGTGGATTCTTATCTGGCCGCAACTGGCCGACAAACAAGGCTACGGGTTGTGAACCACCGGACAACCGGAGGCGCCAGTCGGAAATCAAGACCTTGTCAATATCGGCCTCGTACATCCAAAGCTGACGAATCAGCACAACCGACCGACTCGGGAATTTGTCACGTTCAGACTGCACATACAGGATAAGCACATTCGTCAACCGAAAGCTGAAGCGCTCGGCAACCGTTTCCAGTGCTTTGCCGGTTCTAGAGAAGCTGTTGTGAGGCGCCCAATATACAGAGTGAAATCCAACACGCCCAATCAAAATGATCAAGGCATAAAGACCCGAGCCGAAACGTCCTTGAACTTCCCAAACCCCACGAGATCGAAGCGAAACTGAGATCAAGTGTGGGAGGAGAGCAAAAAGTACCCAAGATAAGGAGAATAGCGCCCGCGTAAAATGATTCCCACGACGTTGGTAGCGCATGCATGTGCAGTATTCAACCCCTTGGAAGTCAGGGTATAACTCCGCATCTTTGGCAGTGTGAACGACTACACGCGAACTGTGCTCCAGATACACCCCGGCTTGAACGCTCCCCAGTACGTGTTGGTACACGCCCCCCTGGCCGCCAGGTTCAATTATGTGCACTGTCGATGCACGAGCATCACTCATCGCTTCTACCTCCGAGGTCTTCAGCCTTGCTGATCGCGCGTCACAAAATCAGGCGACGCACAAGTGAACCATCGAGCCCGCTACGCCGACAGTCCACAGCAGACGGTACGTGTACCAGTCAGCTTATGTGTTCCAGCCGGCAGCGCGTTCCTGATATGAGCACCACCAACCAAGGCCAGGGACGGGCCCGAAGACGAGCTCCGCGACGGTTCGTGATGCAGCCATCAAGTGATCGATCGGGCTCTGACCTGGAGTTTACGTTCAGGTCGCCGGAACTTGCCATACGAAGTACAGTTTCTCTAGTTCATGCAGAGGTGGGCGCGGATGCCGTGGAAGCTGCAGCAAGCATGAGAGCTGCGTTAATTACAGGCGGTGTGCCCATCTAGTGAGTTCGCTCACGCGAAGCCAACTATTAGTGTTCGTCGACGGGGTGTGATTAGTTGTCCGGGAAAAGCCCTGGCTCACGTCGTGTGATTGTCCTATCGACTGCGGACTACGACTCGGAGCTCTGGACGAACAAGCAGCATGTTGCACTTGGTCTTTCTAGTAGCCACGAGGTCATATATATCGAGTCGATGGGTCTCAGATCGCCCGGTCTCAACCGCGCAGACCTGGGGCGCATCGTTCGACGTGTCATACAGTTGGTGCGACGCGACCACGATGGCGGCACACCAGTCAGGCGAGACAGGCCGCGACCCGCTTCGTTGACCGTGATCAAGCCACGGGTGATTCCGTTTCATGGGTCGTCGGTAATGCGTCGTATAAACAGAGTTCTACTCCAAAAGCAAATCAAGTCCGCTGTTCCTGAGATTGACTCAGCAGTGCTGTGGTCATTCAGTCCAATCACGTATGGTCTGCATGAAATCGTTCACAGCACCGTCTACCATTCGGTAGATCTTCTACACAATCTTGAGAAAGTGCCGCGTCGCGCTCTGCTGTCGGAAGAACGTACCACGATCGCTGCGTCTCGGGTGCAAATAGCAAGTAGTATTGGAGTACGGGATCACCTAAACGCACAGGGAGCTAAAGCCCAATTATGGGAAAACGTCGCTGACATCGAAGCTTTCTCGCATCTGAACTTGGAGCGTCGTGCTGTCGCAGTTTTCGCCGGTAACATCACGCCACAGAAAATCGACATCAGCATAATCGAAGCGCTCATTGAGGCAGGCGTCCAGGTAGCCATCGCTGGCCCTGCGGATATTGATGGCAGCCGAGACAGCCGGTTAACCAAGCTTATCAACTCCCCTGGCGTGGAATATCACGGAACGTTGGACAAGCCAAAGCTCGCCGAACTTCTAAACAAATGTTCTGTCGGCCTCATTCCCTATAATCTCAACGAGTACACGGCCGGTGTATTTCCACTGAAAGTCTATGAGTATCTCTCTGCGGGGTTAGTCGTGGTCGGAACAAAGTTGCCAAGTCTGACTCAACGAGAGCACTCGATCTTGCTGGCAGGTGACTGCCAATCATTTGTGCGCGCTGTTCGTGACAATCTGGCGGTCCCTTCCGTGGAGCAGGTAGAGCGCCGGCGGGCGCATGCTCAAGCTAACAGCTGGCCCAATCGTATTGCGCAGTGCCATGACATGGTCGAGAGTTTGCGTTAATTCTATGGCGTTTTCGCGAAATGTCGCATTTCTTCGCAGCGTGTTCGCTTACTCCCTCAATCCGTTGGTAGGGGTTGTAACTGCCCCGATCCTTGCCAACGCGTTAGGCAGCGAAGGTCGAGGACAGCTTGCTGCCGTACTTCAACCGCTAACAGTTGCAGACTCGATTGCTGCCTTCGGCGTCCCAACCGCAATAGTCTTCTTCATCGCTAAAGGTTATTCACGGGTCAATGTATTGCGCTCAGGGTCTGCCATATTGGGCATCACCAGTCTTGTCGTCTACGTCGCTTTGTTGTTTTATGTGGATACTGTGGCGACCGAGCAAGGTCTGACCAGCAATGCGCTTGCGCTCGCATGGTCGGCCGTCATCATTGGCGCGATTGCAAATACGCGTCGTGCGGTCCACGCCGCAAGTAGTAACTGGCACGTGTTGGACCTAGAGCGCGCTGTCTCAGCGCTCTTACGACTCATCTCAATTGTTGCACTCGCGTTCGTGCCTGATCTCGGACCTTACCCTTTTGTCGCGGCTTTTCTCCTCTCGGGGATACTGGCCTACGGTGTACTCCTGATGCCAGTGCGCGTCGCCGAGACGGCCCGGAAGACAGAGGCCTTGCCCTTCGTAAGGTTCGCGAAATTCTCGTGTGTTACCGCTTTGTCTACCGTCTCGATAGCGGCTAGCAATCGTTTGGACCAAGCCATCCTCCCTGCTTTTATCAGTAGTTCCGAACTGGGCCGATATGCGGTCGCTGTCACAATCGCGGAACTACCGCTCCTGGCCGCCTCCGTCGGAACACGCAATATGCTCACTGAGGTCAGTTCAGACACCGATCTGACGGTTCTCGTGAAGTCAACTATACGAACAATCGCGGTTACAGTGTTGCTCGGGTGCGCTGCAGCGGTCGCGGCGAAGGTGCTTGTTCCAGTTCTCTTCGGCGATGATTTTGTAGAAAGCATTCCGATGGTGTGGATACTGTTGATCGGAACAATGTTCGGTGCTGTGGCTATGCTTTGCGCTACTTTCCTGACGGGCAGTGGCAAACCGCTTCAAGCATGCGTAATTTATCTGACGAACTTGACCGTCGTCACCGTAGGCTTCATTAGCGTGTATCAATCGATGACCGCAATCGATGCATGCCTTATTGCGGTAATTGCGCAAGCAGTTGGTGCTGTGACTGGGCTGTTACTAGTTGGCAATCAAGTCCACATGACGCGACCGCGCAAAGAAGCAAGTTGGACAAAAGAAGATCTTAAGGGGGTGCGCAATGCTCGTTAAAGAGATGAAAATAGCGATCGCGCATGATTATCTACTCCAGTACGGCGGAGCCGAGCGTGTGGTCGAAACATGGTCGAAGAACTGGCCTTCTGCCGAAATTTCGACGCTCGCGTATGAAGCCGACATGACCTACTCAAGCTTCACCAAGTGTAAAATAAATACGACGATTTCAAGCAGAGAACTCGCCAAGCGAATCGAAATGCTTCTGCCTGTTCTGCCGGCGCTCAGTCGTCGAACGCACGTCGGAAAGTGTGATGTTGCGCTTGTGAGTAGTTCTGGCTTTGCACATCTTTTTCCGAGCGATAGCCCGACTATTGTCTATATGCATAGCCCAGCGCGCTGGCTGCACGAAACCGATCATTACCGTCGGCAGTTGTCGCCACATAAGCGCTTAGCACTGACGGCGCTGCGTCCGTACTTGCTAAAGGCTGATCGGATCTCGTGGACCGATAACCGCATTGTGGTGGCTAATAGCAGAGTTACGCAAGAGCGCATTTGGAAAGCCTATGGAGTTGACTCAGAGGTGATCCACCCGCCAGTATCACGCGTCGGCAAGTTGGCACTAGCAGAACAGGTGACTCGCCTGCCGGAAAGGTATCTAATGTGTGTAGCCCGCAATAAGGGCTACAAGAACATCGGTCTGGCGGTAGAGACTGCGCAGATGGCTAGGTTGCCGCTGGTTGTAGCGGGGTCAGGATCGGAATCTCTTAGCGGCGTAGAAGGTGTAATTCCAATGGGTCGAGTTTCGGACGAGCTCTTAGCCAATCTTTACGCGGGCGCCGACTGCTTGCTTCTTACAGCCGATGAAGACTTCGGTCTTACAGGGCCCGAGGCGAACTTCGAAGGCACACCTTGCGCTGCCGTGCCGAAGGGCGGATATCTGGAAACGGTGTCAGATGGCAATAACGGATTTCTGGCCAAAAAAGACGACGCTGCTTCGCTTTTCTACGCTGTGCAGGCCTGTAGGGACTTGAAGCAGAGGAAAATAGCAGCGTATGCAGCTGAGAAATTCTCAGCCGAGACCCATCTAGAGCGCCTTGAGCAGCGGATGGGCGCACTAGTTCGATGACGGTAGACACTGAAGGTAACGCGCGGAGAAAACCGCCCCCGAACTCTGTGCAGTGGCATATTCTGCCACGGCATGACAAAGTCACAGAGTCCAACGGGTCCGCAATATTATCTGTCGCGAGGCAATTGTGTCGTGCCGCGGATGCAGATGGAGCTTCAGGTGTGCTGGTGGCCGATTACGGTCTGCCTCATGATCGCGAATCCTGCTTGCCGCTCGTGCACTATCCGTCGAGTCATCGCTGCAAGGTCGCGCGGATTTTACGTTCGGGTTTGTCGTGGCTTCTTGGAGTAGGTGCGGTCGATACTTTTACGATTGCGACTACGACGACTTCGCCTGACGTCATATTTGTCCACAATCGTCCCTGGAGCGGCAGCCGTTTAAGGAAGCTCTACCCTGAGGCGAAGATTGTTCTATACCTTCATAATGTAACGATGTCCGGTGTTCCGTCCCGAAGCATGCGCAAGGCGCTCGCGCATTTCGACGTCATCGTCTGTGTAAGTAGTTTTATCAAAGACGATATTATCCGTCGAGCGCGAATCACCCCTGCCACAATAGGGTTCCGCATGATTGTTGCGCTAAATACCACTGATACAAAGCGGTTTGAGGGTTCAGTTCCAATCCGCTTCGATGTCATTTATGTAGGGCGAGTGGTTCCTGAAAAGGGCGTGAAAGTGCTCGTTGACGCAATCGCACTGTTGGTAGAGGATGATTTCGAAGTGTCGGTTGGGGTGGTGGGTGGAAAGACGTTTCTACCGGAACAATTATCGGAGTACGAGATCTGTCTTCGTAATCAAGTGGACCGCCAGAAATTACCAATCGAGTTTCTAGGGCCTCTGCACCCTGCGGCTGTTCCTCGTCTAATGAACGCCTCACGGATTGTGGTCGTACCGTCGGTGTGGCCGGAACCTTGCGGCCTTGTCGTGCAGGAAGGCAAGGCTTCGCGCGCCGCTGTGATTGCTTCCAAGGTTGGAGGGATACCAGAGATCAGCGGGGAACAGAAGGGCGTTGTACTCGTCGATGCTCGGTCGGAGGATGCTCTTTGTACGGCAATAAGGGTGCTACTCGTCGACGAGGAGCAGCGTCAGCGGATCTCTGATGCTGGACGGCGAGACATTCGATCATGGACGTGGGACGATGTCTACGCGAGGATTCTCGCGAATCTGATGGACTTCAACAGTGATCGTTCCTCGCCCCAGCGTAGAAAAGGGTGATCGACTTGACTAGAAACAAGTTAGGCGTTTCTGAGGCCAGAACTGATTACGCGGTTGCTGCTGGTTTTATCTTTGTGGCTATCGGTTTAGCAATCAGTATCGTAGCAGGTCTTTCGACCGCGAGCGTTACAGTTATATTCTTCGCAACATCGCTTTTTTCGTTCCTCGCATGGCTGCTGGTCAAGATGTCATATGCGACGGCACCCGGGCGCTCGTATGTCGTGGGATGTGTTGCACTGATCGCGTTCTTTCCTGTCGTACTGCTTCCTGTTCTGGCTCAAAGTAGTGAACGCACGGAATCGAAATTGCTAAGGGCCGGTCTGGTCGTGCCCAGTTACCTTGGGTCTAATCTCGCGGCCATCAGCATACTTGTGGGTAGTATTGCGTTTCTCGCTATCGGTTCCGTGGTTGGCGCTCACGTATCATTTCATGCTCGTAGTTTCGCACTTCCTCGTTCAATGTTTGTGTACGAAGGCAATCGAGCTCAAGCCGTGCATGCGGTCATGATGCTCGTATCTGTTCCGGCGTACTCGATTAGTCGGTTGTTCGCGGTAGATGCAGCAGATAGAGGCTCGGTCGAAGGAGCCGGAGCCACAGTAATGATTGGGTGGTGGATGCCTTTAACAGTTGCAATTGGTTTTGCCTACCGCAATTTTGGCAGCAAATTACGATTGCTTTTTGGGCTTGTGGGTCTGGCTCTTTTACTCGTGGGTGACGTAAGAAGTCCGCTTCTTCTCATCGTGGTCGGTGTGGTAGTCGGTTCTCTGCGCGATCCGCGCAGATTACGGAATGCCAGTAACACTGGAATGAGGGTTTTGCCTCTCGCGGGTTTAGGGGTCGTAGCGGCTTTGGGCAGCTCGTTCGTCTCTATCTCTCGCGGAAATCTAATTACAGGGCAAAGCGTCTCAGCAGCGGAAGTTGTTCGCAGTATTATATCGGATCCCCTCGGTGCACTTGCATCTAGCGGGCTAGATAGTTATGACGGGGTGCGATTGGCACTTGCGGCTGACCGCGCGGGCTTTGACGCTTCAGTCTGGGACCCGATTAAAGGTGTAATCAACTTGGTCCCTCGAGCTCTATACCCGTCGAAAGAGGGTTGGCTCGGTAACGAATTAACGTTTGAGTTCTTGGGTTGGACTAAGGGAGGCATCTTTCTGTCGGGCGCCGGCTATACGTTCCTAGTATTTGGTAGCGTTGCTGCTGCTTTAGTAGCGCTCTTCGTGACCGGATTCTTTGCGGGATCATTCGAGGCTGGAGCAGGTAGTAATAATCTTGTTGTTCTGCTCGTTGCATACTTCTGTTTCAGGTTTCTGATGGCAGGCGACGCGTTTGACTTGCAGCATGTTCTTATGATCTCACTCATTGCGTTCGTAGCGTCGATGATTACTCGCGTTCTGGTTAACTTCGGCATCCTACGGCCGGAAGCGAGGTCCGTGAGGCCCTCTGTCGCTTTTGATTCGAAGGTTGGTAGCAGATAAATTGCGCGTCCTTTGCTTGCTTAGTTCCGCTGTTTTCGGTGGCGGCGAACGATATGTGCAGACTCTGTCAGAGGTCGATCTTGCTGAGGTGCGGTTGACAGTCGCCGGTGCGCTACCGCCAGCGTTTGGCCCTTCCGGTGGCCTTGTGCCGATTAAGGTGTCTGCCAAGTGGTCGCGGAAAACATTCCCGTCATTTGTTCTGCGAATACCCATCGAGCGACATCGTTACCAAAAGGTGGTGCGTGCGCTTAACCCTGACGTTCTACATCTTCAATACAAGCGTGAGCAGATCTGTCTGAGTAAGGCCAGTAGGAACGTGGTATGGACGGAGCATGGGGTGTTTCCGCGTGGGATATACGGCCTAGCTCTAGGATGGTTCTACGGTAGGGCGTCGAAATCAGTGCGCACGATAGTGTGCGTGTCCGAACCGGTTGCCGAGTCAGTAAGGGCTGTTGTGCCGGAGGGACCTGAGATTGTCGTGATTGAAAACGCGGTTCGCCCCAACCGCGAGATTGGTGACTATGCGTCGCGCCGGCTTGATGCTCGTTCTAAGCTTGCGGTTGAGGACAAGATTGTTCTGGTTGTAATGTCCAGGTTGGTGCGTTCTAAAGGTGTTGACCGGGTTGTGCGTATGCTCAACGAACGTGGTCGGAATTCCCACTTGATCGTGCTTGGTGAAGGCGAGGAAGCGGAAGCTTTAAAGGACTTGGCATTTTCTAGTGGTATTAGCGCCTCGTTTATTGGCTTCGTAACGGATCCAGCGCCCTGGTTGGTAGCAGGTGATGTTTTCCTTTTGCCCTCGCGAGCAGAGGCACGAGAAGGAATACCGCTCGCGTTACTCGAAGCTGAAGCGATGGGTTTGCCTGGGGTAGTGGCCAGTGACGCTGGTCTCGATGCATTTTGTCAGTCCCGATCGATCCCACAGGTCAACATGGATGATGCCGTCGATTTCTGGAGGGTGGTTGATCGTGTGTTGGAGCAAGAATCGCTTGATCTTAAAGTCCTTCGCATGAAGTTCTCCGAGCAACTTTTCACGGACTGGTTGGATCGTCACAAATCGGTTTTCCTGGCTGCAGGTGCAAAATAAGCATCGATTGCTTTCACGGGCCTTAATCACTTATTGAGCAATCCGTTTTCATGCGGAACACGTTTGCGTTCGCGGCATCAGCATTCTATTTGGAGACTATTCCGACATGATGTTCCGACGGATAGGTGCAGGGTGTTTCTCGACAGTCGGATGGGCGTTGTTGTGACCAGTAATTTCGCTTTCTGGTGGTGATCGCGGCGCCGGGGTTCACTCAGTCGCGTTCTACTTGCGATGTCTATCTGTTGCCCAGCTGCTGGTAATTTGGTCGGCGTGGTCTTCCGGGCTGTTTTACGAGATTGCTATCGAAGGCGGCTTTGCGAACCGTCGTGCATGCACCTTCTTGCGTTCGCGTAGGGCAACACAGTTCGTGCGCCCACGTCATGGACTCCCACCGACCCCGCTGGTGTGCTTGATGTCGCAGGGGAACTGACGGTCAGTCCCCATGACGTCGGGGGACACTTTGAGTACAAGGCGCATTGTCGGCACCATGCTCGCAGCAATTTCGATCTCAGTCGCAGGGGCGGGAACCGCGAGTGCAGCAACCACATCGGACCCCGTCCAGGACTTCGTCGAATCGTTCGAGACCGCCGTCGACGAGTGCTCGTCGGGAATGGTGACCGGCGCGATGAGCGGGGCCAGCGTCGGGGGCATGCTCGGTGCAGGGGGAGGCCCGATGGGAGTAGCAATCGGTGCCGGCGTGGGCGGTCTGATCGGTGAGATCGCCGGCGGGGAGACGTCGTGCGAGGAGCGCGTCATCTCCGGCACCGCGGTCGCCGATCCGGACGATGTGTCGCGCGGCCACAAGGGCAGGGGCCGTAAGTGAGGGCGTCTCGCGTCGACGCACGGATCTGGGCGGCCCTGTCGGTCCTTCTTCTCTGCACCACGCTGACGCTGATGGTCACCGGCGGCGCACCGGTCGCGATCTGGGGTTTCGCGGGCGCGACCGCTCTGGCGGCCGTCCGGGCGATGAGGACCTGACGACGGCTCTGACCTGCGTACGCTCGTGACATGAGTTCTCGGCAGGTGGACGAGGGCACGTACCAGGCAATGTTCGACGCCAGCACCGTTCCGATGGCGCTGGCGGACGAGCAAGGATTGCTGGTGCTGGCCAACAATGCCTACTGCCGTCTGGTCGGTCGCTCGTGGAACGACATCGCGGGCCTGTCCTCACGCGGATTCACCCATCCCGACGACATCGCCCAGCACCACGGGATGGAACAGCTCACGGCCGACGCCGATCGGCGCGGCGAGGTGCTGCGCCTCGAGAAGCGATATGTGCGTCCCGACGGTGAGATCCGGTGGGGATGGGTCTCGACCACCAGCGTCGTCAACGCCCGTGGAAGCGTCTGGACGATGGCGGTGATCCACGACATCACCGACCGTCGCACCAAGGAAGACGCCCTCGCGCAGGCCGTGATGACGGACGGTCTCACCGGCCTGCTGAACCGAAGAGGCTGGCGTGAGCGTGTGCAGTCGCTGGTCGGGAAGAGATCGTTGGTTCTCGCGATGCTCGACTTCGATCTGTTCAAGTCGTACAACGACGCTCACGGTCACGCGGCCGGGGACGCCCTGCTGGTCGGGTTCGCCGATGCGGCGACCCGGATGCTCGGCCCTGACGTCGTGTTGGCTCGCTGGGGTGGCGAGGAGTTCGCTATGGCGGTCCCCGATGGCGGCCCGGAGCGTGTCACCGCACTTCTGACCCGGCTGATCGCTGTCATGCCGGAAGAGCAGACGTTCTCCGCCGGCTGGGCGATGCTGGGCATCGACGAGGACATCCACGACTGCCTCGATCGCGCCGACCACCTTCTCTACAGCGCGAAACGGGACGGCGGACGGGGTCGCACGTACGGGGACAGGTCCCTCGGCTCTCCCGTCGACGCCACGTGGTGACGACGCGGAATGTCCGGTTCTTGCGATCGCGGCGCTGATCCAGCACCATTCCACAGTGTCCGAAGCCTCTCCTGACCCCCGTATCACCGTCGTCGTACCCACGTACAACGAGCGTGAGAACCTTCCGAAGCTGGTCGGGATGCTCACCGACCTGCAGATGAAGAACCTCGGCGTTCTCGTGGTCGACGACGGATCGCCCGACGGGACGGGTGAGGTGGCCGAGAAGCTGGGCGTCGAGGCAGCCATCCCGGTGAGTGTTCTGCATCGCACCACCAAGGACGGTCTCGGTCGCGCCTACGTCGCCGGCATCCTGCGCGCACTCGACGAGGGTGCGGACATCGTCGTCCAGATGGACGCCGACCTCTCGCACCCGTGCGAGGCGATTCCGCGCATGGTGCAGACCCTCGCCGATACCGATGCGGCCGTCGTGCTCGGATCCCGCTACGTTCCCGGCGGCGCCGTGGCCGAGGACTGGCCGTGGCACCGCAAGGCCCTGTCCAAGTGGGCCAACCTCTACGTCAACACGATCCTCCGCCTGAAGGTCAAGGACGCGACCGCCGGCTTCAAGGCCTGGCGCGCGGCAACCCTGCGCACCATCGACGTCGGATCGGTGGGAAGCAACGGATACGCCTTCCAGGTGGAGATGAACTACCGCGTCATCAAGCACGGAATGCGCATCGCCGAGGTCCCCATCCACTTCGAGGAACGCGTCGACGGCACCTCGAAGATGAGCCTGTCCGTGCAGCTCGAGTCGGCCGCTGTGCCGTGGAAGCTGCTCCGCTCGGGAATCGGGCGCAACACCAACAAATAGGCCCCCTCGGACGGCCGCACCGGGTGTCGTACATGGGACAATCGATGTCGGCGCACAGGGCGCCCGCGGAGGAAATTCGCTCATGGATGTATCCCCCGAGAGTCCCGGCCCCGATCACGAGGGTGCACAGCCCGATTCGGTGTTCTCGTTCACCGGCATCCGGCATGTCACCGAGACATCCGTTCGACTGACGGGTGTGGACGGTGCCGCGGTGGCGCTGCTCGGTTCCTCCCGCGATGTCCGGGAACTCGTCTTCGCCACCACGTCTCTGGCCCAGCAGCTCGACGAACTCCAGTTCACCATCGGTGAGGGCCCGTGCATCGATGCTCACCATGCCGCCGAGCCGGTGCGAGTAGCCGACATCAGGTCCTCGTATTCCACCCGACGCTGGCCCATCTTCGGCCGCGGCGCAGCGTCCCTGGGGGCGCGCGGGATGTTCGCCTACCCGCTCCTGGGCGGATCGTCGTCGTTCGGTGTCCTCGAGCTCCACCGCACCACCCCGGTCGACCTCACCGACGTCGAGCACGACGCGGCCCGTATGTGCGCACTCGCCATCGCTCGATCGGTGCTCGGCCACTACACGGCGTCCGACGCGGGGGAGACCGACAGTGACGCCGTTCCCTACGAGGCCGTCGAGACCGACCCGGACGACATCGTGTCCATCGAAGGCGGTGGCCGCTACAGCCGCGCCGAGGTGTACGTCGCAGCAGGCATGATCTCGGTGCAACTGGCTGTGACCACCGACGTCGCGATGGACCGCCTGCGGGCACACGCCTTCGCCCGAGGTCGAAGCGTCACCGAGGTAGCCGCCGACGTCGTGGCCCGCCGGATCAGCTTGAAAGACGAACGCGACAGCGGAGGGGGATCCCTGTGAACACCACGCCTACCAGGCTGGCCGTCGCCGACATCACGGCAACGCTGGTCACGCACTTCGACCTTCCTGCGCTCCTCGAACGCATCGCCACGACAGCTCTGAACGGGTTCGACGCCCGGATCGTCGTCATCTCCTTGTTGGAGGGTGACGCGCTGCACGCCGTGGCGACATCCGCAGTGGGAGACGTCGTCACCGACGACCGGCTCTTCACGACGGGACCCGTCCTGACCAGCGCTCGCGAAACGGCCGTGGCCATGATCGGGGACGTGACGGTGCCGGGCACCGGACGGTGGGAGTCGTACCGGACGCTGGCGCAGTCGTCGGGGATGGGCGCCGTTCGCGCCTATCCCATCGCATCACTGGGCGTGGGACTCGGATCGCTGGCCGTCCACACTGCAAACCCGTGGGGCTCGGAACGCCCCGACGAACTCGGCCAGATGCTGGCCGATCTGACCTCTCTCGCGCTCACCACGGGGGCCACGGAGGTACGCCGCACGGACGGTACGTCCGCGGTGCAGTCAGTGCTCAACGGCGCGGCCGCGATCTCGGGTGCCACCGGTGTCCTCGCCGAATACTTCGGGGACTCGACGACGGAGGCGCGCATCCGGCTCGCGCGGCTGGCTCGCGCGCACGGGACCACCGACAGCAAGCACGCCGCCGCGATCATCGCCGCGCAGAACGTGGCGCCGGCCGACATCGGTTCCTCGGAACTCATTCACGTGCCGAAGGCACCTGTTCCGCCACGACGCTTCGATTCCTGACCTACTTCGTGGTGATGGCGGCGCTGACGGCGTCGGGACCGTCGTAGCTGTCGTCGGGCATGGACGACACCGCGTCGACCACGTCGTCGTCGGCGCCGTTGCTCTTCGCCAGATCGGCCAAGTCCTGCGGCGACGCCGGGTAGTTCGCGCCGGCCAGGTGCTTCTGCAGTTCGATCGGATTGACGGCCATGGGACGGTCCTCTCGTCGGTCGGGTGACAGCTCGCGTGCGATCTACCCGAGGACGAGTGCGGCAAACCGACGCACGGTCAGGAGTCGGCGTACACGACCACGGTGTTGCGGCCCGCGGCCTTCGCGCGGTACATCGCGATGTCCGCGAGGTGCATCCCGTGGTTGATGGTCGATGCGATGGGGGCCGCCGTCATCCGCGTGGTGTCGAGGCACGAGACCCCGATGCTCACCGTCACGGGGATGAGGTCGGCCGTATCGGACAGCGCGAGACGGATCGACTCGGCGAGAGCGTGAAGTCCGGTGGACTGCGCGTCGAGCACCACCAGGAACTCCTCGCCGCCGCGTCGGGCGACGACTGCGCTATCGCCCAGGTGATCGCGCAGGCGCTGCGCAGCGAGCGCGAGCACGCCGTCACCGGCGATGTGGCCGTGATGGTCGTTGACCCACTTGAAGTGATCGAGGTCGACGAGCAGGAACCCGACCTGTGATCGACCGCGGAGCTGACGCTTCGCCTGCACCTCGAGGCCGCGCAGGTTCAGCAGTCCCGTCAGCGGATCGGTCCGGGCGCTGTCGATCTGGCGCTCGAGGTGTCGGTGCAGGGACATCGAGGTGGTGCTGACGATGGACATCGTCGCGTTCACGGCCAGCCAGATGCTGGTGGCCGCCGCAATGGTCGCCATCGCTCCGATCGGCTGCTCACGCAACACCAGTGCCGTCATCCACGCGATCACGACGGTGGTCAGCACCAGGTGCACCACCACGGTGGCGCGCCCGCCGAAAAAGGCGACGTAGGAGCTGATGACCGCGAACAGGGCACACCCGGCCAGACCCAGAGCGTGACTGCTGCAGAGCAGAAGGAAGATCGACGTCCCCACGTCGGCGTAGACGGTGAACGCCAGGGCGACCGCGCGCTGGGTGCGGGCCCGCCGCCACCACGTGAACGACTTGCGGGCGGTAGCGACCACCGCGGCCACGGGGAGGGTGGACAGCAGCACGGCGATCGCGGCGATACGAGGAGCGCCGGCAGCGGGGCCGGCCGCGCTGAACATCGTCAGGATGCCGGGAACGGCGAAGGTCGGAATGAGCACAGCGATACGGCGACGGACGACGTCGGTCAAGGGTGCCCGGGACCGACCACGACTGCGGCCGCCGGAACCTGGGCGTATCACCTGTCGGACGGTATCAGCGTGGAACCTGCGTCGAGGGGCGGATGGGCGCTTCCGTCGGGCCGAATCCTTGTTTTGCGCGGACGTAACGGGAACGGAATCAGGAATTGTCGTTCTCGCGCGCAAGTCTCTCGATCAGCGGTCGGGTGCGATAGGGAATAGCTTCACGCATCACCACGGAGACCGTCGTGCGTTCGACTCCGGGGACCGCAAGAATGAGTCCGGCCACCCGATACAGATCGTCGGCGTCGGCAGCCGAGACTCCGATCTGCAGATCCGCTCCGCCCGAGACACCGACCACCTCGGTCACCTCGGCAATGTCTCGCAGGCGATCGATGACCGCTTCGAGGCGGTGTTGGTCCGTCACGGCGCCCACGTACGCGCGGAGGGGATACCCCAGGTCTCGAGGGGAGACGAGCCGGTCCATCGGCGCGAGAGTATGTGATTCGTCCCAACGAGAGAGTCTGGCCTGGACGGTGTTTCGAGCCAGCCCGAGGACCGAGGCGAGATGGACTCCGGTGGCGCGTGGGATGTCGCAGAGCGCGAGCAGTAGTCGAGCGTCGGTGCGGTCGAGCTTGGTCACATGGTGAACTGTGCCACACGGCAAGCGGAGTGGCCCGAAGTATGCAGTGCTCGTGCCTCCGATCGCGATTCCGGAAATCGGTATTTCTCACATTTATCGCGTAAAAACCGGAGTGGGGTATTCGTCACGTTCCCGAGATGCCCGATGGTCACGACATGGTTAAGGTGATCCCAGAAGTTTGTCCCCAGAAGTTTTGTGCACAGATGTGCGGTCCGGGTACTCGGTCCGGCCGTCATCGATGTGAGGAGTCGTCCCGGTGGAGATATCTGATTACGTGAGAATTCTCCGCGCGCGGTGGATCGTGATCGTGTTGACCACGGTGGTCGCCGCAGCGGCGTCCTTGGTGTTCTCACTCGTGTCCACGCCCGTGTACGAGGCCTGCACGCGCCTCTACGTCTCCACCGGTTCGTCGTCGTCCTCGGTGACCGAGGTGTACCAAGGCAACCTGGCCTCGCAGCAGCGCGTCGCCTCCTACACCCAGCTCCTCGGCGGCGAGAGCGTCGCGCAGCGCACCATCGACAGCCTCGGCCTCTCCATGAGCCCGTCGTCGCTGGCGTCGAAGGTCCGCACGACGTCGTCACCCGACACCGTGCTCATCGACACGTGCGTGTCCGACGCGAATGCCACCACTGCACGAGATCTCGCGAACGGCATCGGAACGACCTTCGTCGGATTCGTCGAGGATCTCGAGACGCCGCCCGGCGGCGGAGCGGCCTTGGCGAAGGTCAGCGTCGTCGAGCCGGCTCAGGTTCCGGCAGCTCCCGTGTCCCCGAAGACCACGCGCAACCTCGCACTCGGTATCGCCGTCGGTCTGCTCCTCGGAATCGCGCTGGCCGTGATCCGCGACCGCCTGGACAACACCATCAAGGATCGTTCGACTCTGGCCGATCTGTCCGGCGTCCCCGTCGTGGGCATCGTCCCGTTCGACAAGACGATCAAGGAGGAGGCGGCCCTGTCGTTCGCCGAATCCTCGTCCGGCACCGCGGAGGCGTTCCGCGAGCTCCGCACCAATCTGCAGTTCCTGGAGGTGGATTCACCGCCACGAGTCATCGTGGTGACGTCCGCGGTTCCCGCCGAGGGCAAGACCACGACTGCCGTCAACCTCGCCCTGGTGCTCGCCGAGGCCGGTCACCGTGTCGTCCTCGTCGAAGGCGACCTGCGCCGACCGCGCGTGTCCAAGTACCTGGGACTCGTCGGCTCCGTCGGCCTGTCCACGGTGCTGTCGGGTCAGGCCGATGTGCAGGAAGTGTTGCAGCCGACCAAGTTCCACGGCGTCGATGTGCTGGCGTCCGGTCCGTTGCCGCCCAACCCGTCCGAACTGCTCGGTTCCGAAGCCGCACGCACGGTCATGGAGACGCTGCGCTCCGCCTTCGACTACGTCGTCGTCGACGCACCGCCGCTGCTGCCCGTCACCGACGCGTCCGTCATCACCGCGCATGCGGACGGCGCCATCGTGGTCACCCGTCACGGCCACACGCGTCGCGACGAATTGACCCGCGCCCTGGGTAATCTCACGCAGGTCGGTGCGCCCGTCCTCGGTGTAATCCTCACGATGGCCCCGTCGCGCGGCAAGCGGGACTACGACTACCGCCACTACTACGAGACCGACAACACGGTCGCCCGTCAGGACGCTCCCTCCGCCGCAGTGCGGCCGGCGGCGTCGCCCGTCGTCCCCGAACCGACGCCGGAGCCCGCCCCCGAGAGCTACCCCGTGCCTCGCTACGAGCCGACACGGAGCCACGGCGGCCGAGCTGCTCGTCGTCAGGCCGAGAACGGCAACGGGAACGGCATCGGTTACGAGGCCGAGCAGGTTCCGAGTCGGTCGACCATGCGCCCGCCGCCTCGCCGTCCGTACCAGTCCTGACGGAGACGATCGCGCCTCGGCGCCCGATCCATCCGTAGTCGCAGATTCCGTTCCGACCCGTCGACGACCGGGACGTCAGGCGGCGGATCCCCAGTCCGGGTCTTGATCGGCGGGCGTCTGGCGGCCGTCGCGCTCGCTCCGTCGGACACGGTCGGCTTCGTCCTCGATCTCGGCATTGCGCAACGACAAACCGATCCAGACGCTGAGCGCGACTGCCACCAGCATCCAGACGGCCACGACGCCGACGATCACCCACCCCATCGACCGAGTGTCACATGTAATCAAGCAATCACCTCCGTTCTGGGGTCGATTCACAGAATCGTGCAGGTTTGCCTCGCAATGCGTGCGTGCAAGAAGGTGCTCGCCATTGTGTTCGTGAAAGTCGCTTCATTCGATCGAATGAAAGATCGCGATACCGCTTTGACGTGAAAGTAGTTGCACTACAGTCGGTTTGCGCCGTTCGCGATGACCGGTATGCGGGGGTGCAGTCTGGTACGACCACGCGGCGCGTGACGGAAGGCCAATGATGACCTCTCGAACATTCGCTAAGCCCGCTCTCTACGCTGCTTCCGTACCGCTCGCACTCGGAGCGCTCCTGTTCGGAGCGTCGACCGCGTCAGCAGCAGTGGTGACGTCCCAGTTCGACCTCCAGGCGGCAACAGAAGGTTTTCAGGACTCCGGCGTCGTCGCCACAGCGACCGGTACGGCCACCGTCTCCGCGACCGGTACCGCGTTCTTCGCTGCCGAACCGCAAGCGACCACGACTCCGGCCGGCGGGTACGGACTCTGCGGCGACACCTGCCCACTGCCGAACGAACAGATCGGCGCTCTCGTCGTGAAGGTGGGTGACGGTGCCCCGACCCTCGCCGGAGCCGGACCGACGGTAGTGACAGGTGTAGGCCCGGTTCGATTCGCCTACAACGACGTGGCAGGCGCCGGCAACTATGCCGACAACGCCGGTTCCTACGCTGTCACCATCACCTACGACGACGGCATCACCCCCGAGCCGGAGCAGCCGAACTGCCTCGACCTCGGCTTCGTCTGCATCCCGCTCTCCGCGTTCGGATCCTGATACCCGGCCCACCACGACCAGAAGCACCCTCGCCCCATCCGGCGAGGGGGCTTCTCTTGCTCCCGTACACGACGAAAGCCGCAGACCAGGGGTCTGCGGCTTCGTTGTCGGCGACGGTGTCCGCCGGTGCGCCTCTCGGCAGGTGGCCGCTCGCAGCGGCTGATGGTTGGTACCCGGGGCATCGGTATCGAACACCGTCGATGGAAGTAACGGCGCCCGTGGGCGGAGTATTCCGCGTCAGTTGTCTCCGGACTCAGTCTCGTCCGCGTCGGCTGTCGTCGTCGTCGTGCGGGTCCGGGTGCGCCGCGTCGTGGTGGTCGGCTCGTCGTCATCGGTCGTCGCTGCGGCGGTGGTCGGAGGAGGCGTCGGGGTGGGCCGGGGTGTCGTGACGGGCGCGATCTGCCACGTCGGCGACGGCGGCACCGACACCGTGGGGGCGACGGAGATGCTGCCCGAGACCGCGGAACGGTCGATGGCCGGAGGCGACACTCGCTGCACATCCGCGTCGAAGACTCCGCCGGCAGCGGCGACGGTGAGTCCACCGGCCAGGGCGGCCGCGGCGATGCCCATCACGACGGCCACGGCAGCTCTCTCACGCATCTTCTCCGCGCTCCGTTTCCGCCCGTACTCTCGAGCCGAGTCATACCGTAACCGGGGAGACGGCGAGGAGCAGTACGAACTCCGATCAGCGAGCGCCCCAGATCTCGAACAGCGGACCGAGCGCCTCGGAGATGGCGTCGCCCACCCGCTCGTACACGTCGGTCGACTGACCGATCGGATCCATGATGTCGAGTTGCGTCACCGGGTTGGCCGCGCGCTCGGAGACCCACGCGGCCGGGTCGATCACCCCGGTGCGTCGTGCAAACTCCGCCGCCTCGAGCAATGTGAACGTGCGCCGCAGGTTGCGGGGCGTCACTGTCAGCACCTCGTCCCGGTGCCTGGAGGTCATCGTCAGCACCAGATCCGCCCCGGACGCGATGGCGGGGGTGAGCCGGCGTGCCACGAAGCCCGTGGGATCACCGCCCAGGGACTCGAGAACGCGAGCCGCCTCGGCCTGCACTCCGTGGCCGATCACGGCGCGAGTGCCGGCGCTGTCGGTGGTGACGTCCAGGCTCAGGTCGCGGGCGAACGCCGCGGTCAGCCGTTCCGCAGTGGGGGATCGGCAGATGTTTCCCGTGCAGACGTAGAGGACATGCATGAGCGGAGTGTAGGTCCGCGCCGGTGTCAGGCGCGCGCGTTGTCCGTCGTGGTGTACGCCTGGTCGTCGAACCGCAGGCTGTCCCCTCCCGCGCGCTTCGCCTCGTACATCAGGCGATCCGCGCGGCGGATCAGTACTTCGACATCGTCGACGTTGCGGGTCCACCTGCTGCCCCGAATCCAGGCGACTCCGGCACTCGCCGTGACGGGTACCTCGTCGGCGTCGCACCGGACGGCGGCGTGCACGTCGTCGAGACGGTTCCGCATCTCCGCCCACGGCACGATCCCGATGACACAGAACTCCTCGCCGCCGAGACGGGCGACGTACGCCCAGGTGTTCGTGCGGGTTTGCAATCGTTCGGTGACCCGTCGCAACACCTCGTCGCCGCCGTCGTGGCCCACGCGGTCGTTGACCGCCTTGAACCTGTCGAGGTCGATCACCATCATCGCCACCACCTCGTCGTGGCGCGCCGTCGCCAGCAATGGCGCGTGCACCACCGCGCCGAGCCCCCGGCGGTTGAGTGCTCCGGTCAGCGGATCGGTGCCCGACTGATACGCGTCGTCCCGCAGGTTGGACAGCGGGATCTGCGAGAGCAACGGTGCGAGGAGGAACAGCGCCAACTGCACGACCAGCAGAACGGACAGGTAAGCCACGTCTCTGCCGCCCTCCACGGCGGCCGAGACGAAGAAGTACAGGGACACGGCCACCGTCAGCGCGATGTGCGCCACGAGCGTGCGGATCGAGTGGAAGTAGCCGCAGTAGATGCCGAGCAGGGCGAACACCACGGACACGGTGAACGAGGCCTGCACGTCGGCCAGCATCGACAGCCCCACCACCAACGCCACGTCGTCGCCGAACAGGAAGACGAGGGATTGTCGACGAGACGGCCACGTCCCGCGGAGCCACAGCAGCGCCGACACGGCGCCGGTGACCAGACAGGCGATGAACACGGCGCGGGCGGAAGGTGAGGGCGGTGCCCCGCTGGTGAACAGCAGCAGGGAGCCGGCGAGCACCACCATGAGCACCACTGCGGCCATCATGCGGCGGTAGGGCCGCTGCAGCCCGCGCTGCGCCATGTAGCCGGGCATGGCGGAGTAGTCGAACGGCCGAGTCCACCACTCACCCACAACACGGAACATCGACTGGTATCTCTCGGCTGGGAAGAATGGGGAAAGGCAGACCTACTCACAAGTTCGTGACGACGCCCCGCTTCGTTACAGCACAGCGGCCTCGCGTGGCAGGATTTCGACCATGGTTGATGAACTTTCACGACAGCGCCCGAGCGTCGTCGTCGTCGGCGGCGGATTCGGCGGTCTCTACGCGGCCCGGCAACTACGACACATCGACGGCGACGTCACCGTGCTCGACCGCGGAACGTCCCACGTGTTCCAGCCGCTGCTGTACCAGTGCGCGACCGGGCTGCTCTCCGAGGGATCTATCACCTCGCCGCTGCGGCACCTGCTGCGCAAGCAGGAGAACACTCATGTCGCGCTCGGGGAGGCGTCGGCAATCGACATGGAGGGGCGCACCCTCACCGCGTCGCGCATGGACGGATCGACTTTCGAGCTGCCGTTCGACTACCTCGTCTTCGCTGCCGGGATGCAGCAGAGCTACCACGGCAACGAAGAGTTCGCGCAGTACGCACCGGGCATGAAGACCGTCGACGACGCCCTCGCGATCCGACGGAAACTGATCGGCGCGTTCGAGATGGCCGAGTCGCTGCCCACCGCCGAGGAGCGGCGCCCGTGGCTGACCTTCGCCGTGTCCGGAGGCGGCCCCACCGGTGTGGAGATCGCCGGCCAGATCCGCGAACTCGCGGTGGGCGCCCTCGAGCACGAATTCCGCTCCATCGACCCCGCCGAAGCCCGCGTGCTGCTCTTCCACGGCGGCGATCGAGTCCTGGAGTCCTTCGACGCCCGGTTGTCGGGCAAGGCGCAGAAGACGCTCGACAGCATCGGTGTGGAGACGCACCTCGGGGTTCACGTGACCGACGTGAAGGCCGACCACATCGAAGTGACCCGTAAGTCGGACAAGCAGAAGACCACGTACGACACCCACACCGTGCTGTGGACCGCCGGCGTCGAAGCCGTGCCGTTCGCGCACACCCTGGCCACCGCGCTCGGCGTGACGCAGGCACGCGGTGGCCGCATCCCGGTCGAGAAGGACCTGTCCGTCGCGGGCCACCCGAACGTCTACGTCGTCGGCGACGTCAGCGCGCTCGACGATCTGCCCGGTGTCGCCGAAGTCGCGATGCAGGGTGGTCGGCACGCCGGCAAGATGATCGCCAAGACCATCGAGAGCGGATCCCGTGTGGCGTCTCCGTTCAAGTACCACGACCTCGGCAGCGCCGCTTACATCGCGCGTCGCAACGCGTTGTTGCAGGCAGGGCCGATCCAGCTGTCCGGCTTCGTCGGGTGGGCAGCGTGGGGCGCCATCCACATCGCGTTCCTCTCCGGCCGCCGCAACCGCGCGGGAACGTTGATCAACTGGGCCGCCACTCTGGCGTCGGGAACCCGGCGTGAGCGCGCCGTGACGTTCGGCGATCCCGAGACGGCGCGCATGCCGTACGCCTGAATGGCAGAGAACGGAAACGGTCTGCGCGTTCACGGAATGGCGTAATAACAGTCGGTGCGACGGCTACGGCATTGTCTTGTTACACTCGGCGACTGCAAGCGCGCACCGACTCGATCGTGCGCTCGATCGGTCTGACTGGGGCGGTTCATGACTTCGGTACTCGGGGTGTCGGTAGGCACCAGTGCCGTGCGTCTGGCACGGCCGGTCCACGGCTTACGCGCCGGTGTGCAGGCAGCATTCCGCCACCGCGCGATCGACACGACATTCGACCAAGCGGAGCAACTGGCCGCCGAGTCCATCGGCGTCATCCTCGCCGACCCTGCGGATCCCGAGTCCGTCTCCGCCACCGGTGTCGCCTACCGCGACGACGCGCAGGCCGGAGCCGTCGCCCGAGCCATGGCGCGCCAGCACATCGTCAACTACCGCCTGGTCCCCGAGGTGCACGCTGCCGTCGAGTTCCTGCGGTCCACCGGCGACCTCGACGGGCTCCACGCCGTCGCTCTGTACGACCTGGGTAGCTCCGGCCTCAGCGTTACCGTGGTCGACCTCGACGACGGCCGTGTACTGGCGTCGCAACGCAGTTTCGACGTCAGCGGCAACATGTTCGACGCCACCATCCGCGACAGCCAGATCGGCCGGCAGCAGAGCGGCCTGGACGACGTGGACGGCCGCGAGTTCGAACTGCGCTGCCGCGTCGCCAAGGAGCAGTTGTCGTCGAGTGGCGCAGTCTGCCTGCCCGGCATCGGCGGACTGATCCTGCTCTCCCGCGAAGCGTTCGAATCGATGGTGGCCGTCCCGGTCGAGCAGTCCGCGCGTCTCACCCGCGAGGTCATCGCTCGCGCAGGGCGGCCCGTCGACGCACTCGTCATGATCGGCGGCGGATCGCGGATCCCGCTGGTCCGCGCCACGCTGGCCGGCTGGGTCGGCCTGCCCACCATCACCCCCGCGGAACCCGAACTCGTCGCCGCCAAGGGTGCAGCACTGTCCGCCACCCCGGTCGACGGGTCCGACGTTCCCTTCCGCGCTGCTCCCGTTCAGGGGCCGCCGGAGCCTGCCGTCGAAGAACCGTTGCCTGAAAGACCCCTGACTGCTCCGTCCGCGTCGACGATGGCATACAGCGACGTGCAGGAACGCCCCGCGTCCGCGTCGGCTCTGCCTACCTCGGAGGTTGCGGATCCTCGCGCAGCCGAAACGCCGTCATGGCTGTCCGGGTCGGGCTCCGTCGCGCCGGAACGCAACAAGCGTCCCCGTCTGCCACTCGTCGCTGCGCTCGGACTCGCCGTGGTCGCGGCGATCGGCCTCGCCCTCGGCTACGGCGCAACCCCGGCCTCCACCGCGGACGAGTCGCCGGCCGAACCCGCTGCCGTGACCACCTCGTCGTCGTCCACGACGGTGCCTCCGACGACGTCGACGCGGGCACGGTCGACCACGGCCACCCCCACCACGACCATCGCACCGCCCCCTCCCGTCGTCGAAGCACCGGCGCCCGTCGAGGAAGCACCCGAGGCACCGGCCCCCGCGCCCTATGTCCCGCCCACCATCCCGGGCCTCCCCGGTGTGCAGCTGCCCCCGGGCATCCAGATCCCGCCGGGGCTGATTCCGGGGTTCTGAGCGTCCGCCGGCGGTTGGTGTTGCGCTGCAGGTGGTTCAGTCACGCCGGGTGCTGCAACGCCGGGCGCTGCGCGTGGTCGTCAGCGCACTGTGCAAGGTGCGCACACCACCGGGCGCTGCGCGCAACAGAAGTGAACCCGACCTAGCGCACGAAAAAGACGAACACGAGCGCCGTAGCCCCCGACGGCATCGCATCGCAGCGATGCCGCACTACGGCGTTCGTGTTCGTCCTGTGACGCGGCCACTGGGGCCGAGTCACTAGCACTCGCTATCGAGTGCAGCTTTGATGTAGCCGGCAGTCTGGTAGATGTAGCTGCCGATCCACTGGCCTATGGATTCCTGGGTGGGATTGGGAGACATGGTCACTTCTCCGTCGAAGCACTGCTGCACGATGTAGCGCGACCGTGACAGGTGCGGCGTGTAGGTGACCACGATGATGTGTTTCCAGTTCTCCGCGGCGGCGCGACGCTTGATCTCCTCCGCCTCGCCCTTCGTGGAGTACGGATCGGGGAGGAAGCACGACACCTTCACCGTGTAGGTGCCGTTGCAGATCTGTTGCATGCGAACGTCGTCGGGGCCCACCGAGTTGGAGAGCACCACTTCGGGTGCGTATCCCTGCTCGGCGAGGTCGATGCCGTAGTGGAAGCGTCCGTAGGGCGTTCCACCGAGGACGACGACGGCGTCTGCCTGTCGGAGTGGGTCTACTTGCGGGTGGACGTACACAGGCCAGCCCGCGAGCACTACTGCCGCGAACAACACCGAGCACGCCACCAGGAGGCGGCGGAAAGTCACAGGTCTCAGCCACCGGTCCGCCGCAGCACGGACAGCACCGTACGGAGGAGGATCTTGACGTCGAGCCAGAGACTCCAGTTCTCGATGTAGAAGTTGTCGTACAGCGCGCGGTCCTTCAGCGACGTGTCGCCTCGAAGACCGTGCACGGCAGCCCAACCCGTGAGCCCGCCGGGCACGCGGTGACGTGCGGAGTAGCCCGGGATCTCGGTGGTGAACTTGTCGACGAAGTGGGGTCGCTCCGGACGCGGTCCGACGAGGTCCATGTCGCCGACCATGATGTTCCACAGCTGGGGGAGCTCGTCGAGCGAGGTCTTGCGCAGGAACCTGCCCAGACGCCCGACACGATCGTCCTGCGAGATGTTCCACGTCGTGTCCGACTCGGAGCGCGACGCGGGCTTCATGGAGCGGAACTTGAGGCAGTTGAACAGCTCACCGTCGCCGGTCACGCGCAGCTGCTTGAACAGCACGGGCGCCGAGGAGTCCGAGACATGCACCGCTGCGGCGATGGCGAGCAGCAGGGGGGACAGCACGAACAGTGCCATTCCGGCCAGGATGCTGCTCAGCACACGCTTGATGCGCCAGGCGAAGGACCGGTGGGCATCGCGTCGGATACGCACGAGGGGGATTGCGTGCAGGCGGTCCATCTCTCCTGTGACACTGACGAATTCGAAGAGGCGCGGCACCACGAAGATCTCGCAGTCCATCCGGTCGCACTCGCGCAGCAGGGTCAGCAGGGCCGACTCCCGCATCGCCGAGAACGCGATGACGATGGTGTCGATCTGGTGCATGTCGATGTACGTGCGGAGCTGGTTGGCCAGCGGCTCGACCGGGATGTGGCTGGCGACGATGGCCGGCATCGGCGAATCGTCCAGCAGCGCATGGGGTTCGAGCCCGTGCTCGGGGTAGGACTGCATGCTGTCGACCAGCTGGGACGCCACGACTCCACTGCCGATGACGACGGTGCGACGTTGGAACTGCGGGCGTCGACGCAGCCTGCGAGCGACGATGTACGAGGTCTCGCGGCCGACCATGGTGGCTGCGAGGACGGACGCCGCGATGAGAGCGGCGGTGAGCAGCGTGGTCGACGGCGCCACGATCACGATGGAGACCATCGAGACGAGCAGCACGATCGACGCCATGAGAGGCAGGTCGTCCAGGAGGGACAGCGTGAGGCGCTGACGGCGACGCTGGGGAAGGATGGCGAACACGACGATCATCGCAGCCACGAGGAGCCGTGGCGCGTCGAACGGCGCGAACAGGATCACCAGAGACACCAGGACGGATTCCAGTGCGATGCCGAGGGCGGCGCTCAGATGCAGGGCGGGCAGCCGCGAGATGCGGCTCCGCGGATCCGGGATGTTGGGCCGGAGTGGAATGGGCGGAGTGACCTCGGTGGCGGTCGCCTCCTGCGCGGCCTGTGCGTACTGCACGGCCTCGGCGTGCCGGGCGAATCGCGGCAGCAGGTTCTCCGGCTGCGGGATGTCCAGGTCTTCGCTTCGAAGGTCGATGGGTGCGGTATCGGGATGCGATGTGGTCATCGTGCAACTCCCTTCGCCATCTCGTCCGACGCGGGCACAAGTGCCGCCACGTGGTCGAGTGCGTCACGGATGGTGGCGATCGTCGAGAACGTCGAACGTCGCAGCAGATGGTCGGGGAACTCGACCTGGGCAGATTCCTCGAGATCGACGAGCACGGCCACGCTTGCGTGGCTGCTCAAGCCGGCGTCGAAGAGGTTGTCGTCATCGGCGAGCGCCCACGGGTCGACTGGTAGTCGACCGGCTCGCTCGAGCGAACTACGGACGATGGTGTCCCGGGTTGGTGACGGGTGCGTCACGAGGGTTTACTCCTTGCCTACGGTTCAGACAGACAGTCACGCTCATATCGCGCCCCGCGGCGAATGCATCGTCGACTTACATGAGAAAATCAGACCCATGCGGCTCTTGTGGACGCCGCAACAATATGCCAGAAGTGTATATCAAGAGTTTTCATACCGCAGGAAGGTTTTGGTACCGAGATGAGCGACTTCCCGACCGGGAGCCCGGCCGAGCAGGATCTGGACGCTTATCGACGCTCGTTCGGGGAGACGACACGCGCCTGGGCGAAGCACACGTTCGAGTGCACGGACTCCGGTTGGCTCGCGTTCAGCGGCATGGCGCGGCCGGATTACAACCTCGCTCTGGTGCACGGCGGCAATGCCGCTGAACAGGTCGGACAGGTCATCGAGTCGGTGTCCGCGCTCAGGAAGCCGGCGCTGGTGATGCTCGCCGGCGCCGGCCTG
The DNA here is from genome assembly GCF_979256035.1 of Rhodococcus sp. AC861. Taxonomy (NCBI): domain Bacteria; kingdom Bacillati; phylum Actinomycetota; class Actinomycetes; order Mycobacteriales; family Nocardiaceae; genus Rhodococcus; species Rhodococcus sp. AC861. The sequence goes on from NZ_CEEDMW010000001.1 coordinate 553,433, forward strand.
TCGGGCGCTCAGACCCTCGCGGACGCGGGGTGGGTCAGCCTGCAGGCCATGCCGTTCATGCACCGACCACTCGGTGGCGCCCGGCCCATCGACGGCGTGCGCGAGATCACAGAGGACGACCTGCCCGCATGCCAGGAGGTCGCCGCTCTCGCCTTCGGAGTCGGCCCGGAACTCGCCGCAGCCGTCTACACCGCCGAGACTCTGCATCGACCGGACGCCACGGCCTACGGTCTGTTCGTGGACGACGCCCTGGTGTCGTGCCTGCTGTCGTGCCGCGCCGGGAACACCGTGACCGGGTGGGCCCTGGCCACGCATCCCGACCACAGACGTGCCGGCTATGCCGCGCGGTTGATCGCGGGCGGCAAGAACCTCGAGGTGGAGCGGAACGGAGACTCGCGGGACCTGTGCCTCGCCTCGCCCGCGGGCGTGCCCCTCTACGCGTCCCTGGACTTCGTCACGGTCGAGTACTGGCAGGTGTGGTCGCGGCCGCGGTGGGTTCTCGGCGCATCCTGACCCCGACCGGCATTTCGTGCATTTTCCTGACTCGACCGCACGAAACAAGATGAGCATCCGGCGAACCGAATCAATGCAAAAGCCTCGGTCGGTCTTTTTCGGTGTGCATTGTCTTCCCGGTCACGCGCACCGGCGCGTCGCGACGTGAACTGCCGTTTCTTTGCTTGTCTGTGTGCAGCGCCGAGCGGGGGCCCGGGAGCGCTGCCAACGATGGTGAAGGGGTCGACCATGAACAACAGAGGTCCGTCGGGTTCCAGACTCGACCGCCGCGCATTGCTGATGGGCGGTCTCGCGGCCGGCGTCGGCACCACCGCGCTCGCGGCCGGCGGATTGTTCGCGACGTCCGACGAGCCCGTCGGCGTGACGTTGGCAGCAGGCGAGACCGACCCTGCCGCTCTTCTGGGGTGGGTCAACGTCAAAGCCGCGCCGTACAACGCGAAGGGCGACAACGCGGCCGACGACACCGCCGCGATCGCCGCGGCGTATACCGCAGCGCAGCAACAGAACCGACCGCTCTACTTCCCGCCGGGCATGTTCCGGGTGCGGACTCTGCCGCAGTTCGCCAACTACGCCACCGTGTTCGGGGCCGGCGCCGACCTGACCACGATCGTGCACACCAGCTCCGGCACCCTGCTCACTCTCAAGGACCGGCAGCGCGTCGCCCTGAAGAACATGGGCATCTTCTCGCAGGACCCGTCGTCTCTGGCGGTCCTTCTCGATCACTGCTTCCGCTGCTCGTTCGACTCGGTCGTCTTTCGCGGCAACCACACGCCGCAGAGCTATCCGCGATTCCTCGGACAGAAAGGCGTGTCGCTGATCAACAACACCGGCGGAACGTCGTTCGTCAATTGCGACTTCAACAATTACGGAACGGCGATGTCCACGACGGCCATTCAGTCGTACATCGCGAACTGCAAGTTCACCACCAACTGGATCGGACTGCTCGGAACGGGCAACAATTTCGCGTCGGGAATGTCCATCGTCAACACGGAATTCGTCTCCGACATCAATGCGAACACGACCACCTCGCACATCATCGTCGACGGCCGGGCCAACGACTGGTGGCTGACCAACGTGTGGTTCGAAGGTGCCGCGTCGGCTCTCGTCATCGGCAAGGCCGGCACGGGAGGGCCGTCGCAGTTCGGCATGGTGAACTGCAAGGTCGCCGCACGAGGAATCTGCCTCGACCTGCAACACTGCCGTCAGCCGTACCTGTCCAACGTCGCGTTCGACGCCGACCAGCAGTCGACGCCTCAGCTGATCCGCATCAACGGCCAGTACGTCCCGGAAGGAACGGCGATCAACCTCATCACCAGCCAGGGAGCAGACTTCCCCGGCAACACCTTCCCCGGCGGGTGGACCGTGCTGGGTCGCGGCAGGCTGACGTCGGCCGGTGGCGGCCCCATCGTCAAATCACCCGACGGCAAGAGTTGGCGCCTGTCCATCAGCAACACCGGTGTGATCAGCGGCCAGAACCTCGGCGTGCTCTGATCACCGGGGCCGATCGGTGCCCAGCGACTCGGTGGTCAGAGCACCGTCGGTGCCCACCACGAGACGCCAGTAGGCATTCGACTCGTCCTTGAGCACCACACCCGCCTCGCGCCTGTCGGACAGCCACGTGCCGTCCGACAGGACCGCGGCGGTCACGGCGTCACCGGAGTCGCGCGCTTGCAGGAGGTCGACGTCGTCCTGCACGGTCCGGGTCACGACGGTGCTGGTGAAGGTGGGCCCGGACATCGTGCCCCGACCGATCACCGTCCACGCATCGGGAAACAGAGCGGGATTCAGGTCGTCGTTGATGCCCGAGATCAGGTTCACCGCGGTGCCGGTGGGGCAGTGTTCGGCGTCGATCACCAGTTCGGCGGGACGGCTGTCCGGATCCGGATCGAAGATGATGTTCGCCAGATACGGCTGGCGACAGTAGAGCAGCTCGATGCACGTCGTCCGAGCAGAGATCTTGCAGTTCACCATGCCGAACTGCGACGGCCCACCGGTGTCGCGTGAGCCGACGGTCAGCGCGACCTCGGACCCCTCGAACCAGACGTTGGTGAACCACCAGTCGTTGGCCGGGCCGTCGACGATCACGTGGCGATCGGTCGTCGACGGGTTGTTGTCGGACACGAACTCGACGTTGGTGAACGCCATGCCGGCGTTGAAGTCGCCGCCGGTGCCCAGCACGCCGACGCGGTTGCTGGTGAACTTCGACGCCGTCACGTAGTTCTGGATGCACTCCGACGTCAGGCCGACACCGTGATTGTTGATGTCGCAGTTGACGAATGTCGTGCCGCCCGTGTTGTCGGTCAACACGACACCGCGCTGTTCCGCGTACTGCGGGAAGTTCGACGACGAGTGGTTGCCCCGGATGGTGACCGCGTCGAACGAGCACCGGAAGCACGCGGAGAGCGAGATGCAGGTCGACGTGGCACCGGTGGTGAAGAACCCCATCCGGCGGAAGTTGACCCGCTGGCGACCCCGCAGGTCGATCAACGTGCCGTTCTGCTCGTACAGGATGGTCGTGACGTCGGCGCCGTCCCCGAAGACGGTGGCGTAGTCGGCCATCGCCGGCCACGCCGTCACGCGGTAGGTGCCGCCGGGGAAGTAGATCGCGGACGCCTGCGTGACGCCCTCGAAGGCCCTCGCCAGCGCGTCGGTGTCGTCGGTGGTGCCGTCACCGGTCGCACCGAAGTCCCGGACGTTGCGTGCCGCCGGGGTGTCGGTGACGTTGGGCGACTGGAACTGGGTAGCCGACGCGTCGTCACGCGAACACGCGACGGCGAGAGGGACGGTGGCTGCCACCAGAGCGCCGGTGAGCAGCCTCCGACGACCGAAGGACTCCGAATTCACGTGGTCACGTCGCGTTTCTCCGTCGTGCGTTCGAGGACGGTCGAGATGATCGTGCGCCGCATGTCCACGTGGTACGCGGAGTGGTCACCGACGGGTGCCGGCACGATCTCGGGGACCGAGTGGAAGCGCCGCTCGATGCGGTCCATGCCTTCCGGTCCACGCTGATCGACGAACCAGCGGTGATCCGCCGGAGCCAGGATCACGGTGGACGTCACGCCGCTACCGGCGAGGGAACGGAGGATGACCTCGGGAACCTGGGTGACTCCGCGGACGCCGAGCTGGCGCCACGCCCGATACGGCAGGTGCGTCTGCAGAGCGTTCTTCACACGTGCACGCGGCGTCTTCTGCCACGCCGGATCGGACCGGGGGATGCCCAGGTCGGCGGGGTCGATCTCGCCCTGAGTGGACTTCTTCCGCTTCCAACTCCACGCGATGGCGTTCACCATCACGGCGCCGCCCGCACCGATCTCGGTCGCGGCGTGAGCTGCGTTCCAGGACCCCGAGCAGATGCCGGCGAGGACGACGCGACGCGGATCCTCGTGCGCTGCACGGGCGGCCGCGACCACGTCGTCGGCGCTCTCCGCCGAGTAGATGGGGGTGTGCTCGTCGGCGCGGACTGTTTCCGACTCGCCTGTTCCGCGTCGATCGAAACGCAACGCCGACGTGCCGGCGCGAGCTGCCTCACGGGCGAGTTCGACCCACAGACGGGCCGGACCCGTCCTGGTGTCGTTGGCGGTCGCGCAGAACACGAGGGTCCGGGCAGAGGGGTCCACCTCGGCCGGGGTCGAGCGGATGCCGAACAGGCCGTGGGCGCCGACGCTTTCGATGTGTTCGGTGAAGACGGTGCCGTCGACGGCCTCGTGCGTGACGCTGGTGACCGGCTCGAACGACACGGGAACCGCGACGTCGCCCCGGTGCGCGTCCTCGACGATGTCGACGATCTCGCGGACTGCTCGCGCGGGAATCGGCACGAGAAAGCTTTCCGGAGTGACGAATTCGGTCATCGGGCCGACGTCGCGAACCACGCCTCCGGAACGCTGGACGGCCTTGTCGAGCCGCGGCGAGGAGTAGCCGTCGCGCAAGGCGAAGACCCAGTTCGACACCGACGACGACGACGCCGAGATCTCCATGGCGGACAGGGCGGCCGCAGCCTCCGCCGACAGGGAATGGCCGATGGTGTGCAGATCGGTATCGTCCGGAGTCGACGCGTCGGTGGGCGTATCCGACCCGACTCCGAGGCGGTACAGCGCCTGCTGCTCGCGCAGGTACGCGCGTCCCCGAGGAACCGGATCCCACAGCACTGCCGTGTGGAGCGGTCCGACCGAGTCGGCGGCGCGGTCGAGCAGCAGCGCGCCGGATCGCAGGCCCACCGCGGACACGGTCTCGCACCCGAGGGAGCGAACCAGGGCCACCGCGTCCCCGATGCTGGCCAACCACCCGTCCACCGCGGCCGGGTCGTTCTGCTCACCGCCGGAATCGCCGACGCCGAAGTAGTCGAACCGAAGTACCGCGAAGCCTGCCGCGGACAGCTCCTGTGCCAGCAACTTGAGGCCGCGGTAGGTGTCGACGTGCTCCTTGCCCATCGACGAGCAGAGCACCACACCGGCTTTCGCTGTCCCGCCTTCGGGAATGTGAACGACGCCGAACAGTCGTCGGCCACCCGATCCGAACCAGGTCGGCGATGTCGACATGGGGACGCGTTCCTCTCGTGGTGCCGAGCCGATCGGGCTCGGGGCGGTGACGGGCCGGACTGCCTCGATCGTCATTTCGTGACTCGAATCGTTCGACGTCCCGCCGACGAGCGGGGGCGCAGCGTCCGCGTCGCCTTCGTGACGGTGGTCTTGTCGGACTGCTCCGGTGCGGCTGCCTCCGAGTCGTCGGAGTCGTCGGAACTCTCGGCGTCGTCGTCCGTGTCGTCCTCGGATACCTCCGTGGCGGGCACGTCGTCCTCGGTCGGCTCGTCGATATCCGACTGCGGAGCAACGGTATCCGCGACCTCGGGCTCGACGGCCGTCGTGTCGGGCTCACTCGTCGGGGCGGGCTCCGGTGCGACGACCTGGATCCGGTCCGTCTCGGCGTCGGCCGGTGACTGGACCACGTCGTAACGCTCGTCGGGCCGACCGGTCGGCCGCACGTACCGGTCCGCACGCGGTGCGGGCTGAACGGTGTCCCAGCGGTCGCCGTACGCGTCGCCGCGTCCGTGGCCGTACTCGTCGTCGTGCCGGCGATCGCTCTGCTGGTAGTCCATCTGCGGACGCGGTGCCGGTTCGTAGGAGCGCGACGGGCCGGCGGGCCGACTGGTGGTCGGTTCGTCCTGCACGTCCGATGCGGCAGCAGCCTTCGGAGCCGGTGCCTGCACCAGATCGTCCTTGGACTCCGAGCGACCCAGCGAGGACAGCGGCCAGCGGCGGGTCGAGACGTGGGGGACCAGAACGGTTCCCGCGACGGAGACACCGATCGAGTCGAGCTCGGTGAGGAACGCCCGCAGCTGCGCCGCGGTGGTGGTGCCGACCTCGACCGTGACGATGACGTAGTCGACGTGCACGGCGATGGCGAGCGCATCCGTGGCGTCCGCGACCGAGGTCGCGTCGATCACCACGTAGTCACGATCGGACGTCAGGGACTGCACGATCGTGCCGAAGCGAGGGGAGGCCAGGAACATCGTCGTCCGGTCGTCGCCGATGCCCATGGGGAGGATGCTCAGGTCCTCGACCTGACTCGGCCGCGTGAGGTCGGTCGCGGAGCGCTTCGGTGACCGCGCGAGATCGGCGAGCCCCTCGGCGTTCGACATGCGGGACGAGATACCGGTGCCGTCGGTGCAGGCGTCGACGACGAGCGTCGGACGGCCGAGACCGCTGAGCGCACGTGCCAGAGCGAGGACCGTGTCGGATCCACCGGCGGGCGAGACGCCGATGACGGCGATCGAATGGGGAGTGGTGCGACCCACGCCGGCGTCGAGGCGCAGCGCTGCGCGTCGGGCATCGGCCGTGCGCGTGGCGGCCTTGACGTCACCCAGGAACGGCTTGTCCGCCACGGCGGGAACCTGACCGGTGGTGCGGATGCGCTTGTCGAAGCGATCGCGGACGTACGCCGCGGCACAGCCGAGCATCATGCCGGCGATGGCACCGAGCGCGAGGGTGCGCATCGGGGCGGGTCCACCGACAGCGGCGGGTGTGGTCGCCGGGTCGACGACGGTCACCTTCGCGGCCGGGGCGGCACCGATCTCGGTGGTCTCGATCTCGTTGACCAGGTCGCGGAACTCGACGACGACAGCGTCGTTGATCGCCCGCGCGCCGTCCGGCGTCGAGTCGGACACCGAGATGCCGATCAGCACGGTGGCCGGGGCGAAGGAGGTGGTCACCGTCGACGCGAGAGCGGCCGGGGTGGTGTCGAGCTGCAGGTCGGAGATGACCCCCGCCATGACGCGCTCACTGGTCACCAGGTTGACGTAGGACGTCACACGCTGCTGCGCCGCCATGTTGCCCTGGTAGGCGTCCGACACCGAGGTGCCCGTCGCCATCGAGACGTAGAGACGGCTCGACGAGGTGTAGGAGTAGCTCAGCGTCGACGTGTACGCCGCTGCTGCAACCGTTCCCAACACGACGAAGGCCAGGATGGTCATCCACCTGCGTCGTGCGATGTTCACGTAATCGATCAAACCCATGATGCTGATCCTTTGCTCGAAGAGCGGTCGAGTGCAGAAATGTCGTCGGGCACGTAGGTGGTCGGAGGGGGTGTCTCCGCACACTGACGTGAGTACTCGCCGACGAGAAGCGTCACTATCCACACGAGAATTGCCAATTGCAGTGACTTACCGATGGATTCGGTGGTGCCCAGGATCCCGCGCTCGAAGAGCACCGGGTACTCGATGAGCGTCAACCCGAGGACGACGAAGATGAAGTTCTTCGCGACGATCCATCGAACAGCGACCAACACCATGACGAAGGTGAACGTCATGGTTACGGCCACACCGGCGAAACCGCCGAAGACGTAGCCCTCGCTGATGTTTCCTTCGGCGAGGGAGACGGACACGTTGCGCATGTCCACCGACGAACCGCGGACCTGGTTGGCCCACGCGGTGCCGGACTGGAACTTCTCGGATCCGAGAAGCTGCGACGGGATGAAGTTCAGCAGAGCGTTCTTCACCACGTCCGCGTGCGAGATCCATTGCCGGCCCTGCATGTAGTAGGCATCCGTCGCGGCTTCCAACAGATCGAAGCGGCGCAGGATGGGCAGGAACGGTTGCACGACAGGGGGATAGCTGGCCTCGGCGGCCGCGGAGATCGCGCGAGCCTCGGGATCGACCTTCAACGACTGCAGGAGGCCGAAGGCTCCGATCGCCCCCACGGAGATTCCGAGGACACCGACGACGGTCGCGCGGGTCCAGCCGATCAAGGCGAAGCGCACGGCGACGGCCAGAGCCGCACCGAGGACCGGCGTCTTGGACTCGACGATGACGGTCCACACCAGCTCCATGCCCATCAGGCCGAGCAGCAGGGCGGTCGTCTGCCACAGCTTCTCCGGCCGCGCGAACACGATCAGACCGAGCGCGCCCACCGTGGCCATCGTCGCGGCGAAGTCGAGAAGCGGGTTGGAGCTCGAGACCTCGCCGGCCGACCCGGTGTTACCGGTCGCGAAGGAGACGAAGCGTCCACCGAGGCCGAGCACGTAGATGGTGCCGAGGCTGCGGAAGAAGTTCGGATCCGATACCGCAGCGCCGATGGTCTGACGTTCCTGCGGTCCTTTGCGCCACCGCCGGAAGAGCACGTACGCGACGACGAGAGCGACGTAGAACCACAACCCGAACACGACCGGCTTCAAAACTTCGGCAATGCCGACGTCGTAGCCGATGGTGGCCAGGCGCGGATCGGCGAGGCTGTCCGCGAACTGGGGTGCCGGCAGAGTCCACAACAGCACGACGGGACGCGCCACGTAGCTCAGGGACCAGTAGGCGGCCTGAGCCAGAATGAACACCTTGGCGATGCCCGGGACGAAGAGCGCCGACACGACGAGGGCGACGATGGCCGCAGCCGTCAGCGCGACGCCGGTCACGGCGGTCATCGTGCACCGCCGAGAGCACGGGTCACGGAACCGATGTCACACCGCATCGATCATCTCCCGTGCTCGGTCCACGTACGCGTGGTGGTCACCGACGATCCGCAGCCGACCGCGTTCCGCCATGTCCCTTGCTGCATCGGGTTCGGTGCGGCACCACGTCAGGATGTCATCGAGTTCCTCCGAACTCGAGAAAAGTCGGCATTCCCGTCCGTCCTCGAGGAGCGACATGTGCTCGTCGGTGCGCTCGCCGACGAACAATCCGCCGGCGGCGGGCACCTCGAAGGTGCGGCAGGTGTGTGTGTCGCGGTTGTCGGAGTTGAGCAGCACCAGGTTGGCCAGCACGGCCGACACCGCCACCGAGAATCCCTCGCCGTACACGGGACCACCGATGTGAGCCGACGTCGTCCGCAGGGCGGACACCCGTCGCCATCCCGGCCCCTGGACCGTCATCGCCGACCCGTGCTTGCGAGCGAGCTCCACCATCGAGTCGCGACGGTCGGGGCGGCAGGCACCGATGAAGCCGACGAGGTACTCGGCCGGATCCCGACGGGCGGTCGGACGGTGCCAGGCCGGGTCGTACGCACTGTGGACGAACAGCGTGGACTTCGCGCCGCGCGACTCCAGCTCGGGCACGTTGTGCTGCTTGGTCGTGACGACGAGGTCCCAGTCCGCCTCGCGGCGCAGGTATTCAGGGGTGGTGTTGTAGGGGTTGGACACGTCGTCCGGGCTGTAGTGCACGTGCAGACCCGCCGGCAGAGCCAGCAGTCGGTCCTGGTCGAGGTGCACGGTGCGGAACGCGAACAGCATGTCCGGGCGGAACTGCGCTGCCGCCGCCTCGATCCGGCGGTGCAGAGCTTCGAGCACCCACGGGGCGCGGCCACGGCCGAGCTTGCTGTACACCCACGGCGGCGACAACCGTGTCGGCAGCGCGACGGGTGTCGTGTCGACGACGAGCACGGTGTGGCCCGCTTCGCGGAACCCGTCCGCCATGGACCGGGCGTTGCTGCCGATCCAGTCGTCTCCGAGGAAGAGGATCTTCATCGTCGGACCTCCTTGCCGCGAGTGCGGGCGGCGAACGGGACGGTAGGTGCGTCGGCGTCGACGACGTACAGGGGTGTGGTGGGGGCGTCGGCCTCGAGACGCAGCGCGTCGTCGGCACGTCGGTGCAGCATGCGCACGCGCAGCAGGTACCACGCGGCGACGGCGACCTCGCAGGTCAGAGTTCCGTACACCAGTGCCCACACGGACCCGGTGGACAGCGCGGTGGCCAGAGCCCCTGCGGCGAACACGGTGCCGATGACGGCGCCGATCAGCACGCCCTTGGTGTCCTGGCGGACCGGCAGGATCGCGGTGGTCACGAAAGAGGTGATGGCGGTGAACGGAAGGATGAACACCTGCACCCGCATGATGGAGACGGCGGAGGTGAACTCGTCGCCGAACACCAGCGAGATCAGCAGCGGTGCGCTGATCCACAGACCGACGGTGGCCACGACGGCCACACCCACGCAGGCGGCGAGTCCGCGCAGTGCGTTCTGCCAGAACTGGTCCTCGCGGCCCCGCGCCAGTCGCGGCAGCAGGCCGTAACCGATGGCGTCGAGCAACGACTGGAACGCGCGGACCAGTCGGTCGCTGGCCGAGAAGATGCCGAGCGATGCCGCGGACAGAGCCACGGAGTAGAAGGTCGCCGCACCCTGGCCGTAGCTGGTGATCAGTAACCGCGAGGTGAGGACGGGCACGCCGAGTCGCACCATCGTGGTGACGTCCTTCGGCCGGCTCGGTCGACCGAACTCTCGGATGGTGAGCCGCCACGTCAGGGCGACGGGGACGATCGAGGACGCCAGCAGGCAGAGCATCGCCACGGCGGCGCTGGGGAACATCGGGAGCAGTGTCACCAGCAGGACGAGGTACAGGATGCGGGCGACGCCCTGGTAGACGACGCCGATACCGAACCGTGCCTGGGCGACCAGCACCCAGTCGTCACCGAAGGACGCGAAGCCGCCGGCGAAGAGGCCGAGCAGGATCATGTGCAGGTGCACGTGCGCACCCAGGGTGAGGCTGGCCAGCAGCCCGGTGCCCATCACGGCGAGCACGGTGGCGCGCAGCGCGAGGTAGTTCCCGCGCAGCTGGTTGAGGTTCTCGTCGTTCGCCATCGCCGCGAGGAACGTGGTGATGCCGAAGTCGACCAGCAGCGAGCCGATGAAGTACGCCGACATCGCGATCGCGAGCAGACCCAGTCCCTCGGTGCCCAGGATGCGGGCCGTGAGCGGCAACGTCACGATGGTGACCAGGTACTGGCCGTACTTGCCGAAGCTGACGAAGGCGATGTCGCGAACGGCGGAGAGCTTGTGCAGCGAGCCGGGACGGTTGTTCGGAGACTCGGTGGGGGGACCGCCCCGCACGCCGCCTCGGGTGAGTTCACCGACCATGGTGAGCACCCACCGTCACGCTGTCGAGCACACGCTCGAGGAAGTCCTCGACCGTGCGGGCCGACTCCTCGATGTCGAAGTGTGCTGCACGAGCCGGGGCGGCCGCGGACAAACGCGTCCGCAGGTCACGGTCGGCGACGACGCGATCGAGCATGGCGGTGAGCGCCTCACGGTCGCCGGAATCGACCAGCATGCCGTTGACGCCGTGCTCGACGATTTCCGCAGGTCCGCCCGGCCGTGACGCGACGACGGCGCACCCGGCCAGCATGCCCTCGACGACGACCTGGCCGAACGGCTCGGCCGTCAAGGTGCAGTGCACCAGCACGTCGGACATCCGCATGTAGTCCCGCGGATCGTCGACGTGGCCGGTGAAGGTGACGGGGAGATCGAGGGCGGCGGCCATGGCCTCGAGCTCGGCGCGGTAAGGCTCCTCGCCGAAGAAGGTGCCGCCGACGAGGAAGACGTGCGCCGGGCGGGTGGTCATCGCGGCGATCGCCTCGAGGAAGAGGACGTGTCCCTTCCACGGGGTGAGGCGGGCGACGAGGCACAGCACGGTGTCCTCGGGAGCGGACTGCTCGGGGCGGGCGCCCGTCGGGCGGTCCGCCGACCCGTCGACACCGGGGTAGGCGACCACGGCCGGCCGACGCCAAGTGGGGAGCGACTTCAGTGTCGACGTGCTGTTGGCGATGAACCCGCGGCAGGCGGTCCAGCCCAGGACGTGGAGGACGGCGGTGAACAGCGCGCCGAAGTACTCGCGCGATATCCGGTCGTGGGAGTGCCACACCAGGGGCACCCGGGCACGCCGCGAGGCGATGGTTCCCATGAGCAGCGCCTTGGACGACTCGGCGATGACGACATCGGCACCCGACTCGCGGACGACGGCGCCGACGGCCCAGCCGAGGCGGATCAGCCCGGTCAGCCCGCCGATCATGCGGCGGATCGACATTCCCTCGATCTTCACGGAGCGACTGTCGAACGCACCGTCCACGACGACCACGTCGGTGCCGTCGGCACGCAGCTTGTCGACCATCGGGCCCGACTCGGTGAAGACGACAGTGACGTCGGTCTTGTCCATGGCACGGACCAGGCGGTGCAGGGCGATCTCCGCACCGGACGGTGCCGCGGTGTGTGCGAGGAACAGTGCGCGGGTCATCGCTGGACCAGCTCTCGGTAGAGGTCGACATGCTGACGCGCCGACGATTCCCAGGAGAACGTCTCGGCGTGCGCTCGGCAGGCCGCGGCGCTGGGGACCTCGCCGCTCAGGGCGGTGGACAGGCGGTGGGCGAGTGCGTCGACGTCGCCGGCCGGGACGACCAGGGTGGGGTCCAGACCCGCGACGGCGTCGGGCAACCCGCCGCAGTCGGTGACGATCGGTGCACGTCCGCTGGCGCAGGACTCGAGCGCGATCAGTCCGAAGCCTTCGAGGCTCAGGGTGGGAACGACCGACACGGTGGCCTCGGCGTACAGCGCGGACAGACGCTCGTCGCTGGTGCGTCCGGCGAAGTCGATGGAGTCCGCGGCGGGGGAGTCGGCCGCGAGGCGTCGCAGGGCCGCTTCCTCGGTACCGGTGCCGACGACGACGAGTCGTGCGTCCGGGTGCTCGGCGACGACCGACGGCCAGGCGGCGATCAGACGGTCGATACCCATCCGTCGCTCGAGGCGACGGACGCAGAGGACGGTGGGTCGAGCGGTGCTCGGTGCCGGCGTGACGGTGAAGCGGCCTAGGTCGACACCCGGCGGGATGACGGTGATCGCGGACGGATCGACGGCGTAGCCCTCGGTGAGGATCCGGGCCGAGTGTCCGGAGAGAACGATGAAGCGGCGCACGTCGAGGAATCGGAGGCGCTCGACCCAGTACTTGGCGCGGACGACCATGTCGCTCTGCCCCGACATCGCGCTCTCGGCGGCCCACGGGCCGTGGAAGTGCGCCACGGACGGATGGGCGCCGCGCAGACCCAGGGTCGGACGGCCGAAGAGGCTGAAGTGGCGGTCGATGAGAGTGGACTTCGGCAGGCCGCGGTCGGCGGACAGCGACGACCAGACGCGGGAGAGAGTCGACCCGGCCGTCGGTCCCCAGGACGACGCGCGGGGATCGGAGCCGGCGGTGCCCAGGTCCGAGTCGCCGAAGGCGGAGGCGGATGCCTCGACGCCGTCGAGCTCGGTCAGTGCGAGGAAGAGATCGGTGAAATAACGGTTCAGGCCGCCTGGGGTATCGGCGAACCATTCGGCGCCGGTCATGTGAACCTGCACCGTGGCCGTCAGGTCACGAGTGGCGGGTGCGGAGATCATCGGGGTCGACAGCCTTTCGTCTCGGTCCGGTGGACGACGACGCGTTCACTGCGACGGGTTGTGACACCGAACCAAAGTTCTGGATCGGAGCGCCCGGTGCGCCGTGTGTGCGTCGACGAAGCTCGGCCGTGCGCATCGGCCCCGCTCGATACGCTGCTCGGGTCGGAATTTCTACGATCGATGTACCACCGACAGTCGCCCTGGGGGCCTACCTGGCAGTAATGTGTGCCCGGTCGCATCTGTGACCGGTATCGATCTCGTAGTTCCGTATTTCATCGTTTAACATACCGGAAGATTCTTTTGGACGCCATACGACCGACGCTGTTCGGTTATGCCGTCCGAAGCAGGCGAGACGTGAACAAGGCTGTGACATGTGACAACGCAGATCGACCGACCACCACAGGAGAGGGAGCATCGAGGGATGACCGCCACCGACGCTGTGACATCGGTCTCCCCGGATGTGGTCGATACGGGCGTTTTGTCGGACTATTCGTTGGTTCTGCTGTACGACTTGGGCCGTAACGGCGCCACCGTGAGCCTCGTGGACGTCGACGAGATGGCTGTGATCGACAGCTCGACGTCCTCGATGGTCGGCGGAGACGTCTTCGACCACATAGTGCTCGATCACATAGTCGACAAAGGCATTCTGGAACGGCCCGCCGAGGGTTCCGACGACACCGACGTCATGGTCTTCTGCCGTCGCGTCAAGGAGTCGCTGTCGTCCGCGACCGTGGCGCGCACACCCGGCGGCGGCGCGACCCTGATCACCCGGGACGAATTCGAGACGGCCGTCCGACCGTTGCTCGACGGCTCCCTCGACGCCGCGGCGTCACTCCTGGACGGCGAGCGCGAGCTCGATGCCGTCGTCCTGATCGGTGGCGGAGCCGTCATTCCCGTCCTGTCGATCGCCGCCGCGGAGAAGTTCGGCGTGCCAGTCCTCACCGCGATGGATCCGAAGAAGCCGCGCGAGTCCCCTGTCGCTCCGCCGCCGGACCCTGTCGACGAGCCCGTGTACTTCCCGGAGAACCAGTACTACGACGACGCACCCGTGAACCCTGTGCACGTCGACCCGATTCAGGTCGACCCGGTGCGCGTCGATGTCGTCTCGGTGGGCGGTGACCCGGTGCCAGACCCGCGGCGCAGTCGTGTTCCCGTCGCCATCGTCATCGCCGTGTCGTGCGCCATCATGGCGGGCGCGGCGGCGTGGACCTTCACGTCCATGCCGGCGCCGATGGACCCGGCTCCGGCGAACTCGTCGACCGTCGTGCCCACTGCGACGCAAGCGCCCGTCGGGTCACGCGGGATACCGCGACCGTCGACGGTGACCACCACCGTCGATCCGTTCGCCGACGAGACCGATACAGGGGACGGTTCGTTCTCGAGCAACGACGGGTTCTGAACGGACGTCGCGCCGCTACTGTCGTGAGGGGACCAGCCCGGCGACGTCAGAAGGAGAAGCAGTGACGGTCAACCTCTCGGCCACCCCGGTGGGCGGGTCGCCCCTGCCCGCGACTCTCGACCCGGCGACGTACCGCTCCCACGCGCTGCACTCGTCCGACCGCACGTGGTCCGAGACCAACTGCTACGTCGACCTGTGGATCGAACTGCTGCATGCGATGGGCGCCGATCCGACGCCGGCGCTCGCCTTCGCTCTCAGTGCGGGCTTCGACGGCCGTCAGTGGGACTTCGTGAAGTTCCAACCGGAGGATCTGCGGCTGCTGTACGGCATCGACGTCGCCGAGATGAACATCTGGAAGCCCTTCGGCGAGCACCTCGTCGAGAACATGCACGACGGCGTGCTCAGCACCGTCGAGATCGACGCGTTCTACCTCCCCGACACCGACGGCACCAGCTACGGCCGCGAGCACACCAAGACCACCATCGTGCCGACGACCATCGACACGGATGCACGGCGGCTCGACTACTTCCACAACGCGGGGTTGTTCCGCCTCGAGGGGGACGACTTCGACGGCGCGCTCGCGCGGTCGCTCCCGCCCGGCGCGGTCGCTCTGCCGCCCTACGTCGAGCGGATCCTCGTCGACCGCGACGCGCTGGCAGCGGGACCCGAGGTGGACGACCACGATCTCGATGTCGTGCGCTCGCATCTGGCGCGCGCCGATCGCGGTAACCCGGTGGAGCGTCTCGGTCGGCGTGTCATCGAGGACGTCGCGCTGGTGCGCGAATCCGGTCCGGACTTCTTTCACCTCTGGTCCTTCGGCACTCTCCGGCAATGCGGATCGACCGCCGAACTCGCCGCCGATCTGGCCGAATACCTCGAACGTCGCGGAGTCGCCGGAGCGGCGGCCGCAGCGGAACCGTTCCGGGCCGTCGCGTCGGGTGCCAAGTCGGTGCAGTTCCGCATGGCACGCGCCGCCCGCGGACGCGAGGTCGACGTCAGCGAGTCGGTCGCAGCGATGGCAACGGCCTGGCAGACGGGGATGGACAAGGTACGTTCGGCGCTGTGACCGAGCCCCTCGATCTGCTGGCCGATGCTCGCTGGAACCTTCGAGGGACCGCACCGGGTGCAGTCGAGGGTCCTGATCAGCTGATCGACAGCGGTGAGGCTCGTGACGCTCCGGTGCCCGGGACCGTCGCGGGAGCTCTCCGAGCGGCGGGTGTCTCGTACGACGACCTCGATGACCAGGACTGGTGGTTCGACACCGTCGTGACCGTGCCCGACGGCGTCGAGTCGGTCCGTCTGCGCCTCGACGGTCTGGCCACGGTGTCGGAGGTGTGGGTCGACGGCCGACTGTCGGCCACCAGCGAGTCGATGTTCGTGCCCTTGGGTGTCTCCGCGCAGGTGTCGGGCACGATGTCGATCGCTCTCTGCTTCCGCTCGCTGAATCGTGCACTGAAGAAGCGGCGCCCGCGCGGGCGCTGGCGATCGTCGATGGTGTCGGCGCAAGGCCTGCGGTGGGTACGCACCTCCATGCTGGGACGAGCGCCGGTGTTCACGGGTGCGCCGGCACCGGTCGGTCCGTGGCGGGCGGTGCGGTGCCTTCCCGCCGACGACACGGTGCTCGCTGTCCGTGGTTCCGTCGTCGACGACACGTGCGTCGTGCACGTCGTGGGTTCGGGACCGCCGAACGAACCGGTGCGGATCACGCTGGGCGACAGTCGTTTCGACGTCCTCTCCGACGCCGACGGCCGGATCGACCACACGATCGACGTCGGACGCAGGCAGCGATGGTGGCCGCACACCCACGGCACCCCGGTCCTGCACCCCGTCACGGCCACTGTCGGAACTCGCGTCATCGAATCGCTCGTCGGCTTCCGCTCCGGTGAACTGCGGGGCACCACGCTGCTTGTCAACGGCGTACCGATCTTCTGCCGCGGCGGATGCTGGGTTCCGCTCGACCCGGTCTCCCTGCAGAACGATCCGCAGCAGCTGCGCGACACCCTGCAATCCGTCGTCGACGCCGGCCTCAACATGGTCCGCATCACGGGAACGATGGTCTACGAGAGCGCCGAATTCTTCTCCCTCTGTGCGGAACTGGGCATCATGGTGTGGCAGGACGTCATGCTGGCCACCGTCGACCCACCCGAGGACGAGGACTTCCACGCGTCCGTCGTGGCCGAGGTCCGTTCCCTCCTGGACACCGCCGTGGGACCGTCGCTGATGGTGCTCAGTGGTGGCAGCGAGACGTACCAGCAGCCCACGATGCTGGGCCTCGGCGCGGACGAGTCGCGGATGCTTCTGCTCGACAGCGTGATTCCCGAGTCGATACGCGACCGTCCCGACATCGCCTACGTTCCGTCGACGCCGTCCGGCGGCGACCTGGCGACCCACGTCGGATCGGGCTTCGCCCACTACTTCGGTGTCGGTGGCTATCTCAGGCCGCTCTCCGACGTGCGAACGGCGCGAGTGCGGTTCGCGGGGGAGTGCCTGGCGTTCTCGGTACCGCCGGAGCGACGCGTCGTCGACACGGTGTTCGGATCCGCGCATCCCTCCGGACACGACCCGCGGTGGAAGGCGACGGTGCCGCGCGATCGCGGATCCTCCTGGGACTTCGAAGACGTCCGAGATCACTACGTGCGCAACCTGTTCGGGGTGGAGCCGTCGCTGGTACGGCGCGACGATCCCGAGCGGTATCTCGATCTGGGGCGGGCAGCTGTGTGCGAGGCGGTGACGCACACCATGGGCTACTGGAGGCGGCCGGATTCGGAGTGCGGGGGAGCGCTGGTGCTCACGCTGCGCGACCTCGAACCGGGCGCCGGCTGGGGTTTTACCGACAGCGACGGTGGGCCCAAGGCTCCCTGGTTCGCGCTGGCGCGCGCCGCTGCGCCGACCACGGTTCTGGTCAGCGACGAGGGCATGGACGGACTGCGGCTCGACGTCCTGCACGACGGTGCGGAACCGTTCTCCGGCACGCTCACCGTGAGGGCCTACTTACGCACGGGAGTCGTTGCCGCCGAGGGAAGCAGAGCGATCGAACTGGACGCCCACTCGGCGGTGGCGACCACCGCCGACGGTGTGGTCGGGCGGTTCACCGACATGACGCACGCCCACCGATTCGGTGCCCGCACGTTCGACAGCGTCGGTGTCGAGCTCGCGGGCGACGACGGCGTCGTCACCGAGACCGTGGTTCTGACGGAGAGCGGTCTGTTGCCGCTGCAGAACTCGGTGGGTCTGTCCGCAGTGGCAACAGCGAACGACGACGGGCTGTGGACGCTGACGGTGTCCTGTACCGACACCGCGCAGTACGTGTGCGTCGACGTCGACGGTTTCAGACCGTCGGACTCGTGGTTCCACCTGGCCCCTGGAACGTCTCGCGCCCTGACGTTGCTGCCGCACGCGACCGCCACGACCCCGAGGGGCCATGTGCGAGCGGTGAACAGCATCGCCAGGGCGACGGTGACCGTGTCAGGACAGGCGTAGAGCGCCCGGCCAGCGAGAGGTGTCGAGTCCGTGTGTGCGAAGCATGGCCAGAGCGATGCGCTCCATACCGAAACCGACACAGGCGCTGTGCGCTTCCGATCCGTCGGCGGTCTCGATGTCGAAGGTGTGTCCGAAGTGGTCGCGGTGGCAGTTGCACGACACCACCGCGGTGCCTTCGTCCAGATCACCGTAAAGGCGGACGACGAGTTCGGTCTTGAGGTTCTCGTTGCGCTGGTTCGCGGCGAGCATGCGGCCGGCGCGGCCGAAGAACGGATCGTTGGCGATGACGGGCGACGAGTCGAGACCCAGTTCGGTCAGGACCGTCTGTCCGCGCTCGATCCACGACTCACGGTGCTCGACGGCCTGGTCGGGAGTACCGACCTGGACGAACTCGTGCATGCGGAACGCCTGCATGCGTGCGGGATCCACGGCGGGCTCGTGGCGGAAGCAGTATCCGTAGACGTCGAGCATGGTGCCCTCGGCGGGCAGCGCACCCGTCAACATCGAGTAGGCGGGGTGGCACGCGGCGGAGACCAGCATGGTTCCTGCCGACTCGAGCCAGTGATCCCAGTCCTGACCCTCGGACCGCGCGGCGAGAAGCTCCGCGTGCGCCTTGTTGTCACCGGAGAAGGTGTTGATCGCACCGGTCAGATTGGGGAACGACGCGATGTAGTCCGTCTTCTCGAACGCATCGCGGGGGAACACGGGCGGAAAGCGGAAGCGCTGCAACTTGTTTCCGTGCGCAGCCCGGCCGGCAGCTTTGACCCGCTCGTCGATCAGGTCGATGATGTCCTCGAACTCACCGGAGCGGCCGTACAGGCCGTCGAGGGAGCTGGGGACCAGGAGTCCGGCAGCGACGAGCTGGTCGCGGAAATCCGACCGGGCCTGGTCGAGGTCGGACACGGTCTTGCGGTCGAGTGTGTCGGTCATGATCACAGCCCCTTGTAGACGAGAGACAGCTGAGCATTGTGGTTCAGGATCCGCTCGTTGCTCACCATGATCGCGGAGCCGTGCGAATCGCGGAGGTGGCGGCTCATGCGGAGCTCGCTGTCCTCGCGGTAGCCGGCGATGCCGCAGATGAGCAGCGCCCGAGCGACGATGTCGATCAGCAGATCGGACGCCGTGACCTTCACGTTGTTGATGGACAGCGCGAAGCCGATGGCACCGAGCGCGGCCGGGTCGTCACTGATGGCGTCGAACTTGGCGCCGGCGGTGAAGACGGTGTCGGACAGCTGCTGGTGCACGACGAGGAGCTCGGCGAGACGAGCGGCCGACGGCGGGGTGACGCCGGGTGTCTTGCGTGCCAGCTTCTGCACGGACTTGCGTGCCTTGCGCACGGCGGCGTCGGCGATACCGAGCCACGCGCCTCCCCACAGGACGTGGGCGGTCGGCAGCATCGTCTGTGCCGAGATGTCGCTGTAGGTGGCGGGGACGACCCACTCCGCGGAACCGGATGCACGAAGCATGAATCCGGGGCTGCAGGTGCCGCGGAAGCCCATCGTGTCCCAGGTGCCGGTCTTCTGCAGCGTGACGTCCTCACGGAGACACGCGACGAGTACCTGGTCGCTGGGGGCGCTCTCGGGAGAACGACGCGCGGTCGCGAGGACCACGTCGGCGTACTCGCCGTAGGAGATGACGGGAGCGTTCTTGGTCAGCGTGTAGCGGTCGCCCTCGTACTCGACGGCGCAGCTGCTCGAGCGGACGTCGCCGCCGATGTTGATCTCCGTCGTGGCGGAGGCGACCAGCGGCTGGTCCGTCACCATCGACGCGAGGAAGTCGCGGATGACCGGCGACTCGAGGCCGTGACGCGACAGCGACATGACCTGGGTGTGGTGCATCGCGAAGATCATGGCGGTGGACGCGCATTCACCACCGAGGGCGCGGGAGACCGTCGCCAACTCGGTGAGGGTCATACCGGCACCACCGAGGGACTTGGGCACCGACGCCGACAACAGTCCGGCGGCCCGCAGAGCCTGGACCGACTCTGCGGGGAAGCGGCCTTCGCGGTCGACCAGTTCGGCATTGCTGCGAACCACGGCGAGCACTTCGTCCAGGGGCATCAGGTCGAGACCGACCTGGGGAGCTGTCGAGGGAGCTTCGAGTGTCGTCATCGCGATCACGCCAGCTCTGCGACAGCGTTGGCGATGGCGGTGACGCTGGCGAAGGTCGTCTTCTGGAGCAGACGGTCGGGGAACTCGACGTCGAATTCGTCTTCGAGAGCGATCATGACGTTCACACTCGCGTGTGACGTGAGCCCCGCGTCGTACAGATCGGCGTCGTCGCTGACGCTCGTGATCTCGACGGGAAGCTTTCCGTACTTGCCGAGTACCTCACGGATACGGTCGACGTCCTCTGCGGCCAGAGTGTTCATTTTGTGTGTCCTCACATAGTCGTCGCGTTCTGCGAATATGCATCAAACAAACGCGCAGGTTCCCGAACCCTCCAAAACAATACATGAGAATGTTTTGTAGCACCACCGCATACCTCATGGTGACTCGCTGTGATGTTTCCCGAACGCGAATCCTGCTCAGCGGGCGGAGTGCCGACCCGACCGCTCGGTCGCTGTCGAACGGCCACGAGGAGGCCTGGCCAGCATCACGGCGATGGCCGTTGTGAGAGGTACCGACAGCGCGAGTGCCGTGCCGCCGACGCAGGAGCGCACGATCTCGATGGCCACCGCGTCCCCGGTGAGCACGTTGCTGATCGAGCGCCCCGCGACGCTGAACAGCAGAAGCAGCGGCAGAGCGCCGCCGGCGTAGGCGAGGACCAGGGTGTAGACGGTGCTGGCGATGTGGTCGCGTCCCACCCGCATCGCGGAGGTGAAGATCGACCGCCGGGACGCGCCCGGATCGAGCTCGGCGAGTTCGAACGCGGCGGACGCCTGGGTGATGGTGACGTCGTTCAGCACGCCCAGTGAGCCGATGATGAAGCCCGCCAACAGGAGCCCGGTGATGCTCACGTGGTCCAGATACGCCTGGACATCGGTGTTCTGTTCCTCCGACAGTCCGGTCACCTTGGTCAGCCGGATCGCGGCCTCGGACAGTCCGGCAGCCACGCCCATCGACACGACGGTGCCCAGCAGCGCCGAGCTGGTGCGCAGGTTCAGGCCGTGCGCGAGATAGAGGACGCCGTAGAGGATGACGGTGCCGCCCACGACGGCCACCAGGATGGCGGACTTGCCGTCGAGGATCGCGGGGAGCACGAACGTCACCAGGACACCGAGCGCGAGGCCGAGGCCCAGCAGCGCGCGGAGTCCTCGCCAGCGGGCGACGACGCAGATCACGACGGCGAAGATCGCCACGACCAGCAGCAGCGGTGTGGTCCGCGAGTAGTCGTCGAATCCGTAGATCGCGGTGCCGCTGTCGTCGGTGCCTCGCACCAGGCGGATCTCCTCGCCGACACGCAGGTCGGGGGTGCCCGGCCCGGGCGTCACCTCCAGCAGTGTCCTGGTGCCCTCGTTCACGCCGCTGTCGATGGAGACGATGCTGCGATTGCAGTCGAAGCCGGACACGGTCGGGGGAGTCGGCGATCCGGTGAAGACGCGTCCGTTCGAGGAGCTGCCGCACGGTCCGATGTCCTGGGAGACCACGGTGCCGTACTCCGTGGCGACGACGCCGCCGGCAGCGCTCTGGAACGGGGCGGGCACCTCGACGGTGCGGTCACTCGGCCACAGCAGCACCACGCCGATGGCGGCCGCGATACCGACGACGACGAGGATTCCGACGACCAGACGCGCAGCGACCTTGCCGATCGGTGCGGGAGCGGAACTGTGTCCGTGGCCGTGACTCACGTGGCAACCCTAGTTGCCGGGGCGAGGTGAGAGCGCCTCGCGCGGCTCGACGAAAGCGGGTGGCGGGGAAGCAGGGGGGGTGTCCCCCGCCACCGACCGAGCGGCCCACCGGGGGGGTGGGGGGCCGATCGGCGCTTTCGGAACCCCGAAGGGCTCATGTACGAACATACCCGCCCGGAGGCGCCGAGATGGTCACGGGGTTGCAAATAGAGTCCGAAAAGTTGTGTGCCGTCACACATCGTGGTGTATGACACTGCGGGTCACACTATCGGCGGGCCCCGAAATCACCGCGGCGCTCCCGCTGACGTTCCGGGTTCTCGTAGGCGTTGCAGCATCCGCGGGAACCGGAAACGTCCGCGGGAACCGGGCCTACTCCTCCACCGCGGCGATCTCCGCCCGCAGCTGCCGCTTCAATTCCGCGTCCGCATACGACGCGTCGACCCCCGCGAGGGCGAGCGATCGCAAGCCCTCGGTATCCACGCCCATCGAATGCGCAGCGAGGTACTCACCGGTCAGATCGGTGCCGAACATCGACGGGTCGTCACTGTTGAGGGTCACGACGAGGCCCGCGTCGATCATGGCCGGCAGCGGGTGCATATCTAGCGACTCGACCACTCGCGTGCGGATGTTGGAGGTGGGGGAGACGTCCAGCGGAATCCGGTGCTCGACCAGATGCGCCACCAACCTCTCGTCCTGCATCGCGGCGATGCCGTGGCCGATTCGCGCCGCACCCAGATCGTTCAGCGCAGACCACATGTGGTCCGGTCCGCCGGTCTCACCCGCGTGGGGCAACGACGTCAGGCCCGCGGACCGCGCCCGGGAGAAGACGTCGGCGAACTCGCCGCGGGGCACCTCGATGCCGCCGATGCCGAACCCGACGATCGACTCGGTCCGGTGGGCGAGCACCGCGTCGAGCGTCCGCTCCGCGGCATCGACGCCGAAGTCTCCGGGGAAGTCGGGGATCCACGCCGCGACGATGCCGCTGTCGGCCTCCGCGCGGCGGCGACCCTCCTCGATGCCCTCGAAGACCACGGCGGCGTCGACTCCGCGCATGAGGTGGCCGAACAGGCTGACGTGCATCTCGGTGTACCGGACGTTGTGCGCTGCGAGTGCCGTCAGGCTGTCGTACGCGAGGCGGGCGAAGTCCTCGGGATCACGCAGCACGCCGATCGACGTCAGATACACCTCGATGAAATGCGCGAAGTCCCGGAACTCGAACCACTCCCGCAGCGCGTCCTCGGTGCGGGGGATCGCCTCGACGTCGTGCTTGTCCGCCAACGCCTTCAGCGTGCTCGGCCACATGGATCCCTCGAGGTGAACGTGCAATTCAACCTTTGGCAACGCCTCGACGAACGCCCTGACGGTCACTGCCGGTACGACGACAGGAAGTTGCCGAACCGCTCGATCGCCGTACGGAGATCGCGGGCCCACGGCAGCGTGACGATGCGTAGATGGTCGTGGTCGGGCCAGTTGAAGCCCGTTCCCTGCACCACCAGGATCTTCTCCTGCAGCAGCAAGTCCTGGACCAGCTTCTCGTCGCTGTGGATCTCGTGGACCTCGGGGTCCAGTCGCGGGAACGCGTAGAGCGCCCCGCGCGGCTTCACGCAGCTGACACCGGGAATGGCGTTGAGCCCGTTCCACGCGACATCGCGCTGCTCGAGCAGGCGTCCGCCGGGGAGGATGAGGTCGTTGATGCTCTGGTGTCCGCCGAGTGCGACCTGAATGGCATGCTGCGCAGGCACATTCGGGCACAGGCGTGTCGACGCCAGCAGGTTGATGCCCTCGAGGAATCCGGCGGCGTGGTCCTTCGGTCCCGTGATGGCGAGCCATCCGGCGCGGTACCCGGCCACGCGGTAAGCCTTGGACAGGCCGTTGAAGGTCAGGCACAGCAGGTCGGGAGCCATCGTCGCCATCGAGACGTGCTGCGCGCCGTCGTACAGGATCTTGTCGTAGATCTCGTCGGCCAGCAGCAGCAGACTGTGCTTGCGCGCCAGCGCGGCGATGCCGCGGAGCACCTCTTTCGAGTACACCGCGCCCGTCGGGTTGTTCGGGTTGATCACCAACAGCGCCTTGGTGCGGTCGGTGATCTTCGATTCGATGTCGGCGAGGTCGGGGTTCCAGTCGTTCTCCTCGTCGCAGCGGTAATGCACCGCCTTGCCGCCGGAGAGCGTGGTCATCGCCGTCCACAGTGGGTAGTCGGGCGCCGGGATCAGCACCTCGTCGCCGTCGTCGAGGAGAGCTTGCATCGTCATCGTGATCAGCTCGGACACGCCGTTGCCGAGGTAGATGTCGTCGACATCGAGGAACGGGAAGCCGTCGACCAGCTCGTACCGGGTGGCGATGGCGCGCCTGGCCGACATGATGCCCTTGGACTCGGAGTACCCCTGCGCCGTGGGAAGCGCGGCGATCATGTCGCGCACGATCACGTCGGGAGCTTCGAAGCCGAACGGCGCCGGGTTGCCGATGTTGAGCTTCAGAATGCGGTGGCCCTCGGCCTCGAGGCGCGCGGCATGGGCGTGGACCGGCCCACGGATCTCGTAGAGAACGTTCTGC
Source organism: Rhodococcus sp. AC861 (assembly GCF_979256035.1). Classification (NCBI taxonomy): domain Bacteria; kingdom Bacillati; phylum Actinomycetota; class Actinomycetes; order Mycobacteriales; family Nocardiaceae; genus Rhodococcus; species Rhodococcus sp. AC861. Next base: position 577,785 of record NZ_CEEDMW010000001.1, read on the forward strand.
AGCTTGACGGACTGCTCGAGACGCCGGTGCACGCGAGGAGGAGACGCTTCTGATGTGCTCACGTCTGCCATCGTCTCACTGCGCGGCGGATCCAGTGGTCTGCCCCCGAGCAGTCCACTGGATCCTGGCGGTCTTTCTCAGGTGTCCTTCGACGCTTCCACGACGTCGGCGAGCCGCTCGGCGTCGTCTCGCGCCTCGTCCGCGGACTCCAACTTCTCGGTGGCGTCCTCGATCTCGTCGGTGCGAGGCGCCTTCGCCTCTTCTTCGCGACGCTCGACCTCGGACAGCTTCGCCTGGCGCTCGGCTTCGGCGGCGGAGATGCGCTTGTCGGCGATGTCGTCGGCGCGCGACTTGCGATCTTCGAGGCGTGCGGTCGCCTGCTTGCCTGCCTGCACCTTCGCGTCGATCTCGGTCTCGGCCGCGTCGTCGATCTTCTCCTCGGCGGTGCTGCGTGCCTTCTTCGCACGTGCCGACGCCTCGTCGACCTTGCGCTGCGATTCCCTCGTGGCCTCGGCGCGCTTCTCACGGGCCTGAGCCTCGAGACGCGCGGCCTTCTCCAGATCGGCTGCCGCGCTGCGCATCTTCTGTCCGCGCTTGGCCAATTCCTCGTCACCGAGGAGTGCGCCGACCGTTCCGTCGACACCGCCCATGATCTGCTGGTACGTCGCGCGGATGGGGCCCTCGGCGTCGAGTCGGCTGATCACGGTCGCCTCCAGCGCCTGCAACGGGAGGCGGGCGATGGAGTACTGCAGTCGCAGGACGCGACGGGGTAGGGACAAGCTCACGAGTTCTCCTCCGTGTCGGTAGCGGCGTCGGCGCGGACTTCCTGCTCGGCCTCCGCGGCGCGGCGCCGGGCTTCGGCGGCTTCCTGCTCGAGTCGATCGGCGTCGTCGAGCGACTCCTGGTAGTCGTCGCGTGCGGCGGAGATCTCGTCGGCGGCCTTCGCCTCTTCGTCACGACGCTCTGCGGTCGCCTCGGCGATGCGGCGCTCGGACTGCGCCTCGGCGGACACCCGTCCCTGCTCCGCGTCCTTCATGGCGTCGGCCTGCGCGGTCTGGTGGGCGCGCAGACGGTCGTTCTGCGCTGCTGCCTCGGCGGCGTCGGTCCTGTCCTCGACGGACTGACGTGCGATCTCGGCCTCTGCTTCGGTTTCCGCGATGTCCTGCTGCGCTTCCTCGATCTCGAGTGCTGCGGCGGTCTCGGTGGCCTCGGCGTCGCGTCGACGCTCGACCTCGGCCTGCTCGAGTCGCCCGCGGTCGGCGAGTTCGTCGTTGTTGGTCACCGCGCCGGCTACTTCCTTGGCACGGCCCTTGATCTTGTCGACGAAGTCACTGCGCGCCTCGGAGGCGGCACCCTGGTTCTCGGTCACGTACGGCTCCTGTTCGTCGTCATCTGGGTCACTTGGGGTTCTCGTTGGCCAGCGCCCGGAAGCCCTTGGCGCCTGCGCGGTCCACGCCGGCCTTGACCAGCCCGTACACCACACCGTGCAGGGCGGCGGCGATCAAGACCTCACGGTTGCTGCGCGAGAGATCCTTCGGATCGGGCATCTCGGCGTCGTTCTTGCCGACGCGCTTGTAGATCTGGTTGAAGATCTGCCCGGCGACCAGGCCGCCGACGATGCTCGTGGCCAGGGAGAGCGGCTTGTAGAAGGCCTTCGACGTGCTGGTCATCGGCCGGCCAGGATGTCGATGACGCTCTGCTGCGCGACGGCCTTGCGGGCGCGACGACGGCGGACGAGCGCGACCAGCACGACGGCGAGTACGGCACCGGCGAGCGACGCGCCGGCGGTCTGCGGGTTCTGCTTCACCTTCGTGGCGCCGTCCTGGGCCACGGCCTGCACCTTCGCGGTGGTCTCCTGAGCGACTTCCTGGACCTTGGCCGTCGTGTCCTGCGCAGCCGCGGACACGCGGGCGGGGACGTCGACCTTGGCGGCGAGAGCCTCGACGGTCTCGGCGAGTTCCTCACGCTGCTGCTCGACGGGTGTGTCGACGTCGGCCTCGGTGCGCAAGAGGTGTTTGGGTTCGTGCTGCTCTGTCATGAGTGTGCCTTCCTGGCGTTCTGAACGGTCTGGACGTCGCGCTGCACGCTCGCCACCGTCGCCTCGGGTGCCGGCGGCACCGCTTTCTTGGCCTTCGTCGCACCGGTCTTGGCCAGGACTGCGCCGACCAGGAGCAGCACGGCCGCCACGATCAGAGCCGACAGCCACGGCGCGAGCACCGTGGCGAGTCCGAGGACCGCGGTGGCCACGAGAGTGGCGAGCCCGAGGAACAGCAGCAGCGCTCCTGCGCCCGAGATGCCGATTCCGACGCCGAGCTTGGTTCCCTTCGACTTCACCTCGTCGAGTGCGTTACCTACTTCGGTACGGACCAGGGTGCTGACCTGCTGCGTCAACCGCTCGACCAACTGCACCGTCGAGAGATCGGACGCGGCCGGGGACGGCGCGCGGTCCGTGGCCGGGGGATGTCCCGTGGATTCGTTCATGCCGCGGGAGTTACCCGCCGCCCACCCTGCTGAAACTGTGCGGTCCAGGCCGACGACCCGTACTCGCTGACCGTTCACAACAGTCAACGGTCGGGATGGGCCTGTCCGAAATGGGACAGTTGGGCTCTACAAGATCCTCGGGGGGACTGAAGCAGATGAACAACGTCGTAGTACCGGCGCTGGCCAGTGTGGTCGTGGGCGGTGTCCTGTCCTTCGCGGCGGTCGTGGGCATCACGATGTCGGCCGAGCAGAACGCCAGGCCCGACACGGTGTCCGCGGACATCGCCACCACGGTGCAGAACGACGTCCAGTACGGGACCAGGTGACCGGCGTGCGGAAGTTCCTGGTCGCCGGGTGCGCGTTCCTGGCTGTCGCCGCCGCGGGATCGGTCGCCGCGGTCATGATCCCGACCTACGTGCAGGACAAGTTGGCTGTCACGCCTCTCGATATCCGCAGCAGCATCGTGGCCTCCACCCCGGACGGGCAGGGCGGCGACGTGCTGGACACGTCGACGATCGCCAGCGCCGGCCCGCTCGAGGTGTCGACGGGCGTTCCGCTCGAACTGCGTCGCCTCATCACGGTCGAGGAACCCAGTGACGCCGACAAGATGACGTTCCAGGCATCGGTGACGGTGAGCCGCGGTGATCGCGATCCCGGCCTGTTGACGGCGTCGGTGGACCGGGTGACCATCGACCGACGGACCGCCGTGCCGGTCGAACCTGCAGGGTCGATCCAGACCGCGGCGAATGCGCCGGCCGTGCCGTTGCCGCGCACCGGCTTCCAACACCGCTTCCCGTTCGGGACCGAGCAGAAGACCTACCCGGTGTACGACGCGACGGCATGGACCACGTTCCCCGCGGAGTTCGTCGAAGCGATCGACATCGACGGGGTCGAGATCTACCACTTCCGGTCGACCGTCGTGAACCAGGATCTGTCCCTGACGACGCAGTCGCCGATCAACACGGTCACCCTCCCCGCGTCGAAGTGGGGTCTCGAGGGCGACGCGCCGATCACGATGAAGCGGTACTACTCCAACACCCGCGAGATCTACGTCGAGCCTCGCAGCGGTGGCCTGGTCGGTGGCCAGGAGCAGCCGTTCCAGTACTTCGCCCGCGACGCCGCGGTGCCCGAGGTGACCATCCTGAAGGCGTCGTTGTCGCTGAGCGAGGAGAGCCAGGCCGAGCAGATCGCGCGTGCCGGGGACTCGGTCGACAAGCTCGAGTGGATCGACCGCGGGCCGATCATCCTGTGGACGGTGGCTGGAGTCAGTCTCGTGGTGGGACTGATTCTGCTGGTGGCGGCGTCGCGCCGCCCTCGTGGCGACGCGCCGAATCCGACGGGTCAGCGGTAAGGAACGACGGTGTGGGCAGGCCGGATCGTGCTGCCGCATCGGTGATCGCAGCAGCAACCGCGTCCACCTGATCAAGAGATACCAGCGCGATGGCGGACCCCCCGAACCCGCCCCCGATCATGCGCGACCCGAAGGCGCCCGCGTCGAGCGCGGCGTCGACGGCACTGTCGAGTTCCGGGGAACTGACCTCGTAGTCGTCGCGCAGAGATCGGTGCGACGCGGTCAGCAGGGTGCCCAGTGCTGCGAGGTCGACGGTGCCGTCGAGCAGGTCCACCGCCTGCTCGACGCGTCGGATCTCGCTGGTGACATGTCGAACTCGTGCCGCGGTGGTGGGATCGGTCATGGCTGCGGACGCGGTGTCGGGGTCGAGTCCACGCAGCGTCGTCACGCCGAGGTCGGCGCATGCCTTCTCGATGGATGCGCGGCGGGCACCGTACTGACCGTCGACGAGGCGGTGGGGGGCGTTGGTGTCGACGACGAGGACCTGTGCGTCCACTGCCGCGAGATCCAGGGGGATCTGTCGGGTGCTCCCGTCGAGACAATCCAGCAGTAGAGCGTGGCCGGCTCGGGCGAACATCGCCACCGCCTGATCCATGCCCCCGGTGGACGCCCCGGCGATCTCGTTCTCGGCGCGAATGCTGGCCTGCACCAATGCCTGTCGGTCCACGTCCAGGTCGAACAGGTCGTGCAGGGCCAGCGCGACCGAACATTCCAGTGCGGCCGAGCTGGACAGGCCGGAGCCCAGCGGGACCGACGAGTGCACGGCGATGTCCGCCCCGTCGGTGATGCCGAGCGCCCACGCGACACCCGCGACGTACGCAGCCCATCCGGCCGGAGATCCGGGGGCGACAGATGACAGCCTCACCCCCCAGTGTTCGTTCGACGCGGTGGAGGCGCCGCGGAGGATTCCGTCGTCGCGGCGACGCACCGCCACCGCGGTGACGTACGGAAGTGCGAAGGGCAGAACGAGTCCGCCGGCGTAGTCGACGTGCTCGCCGATCAGATTGACACGTCCGGGTGCTATCCAGACGCCGTCGGGCTCCGTGCCGAACGTCGTGCGGAACTGCGCAACGGCTCCGTCGGCGAGGTCGTTCTCGGCCACCACCGGCACCCACGCGGTCACGGGTGCACCTCGCGGAGTCGGTCCGCGATCTTCTCCGGTGTCGTGTCGTTGATCCACGCGCCCATCGCCGATTCCGATCCGGCGAGGAACTTCATCCGGCCCGGCGAGCGCATCATCGAGAACAACTGCAGGTGAAGGCGTCCGAGGTCGCGGTCCTCGCCGACAGGAGCCTGATGCCACGCCGCGATGTACGGCACCTCGTCCACGCCGTCGAAGAAGTTGTCCACCGAGCGCAGAAGGTCGCGGTAGACGTGCGCCAACGAGTCCCGCTCGGCGACGGTGAGTGCGGAGAGGTCGGGGACGTCGCGCCGTGGTGCCAGGTGGATCTCGAGCGGCCAGCGCGACGCCGCCGGAACGTAGGCCACCCAGTGCTCGGTGTCGACGACGATCCTTCTGCCCGAACGCAGTTCGGCGTCCAGGACGTCGGTCAACAGCTTGCGGCCCGTGCGCTCGGCGTGCAGACGGGACTGGCGCATCATGGCGTCGGTACGCGGGGGGAGGTAGGGGTACGCGTAGATCTGGCCGTGCGGGTGGGTCAGCGTCACGCCGATCTCCTTGCCACGGTTCTCGAAGCAGAACACCTGGCGCACACCCGGGAGCGCCGACAAGGCCTCGGTGCGATCCGCCCACACGTCGACGATGGTCCGCACCCGATGCAGGTCCAGCGAGGCGAAGGACGCGTCGGGATCACTGGCGAAGCACACGACTTCGCAGCGTCCGGTTCCTGCGGCCAGCGGCCACAGCTCCTCACCGTCCACCGATGTCGGAAGGTGTTGCGCGGCAGCGGACTGTGCGAGCGAGGGGAATCTGTTCTCGAACACCACGACGTCGTAGTCCGATGCGGGAATCTCAGTGGGAGGATAGCCCGGCCGGCTGGGTGCGAGAGGGGATTCGTCGGGCGGGGGTAGGAACGTCCGGTCCATCCGTTGCGCGGCGATGACAACCCAGTCGCCGGTCAGGACGTCGAAACGCATCTGCGACAACGACTCCGAGGTCGGCAGGGGGCGGGTGTCCACCAGATCCCTGGTCAACTCGCCGGAGACGTACGGTTCCGAGTCGTCGAAATAGAGCAGTTCGCGGCCGTCGGACAGGATGGTGCTGGTCTTGCGCACCGCGTGGCGTGGGGGTGCCGACGGGTCGTGCGTGGTCATCGGACGCTCTTTTCTTCGACGGTGGATCCGGCGACGACGACGTCGTCGACGACATCGTTCAGGGCCTCGCGTGCACCCTGATCGAGGCCGGCGTCGGTGACGAAGACGTCGACACGGGAGAGGGGAACGGTGTTAGCGAGTGCGCGCACGCCCCATTTGGTGTGGTCGGCGACGACGATCACGCGCCGGGACGACGCGACCAGTGCCCGATTCGTCTGTGCCTCCATCAGATTGGGGCTCGTGAGCCCCGACTCGACGTCCACCCCGTGAGTGCCGAGGAACAGCACATCGAGATGGATCCCGGCGAGTGCGTCGACGGTCAGGGGGCCGACCAGTGACTGCGACGGTGTGCGTTCGCCCCCGGTGAGCAGGACCGTGCGACCGGCAGCATGGAACAGATCGGCCACGGGGAGCGAGTTGGTGACGATCGTCAGGTCGGCGACGTCCAGCAGCTCCTGCGCGACGGCGTGAGTGGTGGTGCCCCCCGAGATGCCGACGGATGTACCCGGCCGGACGTAGCGAGCGGCAGCGCGGGCGATCGCCGTCTTGGCGTCACGATCGAGCTCGGACTTGGCGGAGAACCCTGGCTCGTAGACGCTGGCGGTTCGGGGGAGCGTCACCCCGCCGTGTACTCGCTCGACGAGGCCGCGGGTCACGAGTTCGTTCACGTCGCGACGGATGGTCATGTCCGACACCGACAGTTCGACGCCCAGGTCGGCCACCTTGACGGCGCCGCGCCGCGTCACCTCGTCGAGGATGCTCTGCTGACGTTGGTGGGCGAGCATCACGACGTCCGCGCTGTACTCATGGACACAGCATCTCACATGAATCAACATTTTCGAACAGAAATGGACTCGTGTGGGTCCGCCTCGGTCGAAGCGCCGAGATGTCGGTGGCCCGGGGCAGAATCGGACCATGTGCGGTAGATACGCGAGTACCCGGTCCGACGACGACCTCTCGTCCATCTTCGACGCTGCTGTGGCGCTCGGCGAGGCCCCGGAACCGTCCTACAACGTGGCGCCCACCGATCCGGTGCGCATCGTCCTCGAGCGAGGGGAGGAGGCGCGGCAACTCCGGACCGTGCGCTGGGGACTGATCCCGTCGTGGGCCAAGGATCGCAAGATCGCGAGCCGGCTGATCAACGCGCGATCCGAGACCATCACCGAGAAGCCCGCTTTCCGGAAGGCCGCGGCGAAGCGGCGCTGCCTCGTGCCGGCCGACGGGTACTACGAGTGGGAGAAGCGGGAAGGCAAGAAGGTGCCGCACTTCCTCCACACCGATGGCGTTCTTGCAATGGCCGGTCTGTACGAGCTGTGGCCCGACCCCGAACTCGCGGACGACGATCCCGGCAAGTGGGTGTGGACCACGACCGTGCTCACCACGACGGCCACCGACGAGCTGGGGCACATCCACGACCGGTCGCCCGTCGTGGTCCCTGCAGACATGCGTGATGCGTGGTTGGACCCGACGCTGACCGATCTGGGCGCGGTCGCGGACCTGGTCCAGTCGATTCCCGAGCCGCATCTGTCCCCGTACGAGGTGAGCACGGCCGTCAACAGCGTGCGCAACAACGGGCCGCAGTTGCTCGAGCCGGTGGCCTGAGCGGGCCGCGTGTTGCACTTGGAGCATTTCTGCGCCATGCTTAGCGCAAATCGTAGCTAAGGAGGCGTCATGTCGTTGATCGAGTGGCTCGGATCCACCGCGTTCGTGTCGTTCGGGGCACCGACGTCCTGGGTCGAGGTCGTCGGATTCGTCACCGGCGCAACCTGCGTCGTCCTGGTCGCACGGCAGTCGGTGTGGAACTGGCCCATCGGCATCGCCAACAACCTCGCCTTCGTCCTGCTCTTCTTCGGCGCCGGGCTGTTCGCCGACGCGGCGCTGCAGTTCGTCTACATCGCTCTCGCACTCTTCGGCTGGGTTCTGTGGGTCGGCGGCGGAACGCGGGGGCCGCTGGTGGTCACCTCCACCAGCCGTCGGGAATGGTGGTGGCTCGGCGTCGTCGGAGTGATCGCGACGGTGGCCATGACGTGGTTCCTCGACACCGCGACGACGTCGGTCGTGCCGTTCTGGGATGCGGTGACCACCGTGCTGTCACTGCTGGCGACGTGGGGGCAGGTGACCAAGCGCCGCGAATCCTGGTGGCTGTGGATCGCGGCGGACGTCGTCTACGTGCCGCTCTACCTCTACAAGGATCTGATCCTGACCGGCGTTCTGTACCTCGGCTTCATCGGACTGTGCGTTGCCGGACTGTCGGCGTGGACGCGGTCGATGACCGACGACCGGGTCGAGGTGGCGGCGTGACGCACGCTCTGATCATCGGCAAGTTCTACCCGCCGCACGCCGGCCACCACGCGATGGTCCGCTTCGCCGCCACGCTGGCGGAGCGCGTGACCGTCGTGGTGATGTCCGCGTCGGTGGAGTCGGTGTCTTTGCAGAACCGCGTCGCCTGGATGACCGAATCGCATGCGTGCGACGAGTCGGTCACCATCACCGGCATCGTGTGCGACGCACCGATCGACCACACGTCCCGCGCCGTGTGGGCGGCGCAGGTGGCGTGCATGCGTGCAGCTGTCGGGAACGAGCCCGTCGATGTGGTGGTCACCAGCGAGCCGTACGGCGAAGAACTGGCGCGGTGGTTCGACGCTCGACACGTGCCGTTCGATCTGCCGCGCACCGGCTTTCCCGTGTCCGGGACGTCGTGTCGTGCCGATCTCGCTGCTTCGTGGAGGTGCCTCGATGCGCCCGCCAGAGCGGGTCTCACGACGCGCATCGTCGTGGTGGGTTCCGAATCGACGGGCACCACCACTGTTGCCGGTGCCTTGACTACACACTTTCGGCAGCGATGGCCGGACACCGAGTGCGTCGACGAGTTCGGGCGGAAGGACACCGTCGACAAGTGTGCGGAGGTCGGTTCCGTCGACGACATCGTCTGGACCGGTGACGACTTCGCCCGCATCGCCCGCACCCAGGCTGCTCACGAGGAGGCGGCAGCGCGGCGTGGATCGCCCGTATTGATCTGCGACACCGACGCCTTCGCGACGACGGTGTGGGAGCGCCGCTACCTCGGCGTCGACTCGCATCGGGCCGTTGCCGACGACCGACACGCCCTGTACTTGGTGACCGATCACCACGGAGTTCCGTTCGTGCAGGACGGCATTCGTGACGGCGAGCATGTCCGCGCCGAGATGACCGGGTGGTTCCTGGACGCGCTCACCCGATCCCGACGCTCGTGGGTGCTGCTCACCGGCAGCCACGAGGAGCGTCTCGAGCTGGGCACTCGGGCGGCGGAGCAGGAACTTCGGCGGCGCACTACTTTCGCTGCACCGCTCGGCGGCATACTCGAGGCATGACAGCACTCGAGCATTCCGACTCCACCGTGATCGCCGCATCGGCCGACGCCGTGTACGCCCTCGTCTCCGACGTCACACGGACCGGCGAGTGGAGCCCGATCTGCCAGGAGTGCTGGTGGAACGACGGCGGCAGCGCCGACGTGGTCGGGTCCACCTTCACCGGGCGCAACGTCACTGCCGACCGAACGTGGGAGACGGTCTCCACCGTTGCCGTCGCCATCCCGGGCACCGAGTTCGCCTGGCTCGTCGGAGATTCGTTCGTGCGGTGGGGATACACGCTCGAGGCGATCGACGAGGATTCGACCAAGCTCACCGAATCGTGGCTCTTCACCGAGCAGGGGATCGACTACTTCCACACGAAGTTCGGTGATCGCGCGCAGGAGGAGATCGAGATCCGCCGCACCGCCGCGCTCGACGGGATCCCCCGTACCCTCGCCGCGCTCAAGGCGATCGCGGAGTCGTAGGGGGTGTGCGCACCTGTTGTCGTGAGCGCACACCCTTCGCTGCCGGCTGCAGGGGGTGTGCGGTTCATGCAGGGGGTGTGCGCTCTGTCGGTGTGCGGCTTGGGTGTCTCGGCTCGGGGCCTGTAGGGGGTGTGCACACGTGTTGTGGTGAGCGCACACCCTTCGCTGCAGGCTGTAGAGGGTGTGCGCTTCATGCAGGAGGTGTGTGGTTGCGGTCGAGTGCCCGCTGCATGCGCTCGATGACGACGTTCGGCGTCGCCAAGTCCTGCCACGTCCAGCGCACTACCTCGTAGCCCGCGCCGCGCAGTGCATCTTCGCGGAGCTTCTCACGCCAGAGCACGTCGGCCGGAGTCTCGCCGGTCGGGACGAGTCGGCCATACTTCACGCGGCCGTCGAATTCGCCGATCACGTTCGTGCCATCCACCGAGAAATCGACACGATAGGAAGTGTTGTCGCAGTGAATGACTCGCTGCGTAGAGATCGCGAAACCTGCAGTGCGTAGCAGCACGCGACTGCGTGACTCGCCGACACTCTCGGACCCGGCGTCCATGAACAGCGCGACGCGGTGGGCTCTCGCATGGCCGCTACGGGTGGGGCGTCGAGCGAGTATCTCCTCGACCTGCGTACCCGTCACTCCGAGTCGACGTGCTGCATCGTCCGCAGCACAGACTGCTTCGTCGAACGGCAAGCAACAGGCTAGATCGGCGATGGTGCGGCTCACGGTAGTAGAGCGAAACCCCGCCGCATCGGTGACCTCGTCCGCGTCATAGGGCGACGCGTGAACGTGGCGCATGAGTCCCGTACGACCACCTGTCCGCCGGTTGCGTGTCATGTGAACTGCGGAGAGCGGCACGTTCCACAGGTCGATACCGTGAGCGATCGCCGCCGACACGTGGCTCAGCACTGTGTCGGGCGCCGGGTTGCCTGTCGTCAGCATCGCGCGGGCCAAGAGGAGGTGGCGTTCCTGTTCTGAGAGGTTAGCGATGTCGTCCGAGCTGGCGTAGGCCCCGCGTCGCAAACGTGTGAGATCTCCGGTTCGGCACATGCGCCGCAGTTCGGAATCCGTGTAGCCCTGAGCCAATGCCTCCGAGCGAGAGGTTATGCGCGCCATCGGTCGATCGTTGCCGACGTGGACCTGGCCGAACGGTGCTCGAGCGGCAGCTGTGGATGGCCAGCACCCCTGTGGATGAGTGGTGCGCACACCCCTTACGTGAAGCGAACACCTGTTGCAGCGTGCTGGAGAGGGTGTGCGGTTGATGCAAGGGGTGTTTGGTGGGGGCCGCACGCATCGGCCGGCGTCCGTTCACGTGCACATGGTCGCCGCGTGCATCGACCGGCTGCAGAGTGTGTGCACACCTCTGCCGTGAAGCGAACACCTGTTGCAGCGTGCTGGAGGGAGTGTGCGGTTTATGGAGGGGGTGTCCGGTGGGGATGTCGTGATCGCCGCACGCGTCGGCCAGCGGCAGGGTGGTGCGCACACCTCTGCCATAAAGCGAGCACCCCCTCCAGCGTGCTGAAGGGGGTGCTCGGTTGGTGCAGGGGGTGTTCGGTCAGGACTTCTTGCCCGGTGCCTTCGCTCCCGACTTGAATCCCAGTCCGCCGGCCTTAGGGGCGGGCGGGGCCGGGGCGTCCTTGGGCTCCGCTGCACCGTTTGACTCGGCCGCACCGTTCGACTCGGCCGCACCGTTGGACTCGGCCGCACCGTTCGACTCGGCTGCGGGAGCTGCGGGCTCCGGTGCCTTCTCGACGGCCGGTTCAGCTGCCGCCGGTGCGGGTGCTGCCGAACCCGGTGCCTTGGCGCCCGGCTTCTTGAAGCCGGACTTCACCGCGAGTCCCTTGGCCTTGACGGTCGGCATGGACTCCGACGCCTGGGCTGGAGCCTCCGACGCCGGGGCCTCCGACGCGGCGGGTGCCGGAGTTTCGGCGACGGGCTCAGCAGCTGCCGGTGCCTCGGCGGCAGGCGCAGCAGCCGGAGCTGCCGAACCCGGAGCCTTGGCGCCCGGCTTCTTGAAGCCCGACTTCACCGCGAGTCCCTTGGCCTTGACGGTCGGCTTGACCTCCGATGCCGTGTCACCAGTGGCGGGAGCCTGTGCCGGGGCCTCAGAAGCCGGGGCCTCAGCTGCAGGAGCCTCAGCTGCCGGAGCAGACTGCGCAGCAGGCTTGCCGGGTGCCTTGGCGCCGCCGGCCATGCCGAGCCCCTTGCCGGGTGCCTTGGCCCCACCGGCCATACCGAGGCCCTTGCCGGGTGCCTTGGCCTTGCCGGCCAGTCCGAGGCCCTTGGGCTTGGAGGCATCTGCTGCGTCGTCGCCGTCTGCGTTGGGGGACTCGACGGGCTTGGCAGGTGCCTTCGCTCCGGGCGCCTTCGCTCCCGGTGCCTTGGCGAGGCCCTTCATCTTCAGGCCCTTGCCGGGTGCCGGGGCGGTGGGATCGCCGCCGGCAGCTGCGGTCTCGATCTCCTCGACGCGGCCCTTCTCTTCCTCGGCAGCGACGTCCTCGGTCGCGATGGACTCGGCCTTGGGCTTGCCGACGGGCTCTTCCGCGGGCACGACCTTCGGCTTCTCGCGGGGGATGACCGCGATGTTCTTGCCGAGCTGTGCGGAGTCGAGGCGAGTGATGGAGCTGAGCAGCATCTGCGAGACGTCGATGACCTCGACGTTCTCGTTGCTGCCGCCCTCCTGACGAGCGGTGACACCGTCGTTGAGCATGACGCGGCAGAAGGGGCAGCCGGTCGCGATCTTCTGCGTCGCCGTGCCGCTGCCACTGAGCGTGTCCAGTGCTTCGTCGACGCGGTCGATGTTGATCCGCTTGCCGATCTTCTCTTCCATCCACATGCGAGCACCACCGGCGCCACAGCACATGGAGCGCTCGCCGTGGCGGGGCATCTCCTTGAGCGTGGAACCCGACGCGGCCATGAGCTCACGCGGTGCGTCGTAGACCTTGTTGTGGCGTCCGAGGAAGCACGGGTCGTGGTAGGTGACGTCTTCCTGCACCGACGCCACGGGAACCAGCTTCTTGGCCCGCACGAGGCGGTTCAGCAGCTGGGTGTGGTGGACCACCTCGTACTTGCCGCCGACCTGCGGGTACTCGTTGCCCAGTGCGTTGAAGCAGTGCGCACACGTGACGACGATCTTGCGACGGCTCTCGTCGACGCCCTCGAACACGGAGTTCAGGGTCTCGATGTTCTGCATCGCGAGTTGCTGGAACAGGAACTCGTTGCCCGCGCGGCGAGCGGAGTCACCGGTGCAGGTCTCCTCTGCGCCGAGCACCATGAACTTCACGCCCGCGGTGGCGAGGAGTTCCGCGACGGCCTTGGTGGTCTTCTTCGCGCGGTCCTCGTAGGCGCCGGCGCAGCCGACCCAGAAGAGGTACTCGAAGTCCTCGAAGCTGTCGGCGTCCTGTCCGAAGACGGGGACGTCGAAGTCGAGCTCGGTGATCCAGTTGGTGCGGTCCTTGGCGTTCTGGCCCCACGGGTTGCCCTTGTTCTCCAGGTTCTTGAACAACCCGGCGAGCTCGGTGGGGAACTCCGACTCGATGAGCACCTGGTAGCGACGCATGTCGAGGATGTGGTCGACGTGCTCGATGTCGACGGGGCACTGCTCGACGCACGCACCGCAGTTGGTGCAGCTCCACAGCACCTCGGGATCGATGATGCCGCCGAGGCCGCCGTCGTCCAGCGTGGTCTCGCCGACCAGCTTGCGCTCGGCCTCGTCGCGGGCAGCCTGTGGGATCTTGGCGAGCTTGGCCTCGTCGGGCTTGCCGTCGGCGTCGACCAGACCGACCTCGTCGCCGGCCATGTCCTTGCGGCCACCGGCGAGGAGGTACGGCGCCTTCGCGTTGCCGTGATCGCGGAGCGAGGTGATGAGGAGCTTGGGGGAGAGCGGCTTGCCGGTGTTCCAGGCGGGGCACTGCGACTGGCAGCGACCGCACTCGGTGCAGGTGGTGAAGTCCAGCCAGCCCTTCCAGGTGAAGTCCTCGATCTTGCCGGCACCGAACGCGTCGACGTCGGGATCGGCTTCCTCCATTTCGAGGACCTTGCCGCCGGACATCATCGGCTTGGCTGCGCCGAGGGCTACTCCGCCGTCGTCCTCACGCTTGAAGTAGATGTTGAAGAACGCGCTGAAGCGGTGCCATGCGACGCCCCAGGTGATGTTGCGACCGACGATCAGCAGCCACACCATGCCCGACATGAGCTTGACGAACGCGAAGATCGACACCATGACCGCGCTGGCGGGAAGCAGCTTCGCCAGGTTCATGGTGAAGAAGTCGGTGTACGGGTTCGCGTGTCCGTAGGTGGCGATCTTGCCGGCCTTGACCAGGATCATGCCCAGACCCTCGAGCAGCACGACGAACTCGACGAAGTACGCGGCGCGGAAGTTCGAGCCGGAGAAGCGCGAGAGGCGCTCGGGGGAGCGCGGGTGGTTGCGCTGGCGGATGATCATCAGCGTGACGATGCCGATCACCGTGCCGAGTCCCAGGATCTCGTCCATCAGGTGGTAGATCGCCAGGTCGCCGATCAGCGGCCAGTGGAACTCGGGGTTGAAGGTCTGCCCGTACGCCTCGAACCACAGGATCGAACCGATCAGGAAGCCCACCATCACCAGCCAGTGAGCCCAGCCGACGCTGCGGAACTTGTTCATGCGGGTGTGCGCGGCGAACTCGACGCACATCTGCTTGAACCGCGGGATGAACGGACGCAGGCGCGTTCTGTCCGGCTGACCCAACGCGATGGATCGCACCATCAGCGCGGCACCGCGGAAGAAGTAGGCCCAACACACGATGCTGAGCAGGGCACCGACGGCGCCGAGGGTGATCGTCAGGGCATTCATGACGTTGCCTTTCTCGGGCGACAGAGCTACGTCCGTCGCCGTGTGCTTCCGGCCGGCCCGTGGGCAGTCCGATGGTCAGCCCGATACATCTGTCGACCACTAAGTTACCAGCCGGTAACCGGTGGGTCACTACTTGCCGGTAACTTAGCACCGGAAGTGGCATCTCCGCAGGTCGGACCGAGGGCTGGTCGGTCCGATCCACGCGATGCGCCCTACCGTATTACGGCACAGCGACACGCCTGCCGCACAGGTATTCCTAACTTGCCTTGTCGGTAACTTCTCGACGCCCGTCAAGAAGCACTGCCGGGGCGTCTGTTTTGTTACTCTTCACCCGCGCCACCGTCCGTGCGTCGTCCACGTCGTGGCAGTTCACACGGGCAAATCCTGACTCGTACCGGAAACGAACCCATGATTCGGTTCTGTCGCCCACAACGGTTACAGTTCACCGGTCGGGGTCCGAAGCCTTGAACCTGAACGAACGGAACAACTAGATGAATCTGCGTCGACTCGTCGCTACCTCTGCGATCGCGATCGCCTCCTTGGGCGTCTGGACCGGCACTGCGTACGCGCAGCCGACCACCACCACTCCCGCTGTGCCCACCACCGAGCAGAACAGCGAGGTGAACTGGGCATCGCGCGTCGAAGGCGGCAAGGTCGTCACCACTGTCGACGCCGGTCTGTTCCGCGCATCTGATGACGGCAAGTCCGTCGTGCTCGAGGACAACGAGGGCAACCAGGTCGTCAGCCTGCCGCTGTCGTTCAACCTCAACGGCATCGAGTTCCCCTACGGTGTCGAGTACACCGACGAGGGCCGCACCGTCACCCTCATCCCGAACCTCGCAGCACCGATGGGCCTCACGCCTGCCGCGCTCGAGCAGAACGCTGCATCGCCCGCCGAGAACACCGCGGCCGAGCAGTCCTTCAACTCTCAGCTCGGCCTCGCAACCTCCATCGGTGGACTGACCGGCACCATCATCGGTGCAGGCGTCGGTTGCATCCTCGGTGGCGGACCTGTCGTTCTCCCGACCTGCCTGACGGGCGCCGTTACCGGCGCCGGAATCGGTGGAGTCATCGGAACCATCGCTGCCGGTGGCCCGACTCTCGTCGTCGCCGGAATCGATCTGCTCAACACGTACAACGCTGCTCCGGGAACCTCCAAGTTCGCCGAGTAATCTCTCCAGACACCGAAGGCCGCCACCCTGCTGGGTGGCGGCCTTCGTCGTGTTCGGACTTTTCCTAGGTCGCGGCGAGGAAGAGTGCGCCCACCGCGATTCCCACTGCACCGGTGAGGATTCCGATGATCGTGTCGGACCGGTCGGCGTCGGGAACGCGCGTGGCCAGCCCGCCGGCAACGACGGCGCCGAGGCCCAGAAGGATACCGACACCGAAGCTCCAGAACGTCACCACCGACAGCGCGCCCAGTAGGACGGACGCATCGGCGAGGCGGGCGTCGAGTATGCGGGCGGTCGTGGTGTCGGCCGGGGTGTAGACGGCCGCACCGGCCCGGTTGTCGTAGGGGACAGAGGAATCGGCGAAGTCGGTCACAGTGACACCTCCATCGGCGCGAAGCCGACGATCAGGGGGTATCGAACACAGCGCAGCACAGCAGAACACCTTCTCGGGACGTGGGTCGGAACGACAGTCGGTGCGTCACGTCGACATCGACGGAGCGACTGCGTACTACCACGGTACCACTGTGACTGGAGTGCTTTCTGCGACAGAATCCGAAACGTGATGCGGCCGTGGCCTTCACGGTGACACAGCAACGGCCCCACCGTCGGTGACGATGGGGCCGCTGCTGAGATGTCAGCTGAGTGCGTTCGCGTTCAGAGCGATCTTGACGATGTATCCGAAGACGGTGAGAGCGAGTTGAAGCAGGTCCACGGCTGGCCTCCTGTGGGTCCGACGCGCACGGACTCTGCGCGGAGGCGCCTCGCCTCGGTCGGTGACATTACCGCATCAACGAGACCGAACGTTGTGCTTCGTCACGACGTTCGGACGGTAGTTCCCGTGGCCGCTGCGACAGCGTCGATCGGAATGCCCAGGCTGGCAGTTCCGCCGTACTGAGCGAGTGCGAGGTTGGCCTCGCCGCAGCTGGGTGCGCCGCCGCTGTTGGAGCCGCTGGTGATGCCCAGGGCGAGCGTGCCGGTGACGATCGCGCCGCCGCTGTCGCCCGCGAGTGTGCATGCAGTGCTGGCGAATCCGCGGATGGTCCGGCTCTCTCCGTCACCCAGGAACAACTGCGTTTCGACGCGATCGGCAGCGACCAGCCCGCAGGTGAAGGAGCTTGCCTGGCCGGACTTGCAGACGGGTGCACCGACGACGGGTGAGGCCGTTCCAGTGATCGTCAGGGCGGTGCCGTTGGCGCCGCGGACGGTGGGTTCGCTCAGTCCTGCGGCCACGCCGGCGTCGTCCAGTGCGATCACCGAGTAGTCGAGGCCGTCGCCTGCGCCCACGCTGGACTGCGCGAACTTCCCTACCGGGGTGCTCGCTCGGATGTCGCCGCGATCGGGCAGGTAGACGGAGGCCGAGTTGCCCGGGTCGCAGTGTCCGGCAGAGAGATTGACCGGGTTTCCCGCGCCGTCGGTGGCGCTGAAGCCGAACGAGCAGATCTCGATGTTCTCGAGCGGCGCCGTCGTGATGTCACCGGCTGCGGTGACGTAGTCGTCGCCGCCGGTGACGGCGGGCGGCGGGGTGGGGGCCAGTGCGGGAGGGGACAGCACGACCTGGAGGTTCGCGATGGCCGTCGGCAAGTTCAGGGCTCGGCCGATCGGACTGTTCGCGATGTCGACGACGATGCGACCACCGAGGACGTCGACGGCCGCGGAATTGACCTGGGACGAGACTTCCCGAGGCAGAGCCGACACCCACCGACCGAACTCGTCGAGCGAGCGTTCGAGGTTGTCCGCCGACACGGGGGACTGGCGGCTGCGGTAGCCGTCCTGCGCCACCTGACTGGCTGCCTCGGTGGTCGTGACAGCGACGACCGGAACGCCGTCGTCACCCATCCACGCGCCGGCGTAGTCGTAGGGGCGCTGCTTGCGGAAGTCGTCGGCGTACGAGCGGAGCCGCTGCGCATCGGACGCGCGGTCGAGGTATTCCTGCGGTGACATCCCGAGGTCTCGCTGCACCGCGTCGACAAGCTCGGTGGGCAACGCGTCCGCAGGAAGCTGAGCCTGTGCGGGCGCTGCGCCGGCGGTGGCCGTGCCCGCTCCGAGACCGATCAGCGTGGCGCCCAGCACGGCCGCCACCCGAATCCTGCCCGACGTGGGGTGAATCATGCCCGTGGCTCCGATGGCCGCCGAGATACGCAAGAAAATCCTTCCGGGCGACGACGCGCATGGTCCTGCGCGCAGTCGATGGTCGTTATGAACGTCTGGAAAAGGGGCGCCGGCCGTGGCCGCGCCAGCGACCGAGCATAGGCCATCACGACCGACGGACCGCCGGAGTGGAAGCTCCCGGCGTCAGGTCAGGGACGGCTCACAGGGAGGAACGGAATCACTCGGGGCGCCGCTACCGACGGGACGACGACCGAGGTGGTGGTGCTCGTATCGGCGGTGGTGCCGGGCGCCGTGGTGGTGGCGGTCGGCGCTGTCGGAACGGTGACCTGCGGCAGCGTCGGGAAGTCGGGGAAGTCGATGTCGGGAGCGCCGAACGGGAAGCGATCGGAGAACAAGCCCTGATCGGGAACGGTGGTCTCCACGACGGGAGGTGCGACGGGCTGTTCGACGGGGTCGGGCGTGTCGACGTACACCGGTTCCGGCTCCACCGGCGGCGCGTCCTGCACCGGTGCGGGAGCGTCCGTGGTGGTCGGTTCGAGGGTCGACGTCACGACGGGTGCTGCGGGGGTGATGGCCTGCTGGGAGTTGAGCGGCTCGACGGTATTCGACTGCCTGTCGACGCTGCCCACGGCGCCACCGACAGCGAGGACGACGAGTGCGACGGCCGCGACGGCGATACCCGCTCGGGTCGGCGTCCCCGCACGGACGCGTCGGCGACGGGTGGATGCGGAATCGGCCACCATCGCGGCGAAAGCCTTGTCCGACGTGCGCGACGTCGATGCCGCGGATGCGTCGGGCGACAGGGCGCGCGCAGCCACGGCGACATCGTCGTCGGTCGCCGCAGACAGCACGCACTGTGACAGTCCGACGTAGTCGAGTGCGTCCCGCAGGGCCTCGACTGCCTCGGTGGGCAGGACACTCGGGTAGGCGACGGTGCACCGCGCGTCGGCCGGCAGCGAGTACAGCTCGGACATCGTGCGCATCAGCGTGTGGGCGAAGCCGGCGACGAGATCCTCGGCCCGGACCACGCGGCCGTCGTGAAGCCTGATTCCGTACGGATTGCCGATCTGCGACACGAACCCGCGGATACCCGCAGGTGCCTGCGCGAGTTCGACGCGGCCGTCGTCGGTCAGGATCACGGAGGTCGGGCACTCGAAGAGTTCGACCCCACCGTCGATGTCGACAGCGACTGCCGTGGCGGAGTCCCCGACAGCCATGGCCAGGTGAATGGTCGGCGACGAGTCGGTGCCGCGCGCTCGTTCGGTCACGGTTCCGCCCCCTCTCGACCTCCACCGGGCATGGTGCAACGACTCGATCACGAGCGCCCCGGTAGCCCAACCGTACCGTCCGTGACGCTTGGTCGCCGACGAACCGTCGTCTACGAGGGAGGAGGCAGGGGAGAGGAGCTGGCGCTCGACGCCGTCGCGGAGGGCGTCGCGTCGGGGGTCGTGGTGGGGAGTTCCTCGGTCACGGTGGGCTCGGTGGTGACCGGTGCCGGTTCGGGCGCAGGGGCAGGTGCGGGGGCCGGCGGCGCAGGTGGGGGAGGCGCCGCGGCGGTCGTCCGCGGCACCACGGCGGGGGCGCGGGTGGGTACGGCGGGCGCCGGTGCACCCGGCACCACCGTCGGGAATCCGATGCTCGACGACGGGGCCGCCCGCGTCGTCGTGGTGGTCTGCGTCGTGGTGGCGTTTTCCACGACGGGCACCGCCGTCGTGGTCGTGCGACCCGACATCAGATACGTCACACCCGCTGCCAGGACGAGGATCGCAGCCAGGATGCCCATGCCGGCGATCGCGAAGGCCAGTCGTCGATCTTTCCGGACGGGCACACCGGCGTCCGTCGGCGCGGCCGGCGCCCCTGTCGCAGCACGCGCGGCCACGACGGCGGAGGCGAGGCGGGAGTCGGCATGTCCGAGCGTCGCGGATGCGCTGGTCGACTCGGGGTGCAGCGACACCTGCTGCAATCCGAGGAAGTCGAGAGATTCCCGCAGCGCGTCGATACGGTCCGAGGACCAGTCGCGGGGGTGGGTGGCGCCGGCGGTGATGCCGGTGACGTCCTCACCGGCGTCGGACACTTCCGTGAGCAGCAGGAACATCGCGGTGGCCATCAGAT
Source organism: Rhodococcus sp. AC861 (assembly GCF_979256035.1). NCBI lineage: Bacteria > Bacillati > Actinomycetota > Actinomycetes > Mycobacteriales > Nocardiaceae > Rhodococcus > Rhodococcus sp. AC861. The sequence continues at coordinate 597,924 of NZ_CEEDMW010000001.1, forward strand.
CCTCGGCACGCATCGGTACGCCGCGGGCCGAGACGACGCCGGCCGGATCGCCGACATGGGTGACGAACCTGTCGACGACGTCGATATCGGTGCTCATGGTCTCCGGCCGACGCAGCGTCGACGTGCCGTCGGGGCGCAGGTACAGGACGGTGTCGTGGACGACCGGAACCCGCACCAGTTCTCCCGAGCCGATCGCGACGACGACAGCGGTGGAATGCAGATCGGTCACGTGCAGACCGACGGATCGGTCCGACTGCGGCCGGTTCTCGGTACTCATGATCGGTCCTGGCGTTCCTTGCTCTCCGCGTATCCGGCTGCACGGAGCATCGACAACATCTGTGAACGTGACTGCGCACCCAGGCGCCGCCGGATGCGCGCGACGTGGTGTTCGACCGTCTTGGCCGAAATGTACATCTGCGCGCCGATCTCCCGGTACGTCAGTCCCAGGACGAGGTGATGCGCGACCTCCGCCTCGCGGTCGGTCAGCGCGCCCGCCACGGTTGCGCCCTGATCGGCAGGCTCGGACGCGGCCGCCGTGCTGCCCATGTCACGGGCGATCTGGAGCAGCGAGGTCGCGTCCTTGGTGTCCGCGACGCGGAGGGCGGCATCGCTGGCCAGGCGTGCGGCATCCCAGGAGTGTCCGAACTTGGCGATGGTCCGCGCACACGATTCGACTTCGGTCATGTCCGGCTCGCCCTGCAGGACGCGGAGCCACGCCTTGCCCGCCGCCGCCAGCGCCGCGGCGTAGGGACTGCGGTCGGAGAACGACCCGAGGGAGCGGGCGTGGGGGAGCAGGTCGGCCGGGGTGCCGCCGAGAATGGCGGCCTGGATGCCGTACCAGTGCCAGGTCGCCGCCCACGTCGGCGGCTCCCCGAGCGATGCAACGAGTGCGGTGGCCGACGCGACGGAATGGGAGATGCGATCTGTGTCCCCCAGACGCACTGCAGCAAGCCACAGTTCGCCGAGCGGAATCAACGAGAACAGGTCGGGTTCCGCTTCGGCGACGGTACGTCGCGCGTCCTGCCATGCCGTCATCAGCGCGCCCGTATCGCCGCGGCGGCGTGCCGTCGCGACACGAAGAGCGTAGTAGGACAGGGCATCTCGCTGGGACAGGTAGGCCGGATCCAGATCGCTCGTGTGGTCCGTGGCGGTATCGCCCGACGCCAGGGCCGTCCACGCCATCAGTAGCCGGCTGCGTGTCGACTCCCCGCACGCGGAGATCATCTCGGACAGAACAGCTCTCGCGGTGCCCGGATCGCCCGTGTGCAAGGCGAGCAGTGCAGCGATCGCCGACGGGTGCTCCGGCTCGGCGCGTGAGCCCATGGCCGTGTCCGACATCGACGACGCCCGGAGCAACGACCCCATGGCGGCGGTGGACGAGTCGCGCACCGAATCCAACAGTCCGCGGGCGACGAGACCCGACCGGGCATTTGCGGTGGTCGGCGGGGCAGAACTCACCGCGGTGGGCCTCGTGCCGGCCGACAGGGCGACGGCGCAGGACACGTCACCGACGGCGAGAAGCGAGGTGACGGCGTGGGACGCGTCCGGCCCGACGCGTTCGGGGCCGAGCCACCGGTAGAGGTCCGCGGCGTGAGAGGCGGTGCCGCGCATCATCGCGACGGTCGCCGCGATCCTCACCGCGGCGCGCAGATCGCGCGCCGACGCCGTCTCCGAACTCAACACCGAATCCACGGCGAGCGCGGCGGCATCGAGGTCTCCGTCGGCGACGCACGCCTCGGCCGATGCGACGGCCACGGCGTCGCCCTGTGCGCCGGCCGAGACGGCTGCATCCCAGAGTGCGCGCGCCGCGGCATGATCCGCCGTCGACGCAGCCGAGACCAGATGCTCCGCCAGCAGTGGATCGCGGATACCGGCCGCGGCGACGGCCACCGCCAGCTCCGCCGTCGGGCCGCCCTGCTCGACTTGGACGCGAATCAATCGACGCAGCACACCGAACATGCCGTGCTCGCCCATCACGGCACGCAAGGCCTCACGAGAGGAGTCCGACAGGACGCCGGTCTCGCTCAAAATGCCGCAGCCCCATGCTCGTTCGACCGCGGCGGACGCGTCGGGAAGCGGGGTGGAGGCGACATCCGCGACGAGGTACGGATCCGGTGACAGCCCTACCGACGCGAGAGTCAGAACCGCCAGAGCGGTGTGATCACGCGAGGACAGCAGTGTCTCCAGGGCAGTCCGCTCGTCGAGCGAGGTCACTGGCCGGTGAGTCCGCCGAGAGCCCCGCCGAGTCCGTTCCCGACACCTCCGACGACGCCGCCGGCCGTGTTCCCGAGACCGCCGACGACGTTACCGAGGCCGTCGGTGACTCCACCGACGACGCCCGGCAGCGGATTCGCGGGGAGAGGAGGCGGCGTGTAGGCCGGTGGGGTGTACGCGGGAGGCGTGTAGGCGGGCACGGACGGCGCCTGCACACTCGGCACCTGGGCGTTCGGAACGCTCGGAACGTTCGCATTCGGAGCGGCACCGGGGACGGTGGCTGCTCCGGGTGCAGGGGCTCCGGCAGTGGGGGACGCCGCGCCGGGAGCACCGGGAACGGCGGCGGCACCGGTCGTGGAGGCTCCGGCCGCACCGGTGGTGAGCGGGCGACCGGTGACCGGATCGACGCCCGCGACCGCGGTGGTCGTCGGGGCTACCGAGCCGTCGGAGGCGGCAGGCTGCACGGCGCTGGTCCCGGCCGGGGTGGTGTCCTCGGACGAGCCCCCGACCAGTCCGGTGCCGGCGGCGAGACCGCCCGCCGCAAGAAGAGCGATCGCCGCGGCGACACCGCCGATGACGGCCATGCGCTTGCCACGGGACGGGCCCGCCTTGGCGTGCGACGACGTGCGGGACACGGGTGCCGGCGTGCTGGTCCGTGCCGACGCGGGGCGCTCGGTGACCGGCGGGATGAGCTCGGTGTCATCGTCGTCGTCCAGTGCTGCGGCGCCGACGACAGCGGCGCCCGCTCCCACCCGGTCCAGTTCGGCGGATGTCGAGGCGACCTCGGCGGCGAGCAGAGCCGCACCGGACGCGGACGTCGCCGACGGGTTCGCCCCGACGGTGACGGGCTTGCGCAGTGCGGAGGAGACGGTCTCGGTCAGCATCGGGATGGCGGCACCGCCGCCGACGAGCAGGACGCGGTCCACCGACTCGGGATCGACACCCGCCGTGCGCAGCGCATCACCGACCACGCGGGTGACGTCGTCGAACGTCTCGCGCAGCAGTTCCTCGATCTCGGAGCGGACCAGCCGGACGTCGGTGTCGATGCCGGGCAGGTGAACCGGGACCACGGTCTCGGTGTCGGAGGACAACGCTTCCTTGGCGATCGCGCACTGCGCCCGCAACGCGGTGAGTGCATCGACCGTGGCGGGGTCGAAGGGGTCCATCGACGAGGAGTCGATGTTGTCGAGGACGTGCGCCAGCACGATCTGGTCGATGTGGGCGCCGCTGACGTCCTCGGTGCGTGCGCCGCGTCCGAGGATCGCCGATTCGGCACCGGTGCGGACGACCGACACGGTGAGGGCACTGCCGCCCAGGTCCGCGACCAGGACGATGCCGTCGTCGACGGCGTCGGAGGTCTGCTGCATCCAGGCCGTGGCTGCGAGGGCGTCGGGAACGAAGGTGACGTCGGTCAGTCCGTGGCGCGCGGCGGCGTTGCGCAGACGGTCGACCGTGTACTCGGGCCACGCCGTCGGATAGGTGACGACAATGGCGGAGTTCTCTGCCGCACCCGCAGCGCGGGCCTCGTCCACGAGGCATTCGAGCGTCGTCGCGTACAGCTCGTCGCCGGTGTAACTGCGGCCGTCGTCGGTCACCAACGCGACCGGATCGCCGACGCGTCCGGCGTATCCGGTGAGAAGCGAACTGTCGACCGTTCCCGGGGCGGCGAGCGCGGGTGCACGGTCGGGCGCGACGGACAGTGCGGTCGATCGCACGACGGTGATCGCGTCGTCCAGCCGTCCCGGCCCGTCGACGGCCACGGCGGTCGAACTACTCGACCCGACTTCGATTCCCAGACCTGCAGCCATGACGCCGACTCCGTTTCCACTGCTTCTACCGGTGTGTCGGACCGCATTCTCCCGGGTGCGAGAGTGCCGTCCACGCATGACGTCGTCGCGAGGGGCCGATTCGTTACTCCTCACAACTCTAGAGCGGGACGATCCCCTATGCCCCCTAGTTCCCCCGAAATGTCCGGGTGCGAACCCCGGGGTGGAGGAAGGGGGCTCTGCCCCGTTGGGAGAAGTCACGGATCGCCCTAGTTTTGGTGACAACGAGCCGCACCCGTCGGCTTGATCGCCGGCTCACCAGCTAACCCCGAACACACAGGAGATTCACGATGGCCACCAACGCCGTTCTCGACTTCATCCTCAGCCTTCTCCGCGACGACAAAGCCGCCGCTGCCTACTGCGCCAACCCGCAGGCATCCCTGAACGCTGCCGGCCTGCCGGACGTGTGCCACTCCGACATCGTCGCCGTCGCACCGATGGTCGCCGAGTCCGGACTGTTCGCGGGTGGATCGCGCCTGGCCTCCATCGTGAACGCCGGCAACAACTACAGCACCGTCACCGTGGGCGGCGTGAACAACAGCACCGTGTTCGGCGGGAACAACGCGACCTTCGGCGGCAACAACGTCACGTTCGGCGGCGTCGACAACGTCGGGAACAACAACAACAACGGCAATTTCAGCAACAACAACTTCGGTGGCAACACATTCGGTGGGTTCAACGTCGGTGGCTTCAACTTCAGCCCGACCCTGATCGGTGGCGGACTGGCCATCGGGAGCATCGGCAACATCGGCAACCTGAACCTCGGTGATCTGGACCTGAGCGGCCTGAACCTGGCCTCGCTCGATCTCAGCGGTCTGAACCTCGCTTCCCTCGACCTCGGCGGCATCGGCGACATCGATCTGCTCGGCGGACTCGACCTGAGCCTCATCGACCTGGGCGATCTCGACATCGCAGGCCAGTTCACCACCGTCCTCGCGCTCGTCCTGGCCAACGGCCTGTCGATCGGCGGCGACCTCGCAGCAGAGTTCGGCGCGGCACTGGGTGCGGCACTCGACGCAGTCCTCGCACTCGGCGGCGTCCTCGACCTCGACGCCATCGTCGAGCTCGGTGCCACCATCGCCGGTGCCCTCACCGCGGCGCTGGGCCTGAGCGCCGGTGTCGGTGCACAGCTCGCCGCAGCGCTCGACGCCGTGCTCGGTGTCGCCGGCGGCCTCGATCTCGACGCCGTCGTCGGACTGTCCGGCGTTCTCTCCAACGCACTCGCTGTCGGCGGCGTTCTCGGCGCCAACGTCGGCGCGACACTGGGCGGCGTTCTCGGTGCCGCCATCACCACGGGTGGTTCCATCGGTGCCGACCTCGCCGCAGCCCTCACCGCAGGACTCGGTGTCGCAGGCTCGATCAGCACGGTTCTGACCGGCGCACTCGGCGCGACCGCCGACGTCACGGCAGCACTCAGCGGCGCTCTCGGCGCCGTCGTCGACGTGGCCGGCGGCCTCGGTGCGACCCTCACCGCTCTGCTGGACACCAGCGTCGTCGCCGCTCTGGCGGGCACGTTGACCGGCGAACTCTCCGCAGCGCTCGGTGCCGCTCTCGCAGCCGGCGGCGACATCGCCGGTGAGTTCGGTGCATCCCTCGGACTGCTCCTCGGAGCTGTCACCGGCGCGACCGGCGCCCTCGATCTCGACGCCCTGCTCGGCGTCGGCGGAACCCTCGGTGCCTCTCTCGCGGGAGCCCTCGGCCTCGGAGCGGGCCTCGGCGCTCAGCTCGGCGCTGCACTCGACGGAGTTCTCGCACTGGCCGGTGACCTGGACCTCGCCGCGCTCCTCGCGGGCAACGCGGACATCGCAGCAGCTCTCGGAGCAACCCTGTCCGCCGCCCTCAGCGGCGTTCTCGTCGCCGGCGGCACCGTCGCGGGCACCCTCGGCGCAGCCTTCGGCGCTGTGCTCGGTGGAGTGCTGGGAGCCGATCTCGGCGCACAGCTCATCGGTCTGCTCGCAGGAGAGATCGACCTCGGCGCCGCTCTGGCCACCATCTTCGACGGCGCACTCGGCCTCGGCGGCCTGCTCGACGTCGCCGCTCTGCTGGATGTGGACGGCGCGCTGGGCCTCGGCGCCGGCGTCCTCGCCACCCTCGGTGGATCACTCGAAGCACTCCTCGGCGCGGGCGGCCTGCTCGGCGCCGATCTGACCGCACTCCTGGGCGCAGGCCTCGGCGCCCAGCTCGCCGCGGCACTGTCCGGAGCGATCGCAGCAGGCGGCGACCTCGCCGGTGACCTCGGCCTCGCCCTCGGCGGCGTGCTCGCCGGACTCGTCGACGTCGCGGGCGGCCTGGACATCGACGCCGTCGCCGGCCTCGGAGCCACTCTCGCCGCTGCGCTCACCGGTGCACTCGGTGTCGGCGCCGGTCTCACGGGCGGACTCGCCGCCGGCCTGACCGCACAGCTCGGCGCTGCACTCCAGGGCGTCCTCGGACTGGCGGGCGATCTGGATCTGCTCGGCGAGCTCGACATCCTCGGTGGCGCGAACCTGGCCGCGACCCTCGGCGCCGCACTGTCCGGCGCACTCGCAGCCGGCGGAGCAGTCGCCGCCAACCTCGGCGCCACCCTCGGTGCGGTCCTGGGCGGCGTCCTGGCAGCCGGCGGAGCAGTCGGAGCAAACCTGGGCGCACAGCTCGTCGGCCTGCTCGCCGGTGGCCTGGACCTCGGTGCCGGCCTGACCACCATCCTCGGCGGTGCACTCGACCTGACCGGCGTCCTCGGACTCGACGGAGTCGTCGGCCTCGGAGCCGACCTCGTCGCCACGCTGGGAACCTCGCTCGCCGCCGTCCTCGGAGCCGGCGGACTCCTCGACGCCGACCTCGCGGGTCTGCTGACCGGCGGCCTCGCCTCACAGCTGTCCGCGGCGCTCGCCACCGCCCTCGCAGCAGGCGGCGACGTGGCCGCGAACCTCGGTCTCGCCCTCGGCGGCGTCCTCGGCACCATCACCGGCGGTCTCGACCTGAACGGTGTCCTCGGCGCCGACCTGGCCGCAGCCCTCACGGCCGCACTCGGCCTCGACGGTGACCTGACCGGCGGAATCACCGCTCAGCTCGCTGCTGCCCTGGACGCCGTACTCGGTGTCGCAGGCGGCGCGGACGTCACGGCTGCACTGTCCGCGGCACTCGGACTCGGCGGAGAACTTGCCGCCGGACTCGGCGCCACTCTCGGAACCACCCTGGCCGCGGTGCTGGGCGCCGATCTCGGTGCACAGCTGACCGGCCTGCTGGCAGGAGGCGCAGACCTCGGCGCCGCACTGACGGCAGTCCTGGGCGGTGCGCTCGATCTCGACGGTGTGTTCGGCATCGGTGCCGACGTCGCCGCCGGCCTGGTCGGCACGCTCGGAACCACCCTCGCTGCCGCTCTGGGCGTCGGCGGTCTCGCGGACGTCGACCTCACCGCTCTCCTCGGCGGCGACCTGACGGCCGTGCTGTCCACCGCGCTCGCCGGGGCCCTGGGCCTCGGCGGGGAGCTGGGCGGCAACCTCGGACTGGCCCTCGGTGGGCTCGTCGGAGCTGTCACCGACCTGTCCGCGGGCGCCGACCTCGGTGCCGTCCTCGCCGCAGCACTCGGTGTCAGCGGCGGCGCGGCAGCGACTCTGTCCGGTGCTCTCGACGCACTGCTCGGAGCAGCCGGAGGCCTCGACCTGACCGCGATCCTCGGTGCCGACGCCGATGTCGCCGCCACTCTCGGAGCAGCGCTCAGCGCCGCACTCTCGGCCGGTGGCCCGCTGGCCGCCAACGTCGGCGCTGCCCTGGGCGGCGTCTTCGGAACCGTCCTCTCGGGTGACCTCGGCGCACAGTTGGCCGGGCTGCTCGGCGGCGGAATCGACCTCGACGCCGCTTTGACGACAGTTCTCGGCGGCGCCCTCGGCCTCGGTGGCCTCGTCGACCTGGGCGGTGTGGCGGACCTCGGTGGTCTGCTCGATCTCGATATCGTGGGCGGGCTCGCCGGTTCACTCGGCGCCGTTCTCGGCGCCGGCGGACTGCTCACCGGTGACCTGCAGGCTCTGCTGGGCGGCGACATCGCAGCTCAGCTGTCCACCGCACTCGGTGTGGCCCTGGGACTCGGCGGCGAGGCTGCCGGCAACCTGGGTCTCGCCCTCGGCGGTGTCCTCTCCGGAGTCACCGATCTGACGGCGGGCGCCGATCTCGGTGCCGCCATCGCCGGCGCACTCGGCATCACCGGTGAGGGTGCAGCAACTCTGGCCGGAGCGCTCAACACGGCCCTCGGTCTGGGCGGCGCGCTCGACCTCGACGGACTCCTCGCCGCCGACATCGCCGGCACCGTCGGCGCAGCTCTGGGTGGCGCACTCGCCGCAGGCGGCGACGTCGCTGCGACCATCGGTGCCACCCTCGGTGCCGCTCTGGGTGGTTCGTTGACGGCCGACCTGCAGGCTCAGCTGGGCGCACTGCTGGCCGGCGGGCTCGACGTCGACGCTGCACTCGCCGCAGTGCTCGGCGCAGCACCCGATCTGGATCTGGACGCCGACCTCGCGGGCCTGCTCGGTGGCGCCCTGTCGACCGGCCTCGGACTCGTCACCGGCGTCGGCCTGCCCGACACGGATCTCGACCTCGGCACCGGCCTGGCGGCGGCACTCGGACTGGGCGGCGCAGCCGCAGCCGGCCTGGGTGGCGCTCTCGGAACCGTCCTGGGCGGAACCGTCCTCGCCGATCTCGACGCGGACGGTCTGCTGGCCGGCGACCTGGGCGGCATCGTCTCCGCCGCCCTGGGTGATGCCCTGAACGTCGGCGGAGTCCTCGACCTCGACACCGACCTGGTCGGCGGATTCGGCACCGCGCTGAACACGGCGCTGGGCCTGACCGGCGGCCTCGACACCGCAGCACTGGGCGACCTGCCCGCCACTCTGAGTGCCGCGTTCGGAGTCGGCGGCACCGCGGGAGCCGAGCTGGGTACCGCACTCGGTGCACTGCTCGACGTGACCGGCGGAGCCGATCCGGTGGCCGGACTGGGCACCGCACTCGGCGCCACGGGTGACCTGACCACGATGCTCGACGCGGCCTTCGACACCGCACTGGCGGCCGGCGGGGAACTGTCCGCCGACGGCCTGCCGATCAGCGGACTGCTCGACGCGAACACCGGCCTCGAGGGTGGACTCAGCGCCCTGACCACCCTGACCGGCGGACTCGGTGCGGCCGGTGCCGTGGCCGGTGGCCTCGACGGCACGCTCACCGGAGTCGGCGGAGCGGTCACCGACCCCGACGCCGTCGCGGGTGCTGTCGCCAACTTGGGCGGTGGCCTGGCCACCGGGCTGGGACTGGGCCTGTCGAACGTCGCACAGGGCGGCGCTCAGCTCGGATCCGAGCTCTCCGGCGGCCTGACCGGCATGGCAGAGGGCACCGGCGGAGTCTTCGGTGGCTTCGAGATCTCGCCCGACGGTGAGTTCACCGGCGGACTGGACAACACCTCCGAGTTCACCGGCGCACTCGAGGGCGGCGTCGACGCCACCGCCGACGCGGTCGGCCAGTTCCAGAACTCGACCGACGCCGTTCTGGGCGGTGTCGCCGGAGCGTCCGACGGCCTCGGCCTCGGTGCCGTCGCCGACGTCACCGGAGACGCACTGGGAGCTGTCACGACGGACGGTGGACTCGGCGGAGACATCGCCGGCGAGGCCACCTCGTGGCAGGACGTCGACGCCGAGAGTGCGTTCGACGGCCCGGCCGCCGCGGCGGGCGACGTCTCCGACGGCCTCACCGGCACGGTGTCCGGTGTGACCGACGGACTCACCGGCGGTCTGACCGACACGCTCGGTGGCGGACTGGGTGGCGCGGACGAGGCCCCCGAGGCCGACTCCGCCGTCGACAACGTGCTGGACTTCGGCCAGGACAACTGATCGACACGACCCGCTGCCTCGACGCAGCGGTGTGATGTAACACCGACGACCCCGTACGCGCTTATGCGTACGGGGTCGTCGGCGCTTACCGTGTTGGTGATCTCTCACTACTGTTCGCGTCATTCGCTCGACCGCTTCTACCGCACACAGATCGGGACCACATGCAGAACACCGCTCAGCCTGCGTCACAGGCCGCACCGTCGCCCTCGCTCGCGACACAGGCAGGACAACTGGCGGAACTGCTCTCGCGCATGGGCGAGATCGCGAGTACGTCGGGGCGTCGGGACCTGGTGGATCGACTGTCCGCGGCCCGTGAGCGCGTGCTCGATCCCCGTCTGCGCATCGTCGTCGTGGGACCGCTGAAACAGGGCAAGAGCCAATTCGTGAATTCGCTGCTGGGGCTCGACGTCTGCTCCGTCGGCGACGACGAGACGACGGCCGTCCCCACGATGGTCGCCTACGCGGAGACCGAGCGCGCCGAACTGGTGATCGCCGAGATCGGCTCGGACCCCGTCCGGATCGAGGTACCGATGGCCGACATCCACGCCGTCACGCCTGCCGATCCCCGCGCCGAGGGACGCGAGATCCTCCGCCTCGAGATCTCGGTTCCGAGTCCGCTGCTGAAGGACGGGCTCGTCGTCATCGACACACCCGGCGTCGGCGGACACGGCAATCCCCACGCCAACAGCACTCTCGGACTGGTCACGTCGGCTGACGCCGTTCTGGTCCTGTCCGATTCGAGTCAGGAATTCACCGAACCCGAGGTCGCCTTCCTGCGCCAGGTGGTGAGCCTGTGCCCCGCGGTCGCGTGCCTGATCACCAAGACCGACCTCTACCCGCATTGGCGACGCATCGTCGACGCCGACCGGGGACACCTCGCCCGCGAAGGTGTCGACGTTCCGCTGATGCCGATCTCGTCGATGCTCCGCTCGCACGCTCTGCGGTTGAAGGACGAGTCGCTGGACAAGGAAGCCGGGTTCCCGGCGTTGTACGACTTCCTGCGCGGCGTCGTCCAGCGTGCGGACGTGTTGACGCGCAAGGCGGTCGCGCTCGACGTCCGCTCCGTCTCCGAGCATCTGGCCCTCTCGCTCGGTAGTGAACTGGCCGCGTTGCGCGACCCGGAGGCCGCCGCTGCGGCCGTCGCGGGTCTGCAGCGCGCGCGGGCGAGCGCCGAGGAGATGCAGAAGCGCAGCAGCAAGTGGCAGCAGACGCTGAACGACGGCATCACCGACCTCGCGTCCGACATCGACCACGATCTGCGTGATCGCCTGCGCGTCATCACCCGCGAGGCCGAGGAGGCCGTCGACGGGGGAGACCCCGGCAAGGACTGGCCGCAGATCGGTGAGTGGCTCGAGGACCAGATCGCCTCGGCTGTCGGGGACAATTTCGTGTGGGCGCACGAGCGGTCACTGTGGTTGGCCGAGACGGTGGCCCGATACTTCGCCGAGACCGCCGACGCCCATCTGCCCGCCGTGAACATCTCCGACATCGACGGTGTCATGGACCCGGTGACGTCGCTGGGCGACCTCGAATCAGGCCGCATGGGCATCACGTCCAAGGTGCTGGTCGGCATGCGCGGCTCCTACGGCGGTGTGCTGATGTTCGGCCTCATCACCACGATGATGGGCCTGGCCCTGCTCAACCCGATCTCCCTCGGTGCCGGAGTCCTGTTGGGCAGCAAGGCATACAAGGACGACAAGGAGTCCCGCGTCCTGAAACGGCGTGCCGACGCCAAGGTGGCCATCCGCAAGTTCACCGACGACGTCAGCTTCCAGGTGGGCAAGGAATCGAAGGACCGGTTGCGGCAGGTGCAGCGACTTCTGCGTGACCACTTCACCGAGATGGCGGACCAGACGATGCGCTCGGTGAGCGATTCGTTGCGCGCCGCCCAGGAGTCGGCGAGCGTCGCGACTTCCGAACGCAGCACGCGCACAGCGGAATTGGAGCAGACGTTGAAGAAGATCGCCTCACTGCGGTCGGTGGCCCAGCGGCTCGATCCCGAAGCGGTGGAGGCGGCAGCGCAGGACAAGACGGCCGAGATCGGACCGGCGTCGTGAGTGTCACTCTCGATCGCGCCCGCGAACTCGTCGTCGCCGCCCAGGCGGAGTACGCGCACTCGCCGGATGTCCGGGATGCGTTGCGCGTCTGCGCCGATCGGCTGGACGAGCCACTGCGCGTCGCTCTAGCCGGATCCCTGAAAGCGGGAAAGTCGACGTTGCTCAACGCTCTGGTGGGCCAGGACATCGCACCCACCGACGCGACCGAGTGCACCCGCGTCGTCACGTGGTACCGGCGGGGGAACTCGCCGTCGGTGACCGCCCGGTACGACGGTGAGCACTCCATGAGCATTCCCGTGTTGCGCCGCGGAGGACGGTTGTCGTTCGATTTCGGCGACCTGACAGCGGACCGCGTCGACCGGCTCGACGTGGAGTGGCCGGCGCGAACGTTGGCGCGCAACACCATCATCGACACGCCGGGTACGTCGTCGCTGTCGCGCGACGTCTCCGAGCGGACGCTGGCGATGCTGACTCCCGACGACGCCGCGTCCGGTGCGGATGCCGTCGTGTACCTCCTGCGCACGTTGAGTTCGTCGGATACCTCGTTCCTCACGCGCATCAACGACGCGGTCGGTGGCGACTCCGGTCCTCTCGGCGTCGTCGGTGTCGTCTCCCGTGCCGACGAGGTCGGTGCCGGCCGGATGGACGCGATGATGTCGGCCAAGGAAGTGGCCTCGCGCTTCGCGGTGGAGCTGGAGAAGACGGGGCTCTGCCAGGCCGTCGTGCCGGTCGCGGGACTGCTCGCGCTGGGGGCACGGACGTTGCGGCAGAGCGAGTTCGCCGCTCTCGTCGCCCTCGCGGACGCACCACCGGACGATCTGCAGCTCGCGATGCTGTCCGCGGACAGGTTCGCCCGCCCGGACATGCCCCTTCCCGTCGACGCCGAGACGCGCGCCGGTCTGGTCGACCGCTTCGGTCTGTTCGGCATCCGGATGGCCGTCACGCTGATCCGGATGGGAACCCGCGACTCGCCCTCGCTGGCTCGGGAACTGGTGGAGCGCAGCGGACTCGACGAACTCCGGCACATCATCGATGTGCAGTTCGGGGAACGCGCCGATCAGCTCAAGGCGCACTCGGCACTGGTGGCGCTCGAGCGTGTGCTGCGGGCGTCGCCGGCCTCGGGATCGCGGGCGATCATCGACGAGGTCGGCTACACCCTGTCCGACGTGCACGGATTCCGCGAACTGCGGCTGCTGGGTCAACTGCGTGCCCGCGAGGTCCGGCTGCCCGAGCAGGAGAAGGCGGAGCTGGGTCGGTTGATCGGCTCCGGTGGCATCGACACGGCCACGCGCCTCGGCCTCGATCCGGACGACTCCGTCGAACTGCAACGCAAGACGGCCTTCGACGCGGTCCGCACCTGGCGCTCACGTGCCGCTCATCCGTTGCTGGACAGGTTCACCGTGCGCGCATGCGAGATCGCCGCGCGCAGCGCCGAGGGGATTCTCGCGGAGCTCGACAGGATGTGACGCTCAGCGTCGCGCAGGTGCGGCGGACAACCACTTTCCGACGGCCGGCGCGTACAGCGGCGCGGTAGCCAGCACGGCCAGTCCCGCGACGACGAACGGTGCCCAGGTGGTCGGCTGAACCAGGGCGTCGGACACGGCGATCCAGAACGCGACGGCTCCCGCTGCGGTGACGACCCCGGTGACGGTGAGGGTGGAGCGCCCCGACGGGCGTCGTCCGCGAATCTGCAGGATTCCCGACAGTCCGACCAGCAGCACCACGACCGCGACGGCGGCTCCCGCGATCAGCGTGATCATGACGGTGGAGTCGATGTCCTCGGCTGACGTTCCGGGCGTCTCGGCCGTGAGCACGTCGGTCAGGCGGTCGCGGAGGCCGCGGTAGTCGAGCGCGAGCAGGGCGGCCGTCGCGACAAGGGCGACGAGGCACAGGGACCACAGCGCCACCGCGAGGTCGACGGCACGGGGGCGCTCGTCGGGAACGGGGTCACGCAACGGGGTGACCCGTACGGACGGCCTGGGCGGCTTGGGTGGAGTCGGTACGCCCGCATCTTCCGGATCACTCATACGCCAAGGCTAGTGCGTCCGATTGGTCCGTTGCCGACCGTGCTCGACCACAAGTGTCCGGGTGTGTCGGAGGGATGCGGTCCAGAATGCTGTGACGACCCCGGACGCGGTTTCGTTCAGTGGTGCGCATCACTTACGGTCACACCTATCTGTTCCGCCGGGTGGGCGCTCTCATTGCCGTCGACCCCGTTCTCGATGGGATGCAACGTCAGTGCGTAAGTCACGTATCGCGGGCCTCGGCCTCGCCCTGTGTGTCGGACTCCTCGGAGCCGGCACGCCCACCGCCATGGCGGAGCCTCCGGGCCCCGCCTCCGGTTTCTACACCCCGCCGAGCCCCCTCCCGGCCGGCAATGACGGCGACCTCATCCGTACCGGGCCGTCCAACCTGGCGTTGTCGCTGCCCCTGCCGCAGGGCGGGATTCCCGGCAGTGCGACGCGGCTGATGTACCGCTCGCAGGACGCGAACGATGCTCCGGTCGCGGTGACCGGCACCTACATCGATCCGTTCGCCGAGTGGACGGGCCCGGGACCCCGGCCCGTGGTCGTCATCGCACCCGGCACGCACGGTCAGGGCGACCAGTGCGCGCCGTCGCACCAGCTGAACAACGTCCTCACCTACACCCCGGTGCTCGGACTCATGGTCGAGTACGAGCTGCTCTCGACCTACGCGTTGCTGGCCCGCGGTTACGGCGTCGTCATCACCGACTACGACGGACTGGGCACGCCGGGCGCGCACACCTACGTCAACCGCGCCGCCGAAGCGCACGCGGTGCTCGACGCGGCCCGCGCCGCGCAGCAGCTGGGCAACACCAAGGTCGGACCCGATTCCCCCGTGGGCCTCTGGGGTTACTCCCAGGGCGGCGGAGCCGTGGCAGCAGCCGTAGAGCTCGCTCCCGAGTACGCCCCGGAGCTCGACATCAAGGGCACCTACGCCGGTGCCCCCGTCGCCGATCTGGCCGCGACGCTGGCACAGGTCGACGGAACCATCCTCACCGGTGTCATCGGCTACACCCTGAACGGTCTGCGCCGGTCCAACCCCGAGTTGGGCCCGATCATCGACGCGTCGACCAACCCGGCCGGCAAGGCTGCGCTGGCGGCACTCGAGAATCAGTGCGTCGTGGAAAGCGCACTCACCGTGGGCTTCCACCGCACCAACGAGTGGATCACCACCGGCGAGTCACTGTCGGACTACCTGAAGCGGATCCCCGAGGCGCAGACAGTTCTCGCCGAGAACAAGATCGGTAACCGCACGCCCACCACACCGGTCTACATCGACACCGGCACCGGCGACGACATCGTTCCGCACGGCCAGGCCGTCGACCTCGCCGCGACCTGGTGTGGGAAGGGCTCGAACGTTCAGCTGAACACCCAGCAGCTGCCGTTCTTCCTCCCCGGCCTCGCGCTCGGCCACGTCCTGCCCGACTTCATCGGACTCGGCGCCGGCACCAACTGGCTCGACGCACGGTTCCGCGACGTCCCCACAGCGGGCAACTGCGCCTGACCCGTCACCGCCGAAGCGCCTCGATCACAGTCGATCGAGGCGCTTCGTCGCGTTCCGGACCCTCGCGGTCGAGGCGTCCTTCTCCGACGCCGCCTCGGAACGCGCGTCCTGCGCCGCCTTCAGGTCCTCCCGTGCCTTCTCGAGTTGCTCGGTGAGGGCGTCGACCGACTCCTGCAGCTCGTCGACGCGATGGTCGGCCTTGTCCAGGGCGTCGGTCGCGTCCTGCAGCGCAGCCTCGGCGTCGTCGAGCTCCGCCTGTGCGCGGGCGCGCTGCTCGTCCTTCTCCCGTTCGGCGGTGTCGTCGGGTTCGGGTTCCGGTTCTTGCGCGGGTTTGTCCTCTTCGGTTGGTTCTGGGTCGACGGACACCAGCCCCATCGGACCGAACCCGCTGTACTCGGCGGCCCCCAACATCCGGCCGCGCCGCACCTCGTCGGCGATGTCCGCATCGGACAGCGCCGCATTCAAGCTCTGGGTCACCTCGCGCACGACGTCCTCGCCGATCTGGTGACCGCGATCCTCCGCGATCTCCGCGGCCCGGTTCGCCAGCGCACGCACGGCCCGTTGCCGCTGCTTCGTCAGCGTGCGGAGGGTGGCGCCCGAAAGATGTTGCTGCGCTTCCCGTAACGCTTCACCGAGGTCGAGCAGATCTGCGACATCGTCGTCCGCGTCGCGCACCGTCACATTGAGCACCCACCCGACGATCGTCGGTTTGCGCAGCGCACCGATCTGCTTGGCCAGGGCCTTGTCGCCATCGGAACGCGCCTGCTTCTGCCGGTCGGTGCGCGCGGCGACGAAATCGGACGGGTCCAGCCCGTGCAGCTCGTCGGCCACCTCGTCGAACGTCATGCTGGTCGATTATGCCGCCTTGCTCCTGCCATAGCTTTCGTTGATGGCAAGGCGCAGAACAATCGATAGAGCGACGGGATGATGCTGCGGGCCCGGTGCGCTGAACCTTCCGTGGCCGCGAGAGACGGGGCTGCGGAAGGGACACACGACATGAGCACCTTGCAGAACACCCGGATCTTGCTCGTCGGCGGCTCGTCGGGCATCGCGCGTCGCATCGCCGAGGACGCCCTCGCGGCCGGCGCCGAGGTCGTGCTCGGGGGACGGCGGCCCGAAACGCTCGCCGACACGATTGCCGAACTAGGCCCGGGAGCCTCGGCGGTGCACCTCGACCTCGACGACGAGTCCTCCATCGCCGGCGCCGCCACGACGCTCGGACCTCTCGATCACGTCGTGTCGCTCGCGGCGAACCACGCCAACGGCCCGATCACGGGTCTCGATCGCGCCGACGTCGAGGGCGCCTTCGCCGCCAAGGTGATCGGCCCGATCCTGCTGGCCAAGCACTTCGCGCCCATGCTGCGTGTGGGCGGCTCGTTCGTCTTCTTCTCCGGTGTCGCCGCATGGAAGCCGGCGCCGGGCCTCGCCGTCATGGCCACGACCAACGGTGCTGTCGCATTCCTCGCGGAGGCCCTCGCCGTGGAGCTCGCGCCGCTGCGCGTGAACGCCGTCTCGCCCGGCATCGTCGACTCGGGCGCCTGGGACGGGATGGGCGACGACAAGCAGGCCATGTTCGATGCCACCGCGGCCAAGAACCCCGCTCGGCGAGTGGGTCGACCCGACGACGTCTCGGCCGCAGTACTTCTCGCGCTCACCAACGGCTTCGTCACCGGAACCACTCTCCACGTCGACGGGGGTGGACGGCTGAGCTGAGCGCCTCAGGCGATCCGCACGCCCCTCGGCAGGGTGCGGGCAGGAACGCGGAGTCTGCGAGCGGCGACGGTGAGTCCGAAAGCCCCCAGGATTACGTTGACGGCCAGCCCGAGGTACCAACTCCGCCCCACGTCCGCAGACTCGAAGGCGACCTGCTTCTGGTAGAAGCCGGTGATCGATCCGTCCGAGCTGTAGGTAGACACGGACTCCGCGCAGGTCGGCTCCGCGATATAAGGCCCGGTTCTCGCCGTCGACAACAGTTCCGCGACTGGCCTCGCCACACTGGGGTCGGGTGGACGCTGGTCCGTCGGCCAGACTCGGACGCTCGGGTTGTCGTGCGCCGCCACTACATCCGGGAGCATGAGGAACGGGTTCGGTGCCAGCAACCACCAGATCCGCTCGGTGTGGTTGTAGCTGCGGACGGCGGTCACGTCGCGACACTCCGGGAAAGAGTCGTACGTGGCGTCGTCGGCGTACATGTACTCGGCTTCGACCACGACGTGATCCTCGGCAGTCGTCGTATAGAGCAGGCCGAACAGCGCCGGGAGGCCCAGGACGAGGAAGAACACCGTGGCCTGCGTCAGGACGGCCGAACCTGCCGGCCGAGCGGTCAGCGCGGAGTACCCCAGCCCGATCCCGCAGTAGCACAGGAAGATCAGGCAGAGAACGATCACGCCCAGCACTGATATGCCGACGCCGTACGGAGCGGCGACGATCCCCCACACCAGGTATGGCGACGCCACGGCGACGAGCGCGAGGCAGGACACCCACGACCCGAGAAGTTTGCCGACGGCCAACTGCCAGTGGCTGATCGGTGTCGCCTGCACCACGGCGAGCGTCGCGTCCTTGCGGTCACCGTTGATCGAGGTCGCCGTGAGGGTGGGGGCGAGTACCACGCCGAGGAACAGCTCGACTCCGAGCACGACCGCGTACAGATTGCGCGCCCAGCCGTCGTAGTTCGCATCGGCCTCGTCCACAGACAGAGCCAGGTACATAGACCCGAACACGGCCAGCGAGATGACCGTGAACGTGACGGCGAGGGTGATGCGCCACCGGGTGGTGCGCAGTCGCTGCCGCAGTTCGAGGCCGATCAGCACGCCGACCACCGACCACCAGCTACTCATCCGTGCCGCCATGTCAGGTCCTGTCCGCGTCGAGTGCGAGGTAGGTGTCCTCGAGCTGCGAGTCCACCCGAGCGAACTCGGCGACCTGCGCGCCCGACTCCACAAGGGTGCGCAGATGCTGCGCAGCGGCCTCCTCGTCGGGGAAGTGCAGGATCCTCGCCGAGGACGCGGGACAACCGGCTTCCCGCACACGCCACGAACGCTCGACCGACGGCGCGGAGTCCCGCGTGCGGCCGTCGGTCATGACGATCACGTCGTCGACCATCTCCGACAACTCGGTGAGAATGTGGGACGACACCAGCACGGCGCATCCCCCGTCGGCGAGGCGGCGGATCTCGTCACGCAGTTCGACTCGCGAGCGCGGATCCATGCCGGACGCTGGCTCGTCGAGCAGAAGTAGTCGTGGACTGTGCACCAGTGCGCGTGCGAAGCCGAGCCTCTGCTTCTGACCGCGAGACAACTCGTGGGCAGGTCGGTCGGCGCGGTCGTCGAGATGGACCTGCTGCAGCAGTTCGGCGGCGCGGGCACGAGCGTCCTGCGACGACAGTCCGTGCAACCGTCCGAACGTCGACAGGATCTCCGACGCGGTCAGGCTGTCCCAGGTGCCGAACACGTCCGGCATCCACCCCACGGCCCGCCGAAGTGCGACCGTCTCGACCGGCGACCCGTCCAGCTCGAGGGTCCCGGAGTCGGGAGCCAGGAGGCCGGCGAGCATGAGCAGCAGCGTCGTCTTGCCGGCGCCGTTGGGTCCGACCAGCCCGGTCACCCTGCCAGGGGTCAGCGTGACGTCGGCGTGGGCGACTGCTGTGTGGCGTCCGAACGTGCGGGTGAGACCTCGGGCCGTCAGGGACATGCCGTGGACCCTAACTGCCGGGCACTCGGGCGAAGTGCACGTGTCAGGCCGTGCCCGAGTGTCCACAACTGGCTGTCATCGACGGGATCCCGTCGATCCGGTCGACTTCTGGACGCTCGAGCACGCCCGGACGCCACGGGAACAAACTCGCGCACCCCTCCGTTGAGCCGTACGACTGCCATTGAGCGTGAGTCACTCAAGTACAACTTGACGGGTCGAGGATCCGGAAGGCAAACTTGAGTCCAGTTCGCTCAGGCAGACGCCTTTCGAAACATCTGCAGCATCTATCAGGAGGTTACAAATGGCTCGTGCCGTCGGAATCGACCTCGGGACCACCAACTCGGTCGTGTCAGTCCTCGAGGGCGGCGAACCGGTCGTGGTGGCCAACTCCGAGGGTGCACGCACCACCCCGTCCATCGTCGCGTTCGCCAAGAACGGTGAGGTCCTCGTCGGTCAGTCCGCGAAGAACCAGGCCGTCACGAACGTCGACCGGACGATTCGCTCGGTCAAGCGCCACATCGGTACGGACTGGACTGTCGCCATCGACGACAAGAAGTACACGTCGCAGGAGATCAGCGCCCGCACTCTGATGAAGCTCAAGCGTGACGCCGAGGCGTACCTGGGCGAGGAGATCACGGACGCCGTCATCACCGTTCCCGCGTACTTCGAGGACGCACAGCGTCAGGCCACGAAGGAAGCCGGCCAGATCGCCGGCCTCAACGTCCTGCGCATCGTCAACGAGCCCACCGCGGCTGCGCTGGCGTACGGCCTGGACAAGGGCGAGAAGGAACAGACCATCCTCGTGTTCGACCTCGGTGGCGGCACGTTCGACGTGTCCCTGCTCGAGATCGGCGACGGTGTCGTCGAGGTCCGCGCCACGTCCGGTGACAACCACCTCGGTGGCGACGACTGGGACGAGCGCATCGTCACCTGGCTCGTCGACAAGTTCAAGGCTCAGAACGGTATCGATCTGACCAAGGACAAGATGGCTCTCCAGCGCCTGCGCGAGGCTGCGGAGAAGGCAAAGATCGAACTGTCCTCGAGCCAGAGCACCTCGATCAACCTGCCGTACATCACCGTGGACGGCGACAAGAACCCGCTGTTCCTCGACGAGCAGCTCAGCCGTTCCGAGTTCCAGAAGATCACCTCCGACCTGCTCGACCGCACTCGTGCGCCGTTCCAGGCCGTGGTCAAGGACTCGGGCATCGCGGTCAAGGACATCGACCACGTCGTGCTCGTCGGTGGCTCCACCCGTATGCCGGCAGTGTCCGAGCTGGTCAAGGAGCTCTCCGGTGGACGCGAGCCCAACAAGGGCGTCAACCCGGACGAGGTCGTGGCCGTCGGCGCCGCACTGCAGGCCGGTGTGCTCAAGGGTGAGGTCAAGGACGTTCTGCTCCTCGACGTCACGCCGCTGTCCCTCGGTATCGAGACCAAGGGTGGCGTGATGACCAAGCTCATCGAGCGCAACACCACCATCCCGACCAAGCGGTCCGAGACCTTCACCACGGCGGACGACAATCAGCCGTCGGTGCAGATCCAGGTCTTCCAGGGTGAGCGCGAGATCGCCTCGCACAACAAGCTTCTCGGCTCGTTCGAGCTGACGGAGCTGCCGCCCGCACCGCGCGGTGTTCCCCAGATCGAGGTCACGTTCGACATCGACGCCAACGGCATCGTGCACGTGACGGCGAAGGACAAGGGCACCGGCAAGGAGAACACGATCAAGATCCAGGAGGGCTCCGGCCTCTCCAAGGAGGAGATCGAGCGCATGGTCAAGGACGCCGAGGCTCACGCCGAGGAGGACAAGACCCGTCGCGAGGAGGCCGAGACCCGCAACCAGGCCGAGTCGCTCGTGTACCAGACGGAGAAGTTCGTCAAGGACAACGAGGACAAGGTTCCTGCGGAGACCAAGGAGAAGGTCGAGTCGGCCATCGCCGAGGCTCGCACCGCTCTGAACGGCACGGACATCGCCGCCATCAAGGCAGCGGTGGAGAAGCTGAGCACGGAGTCGCAGGCTCTGGGTCAGGCACTGTACGAGTCGGCAGCAGCCGACGGAGCAGGTGCCGACGGCGCCGCCCCGACCGACGGTAGCGACGATGTCGTCGACGCCGAGGTCGTGGACGAGCCGGTCGACACGGACAAGAAGTGAGTGCTGACGACACCGGGAACGGCGTTCCGGACGTGGATCCCGCCGTGGAGGAATCCCTCGCGGGTTCCGCCACGGCGCCCCAGCCCGGCGGAGATTCGGACCCGGTAGACGCAGAGTCCGGCGAGCCTGAGGTTCTCGAGGCCGAGAGCCCCGAGGCCGACGCCGCGCCGGAGAAGGACGAGAAGGCGGAGCTCACGGCCGACCTGCAACGTCTGAGTGCGGAGTTCGCCAATTATCGGCGACGCGTCGCACGGGACAAGCAGGTGGACATCGACAATGCCAAGGCGTCGGTGTTGGCCGAGTTGCTCGGTGTGCTCGACGATCTGGACCGGGCGCGTCAGCACGGTGACCTCGAGAAGGGGCCGCTGAAGTCGGTGGCGGACAAGCTCGAATCCGTCATCACCGCTCAGGGCGTCGTCGGTTTCGGCGCCGAGGGCGACGCGTTCGACCCCGCTCTGCACGAGGCTGTGCAGCACGAGGGTGATGGTTCGAATCCTGTGGTCGGCAGTGTCTTCCGCAGGGGTTACACGGCGCGCGACCGAGTGTTGCGCACCGCCATGGTTGCCGTCGTCGACGGATCAGGCGCCGATGCGGCGTCCGACCAGGCATAGTTCTCGGCAGTGAGTGACGTGGAAGGAGGAGGCAACCGGTGAGCCAACGGGAGTGGATCGAGAAGGACTTCTACAAGGAGCTGGGTGTCTCCTCCTCCGCGACGCAGGACGAGATCAAGAAGGCGTACCGCAAGCTCGCGCGCGACAACCATCCGGACTCCAATCCGGGGGATGCGAAGGCGGAGGAGCGCTTCAAGGCGGTCAGTGAGGCCAACGCGGTTCTCTCCGACACTGCGAAGCGCAAGGAGTACGACGAAGCTCGATCGCTGTTCGCCAGTGGTGGTTTCGGCCGGGGTGGGTTCTCGCCCGGCGGCGGAACCAACTTCGGTGGCGGCGGAACGTCCGGTGGTTTCGACGTGGGTGACCTCTTCGGAGGCGCCAACGGAGGAGCGGATCTGGGCGACCTCTTCGGAGGACTGTTCAACCGCGGCGGCGGCGGCCCCGGCCGCACGCAGGCATCGTCGTCGCGACCGCGTCGGGGCAGCGACCTCGCTGCGGAGGTGACGCTCGACTTCCGCGATGCGGCAGTGGGAACCTCTGTGCCCCTGTCGATCACGAGCCCATCGTCGTGCACCACGTGCCACGGCAGTGGAGCCAAGCCGGGCACCAGCCCGCGGGTCTGCCCGCGGTGCAACGGTGCCGGTGTGGTCAGCCGCAACCAGGGTGCGTTCGGCTTCAGCGAGCCGTGCGACGACTGCCGCGGTACCGGCTCGATCATCGACGATCCCTGCGCGGACTGCCGCGGCACGGGTGTGCAGAACCGCACCCGCTCGGTGACGGTGCGGGTGCCGGCCGGTGTGACCGACGGGCAGCGGGTGCGCGTCGCGGGTCGCGGCGAGGCGGGACTTCGCGGCGCTGCCGCGGGAGACCTGCTGGTCACGATCCACGTTCGGCCCGACGCGGTGTTCGGCCGCACGGCGGACGATCTGACGCTGACCGTCCCCGTCGCCTACAGCGAACTGGTGCTGGGAACGACGTTGTCCGTCCCGACCCTCGACGGCCGTGTGGGACTGAAGGTTCCGGCCGGCACGGTCGACGGGCGCACGTTCCGGGTCAAGGGGCGCGGCGTACCGAAGAAGACGGCGACGGGTGACCTGCTGGTCACCGTCAAGGTCGCGGTGCCGTCCGAGCTGGACGACGCTGCACGGGAGGCGTTGGAGACGTACGCCGCGGCGGAGAAGGCGAGCGGTTTCGATCCTCGATCCGGTTGGCCCGGTGCGTGATGGCCGGGGAGAAGGATCGTCCCACGGATCAGCAGCCGCGTGATGCGGGCGCCGACCCGGATGCACGGATCTTCGTCATCTCGGTCGCGGCCGAACTCGCCGGCATGCACGCCCAGACGCTGCGCACGTACGACCGCCTGGGGCTGGTGACACCGTTCCGTACGACGGGCGGAGGTCGCCGGTACTCGCCGCGCGATGTCGCGCTTCTGCGTGAGGTGCAACGACTCTCGCAGGACGAGGGTGTCAACCTCGCCGGCATCAAGCGCATCATCGAGCTGACCAACCAGGTGGAGGCGCTGCAGGCGCGGATCACCGAGATGGCGTCGGAACTCGCGCAGGTTCACGCCGGGTATCGACGCGATCTGGTCCCGGTGCGGAGCAACGCGCTGGTGGTCTGGAAGCCCAGAAACCCACGACAGCAATGACGGTCACCCGTGGCGGATGTTCACCACGGGTGTTCCTGTCGTTGTCAGAGCACGCAGCGTGAACGCGGACATGGCGGGGGACCCGCACACCAGGACCCGCTGCGACAGGTACGGCCCTCGTCGCGCGACCACTTCGCCGATGCGCCCCTGCAGATAGTCCCCTGCGGCGAAGCCGGTGTCGGGCGCCGTCTGCAGGCGACGGGTCTCGGCGGCATCGAAGTATTCGTCCCGGTACATCGGGTCCGTCATCTTCTCGACGACGGGAATCACGGTGAGCCAGTCCGCGGTTCGCGCCATCAGCGACAGCATGTCGGCGGCG
Source organism: Rhodococcus sp. AC861 (assembly GCF_979256035.1). Classification (NCBI taxonomy): domain Bacteria; kingdom Bacillati; phylum Actinomycetota; class Actinomycetes; order Mycobacteriales; family Nocardiaceae; genus Rhodococcus; species Rhodococcus sp. AC861. The sequence goes on from NZ_CEEDMW010000001.1 coordinate 621,812, forward strand.
TAGAGGTCACGGGGCGAGCGCCCCCCGACGTACAGGTTGACCCGGGGAGGTCGGGGCCGGCGAGCCAGATCGAGCAGCAGTGCCCGCATCGGCGCCAGACCCGTTCCGCCGGCGACCATGACGATGTCGTCGTCCGTGTCGTCCACCCGTAGATCACCTGCGGGGTCGTCGATCGTCCAGATGTCGCCTTCGCGCGTGTCGTTGACGATGACGCCGCTGACCCAGCCGGCCGGAATGGCCCGGATGTGGAACTCGTACTTGCCGTCTCGTGACGGGGGCAATGCGGGGGAGTAGCGCCGCGGCAGATGAGGCGACGACGGCACCGTCACGGCCACCGACTGCCCCGGTTCGAAATCCACGACGTCGCCGACGAGTCGCACCACCAGCAGATCGCGCCGAAGCCGATGGCATTGCACCACTTGGGCTTCGGCCACTAGCGCAAGTTCCCGTGCATCACATGTCCCGGTTGGTGATCATCTGGCTCGTGTCGTCCTCGCCGGTGCGGCCGAGTGCGGCGAGGAAGGATCGAGCCCACCGGTCCACGTCGTGGGCAAGGACCTGTCGACGCATCGCCCGGATGTTGCGTCGGCCCGCCTCGGCATCCTGCTCGATGGCGGCGATCATGGCGTCCTTGACGCTGTTCAGATCGTGCGGATTGCACTGGTAGGCCTGCCGCAATTCTGCCGCGGCGCCGGTGAACTCACTGAGGACCAGTGATCCGCCGAGGTCGCTGCGGCACGCCACGTACTCCTTGGCGACGAGGTTCATGCCGTCGCGGATCGGCGTGACCAGCATGACGTCGGCCGCCACGTAGTAGGCGATCAGTTCGTCGCGGGGGATGGGCCGGTGCATGTAGTGCACGACGGGGTGCCCGACGCGGCTGAACTCGCCGTTGATGCGCCCCACCATGCTCTCGATCTCGCCGCGCATCTGCTTGTAGCTCTCGACGCGCTCGCGGCTCGGTGTGGCCACCTGGATCATCACGACATCCTCGGGATCGACGCGCTCCTCGGCCAACAGTTCGAGGAACGCTTCGAGGCGTACGTCGATGCCCTTGGTGTAGTCGAGCCTGTCGACGCCGAGCATGATCGTCTTCGGATTGCCGAGCTCCTTGCGCATCTCCTTGGCGCGGTCCCGGACCGGCTTTCGACGCGACTTCTCGTCCAGGTCACCGGAATCGATGGAGATGGGGAACGCGCCGACCCGTACGGAGCGGAAGCCCACCTGCACGAGACCGAGCTTGGAGCGCACTCCGACGGTGCCGCGCGAGGTGGGTTGCCCGGCCAGGCGGCGGGAGAGGTACAGGAAGTTCTGGGCTCCACCCGGCAGGTGGAACCCGATGAGGTCCGCGCCCAGGAGGCCTTCGACGATCTCTGTGCGCCACGGCATCTGCATGAACAGCTCGACCGGGGGGAACGGGATGTGCAGGAAGAAGCCGATGGTCAGATCGGGCCGCAGCATCCGCAGCATCTTGGGAACTAGCTGGAGCTGATAGTCCTGGATCCACACCGTGGCGTTCTCCGCGGCGGCCTTCGACGTGGCTTCGGCGAACCGGCGATTGACCTCGACGTAGGCGTCCCACCAGGCCCGGTCGTAGACCGGACGCACGATGACGTCGTGGTAAAGCGGCCACAGGGTGGCGTTGGAGAAGCCTTCGTAATAGTCGGCGACCTCCTGGGCCGACAGCGGAACGGGAACCAGTTCCAGGCCGTCGTCTTCGAAGGGTTCGACGTCGACGTCCGGGACGCCCGGCCATCCCACCCATGCACCGTTGTTGCTGCGCAGGATGGGCTCCAGCGCGGTCACCAGACCGCCGGGGCTGCGCTTCCATCGACGGGACCCGTCGGGCGCGGTATCGAGGTCGACGGGCAACCTGTTGGCGACGACGACGAAATCCGAACCTGCACCGGTCACTGATGATCCTCTGTCTGGGCGAGACGCTGTCACTCGTGGGCGTACCCCGCTCGGAGATCGCCAACCTGATGACGATGCCGGCGGGGTGAACACCCGCCGGCGGACCTACTCGGTGAGTGCGGGGGGTGCGACGCCCAGCATGGAGAGCAGCATGCGACATTCGTCGGCGTCGGTCGCGTAGGCGGCGACGACGCGACGCGCCATGCGTGCGGTCTCCTCGGTGAGGGTTTCGATCTCTTCGTCGGCGATGTCTGTCGTCTCGGTGGTATCCGCGGCCATGTGCTTCTCCGTCGTGTTCGTGGTTCGGCTCGTCGGCGATCCCGGTCGGGCCGCACGTCAAGACTAGGAGAAGTGGCGCATCCCCTGCAAAGTCACGCCCGGTAGCGTCCACCGGAACACTGTCTGCATCACCGGAAGGACCCCGTCATGCCCATCGGCACCATCAACGGCATCCGCCTCAACTACACCGTGACGGGCAAGGGTCCGCTCGTCGTCATGGTGATGGGGACCGGCAGCCCGGGCCGCGTGTGGCAACTCCACCAGGTCCCAGCGCTGACGGCCGCGGGATACCGGGTCTGCACGTTCGACAATCGCGGTATCGCACCGACCGACGAGAGCGCGGGCGGCATGGTGATCGAGGATCTGGTCGCGGACACCGCGGCGCTCATCGAGTACCTGCGGTCCGACGCCTCGGAGAAAGCCGTCGTCGTCGGTACCTCGATGGGTGCGCGGGTGGCCCAGGAACTGGCATTGACCAGGCCCGACCTGGTCTCGAAGGCCATCTTCGCGGCCGGTCACGCCCGGCTCGACGCGTTCCAGAAGGTGCTCGGTGCCGGCGAGAGGGAACTGGCGGACAGCGGCGTGAAGCTCCCCGCGAAGTACGCCGCGGCGGTCACGGCCGCGCTGAACCTGTCCCCGGCATCGTTGTCCGACGACGCGAAGGCGCGCGACTGGCTGGACCTGTTCGAATTCTCGGTGCAGCCGCTCACTCCCGGCCAGCGCGCTCAGATTTCCCTCGACGAGACGTTCGACCGCCGCGAGGCGTACCGCGCGGTGACAGTTCCGTGCCTGTCGCTGGGGTTCGCGGACGACCGGATGATCCCGGCGTACCTGTCGCGGGAGGTCGCCGACCTGATTCCCGGAGCCCGGTACGTGGAGATCGCCGACGCCGGGCACTACGGCTATCTCGAGAAGCCCGACGAGGTCAATGCGGCCATCCTGTCTTTCCTGCAGGAGTAAGTCTTAGGTTAGCCTACGTTCATGCAACGGGTCACGGTCGGCGAAGCGCTGCCACGAATCTCCACGCTTCCGCTCACCACCGCGCAGGCCGAGGTCTGGACCGCGCAGCACTTCCTGGGTGAGCGCACCGACTTCGTGATCTCGCTGCAGGTCGAGATCACCGGCCCGCTGGACGTCGACCACGCACGCGAGGTGATCCGCTCGGTCATCGCCGAGGCGGACGCCGTCCACGTCCGCTTCGACTTCAGCGGCGAGCAGCCCGTCCAACACCGCGTGCACGACGACGAGTGGTCGGTAGCGCTCGTCGATCTGCGTTCGGCGGCCGATCCGATGGCCGAGGCGCAGGCGTGGATCGCCGCGGACATCGCGTCGGCGGACACGACCGGCGCGGGAGACCTGTTCGGAACCGCGTTGCTCCGGCTGGCCGACGACCACGTTCTCTGGCATCAGCGCTACCACCACGCCGTCGTCGACGGCTTCGGAATGTCGCTGATCTTCAACGAGGTCCGCGCGCGCTACGCCGATCCGAGTCGCCGGACAGCCCCCGGTGCGTGGGCCCTCGAACCGCTTGTCGACGCCGATGCCGAGTACCGCCGGTCGGATGCTTTCCGACGCGACCGCGAGTACTGGATCGGCCGGTTGGCCGATGCCCCCGAGCCGCCGTTGCTGCTGCCCGACGTCCCGGACACCGGCTCCGCCGTCACCGAACGTGTCTCGGCACCCTCCGGCCGCCTGGCGCCGCTGTACGCGTACGGCGAGGAGCACGACATCCGCCGCACCCGGCTGGCCCCCGCCGTGTGGGTGGCGTACCTGGCCGCCGTGACGGGCACCTACGACCTGATGGTGTCCCTGCCGTCGACTGCCCGTGTGGGCAGGCGTGCGCGGACGACGCCGTACATGGCGTCGACCATCCTTCCGTTGCGGTTGCAGCTGACCCCGGCGATGACCGTCGCGGACGTCGCCAGGGAACTCGAACGCGCGTCGATCGGCGCGGTGCGTCACGGCCGGTTCCGCGGTGAGGACATCGTGCGTGCACTGCGCGAGGACGATCCTCACCGTCTGGTTCACGGTCCGGGCATCAACGTCCTGATGGTGCAGCACGGCATCGACGTCGGCGGGTTCCCGGCGCACATGCGCAGCCTGGAGACCGGCCCGGTGCGCGATCTCGACGTCACGGTCACCGGTGGCCGCGACGACGAGTCGCTGGTCTTCGACCTGCGGTCACGGCCCGGTGCGCACGACGCGCTGATCGGGCATCGCGACCGGTTCGGCCTGGTTCTCGATCAGGTTCTGGCGCATCCCGACACGACGTTGTCGTCCCTGCAGCTCATATCGGCCGCGGACCGCACCCGTGTCGTGCACGAGTGGAACGACACGGCAGAGCCGTCGGTCTCGGTGTCCGTGCCCGAGCTGTTCGCCGCGCAGATCGCAGCCACTCCCGATGCGCTCGCCGTCGTGCTGGGCGAGAAGGAGCTGACGTACTCGAAGCTGGGCGCGAAGGTGAACCAGCTCGCGAACGCGCTCCTGGCCGCCGGTCTGGAACCCGAAGGCGTGGTTGCCATCTCGATGCCACGTTCCCTCGAGATGGTCGTCGGAGTGCTCGCCGCGATGGTGGCCGGCGGTGCCTTCGTTCCGCTCGACCCCGAGTGGCCGCAGGATCGCCGCGACCGTGTGCAGCGCGATTCCCGCACCGCGATCGTGCTCGGTGGATCCGACGAGTGGACGGTCGATCTGGACGACTGGCGATTCGACGAGTTCTCGACACACGCTCCCGCCCTGCGTATCGACGGGTCGCGATTGGCGTACGTCATCTTCACCTCCGGCAGTACCGGAACGCCGAAGGGCGCGATGATCCGCCACGAGGCCATCTGTGCGCGGATGACCTGGCAGCGCGATCGCGTGTTGGGCTTCGGGCCCGGTGACGCGTCGCTGTTCAAAGCTCCGCTGTCGTTCGACATCTCGGTGAACGAGATCCTGCTGCCGCTGCTGTCCGGCGGCACGCTCGTCGTCGCCGAGCCCGGCGGTGAACGCGACGGCCTCTACCTCCTCGACATCATCGCGCGGCGCCACGTCACGTTCGTCTACCTGGTGTCGTCGATGCTCGACGCGCTGCTCGCGCTGGACACCGACGGGTCGCTGTCGGGACTGCGGCACGTGTGGTGCGGCGGTGAGGTGTTGACACCGGAACTGTTCTCGCGCTTCCGATCCCAGCTGACGACGACGCTGTACCACGGGTACGGACCGGCCGAGGCGACCATCGGTGTGTCGCACGTGATCTACACCGGCGATGCGCCGCGCATCGCGACGTCCATCGGCAGACCCAACCCGAATACCCGGCTGTACGTGTTGGACTCGGCTCTGCGGCCGGTGCCCGTCGGAGTGGGCGGCGAGCTGTACGCCGGGGGATTCCTCCTCGGTCGCGGGTACGTCGGAGCGCCCGAGATGACCGCGTCGAAGTTCGTGGCGGACCCGTTCTCGGACGACGGCGCGCGCCTCTACCGCACCGGTGACCGCGCTCGCTGGACCGAGGACGGCACGCTGGACTTCCTCGGACGCGTCGACAATCAGGTGAAGATCCGCGGCATGCGCCTCGAACTCGAAGAGGTGGAGGCCGCGGTGGCGTCGTGCGCCGGTGTCCGCCGCGCCGTGGTCGATGTCCGTCGGACCGGAAGCGGCGCAGCATTTCTCGCCGGATACGTCATCGCTCCGGGCGTCGGCGTGGATGCTCTCCGTGCGCACTGTGCGCGGTTGCTCCCCGAATACATGGTGCCGTCCGCCTTCGTCGTCCTGGACGCGTTCCCCACCACGGCCAACGGCAAGGTGGATCGCCGAGCGCTCCCCGATCCGGAACAGGCCAGGGGAGAAGCAGTCGCGCCGCGCACCGAGCGTGAGCGGGTGCTGTGCGAGGCCATGGCTTCGGCGCTGGGCGTGGACAGCGTCGGCGTGACCGACGACTTCTTCGCCCTCGGCGGCGACAGCATCGTCGCCCTCACCGTCGTCGCGCAGGCGCGTGCACGGGGTCTGGCGATCGGCCCGCGTGAGGTGTTCACGCTCCGTACCGCCGAGGCCATCGCCGCCGCTGCCCCTGCCGACCTCGTCGTGGTGGACGACGATCCCACGGGCATCGTGGCGACGACTCCCATCGTCGCTCGTGTCCTCGACCAGGACGATCGCCTCGGCCGTTTCCATCAGACCGCTCGTATCCCCGTGCCGGCGCACATCGACGGCGATGTCGTCCGGGCGGCGGTGCGCCATGTCGTCGCGCACCACCCGGCGCTGCGGGCAGTGTGGCGCGACGGCGCCCTCACCGTCCCGGACACACACGAACCGGTGGAGATCTCGAACGACACGTCGACCGACGAGACCGTGGCTCGCCTGGCGCACGAGCGTCCCGGCGGCATGGTGGCGGCGTCGCTCGGCGACGACGTGCTCGTCCTGGCCGTGCATCATCTGGTCGTCGACGGTGTCTCGTGGCGCATCCTGCTCGGCGATCTGCTGGCGACGATGTCCGCGATGGTGGAGGGGCGCGAGGCGGCATTGCCTCCGGTGACGACGTCCGTCCGACGATGGGCCGACGTGCTCGAGAGTGCCGCTCGCGCGGGCCACTGGAATCACGAACTGCCCTGGTGGCGTGACGTTCTCGGAACCGTGAGCGGCACCGTCGGCACGCGGGAACTCGATCCTGCCGTCGACACCGACGGCACGATGGTGACCCATGTGGTCACGGCGTCCGAGGCCGACAGCAGTGCACTGCTGGGCGACGTCGCGGCGGCGTATCGCACCGGTCCGACCGAGGTGCTGCTCGCGGCACTGGGCGTCGCCCTCGCATCCTGGGACGGGTATTCGGCTCCGTCGATCGTGGTCGAGGTGGAAGGCCACGGCCGCGACGTCGACGCTCTCGGTGACCCGTCGCTCGACCTGTCCCGCACCGTCGGGTGGTTCACCACCGTGCGGCCCGTCGTGGTTCCGACCGGGGACCTGTCCGATGCCGATGTGCTGCTGCAGGTCCGGGACCATCTGCGCGCCGGCCCGGACTCGGGACTCGGCTACGGTGCGCTCCGCTACCTCACGCAAGACCTGGCGGCCGCGAATCCCCCACGGGTGCTGATCAACTACCTCGGCCGCGGCGGCGACAGCGGGGTGACGTTCACCGGTGGAGCGGACCCGGAGCGGCCCGCGTCGCACGCCCTGACGCTCGACGTGCTGGAGTCGAACGGCCGGGTGACGACGACAGTACGACGCGTTCCCGGCGTGGTCGACGAGTCGTTCGTCGACGCATGGTCGGCCGCCCTGTCTCGTCTCGCGGCGGCTGCCCCGTCGGCACGGCGCACAGCGAGCGATTTTCCTCTTGCAGCGCTGACGGACGACGACCTGTCGTCGCTCCCGAGCGACGTCGAGGACGTGCTGCCGCTGACACCCGTGCAGGAAGGCATCTACTTCCACAGCACGTTCGACGACACCGATCCCTATGTGGTGCAGCAAGTCCTGACCCTCAGCGGACCACTCGAGCCGGAACTGCTGCGGACCGCCCTGGAACGTGTCGTCGCACGCCACGCGTCCCTGCGCACCAGCTTCTGCCCGCTGCAGGACGGCCGTGTGGTGCAGGTGGTGCACTCCCGGGTGGACGTGCCGTTAAACGTCGAGACGGGCAGCGTCGACGACGTCCTCGCCGATCAGCGTCGCGCCGGACTTCCACTGACGTCCGCGCCGCTGGTGCGGTACGCGGTGGTGCGCCACGACGACACGTCGTGGTCGCTGGTGCAGTCGATCCACCACATCGTCGCGGACGGCTGGTCCATCCCGATCATGGTGCGCGAGATGCTCGCGTCGTACACGACAGGACCGCTGTCCGGCCTGCCCGTCACCCAGCCCGCCGCCTGGGTCCGCCACCTGGTCGGCCGCGACACGGAGGCGTCGACGCGAGTATGGCGCGAGGCGCTGGAGGGAGTGCAGGAGTCGGTTCCCGTGCCTGCTTTCGGCGCGTCCGGGACAGGAACCCGCACCGTCCGTGTGGAGCTGTCACAGGACGTCACCCGCACCATCGGAGACAGAACCCGCGACGCCGCAGTGACTCTGGGGTCGATGCTGCACTGCGCGTGGGGGCTGTCGCTCGCCCGCGTGACCGGGCGCCGCGATGTCGTCTTCGGATCGACAGTGTCGGGACGCTCGGCGCCGGTGCCCGGTATCGAGGGCATGGTGGGGTTGTTCATCGACACCATTCCGGCGCGCCTGCGTCTCCGGCCGGAGGACACCGTCGCGACCGCTGTGCAGCGGTGGCAGCAGGAGCAGGCCGACCTTCTCGATCACCATCACCTCGGGGTGCCGGCACTGCGCCGCGTCACGGGTGTCGATTCCCTGTTCGACTCGCTCGTGGTCGTCGAGAACTACCCTCTGGGCACCACCGCCGTCACCGACCCGACCGGGCAGATAGCGCTGACCGGCGTCCGTGTCGACGAGAACTCGCCGTACCCGCTGACCCTCATGGTGATTCCCGGTGATCGACTGACGCTGGAACTGAAGTACGACGCCGCCCTCGTCGCCGACTCGATGGCGACGTCGCTCGTCGACAGCATCGTCGCTGTGGCCACCGCCCCGGGCGACACGCGTCTCGCCGAGATCCGGAGTGCGCCCGAACCGACCGAACACGAAGGGCCGCAGCCGGTCCCGAGTCGAACGCTGGTCGACCTGCTGAACGATCAGCTCGTCGCGACACCGGACGCGGTCGCCCTTGTCCACGGTGACCACTCCTTCACGTACACGGAGCTGCACGCGCGGGTCGATCGCGTCGCCGCAGCCCTGGTCGAGCGCGGTGCGCGCCCGGGCGCCGTCGTCGCCGTGTCGCTCCCACGGTCCGTCGACCTGGTGGTCGCGCTGCTGGCCGTCGTGAAGACCGGCGCCGCGTACCTGCCGCTCGATCCGGGATACCCCGCCGACCGCCTGGCGTTCATGGTCGAGGACGCACGCCCGGTACTCGTTCTCGACGGTGACCTCGCGGAACTGCCTGCCGCCCTGCTCGCGTCGCCCGCCCCGGCGGACGCCGCGTACGTCATCTACACCTCGGGGTCGACCGGTCGACCCAAGGGAGTGGTGGTGCCGCACAGCGCCATCGTGCCCCGCCTCGAGTGGATGCGGCAGACCACTCCGCTGGCTGTCGGCGACCGCGTGCTGCAGAAGACTCCGTCCAGTTTCGACGTGTCGGTCAGTGAGTTCTTCGGGCCGCTGGTCTCGGGGGCGACCCTGGTCCTCGCCGACCCCGACGCGCACCGTGACACGGCACGCCTGGTCGACGTGATTCGTGCACAGTCGATCTCGTGGATCCACTCCGTCCCGTCCATGCTCGACGCGTTCCTCACCGATCCGGACGTGTCCTCCTGCACGTCGCTACGTGTCATCGTCTGCAGTGGCGAAGCGTTGTCCGCAGAGTCCGCACGTCGGGTCGCCCAGCTGCTCCCGAACGTCCGGCTCGACAACCTGTACGGACCCACCGAGGCGGCCGTCGACGTGACGGCAGCCCTCGGCGTCCAGAGCATCGACGGCGATGTCGTTCCCATCGGCACTCCTCTGCCCGCCGTCGGGTACCGGGTGCTGGACGGGTGGCTCGGAGCCGTCCCGGCCGGGACGACAGGTGAGCTCTATCTGTCCGGTCCGCAACTGGCCCGCGGATACCTCGAGCGTTCGGCTCTGACGGCGACCAGATTCGTCGCCGGATCCGGGGGCGAACGGCTCTATCGCACAGGCGATGTGGTGCGCCGCACCGCGGACACACTCGAGTACCTCGGACGCGCGGACTCACAGGTGAAGGTCCGAGGATTCCGTATCGAACTCGGCGAGATCGACGCCGCGCTCCGGTCCCATCCCGACGTCGAGCGCGCGGCCACGGTGGTGCGGACCGACCGCGGAACGGCGCAGCTCGCGTCCTTCGTCGTCGCCTCCGCTCCCGAGACCGAGATCCGTGCCCACGTGGCCGCGATGCTGCCCGAGCACATGGTGCCCACCACTCTCGCTGTCGTCACCGACCTGCCGACGGGTCCGAGCGGAAAGCTCGACCGCGCTGCACTTCTCGCGTCACTGGCCACCCCCGCAGCCCCGAACGAGGACACCGTGTCGAGCGGGCCCGTCGCCGTACTGTGCGGACACTTCTCCACCGTTCTCGGTGGCGCACCCGTGTCCGCGGACGACGACTTCTTCGCCCGCGGCGGCGACAGCATCCTCGCCATCCGCCTGGTCAACCTCGCACGCGGGAGTGGTCTCGAGATCACGGCCCGCAACGTCTTCGAGCAGCGCACGCCTCGGGCGCTCGCGGGTGTCGCCGAGGTACACGCGCCGGAACCCGCCGCGGCGGCGGTCGAGTCGGGCATCGGCGAGCTCCGCGCACTGCCGGTGGTCCACCGACTCTCCGAATGGTCCGGCAGCACCGACAGGTTCAACCAGGCATCGCTGATCGTGGTCCCCGCACCCGCACTGCCGACGACGCCCCAGCGCGCCGTGGACGCGGTGGTTGCGCATCACGACAGCCTGCGCACCGTCCTCACGCGGCATGCGCCCGGTGTGTGGACCACCGCCGTGCGTGCCGACGCCCCCACCACGGTTCTGCGAGTCGACTCCACGGTGCTGAGCGACGACGAGTTCGCCGAGCTGGTCGCCGAACAGTCCGATGCTGCGGCCGATCGACTCGCCCCGGCGGACGGACACGTGATCGGCGTCGTGTGGTTCGACCGCGGTGCCGATTCCGGGCGCCTGTTGCTGGTTGCGCACCACCTGGTCGTCGACGGAGTGTCCTGGTCGATTCTGCTGGAGGACCTGGCGCTGGCCTGGATCGCGCACGACAGCGGGCAGGACCCGGCGCCGGCCCGCGTGCGGACCTCGCTGCGCTCCTACGGGCGCCTTCTCGACGAGAGTGCCCACAGCGCGGAGCGTCTCGCCGAGTTGCCGTACTGGTCCGCGGTCACCGCACCCGGTGCCTCGCTGGGCCCGGACGACGGGGATGCCGTGGTCGGACAGGGCGATGTCGTCCGTGTCGACCTCACTCCCGATGTCACGTCCGCGGTGCTCGGAGCTGTCCCCGCGTTCGTCGGGGCGGACGTCACCGACGTGATCGCCGCGGCGCTCCGGGTTGCTCTGACGCGATGGTCGCTGGACCACGATGTGCTCGTCGATCTCGAGCGTCATGGCCGGACCGATCAGGGCGGGGCCGACCTGACCCGTACGACGGGCTGGTTCACCTCCATCGCGCCGGTGCGACTGCGTGCCGGCACCGATCCGACGGCTGTTCTGCTCGAGACCAAGGAGGCATTGCGGGAAGCACCCGACGCCGGTCTGGGGTACGGCCTCCTGCGGTACGGGAATGCCCGCACCGCAGCGGTTCTCGCTCGCGGAGAGCGCTCGCAGATCCTCCTCAACTACCTGGGCCGCGTGCCCGCTGCGGGCACCGCGCCGTTCGATCGCGCACCGGAACCGTTGCGGACGGATCCCGATCCCGACATGGGTGGTCCGTACCGCCTCGTGATCAACGTGGTGTGCGAGGGCGACGTGCTGTCGGCAGCGTTCGCGTGGTCGTCGATGCATCTGCAGCACAGTGACATCGACACCATCACCACGGAATGGTCCCGCGCCCTCGACGAGCTCGTGGACGCCGCGGCGACACACACCGGTCCACCCCGTCTGACACCCTCGGATGTGCCCCTCGCGCAGGTCACGCAAGACGACCTGACGGCGCTCGGCGACTCGGTCGAGACGGTCTGGCCGCTGACCCCGCTGCAGGAGGGTCTGGTCTTCGAGAGTCTCACGGCCGGTGAGCGCGACATCTACACCGCGCAGTTCGCCCTCGACTTCGGACGCCGCCTCGACCTGCCACGTCTGCAGGCGGCCGCGACAGCAGTGGCGCGGCGCCACCCCCAGTTGCGTACCGGGTTCACGCAGACAGCGGCCGGCGTACCGGTGCAGGTGGTGTCGGCACGCTACGACGTCCCGGTCCGGGACGTGTCCGTCGAGAGCGAGTCCGAGGCCGAGCAGATCATGCAGACCGACCGGGACACCCCGTTCGATCTCGCGTCGCCGCCACTGTGGCGAGTGCTGCTGCTCCGCCTGCCGGACGGGCGCGACCGGGTGGTGATCAACCGACAGTTCCTCGTGTGGGACGGCTGGTCCAACGGGTTGGTCGTCGGCGAACTGCTGGCGCGCTACGAGAACCCCGACCTGTCGAGCACGCCCGACACCACCTTCGCGCGCTACCTGACGTGGCTCGCCTCGCGTGATCGCGACGCGGCGCGGCGTGCATGGGCGACCTCACTGGGCGGTCTCGAGGATCCGACGCTGCTGGCGCACCGCCTCGCGCCACCTGTCGGAATCCCGTTGCGCCGCAGAGCAGAGCTCGACGAGGACACCTCGTCGTCCCTCGTCGGTGCGGCACGCGAGCGCGGCGTCACCCTCAATGCCGTCGTCACCGCCGCACTCGCGCTGGCGATCTCGTCGGCCACCGGTCGGACCGACGTCGTCTTCGGTATCACCGTGGCAGGACGCCCGCCCGAGGTGGACGGTCTGGACAGCGCGCCGGGCATGTTCCTGTCGACGGTCCCGGTGCGCGCGGTGCTGGATCCTCGGGAGAGCATCGACGCGCTGGTGCGCCGCATGCAGAACGAGCGTGTCGAGGCGATGGAGCACGACTACCTCGGCCTCGCCGAGATCATCGAGGTGTCCCCGCACCGCACCCTGTTCGACACCCTCTGCGTGGTGCAGAACTTCGTGAACCAGGACTCGGCGTCGGCGTTGAACGCCGCGCACGGAGTCGAGGGCAGCGACAGCATCGACCACACGAACTACCCGCTCACGGTCGTGGTGACGCCGGGGGACCGGCTGGCCGTGACTGTCGAGTACCGGCCGGAGGCCATCGACGTCGAGCGCGTCGACCTGGTGACCGACGAGTTCGTCGACCTGCTGTCGACCTACGCCGACCGTGGCGCCGACTCCGTCGTCACGCCGGTGGTCAGGGACTCCGCGGACCTCGAGAGTGTTCCCGACGTGACGGTCACCGAGATGCTGCTCCGGACGGCGGAGGCCTCACCGGACGCGGTGGCGCTCGTCGCCGGATCGGACTCGCTCACCTACGCCGAGTTGGCCTCTCGCATCGACGGTGTCGCGCGCATGCTTCTCGGGCGCGGCGCCGGACCCGAGACCGTCGTGGCACTGGCGATTCCGCGCAGCCTCGACATGGTGGTCGCACTGTTCGCCGTGTTGCGCACGGGCGCGGCGTATCTGCCCATCGAACTGGACCATCCTGACGCGAGGGTGCACGCACTCCTCGACGATGCTCGACCACTCTGCATTCTCACCACGTCGGCGGTGGCCGCCAGATTGTCGGGTCGGCCCGGCGTCGTGGTGCTCGGAGAACAGCTCGACGACACACCGCTGACGCCAGCCGAACTGGGCCGCTTCGTTCCCGGTTCGCCGGGACGTCTCGATCACCCGGCCTACGTCATCTACACCTCCGGATCGACGGGCACGCCCAAGGGCGTCGTCACGCCGTATCGGGGTCTGACCAACATGCAGCTCAACCACCAGCGCGAGATCTTCGATCCCGTCGTAGCTGCCGCGGCGGGCCGAACTCTGCGTATCGCGCATACCGTGTCGTTCGCCTTCGACATGTCGTGGGAGGAACTGCTGTGGCTGGTCGAAGGCCATGAGGTGCACGTCGCCGACGAGGTGCTCAGACGCGACGCCGAGGCACTCGTGGCGTACGGGAACGCCCACCGCATCGACGTCGTGAACGTGACTCCCACCTACGCGGCCCTGCTTCTCGACACCGGTCTTCTCGACGGGTACCGACCGGCGCTGGTGCTGCTCGGCGGCGAAGCCGTGGGCGACGACGTCTGGACCACGCTGCGCAACACCGACGGCGTGCTGGGCTACAACCTGTACGGACCCACCGAGTACACGATCAACACCCTCGGTGCCGGAACCGACGACAGTGCCACGCCCACCGTAGGAACTGCCATCCGGTCGACCCGCGCGCACATCCTGGACAGCTGGCTCAGGCCCGTCCCGGACGGTGTGGCGGGGGAGTTGTACATCGCGGGAGCAGGATTGGCCCGCGGATACGCCGACCGGTTCGGACTGACCGCTGATCGCTTCGTCGCCGACCCCTCGGGTGACGGCTCCCGGATGTATCGCACGGGCGACCTGGTGCGCCGCACGCAGACCGGGCTCATCGACTACCTCGGACGCACCGACGACCAGGTCAAGATCCGCGGGCACCGCGTCGAACCGGGCGAGGTCGCCTCGGTCGTGACGGCACTCGACGGAGTGCGCCGCGCTGCCGTCGTCGTCTCCACCGGGCCGGGCGGACTCGCGCGCCTGGTGGCGTACGTGGACGCGGACGATGCCGACTCAGTCCGCACATCCTGTGCCGCGGTACTTCCCGACTACATGGTCCCCGCCGTGGTCCTGGTGTCCGAATTCCCGATGACGGTGAACGGCAAGCTCGACGTCGCGGCGCTGCCGGCGCCGGACGAGGTCGACACCGCTGCCACGCCGCCGCGCACCGAGACCGAGCGCACGCTGTGCGGAGTGTTCGACGACGTGTTGGGCCGCGTCGGCACCGGCATCCACGACGACTTCTTCGATCTCGGCGGCCACTCCTTGCTGGCCACTCGCGTCATCGGTCGCGCGCGGACCGCTCTGGGCTGTGAGCTGGCCGTTCGTGACCTGTTCGATGCACCGACCGTCGCGGCTCTCGCTGTCGTCGTCGACGGTCGACGTCGCGACGACCGGCCCGTCCTCCGGCCCGTCGAGCGGCCGGCGGTCGTCCCGATGTCCGCTGCGCAGCAACGGTTGTGGCTGCTGCATCAACTCGATCCGGCCTCGGCTGCGTACAACTTCCCCATTGTCGTTCCGCTCCCGGAGCGGGTCGACCCGTCGGCTTTCGCTGCTGCGCTGGGCGATGTGGTCGACCGTCACGAAAGTCTGCGAACAGTGTTCGACGACGCCGACGGCGTTCTCGCACAGCGTGTTCTGACCGACGTGACGCCGTCCGTGGTGTTCCACGACGGTGATCCCGCGCCGGTCGTCGCGGAGATGGTGCAGCGACCGTTCGACCTGCGCCGCGACATCCCGATCCGCGCGGCGGTGGTGACGGTCGAGCAGGGATGCGTCGTCGTCCTGGTGCTGCACCACATCACGACCGACGAGTGGTCGGACCGGCCGTTGCTGGCGGACCTCATGGCGGCCTACGCGGCGCGCCTGGCCGGCACCGTGGACACCCGTCCGCCACTGCCCGTCCAGTACGCCGACTATTCGCTGTGGCAGTCGGAGCTCCTCGGTGAACCGTCCGATCCGCTGTCCCTGGCCGGACGCCAACTCGCCTACTGGGAGAACGCTCTGGCCGGTGCGCCCGACGAGATCGAGCTCGCGACCGACCGCCCGCGACCACCGCGCCCGAGTCACCGCGGGTCGGTGATCCGGCGAGAGATCGACCCGGACGTCGTCCGCCGGCTACGAGCGTTGGGTCGTCGCACGGATGCCAGCGTCTTCATGACTGTCCATGCCGCCGCGTCGGTGCTGCTGCACCGCATGACAGGGTCCGACGACATCGTGCTCGGCGCACCCGTCGCCGGCCGCGGGGAGGAGGGCCTGGATCAACTGGTCGGGTTCTTCGTCAACACGCTGGTGCTGCGGTCCGATGTGTCCGGTGATCGCACGCTGGAGGAGAGCGTCCTCGATGCCCGGGCTGTCGACCTTGCTGCCTTCTCCCATGCCGACGTGCCGTTCGACGCGGTCGTCGCACGCGTGGCGCCGGAGCGGAGCATGTCGCGTAACCCGTTGTTCCAGGTCATGATCAGTCACCACACCGGCCCGATGGCCGACGGTGATGCGACGCCGATGACGCCGGCGAAGTTCGATCTGGTGTTCAACTACACCGAGGACCTGACGTCCGACCGCCTCGTGCTGGAACTCGAGTACGCGGAGGACCTGTTCGACGAGGGCACCGCCGAGACGATCACCGAGCGCCAGATAGCGGTGCTCACCGCGATGGCCGACGATGCCACCGTCCGCGTCGACGACGTCGACATCTTCCTGCCGGGCGAGCGGGACCGCGTCGTCACGCAGTTCAACGACACGGTCCGCGTCGTTCCGGAGGAGTCGCTGTTCGACTCCTATCTCCGGTGGGTGCACGCCACTCCGGACGCCGTGGCGGTGGTCGACGAGCGCACCACCTGGACCTACCGTCAGCTGCACGCCCGCGTCCGAGACATCGCTGCAGCCCTGCAGGACAGAGGTATCGGCGCGGAGTTCATCGTGGGCGTGGCTGTTCCGCGGTCGGTCGACACGATCGCCGCGACGATGGCCGTGCTCGCCGTGGGTGCCGCCTATCTGCCACTCGATCTGAAGCACCCGTCCGATCGGCTCGACTACATGGTTTCCGACGCCGGCGCGCAGGCGATCCTCACCACGGCCGCAGTGTCCGATCAGGTGCCGTCGGGCGTCGATCATGTTCTGCTGGAATCGGTGTCGGCAACGGATCGGGAACTTCCGCCTCGTTCGGCATCCCTCGAGTCCGCCGCGTACGTCATCTACACGTCCGGATCGACGGGTCGGCCCAAGGGCGTCCTCGTGCCGCACGAGGGCATCTCGTCCCTCGTGGCGACGGCCGAGGACCGCATGGCGTTGGCGCAGGGGTCGGTCGTCCTGCAGTTCGCATCCGTCGGCTTCGACGTCGCCGTGTTCGAACTCGCGATGGCACTGTGCACCGGATCGCGCCTCGTGATCGTTCCGGACGACTCACGCGTGGCCGGTCCGGAGCTCACCGACTTCTGTGCCGAGCACGGTGTCACGCACGCGATCATCCCGCCATCGTTGATGGCGGCGCTTCCGCCCGGGTGTGCGCTGCCCGAGGGCTGCACCGTGCTGGTGGGAACCGAAACCGTTCCGCCCGCGGTCATCTCGGCGTGGTCGGAGCATCTGAACCTCCTCGCCGCCTACGGCCTGACCGAGGCCACGGTCAACAACACGTTGTGGCAGGCGCAGCCCGGCTGGACGTCGTCGGTGCCCATCGGCGTGCCCGACCCCAACGAGCGCGCCTACGTCCTGGACGACCGGCTGCGGCCCGTTCCCGTCGGTGTCTCCGGAGAGCTCTACATCGCCGGGCGCGGTCTGGCCCGCGGTTACCTGGGGCAACCCGGGCTGAGCGCCCACCGATTCGTCGCCGACGTCGTCGGGGGCGGCCGGATGTACCGCACGGGTGACCGAGCGCGGTGGCGTGCCGACGGCAACCTCGACTTCCTCGGCCGCGCCGACGACCAGATCAAGGTGCGCGGCTTCCGCATCGAGCCGGGCGAGATCATGGCTGCCCTGGCGTCGTTCGAGGGTGTCGATCAGACCGCTGTCGTCGTGCACGAGTCGTCGGGCGTCAGCCGTCTGGTCGGATACGTCACCGGGCAGGGGCACCTGGACGGGGACGACGTGCGCGCTCACGCCGCGACGCGTCTTCCCGACTACATGGTGCCCACCCTCGTCGTCGTGGTCGACGGGACGCTGCCCCTGACGCCCAACGGCAAGCTCGATCGGGCAGCGCTCCCGCAGCCCGAGTGGTCGGCCGTCGTCGGCGGACGGGCACCCGAGAACGATGTCGAGAGGGCGCTGGTCTCGTCGGCTGCGTCGATCCTGGGTCTCGAGTCCCTCGGGACGGAGGACGACTTCTTCGCTCTCGGTGGCCATTCCATGGCGGCCATGCAGTGGGTATCGGCCATCCGATCGAGTCTCGACGTGGACATCACGGTGCGCGACGTGTTCGAAGCCCCGACGGTGCGCGCACTGGCCGACAGGTTCTCGGGTCGTACGCAGGGAGGCGGGCCACGCCTGACGGCACGGACAGAGCGGCCGGCTGTCGTCCCTCTGTCGCCGATGCAGGAGAGTGTCCTGCTCGGCGATGAGACACGAGTTCTCGCCGATCATGCGCTGGTGATCGAGGTGCCCGACGTGGACGAGTCGATCCTGGCTGCCGCGGTGGACGCCGTGGCGGCTCGACACGAGCCGTTGCACTCGGTGCTGGTCCCTGGTCAGGGATCGGCCCTCGGGAATCCGCTGCGGCTCGAGACTGTCGCCGTCGCGCAGGACGACATCCGACGTCGGGCGTTCGAGATCGCGCAGGAGCCTCTCGACCTCGAGCAGCGACCGGGCGTGCGAATGGTGTTGCTGCGCAATGCGTCAGGGGAACGTCTGCTGCTCGTGGTCATGCATTACTGGGCCGTCGACGAGTGGTCCGTGGTGCCGTTGCTGACAGATCTGATGAGTGCTGTCGCGGGCGGCGACCAGGCGGACCCGCTCCCGCTCCGCTACAGCGATGTGGCGGTGTGGGCGAACGAGCGCCGAGAGGCGTCGCCGGGCACCGTCGATGCGTGGTCCGAAGCCTTGGCGTCCGCGCCAGGACGCGTCGAGTTGCCGTTCACGGTGGGGGAGTCGGGATCCGACGCCATGGCCGTGGAGATCGACGCATCCCTGCGGGCGGAGTTGGCCGGTGTGCCGGGAGTGAGTCTCGTGTCCGTGCTCCACGCGGCGTTCGCCCTGGCGCTCGCCGACGTCGGGGCGGGGGACGAGATCGTCGTCGCGACTCTCGTCGCCGGCCGGGACCACGAGGACACGCACGCCATGGTCGGGGCGTTCAGCGATCTGATCCCTGTGTGCACGTCGACGAATGGCGATCTGGCCACCGTCGCGGCGCGCGTGCAGGCCGAGACCGTCGCCGGGCTCGACCGCTCGGGGCCTTCGTACGTCGAGATCGTCGACGCGGCGGGACTGTCGAACCTGCGTCGTCCGCAGTTCCTGATGGTCCACCACCACGTCGCCGACCTCGGGGATGCGGGCGCCGCGCTGCTGCCGGTTCCCGTGGGTCGGCCTCGGGCGGACCTGACGTTCAGCGTCCACGAGCCGGCGGGGGAGGGTGCGCTGTTCGCGCAGGTGCAGTTCCCGGCCGGGAGTGATCGCGGGGCGATCGGTCGGTTCGTGCAACGCCTCACTCTGCACCTGAACTCCGCGAGTAAGCTCTAGTGAGTGAGCACAGCCTAAGCTAAGCTCGCGGACATGAGCGCACCAGAGATGATGGACGTTGTCGGCGTCGGCTTCGGTCCCGCCAACCTCGCGCTGGCCATCGCCATCGAGGAACACAACGCCGTCTGTGCCGAGAGTGAGCGTGTCCGCGCCCTGTTCGTCGAACGACAGGACAGCTTCGGGTGGCATCCCGGCATGCTTCTCGACGGCGCGACGATGCAGATCGCGTTCCCGAAGGACCTGGTGACGTTCCGCAACCCGCGCAGCGGCTTCACGTTCTTCAACTACCTGTTCGAGCGGGGGCGCCTGGTCGACTTCGTCAACCACCAGACGTTCTTCCCGACGCGTCACGAGTTCCACGACTACCTCAGCTGGGCGGCCGACAGGGTTGACGCCGACGTGCGTTTCGGCACCTCCGTCACCGACATCGCCGCAGAGGGCGACGTCCTCACCGTGCGATGCGACGACGGCACCGTGGTGCAGACGCGCAACGTCGCGGTCGGGGCCGGCCTGACCCAGCGCGTTCCCGAGTGGGCGCAGATGTCCGCTCGCTGCTTCCACAACCACGACTTCCTGCCCCGGATGGCCGAGCTGCCCCAGCCCACCCACGGCCGCTTCGCCGTTCTCGGTGCGGGCCAGTCCGCCGCCGAGGTCGTCCAGTACCTCCACGCGCACTACCCGCACGCCGAGGTACACAGCGTCTTCTCCCGGTACGGCTACAGCCCCGCCGACGACAGCCCCTACGCCAACCGCATCTTCGATCCCTCCGCGGTGGACGAGCTGCACCGGGCGCCCGCGCACGAGCGTGAGCGGCTCATCGCGCTGCACCGCAGCACCAACTACTCCGTCGTCGACCTCGAGCTGATCGAGGAGCTCTACCGCACCGAGTACGCCGAGCGCGTCAGCGGCCACCGTCGTCTGTTCATGCGCCGCGCCTCGACCATCGAGGCGGTAGCCGAGTCGGCCGACGGTATCGAGGTGACGGTGCGCGACGCCATCGACGGCATCGCCGACACGCTCGTGTGCGACGCCTTGGTCCTCGCGACCGGCTTCCGGCCTGCCCCGCTGCGGTCGCTGCTCGGCGACCTCGCCCCGGCGGACGACGCTCCTCGCGTCGTCACGCGGGATTACCGGCTGCTGTCCGGGGAAGACACATCGGACGGACCTGCCGTCTACCTGCAGGGAGGAACCGAGACGACACACGGAATCACGTCGTCACTGCTCTCGAATGTGGCCGTCAGGTCAGGAGAAATTCTCGACTCGATCGTTGCGAGGCGTGCCGGAGCCGCGGTCCTTGCTAGGGTCGACAGCGGTTCGACGGACGACGCGGCGAGCCGCGCCGAGACGGACAATGCCCGCCGGGATCGCCCGGCACCGACTTTTGCAGTGAGCGAGGCAAGATGAGCACCAACCCGTTCGACGATGAAGACGGACGCTTCTACGTGTTGGTCAACGACGAGGATCAGCACTCGTTGTGGCCCACATTCGCCGAGGTGCCCCAGGGTTGGCGCGTCGTGTTCGGCGAGGAGAGCCGCGCAGCGTGCCTGGAGTACGTCGAGAAGAACTGGACCGACATGCGTCCCCGCAGCCTCCGCGAGGCCATGGAAGAGGACGCGGCGGGTCGCCACCGCGTCGAAAATCCCTCCTGATCCCTACTTCCACTCCCGTTCGGTTCGCCGACGGTTCTTGATCGGAAGCTTCGACCGCACCGAGTCCGCGCGGCCCATTCTCATGATGGGTCGACGCAGGGACTCGGTGCGTTCGACTATCCGGGGCCGGCGCAGTGTCCGTGCGCCCCATTCGCCCAGCGTGACGCCTCCTGCGAGCGCACCACCGGTACCGACGGCGGCCAGCAGAGCACTCAGTCCCAGCAATGTCTGGTCGTTGAGCAGCGCGAACAGTCCTCGATAGACCGACAGGCCGGGAAGCAGCGGCGTGATGCCGGCGACGGCGACGATCAGCGGCGGAATCAACGCCCGGCGTGCCATCAGACCACCCGCGAACCCGACCACCGTCGCGGCGACCGCGGACGAGAGCACCGGCCCGAAGCCCACCTGCTGCGCGACGAGGAACACCAGGGCTCCGGCGAATCCGCCGATGAACGCTGCCGTGAGGCCCCTGCGTTCCGCGTAGCAGGCCAGGGCGTAAAACAGTGCGGCGAACGCGCCGGCGAGCACCTTCGTCGGCACCTGCGCGATATCGGGAAGCGCGACGTTGCTCAGGATGGGCAGTTCGGCGCCCAGCATCGCGGCCAGTCGCAACGTCGTCGCGACGCCCGCGATGATGCCGCCCGTCATCATCAACAACTCGAAGAATCGGGCGGCGGCGGTGATGGGTGCACCTGTGATGGCGTCCTGCACCGAGCCCACCAGCGACAACCCCGACAGCAGCACCGTCACGCCGGCCGCGATGATCTGCGACGGCGAGATCGAGATGCCCAGTTGATCCTGGAAGCTGTACAGCGTGATCGCCGGCGCCGAGGCGATGAACCCACCCACCACCTGCTGGAAGAAGAACGGCAGACCGGCACGGTTCAGCACGCGCCCGACACGGTCGATCACCATCGTCGTCAAGAAACTCACCGCCGCGACGAGCACACCCCCGCCGAGGAGCACCGAGATCGCGGCAGCCATTCCCGACCATGCCAGCGTGGCGATCCACCGGTTGTACGGGTGCGGCGCGGTGATGACCTCCTTGAGCTCGGCCAGAGCGGCGGCCGGCGTCGGCACCTCCATGCGGATCTTGCGGGCCAGGGCGTCGACGTCGGCAAGGCGGGTGAAGTCCATCGAGCGGTAGTGGACGATGCGCATCGTGCTGGCCGGCGGCAGCGTCGGCCCCCGGTAGGCGCTGATGACGATCGAGTTGTACGTGACGTCCACGTCGCAGCGCGACAGGCCGTACGTCGAGGCGATGAACTGCACCTGGGCCGCAGTGTCGATAGCACCCGTACCGGCCGCCAGCGTCACCTCACCGACGCGAACTGCGAGGTCGAGCACCTCGGCGACACTGGCGTCGTCCATGAGGTCGATGGGCTGGAGCGGACTGGGTGCGCCCGCCGGGGTGTCGACGATGGCGCGTCGTTCACCCGTCATGCGTCGTAACGTCGATGTGAAGCCCTGCAGGAAGCTCATACCTCTCTCGGTCCGCTGTCGTGTCCGGTGGTTCGAGGACGAAGGTACCGGGTGACCCCGGGTGTTCCCTGCACGAGGTGGCATCTGCGGAAACAGTCGTGAAGACCGTGGAAACCACAGTTTATGGGCCATTATCCGGCATTGATGATGTCGACCGGGCATTGCGTGCATACCATTCGAGGCGACGGAGTGGGGACCTCTGTCGCTGATGTCCGTCACGATGCGAGGCTGGTTCGAGTGCGTGTTCTCCGCGAGTGGTGGTCGTCCGAGATCGACTACGCGTGGGTCGCCAATTATCACCGGACCCACGCCTACCTGCGGACGGCGCCCTACCTCATTGCCGCGGCGTGCTTTCTCGTCGCGGGGAAGACCACTGCGGACCTGGTGACCTCGCTGTCCTCCGGCGAAGCGGACGGACCGCGGTGGGTGTTCATCGTCGGCACGATCGTGTCGGTGGTGCTCGGCGTGGCGTGGGCACGCGGCCACTTCTTCACAGAAGAGTGGTCGCTGCGCTTCGTCGTCATCGCCGATCTCAGCATCGCCTCTGTGCTTCTCGCGCTCTCGCCCTCGCAGATCGTCGTGATGTCGGCCGCCCTGCTGGTCACCGTCGGCAACTACGCCAACGCCTTCCACGGCGTACGAGTGTTCCTGGCTCACGAGCTGCTGGCTCTCGGTGTCGCGCTGTGCCTGTTCACCCGCCTGGTGGTCGACACCACCGTGACGCTGTCCGCCGCGGTGTCCACGCTCATCACCGTCCTCGTGATCCTGTTCGCGGCGTCCTCCCTCAACCACTTCTTCTTCACGGCACTGCGTGACGACGCGGCCCGTGCCTTCTACGACCAGTTGACCGGCCTGCGAAACCGCCGGGGGATGCTCGTGGACGTCGAATCCATGGTCCGGACCGCGCGGCTCATCCCGGCCGACGACGTGACCGTCGTGTCCGCGATCTGCCTCGACCTCGATGCGTTCAAGTCGGTCAACGACCGCTTCGGCCACACCATCGGAGACGACGTTCTCCGCCGCGCG
Source organism: Rhodococcus sp. AC861 (assembly GCF_979256035.1). NCBI lineage: Bacteria > Bacillati > Actinomycetota > Actinomycetes > Mycobacteriales > Nocardiaceae > Rhodococcus > Rhodococcus sp. AC861. The sequence continues at coordinate 645,160 of NZ_CEEDMW010000001.1, forward strand.
GCCGCACGCATCGGGCGGGTGTCGTTCGACGCCGTGTCCGCCCGCATCGGCGGCGAGGAATTCCTGGTGGTCGTCGTCGGCGACGAATCGAGGGGGCCGGCGGTCGCCCATGCCCTCCTGCACGCCATTCATCGAGACGACGACGCGACCCCCATCTCGGCTTCGATCGGGGTGGCATCCATACCGTTGTCGACGGCGCGCGGCGACACCGCCGTGATGCTCAACAGCCTGCTCGACCGCGCCGACACCGCCATGTACGAGGCCAAGCGGCAAGGCGGGAACAGGGTCAGCGTCGCCGGCTCCGGAACCGACGGGGTGGGCGGGCGTCGGCAGGAAGGCCTCTCGTTATGATGGTGGCGCCCGGTACGCCGGGCATGCCTCCTTAGCTCAGTGGTAGAGCACTCGCCTTGTAAGCGAAAGGTCGTCAGTTCAATCCTGACAGGAGGCTCCAGCTACAGGTACCTTGACCTGCGGTTAAGTGGCTTCGCCCGCTTCGCGGGAATGGGTCGCACGGCCCCGATGTCACGAGTTGTCACAAGTCACTCGGAACTGCTCCGCAAAGGGTCAAAAGCGGGCCTGCGGACGTCGTCAGTTCCCGTGGAGGTCTGACATCGTTTGGAGGCTCTGCGCTGCGATCTTGAGTGCGTCGTTCGGGGCATGAGCGTACGTGCGCATCGTGAAGGCGGAATCCGCGTGGCCCAGCCATGCCGAGATGACGGCTATGGGAACGTTCTGCAGGTGCATCAACGTCGCGCAGGTGTGGCGCGCGTCGTGCAGCCTGATCTGCGGCACCCCGGCGCGCTTACACGCCGTCTGCCAGAAGTTGGACAACGTGTCGGGGTGGTAGGCGTGGCCGAGTACGTCGCACACGATATGGGTGCCCGGTCCATAGTTCGCACCGGCAGCGGCGCTCTCGAGGTCCTGACGCTCACGGGCGGCAATCAGAGCGGCGGTCAGCACCGGGGTCAGGGGAAGATCGCGGTTCGACCGTTCCGTCTTGGTCAGTCCGTCCACGGCCTGACCGGCGACAGACACTCGGTTGTTGCGGATCGACATGACGCCGGCGTCCAGGTCGACGTCGGACCACCGAAGACCGCAGATCTCACCGCGGCGCAGGCCGGACAAGGCCAGGTTCCACGCGTGTCCCACTCGATCGGTCTGCGCGAAAGCCAACATTTGGCGCATCTCCTCGACAGAGAACGTTCGCATCTGCGGCTGGGTGCGCGGCAGTCGATCCACCAACAAAGCGACGTTCCGCACCAGCAGTCCCTGTTTGACGAGGTCGGTCAGCACCGCCGAGATGATGTTGAGCATGGGATTGATGGATTGCGGGCTCCACGGTCGACGCACCGACTGGGGTGTCATCGGTGTTCCGCCGGCGGCGAGTGCGGTCACAAGCGAGTCGAGGTGGCCTTTGGTCAACCTCTGTACCGGCAGTGCTCCGTGGAACTGTCTCAGCGGCTCCAGCGCGTGGCGATACGCGTTCTTCGTCGTGGGTCTCACTCGCCGGCCCGCGAGCCATGCCTCGCAGACCTCGTCGACGGACAGCGTGCTACCCGAGACGTGAACACCACGGTTGACCTCGTCGGTCACGCGGGCCAAGTAAGCGCGAGCCTCCTTCTCGGTATCGAATCGCCGCCGGGACTGAGATCGCGTCGTGTGCAAGTACGTGGATCCGTCAGGTCGCAGGCGCGGTACTTCTCGCGTCCCCGCATCGACAGTGACCTGGTAGCGAACAACTTCTTTCGCCGTACGGCGATCGGTCACCGAGATCTTGCGGATCTGCGGGGGTAGTTGGTTTCTAGCCATCGACCGACTGAGCCGGACTGGCAGCGATGTTTCTCAGTGCTCCCGAAGGGATCCGCGTCGATCGCGTACTTGATGAGCGATCAGCCACGGGGGAGTCCATCTCCGACGGTCATGCCGAGCGCGGCCATGGTGTCCCGATGCGCTGCCGTCTGCTTGAGCGCGTTCTCGTAGATGATCTCCAGGGCTTGGATCTGGTCGGGCGATTCGTTGTTCTCGAGTGCCCTCTGCAGCTGCTTTCGTGCGCTACGCATCGCGGTGATCGAGCGGTGCCATTCGTGAGTCAGCGTCGTACGGTCTCTGCGGGCGTCGAACTGGCGGCGCACGAACACCGGAACCGGCTGCCCGGTTGCTTCGTCGGACCATCCCGAATCCTCGAGCATCAACAGGCCGCTTTCCCCTCCTACCCACCTGACGGCGTCGTGGGATTCCTGGGAAACCCCGGGGAGCACGTCCACAGTTCCGCGGGGAAGATCAGGGAACAGCAGCTGGGCCGGCGCCACGTCGAGCGCTGCGGCCAGTGTGAGGAGATCAGCGACGTCGAGCCCCCTCCGCCGCCCTGTCTCCAGGTCGGAGATCACCGCCCTCGATATGTGGTGGCCGAGCTCGGCAGTGCGGTCGGAGAGTGCCTGCCCGGACATCGGCGGGGTCGCCGACGTCCGGAGTCGGCGGACCTCGGCCCCCGTTCGATCCACGATCGCTTGGGCCCAGCTTTGCGTCATGAACACGCACTCTACCGTCTTCTTCTGGTTCTCTTGCGGTGATTACACGCGTCAGCTAGTTTGTGGTGGAACCACGTGGACGCGTCGCATTCAGCGGAACGGATGTGGTGAATTAACGCAGCGGAGGGTGTCATGACGAGACAGCTGTTCAGCGTGCAAGAGGGTATGGACCGCACCGGCTTAGGCCGGTCCAACTTCTTCAACAAGCTCGCATCCGGTGAGATCAAAAGCATCAAGGTAGGCAAGCGCCGCCTCATACCGGATACCGCGATCGACGAGTACATCGAACGTCTCGAGGCGCAGGCATCTTTGTCGACGGATGTCGCGTGAGCTGAAGTACTGCCCGAACAAAACGACGCCCCCGGCGCATCTCGGTGTTACCAGCACCGAGGCCGAGGGCGTCCAAACCGCCTCACATCAGATCGGAGGTTCTTGCATTCGACCTTAGGTCATTCCTGCTCATCCTTCAATGATGTTTATTGACGGGATGAGCCGCACATCAGCTATTCGGCTGATGGTGCTGAACGCTGGGCGCCTTTTATGCCCGCGACCGTCGTTTTCTGGCAGAGCCCGACGATAACCAGCCTGCCGCCGTTGACTGTGCACCCTGTAGCGATCCCCGGAGACCGGCCCCGGGCACCATGCTGTCGACTGATCATTGATGACGTGGCGATACCGAAAGCCACGCGCCCATCCGGGTGCGGGGCCAGAGGGCGTGGAGCGGACAACGTGGGTGCGGACATTGGGGGTCACCCCTGGGGGGTCCGGGTGTAGCAGCACGTAGTCCGATGCAGTAGACGGGACCACCCTTCATGTCAACAGTTTTCGGGTTCAGTGCTCGGAGACCGCGTCGGTGTATCCGGCCAACGGTCGACTCCGGTGCTGGTCCGTTGATAACAGTGAAAGTTACCAGTGATTGCAGTGTCGGCGGTGTTGTCACCATCGGCCGCTACCCCAGTGATGGTGGCATTGCTGGTATTGCGTCCCGTGCGGGTGTCACGTCCCAGTTGGTCATTACAGGTATCGGACTCTTCACCGGGGCGGCATGTATGGAGGTACATGCCGCCACTCGTCCCACACAGCCATCACTTACTTTTCTTCCTTCACCCGTATTGCAGGTATTGCGGGTATGGGAAGTCTCTTTCTTCGAACTTCCGACATATGAGAGGACACACATGTCACACAACGTGATCGCCTTCTGCAATCAAAAGGGTGGCGTAGGTAAGACGACGACCACCTTTCACATCGTTGATGCCGCCCGTCGCGCCGGCCACCGAGTACTGGCACTCGATATGGACCCACAGGGCAACCTGAGCACCGTGCTTAATGCCGGTGAGCCGGCACCTGGCGACGCAGGGATTGCGGACGCGTTGTCGGACCGGTCGGCCGCCACCCTCGCCGACGTCGTGGCGCCGTCCATCTGGGACGGTGTGGACCTGGTCGCCACCGACCCGAACTCGGAATCCCTCGCCTTCGTGCGGGATGAGCTGATTCTCGGCGGCGCAGGACGCGAGCGGCGACTCCGCGATGCGCTGGAGCCACTCGCTCCGAAGTATGGACTGGTGGTGATCGACTGCCCGCCGAGTCTGGACCTGTTGACGATCAATGCTCTGGTGGCAGCCCGGCGAGCACTCGTGGTCAGTCAGTCCGCGCTCTTCTCCGCGAACGGTCTGGCACGGCTGCGACGCACCATCGACGTGGTGCGCCGCAGCTACAACCCGACGCTGGAGCTGGTGGGCGCGATCATCAACCTTCACGAACGCAACACCATCGCTGGTCGTGAGCAGCTGGCGGAGATCGCGGACTGCATCGCGATCGTCGGCGACCCAGTACCGAAACGGGTTGTGTTGAAAGATTCTTCCGAGGCGCAGACCAGTCTGCTCGACTGGGGGACGACGGACGCCCGCAATCTGGCGAGCATCTACCGCCGCACGTCGGAGTTGCTCATGGAAGGTGTCGGCCATGGCGCGTCCTGAGCGTCTGAAGAGCAGCTTGGGCAACTCGAGCCCGCTAGACCCGGTGTCCGAAGTGGTGCCAGGTACGGCCACCGCTGCTCCAGCGCCCCCGGCGGGGGACAAGCCCGCCAAGACCAAGCGGACGTTCTACTTCTACGTCGAGACCAGCGAGCGACTCCTGAATGCGGCCGAGGCCCTGATGGCTACACCGGGAGCGCCACGCGGCCCGTCCGACCTCGCTGCAGAGGCGGTGGAACGGTACGTCGATTATCTGGAGGTCACCCACAACGAAGGCCGGCCGTTCGCACAGCGAAGTGGGCCGCTTCAGCGGGGGCCGCGCGTTCGGTAGCTCGCGATGGCAACGCTGGTTGTTGGGCTCGTTAATTTCACTTAACGCACTGTCTGCGCTGAATCGCCTGTTCAGCACAATTTTGGTCCACAGATTCGTCGGACCGGGGGTCTAGGCTGCGGATATGAAGTCCAGACCTGGAGCCACGGCCCCCGTAAGCCCTCTGACGGCCGTCTCAGGTCCCTCGGAGGACACTGCAGCGCCGGCGATCCCCGCGGCGGTGGCCGCACGCATCGCCGGGGTGGTGGAGTCGTCCCGGTCGGCCGGAACCCGTCGCGCCTACGCTGCCGGATGGCGACGGTTCACCGACTGGTGCACCCGCAACGGCCACGTCGCACTGCCGGCCCACCCCGTCACCGTCGCCGCGTACATCGTCGATGCTGCCGACACCGTCACCGCGGTGGGGGAGAAGGCCTACGCAGCCAGCACCTTGTCAGCCTGGGTGGCAGCCATCAACCATTACCACCGCACCGCCGGGTACCCGCAGCCGTCGGCGCACGAGCTCGTCGCCGCCACCCTCGCCGGCATCCGCCGCGACTACGCCAGCGCCGGCGATCGCCCACGCACGCAACGTGCGCCACTGCTCGTCACAGACATCCGTCACCTCGTCGAGACCGCCCGCGCCCAGTGCGACGGGTGGGCCGCCGAAATCCTCGAACGCCGCGACACCGCTCTGCTACTTCTCGGCTTTGCGGGTGCGTTCCGGCGTTCCGAGCTCGCCGACCTCGAATGCCGCGACGTCAGCTTGCATCGCGAGGACGGCTTGCACATTCGACTGCGCAAGACCAAGACCGACCAGGAAGGTCGCGGCGTCGTCCGAGCACTCCCGACCACCGAATCGCACCTCACTTGCCCGCCGTGCGCTTACGTGCGGTGGGTCCAGGTTGTGTCAGCGTTCGATGCCGGCGGCCGCCCCTCTGTCATACGACTGCTCCGCGGTCGTGACCCTTTCGACGAACATGTGTGCCGCGGGGGAGTGCCTCGCACCGCCGCACGGGCACCGCTGTTCCGAGCCATCGCCAAGAACGGCAACCTCGGCACCGCACCCTTGTCCGGCGCCGCGATCCACAAAACAATCCGACGCCGCGGCGAACGCGCCGGATACGACGCCGCACTCGTCAGCCAGTTGGGCGGCCACTCACTCCGCTCAGGGTTCGTCACCCAGGCCTTCCGCAACGGCGCAGACGCACACGCCATCATGCGCCAGACCGGCCACACCACACCCGCCGTGCTTGAGCGCTACGCCCGCGAGAATGCCCCCCTGGTTGGAAATGCTGTAATCAAAATTGGCCTTTGACGGGCCTATTCTTCACCAGAGGGTGCGCAGTCACATATCGCACTCGCGAACTTAGGGGTGACGAACTCACCTAAGCGCTTCCAACCGCTTCTCAAGCGAACTAAAAAGACTGACAAACCTCTTCAATGATTCCTCCTCAACGGTGACGACCTTCTTAGCTGCCAGAAGCTCCAAGACCGAGTTGAACTTGGTTTTTTTAGTGATCTTGGATGACGTGGAAGCGCCGGTCGCCTCACGCATTGCTTCCACGTCTGTCGTTGTGACTAGGTCTTCAATCTCTTTTACAGATTGATCCCCACAGACATCGGCGAGTTGCACACACCGATCTGAGACGAAGTGTCCGAATAGTTCGACATACCTGCGCCGTTGCTTGTCGCCTTCGTCATCTCCGTCCAGCAATATCACGAACGGTTTACCCCAGCCTATGTACAAGCGGATCACAGGTTCGAGAGAACCCGCGCCTCCCCCAGGTACGAATTTCAGATCAGTCGGCGCTCCGAGGACATCCGCAAAATACCGCAAGTAGTAGAAGTCTGACTTGCCCTCGACGAGTACGACTTCGGCAACTGGCTCAAGGATGGACGGTTGATAGTCCAACATATCAAGCACGGGCTGGAAATATGAAATCTGGTCGGGATAGTCATTGACAAACTGCCGGTAGGGAACAGTGGCAATATTTGTATTCTTGCCCACATTGGCATGCATATAATCGTCGCTGGTAGGAGTTCCTATTGCGTCGTTCTTCACAATCTTGGCGCTGTCAAGCCACTTTATGTTGATCAGATGATGACTGTGTGTGGTGTAGATCAGATGGCATCTGTCGCTCAGGCGCTCAAAACTCTGTAGGAGTTCGGACTGTGCCTTAGCGTGCAAGTTGGACGCTGGTTCATCGAGGAGGAAGACCTTCCGACTCGGACTCGAAGCATCATCGCGAAAATTTGTCATTAAGAGAAACATAAAAAACCATCTAAAACCGAGACTCCGCTCCGCCAATTCGAAGTACCCGTCTGGTCCTTTGATTCGCATGTCGAGATAGCAATTGCCGTTGGCGTCGGTGAGTGCCCTGATATCCACCTCTCCCAGAGGTGTGGAACGCCCTAGAATCCGATCCCAGTTTCCGAAGACAGATTCGCCGATGTATCTGCTCATCTGCAGCATGAGGGCGTCTAAATTCCGGCGCTCCACCAATTCGTCAGATTGCAGGCGTTCTACAATATGTTTTTCGAGTGTTGCGCCGGGGCTGACTTCATTCAAAATGTACTGGAAGGTGGACTTGTAAAATGCGTTTCTATCGGACAACTCCGATGTGTTCTCGTTGGATGCACTCGTGAGTTCGAAGCGTTCTGGTAGTTCGAACAGGAAATTCGGAAAATACCAGATGGTGGGAAGTCGCTTTGAGAGAAAAGCCACCGCGCTATGCCACTCTTTAGTGGTCGCACCGTAGCGACGGACGGTTCGTTCCTGGCCTTTCAGACCGCTGAGAATCAAACCCCATGTGTTAGTCTTACCCGTATAACGGGACGTTTCAAACTCGTAGTTCTCGGTGATTGCCACTGTTTCGTTGAAATGGACTTTCTTGAAGCCAAACTCGGCTCTAAGGTGTTCAATCAGCGCTTGTTTGTCGCCAAGTTCGAGGGTTACGTTGGCTGCTATCGAGGTTCTCCCGTTGAAGTTCGCTCGTTGAGAGATGGGCACCCACTGAGCCGGGTTCCGCAAGGATCCGAGTTCGGGGTGGATGCTGTCGATCTCTGCATCTCCATACTTGAAGCAGCACATTGCTTCGAGAAAGGTTGTTTTTCCGCTCTCGTTCAAGCCAATAAGTGTGGTGACATGCCCATCAAGCTTTATTTCTGCGGACTGGATGCCCTTGAAATTCTTGAACTTAAAGGCCACGTACCTCATTCGCCGCTCCCAGGCTCGTCGTTCTGGCAAACCTACAGGTTCAATCGCGTCTGCGGAGTCCGTTGGGTAGTGGACAACCGTCGCCACCGCCTAGCTCGTCCGTCTCCCAGCGCTTGCCGGACGATGGCTTGTCGATCGAGGTGAGGGTACAACCTCGAAGTCCTGGTGATGTCGGCATTGTTCGGCGCTAGTCTGTGCGCAACGGGGCCGACTGCTTCGCTGGCAGCAGTTCCGCACCGGTGCGTGCGTGCTCGTCATCCGTGCCGATGTCCTCCGTGCTCGTTTCCTGGATGGTCTCATATCGTGCATCGATTACGCCTATGACTCCGTGGGTGGTGGCGCGCTCGAACGACCGGGCTTAACGCGAGCGAGGCTCCGCAATGCGTACCAACGATCCGTCAATAAGAGCGTGGAAGCGCTGCTAGTTCCCGGAATCGATTTATTGCGGTCCAGAGTACATCCTTAACAATGCGAGTACTTTCCATCAACCTATCTAAGTCAAAGGTCAAAGTCGTTGCAGCGAAGCCATTCTCGTCGGCGTCGCCTTGGATCGTGTTCGGGGTAGTTCCCCAGCGCAGTCCGTGTGCGTAGGAACTCAGCATGCGCCACTGAGACGGGACCTCAACCCTAGGTGACCATTTGTCGCCCCACATCGACGAAGGCATCATGGCTGATGCGGCGACTGTCATGTCGAACTCAGCGGTCAGTTTCCACTTACCGGAAAGATTCCTACCAAGCGAGAGTGCCGTGGCCGCGAAATGGTCCCGTCGATGTTCGATCAGGCTGACGTGTCGTTGTAGGTCAGAATCATCAGCGGATGGTCGCGATCGGAGCCATACAAGATAATTGGCGTGGTCGTGGAAATTGAGCATTGCTGCCCGCAGTTCTCGCTCCTCCTGCGCTGCCGGCATTAGCCAGAGAGCACACGAGGCTGCGCTGAGCGCCGTCCGCAGCGAGGTTGCATGCGCGAATGGGAGTGCGCCCCGTAGCCCAAGAACAGATTCCGTCACCAACCTCATGTGATCGAGGGAGCTGAGGATGGGGATCGAGGCGGTTTCGCGGTAGCTTCTGTACTTCGATCGTTGGTCGAGCCTATCTATAGGCGACCCCGGCATGACCGTTACCTGCGGGAAGTCCTTTATGTGTTCGGCGATCTCATCTCTCGTGAGAGCGCAGTACTGCATGGCGGTTTGAGGTGGGGTAGTCGAATCGGTCACGAGTCTAGTTTGACAGCTGTCAGGCGGATGCCGATCGCGGCTAGTCTTGTAACGCGTCGGTATTGTTTCGCTGAAGGTGCCCTACAATCCTGAACTAGAAGGCAGTCGAGCGGTTCAGTGAGCGTTGGCCACTGCATGTTGCTGCGCAGGCTATCTCGGACCAGCGCCGCTAGTCCATCGTGTTGCCCACCACGACGGTATTGGACTCTCGCCATTTTTTGGTACTAGAAGGGGCCTGACAATTGCAGCCCAGGTACGTGGTAGTCGGCAGTGTGACGAGCACGGTGGGTTAACAGCGCATCGTGTGCTCAGACCATCGAGAGTGTCGTGACGTCGCTGATCGAGGCGAGCTCGTGAACGGGCGTCCCGTCCGGGCTCTGGACCAGGGCGATCAACGCGGCGGGCGTCTCGGCTGTGAAGCCGATGTCCTCGCCCGCGTCGTAGGTGGCGAACTGACTCATCCGGCCGTGCCGGTCGACGTCCATGCACACACTTCGGCGCCCGCGCCCGAAGGTGGCAACACGGACGAAGTCCGACGCTCCCCGCCGCATCACAGGCGGCCCGAGGTTCTCGCAGACCCATCCGAGGTCGACCAGAACCGCGAACGGGTGGTGAGTGAGAAATTTCTGGCTCATCAGCATGGTGTCGAGTGTGCCGGTGGGCACCGACACGTCCGGCGCACTGTCGCCCGCTCCGGCGCCACCGGTCGCCTGCACCGTGAACGCCGCGGCCCGCCTGCGCGGATACGCCTACGCGCAGTCGAAGCCCGTCACCGCTGTCGCCCGCACTGTGGTGCGCCGCACCCTGGACCCGCGCACATTCGACGCCTGACAGCACGGACCGCGCTGTGGCCAGTGTCGTCCCCAACCCTGTCCGCCGCCGGGTTCCGCTGGCACACCGTGGGCTGACGGCTGCGGTGGGGAAGAATGAGGGGTGTGACGGATCTGGACGCGATGCCCGACGACTATGTCCTCTTCGTCGCTCATCTCAAGACGCAGGTCCGCACTGCCCGTATTCGCGCGACACGGGTGGTCAACACCGAACTGTTGGTGTTGTACTGGGATATCGGCCACGCCGTCTTGGAACGTCAACGCGCCGAAGGCTGGGGGAGCGCGGTTATCGACAGGCTCGCCGCCGATCTGCGAGCGGAGTTTCCTTCGATGCGCGGCTTCTCCCGCAGCAATATGCACTACATGCGACGTATCGCCGCATCGTGGCCGCGTAGCGCATTCGTCCAACAAGCTGTTGGACAACTTCCCTGGGGGCATGTCACCGTCCTGGTCGACAAGCTCGACGACCAGCCGACCCGTGACTGGTACGCCACCGAAGCTGTTCGGCTCGGGTGGTCCCGCGCGGTACTGACCCATCAGATCCGCAACCGACTCGCCGCCCGCAGCGGCGCAGCACCGTCGAATTTCACCGCCCAGCTCCCCGGCGGGGAGTCCGACCTCGCGCAGCAACTGGTCCGCGACCCGTACGTCTTCGATTTCCTCGACCTCGGTGATCGGGTCGCCGAACGCGAGCTCGAAGCAGCGCTCATGGGCCGGCTGGAACGGTTCCTGCTGGAACTGGGGCACGGCTTCGCGTTCGTCGGGCGCCAGTTCCATTTCGCCGTGGGAGGTGACGACTTCTACATCGATTTGCTGTTCTTCAACTGGGTGCAGTCCCGGTTCGTGGTCGTCGAACTGAAGGTGGGGCGTTTCGAACCCGAATATGTCGGCAAGCTCGGCTTCTACGTCTCGTGGATCGATGAGAACCTGCGCAACCACGACACGCACGCCCCCACCATCGGGATCCTGTTGTGCGCCGGGCGCAACGACAGCGTCGTCCGGTACTCCCTCGCCGGCACCACAGCACCCCTGGCGGTCGCCGACTACACCTACGACACGCTGCCGGCGCCGGTCCGCGACCTCGTCCCCACGGACGACGAACTGACCTCGGCCATCGGGGACACGATGGACGGTGCGGACTGATCCCCGACCCGTGGTTCGTGCCCGTCCGGGTGGGCACCGTGTCGTGCTCGCCGTGAATCTTCGCTACGGTGCGACTTCGCGTCCGGCGGTGCGGTACACGGAAACGGTGTCGGAGGTCGAGTACATGATGTCGACCATGCGCATCCGCACCCTCGCCGGCCCGCCGCTGCAGCAGGAACTACTCCACGACACTGTGCGAGTAATCCTGTTGTCGCACAACACTCGCCCCGATATAACAGCGCCTGCAGATCGGAGAGGTCCAGCGTCGACCGTGTTGCACCGCCCCGCGGCCCCGGTCACCGACCACCCTCGACGCTGACACGACGGCACACGCAGTGTCGCATCGATCCCGCTTGACCGGCGTACTGTGACCGATATGGCGGCACCCGTTGACCCGCAGCACATGTCGGTCGATGTGGCCGGTGCTGCTCTGGACGACGCGGTGCGGGTCCTCCATGATCGACTCGACGTGCTCCTCGACCGGCTCACCGACTCCGTCCTTGGCGCACCGCCACCGGGTTCCGTACAGTGGCGCAACCAGTTCGGAACCCCCGGCGCCCTCGGTCGCGCGGTCCGGTCCGATCACCGCAGTATCGTGCGCGCGGCGATCGCAGCGCGCGCCGGGGTCATCGACCCCGCTGCGCCGCAGACACCGCCACATCGGACTGCGGCCGTCGCGTCCGGGTCACTGCGCCGCGGGCGTTCGCGAGTCGATCCCGCCCAATTATCCATGTTCTGAGCATGTTCGGCGGCCGCCACCCTCCGCTGGCGGTCGATGGTCGGTGGCTACCGGATCGAGAGGATGACCGTTGTGCCCATGATCGACCGTCCGACGCTCCCGCACGGATACCACTACGAGTGGTCCCTGTTCGCGGACTGGTGCGCGGCCGTCGACATGCTCGCACTACCCGCATCACCGGTGACGCTGGCACTGTTCCTGGACGAGAACCCCGCCGGCACCGATGCACTGCGTCGGCGAGTGGCGGTGATCAACCGAGCCCACCGCGATGCGGGACAACCCGCGCCGGGCACGGTGACAGCGATCCGCCTCCAACTCGAACAGTCTCGCACCCATCGCACCGCGCTGTTCCGACGCCGCGCAGCACCCATCATCGCCACCCTCCCCACGACGGGGATGGCCGACCGGAATGTTCGGGCGCCGCGACGCGGTGATCCTCGCGCTACGCGCCGCCGGTCTGCGGCCCGCCGACATCGCCACCCTCGACCGGTGCCACGTCGACGTGCAGCGCAGCGCCCTGCACGTCGGTGGGCGACACCAGCTGCACCTGCCGAACACCGACACCGATACCTGCGCACCGGACATCGACTACGTGTCGGTGTGGCGGAACTGGGAGCAGGTACTGCAGGTGATCGAACGGCACCCGTCGACGCGGATGCTCGAGCAGTGCTTACGGACGGACGTGTTTCCGGTCGGCGCCGGGGCTGCGGTCCGTGGTGACGGTCCGGTGGTGGTGCCCATCGACCGGTGGGGCGCGGTGCCCCTACCCTTGACGGCGATGACACCGGCGTCGGTGTCATCCGTCCTGACCGCACACCTGACCGGCACTGCCCCGGCGCACCGGGGCACTCCCGAACGCAGCGGTCACCAGCGTCCGACCGCAGTCGGTGAGTCGACCATCGTGCCGCACGCCTCCGCCGCCACGTCATCGGGCCGTTCGCTCGACGACACGTATGCGGCCGGAGTTGCAGCCCGCCTGGCCGCGCACACCGCACTCGCGGACATCTCGGAGGTGTTCGACGACGTCGAGGCCCGAGCGGACGAACTTCTCCGCCGCACCCTGGCGCTCCTCGACGGCATGTAACACCGGGTACGTGGTACACGACCGTCCCCGCGATGCGCGGCTCCGGTCGCGGAGTTCTTCACCCCCGAGCGGATGCGCCTTGAGAACGAGCATCACCACCTCGACGGTCACCGCCGGATCGTCGACGACGCCCGCCTCGTACCCGCGGAGGCCGCGATGACGGTGATTCGCAGAGCCGCCCGCGCCGTCGCATACGTCGGCCACCATTCCGAAGTACATCAGCTCCGAGTACATCAGCGAACTGCACAGATTGTGTGAAAACCCCTGATGACACCTCAGGACGCTACCGCGGCCCGCGGGACGTGATCGGTATCCGTCGCTCCCGCACAGCCGGTCACCGGCGTGTCCGGGTGGGAGGTGGCAGCGCGGGGAAGCGGTCGGCGGTTCCGGGCCGCGGGCCGGCCGTTGCCGGCCGGGCGTGGGCCACCCTGCGGGCGTCCACCTGGTGGAGCTCCGCTGCGCTCCGCGCCGCGAAAGAGCATTCGTTCTTTCGATACATCTGGCTACTCCGATGCTGCGTCACCCGGGCCCGTTTTACCCACACCCGACCTCCGCTGCGCTCCGGCCCCTGCGGGGTTCGAAAACTTCTCACAGCGCCTCCGGCTGAGAACTTTTCGTCTCGGGTGCAGGACGCCGTTCCCGTGCGCCGCCTCCTCTGCGCCACGCCAGATGACGGCGAAAGAACGCGGGGAGGGCCAGCCAGGTCCGAGCCGCCCGACACGCGAGGGGCCACCCACCATGAGCAGCACCGACACGTACTGGACCACCTACGACAACGCACTCGACGCCGCCGCCGGAGCGACCGCCACCGACGAACTCATCGCGGCACTCAACCGGCACTTCGCCCCGTCCTCCGGGGCGGCGTTCTTCCCCAACGGGGCCGACCGCGACCTCCTCGGAACGCTCACCGACGCCGGATATTTCACGCTCGTCTGGTCGCGCGCCGACTACTGGTTCGCCATGCGTGACAGCGCAGGCGACGGATTCACCTTCATCGAAGGCGACCTCGTCCTCGGCGTCGAACGCCCACTCTGACCACCCCACACCCACCGAGGAGCACCGAGCCATGACCACAACCACCGACTTTCGGACCGCGACCCGCGCCGCAGTAGGGGCGGCGGTGCTGACCATCCGCACCCGTGCGCTCACCCAGATCACCGCCTACACCGCCAGGGCGCAGAAGGGAGCGGTCGACCCCGAAGCATCCACCGAGGCCGCGCACCGCGAACGCGCCGCCTACTGGACGTGCACCGCACGCGAAGCCGGAGCCACCGAGCAGGACATCACCGACGCCGAGAACGCCGCACCCCGAGTGAACCGATGACCGCCGCCGCGAGGAACCGGGGACCACCGAGACGGGGACCGCACACCCGAACAGCACCACCAGACAGAAAAACACCGGACAGTCTCTAGCTGCCCGGTGTCTCACCGAAAACCATATCAGGGAGAGACACCATCATGACCGCAACCATCGACAACCCCACCGCACCCTCGCCGCGATCGACGCCGAAGCCGACACCGTCCCGGTGATGATCACCACCACCGCCGACGGGGTCACGGCGAAGCAGGCCGAGATCGCCCGCCTGTCGCGGCAGGTCGTCGCCAACGACCGCCGTATCGGACTGACGGTGTCCCAGCGGGTGAAGGCCGTCGCGGACATGCTCGACCTGGGAGTGTCCGCGACGAAGGTCGGCAAGGCCGTGCAGATGCCCCGCGAGCAGGTCAAGACCGCCGCCGCCGCCGGGCGGTCGGACACCGCACGCGCCGCCGTCGAGGCCGGACAGCTCACCCTCGAGCAGGCCGCGATCCTCGCGGAGTTCGACGCGGACGGCGACACCGACGCCGTCGAGGAACTGCTCGAGCGTGGCCGCTACGGGTTCTCCTACACCGCCGCCCGGCTGACACGGGAGAAGGCCGAGCGCATCGCCCGCGCCGAGGCCGGTGCCCCCTACGCTGCACGCGGGTTCACCGTCCTGGCCGCCGAGCCGTTGTTCGGCAGCGACCTGATCCGCGCCGAGGATCTGGTGACCGTCGACGGCGGCGAGGAGGTCACCGCCGAGCACATCGACACCTCGCCGCAGCACTGGTCGGTGTGGCTGACCGCCGCCGAGCAGTTCACTATCGCCGAGACCGGTGAGGTGATCGACGCGGAGCGGATCGACTGGGCCACCGAGGGCGACCCCGACTCCGTCCCCGCCGACGGGTTCGTGCACCACGGAACGCTCACCGAAGGCACGGTGTGGGTGCCGGAGTACTTCACCGCCGACCCCGCCGCCGCAGGGGTACAGCCCCACGCGGTGCTCGCCGCTGCGCTGTCCGCTCCCGCCGAGGCCGGTGACCCCGATGCGCAGGCACAGGCCAGGGCTCAGGCGGCAGCGACGGCTGAACTCGCCGTGAAGGAGCAGGCGCGGGCAGAGCGTCGGCGGACCATCGACCTGAACAAGGCGTCCGCGGCCGCCACGACCGCCCGGGTGGAGTGGCTGGTCAAGTTCCTCGCACGCAAGACCCTGCCGAAGGGCGCCGGGAAGTGGATCGCCGAGACGCTGGTCGGCGAGCCGACACTGTTGACGGAGAACAAGGCCCCGCAGTACCTCGCGCAGGTGCTCGGCATCGCCGTGCCGAAGGCGACCGGCCCCGGGGCCGGATACCCCGGCTCGGACGACGCGGCAGCACGGGCCGCGATCGCCCCGGTGGTCGACAAGGCCGGTGACGCCCGCGCCCAGGTGCTCACCCTGGCGCAGGTGCTCGCCGCCTACGAGGCCCGGATGAGCGGCAAGGGACACGACTCCTGGCGACGCACCCACTACGGGAACCTCGACAACTACATCGGATTCCTGAGCGCCCACGGTCACGACCTGACCCCCGTCGAGCAGGCCGCAGCCGCGACCATCACCGCCGAACAGGCCCACCAGGCGCTCGCCGACGACACCGCAGACGCCGCCGAGTGACGAGACGGTGCGGGTGCCCCCCCACAACTAGGGGCACCCGCACCGCCCACGGCACGGGCCGTTCCTGCGGACGCTGACGCGGCAGCCCCACCAGGTCCGCGAAACCCACGCGGACCTCGAGGTCCAGCTCGTGACCGAACTGGACCGCCCCCCCCCCGGGTACGCCCGGGCGTGCGGAGTTACCTCGACCAGACCATCAGGCGACCGGACGACCAGACGACCAGACGACCAGACAGTCATGATCGCGAAAGGCGTTGCGGGGCATACAGTGCGCTGCACACGAACGCGGGAGCGCCGGTGAACGCCACCGTTAGATACAGCTCGCGCCCGAACAGCCCGGGCGGAACGAACAGCGCACAGGGAACGACCACCAGCCACACACCGATCGTGGTGGACACAGCGAACAGCACGCGATCCCGCAGCCCGGCGGCGCCGCCGCCGAGACTCGCCAACGCCCACCGTCCACCCAAGTACGCCCCGACACCCACGAACAGCGACAACAGGACACCGATGGCAGCCCCGTACCCTGCACCGATCAGGCCTCCGGATCGACCCCCGATGTACGCACCTGTGGCCACGCCCACGGCGGCGGGGATGCCGTAGGCGAGCTGCTCCCAGCGTTCCCACGTCGATGCCATCAGCTCACGCTAGAGGCAATTGTGGGGCGGTCGCCGGCGGTGCCATTGCCAGGCCCGGCTTTCGTCATTCCGGACGGTCGACGAGGTGCACGGCGTCGGCGAGACCGAGACCCGGGTGCAGCTCACGCAGCTTCTTCACCGCGGCCACCCTCGTTGCGGTCGAGGTGACCGCATCGGCGACATCGGACGCCGGGACAGTGTCCGGTGCCACTCGCGGTGGTGTCGGGGCGTGCGGACCGAAGAACCTCTCCCGGACGGCGAAGTACGCAAGGACAGCCACGGCGACCACCCAGATGACCACCAGCGTCACGTGCCACGCTGTCGGCTCCTCGATCATGTCGCCGATCAACGACGGGCCGACGAAAACGGCGGTCCAGACCAGCAGAACTATTCGGGCACACTTCTCGATCGCGTCGTTCTCGTACCACTTCCGAGCGCTCATGGTCGCAGTCTCCTCTGCTGGCGGTCGATGACGCGGGCGCACGGGCAGCCCGCCGAGTCGGCGCTGCGACAGTGGGGGCGGACCGGTCAGTGAGCGGCGTCGAACGCCTCGACGGCCGCAGCGGGAATCCGGCCGCGGGCACTGACCTGGTACCCGTTGCTGTTGGCCCACTCCCGAATTGCCCGCGTTTGCTCCGGATCACGCTTCGAGGACTTCGTGGTGGCGGCCTCGGCGGCGGCGCGGACAGCGGAGGTGTGCCCACCGCGCTTACGGCCGCCGACTTTCGCCGCGTGCTCGATGTAGTAGCCGAGCGTCTTCCGGAACTCTTTCGCGTTCTTGTCTTTCAGGTCGATCGCGTAGTCGACGCCGTCGACGGAGAACTCGATCGACTCCCCGGTGCCGTCGGCGATGACGCTCCCGTCGATGTCATCGGTCAGTTCGACGATCATATTCTTGGCCACGGTGCGGTGTACCCGTCTTTCTCGGTGAAATGGTCGGCAAATGCCTGCTCACCGTTCCACAACCACATACACCTGTCCCGCGACCGGGCCGGTGTGTCGGCGCGTCGTGTGACCGCGGGAACCATCGAACGACCGGCTGCGTCCAACCCTTCGTGGACCACGACGAACGCGCCGCCCTCATCCTCGACGGACACGACCCCGACGACCCTGAACTTCTGGCTGCGCACGATCACGTCACCGACGTCCTACGGGCGTACCGGCACCTCACCACCGACCCCGGGCGGCTCCGCGACTGGTACCGCACCACCGCCCTGACCAGGCTCCCCGAAGCGGCCAACCCGGATTAGAACACATGTTCGAGTTTTGGTAACCTGACGAAGCGGGGCCGAGTGGCGGTCGAACCGAACGCTCGACCCGGGAAGCACTCGGCCCCGCATCACCACCACAGCACAATTGCGGGGGAGCGCCATGACTCGCATCGACTGGGCAAAGAACGCCCGCTCCCTGCGTGAACACGCCGCCGCAGATGCCGAACGCCGAACCGCAGACACCGGCGAACCGCACAAGCCCGACCCCGCCGTCATGCGCATCGCCAGCTCCTGCGACGCCGCCACCTATTGCCCCGACCGGCCCAACCCCCGCCTCGAGAAACAGGTCGCGGCCGCGCTCGGCGCACGGCCGTCGGCCAGTCCTCACACTGGGAATTTCGACCTCAGCAGCAGCTCCGGCCCCCGACCGAACAGACCCCAATCGTGACCTGGCGAGGTCAGTCGGCGAGTGCCGCGACCACGTACGACAACGAGGCCCGCGCACATGTCAGATGGGCGATCGTCGCCGCATCCGGCCCCACCTCCCACGGCACCGGCACACCGGACCGGGTGTCAACGAACTCCGCCAACGCCTCCGCCGCGTCCGACACCGCAGCCCGCAACACCCGGCGATCAAGGTCGGTGCTGCCCCCGCAGGTGCAGCCGGCCAGGCTCAGCACGTCCCGCACGTCGTCGAGTGCGCCCTGTGCCTCCATCGCCGCCGCGTCCGGATGCCGGTCCAGGTGGCTGTACCAACAGCCGGCGGCCCGCTCGAGGAAATCCTCCGCCGCGTCCAGTGCATCGGTCAGCGGCGAGACGGCAATCATGGTGCTGCGCACCAGGCGCAGTGCGAACGCGAACGCGTGCAGATCTACAGGCATCAGATTCGACCACGGCAGCGCCAACATCGACGCCGTCGCAGCCGACACCGGAGCAGTGGTGCAGTCGTCATCAGTGACATGCCCGGGTCGGTGGCCGGCCATCGTGAACACTCCTCTACCTGGTCGGTTGGAACAAAGAGGTTGGTCACAGGCTACCGCCGTGGACGCGTCACGGGCATTCCCAAGCGCGTGGAATGACACCGGTGGCGCACACTCACTCTCCCCAAACCCGCGGCCGCACTCATGGACTGCGACTTATCGGTGCCCGGCGATACGATGACCGGCTGTGCAAACGGGCGACCGCGTCAAACTCCACGCCCACGGCGTCACCACCTTCGAGATCACCGAGCTCGACGACACCCACGCCACCATCACTCCCAGCGAAACCCACGCAGACGCACCCGGCGCCTACTCCTTCCGCATCCTCCGCGCCGGCCTCGTCCCCGCGAACACCCAAGGGCATTGAGCTCGCTTCGCTCGCGCGGCTTCTAGTACGGGGCCGCTCCGCGGCCTTGACTGCCAGCCGGGGGAAGCTCTAGGCGATACTGTTACTCCATGCGGAACACCGACGCGATCAACATCATCGAATCGGTGCTTCGCGATCTCATCCGTGAAGTAATCGGCGACGGTTGGAAGACGCACCCGAAAATTGATTTAGCTGACCTAGAACAAAAGCGCACTGACGACCAGCAGAAACGACCCGGATTGCTCGGAACCCCTCCTCTTATCAACTATCTGGAGTTCTGGCATCTATCCGCCATAATTAATCGTAATTGGGCGAAGTTTGAACCCATACTTGAGCATAAACGGCGATTTTCGTTGGACATGGATCGTCTCGCCAATTTTCGAAACCCCACAATGCATAGCCGTGACCTCCTCGAATACGAGGAGCATCTTGTTCTCGGTCTTACCGAAATGCTTCGCGTTCAGATTACCAAGTATCGCAGCGAGAAGGGGCCGGACGAGATGTATTACCCCAACATTATTGGCATAAAAGACGCCACCCAGGGCGAAGCGCTCGTGGACGGACACCGATCCGAAGCCGTCTTGACGCTAGGGGACAGGCTCTCGTATCGCTGCTCAGCGACCGATCCGCAGGGTCGCCCTCTGCATTGGGCACTTCGAGTGGAGAATTCCAACCATTCACTCCCGATCGTTCACGAAGCTGATGGGAACGACGTCCTCCTTTCCTGGACGGTCGACCACAAAAACGTCATGGATACCGTCACAACGCGAATCGAGGTGGCGAGTGACGGTCGATACCACCGCCGCGGCGAATACGATGACAGCTGGCATTTTTATTACACCGTTCTCCCGCCGCGCATCTAAGCATCAGCGCTACCGCGACTCGCGGGACGTGGCCCAGCATCGTCGCTCCCGCACAATCACCACCCAGCCGAACAGGTGGAAGGCGGCAGCCGCGGGGGAGTGGTCGGCGGAACCTGATCGCAGGCCGGCCGTGACCGTCCGGGCGTAGGCCACCCTGCGGGCGTCCACTGGTCGGAACTCCGCTGCGCTCCGTTCTGTCGAAAGCGTTGTTCTTTCGACCATCTGGCTTCTCCGATCGTGCGTCACCCGTGCCCGTCTTACCAACACCCGACCTCCGCTGCGCTCCGGCCCCTGCGGGGTCCGAGAACTTCTCAAAGCGCCTCCGGCTGAGAACTTTTCGTATCTGGTGCAGGACGCCGTTCCCGTGCACCGCCCTTCTCTCCCCACGCCAGATGACGGCGAAAGAACGTGGTGAGGGACAAGGACCGAGCCACACGAGTCCCTGAAGGAAGCACCAGTCATGCGCGCACAGCACCCGTCCACCGCAGACGAGATCGACATCCTCGTCCACAAGCAGGGCGCCCCCAAGATCCGCCGCACCGTCAAACGAGCCAGCGCCCGCTACGACCGCCGTAACGCACGCCGCGCACTCCGATCCTGACCGTCCCCCAGCCGCACCCCCACACCACCCGAGAGGTTCACCTCATGACGCAACCCCGTATCACCCTCACCAGTGCAGCCCAGGTCATCGCCGCAATCCCCGCAGCGCTGCGGCACGTCCCCACCGAGTCCATCGTCGTGCTCGCGTTCACCGGCGAGGTCCTCACCTTCGCCGCCCGGTTCGACCGCGTGGACGTCGTCACCCAGGCGCACAAGATGACCGACGTCCTGCGTCGCCACGGCGTCGAGTCGGTCGTCGTCGTAACCATCGCAGACCGACCCGGCAAGAAAGCGGCCGTCGTCGAGAACCTGGTCATCGCCGGAATCCTCGCCACCGCCGTCGAGGTGATCGGCACCTACTGGGTCCCCACCCTCGCCGAACCGGCCACCGCCCAGGACCTCGACACCCTCGACACGTTCGACGTCGACCCCATCGCGTCCGAACTGGCCGCCAGCACCGTCGAAGCCGGAACGGCCATCGAGGGCAGCCGCACCGCCATCGGGGACCGCTACGCCCACGCCACGGAGGTTCACCCAGCCGAGCACGCCGACGCCGCGACGGTGCTCGAAGACTTGGCCGCAGTCGTCTACGCCGACGAGCTGCCCGACAGTGGCCTCATCGCCCGGACCGCCGCCGTCATCACCGCACTGCCCGTCCGTGACGCGATGTTCCGGCTCCCGCTCTACGGCAGCGCATCCGCGCACACCGTCATGGCCACCATCGCCCGCCGCACCCGAGGAGAGGCCCGCGTCCAGGCCCTCAGCATCGCCGGGTGGCTCTGCCACCGCGCCGGAGACGGAGCAGCCGCGAACATCGCCTACGACGCGGCAGAAGACGAAGCGACCAGCGCAGGCATCGCCACCCCGCAGATGCTCCGCCTACTCCGTCAGGCACTCGACGTCGCCATGAGCCCCGCCGAGATCCGGACCCTCGACGTCGACGCCGAGACGGTCCGCGCCACCACCGGGGCGCACCTGCCCGGGGCACCCGACCGGGAATAGAGCACGGGCCGGGCGGCTCCCGCAGCCAGCGGGGGACGCCCGGCCACCGCCGGGGGGTAGCCGGCGATCGGGCATCGAGCCTCACACCGACCTCGACGCACCCACCACCGAGCAAACTGGTCGCTACCAACCGGGGCCGGCCACCGCGATCACAGGTCGGGCATGTCCTCCGGCACCCACACCACATCCACAGCGCCCGGGGCAGCAGCACGGGGCAGCGTCTCTTCGACCGGTACCCCCGACACCATCGCTTCGACCGCGAGATCCGACGGCACACTCCGATCCAACTGCAGTGCCACCAACGCCGACTCCACACGCGAATACGTCATCCCGCGATCCTAGACTCTCGCCGCGAACAAACCCGCCAATGACGAAAACAGCGCACTACATAAACCCGCCGAAACGGGACCGAGCGGCATTCCCGAACATCGCCATATCGGTTGCAGCGCAACAAAAGAAACCGTTTCAGCGTTACCGAACAAATACATTCCAGCGGTGGAGATAAATCCGTTCGTGAAATAGAATGGAACCACACCACCGAATAGTCGAAAGGCGCGAGCCATGTCCGGAATCACCGTCTACACAAAGCCCAACTGCCAGCAGTGCCGGTCGACGTTCCGGGCGCTCGACAAGGCCGGCCTCGACTACACCGCCGTCGACATCAGCGCCGACACCGAAGCCCGCGACTACGTCCTCGCCCTCGGCTACCTGGCCGCACCCGTCGTCGTCGCCGGCCCCGACACCCACTGGAGCGGATACCGGGACGACCGCCTCGCCGAGCTCGCCGCCGCTTCCGCCGCCTGACTGCACACCGCAACCCACCACCGACCGAAGGAGACCCCACCCATGGCGCACCTCGCGTTCGACTACCAGCCCGACCACGACTTCATCGCCGCCCAGATCGACGCGGACCTCGCCGCCGAAACCACCAGCGCCGTCGTCATCCCCGGCCCCTGGACCACCCACCCGGCCGCCGACTCAACCGACACCCGGTAAGGCCAGGACGTCATGAGCGCATTACGGGCAGTCCCCGAACCCGAGCAGAACCCGAGCGACCCGGTCCTCGACCTCGCACCCGACGTCGCAGATCCCGGCGCCGACACCAGCGCCGGCCTCGACCCGCGGACCGACCCGGAATCGTTGACCCTCTGCGCGCTCATGTGGTCCGTCGACACCGCCGCCGCCGTCCGCGTCACCGACGCCCTGATGCCGGCTGACTTCGCCGAGCCCACCTACGCGGAACTGTTCACCGTCATCGCCGACCTCGTCACCACCGGACAACCCCACGACCCCGCCTCCGTCGCGGCCGTCCTGCACCGGGCCGGGGGAGGGCAGAAGGACGCACCGCTGCGGCGTGCGTTGGCGGACGTCGTCACCGCCGACACCACCGGATCGTCAGCCGCCGTGCACTATGCCGACATCGTGCTGTCCCAGTCCTACCGGCGGTCCTTTCACATCACCGGGCAGCGACTCATGCAGGCCGCTGAGCAGGGTCCAGAGGACGAGCTGTTCGATTACATGGTCGAACTGGGTACCGCCCAGCGGGCGGCGTGGAAGCGGCTAAACACCTTCCGAGCCGGGGGAGCGCACGCATGACCGGCGGCGACACCGCTGACGCTATGGATCCGGACCGGTACCTCACCGCCGACGGGACGCTCACCTCTGACGGTGACGACGTCGGCCGGTGGCTCGACACCGAACACGCACGCGGCACCGACTGGAACACCCTCGCCGACACCCTCGAGGTGCACCCCCGCGTCGCGCGACACCTGCACACCCTCTGGTGCAGCGCCCGCCACCAGGCCGCCGACGCGGCCCAACACGCACTGTTCTGACGACAGGACCCCGAAGCCCTCCGCGATACGTTCGACGCATGGCCGGCCGATTCCACAACCTCGACCAGCGGACCCGATCAGCTCTCGGTGGTCCCGGTCTCGCGGTCTGCGCGGTGGCCGTCGTTGCCGTCCTCATCGCCACCCTCATCGAGCAGAAGTTGGAACCGAGCACCTAAGTCGTCGTCGCGGTTCTGTTCGTGGTCGCGCTGACAATCAATCTCACGGCGCGATCGCGCCGATCGCGGAAGGCCCGCCTCGGCGATTGACGTCGTAGCACTCGACGTTGCTCAGGGGCAAGTTCGTCGGTGAGAACGGTCGTGATCCCTCATCGCATCGAAGGGGCCGGCGCAGCTGCCCACGTCTTCGACAACTACGCGGAGTTCATCCCCAGCCACGGTGAGTTCATCCGTTACACCGACAAGGCCGTCATGAAGAGGATCATCTGCGTGTTCACGCACAACGTGCACGTTGTGCGCAAGGAAGAGATCACGCCACCATGTGGTGGACGGACCGCCCTACCTCGTCATATGAGGCCACGGCAGAGTGCTAGTGAACGGCGGATGACTCGCTCATGTTCTTGTCGATGTGCATCGTTTTCCGACAAGTCCCTGGACCGGTGCGGCGACCATGGTTCGGGCGGCGGCAAAGTGATCCGTATCTGTCACCGTCTCGCCCTACGCTTGGCCTAGCACCAGGTGAACCCAACCGTCCAAGTTCAGATCACCCGGTGCCGACCACTCGAGTCTCACGAAAGGAGACACATGGCTGAGGGTACCGAGTTGCACCGACGCCCGAGAACTCCCGCCGGCCGGTTGGCGGTAGTTCTGGCGCTGATCGCGGCCGTGACGCTAGCTGTGCAGGTTCCCGGTATGACTACGGCAATCGTGCTGGCAACGCTGGGGTTGGCGGGGGCGGTGATCGCGAGCCGCTGAACCGTCGCATCTCCCAACGCGCGCAAAGTCCGCACTCCAGACGAGGAGTGCGGACTTTGCGCGGCCTGAACCTCACCATCGTCAGCAAGGTGCCGCCGCTTCACGTGAGGCCGATGATCGCCGTCGTGACCAGTAGAGCGGTGGCGGCGACGAGCAGAGCGATCCCGGTGGCGGCGTAGAGCTTGTTGGTCGGCGATGCGGCGACACCGGATGTCCGCGGGGTCACCGCACGCGCTCCCGATGGCGCTGTCCGGGCTGTCGAGCGTGCATGCGTGGTGGACGCGACGATGATCGACGCCACGATGACACCCGCCGATGCGATCGGCGTCAGCCACAATCCCCACCCGACCTCGGCCGTCGACGCCACCACGCCGGATCCCGCTGCAATCCGGCGACTGGTGTCCGTGATGTCCACGACCCCGACGACAGCACCGAGCACTCCACACAACGCGGCAAGAACCATCACCGTGCGAGATGCGAACACCGCGCGCACAAACACCAAGAGCAGCGCCGTCGCACCCAGGCCGAGAACGACTTTCCCATCGGGTGTACTCGTTCCCGCCGCCGACGCCGACGGGAACCTGTTCGTCGCCCACGGACCCAGCGCACTGATGACCAGAGCCAACGACGACAGCGCCGCGAGGACGTAGCCGGGCATGTTCATATTCGACATCGCTGTCGGCGTCGTGGTGCTCATCGTCCGCTGCATCCTTTTCGTCCTGATCGGTCTGGAACGCCATCCAACCCTGTCGACGTCCCGCAGACACAGCGACCCGCACACGAGGCGCTAAGCACAACACGTCGACGCTCATGCACCGCCGCTGCAGGGCGGCCCCCACAGACCGACACCCCCGGCCCGTGCCCGGTCCTCGGCAGCAGCGATGTCCGCAGCAGCGGACGGCGGGTTGCTCCGGTCGTAGACGTAGGCGCGTGCCGCGCCCGCCTCCGCCGCGGCCACGGAGTAGTCCGTCTCCGCGGGACCGATCCGCAGGTAGCGCAACGCCCGCCCGTAGTCGTCGACGTCGTCCTGCCCGCCGTCGGGAACCATCCGGACGCGCTGCCCGTCGAGCATCGCCCGGGCGAAGTCGGTCGCTTCCGGTCCCCAGCACTGCACCGGTGTGGTTGGCCGGTTCGTCTCCGGGGTGTCGATCCCGATGACCCGTACCCGCACCGTGCCCTCGACCGCGGTCTCGACGTCGACGGTGTCACCGTCGACGACGCGGGACACCGTCCCCACCGTGCTCGGCGGACCCGCATCGGCGGTACCGCCGGGCAGACACCCCGCAGTCGCGGCGACCACCACGACCGCGCCGGCCACCACCCCGCCGACAAGGCGGCGGTGTCGGGTCACGACGCCACCCGTTCGCCGTTGCCGCCCTGCCCCCGTGCGCGGTCGCGATAGCCGCGGCGGGCGGCATGCTCGGCGGTGATGAACGCTTCGACGTCGACACTGCCGTCCGGCGACCGGTGCGGGAACGTGTCAGGGACGTACCCGCACCCGGGCAACGGGGCGAGCGCGAACGCGTGCTCATAGATCGGTTCGAGATCCCCGTCGTCGAAGAACTCCGTCTCCTCCGTTAACACCACCACCGGCACAGATTCCGGAAGCCCCAACCGCCGCGCTTTCTCCGTCGCGGCGGCGGTCCACGCGGCGAGGTAGGCGTCGGTATCCGCGGCGTAGAGCCGGTCGACGGCGACCAGTTCCGCGCCGAGCTCGGCCACCGCAGCGGAGGGGAGGTCGGCCGGGCGCATAGCCGCCCGGATGTTCGTCCGGTCCCGGTGCCACAGTTTTTGGATCTCGTAGTCGGAGAGCTGTTGGTCGCGGGTCTCGAGGTAGAGCACCACCGGCGACGTCCGCTTCGCCAACGGCAACTGCGGGTCGGTCCCGGACGCCGCCAGCGCGGCGACGTGCTGCGCCGACTCCGACTGCGGAGACGCAGCCAGCAACGTGTCGGCGCCGCCCACGTTCGCCGTCGCCGACGCGGCGGCGAGCACCAACACTGCTGCGACGTCCACGCTGCGTATCTGCGCGATGTGGGTCAGGACGGAGGAGATCGCGTGCGCAGCCTGGTCGGGATGGTCGAGATCCGGGAGAACCGACTCGGTGGACCCGACGATGTTGCGAGTCCGGCATGCCGGGCCGTCGCCGTCGACGGTCACGAGTTGAATCATCACGTCGTCGACCCCACGGTCGGGGAGCGTTTGCACCTGGTGGCGGACGAACTCGTGCGCGCCGATGTCGTCGACGAACACCCCGTGCGCGAGCGGTGTCCGGCCGGGTTCCCCGGCGGGGGTGCGCCGCCATACCGTCGCCTCGATCGCCGTGGTCATGCGGTCGCCTGCTCGTCGACGGCCGCGCCGTCGCTCGGGGCGGTGTCGACAGGTGCCGACACCGGGACCTTTGGCTTGCTGCGCCGGGGGGTGGTGCGGCGACCGGACCGGCGTGGTGCGGCCGGTGTGGGGAGGCCGGCGGCCTTGAGCTCGGCGGCGGTCCATCCGGCGGCGAGCGCGTCGCGGTACGCCTCCTCGAATGCAGTGTCCGCGCCCGCGGCGGCACCGCGGGCGTCGGCGACCACGGAGTGCGCGGCGGCGGCGTCGGTGGCGGCGTCGAACAGTGTCTCGACGAACCGAGTGCGGGTGTCGATCGCCTCGCGTGCGCGAGCGAGGACAGCGGACTTGTCGAGCGTGGTGATGGCAGACATGAGGGCCTTCCGAGACGGGAGCGTCGACCGGCACAGGCAACCGAATGCACACGACTGGGGGAGCTGCCGTGCAGTGAGGTTGTGCCGGTGGTGATGGACGCTCGACCGTGACCCTCATCGACGGTCGAACATGGACGACTGTAAATCATGGTCCCGACATGTGCACGGTCGCGCCGCGCGCATGTTCGGGGGGTCAGTAGTAGCGGCGCGGGTAGACACCACGGCTGCCGTTGCCGACGGACCCGCCGAGCAATGCCAGCGGGATCATGAACGCGAACACCACAGCGATGAGCGCGAACACCGCGGCGCCCGCGACGAGCGCGGCGATGACGGCACCGACGATGGCGATGGTGCCGAGCCAGATGATCGCGCCGGCGATCCACGCGAGCGGGCCGGTGCGGTGTTCGGCGACGTACTTGATCCCGAGGATGAGCAGTCCGCCGCCGACCAGTGCCAGTGGTGTGAGCATGGTGAGTCCTCCCGGTCGGGAGTGCACCACGAGGAGCGGCGCACATGTCGTAAGCCGCTGTCTAC
The DNA here is from genome assembly GCF_979256035.1 of Rhodococcus sp. AC861. Taxonomy (NCBI): domain Bacteria; kingdom Bacillati; phylum Actinomycetota; class Actinomycetes; order Mycobacteriales; family Nocardiaceae; genus Rhodococcus; species Rhodococcus sp. AC861. The sequence goes on from NZ_CEEDMW010000001.1 coordinate 672,816, forward strand.
CGCAGCGGTACGACAACGCGCGATTCGACGCTCCGCGAGATCGCCGTCAAGCAGGAAGTCGCCTGTCTAACGCTCGGGTGTTCCGCTGACCATGGTCTGAAATTGCATCTCTCAGCAACGAATGCACATGCAACGGTGCTAGACCGCAGACTCGTATGAGTCGGCACCATCGGCGATGTGCGGGACAGGACTCGTGGTCGACGACCCCGAGGCGACTTCTCTGTGCGCCGGACGAGGCGCGGTGAGCACTGCGAGCAGCGTGCGCGCTTCGGCGAGTGTGAGACCGGCCAGCGCGGCGGCCGCGGTGAGCGTTCCCTCCCGTTTGCGGATTGCGGCGAGGGCGCCGGCCTGGCGGCGGCGGGCAACCTCGACTTCCTCTGCTGCGGTGAGGAACTCGGTGAGCGAGTCCATGTTCGCCCTGTCGCGCTCGGCGCGGGAGGCGAGGACTTTGCGTCTCGCCTCACGTGCGCGAGTGCGCGCCGCGACTCGGGAAGATGTGGACGACATGCCTGCCAACCTAGCTTGTGCGCCCACCGACGCGACCTCACCCGTATAGCGAATTCAATCCGAAATCTGGCGCACTGAATTCGTCCTTCAAGCGCGTCGACAACACAGACGTCCGACATCGCCTAGCCACATCCCCCACACCTTATGCACTATGGCTATGTTCGCTGCTTTCGCTGGTAGGGTTCGCGGCTGTGATGGGTCTACACAAGCTGACCGCCGGGGATGGGTACGAGTACCTGACCCGGCAGGTCGCGGCTGCCGATTCCACCGAACGTGGAGCCACATCGCTGGCCGATTACTACTCCGAGAAGGGCGAGTCACCGGGCCGCTGGACCGGGTCGGGCTTGGCCGAGCTGGGCTCGGTTGCCGAGGGGCAGCAGGTCTCCGAGGCGCAGATGAAGGCACTGTTCGGCGAAGGGCTGCACCCGAACGCCGACGTGATGTTCGAGATCGCCATCGCTCGGGGCGCGTCGCAGGCCGACGCGGCGCGCGCCGCCCGGTTGGGTCGAGCGTTCAAGGTCGACTCCGGTGCCACCGCGTACCGGGTGGCGTGCGCGGAGGCGTTCGTCGAGCACAACCTTGTCCGCGGCGAGAAGTGGAACGCGCCGATCGAGACGGCCGAGCGTGCGCGTCTGCGCACCGACGTCGGCACGAGAATGTTTACCAAGGAGTTCGGGCGGACGCCGGCCGACGAGCGGGAACTGTCGGGGTGGGTTGCGAAGATCGGTCGCCAGAAGACCACCGCCGTCGCCGGCTTCGACCTCACGTTCACGCCGGTGAAGAGTGTGTCCGCGCTGTGGGCAGTCGCACCGCGAGAGGTTTCCCAGCAGATCGAAGTCGCGCACGAGAACGCGATCGCGGCCGCCGTGCAGTACCTGGAGAAGCACGCCTGCTTCACCCGCGTCGGAACCGGGGGAATCGCGCAGGTCGATGGCAACGGTCTGATCGCCGCGCAGTTCACCCACCGCGACTCGCGCGCCGGGGATCCGAACCTGCACACGCACGTCGCGATCAGCAACAAAGTCGCCACCACGTTGCCCGACGGGACGACGAAGTGGTTGGCGCTCGACGGAGCCGCGCTCTACCGCAACAACGTCCCCGCCTCCGAGGTCTACAACACAGTCCTGGAAGCGCAAATGCGCGAGCGCATCGGTGTGGAATTCACTGAGCGCCCGTCGGCGGATCGGTCGAAGCGACCAGTGCGCGAGATCGACGGCATGGACGACCGGCTGGCCGAGCGCTGGTCCTCGCGCAGCGCAGCGATCAAGACGCGCACCGCCGAGCTGGCCTGTACCTTCCAGGCCGATCACGGACGCGAACCGTCCGCCATCGAAGCGATCTCCCTCGCGCAGCAGGCGACGTTGGAGACGCGCGCGGCGAAGCACGAACCGGTCAGTCACGCCGAGCAGCGCGGCGGGTGGCGCGGCGAAGCGGTGGAGACACTCGGCTCGGAGGAGGCGCTGTCCGAGCTGGTCTCCTCCATCACCGGACGCGCCGCGGGCGCACCGTCTAAGAACTTCGATGCGCCGTGGGTCGGCAGTGTCGCCGACGACGTCGTGGCCACGGTCTCGCGTGCCCGTTCACGCTTCCTACGACACAACATCCGCGCCGAAGCGGTGCGGCAGGTGCGCACCTACAACCCGCCGACCGAGCGCATCGACGCACTCGTCGAAGCGATTACGGACGCCGCGTGCGCGGAAGGAACCTCGATCGACCTCTCCGGTGCCGCAGACGTGGATCCGGCGGCCGAGATCGCACCGCAGGCGATGCGACGACGCGACGGATTCGACGTCCACACCCGGCACGAGTCGCAGTTGATGACCACCGCCGCCGTGCTCGACGCCGAAGCGCGCATCGTCGCCTTCGCGCAGCGCAACGACGGTGTCGCCGTGGACGACGAGCACGTGGAGATGGCGTTGCTCGAGTTCACGGCGAACGGCCGCGACCTGAACGCCGGGCAACGCTCACTAGTGCGGGCGATGGCCACCTCGGGTGCGAAGTTGCAGCTCGCGCTCGCTCCCGCCGGCACGGGCAAGACAACTGCGATGAGCGCGCTGACGCGGTCGTGGCAGAACGCCGGTGGCAGTGTCGTCGGATTCGCGCCGACGGCCGCGGCCGCCGCAGTCCTGCGTCAGGACATCTTGACGACGACAGACACGTTGGCGAAGTTCGTCGACATCACACGACGCCTCCGCGACGGCCGACCGGTGACGGTGCCCGCGTGGTACTCCGCGATCGGGGACAACACCTTGGTCATCGTCGACGAGGCCGGCATGACCGGCACCCTCGACCTGGACGAGGCGGTGTCCGCACTCGCCGACCGCGGCGCGACGGTCCGGTTGATCGGCGACGATCAGCAGCTCGCGTCTGTCGCATCCGGGGGTGTGCTGCGTGACATTCACGACCGCGTCGGCGCACTGTCGCTGTCGCAGGTGGTGCGGTTCCGCGACAGCGCCGAAGGTGCCGCTTCCCTCGCGCTGCGCGAGGGCGACGACGCCGCGCTCGGCTTTTACATCGACCACGGCCGCGTCCACGTCGGCTCCATCCGCGCCGCCACCGACGACGCTTACACGGCGTGGACCGCCGACCGCGACGCCGGCAAGGACGCGATCATGCTCGCTCCGACCCGCGAACTCGTCGCCGAGCTGAACACCCGCGCCCGCACGGACCGACTGGACGCATTTGACGCTCCCGTCGGCCTGGAAGCACCCCTCGCCGACGGCCTGTTCGCCAGCATCGGCGACACCGTCCGCACCCGATCCAACGACCGACGCAACCCGCTCTCGCAGACCGACTGGGTCCGCAACGGCGACCGGTGGATCGTCGAGGACGTCACCGTCGACGGTTCACTGCTTGTGCGGCACCTCGAACTCGGTCGCACCGTCACCCTCGACGCCGACTACGTGCAGAGCGCGACCGAACTCGGCTACGCCGGAACGGTGCACTCCGCGCAGGGCTCGACCGCGGATACCTGCCACGTCGTCGCCACCGGAGACGAGACGCGTCAGCTCGCGTACGTCGCGCTCACCCGCGGCCGTCAGGAGAACCACCTGTACCTGGCGACGGCCTCTGAGGGTGATCTGCACACCGCGATGACCGAACGCGGGCTGCTCCCACCGACCGCGGTCGACGACCTCCGCACGATTCTGCGCCGCGATGGTGCGCAGGTGTCGGCGCATTCGACGTTGGCGGGCGCGAACGACCCGCACCTGAACCTCTCACCTGCCGCACTCGCCTACGACCACTCCGTCGCCGCCGGCGCGGAGGCGCACCTCGGCGCCGAGGTGATGGCCGCGATCGACGGTGCCGCCGAGGCGGAAGTGACCGGTCTGACCGACGAGGCCGCATGGCCGACGTTGCGCGGGCACCTGGCCGTCATCGGGGCGAGCGGCCGCGACCCGGTGCAGGCGCTGCGCACCGCAGTGCGGTCCAAGGAACTGGGGTCGGCACTCGACAAGGCTGCTGTCCTCGACTTCCGACTCGACCCCAAGGGGCAGCACGCCGCCGGCGTCGGTCCGTTGCCGTGGCTGCCGTCTGTGCCGAAGGTGCTCCGGGACAAGCCCGAGTGGGGTGCGTACCTCGACGCCCGCGAGAAGTCGGTCACCGCACACCGCGACGCCCTCGCCGCCGACGTCCGCACGTGGACACCGACGACCGCCCCGTTGTGGGCGCGCGCGTTCCTCGGCGCCGAGACCGACACTGCGCTGTTGACCGACCTCGCGGTGTTCCGCGCCGCCCACGACGTCGACCCCGCGGACCGCCGACCCACCGGACCCGAGCAGTACGCCGCCGCGTCCCTCGAGGCCCAGCGCACGCTCGATCGACGAGCCACGAATGTCATCGGGTCCAGCAACGACGCCGTCGGTCGGTGGCGACCGTTCGTCGACGAGCTCGACCATCACATCGCCCGCGACCCGTACTTCCCGGTCCTCGCCGACCGCCTGTCCGCTGCTGCCCGTGCGGGTATCGACGTGCACGCCCTGGTGCGGTCGTCGCTCGCGCAAGCACCGCTGCCGGACGAGTTGCCCGCCGCCGCCCTCTGGTGGCGGCTGTCCGGTGAGCTGTCGGTGGCGGCATTCGAGGCGGACGGCACCGGCTCCGACCTCGACCCGTCGTGGGCGCCGGTGCTGGCCGAACTGGTCGGCATGAATGCCGCGGTGCGCGTCATGTCCGACCCGTCCTGGCCGGCGTTGGTGGCGACCGTCGACGCCGCCGACCCGAGCATGTGGACGCTCGGCCAACTGCTCGGCACCGCCTACGAGTTCCTGCACGGCGGCATCGACCCGGTCGATCACGGACTGACCATCCCCGCGCACGAGCTGGCCCAGGCGCTCACCTGGCGCGCGGAGATGCTGGTGCGCGAGAACCACCTCGCCCGCATCTACATCGGCCCCGATGTCGAACCGCTGTCCGCCGAGGGCGAGGAAGCCCTCGCCCCCGTCGACGAGGCGATCGGCGACACCGCGAGCGACGTCCTGCCGGCGGAGTTCGCCGACCCCGGCACGCTCCTCGCACCCGTCAACGCCGCAGGGCCGGTCGACGACGCGTCCCCGTCGATCCCTGTCGAGTCGGACGCCGACTACCTCGCGTCCCTCGACGCCCTGGACGCACCGAGCGAGTACGACGACGCACCGCCGCCGGAGATTGGGTACGACGACGAACCCGGCGACGAACCCGTCGACGAGCCGAACCCCGCCCCGCACGACGTCGACGTCGAGCAAGAGCCCTCCGTAGTGGATCCATTCGACGCCATGCTCGACGACGCCAGGGTCGCCCTGCCGTATCCGACGGTCACCCGCGACGAACGGATCCGGCTCCTGCGAGCTGACCTCGACGAGGCCACCGCCCAGCACCGGGTGCTGCGTGCGGCGATCGCCCACGGAACCAGCCCCGCGATGGCGCACAGCGCACCGCTGGTGATCGACACACAGGAACGGGCCGACCGGCAGAAGCCGGCGCGGGTGGCGATGCTCGAGGCCCGCAAGGACTGGACGGACGCGGCGTTCGAGGCCGAAGCGCTCTGGCACCACATCGACGCCGTCGTCCGCGGCGACGTGGCCGCCGCCTTCGCGGCCGCCGGCGACGACGAGGACGCCCGACTGCTCGCCCAACGCACCCTGGACCGGGAGATCTGGCGCGCCGGACACGCCGACGACGCCGCAGCCACCGCACGGGCCCGCGCCGAGGTCGCCGCCGCCGAGTACGAGCGCATCACCGCTGCTGACGGGGGAGCGGTGACCAACATCGACGTCATCGCCGCCCGCGGCGCCGCGGAGGACATCGACCTCGGCGTGCTGGCCGACCTCGAGGCCGAGACCGGCCGCATCGAGTCGGCGCTGTGGCGCGCCGAGGCCGCCGCCCGGCGTGACGCGATGGAGGCACCCACTCAGGTGCCCGTTGTGGACGCTGAGCCATCACCGGACCTGGCAGGAGAGGACGTCACGGTCCCCGAGACCGTGCAGTCGACAACGCCCGCAGCCGGGAAAACGGCACAGGCCGAACCCGAGGCTGCGATGTCAGCGGCCGACGCCGAGCTGCTCGCGCGGATGCAGCAGGACCCGATTCGCCTCGTGCCGGACGCCGACCTCGCTGCGTTCGTCGACCGCGTCGGCCGCGGATGCACCGAGCCCACCGTCGTCGCCGGCACCGAGAAGCTTCACGCACACCTCGCCGAGCAGGCCGCGGCCATCACCGCCGCCCGCGAACTCGACGCCGAGCTGCGCCGCATCACCGCAGACCACGATGCAGCGCGCACCGAACACGCCACGCTGTCCAAGCGGTTGGCCGGGGCCAAGCGACGCGACCGCAAGACACTCGAACCCGCCGTCGAAGACGCACGGACACGCGTCGACCGACTTGGCCGCCAGGTCCGCGACACGAAGCGTGCAGCCGCCGACGCGGCCGGTCGGGTGGGGGCCGAGACGAACGAGTGGTCGGCGATCACCGCCCGCGCCACCGATCCGCAGCGCCGCGCCGCGGATCTCGCGGCCGCCGCGGTCTTCGACAGGGCAATCACCGAGCAGCGCCGCCGACTGCGTGCCGTGACGCTCGCGACGGAGCGTCACGACGCCGAGCAGCGCCTCCGTGCCGTCAACGCCACCACTCGCGGAGCGGAAGCGTCAACGATCGAAGGCGTCACCGACACCGAGAACCACACCCTCACCGTCGAGGCGGCTCGACAGGGCGCGGAGCGTGCCGTCGGACGTCGTCTCGCAGACGCACCCACCGTCAGCCGCAGGCACGGTCCCACGCAAGTCGGCCGTGGGCGTCCGGGGATCGACGCCGAGCCTCACGAACGTCGATACGACAACGGGCCTGGATTGTGACGGTCTAGAAGTCGGACGTGTGACCTCAGCCAGTCAGGCCGGATGAAGTCATTTGGTCATGTGCGAGCGACCGGCCACCTAGAGGAACCCGTGAGAGCAACTCTATTTCTGTCTGAGCCCGGTAGCCGGCTTGTGTCCTCGCATGTGTGCTTTCACGTGTGCTCGCACCTGGACTCGCACGGTGCTTGTCATTGCACCCGCTGACACGGCATTTGATTCGTGGCGCTCGTGGTGGACAGCGCAGCTGTGTCGGCTCAGTATTTGAGGCATGAGCAGCACCGGAACCAAGCCACCACCGCCAACTGACGCCGAGACCCGCGAGTACTACCTGACACGGAGCAGGCGCGCCTTCACTCCTATTCGCAAGACTTTCGTACAGGCGCCGAGCGGTGCTGCGTCGCGTTATGGACCGCTCTCAGTGTTCGTCAACAACGGCGACCATCGTGCCTTGCTCGCCTACCTCTTCATCCTCGGTGTGACTTCGAGCGGAGACAGTGATGACGGTTGGAGCACACGGCTACCGGTCGGGTCGTGGGTGCGATGCTTCGGCACCTCTCGGAACGCAGAACCGGCTTCGGCGCGAACTGCGGTCTCCAAGACTCTCACCAGGCTCGCGGACAGACACCTGATCGAGCGAGAGCGGGTAGGCAAGGACCGAGAAGTCCGAGTGAGGTTGCTCCGTGAAAACGGGAGCGGCAAGCCGTACGAGCGCCCGACCGGACGCTCCGTCAAAACACGCTTTCTCAAGCTGCGTCATGAGTTCTGGACCGAGGGCTGGAACGAGACCTTGTCGCTCTCGGAGTTGGCGATGTTGCTTGTGGCCCTCCACGAGAAGGATGGCTTCACTCTCCCGTCGGAGCGCTCGCCGGAGTGGTACGGGTGGTCCGCAGATACGACCGAGCGTGGCTTTCATGGCCTGGAGGAGCACGGACTACTCGATATCGACCCAACCTACGACGTGACCCCGTACACGGACAGTGGAGTCACCCAGGTCAATCGGTACACGCTCACCGACAAGCTGAAACCCCTCCCCGTCACGAAGAATTGACTCTCTTCCTCGAGTGATGCACGAGCTCGGCACCACTCGAGGAAGGAGGAACGGATAATGATCGGTAAGCAGCCGTCACACCGCGAGCGACTGCGGCTCCTGGTCGCCTGTGTCGCGGCACTCGCGGCGGCCAGCAGCGCAGTCGTCGATCTCATCCAATTGGTGCAGGGCTGAGCCCTGGCGGTCTCACGCGGGAGGGTGTCCGGGTGCATCCGGGCACTCTCCTCATCAGCCTAAACAATCTGCTCCGCCCGGGAATGGTGCCTCACTCACAGCGTTCTACCAAGTACATCACGCGCGCGATGTTTGCGTCAGAACTCACCACCGCGTCCTCGTTGTGCGCGATCGAGGAAAGATCACCCAGCAGGTCGTACCCGTACGAACGGGTGCTGCACCACGCGAGGCACGTTTCGGGGAGCGCCTGCGTCGTCGTCATGTCGGCGATGGTGGCAGGTCCCACCGACAGCCTCGGTCGGGTTTGCAAAGTGTCTGTAAAGACTGCCCGCAGCCGTGCCTCGTATGGCGCCGGTCACACCTAGTGTTCGTTCGGTGCATCCCCTGCACCGGACCGAAAGGTGACCATCCATGGCCACGACAGCCATCCCCGCGGGGCCTCCCTCGACGAAGCGGGCGGTGTTCAACACCATTCGCGGATCACTCGGCAACCTCGTCGAGTGGTACGACGTGTACGTCTACACGGTCTTCGCGTCGTACCTGCAGTCGAGCTTCTTTGCCGACGGTGAGCCCAACGCGGGCATCTACACGATGGGCATCTTCGCGATCACCTTCGTGATGCGCCCGATCGGGTCGTGGTTCTTCGGTCGGTACGCGGACCGGCACGGGCGTCGTCCCGCGCTGGTGTTCAGCATCTCGCTCATGGCGGGCTCGTCCCTGCTCATCGCGCTGACCCCGACGGCCGCGTCCATCGGGTCGGCCGCCGTGGTCATGCTCGTCCTATGCCGTCTGCTGCAGGGCTTCGCGACGGGCGGTGAGTACGGCACGTCGGCGACGTACATGTCCGAGGCGGCCACGCCGGGGCTGCGCGGATTCTTCTCCTCGTTCCAGTACGTCACCCTGGTGGGCGGTCACGTCCTCGCCCAGGTCACGCTGCTGATCCAGCAGAGTGTCCTGACCGACGAGCAGATCGCCTCCTTCGGTTGGCGCATCGCGTTCGGTATCGGCGCCCTCGGCGCCGTGGTCGTGCTGTTCCTGCGTCGGAGCATGGACGAATCCCTGCAGACCGAGGTCGACGGCAAGCGCAGCGGCTCGATGACCGAGCTGTTCACCGCGTACCCGAAGCAGCTGCTCATCTGCTTCCTCGTGACCCTCGGCGGGACCGTCGCGTTCTACACCTACAGCGTCAACGGGCCGCTCATCGTCAAGAGCACCTACGCCGATCAGGGCATGACGGCGACGTGGATCAACCTCGCGGCGCTGGTGCTGCTCATGGTGATCCAGCCACTCGGCGGACTGCTGAGCGACAAGATCGGGCGCAAGCCGCTGCTCGTCGGGTTCGGCATCGCGGGTGTGCTGTGGTCGTGGACCTTCCTGAACCTGCTGCCGCGCGTCGAGACGCCGATGGTGTCGTTCCTGCTGCTCGCCGGCACCTACGTCATCCTCACCGGCTACACCTCGATCAATGCGATCGTGAAGGCGGAACTGTTCCCGGCGCACGTGCGCGCTCTGGGACTGGGACTCGGCTACGCACTGGCCAATTCGATGTTCGGTGGCACGGCTCCGGTGATCTACGAGGCCGCCAAGGAGAACGATGCGCTCGACGCCTTCGGCATCTACGTCACCATCGCCATCGGTGTCTCGCTCGTCGTGTACGTCTTCGTCCTGAAGAACCGCGCACCGACCTTCCTGGACGCCGAGCAGGCACGCCGAGCGGACAGGAACGAGGCGGCCGTGTCCTGAGGTCCGTGCGATAGGCTTTCCGCGCCGGACGGGAGGGCCTGACGATGCAGATTCTCGTCGTCGAGGACGACCTCGGAGTCGCCGACGCACTCACACAGTCGCTGCGTCGGCAGGGCTGGGCGGTGCGGCACGCCGCGACCGGGACCGCGGCGCTCGACATGTTGGACGACGCCGATCTAGTCCTGCTCGACATGGGGCTCCCGGATCACGACGGACTGTGGGTCTGCCGCCGGATCCGGGAGCACTCGCCCGTTCCCATCGTGGCGCTCACGGCGCGGCGCACCGAGGATTCCGTGATCGGCGCTCTGCGTGCGGGTGTCGACGACTACGTCACCAAGCCGTACAGCTTCGCGGTGCTGCTCGCACGGCTGGACGCGGTCGTGCGGCGCAGTGTCGGACGCGTCGCCACCGAGCCGGCCGTCGATCTCGGCTTCGACCTCGCTCGGGACACCCGCGAGGTCACCGCACCCGACGGCTCCGTGCGCACGCTCACCGCGAAGGAATGCGAACTGCTCGTGGCACTCTCCCGCACACCGGACCGCCCCGTGAGCCGCCCCGCGCTCATGGAGGAGGTGTGGGACACGACGTGGGTGGGTGCCTCGCGCACGCTCGACGTCCACGTCGCGTCACTGCGGAACAAGCTGAAGGACGTCGCCCGGATCGAGTCGGTGCGCGGTGTCGGCTATCGACTGGTCGCTCCGGCCGAGCCCGACGCGTGAGGAGACGGCTGCTCGCACTGGCGATCACGTTGACGGCCGCCGTGCTGGCGGCTCTCGTCGCGCCGCTCGTGGCCGCCCACGCGGAGGAACGGGCGGTCACCATCCACGAACGGCGTCTGGCCGCTGCGACTCGGTTCGCCACCCTGGCCGACAGTGTCGGTGACGCGAGCTCACTGGGACCCGATCTGATGCGGTACGGCGAGGTCACGGAGAGCACCCGCACGTGGATCGTCGACATCGACGGATCGGTGCTCGCACCGGCAAGCTCGGATCTGCCGGCCGACGTGCCGGGTCTGGCGGGCGCGGTACGCGACGCGCTCGCGGGAACACCGACCTCCGCTCCGACTGCGCTGTGGCCGTGGCAGACCGAGCCGTTGATCGTCGCGACGCCCATCGGCCGGGACGCGCAGATCCTCGGTGCCGTCGTCATGCTGGAGGACACGTCGGCCGCGCGGGACAACGTGCAGCGAGCGATGGTGCTCGCCGCGGCGGGCGGCGCCGTCGTCCTCGCGCTCGTCGCCTGGCTCGTGGGAGTGCCACTCGTCGGCTGGGTGGTGCGGCCGGTCGACGATCTGACCACCCGCGTCGAGCAGCTGTCCCGCGGCCGCACTCCGACCGAGGGACGCCACGTCGGGCCTCCCGAACTCCGGCGGCTCGCGGAATCGTTCGACGACATGGCGGCGAACGTGGAGCACTCCCGGCGGCAGCAGCGCGAACTGGTCGCGGACGTGTCGCACCAGTTGGCCAATCCGCTGACGGCACTGCGGCTCCGGCTCGAGAACCTGGCCGTGGACGATCCGGCCGTCGAACCGGTGCTCGCCGAGACCGAACGCATGGCGCGCTCACTCGACGCGGTGATCGAGATCAGCCGCGCGGGAGGCTTCGACCGGCACTCCTCCGAGGTGGACGTCGCCCGGCAGCTAGGCGAGCGGGTTGCGCTGTGGGCGCCGTTGTTCGGGGATCTGCTCACCGTCCGGGTGGACGTCGACACCGCCCCGGCGTTCCTGGAGGAGGACCTCGTCCCCACGGTCCTCGACGTCCTGCTGGACAACGCGCTGAAGTACGCGGAGGGTCGGTCCGTCGACGTGGCGCTGGAGCAGGCCGACGACGCGTGGCGAGTGACGGTGCGCGATCACGGTGACGGCGTCAGTGCCGCCGAAGCCGCCGAGCTGGGGCGGCGCTTTCACCGACTCGACCGGCACGCCGGCGTCGAGGGCACCGGACTGGGTCTCGCGATCGTCGTCCTCCGCATCCGAGACGCCGACGGGGACGTGGTCTTCGAACCCGCCGATCCCGGCCTGCGGACGGTCATCTCACTTCCCGCGCGTCTCGATCGCGGAACCACCGCAGCGCCCCCGGATGCAGCGGGACCGGCTGTGTGAACATCCCGGCGGCGACGGTCGGCTGCCGGACGTCGGGCACGGTTCGTGCGATCGCGTCCTGACGGTCGAAGACGACGGACGTGAATCCGTAGGCCGTGTCCTCCCGGAGCGTCGGCGTCGCGATGAGGTACGTCTTCACGCTGACAGTCTGGACGGCGGCGGGCAGACGGTACGGCCCGGCCGGCAGCGGACCGGTGACGTACTGCGGACCCCACGTCGACACGAGTCCCTCGACCAGTCCACCGAGATCCAGCGCGCGGACCGGTGTGCGCGCGCCCAGCTCGACCAGTGCCCGCACCGGGAACCCGCTGACGAAGGCCAGGGCGTCGACGCGTCCGGAGCTCAGCGCCGCCGTCGCCTCGCCGAGCGGCTGCGCGACGAAGTCGACGTCCGCCGTGTCCACTCCCGCTGCGGCCAGGCACCTCTCGGTCACCGACCGGGTGCCCGAGTCGGTCTGGCCCGCGCTCAGGCGCACGCCCGCCAGATCCTGGATTCCCGTGACCGGGGAATCCACCGGGACGAGGATCTGCAGGAAGCTGTCGTAGAGCCGGGCCAGCGCGGTCAGGGGGACCGGGGAGTCGAAGGCTCCCTCGCCGCGCACCGCATCGAGCGCCGTGTCGCCGAGGCAGAACGCGACGTCCGCGGTGCCCGATGAGAGGTCGCGCACGTTTCCCACGGAGCCGCCGGTCACGACGACCTCCGAGCGCACACCCGGCAGCACCTGCGAGGCTTCTGTGCGCAGAGCCGCGCCGTACTCGTCGAACACCGCACCCACGTTGCCGGTGGCGATGCGCAGTCGGCCGGAAGCGTCGTGCCACCACGTATCTCGGGAACACCCGGCCAGGGCGGCGGCGGCCGCAGCCACGCCGGCCCCGCGGAGGAACTGCCGTCGGCCGAGCACGCGTTCAGCATAGGCCGGGGCCGGTCCGTCATGCGGCGGGTTACTTTCCGCTTGCCGCGTGCTCGGCCACCCTCTCGTCGAGCAGGCTCGTGAATGATGGATACAGCGGGTGCTGTCGGGACGTCGGGTACGGGTGGCTGTCCTCGATCTTCGCCGCGATCAGGTGCGGTGCGTAGTAGCGGAACTGCACTGGCTTCTCCGCCCACATCAGGTTGGTCAGAGCGTCCGCTTCCTTGTCCGGGTCCGCGCAGTTCAGCGGATTCCGCCACCTCTCCGGGTCGCTCCTGTGTACCTGGATCCGGGCTCGGTCCCGCTCCGCTTCCGCGCTCTCCTGGTCCGGCGGGTACGACTCCATGTCCTCCGGGAGCTGGTTGTAGATCTCCTCGTTGATCACGAAGTCCGTCGCCTGCGCCCACGCCTGATTGATCAGACCCACCTGCTCCAGGTGCGGAGCCGGGTGCCCGTTCTCCCGCACGTACCGGGTCAACACCTGCTCCTGCATGTGGACCTTCATGTTGTCGATCCGCTCCGCGATCCGCTCGCCCTCCCGCTCGAGGAACTCCTGCTGGTCCTCCGGGCTCAGCTCCGTCGGCAATCCCACGTGCTCCAGGTAGAGCTTCATCACGTCCTGCGTTGTCGGGTCGATCATAGGTGTCACTGTCCAATCCGTCGGCGAACAAATCGAGCTGGTTGTCATCTAAGTTCTTGGCCACGAGATCGCGCTCCTAGTCGGCGGTACGTCACCGGCCGCGGCCACCGCGCACGGTGGGGGCCGTTATCGTCGTCGTCGGCCGGAGCGCGATCTCCGGTCCGCTAAAGCCCTGGTGGGTCTAGCCGGGCCCACCAGGGCCCATGTGGTGCTTGTGTCAGGTATCGGGAACGGTCAGTCGAGACCGTCGAACCACCCCGGCGGCGGCGGGAGAAAGCTCGCCCGCAGCGTCCGGGTGTCGGTGTGTTTGTCCTTGCTGCACTGGTACATCGGCCCGTTCTCCGGATCGAGCAGCACCCGCAGGTGCGGGTCGGCGTCGTGCACCCACCACGCGGACGGCGCACCCGGGTTGTCGCTCGCCTCCGCCACTTCCCATGCCAGCCACAGATCGCGCAGTCGTCGGACGACCTCGTCGTGCCGCCACCACTGCGGGCAGAAGACGCGCCCACTCTTGCCGGCCGTCCCGGACAGGCGGCGGGCGATGGTGGGGGAGTACCAGCGGTCGAACCACTCGAACATGGACGCATACTTGCGTTCCGGCGCTTCCTCGGCGGGTGCGGCCTCGGCGGCGGCGGCGCCGACGCTCACAGGAACGCCTCCACACCGTCGGTCTTCTCGGTGCCCGCAGTCGCGGCGACGGCGTCGACGCTCACAGGAACGCCTCCACACCGTCGGTCTTCTCGGTGCCCGCAGTCGCGGCGACGGCGTCGGACTCGTCGTCCGCGTCGTCCAGGTCGGTGTCGGTGACGCCGTAGGTGGCCAGCGATACCCGGATGCCGTCGGCGTTGGGTCCGTCGGACCAGTAGACCTTCTCCACCAGCACCGGCCGGTTGCCCGAGATCTGTACCAGTGCACGCGTCTTGGGGATCGCGGCGAGGTCGTCGACGGTGAGGATCGGTTCCTTCGACCAGGACTGCGACCGGGAGGTCGATCCGGAGGCGAACATGCCGCCGTTGCGCGAGTTCGACCACCGTTCGACGTCGTGGTCACCGACCAGCGCGGACAGCTCGGAGAGAGTGTTCTTGTCCTTGAGGCCACCTCCGTACCAGAGGAAGTTGGCGGCATCGAGGAGCTGCTTGACGCCGTCCTGTCCCCACACCCGCTGCGCCTGGGAGAGGTTCTGCACCACCGTCATCACGCAGATGCCCTGCGATCCGAGGTGCGAGTACCAGGCGGGCAGCTCCGGGAGGCGGCACACGTTCGCGGCCTCGTCGAGGACGGCGAGCATCGGCACCCGCAGCCGCCCGAACGGGCTCAGTCGTGCGGTGCGTTGGGCGGCGTCGATGATCGACCCGATCAGCGCGGTCGTCAGCGCGGAGGACGAGTCGGGGCCTTCCTTCGACAGTGCGTAGAGGGTGTCGGTGCCGGCGACGAAGTCCTCGACGACGAACTCGTCGAGGCTGTGCGGGTAGCGCACGGTGCGGCCGATGGCGGTGTCGATGTAGCCCTCGTGGGAGAGGTCGACGCGGCTCGGTGGGAGCACGCTCATCGCGTAGGACTGCTCTTCCAGCAGTCCGATGAAGCGCCGGGCCATGTCGTACAGGCCGTCACGCTGGCGCGGGTTCAGCCCGCGGACCGATTCCAGGCGCATCGCCACGATCTGATGCCCGTGCCGCTCCAGCAGTCGTTGGGGGAGTTCGTTCTCCTCGTCGGAGAGCCACCCATAGACGTGCAGCAGGTCTCCGCCGCCCGAGGCGGCTGCGAACATCATCTGCGCGAGCAGCTCCTGTGCGCCGCCGTCGAAGTAGGCGTCGACCCGTGCGGAGTCGTCGCGGGACGCGGCGGCGAAGTAGGAGGCGAGCTTGCGGGCCTTGACGGTCGAGTCGACCGAGCGCAACGGATTCCACCAGAACCCGTCGTCGCCGGTGGCCGGCCCCTCGGCGATTGCCTGGAGGTCGTAACGCCACACCCGGCCCAGTTCCTCCCGGACTCCGCGGGTGTGGTCGTGGCCGTCGCGCTTGTTCGAGGTGAACAGTGCCGCCCCCGGTGCCCCGCAGAGCGCGTCGATCGCCAACGCTGCCGTCTTTCCCATACGAGGACCGGCGAGGGCGAACAGCATGTCCTCCCAGGACATGAACAACTTCTCCCGGCCGCGCACGGTGCGCCCCACCACCGCGCCGGTGTCCCTGTCGGACAGGGTCTTCACCGATGCGAGGTCGGGGCGGAGCTGTCGGGCGCGGGTGCGGGCCTGATTGCCGGTGACGCCGGTCAGCTCCGACGGTGACGCCATCAGCTTGGCCTTAGCGTCGACCGCTGTGGTCCCACGCCCGCGGCGCAGGACCGCGACACCCGTCAACGCTGCAACGGCAAGCATCGCGGCGGGGACCAGGACGACGGTGGACAGAGTCGGCCACGTCAGGGAACCGGCCGCGACCTCGATCAACGCCTGGACCGGATTGCCCGGCACAAGGGTGCCGGTGCCGGCGGCGGCGTGACCGGCCCACAGTGCCCCGTAGGACACCAGCAGCAGCGCAATCAAGGCCAGGATTCCGACCAGCGGGAGCATCGACGACTGTGTGCCTGCGCCGCGGGCGGTCGCGGCGTTCTTGGCCATCACAGGTCCACCCCGTCATCCAGGTTCCGAGACCAGGTGCGGTTCAGTTCCATGATCTCGGCGACGTCATCGCTGTTGTCGAGGTACTGACCCGTCGCGGCGAAACCTGTCGGCGGAGCCGCCAGCTCGGCGCGGGTCACCGGCTCCCAGGACGGTTCGACGACGGCGTCGAGAGCGTCCTCGGCGACGGTCTCGAGCTCCGCGGCGAGCAGCATCTCGAGTGCCTCGCTGCCCGCCTGCTCAGGTGCAGGGGCTGCGGTGCCGGAGTCGAAGTCCGCGCGCAGGTCGTCGACGTCGACACCGGAGTCGGCCAGGCGCTCGTACCAGGCCGATTCGTAGGCGTCGGCGCGCATCGACGCCATCAGCGCGTCCTCTGAGGGCGCGGTGTCCATCTCGGCGCGGGCGGTCGCGGCGACCACTGCGGCGCCGGCGTACGCGGCAAGCCTGCCGATCGAGGCGTCATTAGCCGCCGGGGCCAGCGCAGACGCACCCGTCCACTCGCGCCGCTGTGAGCGTTCGGTGCGGGTGGTGCGTTCGTCGAGACTGCGGCGGGTCACGGCCTGGACGGCGGCGGCGCGGGCACGGACGTACGCCTCGCGGGCGATCCGATTGTGGTCCGAGTTGCTACTGCGAATGTTCGACATGAGGGGCCTCACTGGGAGCGTCGGCCAGCTCACGACCCGGTCGTTCCGCGCGACGCGAACGCGCAGAAACCACGGTCGTGCTGGATGGACGCTCGACCGTGACCCTCATCGACGGTCGAACAGGGATAAGCATAGGGCACTCGACCCGGTGACGTGAAGTGTCGGTGCCCCGACACGTCAAGATGTGCGTTAGGTCAGTAGGAACCATCGAGGTTCGGGCAGCATCGCGCTATGCGCTGTCAGGACTCGTTACTTCTACCGCTTTCATCAACGTTGGATGTCAGGTCCTTGTAGATGTAACCATCCTCGTCCTCGGTGAATCCATACATTGCGCTGCGCTCTACGCGCAACGCTCTACCTTCTGGATCGGTGTCCAGCATCGCTTTGAGGCGGGTGGCGCCGCCCGCGCGCGCTAGATCGACGAAGCCGTCAAGAAGAGCCTTCCCCACACCGCGTCCTTTTGCCGACAACAGGCGTCCGAGGATTGCAACGACCGCGTTGTTTCCTAGCGGTCGTCCCGCGAGAAAACCAACGTACTTGCCGTTGTCGACCGCTACGAGCAGCTCATAGACATTGCTATTAACGCTGGGCACTGGCGTTTTTCTGGGATCGAGGAGCCGCCGATTCCGGTCGATAACTGCCTCGACGTTCTTCCAGGTTTTGTCTGTGAACTTGAGGTCTTCGAGCTCCAGATCAGCGTCGAGTGCAACGAGCAGCTCGGTGAGTGCATCTTGATCGATGTTGTCCATACCGATGACCGTCACGGGTTTGTCGGTTGTCATGGGGTCAAGGCGCGGGAACTCTTCTGATTGCGTGTCGTCTTCGTCCGACGTGGGGTGTTGGTTCTGCACAGAACGACGGTGCCACGCTAACTCTCGAAGAGGAAGTGGGAGCCCTACGACACGTTGGTCGGTGGGCCGGCCTGGCGTCGGTTCACGGTTGCTGTTCGTGTTGGTGCGTTCCGTCGTCGAGTTCGTCGATCAGCAACGGAAGACTCTCGTGGGATAGGCCGTGAGGGGTGAAACGGAGGAGGTGGGGCTTCGCGTTTCGGCCGTCGTATTCGGCTACGCGGCCGTCCGGGTACCTCAGGGTGTCGTCGACCACTTCCACGATCTGCAAGCGGGACAACAGGCGGTGGGCCTCGTATGTGTGCGGTCCGATTCCGTAGAGCTGGACGCGTCGAGCCCCCGTAATGCGGAACTGCGTCGCAGGGTCCGTAGGTTGCTCACGGAGTGTCATGAGAAGGAAAACAATCTCGGTGTCTTCGAGGGTGTGAATCCAGCCGTTTGTGAAGAGTTCGACTGGCACCGTGAAGTAGTCACCGTCGTCGCTCGGCACGGTATACGGGGCAGGTTTGGTGCCGTGCAGTCCGACGCCCCCTTCGTGGTTCAGCTTGAATCCCTCGTAGCTACCCGTGCTCTTGTGGCCGTTGGGGAGAAAGACCAGCCTGTTGTCGTCAGCAGCAAGGATCTTGACCGTCTCCCGCACCTGCCGCGCCCTCTTTTCTCGTTCTGTGTGGGTGGTGCGTCCCGACCCTGACGGTCCAGCGGTGGAGGCCAGGAGGTCGATCCAGGACGCTCCGAAGCGGCCCACCTCGCCGGAGATCGGACGCTTGTTGCTCGGTCGCTCACCTGGAGGTGTTCGCATCTGAGCTTCGAACAGCGCAATCAGCTCGAATCTCAGTGACGCTCCACGAGGGCTGATGAGGCGTGAGGCCGGGGGGCGGTCCTTCGAGTTCGGAAGTTTGCGATCCGACCCCACCAGCGGAGTGTCCTGGAAAACGAAGTCATGTCGTAACCGGATGTGGTCTGGTCCGATCTTGCTCTGCGTGTGCAGCTGTCGAAGCCACGAGGTAGCGGTATCAACACTTGATTGCATCGCCCGCAAGCGCGCCAACCGGCGTCCGAGTGCTACTTCCACCTTCGTTGCCGACGCCGGATCAGGCGACTTTGCGACAAATTTCGACCACTTGTTCTGAACGTCTTGACCCGTCATAAGCAAACTTTCCAAGTGTCCGTATCAGAGTTTCGCGATGACGGGTTAAGCCGTCGACCGAGTCTAGCAAACGCGGCTAGAAAACGGCGGATCGGTAGTGCACTCTGGTTGCAGAGCGGCTGGTCAGGCGCTCGGCAGTGCCGGTTAGGAAGCCGGCCAAAAACGCGACGACGGCCCCCGGTTGCCCCCGGAGGCCGTCATGTGTCGCACTCGAAATGGATGAATCGGAGGAACGACATGTTCAGAATACGTCGAAGGAAGCACGGAGCGGCAGCAGTATCCGCGACGCGAAGCGCCGATCAGGCGCTGCTGCCCCTGCGATGGGCCGTGATTGCAATCGTGACGGCCTTGGGGGCGGCAGCGGCAGCTTCTGCGGGAGGGCCGGTCGCGGCGCTACTGGTCGGATCCGCTTTTGCGGGTACCGCACATCGGCTGATCGGCTGACGTTTTGTTCATTCCGGTGCGTCAGGTCTCGGACGCACCGGAATGAACGTCAGGGTTCCGTACGCCTCATGCTTGTGATCCGCGAGGCCGGTTCGGCGTCGCAACCGGACATAATCTCAATTATCGGCAATGGTTATCAGTGTCAAGAGCGGGCCTGCGGCGCTCACACCCGAACAAATCCCGCAGAGTTGCCTGGCGCTTCCGGCGCCGCCGGTCGGCCGCAGTTGCTGGAGGTAGTCCTCGACCAGCGTGTCGAACATCGCTCCGTCGTAGTAATTGTTCCGTCCTCGCGCGTAGATTCGAACTCGGTATCGGTGTTCACCTGGCGGGGCCGGCGTTCCCCGTCAATGGTCAGCGAGAACTTAAAGGTGACTCGACCTTGTGGCGGCCGCGATCTGATAGTCGGTCTGAACCCCGTAACTCAACGCCCGGACTCACGTTTGTGCACGATGGTGCCCCGTTTCTCGGTGCTCGGGCACACCTGGATCAGGTATCGCTCGACTGGTGGTTCGTCGAAGAATGTCCCGTCGTAGTGAACAGCTCTACCCGTCGCGCTCACGCGCACGCGGTACAGCGCATCCACCCGTTCGGGGGTATCCGGTGGCCCGAGTGGGCAGACGGTCTCGAGATACATGCCTGCGGCCACCCGTAACCCCTCGTGTGGCGCTTCCAGATCCCCCTCGTCGATGTCCTCCCAGGTGTCGTCCACGTCTGGTAGTTGATCGAGGAACTGCACCTCGAGGTCGACGAGCCCGCTGGCGATCCCCGTGGCCACCATCCCTCCGGGGCCACCGAAATGAACGAACCCTGGTACCCCGGTTGGGGGCCATATCGCCTCGTCCTCGAGGAAGCGCGTGATCAACCACAGTTGGTGATCTGTGACCCGGACGTTGGCTTTGAACGGTTCCATCATCGAGTGCTGCTTTCGCTGACCGGGGTTGGATCGACCACTTCCACGCGCCACACACTCCATTGCGTGACGATATCGACGTCGCGGTCGTCGTTGTCGGTCCGTCGGAACTCGAGTGGCCCGTGCGGTTCGGGGACGGTCCACCCGGGGTGCGCTGTAGCGAGCCGTGTGACCTGCTGCACTACGTGGCCCGCGAGGTCGAGGACACGGACCCGTCCGGTCGGTGGTGTGCGGTAGTCCATCCACAGGTAGCGGTCCCACACCAGGCATCCCGTCAGAACTGTGGCCCCGGTTGGTGCATCCCCTGTGCCGACCAGAGTGGTGAATCCGTCCCCGAGGTGAGCGATGCGCTCGACACCCCGATCGGTGCCAACCGCGACGATCGAGGCGTCGATCTCGGACGCCACCTCCGGTGGCAGTCCGAATTCCGGTGGGCTCGCCCAATAGGTGGTGGGAGTGCACAGCACGCCCGGCGCCGGGTTGTCCGGCCACGGTTCCATGTCGTGCAGCATGAACAGTGCCGTCATCGCCAGGGCCCCTTCTTTCGTGTGATGACTCCGATGTCTTACGACAACACGACTTATGTGGGGTCGTGGTTCTCTCTTGATCGTGGGAACTCCCGCACCAGCTCGGGGTGCCGCCCTCGCATGTAGATCGACGCGAAGGTGTACCGGTTGTCGGCGTGCCAGTACCAGGACTCTCGGTCCTGACTGTGGGCTTCCACGATTGCGTCCCCGACTGTGACAACCGGGTTTCCGGGTCGACTGATGATCGCGGAGGAGTCGTCCCAGTCGATCGCGGCGGCCTCCTGATCGAGTGGCGCGTGCCGGGCGATGATGTCGAGGTCACCTGATTCGTCGAAGTCTCGGTATAGCACCCTGCGCTGGAAGTCGAAGTCGCTGATGCGTTCGTGGGTCAGCGCCGCGACGAACCAGTGTCGGCCGGTCGCGGACTGCACCTGCAGAGCGGTGACCGGAACCGGCGCCGGTACATGGGTGCCGGCGACCGTTCCGATGACCAGTGCCATCCCGTCGTCCATCATGACGACGGGTGCGGGGCCTGTGAGACCGGTGGACTCACCGATGCCGAGTGGGCCACCGAACAGGTCGTCGTGGACCCCGGACAAGAGGTCGTCGAGCAGGTCGCCGGTGGCCCGTCTCGCGATCGCCCACTTGTCACGGCGGGCGATCGCATCAACCAGAATGCTGACCAGTACGGCGATGCCTCCGCGTCCGGACGGCGCCGCCAACCGGTTCTTATCTGCACCGGATGCGGCCGCGGGGGGTGTCACTGCGACCACCCGAGTGTCTGAGCGGTGGAGACGATGCGGCGCTCGAGACTCGGTCGCTCCGCCGGCGTAGAGACCCATGCGGCACTCGCGTCGGCGATCGAGTCGAGGACGGTGATGTCGGGGCCGCTGTCGGAATGGCGGCGAGGAGCGGCTGGTGTATCGCTCCAGATGTGCGCACCGATTGCCGGGTGCACGAACCCGTCGGCGATCCGTGCCGCCAGCATTCTGCTGTGAATCCGAGCGCCCGCGGCGGAGAGGCCGTCTCCGAGATCGTCGCCAAGGCTGTAGTAAAGCTGTTCGGTCAGGTCCATCTGAGCCTTGTTGATACGACCTCGACCGGTGACGCGCTCGTCGTCCGCGCGGAACGGTTCGAATTCGGAGACCACGGACACGACCACTGCTGCGACGTCCGGCGGGATTAGGTGTGGAGTGCGGTGAAGGTCGTCGCCGACAGCAGACCGGTAGCCCAAGCAGGCGCGCCCGAACGCGGCGCCGTCCGCCTCTCCGACGGCCATCGCGGTGGCGGTGAAAATAAAATCGTCGAAGTACTCGCGGTGCATCGGCGGCAGCCGTCGCATCCCGTCAGCCTCGGCAAGGGAAACCCCGGCACGGATCAAGTAACCGTCGAGGACGTTGCGCTCGACGTCTTGTAGCCACATACACATTCCCGCGCAATAGGGGTACCGGCAGACGACGCCGCCGGGCGCGAGATCACCTGGGTACCAGTGGACCGCGTTCGCCGTCGGAACGCAAGACGCATGGTGGACTGAGTCAAGGTGCTGCAGCGGCGACGCAGGCTGCTATCAGCACGCCGAGAACGGCGCGTTGCGGCGCACTACGAGGCATGAATCGCATGTGAGCAACTTACGCCCTAGGCGGTGACGGCGATCGTGGACCGGACCCCGCTGATTTGTTAGCGTCGCCATCATGACCACACCGAAAGGCGCATGAGCGCCGCTGACCGCATCGGGGCCCGGCCCCGTAGGCGTCCGAGACCACCCGAGCCTGTCCGTTCGAAGTGCGTGCAATGACGGATGCACAGCAACCCCCGGTACACGGACCTGTCGAGGCCCTGGCGCAGGTCCGCGACTATGTCGCGGCGATTGTTGCGTCGACGGCATCGCCCGGATCGAGACAGAACCGCAGCAATTCTGCCGAGGTGCCCAGTGCGACTGTCGACGGCGCAACTGTCTGGTTGTCAGTCCGAGACGATGACCCTTCGTTTCTGGGCACGTTCGACCGAACATCCGACACCCGTCTGATCACCGTCACCCTCATGACGATGCTGGGTACCTCACCCGGTCACGACGACGGGTCGTCCCGTCAGATCGACATCCCCTACGACGAGCAGATCCACTGGGTGCGCGCCGTTCTGGGCGAGCTCACCGACTACGCCTACAAGGTCGTGTCCGACTCCGGGCGGTTCCGAGTCCGCCCGGCAATCTTCGTCGTGCTCGTTCAGGGTGATGGTCGACCCGCGCTGGCGCCGAGTGACTTCGAGTGGTTGATCGTCGTCGGCGGACGCAGGGCATACCCCGAAAAGGTCATCCCTCGTGACCCTGAGTTGCTCCGATACCTGCGATACAACGGCGATCTGGTGGCCGCGTCCTCGATTCAGCACCCGGATGCTGCTGCGCCCGCGACGTGGGCGCAGCAGTTCGTCTCTGCGCTCACCTCCGCCATGGCCGACGAACTCGGACGACTGGGCAATGATCGAGGGTTCACCGTCGAGGAGGTCAGCCTCCACGGCATAGACCGCGTCGTCGTGCGCTACATCTGGCATATGATCGCCGGCGACAAGTACTACGGATTCGACATCGACCTCGCCGGTGTTCGGGAGCAGCGACTGTCTGCCCTCGACGACCCACGTGCCTCGACAGCAGGCTTCCGCTTCGGGGCGCTGCCGTTCGGCCAACCCATCTTCCAGTCGGAACGAGTCGTCGACGGTCGCCATTGGATCGACTTTCCCACCTGAGCGTGTCGGTGGCCGTAAGCGGACCGCTCATTCGTCCGCTGTCCTCGACGACGACGACGACGCGGCCGCCGCCACCTAAGGTCGTCACGAAAGAGCGCACTCGATGACCTGGGGTGCCCGTTGAACTGAGACTCAGCTAATTGTTCACCGTCAGATACGTCGCGTTACCGGTAATTGTCAGTGTAGAAACCCGGTTCGACGACTCGCTGTCGCCGACCGATCTGTTGAGGGCCGAGCCGGACTCACGTGAAGTGACAGTCGACTGGCTACAGCGGTCGTTCCACTCCCTGCTCGTTGACCTGCCATCTTTTACATTTGCAGCAACGGTTGTCATTGGGCGTAGGTGCCCGCTGCGCTCTGAGAGACTTCACCGATGACGACACCAACTCCCGGCTGGTACTCGGATCCGGACCCCTCCAACGTTGGTGGGCAACGATTCTGGGACGGTGGCCAGTGGACCAATAAATCCGCTCCCGGAAAGCCGACGCCGACGCCGTCCGAGCCGACACCGGATTCGCCGGAAGGGCAGAACGGCGGCAATCGCGGACTCAAGGTTTTCCTGGCGATCGCCGCTGCGGTATTGCTCGTGGTCGGAGTCGGATCGGTATTCGGGTTGGGCGACGAGGAAAGGGATGAGAGCGACCAGGCGTCGGCCACATCGTCCGAGTCGCCGCCAAGTACCACGACGACGCGAGCTCGGGCTGCAGTCCCGTCTGCGGCCCCGCGCACGACCGCACCGTCCGTAACCACTAGCGCCGCGGCCGAGCCTCCACCCGCAGCGTTCGTTTCCGATCCCCGCTGCGCTCCGGCGAATCAGTCGCTGGTGGATCAGGTCGCGTCCGGCTTCTCCGAGTCGGGACTGACTCTGACGAACGGAACCGTGATCGACGCCGGCGACTACACGTACGTCGGCGGAACCACGATCGACTCCACCGGCCGGGTCGAGAACCGTTCGGACGTGTGGGTCG
This sequence comes from Rhodococcus sp. AC861, assembly GCF_979256035.1. Classification (NCBI taxonomy): domain Bacteria; kingdom Bacillati; phylum Actinomycetota; class Actinomycetes; order Mycobacteriales; family Nocardiaceae; genus Rhodococcus; species Rhodococcus sp. AC861. The sequence goes on from NZ_CEEDMW010000001.1 coordinate 697,106, forward strand.
TCTCGGGCGGCACCGTGTACGCCTCCACAGGAGGGGCAAGGAATATGACGACATGGCCGAAGGCCACTTCATTGGGTGTTTCACCCGGCGATCCCGACGTCCAGGCCGTCGATACCTGCGTCGTCAACCTCACTCGCTGATCGTCTACCGACGACTCTGTTCGCAGCCTCCAATCGTTCTCGGCGAGCAACCTGCGCACCCCGTTGCCGAACGGCCACCCACAGCCAAGCTGCCCGCTTACGCTTGCTCGATGCTCGGTAAGCGATGGGAACTCGCAGTCGCCGCCGTCGCGGTTGTGGTCGTGTCAATCGTTCCAGCGTGCAGCTCCACGACCGACCAAGGCGGGGTCCGTCCCGAGTCCGTAACAGATCAAGTCGTCCCCACAACCGACCCAACCGGACAGCCGCCTTCGGTTGATCCGCCGACCACCGCCACCGCTCAGCCACACGCGACACAGCTGACTGCGAACGAAGAGTGCGCGGCGAGATCGACACCGTTCCCGATGCCGGACGTCCGCGGGATGATCCTCGACGACGTCTTCTTCGGTTCTCTGACATGCTTCGACGCACTGAGTGCCACAACGCCCGACGGGCTCGACATCTTGGACAAGCTCGGCGGTAGCGGAGGGGTCTACCGGGTCGTGTCGCAGTCACCCGACCCGGAACTTCCGGTCGATTTGTCGTCTCGGGTTTCACTTCAGGTGACCGAGCTGGAATACACAGAGTTGAGCGCGTCGGACCGGCTACCGTGCACATGGGTGTCGGATGCCGAAGTCGCCGCTGTAGTCGGGCGTCCGGTCACCAGCCAGGCGCTCGACTACCCCGGCACAGTGAACCCCCAGTGCACCTATACCTACGACGCCGGCCAGATCACCCTCGGCCTTCAGTCCGCGGGAAGTTTCGTCGTCGACGCACCCACAGACTTCGACGCCGCGCGGTCGAACGATGCAGTGGCAGTCGATCTTGGCGACGACGCATTGTGTACGAGAAGCGGGTACTTGGTTGCGCTCCTCGGTGATCGGCTCCTCAGGGTCAGTCCTATCGCGAGCGGCTTCGGCTGTGATCAGGCGAAAGCAATCGCAATGACCGCCCTCCCCCGCCTCAGCTCCTGAGGCTTCGGCGAACGTGAATTCCGTCGCCGGGAACCGCGGACACTAGGCTCCTGTCGTGGCGAAACGCGAGATCGTGGAATTGACCGACGACATCGACGGCAGCGGCATCGCCGACGGGGCCGGGGAGACGATCGACTTCTCCGTCAACGGAGTCGACTACCGGATCGACCTGAAAGACAAGAACGCCAAGGAGTTTCACCGCAAGCTCGACTACTACATCGAGCATGGCGAGCGGATCGGTGGCCGCAAGCGGAGCGCGCACACGTCTGCTGTCCTCGACGCCGCCGCGGCCGCGGGGAAGCCTACGAAGCGTGATCCGGAACGGACGCGGGCGATCCGGGAGTGGGCGAACGCGAACGGGTACGAGGTCAGTGACCGCGGCCGGATCCCCGCGGCAGTGGTGGAGGCGTTCGACGCCGCCCACTAGCCGTCACAGGCTGCTGCTGGTGACTCGGTAGTCGCTGACCTTCCACTGCCCCTCGGCGTTCTTCAGGGTGACCGTGGCGGTGTAGGTGGTGTACGGCGTGGCCTGCCCGGACTGGTGCTGCACCGTTTGGAAGATGGTGATCGGCACGGTGGCAGTGTCGCCGGCGACGGTGGTGTCGCCGTCGGGCCGTACGACGGCGGTGAGGGTGTCGCCGCTGCGCGCCCACGCCGCCCACTCCGAGATGGGTTTCGGGGCCGGTGACGGCGCCTGTGCGGCGGCGGTGGCCATCGGGCCGGTGAGATGACCGGCCTGGGTGTGCAGGGCGTTCCAGGTGGAGTCCTGCACTGCTGGTTGCCAGGTGAACACGCCGGCCATGACAACGGTGGCGACGTCGACCGGGTCGGTTCCGACGGGGTCGATGGTGAATCCGGCGTCGGTTCCCCCGGCGGCGGGGGTGTCGTCGCTGTCGCCGGTGACCCACAGCGCGACGGCGGTGCCGACGGCGACGATCAGGACGACGGCCAGTGCGGCGAGCACGGTGGCGGTGGTGGGGCGTCGGCGGTGGGTGTCGAACACGGTGGCTCCTTGTCGGGTCATCGGGCGAGGTCGTAGTCGCCGGCGGTGGCGGTGATGGTGGTGACGTAGTTCTGCGTCTCCGCGTACGGGGGGATGCCGCCGAACTGTTGGACGGCTCCGGGTCCGGCGTTGTATCCGGCGAGCATCAGCTCCACCGGATCACCGGTGATGGCACCGGATTCCATACCAGGGCGCAGGTCGTCGAGGACGGCGCAGTTGTAGCGTCCTTGCGCCATGACCGCATCCCCGACGTCGTCCGGGTCTCCGGCTCCGGCGGGTCCGGTGACCTCGCCGGTCTCGTCGTCGACGGGGAATCCGTAGGACGCCCAGGTGCCGGGTAGGAACTGGGTGTAGCCGCGTGCCCCGGCAGGACTGGTCAGGCCGGGACGAAACCCGGACTCCTGCTTGAGTTGTGCGGCGAGGATGGCCGGGGAGAGTTCGCGGCACTGCGCCGCGGAGAGCGGCAGCCACTTCTCGAACTCCGGTGGGATCTGACCGGCCGCGAGGTCGGCGTGGTCGCCGATACCCGCGCCGGGTGCGGTGGTGCAGGTGCCGTTCGCTTTCGGGGCAGATCCCGCTCCACCCGGTGCGGAACCGTACCTCTGTCCGGGTGCGGGCGGTCCGTGGCCGATGGTGGTGACGTGGACGTGGTCGAAGTGGTTCTGCGTCGGTGATCCCCTGTCCTCCATGATGTTCGGTTCACCGCCCGTGGGGATGTACTGCTGTCGCCAGATCATGTACTCGATCTGCAACACCTCGCGGTTGGCCCACAGATAGTCCTTCACCTGATCGCCGAGGGCTTTGCCTTCCTCGGAAGACCAGTTGTCGATCATGATGTCCGCAGCCCGGCCGGACGGGTGGTCGTCGAAGCCGCCGCCGTCGGCGCGCCACCCCCCGATGGTCGTGATCTGCGGGAACTTGGCGTGGACGGCGCGGGCGACGCGGACGGTGTCGACCTGGAAGTGCTCCTCCGACCCGACCGAGGCGGGGAGTGCTGCCATCTCCGCGCCGCTCGCCGACACGGCGACGTCCGGTGCCGCCGGGGTGGTCGGCGTTGCGGAACCGGCTGCACCGGAACCGGGTTCGGCGGCTGCGGCGTAGAACGGTGCCGGGTCGACGGCGTTGCCGGGTGCCCACCCGCCTGGGTGGTATTCGAAGTGCAGGTGCGCTCCGGTGGTGTCGCCGTTGTTGCCCTCGTTCGCGATGTGCTGTCCGGCGGTGACCCGGTCCCCCACCTTGACGAGGACGCCGTCGGGGAACATGTGCCCGTAGACGGTGGAGACGACTTGGCCGCCGATGTTGTGGTCGAGGACGATCCACTGCCCGAATCCCTGCGCCTCACCGGCTTTGGAGACGACGCCGTCGGCGTAGGCGTAGATGGGTGTGCCGATCGGTCCGGCGAGGTCGATGCCGTTGTGCTGCGTTCCCCACCTGGGGCCGAAGCCGCTGGTGAGCTGCGCTTCGCCGGTCTTCATGGGTTTGGCGAACGATCCTGCCGGGACGCCTCCGGCCGACGGCACGGAGGTGCCCGAGGGCAGGCAGTCCTCGTCGCCCGAGGGGCTGAGGGTGGTGACGAACAGGACCACGAACAGTGCCGCCGCGAGGACCGCGATGAGGGCGACGATCCCGCCCTTCTTCACCGCCGCGCCCCGCTCATGACCGACTCGGCGGTCACCGAACGCGGTGAGACCGCGGCGAGCCGGTCGGTGAGTCGGCGGTTGACCGCGAGCAGCCGCTCGATCTCGGCTTCGGCGGCCCGCAGCTTCGCGACGACCTCGTCGGCGGCCGGGGCGCGGGAGGGCCCGAACTCGGTCTTGATCCACCGGTTCACGGTGTTGACGTGCGCGCCGATCTGCTCGGCGATGGCGGTGACGCACTGGTCGCGGGAGGCGTAGTTGGGCCGCGATGACCGGTAGGTGCTCAGCGCCCAGTTCCGGACGTCCGCCTCGTATCGGGGCCGCATCAGAAGTCCCCGGTGCCGGTGTGGGCGGCGACGAGGTCGCCGCGGCCACCCTGGAAGTACTCCGCGAAGCGGGCGTTGGTGTCGTGGACTCCGGTGTCGAGCTCGACGTCGGTGAACACCGTCTGGATCGGTATGCCGGGGGTGTTGTCCTTGGCGACCTTGATCAGGAACTTCCCCCGCCCGATGGGTGCTCGTGCGGTGCGCCGTTCCGCCGAGCGCAGCGCCGCCCCGCGGGACCAGGAGGTCACCATGCTCGCTTCGGCGGGGGTGAACTTGAGCTCGCCGGAGAGTCGTTCGACCTCACCGATGGGCAGCCCCCCGCATACGACCATGCCGGCGCGGTCGATGAACCCTTTGGCGGTCTTGATGTCGGCCTCGGTGGGCAGGGTTTCGAGGTCGCGGCCGGTGTGGGTGATCATCAGCAGCCCGGCGCCGTCGGTCCGGTTGAGGCGGGAGATCTCGTTGACGCGGGCGACCATGCCGGGGCCGGCGCCGATGACCTGCCACAGCTCGTCGAGGGCGAGCAGGAACAGCCGTTGCCGGTCCAGTCCGGCGTCGGCGAGCAGGTGCGCCGCTTCCACGGTGCCGTAGGCGTCGGCCCAGCAGGAGAGCATCACGGCCGCTTTGAGGGTGGTGTCGCCGCGGTCGAGGGAGGAGACGTCGATGACGATCATGGGGGCGTCGAGGTCGAGCGGTTCGGAGGTGTGGTCGGCGAAGATGTCACCGAGCGGGCCGGAGATGAGCGCGCCGAGCGCCTGCATCAGCTCGGTGATCTGCTCCCGGTATCCGCCCCGCGTCGTCTGGTAGGCCGCGCGTTGCATCGCCGAGGATCCGGCGTCGATGCGCTCGTACAGGTCCACCAGCAGTGGGGGCCGGTCGTAGCTGAAACCGCCGTCGGAGTAGAGCTCGTCGAGGGCGGTGCCGATCAGGGAGTTCTCGAACGCCTTCACCGAGTGCGTGTCGTAGCGGATCAGCTCCACCAGGGCGCACACGGCGTTGACCTGTCGGGTCCGCACGGTCAGCTCGGCCGTGCCGATCAGCTCGTCGAGCTGGGCGACCCTGGCGCGGCCCCCGGCGGCCGCGGCGTCGACGCGGGCGCGGCGGATGCGGGCGACGGCTTGGCCGAGGGTGCCGGCGGCGAGCGGGTTGAGGTGCCCGCCGCCGTAGCCGAGGGTGACGACCTGGCCACCGACGAGGCGCGCGAGCTTGACGTATTCGGCCTTGATGTCGCCGGCGACGATGGGCGTCTGCCCCCACGCGATCGCACCGAGCAGGATCTTGCGGATCAGCGACGACTTCCCGAGTCCGGGGAGGGAGAGGACGAACATCGACGGGTTGGCGATGTGGTTGTCGCGGAAGTAGGCGAACGGGTCGCACGAGACGGCCTCGCCGGTGATGGCGTGCTGGCCGACGATGGTGCCCGAGGCCGGTGCTGCGGCGCCGACGGACCACGGGTTGAACCCGCACACCTGCACCGACGACGCCTCGTACTCGATGGGCGCGGGGACGGCGAGCATCCGGCCTCCGCCCGGGCCGGTGTAGCCGCGGGAAGTGGCGCGCTTGGCTCCGCGCCACCAGGGATCGCCCGTCAGTTCCTCGGTCACCTCACCGTGAGCGTTGCGCCACCGGGCCAGCCCGAGGCCGGTGCGGGTCCACCAGGCCGGTTCGTCGTCGTCGTCGCCGTCGGCGATGCGCTGCGCCAACTGCTCGTAGTCGACGTCGGCGATCAACCAGCGCACCCCGCGAGGGAGCATCTGCAGTCGAACCTCCGCGCCGTCGTCCGTATCGAGATCGTCGCGGGTGCTGGTGGTGATGCTCATGGGGAACCTTCCGGTGGGAACGGCGGGCGGAGAGGACGTGGGCGGCGCTGGTGCAGCTCAGCTGTGCCGCACCAGCGCCGAGGTGGTGACGTGGTCGGGCAGCAGGAACCCGACGCCCAGGCCGGCGGCGAACGCGGCGTCCTGGAAGCCGTGGGCGCGGCGCAGCCCGAGGCGAGCGCGGGCGGCGAGCGATTCGATGACCGCGGCGGCGTTCGCGACGTCGGCGGGATCGGCCACGGTGATCGTCACCAGCGCCGAGTAACGCAGTTGCCCGGCCCCGGCGACCATCTCCTTGCGGGTCTGCGAGGTGATCTCGAGGCGCTTCTCCGCCTCGGCGGAGCTGATCTTCGCTCCGCGGGAATTGATGGCGTGCAGCGCGTCTCGGTGCTGCTTCTCGACCTTCTTGGCCGCGTCACCGGCGGAGAACGGCCGGTAGATCAGGGTGAGGCGCTTACGCAGCAGGTCGTCGTGCGGCTGGAGCAGCGGCTTGAGGACGGTGTCGGTGAACACCGATTCCGGCGGCGCGGCCATCTCGTAGACGACGGAGACGACTCCGTCGTGCCGGTACTGCCCCCACACCGAGGAGGCGCGGCCGGGACCGGCGTCCTCCCACGCCACCCCGTGATCGAGGCCGGCGATGTCGAGTTCCTCGAAGTCGTTCTCCGTGGACGGGTTGTACGAGCGGTGCACTGCGGCGGTGATCTCCGCCGCGGTCATCGGTTGCGCGTCGATCCCCGCCCCGGCGAGGTTGCCGTAGAGGTCCGGAAGTCGCCGCGCCAGCTCGGCCGCCATCTCCTCCGGATCGTTCTGCCGTTCTTTGGTGGTGGCGCGGAGGGTGATCGACAACCGGGCCAGGGTGCGGTGACGGCCCGACGGCATCCGCACCGACGATTGCCGCACGAACGCCGTAGACAGCTCCGGTGCGTACGGGACGACCTCACGCTCGACCAGACGAGACAGGCGCAGCCCGGTCGCGGGGATGTTCTCCACGACCACCTCGGCGCCGACGATGTCGCCCGGCAGTCCGAGGTCGGCGAGGTAGACACCCCACTCGGCGGTGTAGAGGTCCTTCTCCCCGCGGGCGACCGCCTCGTCGCCGCCGGGGAGGCAGTCGATGACGACGGTGTACCGCTGCTTCTTGGGGTGGTGGATCATCCCGAACTCGTTGCCGTGCCGGTCGATTCCGACGTAGAGCGTGGTGTGCGCCAACCACCCGGGCAGTCGGTAGCGGCCACCGGGGATCCGTGAGTGCGGTCCGGCGTGGTACTCGGCGGAGCGGCTGACGCGGCTGCGGAAGAACTGCATTCTGAGGTGGCCTTTCTCGTAGAGGGAGCGCCCGCCCGGCGCGATCGCCAGCGGCACGAGGAGCACCGCGCCGAGCGCCATGAGGGCCAGGCCGGCGGGGACGTTTCCCCAGATCAGGACCGCGAACGCGAGGGCGAAGAACCCGCCCGCGTAGGCGATGACCTTGTTGGAGAGCCCGAACGCGAAGGTGCTCTTGGGGCGCGTTCCGGCGGAGTAGATCGCCGGTTCGTCGTGGACGGCCGCAGATGAGGAGAACGTGGGTGCGGTCATCGCTGAACCCGTCCGTGGTAGTTGCCGACTGCGCCATCGGCGGCGGCGCCGAGGCTCTCGGCTACCTGTGCGGCACCTCGGACGCCGGACCCGGCGGTGCGCATCGCACCCGCGGCCCCGGATATGACACCGCCCGTCGCCCGTCGGCCGCCGGAGGCCGCTCTCGACAGCGCGCCAGTGGGCCCGGACCGTCCCGACGAGCCGGCCGAGGCCGACCCGCCCGTGTAGCGGCCCTGCATCCCGGCGACCCGTTTCGCGCCGGTACCCGCAGCGCCCATCCCGCCGCCACCGCCGCCGGACGACGCCGGTGAGACGGTCCGGGCCATACCGCCCAGGGCGCGAGCACCGGTCGCGGCCGCTCCACCCGCCAGCGCCCCACCGGCGGCAGCGAGGCCCGCGGCCTGCGATCCCCCGGCGGCGATGGTCTCCGCGGCCGGGGAGATGATCCGCACCAGCGTGGGCAGGGCGAACCCGACAATTGCCAGCAGCACCGACCCGATGATCACGGAGGACACCGGATCACCGGACGCCGCGGACTGCGCCCAGAACGCGAACAGGTACAGCAGCGTCGCGACCGGCTTGAACAGCAACGCACCGATGGTGAAGGCGATCATCGACTTGTAGGACGAGCGCCCAGTAGCGGTTGCCGAGGATGCCGCGGCGAGCGGGATGACGGCGACGACGACGCAGAGCACCGCCTCGCGGATGAGCAGCGCGATGAGTTGGGCGACAGAGCCGAGGAAGGCGAATCCGGCGCACGCGAGGGCGAACACCGGTCCCAGGCCGGTCTTGTCGTCGAACGCGGTGATGGCGGTGATCTTCTCGTTCAGGTCCGCCCCGACGAACTCCTTCAGGGCGAACGCCGATGCGGCATCCCCGCCTTGATGGAGCATGAGCACCAGCACCGGCAGTAGCGAGACGGTGAACACGGTGCGCACCAGCATGTTCGCGGTCTCCGTCGCCCCTTCCATCACGGCCTGTTTGCGGGCGATGGCGAGTTTGGTCATGGCGATGACGATGGAGGCGAACAGCGCCGCGATGGTGAACCCGGAGACGATGTTGCGTAGCCCCGACATTGCGGTTTCGGCTCCGAGTCCCGGTATGCCGGTGGTCATCCAGAACGTCATCACGGTGCGGAAGGCTTGGGCGTTGCCTTCCATGACGGCTTTGGCGAAGTCGCCGACGGAGTCGCCCCAGAACGCGGAGGCGGCGGACGATGCTGCGGTGGACACGGCCGCGCCGGGGTTGTCCTCGAATGCGTTGATCAGGCAGAAGGTCTCCGGTACGAGGTTTCCGGTTGCACCGTTGATCACGTCGCCGATCCACGGTGCGTCGGTCTCGGCGAGGCATTCGCGCCGATCCTGTTGGAAGGCGTTGCCGTCGTCGGTGATCCCGGTCACCGGGGCTACCGGGGGCGGGGTTGGTTCCTGGGCGGCTGAGGTGCCGGCGCCGAGGCCGAGCAGGGCGAGGAGGACGACGACGGCCGCGGTGAGCCGAGCTAGGCGCGTCACGAGAGCGTCCAGGGGGTGAACCCGGCGATGCTCGTGACGTCGGGTGTCGCGGAGACGGATCGGCCGTCGAGTCGAGCGCGCCACTCGCCGCTGTCGTGGAACAGTGCCGCTCGCATCACGGTCCAGGCGGGGGTGGTGCGCCGCTGGCCGTTGTCGTCGATGGGGATGTTGATCGCGTACTCGACGGAGGCGAAGTCGTCGGTGCAACTGACGATCCGGAACGCCTCGGGGGCTGGGAAGGAGGAACCGCTGAGTCCTTCACCGTCCCAGGACTGGCCGGCCGATTTTTGCGCCAGCTCGTCGGTGGCGACGGTCAGTTTCTCGTAAGCGTCCTTGGCCACCGGGCCGGGTCCGTAGACGCGGCCGATCCAGTTCCACCCGGCGAGCGCCGCGCCCTGGGGGGTGCGGGCGTACCCGGTTAGGACGTTGCCGTCGACGCGGGTGGGGCCGTCGCTGGTGGAGACCAGCGTGGGCAGTCCGACGGTCTGCTGGATCTGCACGCCGGTGGGAGAGGAGACAGGTCCGGCGGTGGCGCATCCGCTGCGCTCGCCTGCCGGTTCCTGCGTGAGCGGTGCTCCGACAGGGTTGTTCGGGACGGTGACCTTACGGCCGAGGATGTCCACGACGGGGGTTCCGAACCCTGTGCGGCCGTTGTTGACCGAACCGGGGACGGACGGGGCCGGTGCCGGCGCGGACGTCGTCGACGGGTCGGCAGTATCTGCGGACGCGTCGTCGTCCCCGAGGTTCGGGACGACGAAGATCAGGCCACCGATGACGGCCAGGACGACGAGGGCGGCTGCCGCGATCAGCAACCGGCGGACGAGGGTGCTCATGAGGCAGCTTTCAGTTCGGTGTAGCCGGCGAGGTCGTCGAGCTCGGCGGCGTCGATGTTCTCCTCGGGAGTGGGGAGCACGATCCGCCAGTCGTCGCCGACCCATTGCAGAGCGACGGGGTAGCCGTAGAGCTGCGAGTCCTCGCCGATGGTTTGTGCCACCGACACTGCGGCGGTCGACGCATCGGGTTCGTAGGCGGTGACGTCGAAGCCGACGAACCGCGGCGCGGAGTCCTGCGGTACGGTCCCGGCGACGGTGACGGCGGCGCGGGCGACCGCGAACGCGTCGCGTCCCGGGCCCGGCGCAGTGACGGTATTGACCACTCCGGGCCAGGTGCGATCGTCGGCAACAGCGAGTGCGGTCTGCCCGTTGATCGCGGCCAGAACCGCTCCCTGCGGGGTCTTGTCGTATCCGTGGCGGGTCACTCCGGTTCCCGTCGACGGTCCGGCACTGGGCGAGCTGGGCACGTCGACGCCCCCGACGGTGCGCCACTCGAGGTCGGCCGGCGCAGAGGCGGTGTCTATCTGCATCTCCGCAGGTGCGGCACTGTCGCTCGACTCCGACCCGCACGCTGCGGTTATCAGAACGACGCTGACGACGGCCATGAGGTGGTCGGTGCGGGACAGTGTCACGGGCGGTGAACCTTTCGGGGATCGATGCAGCCCCGGGGATTCATGCCAGGACCGCTTTGGCTATTCCGGCGGCGGATCCGATGACGGCGGCGCAGAGGAGGATGCGGGCAAGGGTGCCGTCTTCGACGACCTGCGTGCCGGTCGACTTGCGCTGGTTGACGAAGACCGCTCCGCACACGAAAAGCGCTGCGACGCAGACAACGACGGCAAACCCCATCAGCCATGAGAGAGCACTCATCAGCGGATCCCATACCTCTGCGGGGAACGTCACCACGTTGGTCGGTGGCTGCGCGAGGACCTCAACGACCGATACTGCAGGTGTCACGGTGCGGTGCTGCCGTCCGGGGAGGTGGCGACGGCGGTCGTCTGGGCGCTGTCGATCATCCAGTCGGTGCCGCCGCCGAGGGCGACAGCGGAGATCGCGAAGCCGCAGATGCCGCCGAGCAGGATGCCCATGGCGCGAGAACTACCGGATGCCAACAGAATCATTCCGAAGGCGATGGCGATACCGGACGCGATCAGGGTGCCGCGGGCGAGCGTGTCGAGCAGACCCGGCGCCGAGTCGAGGACACCGGTGACGGTGCCTTCGAGTTCGGCCACGCCCGTGCAGACGATCGCGGCGGGGGCGCTCACAGGACGAGGCCGTTGATCAGGCCGGAGGCGGAACCGAGAACGACTGCCCCGACAAGGATGTACCCGAGCGCGCCGGTTGCGTCGCCACCTCTGCCGGTCAATTTGTCGTAGCCGAGCTTGACGCTGCAGATGGAGGCGGCGGCAATGGAACCGAAGATGCAGCCCATCATCAGCCAGCCCATGAGCATGTTGATCTTGTCGCCGAATTCCCCACTGGGCATGATGGGTTCGACGTCGCCGATGTTCTGAGCGAGGAACACGGTGACGTCGGTGCGAAGCTTGGAGAGCATGGTGGGTCCTTTCGGAAACGGGGTAGGTCGATTCGACCTAGGGTCAATGCTGAGCAGCGCGGCGGGCGGCGTCGAAGGCGGTGTGACCGGCGGCGACGATGCCGAGGTGTGGGGCGGCCGCGGAGGTCACCGATCGCATCCGGCCGGGCCGCGGTGGGTCCGGTTCGGCCGGTGACCACACCGCGAGGTCGGAGTGGGTGTGTACGCGCAGGTCCGGCACCCACGGCAGGTGCCACACCGCGGGTGCGGCGGACGCCACGACGTCGGCGCTGCGGCGCAGCGTCTTCGGCAACTTGCCCGGTGCATCCGGAACCAGCGCCAGACCGAGGACGGTGCACCCGCCGGTGAGACCGGCGGCCGACTGGAGCAGCAGGTCGTGGGCGGCGGCGAGTCCGGTGCGGTGGGTGCGGGCGACGACGATGACCGACCGGTACCGGTCGTGGGCCGGCCACCCGCCGTGCGCGTCGGCGGCGGGTGCCCAGACGCGCGCGAGAGTGGACACTCCCGCGCCGCCGTGTGCGCCGAGCAACCACATCACCGGCGGTCGCCCGACACCGGCGACCGGTTCGGTGTGCACCAGTGCCTGGCGGTCGATCGGTGGGATCCGCAGACCGGCGGGGACGACGGGGGCTGACCCCGAGGTGTCGTCGCTGTAGAGCTCGTGATCGTTGATCGGCTGTGCGGCCATGTCGACGTCTCCTTCCGCGGGTGAGTCGGTCACCTGGCGGCGGTCGGGGTGGACCCGGCCGTCGTCGGTGCAGGCGAGCCAGTGGTCGTCGGTGCAGGCGTGGTCGTGGTGCCGCTGGTGGTCGCGGACCGGCCGCTGGTCGGTGCGGCGCCGACGGCGGACCTTGCACCGGCGGTGAGGATCTGGCCTGCGCTGCGGACGGTGTCGGGGGTGGCGAGGAGCTGGGCGCTGCGGCCGAGGACGGCCCCTACTTTGTCGGCGAGGGTGCTGTCACCGGTGAGGTCTGCGGCGAGCGCGACGATCCACCGCACCGTCAACTGCACCGGGGTCTCGCCGCGGGTGCCGACCGGGACGCTGTCGTAGGAGCCATGTTTGACGGCGGTGTTCCAGTACGAGGTGTCGGTGACGAGCTGCGCGAGGCCGGCGTTGTCGTCGATGGTGCGGGTGACTTCCTCGAACGCGACGTTCACGGCGGAGTCGATCGTTGCCGGGGGCACCAGCTTGACCGCGGCGGTGCCGACCTTTGCGGCGAGGATGCCCAGTGCGGCAGGGGGGTTGGTCAGGCCGACGGTGGCGAGCTGGCCGATGGTCTCCGGGGTGACGACGTCCTTGGCGACGGTGATGGCAGCGCCGATCGCCATGCCCGCGATCTTGGTGACCGCGCTGACTGCCTCGTCGATGGCTTCGTCGTCGCCGACGGCTGTCGGGTCGGAGTATTTGGCCATCTTCCCGAGCACTGTGTCGGGGGCGCTGGTGACCTCGAACTTTCCACGCTTGCTGTCAAAGTCGAGGTTGTCGTTGACGATCGAGGCCCCGGTGAGCAGTGCGGAGCGTCCGACGGCGGTGGAGACGTCGGTGAGGATGCGCACCGGGTCGCGGGTGTCCATCGAGGACTGTCCGGCGATGTTGGCGACCATCTTCGCCGCGGGAGTGTTCGCGGGGGTGTCGCACGCGAGATCGCCTGCGGTGCAGTACGAGGCGACACGGTCGGCGACGGCGCCGAAGTCTGCCTCGGCAGGATCAGGGGCTATGCCGCCCCCGGCGGGTGGTGTCGCGGCGACGGCCGGTGCGAGCTGCACGGACTGCACCGCTGCCCCGTCGGTACCGGGGGCGGGCGCGGGACTGGCGTCACCTCCTCCGAGGACCGGTTCGCCCTGTCCGCGTGTGGGGTCGGAGAACAGTGCGCCGCCGGCGAACCGGTCGGCGTCGATGGGTCCGGTCCCGGCTCCGATCTCGCGGATGACCTCGGAGGCGATCTGACCACCCTGGGAGTACCCGGAGACGAACACTCTGGTGCCGGGGCACTTCTCGGCGATGTCTCCGATCATGGTGGTGGCGTTGTCGATGCCGGTCTGCACGGACGTCGCGTAGGTGTCGGAGGACCGATCACCGGGCTTGCCGCCGAACGACGCCGGATACGGGACGTAGCTGCGGTCCAGTGCGGGTTCGGCGCCGGAGTTGGCGTCGCGCATGGCCGGGACGGTGAGCCGGGAGAAGAACCCGGAATCAGCGTCGGGTGAGCTGTTCTCGTCGATCTCGGTGGTACCGGGGACGACGACCAGGTGCAGCGGTGCGCACCCGTCGGCGGCGGCTGCCGTCGTGGTCGGTGTGGCGTGCGCGGTCGCGGCGGCGAGCAGGGTCGCGGCGACTGCGGTGGCCGCGACGGCGGCGCGAGCCGTTCTGCGGTGCAGGGCGGGGGTCATGGGTGGTGCCTCTCGTCGAGCTCGGATCAGCGGCGGGTGATGGCGGTGATGGAGGTGGAGCCGCCGGACTCGGCGGTGGTGAAGCGTTGAGAGGAGGTGCGCGGGTCGACGCCGGGTCCGCGTTCGACCACGGTCACGTCGTAGACGCCGGATGCAACGGGGTCGGCGAGCACGCAGAACTCGACCGCCGGTTCGAGGGCGTCGATGCCCATGCGCAGGCGTTCGGCCGATGCCATGACGGCTTCCGGTGCACCGACGGCGCGGGCCGCGACCGGGTCACGGTCGTAGTAGAACGCCTTCTCGAAGCGCCAGATCGCGCTCAGGCCGGGATCGGCGGTGCCCTCGGTGACCGGCTCACCGGCACCTTGGCCGGCGCACCAGGTGAAGTCCGCAGCGGCAGCGGCGCCCGCTGCCGGCTGCGCCGCGACAACAGGAGCGGCCTGCGTGCTCGGAAGAAGTCGTGCCGGATCCGCGGTGAGGGTGTCCTCGGTGGCTCCGGTGAGGAACACGGCGGTGACGCCCACCGCACCCACCAGGACCAGGAGTGACGCGGTGACCGCCACGGCGGACCGTTGACGACGCCACCACGAGGGCCTGGCAGCGGGGCCGGCGGCTCCGCTGCGCAGGGTCTCGGTCGCCGCGTCGAACGTCGATGTCGGAGCGTCTGCGAGCCAACCGTCGTCGTCCGTCTTGACGTCTCGGTCGGCGAGGACGGTGAGGCGTCGGTTCGGTGGCGTGTCGGTGGACGCGGCGGGACTGTCGGTCGGAACGGGCGACCGTTCGCCTGTGGCGGGCGGTGCGGCGAACCAGTCGTCGGCTGCTGTGTCGTCGGGATGAGCCACAGCGGGACCTCCTCGGTCGGGTCGGGCGAACGTCGGGTGCGGACGAGCGGTGTCGGCCGCACCCGGCATCGGTCAGTCCCCGATGTTCAGCGCGGACAGTGCGCCGGTCAGGGCTGCTGCGCCCTGATCGAGCGCGGGGGCGTTGTCGGCGATCACGGTGTCGACCGCCGCCAGGACGTCCGCGCCGCCGGGCACGTCGGTGACCGCTTGGTGGGCCTGCTCGACGTAGGCCGGGGCCGTGTCGGGCACCTGCTGGACGTCCTGCGGCGGCGTCCACACCGGCGCGGCCGGGGCGGGAGCCGGTGCTTCGTGTACAAGGACCGGCTCCTCGATGATCTGCTGTTCTCCACCCGTGACGGTGGCACCGAGGAGGCCGCCGAGTGCGGCACCGGTGACGGTCAGGCCGAGGACGATCGGCACGGACAGTGCTGCTCCCGCGGCCCCACCGGCCAGTGCGGCTGCGCCGGGGATGAACACCCACCCGACGGGCCCGCCCCACACGATCGCCCCGCTACCGGTGGTCGCGGCGACACCGAGCGCTCCGCCGAGTGCTGCCCCAGTAGCGGTGATGACGGCCGCGGGGACGAGCGAGGCGAGTAATCCTGCGGTGCCGCCGCCGACAATGCCGGTGGCGACTCCCGCGGAGATGCGGTCGGCGCGGGGTGCGTCGGCGAGTCCGGCGTCGACGAGAAAGTTCCCGCCGTCTGCCTGCAGGGCTTGACTGGTGTTGTTGAACTGCTCCACCAGATTCGGGTCGACTACCGTCGCGTCATACGGCACGATTTCACCGCCGACGCCGATGTACCCGTTGGGAATGTCAATGGGCGCAATGGCTGTGCGACGCAATGTGGGTGCGGGCGGTGGCGATGGTGTCGCCGCCGCCGGCCCGAGTGCCTGCTTGCCGTAGGACGACTGTTGACTGCCGGATCGATAGTCGTCGTAGCTACGCCAGTCGCTCTGCTGCACGCGAGGTGACGCCTGGAAGCCCGGTAGAAAATCCCGTTCCGCGGTGGGCTCGGGCGGCTGAGCGAGGGGAGTGGTGTCCGTTGTTCCAGACTGGGCAGAGTCGGGTGCGGTGACGAAGTCCTGCGGCGCACCTTCCGCTATTCCCTGACCGACCGTGAGTGCGATCAAGAGCGGCATCGCAGTGCACGCTCCTGCTCGGTATCGATGAGGGTTGTGTCTGCCGACATTGTGCATTGCAGAGTTCCTTAGCTAGTTGGTTGTGGCGCAACCACATCGAGGTCATGAGTGCCCGCCCGGGTCTGAGGGTCGAACTCGGGATGACACGGTGGCGTGCCGTTGCGCTTAATGTTCGGTTCGTCCGGTCGCGACTCTCATCTCGCCGCGAAGTCCGGCTCGCACAGGGTCAGCGGTCTCGGTGCGACCCAGCGCGCGACGACGAGTCCGTCGTCCGACCACGATTCGTGCTCGCGGTCGAGATGTTCGACCAACGAGCAGCGGAAACGGTCGCCCGTGACCACGTCGACGACAGTCTCCGCACACCCATGCCTGGTAGCTGTATCGCTCTCTGATGCCATGTCGCTTACCCCCGTCGTCGCCGCACAGCAACGATAGCAATAAAAACATAAATAAAGCTAGAAAAACGACAACATCCGATGGACCAAGAAAATGTTGTGAGATCTCCCGGCAGTCGAGTTGGTCTTGGGCTTTTCTTGCCGGTCCTGGTTCGGACCCCTACTGTTCCGAGCGTGGACGGTTATGGACGTTTGGCCGAGTACGCGTGGAAGCGCCGTACGCAGCTGGGTCTGTCGCGTCCGCAGGTCCGCGAGCGGGGCGGGCCATCGGTGCCGACTCTCAAGGACATCGAGGAGGGTAGTGGGCGGACCGTGTCGGCCGGGACGCTCGGCAAGCTGGACACCGGTCTCGAGTGGCAGCCAGGGAGCGCCGCCGATGTCCTCCGAGGTGGCGAACCGCGGAGTAAGTCGTCGACCGACGTGGACGCCGTTCTAGGCCCCGACACGGTCGTCGTGTCCGTGCGAGTCGTTCTCGACCTGTTGTCCATCTCCCGAGAACTGGACGCGATGGCGCGCGACCGCCAAGATCTCGCCGAGCTGAGTGCTCTGTCGCGACGTATGGGAGTTGCCCTGCGTCCGATCTACGGCGAGTACGTCACGCGGCTGTTCGAGGAGAACAGGCGACAGAACGGTTCGCTGTCGCCGATCTACGCGATGTTCGGGCAACTACTCGACGAGCCGAGTGAGTCCACCGACGAGGTGGAGCGGGAGGAGCGTCTTTACCGACGCTGGCTCGCCGGCCGTGACGTCGATGTGCCGACGGAGACGGTGGCCCGGTTCGAAGCGCGACTACACAAGGGGCAGAAGTGACGGGAACTGCAGCGCAGGAGGTAGTGCCAGTCAACGTGCGACTGGATCTACTCTTCAAGATCTGGCGCACCGAGGATGGCTCGGAACGAAGCCCTGAGTCTGTGGCATCGGACGTCAGTGAGGCCCTGGGCAGGGTCGTTACCGCACGCGACATCTCCGCTCTCCGTGAGGGGACGCGTATTGCCGCACGAGACATGCTCGAGGCGATCGCGACCGTGTTCCCGTCGAGCAGCAGCTACTTGCTCGACGATTCGGCAGCTCCGAGCATCCATAGTCAGCTCAGTTTGATCGAAGAGGTGCTCCATGGAGGAATCACCGGCATGAGGCTCCGAACAGGTGACGAACAAATGCGCATCGAGCATCTGACGGATCTCTTGGGCGACTTGCGCCGCGCGCGCGAGGCCGGTTCGTAACAGCTTCTGCTTTGCAATTCCTGGGGGGGAAATGACATTTTCAGCACATGATGTGATCGCGGCTGCCCGCGCCATCGAACTCTTGGTTCCGAGCCCGTGGGACAGAACGGCCTTCCTCGAAAGCCTGTCAGCCCACAGAGGTCGGCCGATCGCGCTGGTTCCCATCGACGCGGTGACGCTGCAGGGCTTGCCATGCGGACTGTGGTTGCAGTTCCACGATCACGATGAAATCGTCTGTCACGCGGACTCATCGAGTTACCACGTCGACCAGACGATCATGCACGAAGTCGGACACATGGTGCTGGGTCACGGGGGATCGACAGTTGCAGACGCCACGCTCCGCGAGCTCTGCCCCGACATCGACTTGGATGCGCTCGAATCGGTCATGAAAAGATCGAACTTCGATGACGATCAGGAAGGCGAAGCCGAGACCTTCGCTGATCTGCTCATGTCGGCGGCAGTGTCGCGCTACCGGCGTTCCTCCGCGATGCACGACTTCTTGGGTCTGACGTGACGTCTTCGGTGCCGATGCTGGTGTCATACCCACTGTTGCTGTGGAGCGTCGGCATCCTCCTCGCCAGGCTTGTGCTTGCGAGCCGGACTGCCACCTCCCGTCTCGTCAATATGGCTCTGGCGCTCGGTATTTCGTCTGGTCTCGCTCGCGAAGGGGCGATTCAATCGGCGGTGGCATCAGCGACCGGCACCATGATC
Source organism: Rhodococcus sp. AC861 (assembly GCF_979256035.1). Taxonomy (NCBI): domain Bacteria; kingdom Bacillati; phylum Actinomycetota; class Actinomycetes; order Mycobacteriales; family Nocardiaceae; genus Rhodococcus; species Rhodococcus sp. AC861. The sequence goes on from NZ_CEEDMW010000001.1 coordinate 715,182, forward strand.
GACGTGCCGCTGATGCAGCAACTCGGTACCGTGGCACTACTTTTGGCGCTTGCACCGCTGATCGCTATCGCCCTCCGCTGGCGACGACCTGAGGAACACGCCTCGACGACCACAGTGGTGATGATGCTTGCACTTGCCAGCGGAGCGCTGATGATCGTCGTCGGTTCCTCGGCGCGGGTCTCTGGCGAGTACATCGATGTGCAACCGGGTTGGCGAACGGCGGTGTACTTCGCGCTGTTCTCTGCGTGGGCAGCGTCCATGCCGTACCTGTACCTGCGTGTTTCTGTCGAGGAGCTGCGCCGCGGTCAGCTGCCGGCACAAGTGTCGATGGTGTTCTGGCTGTTCGCGATTGTGGCCGTGTGGGGTTTGGAGGAGGCGGTCTCGATCTTGCTGATGGGAGCGTTCGCAGCAACCGGAATCGCTCGGGACTTCGTGGCGTTGCGGGTGACGCTGAACGAGGTCAGCTTCATCTACATGCTGGCCTTGGCGACGCTGTGCGCAGCCTTACCCCTGTGGCGAGCGGTTACCGAGTCGCTGGGCGTCGACCGCTGGACCCGGTCGATCCGCTCTCTGACGCCGATGTGGTCGGAGCTCATTCGGACCTGTCCGGAGGTCGTCCTCCGCCATCCGTTACCGCAGTCGTCCCCCAAGCACAGAGCCCATCGCATGTGCGTGGAGATCAGGGATTCGCTCAGTTTGCTGGGCCGTTACGTGGAAGACCTCCCTGAGGAGGGTGCGGTCGACGACAGGTCGGCCGCAGAGGTCTTCTACCTCGCAGCACACAGACGACGAGCCGACGAGCCGCCAGGAGCGTTCACAAAAGTGCCGATCGAGCCGTCGGTCGACTTGAAGCAAGAAGTGCGAGTGCTGGCCGCCATCGGCCGTCACTGGCCGACCGAGCCGAGACTCATCGCAACAACGCAGGGGGAGCAGCAATGAACGACAACACCGTGAGACCTGTACGAGCGTCCGACCGCGTGCTGCCGCATCCACCGCGGCGGTTACCGGTGGTCGGCGACATTCTGGACCTCCACGTCACCGAGTCCAGTCAATGGGCGATGCGGGATGCGCAAAAGTACGGATCGATCTACGAACGCAACGTGTTCGGGACCCGCGTGACATACGTGTCGGGGCCCGTCGAGGTCGCGGCGGTGAACGACGAGACGACGTGGGCCAAGTTCCTCGGTGTGCCCATGGGCAACCTTCGACAAGTAGCCGGTGACGGGCTGTTCACTGCGTACAACTCCGAACCGTCCTGGGCGACAGCCCACGCGATTCTGGCACCGGCGTTCTCCCAGTCGTCGATGCGCAAGTATCACGACACGATGGTGGGCAAGACGGAGCACCTGCTGTCCTCCTGGACCGCCCGAGGTCCAGGAGCGTGGATCGACGTACCGGCGGATATGAACAAGCTCGCTCTTGGTGTGATCGGCGAGGTGGCCTTCGGCTACGACTTCAGATCCTTCGACAATGCGGCGCCGCACGAATTGGTGGTGCGGATCTCTCGTGCACTGAAATACATCAACCGGGCCGCCTACTCCCACCCCGCTCTCGAGGCGACGATGTACAGGCGTGAACGTAACCAACACCGAGACGACATCGAGGTAGCTCAACGACTCGTGGACGACATCGTCGCGACGCGGCGCGAGCGAGACGCCCCGGGGAGTGGCGATCTTCTGGATCTGATGTTGAGCACCGCAGATCCGGCAACGGGGGAGCGGCTGTCCGATCAGAACATTCGCAATCAGATACTCACGTTTCTGGTTGCCGGCCAGGAGACGTCGGCCGGTGTGATGGCGTTCGCTCTGCACTTCTTGTCGACTCATCCGGACGTGGTCGCGCGGATCCGGGCGGAGCTCTCGGCGGTGTGCCCCGATGGCGATCTCCAGTTCGATCACGTGGGCAAGCTGCGGTACCTGCGGCGCGTGGTCGACGAGACGTTGCGCCTGTGGCCGGTGGCGCCCGGGTACTACCGGAAGGCTCGTCGAGACACGATGGTGGGCGAGCACCCCTTCGAGAAGGGGGAGTGGGTGTTCGTGGTGTTGTTGCAACTGCACCGTGATGCTGCGTGGGGTGCTGATCCGGAACAATTCGACCCGGATCGGTTCGAGCGCAGTCGCGTTCCGGTGAACCTCGCTGATCTGTACAAGCCGTTCGGGACCGGACTGCGCGGCTGTATAGGCCGACAATTCGCCTATCACGAGGTGCTCGTTGCACTAGCTCTCATAGTCGGGCGAGTCGACCTCGTCGGGAAACCGAACTACTCGCTCGAAGTCGACGAGACAGTCACCCTGAAGCCTCGCGATCTATTTGTGCAAGTTCGTGATCGGCCTGAACACGCCGATTGGATACTGGGCGCGGTGCCACATCATCCCACCTGACCCAGGGATGCCAATCAGGACTGAAGTGGACGGCGGTGAAAGCGATGAGCGCTTCGCTCCTCGCGACCTCGCACGCATCGTGATACTTACGAGACTACGACTCACATGCTGTTGATCTGCAGTTCTGCCGCACGTTGTGCCGCCATCACCACGGTAGCGTGCGGACCTCGTGACACCGGTGACGGGAACATCGATGCGTCGACGACCGACAGGCCGGACACCCCGCGCATTACCCCGGCCGAATCGACGACGGCCAGCGGGTCCTCTTCAGATCCCATGCGAGCGCTACACATCGTGTGCAGCGATCCTCCCAGTGGTGTCGACCACGTGGACACGGCATTCCAGGAGGGCTCGAATACCTTCGACGACAGGGAAGCCTGCGTCAGAAGTTGTTCGGCCAGTCCGATGCCGGTGCGCAGCGCTCTGCGGTCCGCTTCGGTCTCCACGTACCTGTGCTCGACCCTCGGTGTCGAATACGGATCGTTCGAGGTGATGCTGATGGCCCCTCGTGCGTCGGGGTACATGTGCGCGACTCCGATGGCCGGCGACATCGGCGGTAGCCCGGGTATCAAGTGGTCGAACGACGCTGTGTACGGGCGTATCTCGATCGGACCGGAGTGCAGCACGACCTGCAGCGGTGTCCCGCGGTCGGAGTTCTCGGGTGCCGTTCTCGGTCGGTAGGTGATCGTGATCTCGGGGTGGTCGGCCATGCCGACCCCGACTCCCGGGAGATGCTGCACCACCGGTATTCTCGCCCGTCGGAGCATGTCGGCGTCACCGATCCCGGAGTGCAGCAGGAGGTTCGGCGTGCGAACAGCTCCAGCGGCGAGCACCACCCGGTCTGCGTGGACGACGAAGGTGCCGTCGTCGTCGCGGCCGGTGACGCCAATGACCGTGTCGCCGTCGAACAGCAGGCGCGCCACCTGCGAGTGTCCCCGAACGGTGATCCTGTCTGCGACGGGCGAGAGGTAGGCCTCGGCCATGGAGATCCTGCGCCCGTGAAGCACGTTCGACGGGACCGCGCCGATGCCGTCGCCGGCTGTGGGTGCGTTGAGGTCGTCGAGGTGTCGATGCCCTGATGCGATACCTGCCTGCAGGAATGCCTGTGCGACAGGCGAGGTGACAGTGCGTGTCACCGGTACCGGGCCGGTCGAGCCGTGATGATCGACGTCTCCGAAGTCGTGGTCGGTCTCGATGCGGTTGTAGTACCGAGCGACGGTGTCCCGGTTCCACAGGTCCTGGGGCCAGGTGTCGAAGTCGGAGAGGGGTGCGCGCACGAAGTAGGCCCCGTTGACGGCGCCGGATCCGCCGAGCACACGTCCTCGCGTGGCAACCAGATGCTGATCACCGGTCGTCCGCGCCGAGACCGGGTCGATGTACGGCGACTCGGGTCCGATCGGCATGCGGCGGACGTCCGCCAGGTCGGGTGGCCACGAGTCGGTGTCGGCCGAGGGGAGGAATGCGGGGCCGGCTTCGATGATCGTCACCGAGGCGCCTGCTCGCGCATACGTCGCTGCGGCGACGCAGCCGGCGCTGCCGCCGCCGACGACGATGACGTCAACCACGGTCGGGACTGGTCGTCATCGGAGGATTCCGCGGTCGTCGGGTGCCCATCGCTGGACAGCCGAAACGAAGCGTTGCCGGAGTCCCGCGAGCAGGTGGGCACCCTCGACGTGTGTCGCTCCGCTGGGATCACCGAGTACACCCGACGGGGACACACTCGCCACGCCCGACGCTGTCAGTCGCTCCATCAGTGTGGCGATGGGGTCGGTGTTTCCGATGACCGCAGCCTCGATGACGACCTGCTCCGGTGCGATGTGCAGCATCAACGACGTCTCGGTACGTCCGGCGTGGGCGTCGGCCCCGGGTACCCAGCAGGGAAACCAGGCCACGTCGCGTCCCTCGTATCGCAGGAGCGTGACCGCGTCGGCCAAGGCGGATCCGTTGCCGCCGTGACCGTTGACGAACACCACGCGGTCGGCCCACCGGCAGATCGAGCGGCCGTACTCGACGATCACCCGGCTCAGGGTGGTGCGACCGAGCGAGACGGTGCCGGGGAAACCTTCGTGTTCTCCGCTCGCCCCGTAGGCGAGAGCAGGGGCGATCCACGCATCCGACATGCCGGAGGCGACCGCCTCGGCGATGACGGTGTCGGTGGCCAGGGGGAGGTGGGGTCCGTGCTGTTCCACGGACCCCACCGGCACGACGACGAGTCCGCCGTCGATGTGCGGCCACCGCGTCGACCCGAGATCAGCCATGTCAGAGAGTGCGCAGTGCCTGATCGCCGGTGGCTCCCAGGGCTCTGACGAAGCCTTCGGGTACGACGATGTCGTCGGGACCCAGATCGGCGATCGAACTCTTACCCATGCCGAGCAGGGCGCTGTCGACGCCCATGCGCAGCACGTCGAAGACGTTCTCCACGCCGGCCTGGCCGTTGGCGGCGAGGCCCCACAGGTAGGCGCGGCCGATCATGACCGCGCGGGCGCCGAGGGCGACGGCTTTGACGACATCGCTGCCGCGGCGGATTCCGCCGTCGAGCAGCACTTCGATCTGATCGCCGACCGCGTCTGCGACGGCGGGCAGCATGCGGATCGTGGCCGGTGTGCCGTCGAGGTTGTTGCCGCCGTGGTTGGAGACGGAGATGGCGGAGAAGCCGGCGTCGACGGCGCGGCGGGCGTCGTCGACGCGGGAGATGCCCTTGAGCATGAACGGGCCGTCCCACTGCGCACGCAGCCAGGCGATGTCCTCCCACGACGGCGGCGGGGTGCGTTGCCACATGCCGTAGGCGCCGAAGAACGTCGGCGGCTGCGGTGCGCCGGCGGGCAGGATGTTCGGCGTCGTGAGGTCCGGGATGCGTCCCGATTTGGCGAACTTGTAGAGCCACGCCGGGCGGATCAGGCCCTCGGGGGCGAACTTCGCCATGGCGGCGAGGTTCATCGTCTCGGGGATGGCGGGGCTGCCCCAGTCGCGGCCGTAGGAGAACGACCAGTCCAGGGTGAGGATGATGCCCACCGCGCCGGCTGCTTTCGCTCGGTCCATGCGGGCGACCATCTCTTCGCGGGTGCCGAGCCAGTAGACCTGGAACAGTGTCTGCGAGTTGACTGCGGCGACGTCCTCGACGGACTTGGAGGCGAACGAGGACAGTCCCATGATGGTGCCGCGGGCGGCGGCGGCGCGCGCGACCGCGACCTCCCCGTCGGGGTCGACGGCCTGCACGCCGGTGGGTGAGATGATGACGGGCATCGAAATGTGTTGCCCCATCACCGTCGTCGACTGGTCCCGCACGTGCGCGTGGCCGGCGACCCGTGGTGCGAAGCCGAGTTCGCCGAAGGCTGCCATGTTGTCGTCGTAGGTGCTGCCGCGTTCGGAGCCGGCGATCAGTGCCGAGTACACCGACGGGGGAAGACGTTTCTTGGCTCGTCGCTGCATTTCGGCGACGGTTTCCATCCACGGGTTTCGCGCCCACGGGTTGTGGGCTTGGATGTCGCGGAGTTTCACTGGTGGTCCTTGCCGATAGTCATGCCTGCAAGCGGATTCTCGTCACAGAGTTTCCCTGCCGGCGGCCGGCCTCCGGTCTTCCCGAGTGCCGGCCGGCCTCCGGCCTTCCCGAGGGCGGGCGCGCCGTCTCGGCGGGTGAGCAGAGTCAGCGGGATCGACGCTTTCGGGGTGGATCGTTTTCCGGTGCGGGAGTGGTCGACGCTCGACTTCGGGACGGTGCCGCGGTCGGCGGCGAGCGCGGATTCGCCGTAGCCCTGGACGCATTCGGGGTCGGGGCCGTCCATGGGCAGTCCGGTGAAGAATTTCGCGGCCATGCATCCGCCGCGGCAGGCGTCGAAGTGCGCGCATTTCGTGCAGGCGCCGCTCGTCTGCGGTGAGCGCAGTTCCTGGAACAGCTCGGAGGTCTGCCAGACGGCTTGGAAGCCGCCCATGTCGGGGGTGGCGTCGCGGACGGTGTTGCCGGCGAGGAATTGTTCGTGGATGGCGAAGGGGCAGGCGTAGACGTCGCCGATCGGGTCGATCAGGCACACCACTCGTCCTGCGCCGCACAGGTTGAGCCCCGGCAGGGCGTCGCCGAAGGCGGAGAGGTGGAAGAAGGAGTCGCCGGTGAGCACACCGTCGCCGTTGGCGACGAGCCAGTCGTAGAGTTCGCGTTGTTGTCCGGCGGTGGGGTGCAGGTCGTCCCAGACGTCGGCGCCGCGGCCGGAGGGACGCAGGCGGGTGATGCGGAGGGTGGCGTCGTAGGCGTCGGCGAGGGCCTTGAAGTCGTCGAGCTGGGAGACGTTGTGCCGGGTGACGACGACGGAGATCTTCGCGTCCCGGAACCCGGCGTCCTTCAGGTTCTTCAGGGCGCGGACGGCCATGTCGAACGAGCCGGGGCCGCGGACGGCGTCGTTGACCTCGGCGGTGGCGCCGTCGATGGAGATCTGTACGTCGACGTAGTCGGACGCGGCGAGTCGGGCGGCGACCTTCTCGTCGATCTTGACGCCGTTGGTGGAGAACTTGACGCCCACCTGGTGGGCGGTGGCGTAGTCGACGAGTTCCCAGAAGTCGGACCGCACGGTGGGTTCGCCGCCGCCGATGTTGACGTAGAAAACCTGCATCTTCTGCAGTTCGTCGATGATCGACTTGCACTGCTCGGTGGACAGTTCCCGGGGGTCGCGTCGCCCGGAGGAGGACAGGCAGTGCACGCAGGAGAGGTTGCAGGCGTAGGTGAGCTCCCACGTCAGGCAGATGGGGGCGTCGAGCCCGAGTTCGAATTGGTCGACCAGGCGGCCTACCGGTTGCTCGGGGCGGGCGAGAGTGGAGGTCATGCCGGGCCTTCCTTCACGTGAGTGGGAACGATCATGTTCGAGCGCGCGAGTACTGCGAGCGCGTCGGTGTACCGGGGCATCGCCTCGTCCGACACGCCCGCCGCCGTCAACGCCGAACGAGCGTCGTCGTGGTCGGGCAGCGAGCGAACGATGTCGACGATCGCCGTGTTCTTGAGGAACGAGAGCTTGCGGGTCCCGAAGTGATACAGCAACGCGCCGAACGGTTCCGGACGCAGCGCCACCTGTGGGTGCAGCTGCCAGCGATCGTCGATGTTCATCGGTCGGCTCAGTAGACGCCGCACATGCCGTCGATGGAGACTTCCTCCACCAGCGACTCCTGCACCAACGGCTCCTCGGACTGAGATGCTTCGGACGTGGAGTTCGACAGATCGGACACGCGAGAACCTCCGTGGTATGTGATGTGGGTCGCGCGAACACCGACTGGTGTCGCACACCACAAACTATAATGGCATCGAGTGCACAAAGTAAACAGACTGCGGAGAAATGGGGGATCACGTGGTGGAGCAGGAACCGTCCGGCACGGTGGGGCGACCGCCGGCGACGACGAGAGGCGGCATCAGCGACGTGGCCATCGCGCTGTTCGCTGAGAACGGTTTCGACGAGACCAGCATCGACGACATCGCAGAAGCGGCCGGCATCGCTCGGCGGACATTTTTCCGCTATTTCCCGTCCAAGAACGCCACCCCATGGGGAGACTTCGAGGCCGGGCTGGACGTACTTCGTCGGCTGTTCGCAGACACCGCGGCCGATACTTCGGTCCCTGACGCAGTGCTTGCTGCGCTGCTCCGGTTCAATTCGTTCCCTGCCGAGGAGAACGCGATCCATCGGAGGAGGATGCGATTGATCCTGGAGGTCCCGCAGCTGCAGTCGTACTCGATGGTGATGTACCGGGGGTGGAGGCGTGTCGTTGCCGAATTCGTCGCAGATCGTGAAGCGCTCGACCCCGACGATCTCTACCCAAGGACAGCAGGGTGGTTGGCGCTCGGTGTTGCGATCTCCGCTTACGAGCAGTGGCTGACTTGTGCGGACGCTGACCTCGCCGAACTACTTGTCGACGCGTCGGGGCCGCTCTACTCCGGATTGGATAGACCGGGCCGGAGACGCGGCATCCCGACTACGTAGGCGTGTGGGCCACCCAGACCGACGACACGCGCTTGTGGGCCATGGAGTGCGCAGCCACCGCCGCCCAACTGCGGAGATGTCCGCTTACCGTGGAACTCCGCGATGTCGAGCCCCTATTTCCGCGTTGATGCTTCAAAACTGAGCCCGTAGTCGAATAGATGAACTACTGTTCAGGCAGACCGTGACGTGCGGCATTGGCGCTGTGACGAGTCGAAACATGTTGTCCAGGGTCGGGGTCTGCACTGGCAGGGTCTGAGTTCGACGAAGTGGAGTGTGAGTGTGAGTCGTTTCGATTACGTGATCGTAGGAGCGGGTTCGTCGGGGTGCGTCCTGGCCAACAAGCTGAGCGAAGACCCCAAAGTCTCCGTCCTGCTGTTGGAGGCCGGAGGATCGGACCGTCATGTGATGGTCGGGATTCCCAAGGGGATTTCGTTCACCCTGAGCAACCCGAAATACGCATACTTCCATCCGACGGCACCTTTCGGCCCGTTCAATCAGGTCGAGTACTGGTCCCGCGGCAAGATGCTCGGCGGATCGAGCTCGGTGAACGGGATGGTTTACAACCGAGGATCCAGGGCCGACTTCGACGCCTTCGAGGCGATGGGCAACAAGGGATGGGGTTGGGATCACATCCTGAGGGCTTACCGGTCCATCGAAGACCACTCCCTCGGCGGCTCGGACATGCGCGGCGCAGGTGGCCCACTGAAAGTGGGTGTGCGGAAGGACTCCGACGAGGTCGACGAACTGCTGATGCAGTCGGCAGGCAAAATCGGCATGAAGACACTCGTGGATGTCAATTCGAGTGACGAGGAGAGGATCGGTTACGCCCCCGCAACGATTCGGAACGGAGTGCGTGTCAGCGCGGCCAGAGCGTTCCTGCACCCCGCGATGAAGCGCGACAATCTGACCGTCCTCACCAACACGACCGCGACAGGACTGATCTTCGAGGGTGACGACGTCGTCGGGGTCGAAGCACTGAAAGGTGAGTCCCCGGTGTCGTTTCGCGCCGACCGGGAAGTGATAGTCAGCGCCGGCTCGATCGCGACGCCACAGCTTCTCGAACTATCGGGAATTGGTCCGAAGGAAGTTCTCGACGCAGCTGGCATCGACGTCCGGGTGGACAGCCCCAACGTCGGCGAAAACGTACTGGAGCACCGTTGCCTGCCGCTGCAGCTACGCATGAACAAGAATCTCGGCTACAACAAGTTGCTGAGTTCCATTCCCCGGCAGGGTCTGGCAGGGGCCCGCTACCTGCTGACGCGGACCGGTCCCATCTCGACCCCGGCTTACGACATGCTGTCGTTCTTCAAGACGGAGGAGGGCCTCGACAGGCCTGATGCGCAGGCGCTACTGACCCCGTACTCGATGGGTGTCGGCGTCACCAGTTCGGGTGTGGAGAACCGACCCGGTTTCTCCCTGCTCGGCTTTGCTCTCAGGCCGACGAGCAAAGGCTCGATTCATGTGACCTCCAGCGATCCTCGGGTCCCGATGCGCATCATCCCCAACTATCTGTCGACCGAACACGACCGGACGAAGTCGATCGGTCTGTTCCGCAAGATGCGCGAACTGGTGGAGCAGTTGCCCATCGCCGATCTCGTTGCCATGGAGACCGTTCCGGGTCCACTCGTCCAGGACGACGAATCGATCATCAACTCGGGCTTCGTCAACGGCGGAACCGGTTATCACGCCTGTGGAGCGGCGGCGATGGGTCCGAACGAAACAGACGCGGTCGACTCGAAGCTGCGTGTGCGGGGCGTCAACAGGCTACGCGTGGTGGATGTGTCCGTGATGCCCGCCATGGCATCGGGCAACTTGAACGGTCCCGCCATGGCAATGGCACACCGCGCCGCCGAGCTCATTCTGGAGCAAGTCTGACCCGCGGAATCGAACAGGTGTAGTACGTCCTTTTCACCGAACAGGTGAGAAGGGACGACGAGACCACCGGCGCTTCGTGCCGGCGGTCTCGTCGTCTACCCGACGGCACGAGTCTTCGAAAGATCAGTGCACTGGATGGACCGAGTTGCGGTTTCTCACCGAGCGCCGCGAAAGCGCCATCGACTGCGGCTGGGAAATTCGTACAGTCAGAAAACGACACATCTCAACGCGCAATGATGGGCAGTACCAAGCGACTGGGATGCTTCGGTCCGTGCACGACACGATTGAGCGCAGTCACGGAGTCTCCGAACGTTCCTCATTGATTTTGCCACCCATGTTCGTATTCCGGTAGTAGCGTGGGTAAGCGCTGCTGGAGACCTCGAGGCGAATCCGGATGCCGGGCAGGGAGACGTTCGAGGTCACCGACAGCTCGAGAGTCAACTCGTATTCTCTCTCGGGTTCGAGATTCTCCGCCTTGTCCAACGAGTTCCGGTAGCGGGCTCGAACCATACCGTCGGTCAAATAGATTGCACGACCGTCGGGATGCACATCGACCAGCTTTCCTGTGAAGTCGGTATCCAGCGCCGATGAGACTACGTGCAGGATCAGCGAAGTGTGCCCGGTGACCTCGACCGATTCATCCAGGACGGGTAAGGAGCAGCAGACGACACGGCGGTGCCGTCCGCCGGGGGTGCGCAGGACATCTTCACGAGTTTCGACTTCCCGTTGATCCGCTGGGCCGACAGCATTGAGCGCCACCGGTTGGCACACCCGTCCACCGATACTGGGGACAGGTTGCGTGGGGTCGTAGACGTAGGAGTCTATGGCCTCTGCTGTCGGGCATGTCCAGCTCAACACACCGTCACCGTCGACTGTGTTCGCTCCGCCTGCACTGTCGAGAAAGTAATCCACGTACATCGTGTCAGGCAGCGGCCAGTCCTGCTCGTCACGCCATTGATCGATGCCCACGACAAAAATTCGTACGGGCGCCCGACTCTGATCCCAGATGCGGCCACGAAGCCAGCGATCGAAGAATTGCATGTAGATCCCGGTGATGTTCATACGGCACCCGCACGAGCAGGGATTCTAGTGAGATGCCTTCACGCAAGATCGAGTACCGCTGTACGGGCAATGAGATGTGGGCGCATTTTCATCACCGCGGCTGGCTTGCCCAAGCCAACAACAGCAGTCAGCCTTCCATCGCGGCTGTAGAGCGCCACGAACTTGCCACCCTCGTCGGAAAGGATGTTAACGTCATCTCCGGCCGCGGGATGTCCCAGTGCTTGGAGTTTGAGGTGGAACTGGTCACTCCAGAAGTAAGGGACCACCGGTCGATCGTCCCCTGCAAGGTTGAGGATCGCGTTGGCCACCGTCGTCGCCTGTCCGACGACGCTGTTCCAATGTTCGACTCGGGACGGCACACCGCGCGTATCGAGCCAGTTTGCAACATCCCCGAGGGCATAGACGTCGGGGACACTTGTCAGACCGTTGGCGTCACACGCGACTCCACCTCCGATGTCAGGAGCTGCGATGTCGATTCCGGAACCGCCGAGATAGTCGACCGCCGGACTTGAACCGATCCCCATGACAACGAGATCAGCTGGGAGCTCCGTGCCGTCGGACAGCGTCACACCCGTGACACGCTCGTCACCGGTGATGCCGATGAGGCTCACACCCGTGCGAATATCGACACCCTTGAGTGCGTGCAGCCGCCCGACCATTGCGCCTACCTCCTCACCGAGAGCCATCGAGAGCGGGGCCGCGGACTTTTCCAGCACCGTGACGGTCAATCCGCGTGTTCTCAGACTCGCAGCTACCTCACAGCCGATGAAGCCGGCTCCCACGACGACGACGCGCTCAGCAGATTCACTTGCAGCGCGCACCGCACGCGCATCGTCGATCGTGCGCAGTACGTGCACACCGACCCGATCGACCGCGAACGGTAACGTCCGGGGACTCAAGCCAGTGGCGAGTACCAGTGCGGAATACTCCACTGATTCCGCGAATCCGCCGTCGACGGCTTCGACAGACACGCATTTCGCTGCCGTGTCGATCGACGTGACCTTCTTTCCAGCCCGCAATTCGATCCGGTTCTCGGTGTAGAACTGGTCCGTATTCAGTTCCACTCGATCCACGGCCCCGAGCAGTAGACCCTTGGACAGAGGGGGGCGGTCGTACGGCGCGTGCAATTCCTCTCCGAACAGCACGAGGCGGCCCTCGAAACCGCTGTCCCTCAACCCCGATGCCACACGCGCACCGCCGAGCCCTGCTCCCACTACAACTATCGGCGACATCATCGTCGGCCCTTCCGGACGTCGGGTCGGTTCATCTGGATCGGACGACATTCAACATGGAGGCAACGTCGACGAACTTTGTTCTCGGGCGATTCTCCGCTTTGCCCGCGTCGCGCTCAGCCCGGTCGATCAGCGACCAGTCAGCGAACGTCAGAACATCTGGATTGCGTTCGAGCACCAAGGCCGTCATGACGGCAGGATGGTGTTCTGCGGCAGTCAGGACACCTGCGGAGTAATCGCGCAACAGTGCGTCCACGGTTTCGGTGGCGCACATCTTGTTGGTACCGATCACTCCTGTAGGACCTCGTTTGATCCAGCCCGCAACGTAGACACCGGCCATCGGCTGACCGGTATCGGGGTCGACGACGCGTCCGTCGACGTTGGGAACAATCCCTCGCGTGTTGTCGAACGGCAGGTCCTCGACCGGCAGACCGCGATACCCGATGGATCGAAAAACGATGTCCGCCGGCAGAATGTGGGTCTCGTCGGTGGGAACCGCTACGACGGACCCGTCCGCTTCGAGTTCGAGTCGGTTGCGCACGAAATGGACCTCTTCCACACGACTGGAACCCTTCACAGCTGTCGGCGACGACTTGTACTGCAACACGAGACGCTTCGCCCCGTCACGACGGGGACGCCGCGCTGCCGCTTGCGCATAGCGGACCTTCGCACGCACGCTGGAATCCGTCTCCGGACGCTCGAGTACAGCGCGAGTGACCTCGTCTGTGGCAACGTCCTCGGACTCGACGATGACTTCGACGCCGTCCATGGCCATCAATGACAGCATCTCGGGATTCGTGTAAGCAGCCTGTGCGGCCCCGCGTCGTCCGACCAACGTCACCTCGCGAACGTTGCTGGTACGCAGAGATTCCAACGCGTGCGTCGCAATGTCCGTCTGTGCCAGCTTGTCGGGATCGGACAACAGCATCCGAGCAACGTCGAGGGCGACATTACCGTTGCCGATGATCACAGCACGCGGACCGGACAGGTCGAAAGGCCGATCTGCGTAGTCCGGATGGCCGTTGTACCACGCGACGAACTCGGTGGCCGCGTGGATGCCGGGAAGGTCCTCGCCGTTGACGTTCAAACGGCGATCCGACGAGGCTCCGACTGCGTACAGCACCGCGTCGTGATGCTCGAGCAACTCGTCATGGGTCACATGCTTGCCGACCTCGACACCGAGACCGAGTTCGAAATTCTCCCGCTGTCCGAGTGAGCGAAAGACGTCGGTCACCGCTTTCGTCGTTTGATGGTCGGGAGCGACCCCGAACCGAGCGAGGCCGTAGGGAGACGACAAGCGGTCGAACATGCGAATCTTCGCGACCTTCATGCTGTGCAGGTCCAAGGCCGCGTAGAACGCTGCAGGCCCGGACCCGACGATCGCGACCCGCAGATCCGCGTAGTTCGACTTCCTCCAAGGCTTCGGTCCGACAGCGCTCGACTGTTGCTTGCGCGGTATTTCGAAGTACTCGGCATTCAGGTCGAGATAGTCGTCTTGTTCCTCGGTGAGATCGTCCTCCGCGCGGATGGCGTCGACCGGGCATTCGTCGACACAGGCTCCACAATCGATACATACGTCGGGGTCGATATGCAGCATCTCGGCGCGCATGAAATCCGGTTCGTCCGGTCTCGGATGAATGCAGTCGACAGGACACACTGCTACGCACGATGCGTCGTTGCAGCACGACTGGAGGATGACGAAGGTCACCAGTCGTCCTCGCCCCGAGATCTGCGCTTGGTGACAGGCTCTCCGAGTCGTTGGTCGTCCACCAGTGTCTGCAGGCGGTCGATCGTTTCCGGCAGGCTTGGTCCGAGTCTCCGGCCGGGAGTGAATGTAGCCGGCAGTTTACGCATCCCGTTGATGACGCCGACCGTTTCGTAGTGGACGGCACCTGCGGGGTCGCACACGAAGTCGGGCATCCGGTCCAGAACCTGTGTGAGCATCCGCTTGAACAGGTTGCGCGCTACGTTCGACCCGATGCAACGGTGCTGGCCGAGGCCGAAGCTAGCATGCCGATTACCGCTGCGCTCCAAATCGACTTCATGGGGATTGGGGAAGATGTCGGCATTCCTGTTGGCCATCGCCCAGGACAACCACAAACGGTCGCCCTCCTTGAAATTGGCGCCACCGATCTCGACGTCTTCGGCAAACGTGCGGCCGTCACCGGGCGCGGGGGTATAGAAGCGCAGAAATTCTTCTGTCGCCGAATCCAGCATGGTGTCCAGATTCTCATGCAGCCGGGTTCGCTCGGTCGGGTTCTCGGACAACCACTCCAACGCGTGTGAAGTCAGTGCCGTCGTCGTGTCGAAACCGCCGCCGATGAGCAATCCCAGAGTTTCCATTACCGCTTTGTGGGGCAGTTCTTCACCGCCCACTTTCGCTTTCAGGAGTGCAAGAACAAGGCCCGGTCGAGGAGCTGGGTCGTCCTTCATTGCGAGTACCAGACCCGACATATGATGCATTGCCTTGTCGACGCGTTCGAAAACGCCTGCGCTCTCGGGCGACGTGTAGGGTGTGTAGACTGCGGCGTGTACGGGTTCGACGTATCGCTCGTAGTCATCGAGGGGCATGCCCAGGAGGCCCATCGTCGTGACCGCAGGGACGATGTTCGCGAGATCGTCGATGAAGTCGATCGAACCCGACTCGATGTGATCGTCGATGCAGGCGCGGGTGATCTCGTCGATCACGGGCACCCAACTCTGCACAGCGACAGGTGACAGGTATGGATTGAGCGCCTTGCGGTAGTCCTGTTGCTCCGGTGGATCCAGCTCGAGAAACCCGCCCCTGGAGTCCGGCCGCTCAGCGCAGGGAATATTCGTTCCCTTGTAGCCCTTTCGGATTCCCTCGTAGTCGTTGTCGGAGGAAAGAACGTCCGAGCGCCGAGCGATCTCGAACAATTCGGGCATGTCGCTGGCGACCCAGTGTCCACCGTAAGCCTCGGTCCAGGCGACCGGACACTGGGTGTGGAGCTGGTCGGTGATTTCGACGAAACGTTCGCGGTATCCCGGTGCGTGGCGATCGAAGTCGATCGGGCACTTCTTGTGATCGCTTGGTGCGCTGGTGTCTTCGGTGGTCATGAAGGTGCCTCTCAGAGTTCGACGATGGCTCGTTCAGGGCACGATTTGATGGCCTCGTGAACCTTGGTGACCTGATCGGCCTCGACTTCACCTGCAACGGCTGACGCATGGCCGTCCTCGTCGTCGAGGATGAACACCTCTGGGGCCGCCATCGAGCAGATGGTGTGGCCCTGACAGAGCTGGGGTTCGACGTGAACCTGCATGAGTCCAGTCCTTTCATGGTTACTCGGAAGTGGACGAGTGGTCGTTCACGACGCGGATCGGGCTGTGAAACTCCCGTCGTGTGCCTGCCGGTCGTTATGACGGCGATGGCGCAGAGGAGCAGCGTGGAGCCACCGTGGTGAGTGGCGCTTCTCTAGTCTCCTCGGGAGCGGAGTGAGGCGTGGATCACGACGGTAACGTGATTCAGTACACAAGACAAGCGAATCGGGCAGATGAATCGCCGTTCACATCGGCCCTGAATCGGTAGCCTTGGCTGCTGTCGCCATGCGCCCCGGGGGCGATTGTGGACCGAACGAGCCCCGGCCTCGCTCCTTCCCCGGTTCGCGTCCGAACGAAGCAAATAGTTGGTACGTTGCGATGCAGGCAGATGATGGCTTCGCGATCGCGGGCTGCTTCGCCGTCCGTCGATCGATCGAAGGAGAATCGTGGGGAATCTGGAAGGCAAAGTCGCTTTCATCACCGGTGCCGCCCGCGGCCAGGGGCGTTCGCATGCGCTCCGGCTGGCCCGCGAGGGTGCCGACATCATTGCCGTCGACATTGCGAAACCCTTGCCGACCGTGAAGTACGACGCGGCGACCGAGGCCGATCTGGCCGAGACGGCGCGTCTGGTGGAGCAGTTGGGCCGTCGCATCGTTGCCAAGGTCGCGGACGTCCGCGACTCCGACGCCTTGTCCACTGCAGTCGACGAGGGCGTCGCGCAACTCGGACGGCTCGATATCGTGGCTGCCAATGCGGGAATCTTCACCCTCGGAGCTTCCGACTCGATGAGTCCGGACGTCTGGCGCGAAACCATCGACGTGTGTTTGACAGGTGTGTGGTTCACCTGCCAGGCAGCGATACCCCATCTTCGTGCCGCCGGTGGCGGATCGATCGTCATCACGAGTTCAATGGCCGGCTTCAAAGGGATGCCAGGCTTCGCGCACTACGTTGCGGCCAAGCATGGTGTCATCGGGGTGATGCGTACGCTCGCGTACGAGCTCGCTCCGGACAATATCCGGGTGAACACGGTGCACCCCGGCAGTGTGGAGACCGTCATGGTGCACAACCCGGAGATCTACGCCCTTTTCGCTCCGGACCTGCCTGTCGAAGCCCGCACTAAAGCAGCCTTGACCGAGCGGTTCGCGACGCAAACCGCACTGGACACTCCATGGGTGGAACCGATCGACATCTCCAACGCGATTGCGTGGCTCGCTTCCGACGAGGCGCGGTTCGTCACTGGAATCACCTTGCCGATCGACGCCGGGACACTGCTCAAGTAATGGCGTGCACGTCGCACATCGAATGCACAGACATCGTCCGACCACGACGCGGTGAGCGCACACTCGAACGGGGATCGATATGGCCGAGGTGACAGTCAACAATGGACGGGTCGTCTACGAGTTCCTGGGCCCGGAAGACGGCGACGTGGTCGTGCTGACGCCGGGCGGGCGGTTCGGTAGGGATTTCGGCGGTGTTCGCGACCTCGCGGAGCGGTTGGCGTCGGGGGGCAAGCGAGTTCTGCTTTGGGACCGGCCGAACTGCGGGTCCTCCGATATTCAGCTCTTCGGAAAAACCGAAAGCCACATGCGAGCAGCAACCCTCGGTGCCGTCCTGGAGGAGTTGAACATCGGACCCGTCATCGCTGCGGGTGGATCGGGCGGAGCACGCGACATGATCGTGTTCGCGCACATGTACCCCCACCTGGCTACCAAGCTTGCCCTGTGGTCGATCGTCGGCGGGACGTTCAGCACGATCAATCTCGCCGCGGTATACGTGCTCGACGAGTTGCGCGCCGTTCAGATGCATGGGATCGAAGGCGTGCTGCAGTTGCCGGCATGGGCCGAACTCGTCCGCGCCAACCCGCGTAACCGTGCTCGCCTCGAAGAAGCAGGAGCGGACGGCTTTCGTCGAACGATGAACAGGTGGCTCGACGCCTACGTACCGAAGCCGAACGAAGTGATTCCGGGCGTCCGGGATTGGGAGGTCGAGCGGCTCACCGTCCCGACGCTGATCATCCGAGGCGGCGCGGACGACCACGACCACCCGGCGCGAACCTCCTACGAGATTCATGCCTTGATCGAGAACTCGACCCTGATCGATCCGCCGTGGCCGGAAGATGCGTGGGAACGAGCGCTGAAGGCGTCGATGGCCGGCACCGGACGGATATTCGATCCATGGAAGCAGGCCGCTCCTGTCTTGTTGGACTTCTTCGACGAGCGACCAGGTCCATCGAATTCGCCGACAGAGAGGACTGCGTGATGCCGGAAGCCCGAGAGGGGGCGTCGTAGTGGCTGAGGTAGTGGTCAACGGCGGAACTGTCGTGTACGACTTCGTCGGCCCCGAGGACGGCGATGTCGTCGTCCTCACGCCCGGTGGTCGTTTCGGCAAAGACTATCCAGGTGTCCGCCCGCTCGCGGAGGCGATCGCTGCGGGCGGAATGCGTGTGCTGTTGTGGGACCGGCCAAACTGTGGCAGTTCCGACATCCAGGTGTTCGGGCGATCCGAATCCCACATGCGGGCTGAGACTCTCGCAGGGGTGATCGACCAGCTCGTCGGTGGTCCGGTCGCGGTTCTCGGCGGCTCCGGTGGTGCGCGTGATTCCATCGTCTTCACCATCGAGTACCCCCACCTCGTGTCGAGCCTCGCCGTGTGGTCCATCGTGGGCGGCACCTTCAGCACGATGACTCTGGCGATGGTGTATGCGATGTCGGAGCTCCGGACGGTTCGAGCGGCCGGACTGGAGGGCGTTCTCGAGATGCCGGGTCTGGCGGGTAGTTGGCGCGAGCTCGTCCAAGCCAACCCTCGTAATCGCGAACGTTTGCTCGGCATCGGCGCGGCTGAGTTCGAGAAGGTGATGACACAGTGGTTCGACGCGTTCGTTCCGAAGCCGAACGAAGCAATCGCAGGTGTTGCGGACTGGGAATTCGAGGGTATCGATGTCCCGACACTCGTTATCCGGGGCGGCGAAGCCGATCGCGATCATCCCAAGCGCACGTCGTTCGTGGTCCACAGTCTGATTGCGAACTCGAGACTCATCGAACCACCGTGGGCTGAGGACGCCTGGGAGAAGGCGCAGGAGGCTGAGAGCGCGAACCAGGGCAGCATCTTCGATCCGTGGGTCCAAGCGGCCCCGGTACTTCTCGACCACATCGCCGGCGCCGCGCCGCGAAGCTGAGTTCTCAAGTTCGAACCGGCATTCACCTTGTGGTGTGACCCCACGCACAGTACGGTGTGCGTTAGCAAAGATTTGGTTCCACAGTGGCACTCTCGGGTGCCCGGTCCCGCAGCCAGTGAGAGGAACGAGTCAGATGTCGATCATCGATACACCCGAGCAGTATGAGGGTGCGATTTCACGCGATCCCGACAGTGCGGAAGGTCCCCTGCCCGAAGAGCAGCGGTCGGCAGTGCCTTTTGCCATGAAAGATTTCGACTTCGTCCCCCGAGAGCGTTATTACGACCGGAGCTTCTACGAGCTGGAGAAGAAGCACCTCTGGACGAAGACCTGGCAGATGGCCGCACGCTTGGAAGAAATGCCCTATGCGGGCGACTACGTCGAGTACGAGATCGTCGGCAATTCGATTCTGCTGGTTCGGCAGAAGGACGAGAGCGTCAAAGGCTTCCACAACGCCTGTCGCCACCGCGCCACCGAATTGGCCAAGGGATGCGGGCGGCTGCCCGGTGGCCAGCTCGTGTGCCCCTTTCACGGTTGGCGCTGGAACCTCGACGGTGAGGCTTCCTACGTCTTCATGGAGGACACGTTCACGCCGGCCACGAAGCAGGACAAAGACCTCCGCCTGAGCGAAGTGAAGGTCGAGATCTGGGCCGGCATGGTGTGGATCAACATGGACCTCGATGCAAAGCCGCTGGCAGAGCATCTGTCACCGGTCAAGAGCATCCTCGATGGGGCCGGGGTCGGGAACATGCGCGTCAAGTGGTGGAAAGAGACCGTCATCAATGCCAACTGGAAGATGGCCCAGGAGGCATTTTTCGAGGCGTACCACGTGATGCAGACCCACCCACAGATTCTCATGGGCGGCGGTCAGGAATCGGGTGAGCTCTTCAGCAAGATGGTGGAGTATACCGCTTTCAAGAACGGGCATGCACGGTTCCAGAGCGCGTATTCCGAGAACAGCGAATATCTGGAAACGACCGGGGAAGAAGCAGCGGTTGCTCGCGAGATGTTCATCGAGTCCAATCGGCTGCTCGTCAGCGGCCAGGATGCGATGGTCATGGACCGAGACGTTCAGATCATGGAAGGCCTGCGAAATAGAACCGACGCGGACCCCACAGCGAGCTTCTCGGATCGGGCGATCGACGCTATCTACGAGTACGCCGAAGGGGCGGGTATTCCGATGGCGGACAGGACACCCGAGAACCAGCAGTTGTGGGGCGGTGACATCTTCATGTACCCGAACTACCTGATGCTGCCGCAGTGGGGCAACTCGCTGGCGTACCGAGTTCGACCCCACAACGACAACCCCGAGTGGACGATGTTCGATATCTGGTCGCTCACGACATATCCCGTCGGTCAGGAGCCGGAGCGGGCCGAGTTGAAGGGCGTGTTCGACAAGGACGACGTCGACAACTGGGGCCTGATCCCGCGTCAGGACTTCAGCAACATCGAGCGTCAGCAGCGGGGTTTGCACTCACACTCCTACGAGGCGAGCCGGTTGTCCGCCGTCTTCGAGAAGTCCATCGCGAACATGCACCAGAATCTCGATCGCTATATCGCCGCGGGCGTCCAGGCGGAAGCCGAAGCCGCGGTCAACGAAAGCAAGAAGGGGAGTTTCAGTGCCAACGAGCGGTGACGAATATGACCTCGTAATCGTCGGAAGTGGCGGAGGGGGCCTGGTCGCTGCGCTGGCAGCGGCCGAGGCGGGCCTCCGCCCGATCATTCTCGAGAAGCAGAGCGTGATCGGCGGTTCGACGGCTATGTCCGGTGGAATCATCTGGATGCCGAACAACCCGCTGATGCGCAAGGAGGGCATTCCTGACTCGTTCGACCAGGGAATGAAGTACCTGCAGTCCGTCGTCGGAGACCCCGATGACGCATCGTCATTGGAACGTCGCCTTGCGTTCCTCGAGAACGGGCCCGAGATGATTTCGTTCATCCAGAAGCTCGGTGTCGAACTCGAACGGTGTGAGGGTTACTCCGACTACTACGACACCCACCCGGGTGGCAGCGCCCGTGGCCGGTCCGTAGAAGGGATCCCGTGGGACGGGAAACAGCTCGGCGACTGGCACACCAAGATCAATCCAGGCATGGGTCGCGGAATCGGACTGGCCATCAAGACGAACGAAGTCCGAAACATTGCGATGGTGTTCCGTTCCGTTCGCACCTTCTTGGCCACAGCACGGGTGGTGATGCGAACGTACGTGGGTCGCGCACGGGGCAAGGACTTGTTCACGAACGGGATGTCGCTGGTCGGGCAGTTGACCAAGATCATCGTCGAGAAGGGTATTCCGATTCGACTCGATACCGCAGTCGAGGAACTCATCGTCGAGAACGGCCGTGTAGTGGGAGTACGCGTTCGCGCAGAAGGCAAGACGAGCGAGATCCGGGGTTCGGGTGGAGTGTTGCTCGCTGCAGGCGGGTTCGAGCACAACAGCGAGTTTCGATCCAAGGCGACCGAGACGACGCAGCCGAACGACGGCCGGTGGAGTATCGGCAACGCGGGCAACACCGGCGAAGTACTGCAGGCTGCCATCGCGGTCGGCGCACAGACCGAATACATGGACGAAGCCGTGTGGTTCCTGACGCCGCGGATGGAAATGGCGGGATCCACCCTGACGCTGGCGCGGCAGCTCCCCCATACGATCTTCGTCAATCAGGACGGCAAGCGGTTCGTCAACGAATCCAACTCCTACATCGAGATCGGCCGAGCGATGTACGCCAACAACGGTGCTCCGTGCTGGCTGATATTCGACGAGGCCTACCGTCGTAAGGTGCCGTGGAACAACGGCATGCCGAAGTTGCGTCACCTGTTGTCGGCCCGACCGGGCAATATGCCC
This sequence comes from Rhodococcus sp. AC861, assembly GCF_979256035.1. Lineage (NCBI taxonomy): Bacteria > Bacillati > Actinomycetota > Actinomycetes > Mycobacteriales > Nocardiaceae > Rhodococcus > Rhodococcus sp. AC861. The sequence goes on from NZ_CEEDMW010000001.1 coordinate 736,977, forward strand.
ACGGAATGGCTCGACCAGGAATGGATAAAAAAGGCGGACACCATCGAGGAACTGGCGGCAAAGATCGACGTCGATCCCTCGACCCTCGCCGATACCGTCAGCACCTTCAATGTCAGCGCGGTTCGTGGCGAGGATCCGCAGTTCCACCGTGGTGAATCTCAGTACAACAAGGCCCTCGGAGATCCGGGTCGACAGGCCAATCCGGCGGTTGGGCCCATCGAGAAGGGTCCGTTCTACGCCACTCAGATCTTTCCGGGCGACGTCGGGACCATCGGCGGTGTGTTGTGCAACGAGAACGCCCAGGTCCTGGACGAGTCGCACAGTCCGATCCCCGGTCTGTATGCGACCGGCAACATGGCCGCGACCGTGACGGGTAGGACGTACCCCGGGGCCGGCGCGAGCATCGCGTACACCATGGCCTTCGGCTATATCGCGGGGAATCATGTTGCCGCAACCGACCACGCTGCTGCGGCCGGCGATCGATCGACGCCGCCGATAGTGCGAGCGAATTGAGGATGCGAAGATGACCAATTCGACTGGAACCGAATCCGGCCCCGAGCTGGGCCGGGAACTGTACACGAAGATGGCGCTGGCCTTTGCGGTCGACGAGCGTCTCCGCAAGGGGATAGCGCGCGGCGAATTCGCCACCGTCATCTGGCCCTCCCGGGGGCAGGAGGCCATTCCCGCCGGAATCGCAGCGGCTTTGAACGACGATGACCGACTCGTGACCACCTACCGTGGTCTCCACGATCATGTGTGCAAGGGCGTCCCGTTGACCGATGTCATCGGTGAGGTTCTCGGTCGCAAGATCGGTGCATCCGGCGGCAAGGGTGGCACCATGCACATCACTGCGCCCGAGCAGGGAGTCATGCTGACCACGGGAATCGTCGGTGCGGGGATTCCCGTCGGCGTCGGTCTCGCTCTGGCCGCGAAGCAGCAAGAAAGCGATCGCGTCGTGGTCGTGACATTCGGAGACGGTGCCACGAATACCGGCTCGTTTCACGAGGGCGTGAACCTGGCGGCGGTGTGGAAGCTTCCGGTCATCTTCGTGTGCCAGAACAACCTGTATGCGGAACTAACTCCCATTGCAGAAACCATGAACATCGACGAGGTGCGTAAGCGCGCGCTGGCGTTCGACATTCCGGGTATTCGCGTGGACGGCAACGATCCGGAAGCGATGTACCAGGCCACCGTCGACGCGGCTGCTCGTGCGCGTGCGGGGGAGGGCCCGACGCTCATCGAGGCCGTCACGTTCCGTTTCAACGGGCATTACGCCGGCGATGCGATGAAGTACATGCCGAAGGAAGAGTTGGCTGCCGCCAAACTGAAGGACCCGATGGTGACGTATCGGCTAAAGCTGGTCGAGAGCGGTCACTTCACCGAGGCCGACATCGATGAGATCGACGATGCAGCCAAGACAGAGGTCGAGGTGGCTGTCAAGGCTGTTGTCGACTCGGGATATCCCGATGTCGACGCCCTGGAAAACGATCTGTACGCCGATATGGAAGGAGTGCCCGCATGACCGCGGTCACGACCGAAAGCCTCACGGACACGAAAACGATGTCCAATCTGCAGGCGATCAAGGAAGCACTCGACGAGTCGCTCGCCGCGGACCCGCGGGTCTTCCTAATCGGCGAAGATCTGGCCGATCCGGGCGGCGGCGTCAATGGGGCTACCGCCGGGTTGTCGACAAAGCACGGGAAGAATCGCGTACTCGACACGCCGATCTCGGAGGCGGCTATCGTCGGAGCTGCCATCGGCGCGGCGATCGAGGGCCAGATCCCGGTCGCCGAGATCATGATCATGGACTTCATCGGTATCGCGGTCGACCAGATCGTCAACCACGCGGCGAAGGCCCGGTTCATGTCGAACGGTCGCACCACCGTGCCGTTGACCGTTCGAACAGCTACGTTCGGTGGCCTCGGAAGTGGTGCTACGCACTCGCAGTCGCTCGAAGCGTGGTTCATGCACGTACCGGGCCTGAAGGTCGTCATGCCAAGTACGCCCGCTGATATGAAGGGTCTGCTCAAGGCTGCGATCTTCGATCCCGACCCGGTGATCTTCATCGAGACGACCGCCTGCTACGGCGTCAAAGGCGAGGTTCCCGTGGGTGAACACGTCGTGCCGATCGGGAAGGCCGACATCAAGAGGCACGGATCGGACGTCACGATAGTGACGTACGGCCGCGGTGTGTTCGATTCGCTCCAAGCTGCGGAACTGCTTGCGGCCGAGGGCATCGATGCCGAGGTCCTCGACTTGCGAACACTGCTTCCCCTCGACATGGACGCGGTTCTGCAATCGGTCGGGCGCACCGGTCGCGCGGTGATCGCCCATTACGCGGTCGAGTTCGCGGGCCCGGGTGCCGAGGTGGCCACCCAGATCAACGCGCAGTTGTTCGGGAGGTTGCATGCCCCCGTGGAGCGCGTAGCCACACGTTTCCGTTCGATTCCGGCGAGCACTCTGGAAGCGCACGTTTCCCCGTCACCAGCCAAGATTGCAGCTGCTGCAAAGAAGTCGATGGAGTTTCAGAAGTGAGTGACACCGTATCCGTCCAGATCCCGAAGTTGAGCATGGCCGCAGTCGAGGCGACGTTCGTCGAATGGCTGGTCGAGGATGGACAGCACGTGGACGAGGAGCAAGCGATCTACACGGCCGCCACGGACAAGGTCGAGGTGGAAGTGGAGGCGCCCGCAACGGGAATTCTGCGGCACGGAACGGTCGAAGCCGACGGCGAGTATGCGGTGGGCACCGAGGTAGGAGTCATCGAGGTCGGGTGAGCAGACTGCGGTAGCGGACGGACGAGAGGAGACCGCGATGAAGATAGCGAACTCGGTCGGTGACGTGACTGTGTCACCGGGAGCAGCGCTTTCGGCGGAAGTCATCGAGATCTTGAAAGATCTGGATGCGCAGCGAATTGCCAAGAGCGACGACATAGTGATCCGAAAAGGTGTCCTGGCCTTGCTCGATGTGGTGGGTCGTCTGGAGCAGCGCATTGTCGATCTCGAGCAGAGCTCGTCCGCTGTCCTCTCGACAGGACAGGACCGGTCCGCGTGACCGTCGTGAGGATCGACGGATCCGACGTCGAAATCGATGTGCGCGAGGGAGAATCGGTTGCAGAAGCGGCATGGAGACTCGGATTCGACTGGCCGACCAAATGCTGGGGCCAGTTGGAATGTATGCAGTGCTTCGTGCGGATCAAGGACGGCGAGGAGAACATTGTTCCACCGCAAGAAGAAGAGATCTTCGCGATGCGGACGTTGTTCCCGCCCCGTCTTCGCAGCCGAATGGTGCGTTTGGGCTGCCGGACCCTCGTCTGCGGCGACGGTGTCGTCCTGGAGAAGAAGGGGGTGCGAGCCCCGGCTCCTGCTTCCGAGCCCGCTGCGAACGAGCACGTCGATCGAGAGCGGTCCGGATAGATCGCGGGGGAGTACAGCCCCGATTCGGCGGAGCCCCGGCGCCGCCGCAGAACATTGCTCGAACAAGAGAGGACTTCCCAATTGAATGCGACTACCGGCTTACGGGTCGACGCCAGCGCCCACGTGTTTTTCGAAGACGACCGAGATTTGCGCACGTACTTGACCGAACCGATCAAGAGCCGAGGCTGGCCGGCGGTCGACACGACTGTAGCGTCGCCTATCCGACCGAAATACGCAGAAGGCACTCAGTGTGCAAACGGTGCGCACCCGGGGTCGGACCCCGAACTCGCGGGGCGTCACCTCTTCGAGGACCGCGGTTTCGATCTGGCTGTGCTGCACCCGATGTCCACAGCGACGAACCTCCCCGACTGGCACGTGGGAACGGCGATGCTGAGTGCCACCAACCGCATGCTGGCGGAACGTTGGTTGGAGTCGGGCACGTATGCGGATCGTTTTCGCGGAACGATCAGGGTCAACCCGAACGACATCGACGGTGCGGTTCGTGAGATCGCACTGTGGAAGAACCATCCGAAGATGGTGCAGATCGGGTTGCCGCTGCAGACGCAGGCACCATACGGTCGCCCCCACTACGCACCCCTCTGGCAGGCAGCCAGTGATGCCGGCCTGCCGGTGGCAGTGCACTGGGAGATGGGGCTCGGCATCACACATCCGCCGACACCGTCGGGCGTGGCGCGAACATACGCCCATCACGGGGCCTACGTCCCGATGACCTTCGTCTGGCACCTGCTCAACATGATCCCGGAGGGTGTGTTCGAGAGATTCCCGGACCTTCGAATGATCTGGGCAGATGGTGCCGCCGATTTGCTCACGCCGTTCATCTGGCGCATGGACACCTTCGGCAGGCCCCACCTGGAGCAGACCCCGTGGGCACCGCAGATGCCGAGCGATTACCTGCTGAACCGAAATTACTTCGTGCATTCGCTGATGGACGGTCCGGGCGACGCCGACTTCGGAGGCGAGTGGCTCCGCATGACCGGCAAGGAAGACATGGTGATGTTCGGGTCGAGTTACCCGGATTGGCAGCTTGTCTCACCCGAGGATCTGCCCTCCGCGTGGACCGACGAGCAACGCGCGAAGGTGCTCGGAGGAAATGCCCGGTCCGTATTCGGGCTCAACGAGTTCGCCACGGCCTGACACCGTCCGCCGTCCATCCGAACAGCGAAAGGACTAGATCATGACCATCGAATTACAGCGAGAAGAAGCAACGTTCGACGCAGCTACGACCGTTCCGGTCAGGATCGTGGACGGCGACGTCCACCCCGTGCCGAAGAATGGTGAACTGAACGAGTTCATCCCCGAGCCGTTCCGCGCCCGTTTCGAGGCTCGGGCCGAAGGTGCCGGAATGCCGGTGTACTACGACGCACCGGACTTCGCCCACTCCGGCGCGATGCGTACCGACAGCTTCCCGGTCGACGGTAATCCGGCCGGCTCCGATCCGGAATTGCTGTTTCAGCAGTTGATAATGGATGCGGGCACCGACATCGCGATCCTGGGCCCGGCGAATGGGTCGCCCGGTCAGACCGGCGAAGAGGTGCAGGCGCTTGCGGTCGCGACGAACCTGTGGCAGGAAGCATGCTGGCTCGACTCGAAGATCAACTGGCACAGACGGTTCCGTGCGTCAATCGTAGTGTCCATCGAGCAGCCCGAGGCGGCAGCGCGAGAGATCGAATACTGGGCGGAACACGAGTACTTCTCTCAAGTCCTGATCGATGCCGAGCCACGGCCGGCGTGGGGTGACCCCATCTACGATCCGGTATGGGCCGCGGCAGTCAAACACAACATCCCGGTTGCATGTCATCTCGGGCGCGGACGGCACGACCTGCTGCCGATGTCGCCGGTCGGCTTCATGACCTACAACCACGACCTGATGGTGAGCTACTCCATGCTCGCCGCCAATCAGGTCATGAGTTTGATCTTCGACGGTGTGTTCGACCGCTTCCCGACACTGCAGATCGTGTTCATCGAGCATGCGTTCAACTGGATTCTCCCCTTGATGTGGCGCATGGATGCGATGTACGCCAAGCACGGTGTCCCGGAGACCGGTTTGAAGAGGAAGCCGTCGGACTACGTCAAGTCGAATATCTGGTTCACGACCCAACCCCTCGACTACCCCGAGGACAAGCTGGAACTGACCAATGCGCTCGAGTGGATGGAAGCGGACAAGATCCTGATCTTCTCGTCCGACTACCCTCACTGGACCTTCGACGACCCGCAGTGGGTGTCCAAGCACATGCCGATGCACATGCGTGACGCGATCATGTTCGAGAACGGCCTGGATCTGTTTCATCTTCCGAGCGAGGTCCCAGCGCTGCCAGGCCAGAAGCGAGCCTACTGATGACAGCGGAACCCCTGACCGAAGCCACATCGCCACCCGCCCGCGGACGCGAACATATGGTTGCGAGCGTCTCGGAAATCGAGCCCGGCGAGCACAAGGTCGTCCCTATCGGTCGCCATGGCGTCGGGGTGTACAACGTGAACGGGAAGTTCTACGCGATCGCGAACTACTGCCCGCACGAAGGAGGTCCGCTGTGTAAGGGCCGAACTCACGGGCAGGCGGTCGTCGATGACTCCGTACCCGGCGGGCAAGCAGAAACGCGTTCGGGTGAGTTCATCTATTGCCCTTGGCACCAGTGGGGATTCGAGCTCGCCACTGGGACGACAGCGGTCAAGCCGGAGTGGAGTATTAGGACCTACCCCGTGCGTGTCGATGGTGACGACGTGATTGTCATCGCGTGACAGCCACCAGAGAAAGGAATCCCGAGATGACACTGTCCATAGGAACCCCGCTCCGGGGTGAAGGCCTGGCGTATCCGGGGCTCGAGCCGCGTTTGTTGGTCGGCGACGGAAGTGTCGAAGACCTCGCCTGCTACCGGTCACGCGGTGGATATCGCCCACTCGGTGACGAGGAGGAGTTCCTCGCAGACGTGGCGGCGGCGGGTTTACGTGGACGCGGCGGTGCGGCGTTCCCGGCAGCGATCAAGCTGGGAACCGTACGTGCCAATGCCGCAGACTCGGTGGTGGTGGCGAACGGTGAGGAGGGCGAGCCTTCGTCGGTGAAGGACCGGTGGCTGCTCCGCAACCGTCCGCACCTGGTTCTCGACGGACTGCGGTTGGCCGCCGAAGTCGTCGGTTCCAAGGTCGGCTACGTCTACCTGTCGGATAGCGTTGCGCAAGTACGTGTCGAAGAGGCGCTGGCCGAATTGGCTGCCGATCCGATCTTCGGCCTGTCGGTCCGCGTCGTCAAGGTCGACCCGGCCTATGTCGCCGGTGAGGAGTCGGCAGCGGTCCGTGCCATCAACGGTGGTCCCGCTCTCCCGACGGAGAAGCCGCCGCGCCCGTTCGAAGAGGGCGTCGGAGGTTTGCCGACGTTGATCAACAACGTCGAGACACTCGCCAACATCGCGGTCTTGCATCGGCTGGGTGTCGACGGGTATCGAGAGCAGGGTACGGACAAGTCCCCGGGAACCATGCTCATGACGCTGACCACGCCTTCGGGCTCAGATCTGCTCGAGATCCCGTTCGGTGTGACGCTGCGCGACGTTCTCTCCTGGGCAGGCACCGATCCGGACTCCGTGCACGGATTCCTCATGGGGGGCTATTTCGCCGGCGTAGTGGGGCCGCATGCGCTGGATCTGACCCTCGACTACGACGCGTACGCAGCCGCCGGAACCGGATTGGGCTGCGGAGCAGTGGTCGTACTCGATGCCGGTATGTGCCCGGTCGCAACGTCGGCCGCGGTCATGTCGTACTTCGGCAGAGAAAACGCATCACAGTGCGGGTCGTGCTTCAACGGCACGTCGGCAATGGCCACCGTTCTCGAGTCGTTGCGCGACGCTGCGGCGAACCGTGCGGAGATCGACAGGCTCGACTATTGGTCGAAGTTTCTGCGCGGTAGGGGTGCCTGCGGAACGTTGGACGGCGCCACGAACGTCGCAGCGAGTCTTTTGCGTGAGTTTCCCGCCGTCGTCGAGGCGCACCTGGCCGGACACTGTTCGGTATGTCAGATGAAGCAGTCCCCCTCCTACCCGCCGTACGGCATCGCTCTCGCCGACACACACGCGTAAGGATACCGACCATGAAGATCAAGCTGGATCGCACGCTGTGCGATGGTTTCGGAATGTGCGCCGAGTACGCGCCGGAGACGTTTTCGGTCGACGAATGGGGCTACGTATCGTTGTTCGAGGGCAAAGACAACGTAGACGTCGGGAATGAGGACGGCGTTCAGCGTGCTCTCCTGGATTGCCCAGTTCACGCAATTATCGATGTCACGTCGCGGGGCGCATGATCCGCGCGAGTAACTGAACGAGGCCGTATTTCCCATCGGAGGAAGTACGGCTTCGTTCTGTTCATCGGAGCACACCAGCCGGCGGCCGATCACAGAACATACTGCAACCGAACCTCTGCGTTGAGTGCAGCTTCCATGGCGGTGTGCAGGCGACTCTCCGGTACGCTTCGTCGAAGCTTCTCTGGCAGAGACACGGTGAACACTTCGTGGCCCGCTTCGATGGAAACAGCTACCTGCCCGGCGACGCCGAACCGCGTCAGTACTCCGTGGGCGTCCTCTTGGGTTCCCCTGCTGATGTAGGTGATCACGCCGAGCTCGGCATCTACGCCGAAGGTCGATCGACATTGTTCGAGGAGAGGTCCCGTCTCCAACCGAACTCCGTGATCCTCCACGATGAATTCGACCTCACGGTTCGGTCCGGGTCGGTCGATTGCGTCACTGGCAACAATTTCGAGTCCGGTGTCGAGAAGGCTACGCAGGCCGGCCCGATAAGCATCGGCCGAAAGCTGTTCGAAGGGATCCACAACAATACGAACAACTGCGGTAGCCATACCTCAATCTATCCGGTGAATGTCTACCGAAGCAACTGTCCGCGTCGGGGACGAGCGACCGGCGCCGACCCGAGTTCCGAAGGGCCCTCGAGACCGTTCCCAGCAAATCGGTGTCGTAAGGAATCGGTTCTGCAAATGGCTCGCGTGCCTACGTCGAACCATGTATCGTCAAATCGAATACTTGTTCAGTATGAGAGGGATCACGAGGGACCGCCGTCTGCGAGCAAGTTTGCCAGCAGCGCGTCGCCAAGTCGCACAGCGCAGCGCACGTGCGCGTTGCCCGTCGTGATCCCTCGGGTGGTGACCGATCGCTCCTCGCGGTCGGTCGGTGCGCAAGCCATGACAGTCCCCATGCACGGGGCGACAACCCGAGGGACTGCGCAGCTCGCGGCGTCCCCAGACGAATCGCGGAGAACTCAGTGGCATCATCGTCTCCTGGCACCGGTGGCAGTATCGCCAGCAACTTCCGAGGCGCGGGGTGGACTCCACGCCTCATTCTCTCGCTCGTCGGCCTCGTGCTGCTCATCGAGGCCGTATCCATGTCCTATATCAAGGCAACTACGGCGCTTCCGTTCATCGGCACGGAATTTCGGACCACGTATGCCGGCTGGATTCTCTCCGTGTACGCGCTGGCCGGCGCCGTGACGGCGCCGATTGCAGGCAAGCTTGCCGACAGGTTCGGAAAGCGGAGGATACTTCTCGCGATCACGGCCTTGTCGCTCGCTGGTTCTCTCATCGCGGCTACGGCGCAGAGCTTCGAGATCTTGCTGGTCGGGCGTTCGTTCGAGGGCGTCCTCACCGGCGCAATGTTCCTGAGTTACTCGCTCATTCGCGACACCTACCCGGTGAAGGTGGTCCCGTTCGCCGCCAGTATCACGGTGACCGGGGCGGGAGCCCTCGCAATCCTCGTACCGACACTGGTCGGCACGCTGATCGACAATTTCGGATGGCGTGCGGTCTTCGCGTTCACTGCGATCTGGGTCGGTGCGATGTTCCTCCTGATCTTGCTCACGACGAAAGAGACGACGGTCCGGGCGAAGTCGCGGATCGACGGACTCGGCGCATTCCTGATCGCCACGTCGATCGGCACGATGCTGACGGGTGTCAGCATGGGCAACACCTGGGGTTGGGGTGACGCCAAGACGCTGCTCCTCATCGCCCTCGGTATCGTGCTCGGCACCGTCTTCGTGACCACCTCGCTAAAGCGTGAAGACCCTATTCTGAACATCCGGATGTTCACCCGCCGTGGCATTCTCATCGCAGCGGTTGCAGCAGCCGTCATGTACGGCGCGTCGACGGTCGTCCTCACCATGGTCTCCATCATCGGCCTGACGCCGGAATCGCTGGGCGGAGGCTACGGACTGGGGCTCAGCGCAACCGGTCTGGCCAAGGTCACCACGACACAGTCGGTCGCCGCGGTGCTTGCCGGTGTCAGCACCGGCATCGTCGTCCGGAAAATCGGCCCCTGGCAGACTGCTCGTCTCGGCATGGTGATGATCGGTATTGGAACGCTGTATCTGGCGTTGCGCCACGACACTGTTGTCGACACGATCGTCGGTATGCTCCTGCTCGGTCTAGGTTCGGGCGCCTGTTCCGCGTCGGTTCCGAACCTCGTGATCGCTGCGTCACCCAAGAGTGAACAGGCATCGTTCTCCTCGGGTATCCAGGTCATGATCTCCGGTGTCGGCGGCATCACTCCGGTCCTGGCATTCGTGATCCTCGGACGCAGTGCCTTCTCTGGCCCCGGCGGTTCGATTGTCTACACGAATTCCGCGATTACGGTGTCGCTGTTCGGATGTGTCGCGCTGGCCTCCGTAGGCGCGCTGTTGTTGACGACCGTTCTGCAACCACGTCCGGATACGCTTTTCGCCGGTGACGAGGTGGACGAAGTGCAAGCCGAACTAGTGCAGGCGCAACTGGGCCGAACAGCTCCGGAGGGCGTCGTTCTTACTGACGGCGACGCCGCCGGGGTCGATCGAACGGCCGAGCCGGACCGAGCTTGACCGTGGTCGGGCAGCCCGACCTGCCACCAGCGTGGTGGCCCGACCATCGATCACCCTCGTGGTGACCAGTGCGATTGGCCCCGTCGATACCGGGGCCTACCGCACTGGGTTTTTCCCACCCCTGACAACGCCATGGTGCATACAGCGCCTTTGAGGAGTACATATCGTGAGTATTGGAAAGCTCTTTCACATCATCCATATGACCGGCGATCTGCCCGCACTGGAGGCGTGGTACGACGACGTTTTCGCCGTTCGTCGCGGGTTCCTCGACAACAATTACATGCCGGGCGAAAAGCGGGACGCGTCCTTGGTTCTGCTCGGGGACAGCGTTATCGAACCCCTCGCGCCTGCGTTCCGTATCGACGGATGGGAGAGCATGCCGATCGGGCGGTTCTACAACCGTTTCGGAAACCACTGGCATTCGATCGCGTGGTACACCGAGGACGCCGGCGAGATGTGGCAGAGGTGCACCGACGCCGGGGTTAGGGTGTTCGTCGAAGGCGGAGTCCTGACCGACACCAGGCCGGATCCAGGATCCGCCATCATGACCCACCCGAAGGACACCGTCACACAGCTCGAGTTCTTCAATCCGTACGGGGGACCGATGGAGCAGATGGATCTGCGACTGAACGGGAGCGACTTCGATTCGCGTTGGTGGATCGACAATCATCCTGTCAAAACGCCGGGACTGGCGTATACGACGGTCCTCACGAGGGATTTGGATCGAGCGGTCGGTGTCTACACCGACGTCTTGGGTGGAGAACTCCTGCACAAGAGTTCGTCGCATTTGACGGGAACGGACGACGTCTACGTTCGATTAGGAGACACGGTCGTCCAGCTGTCGACCCCGAACGCGGACGACACCGTGGCCGCTGCCGATATGGCGGCCAACGGCGAGATGCACCATGCGGCCGCGTTCCGGGTTCTCGACTTGGACGCAACCAAGGAGTACTTCGACTCTAAGGGCATCGCGACCATCGGCCGCGACGACCACACATTGGTCACCGACCCCGCGACCACTCATGGTGTCGCCTTCCGCTGGACCGTTGCAGATGTGCCCGGCAGCCCGCGCGAAGGGACGATCTGAGACTCTGTGGCGTGCGGACGAGCAGGCCACGGCGGTTTGGTCCAGTCAGCTCGTCGTCGACACGGTGTTCCGCGAGCACGACCTACGCTCCGTGTCGGGGACCGGGCAGGTCGTTGCCGCCGTCGAGGATGCCGATGACGTCGAGATGCTCGGCGACCCCGCAATTCGCGAGTCCGGGTAATATGCCGTTCTCCGTTGCCCAACGCATCGCTCTATTCCGAAGATACCGAAACCGGACATCCAGGGGCCGACAGGTCTCTCGGGTGATTCGGAGAGGAGTCAGAACAATGCCGATCGAACTCGAAATTCCTGAACCGGGCGTGACAATGCAGGAGGGCACCTTGATCGACTGGGTCTCCACGGCCGTCGTATCCCAGCGTGACCCACTGTATTTTGCGGAAACGGACATACGGGAGAACGTGATCGAACCGCCCGCTGACAAACCCTTGCGTGTCGACGCCGCGGTTGGTCGGACATACTCGACGGCCACTGTGGTCACCGAGATGGAGACGAACTGATGTCCGCGGACGGTGTTGCCGCAGGAAGCGCTGCGCCCGAGACGGTCTTCGACGTCGGAGTATCCGAGACCAAGCGGCTTCCCAGGATCCGCAAGCTCATCGCGCATCGGATGACGGAATCGCTTCGTCTCACAGCGCAGCTCACTGCGGTGCAAGAGGCTGATGTCACCGAGTTGGCGGCCCTGCGAACACGCGCGAGGGAAGCGTTTCGCGCGCGTGAGGGTGGATCGCTCACGTTCCTACCGTTCTTCGCCCGTGCTCTGACCGCTGCGGCCGTCGACTTCCCGGATTTCAACGCATCGATAAGCGAGTCCGGGAACGAGGTCGTGTACCACTCGGCAGTGCATCTGGGTATTGCTGTCGATACGCCTCTGGGATTGGTAGTTCCCGTCATTCGCAACGCTGAACGGCAGACCGTGCCCGAACTTGCTCGAAGCATCGCAGACCTCGCAGGCCGGGTGCGAAGCAACAAGATCGGACCCGATGAAATGAGTGGGAGCACGATCACGCTCTCGAACATCGGGGCAGCGGGCACGCTCACCGACACCCCGATCATCAACTATCCAGAGGTAGCAATACTGGGAACGGGCGCCGTCGTACGCAGGCCACGTGTCGTTGCCGACAATGACGGCGGTGAGACCATCGCCATTCGCTCGGTGTCTTCGCTTCCGCTGACATACGACCATAGATTGGTCGATGGGGCAGACGCGGGAAGGTTTCTGGGCGCGATCCGGAAGATTCTGGAAGCAGCGGATTTCGAGAACGAGCTTGCCGCATTCCTGTGACGAAACCGTAGGGCTCTCTTACCGCCGTGAGGGGCACTCGATTCTGCATCGAGTGCCCCTCACGGCGGATATACGTGGATCAGGAATGCGAGTGAAGCGGCTTGCCGGCCAGGGCGAGCACGGCCTCACCCAAGGCCTCGTTCTGCGTAGGATGCGCATGGACGACACGAGTGAGATCGTCGACTCGCAGGCCGAGGTGCACCATCAGTCCCGCCTCGCCTGCTTGCTCACCCATTCGTGTGCCCACCATGTGAACCCCGACGATCCGACCGTCCGCGTCCGAGATGAGCTTGACGAACCCGTTCGTCTGCAGGACTTGGCTCTTACCGTTGCCCACCAAGTTGTACTCCTGCACGGTGACGCCATCGCCGTGGGCATCGAGTGCTTCGGATTCGGTGAGACCGACGCAGGTAATTTCGGGATCGCAGTAGGTGACCCGCGGAAGTGCGCTGTCGCGAACCGGTTCGGGATTCAGTCCGGCAATCTCTTCGGCGACGAAAATCCCGTGGGCGAAGCCACGGTGGGCGAGTTGGGGACCGGACACGATGTCGCCGACCGCATACACGCCATCGACAGATGTGCGTAGCCGCTCGTCGGTCCGGACCCACCCCCGTTCGGTATCGACGCCGACGGAGTCGAGTCCGAGCCCCTCCGTGACGGGCCCGCGTCCGATGGCGACGAGTACGTAGTCTGCGGTGATGCGTGCGCCGTCCTGAAGGACTACGGTGGCCCCGTCGTCGTCCTGCTCGACGTCCGCCACCCCGACACCCGTTCGAAGTGCAATCTTGCGCTTCCGGAATGCCCTGGTCAACTGCTTGGAAACGCTACGGTCCTCCAGGGGAACCAAAGTGGTAAGCGCCTCGACGATGGTGACCTCGGCACCGAGTGAACGCCAGGCGCTGGCGAATTCGACGCCGATCACACTGCCGCCGATGATGACCACGCTGTCCGGCACGACGTCGAGCTGCAGGGCGGTGGTGCTGGTGAGTACGCGACCCACTGCCCGAGTGTTGGGCAGCAGGAGAGGTTCGGACCCGGTGGCCAACACGATGTCGGGGGCGGTCAGATGTTGCCCGTCGACACTGACAGTCGTGGAATCGACCAGTGTGCCGGTGCCCTCGATGAGGACGATGTTGTCCTGGCCGTCAATCAGTCCCTGCAGTCCGCGGTATAGACGTGAGATGATGCCCGCTGTGAAGGCCTGCATGGCGGGAACATCGACCCCGTCCAATGTGGAAACGATCCCCAGCTCGGTACTGCTCCGAATCGCCTCTGCAACTTCGGCGACGTGCAGCATCGCTTTGGTGGGAATGCAGCCGGCGTGTAGACACGTACCGCCGAGTCTGTCGCGCTCGACGAGCGCGACCCGACGCCCAAGTTGCGCGCACCGAAGAGCAGTTGCGTAGCCCGCACTTCCTGCGCCGAGTACGACTACATCGAAGTGCGAATTATTCTGTCCGGTCACATTGTTCCTCTCGCGGTGCGATGGCGTGCACCTGTCGAATTGCGAAGCTGATAGTTCTCGGATCTCCGATGCGGTAGCGGGGATCCGACGTTGGACGGATATGAGATACGCCCGTCGGCACGAACCCCTGACTGCTCGACCGAGCCCCCAAGGGGTCGTATTGTCGACGGCCCTACAGAATGTTGGCTGCGCCCCCGTCGACCGGCAACACGGTGCCGGTGATGAAACTGGCCTCGTCCGAGGCCAGGAAGACGGCGTAGGCGGCAACCTCCTCCGGCATTCCCATTCGACCCATCGGTACCTCGGCCTCCATGGATATACGATCTTCCGGTGACACGTGTTCTTTGATCACGGGTGTTTCGACGAGGCCGGGTGCGATGCTGTTGATCCGAATGTTGTGGGCGAGTCCCTCGGCCGCCAGGGCGCGCGAGAACCCCATCACACCCGCCTTTGCGGTCGAGTGCGCCAGTGTCGGAAACCCGCGGTTGGCCAACAAGCCTGCACCGGATGCGGTCACGATGATCGACCCGCCACCTCGTGCGACAAGGTGGACCCAAGCATATTGCGTCACGGGGAACACGATCTCGAGATCGTTGTCCATGGTGAACCGCCAATCTTCCGCACTGATGTCGGTGATCGGACCGAAGCGCTGGGCAGATGCGTTGTTGTACAGAATGTCGAATCCGCCGAATGCGTCCACTGCAGTGTCAACGAACCTCCGCGCGTCGTCGACCTTGGTGAGGTCGACAGGTTCCAGATTGATCTCGTGCCGCCTGCTTCGGCAACGAGCCGCGCTGTCTCTCGATTACCGTCCACCTTGACGTCGCAGCCGACGACCTTTGCTCCCTCGCGAGCGAACATCTGTGCTGCAGCGCGGCCTTGTCCGCCTCCGGTGCCGGTGATCAGTGCGATCTTGTCGTCCAGTCGTCCCACAATGCCTCCGCTTTCGTCGTCCAACTCTGCACCCCACGGCCCACCCGTGACGTGATCCGCTCTATTTACGGTGTTTTGCCTGCATTCGGCGATCCGACGGTTCGAGGCGCATCCGGAGCAGCGCGAGCGAACCAGCAACAGCCACGATCGAGACCAGTCCACCCAACACGAAGGCCGAGCGAATTCCATCGGCGTTCGCAACCACCGCATCGGAGCCCTCTGTTGTGGCAGTGCGTATTCCTCTCGCCATCATCGTGATGAAGAGGGCGGTGCCTGCCGCACCGGCGACCTGTTGCAGCGTGCTGACGATGGCGCTCCCCTGCGAATAGAGTTCGCGCGGAGGGGAGCCGAGGGAGGTCGTCATCAATGGCCTTAGCGCGAATGCTAGGCCGCAGCTGAGTATCACGTGACCGGCGATCACGTTGCTCAGCTCGGAGTCGGCGTTGAGCGTCGTCAATGTCCACACTCCACCGGCTAGGGCGAGAGTGCCCGGAAGAACGAGTCCGCGGGGACCGAACCGGTCGAAAAGGTTCCCGACGACAGGGGCGAGGAGACGCATGGCGATACCGCCGGGCAGTAAAGCGAGCCCGGTGGTCAAGGTGTCCTTCCCGAGAACGTTCTGCATGTACAACGGCAGGAGTATCAGGGAGCCGAACAGCGTCATCATGATCACGCACAAGAGCGTCACGGCGATACTGGACGGGAGTCGCGTGAACGGCCGCAGGTCCAGGAGCGCACGATTGATTCTCGCCAGAAACGCTGGCGCAGAACGAAAGCAGTGAGCGAAAGTACATCGGCAACGAGCGGCACGGCAGGCGACACCGGTGCGTGTCCTCCCGCCGATTCGCCGATCAGTGTCAAGCCGCACACGACTCCGCCGAATGCAGTCGCGGGGAGCACGACCGACGGAATGTCGAGGTACGACGGTTTCGGTTCGGTGACGTTGCGGACAACAATCGCACCGAGGACGAGCGCTGCGAGGGCGATGGGAAGCACGATCCAGAACATGGCACGCCAACTGAGGGTTTGCAGGACAAGCCCCGAGATGGTCGGACCGAGCGCGGGCGCAACCGAGATCACGACCGAGATCATTCCCATCATCTTGCCGCGGGAATGAGCCGGGACGACGTTCAGAACTGTGGTGATCAGCAACGGAAATATCAACCCGGTCCCCATTGCCTGTACCACTCTGCCCGCCAGGAGTACCTCGAACCCCGGGGCGACGGCGGAGTGGAGCGTGCCGCCGGAGAACAAGCTCATGGCGACGATGAAGATCGGTCGGATCTCGAACCGCTGCAAGATATACCCGCTGACCGGGATGACGATGGCCATCGTCAACAGAAATCCACTCGTCAGCCACTGGGCCGACGATGCTGTGATCGACAGATCGGCCATCAACCGCGGCAGCGCCACACTCAGAATTGTCTCGTTGAGGGTGACGACGAAGGTCGCGACCAGCAACACGCCGATCAGTAGGTGACCTCCGACTGCTGTTTCCTCGCTCCGCGTCGATGACGGTGCGTCGTGAGTCTGTCGCGTGTCCATCCTGGTCCATTCCCGGTCTGCGGTGACATCCGTCCGCCGGTCGATGGACAATCGTCCCCTCGGACTTCGGGTGTTGCGGCGTTCTATCAGGTGGTCGGGCGGTGAAACAGTGCGAGTTGCGCGCCCGCAGCGGCGAGACCGACACCGGCAGCCAGCGCGGCGGCACGAGATCCTGACACCGTGGAATCCAGACCGAGCGCGCGATCGACGCTCCAGTCGCCGGGGCCGATGGCGGCCAGAGCGACGGACGCCACTGCCAGGTTGGTGACGTACTCCCAACCCTCCGAGGTGATGAAGAAGCCGTTGGGCTGATGGACGGATCGGGCTGCAACCGCCATCGTCCCGACGACGGCTGCTGCAGCGAGAGGTGTTCCAGCGCCGGCAACGAGCGATGCGCCTGCGCCGACCTCGACGACTGCCGACGCGCGTGCTTGCAGCTTGGGCTGCTTGAAGCCGATGGACCCGAACCACCCTGCTGTGCCCGCGATGCTTCGCCCGTGTTTGACCCCATGGGCGATCATCGTGCCGCCGACGGTCGCTCGTAGGAGAAGTTGCACCGTATTGATCTTCGATTTCCTGTTCATCGCGCGGCGTACCATTCCATGGAACCGGACGCCGGGTCGAGCGTCGGCGATATATCGATGCGTCCACCGGACACGGCATCCAGCAACGCCGAGTTGGCCGCTGGAATGTCACCGTCCTCGATCTCGTATATGGCGAGATGCTTGGGTACGGAACTTGATTCGCCGTCCGCCGGGTCCACATGGACATAGCGAGATACTGCGGTCGTGGCTCCGATAATGGCGCTGACCTGGGGCGCGTGGACGTCGTTGTACCAAACGTCGAACTCGCTCAGAACCTCGGGGGAGGTCGGTTGCGACCACGCGATGAGAATAGCCTTGGGCATGTCAGATCTTTCTGTCGTCCTGGTCTCGATGGGGTCTCGTGCGCCCGAGCCGCACCGGTCAAGCGTTGAAACGCAGTGCGCCGTCGATTCGGATGACCGTCCCGTTGAGGTAGTCGTTCTCGATGATGTCCTGCGCGAGACGGGCGTACTCGTCGACGTGGCCCATGCGTTTCGGATTCGGAATTCCCGGCCCCCATTTGGCCTGGGCATCCTCTTCTGCCATCTGGAAAGCCGGCGTGAAGAAGGTCCCCGGCGCTATGCACATCACGCGCACACATGCGGGAGCGAGATCTCGGGCGGCAGTGAGGGTCAAACCGATGACGCCTCCCTTCGCTGCCGAGTAGTCGCTCTGTCCCACCTGACCTTCGAACCCGGCGATGCTCGCGGTAGTGACGATGACCCCGCGCTGACCTTGCTCCGTCAGCTCGGTCTGGCTCATCGCTGCCGCAGCCTGGCTCATCACGTTGAACGTGCCGGTGAGAAAAATTTCGACGGTCTTGCGGAACGTGTCCAGTGAGTACGGCTCGCCGGCACGGTTGATGATGCGACGGGCCGCGGCCGGCCCACCGTGGACGACTACCGTCGACCTCAGGGGCGCTGAGTCGGTTGCTACGCTCACCGCGTCCCGAACCGACTGTTCGCTGGTGACATCGGTGGGCACGAAGCGTGCTCGACCGTCGAGTTCGGCTTCGAGTGCTGCGCCTTTGTCTTCTGCCAAATCGGCGATCACGACGTACGCACCGGCGGCCACGAGCCGTCGTACGGTTGCTTCTCCGAATCCGCCCGCGCCGCCGCAGACGAGCGCGGAGGTGTTTTTCAGTTCCATGTTTCTCCTAAGTTCGGGCGACCGAGCTTGTCGTACGAGCGCCTCGTCACATCGTGGGTAGCGAGCGGCCTGTCGCGTCAGACCTCGACGACGACAGCGCCGCCCATGCCGCCGCCGGCACACATCGCGGCCACACCGATTCCGCCGCCGCGTCGCTTGAGCTCGTGGGTGAGTGTGACCAGCATCCGGGCGCCGCTAGCTGCAATGGGATGGCCGAGGCTGCAACCACTTCCGTAGATGTTGACCAGTTCCTCGTCCAGATCGAACTCCTGGCAGACGGAGACCGGGACGGATGCGAAAGCTTCGTTGATCTCCCAGAGATGCACATCGCGCATCGTGAGACCGGCCCGTTCGAGCACCATCGGGATCACTGCGATGCTGCCGTCGCCGGTGAACTTCGGATCCACACCGACCGATGCCCACGAGCGAATGGTTCCGAGGGTGTCCAATCCGTGCACCGCGGCATTGGATCCCGACGTGAGGGTCAGTGCGGCCGCGGCATCGTTGGTTCCACTGGCGTTTCCTGCCGTTATCGAGAATCCGTCGATTTCCGGGTGCACCGGCTTCAGGCTCGCGACCTTCTCGAGGGTCGTTGAACGCCGGGGGTGTTCGTCCACGGAGAATTCGACAACGCTCCCGTCGGGTCGGGCTACCTCGATCGGCGCGATCTCCGCTTCGAACTTGCCCGCGTCGATGGCTGCTATCGCCCGTTCGTGCGACCGAACGGCCCATGCGTCCATGCGCTCTCGGGAGATGCCGTACTTCTGCGCGATGTTCCAGCCCACCGACAGCGTTGTGTCGTCGGAAGCATCGTCGCGATAGGGGAAAGTGGGTGCGATACGGGTCTCGGTCTCGTCCCTACCCGGCACAGCCCATGTCACCATCGGCGACAGTGACATGGAGTTGACGCCTCCGGCAACGACGACGCGGTCCATACCCGATCGAATCGAGCCTGCGGCATTTGCCACCGCGGTGAGGCCGCCGGCGCAATGCCGGTTGACGGCTTGACCGGGAACTCGTACGAGGCCCGCGTCGACGGCTGCGTAGCGCGCCAAGTCGCCTCCGCCATACATCGACTCGGCGAAGATGACGTCGTCCACGGAGTCCGGCGTCAGTGACGATCGACTGATCGCTTCTGTGAGAATGTGGGTCGCCAGTCGCTCCGCGGGCGTGGCAGCAAGTGTACCCTTGCGGGCCGTACCGATGGCAGTTCGGACAGCGCTGACGATCACAGCTTCGGTCATGTGAGTTCCTCTGTTCGGTTGGGCCGCCCAGCAGTGACCGGCCCTCGCTCGGTTTGAACGCTAATTCAAGAGATTGAATTTATCAATGAGATCTGCCGTCGCTGTGTGACTGTCTCGGGTCTGTTGAAGGCTGTCGTCTCACAGCCAGTAGGGCTGCCCGAGGAAGTTGCAGGCAAGACCGCCCAGCGGGCGGGCGGCGGGGACGCGTCGGAACGCATCGCCGAGCAGGTGACTTCGAGCCTGCGGAACTGGATCGAGAAGACCGGACCGGCCGTGGTCTTGACGACGCTCGACCGGTTCCGATGACGAAGCCCGAAGTCAAACTCTACGGCGTGAGAACGCCGGAATCCGAAAAACCACGAATATGCTCGGGGCAGCGCAGCGTTCTTCGCAGCGGCGGAGGTCGACCGCCGCCACCTGCACCTCCACGGGGTCGACCCGGTCTGCGGCGTGGTCACCGGGCGCGGTCTGCGGATCGCCCGTCACCTTCCACGCGGCCTGCGCGGTGGGGCAGCGCGACCGGGTCTCGGTCGCTGCGCCTGCTGAGGCGTACACGACAAACGCTGTTCACGCGGTGTAGTGGCCGACCGGCGGCGCCACGGTGTCCGTACGAGATGGCACGTGGACGAATCGCGCAGGTCACTGTCGAAAATAGCGGATGTGCCGCAACCACACCCGTTCTTCCCGAACCTGTGATACATCTAGATGAACGGTAATTCAAAACGAGCGAACATGAAGTTGGTGAAATTGGTGAGTAAGGCTCTTTCGCACTCTCTGCGACGTAATGATTATTCCCTGGACGAGCAACAGGCTGCGGTACACGAAGCGTTCGTGGACTTCTTCAGTTCACTCGTGCCGAGTTCCGTCGTCCGTGCGGCCGAGCCGCTCGGATTCGACCCCGCCCTGTGGAAGAAGGCAAAAGAGGCCGGTGTGGTCTCCATGGCAGTGCCCGAGGCCAGCGGGGGTGACGGTGCAACCCTCGTGGACCTGGTTCTGGTTGCCGAGCAGTTCGGTGCCACCCTCGCTCCCATTCCACTCGTCGAGGCGATAGCGGCCGCTCGACTGCTGGCGGCCGTAGGAGGAGCGGCCGGCGAGTCGCTGCTGGCCGACGTTCTTGCAGACCGCACGCTGGTCACCTTGGCTTTGCGGCCGGCGACTGCAGAAACCCGCGTTCTGATGCCGGCCGGCGCGGTCGCCGACTCAGCCCTCGTGCTGCGGGGTGACGAGCTCGTCGTGGTCACGGCGCCAAGCGATCCGGTCCGAGTCGACAACTTGGCCAACGCGCCCTTGGCTTGGTGGGACACGTCGGAGGGAGAAACCGTTGCGCGCGGACCCGAGGTGGTCGCGGCGTACGACGATGCGGTGCGCGTGTGGAAATTGCTGACAGCAGCAGCCCTGTCCGCATCGGGTGCCACCGCGGTCGCTCTGGGTGTCGACTTCGCAAGTTCCAGGAAGGCGTTCGGACAGTTCATCGGAACTTTCCAGGCGGTGTCGCACTCGCTCGTGGATGCGAAGATCCTGGTCACCGCGAGCGCGAACCTCACTCGTAAGGCCGCGTGGTACATGGAGTACGAGCCGGAGGCCCAGCCTGCGATAGTGCTCAAAGCCTTCCTGTCGGCGAGCCGTGCCGCCGTCAAGGCATCCACTGTCGGCGTGCACGTTCAAGGCGGATTTGGTTTCACGAACGAATCGGACATGACCTTGCATTTCGGGCGGGCCAAAGGGTGGCCATTGATCGCCGGGCGCCCTACCGAAGATCTACTGGCCGTTGCCGCAACCCTTCCCGATCCAGCGAGTCTCTGACCCGCTGCCACTAAGGAGAGACCATGGATTTCGGCACAGTCGAACTCACCGACGACGTCGTGAAGTTCTGGCAAGACGTCAGTGACTTCTACGACGAGTACGCGACGGACGAGGTATTCGAAGAAGAACGTAATACTGGTTCCGGTCACAACCAGGGCCTGCACAAGGCCCTCGGCGAACGCGGTTGGGTGCTACCGGATGCTCCGGCAGCCGAGGGTGGTGCTGAACTGGACTTGTTGCGGAGCAGGATCCTTGAGATCGAGACCGCGCGCCGGAAAGTTCCCAACATCACGAAGTCCACGACGATGTTGACGATCCCGACTGTTCGCATGTTCGGTAGCCAGTACCTGAAGGACAAGGTCCTGGCGGGTGCCGCTGCCGGCGACATCAAGATGTGCCTGGGCTACACCGAACCGGATGGGGGCTCCGACCTTGCCGGCGTACGCACTCGTGCGACGCGCACCGAGGACGGCTGGGTCATCAACGGGGCGAAAATGTTCACGACCGGCGCGCACAACTGCCAGTACAGCATTCTGGTCACCCGGAGTGACCCGAACGCTCCGAAACACCGAGGTATCACCATCTTCCTGGTACCGCTCGACGTTCCGGGTGTCGAGATTCATCCCGTTCACACGCTCGGTGGTGAGCGCACCAATGCTGTCTTCTACGACAACGTCGTCATCAGTGACGAATACCGATTGGGGCCTGTCGACGACGGATGGCGTGTGATGAGTGCACCCCTGCACGCAGAGCACGGTGGGGGCGAGCCGGACGTCTACGGCGAGTTGAACCGCTCGTCGTACGGCTGGATCCTGCAAGATCTCTTGGCGCAGGCGACCGAGTGGGCGCAGACGCCCGGTCCTGACGGGACCGCGCCGTTCGACGACGTATCGATCCGTACCAAACTGGCTGAGATTTCGGTGGAAGTGGAACTGATCCGCAACGTGTCGGGACCGATGGGTCGCGTTCTGTCGTCCGAGCTACTGATCCAGCGAAGTGCCGAGTTGCTGGACTTGATCGGCCCCGAGGCGGTCATCGTGCGTGGCTCGGAGGGTGCCGTCCAGGACGGTGAGCTCGAACTGGGCCATCGTTTCGCGCAGGGAACCGCAATCTATGGCGGGACCACAGACGTCGCACGGAACATTGCCGCGCAGCACGACCTGGGTCTGCCGAGGCCGCCGAAAGTCGGCTGATTCACGAAAATCCGGTCCGTGGAATGTGTGCCGCGGGCCGGATTTTTGCTGTCCGGGGGCGGGTCGGGTGCCACGTCGACGCGGTCCTCGATCGGTCGCCCGGAGCCCGCAGCAAACTTTGGACAGACTGTGGTCCGCGCCACCCCGGGATGTTAGAGTTAAAAAAAATGAACCGCCGCTCACGCGATTGATCAGTCCTTCGCCCGAGTCAGAACAGGGGAGTGCTTGTGGCTGAGACACGCTCGGCTGTCGACAGTTTCGTGGCACCTCGGACGCACGACGGTGGCTTTCCCGCACCGACTCGCTTCGCGGTCGTCGTCGACGGGGTGCCGATGTCAGGTCTGGCCAGCTTCGTCGAGCAGCCACGAGCGGTCGTCGTTGCCTGGCATGGGGGCGCAACGTCTGCGGAGTACTACGATTCGCCCGGACATCCCTTGCACTCGTTGATGCGGGTCGGCGCGGCGCTCGGTTTCACGGTGCTGGCGCCGAGCCGGCCAGGCTACGGCAATTCCCGAGAAGTCCTCGGTGATCGAGTGAGCGCAACAACGCAGGTCGATCTGTCGTTCGCAGTGGTCGAGCAAGTGCTGGCAGGTAAGTCCTCCGGCGCAGGAAAGTTCCTGCTCGGACATTCGCAAGGATGCGTACTGGCGGTTCGCATGGCTGCGGACCCCCGTGGCTCAGAACTACTCGGCCTCGAGATCGCCGGCACGGGCGTCCGGCACAGCGAGCGGGCGTCGATAGGCCGGACCACCCCCGAACCGAAGACCGACCGGGCGACAGTTCGAAAATTGTTGTGGGGTCCGGATTACCTGTACCGGGACCACACCCGGGTCGTCGATTCCGCCCCTGCCTTCGAGGCCATTGACGCTTCGGCCTGGCCGGACGAGTTCACCTCGCTTGCCCGCGATATCTCGCTGCCGGTACGCATCACCCTCGGTGACCACGAAGGGTGGTGGCAACCCGGAGAAGTGGGGTTGACGTCAATGCGCGAATTGTTCGGATCCTCTGTCCGCGTCGTGTCGGACGAACAGTACGAGTCCGGCCACAACCTCAGTTCGGGTATATCGGCGCTGGCGTATCACCTCAAGGTGCTTGCGTTCGTCGAGGAATGCGTGCTGATGCGAGAACGCATCGACCACAACAACAGCAACGAAATGGAGATCGACAATGCCTGATTACAAGACCGGTGAACGTCTACGCAGCCAGGTTTCGGGGGCGCAGTTCGTCGTTGTACGAGCAGACCAAGGCATCGAGGACGTCATGTGTGGCGGTCTGCCGGTGGCCCGCGAAGGCGACGATGTCGGTGCCCCGGCCACTACTGCCGGTGATTCGCCCAAGATCGAGATCGGGAAGCGTTACGAGGACGAAGCAAGCACGATCGAGCTTCTGTGCGTATCAGGTGGAACCGGCGAACTGACCCTGGCCGCCGATCCCCTGCAGATCAAGGTCCCGAAGCCGCTTCCGGCTTCGGATTGACGGTCGATACGAGACCTCACCGATTCTGAACTGGAGAACCTGACGTGAATGTAGCAATGCTACTGGAGATGGCTGCCGCCACCTGGCCCTACGAGACGGCGGTGGTCGAGTGCTCCGAGCGCGTGCGGCGAATGACGTACGGAAATTTGGCCGAGTGGTCGTCCGGTGGTGCGTCGCTTGCGGCTGAAGAGGGTGCGGATGCGATCTTGTACGTCGGTACCAACGGTGTCGCAATGCCGGTCGCACTTTTCGCGGCCGCGCGCCTCGGCATTCCATTCGTGCCTCTGAACTATCGCCTGGCAGACGACAAGTTGGCCGAGCTGGTCAGCGAGTTCGAGCGGCCGCTGGTGATCGCAGACGATCGCGGTCGTATCCGATCGCAAGGAGTGAGAACTCCGCGGGTATGGCTCGACGATGCTGCGAAAGCGCCCGCGCTCGACCCGCGCGAGGTCGACCCGGAGGCCACTGCCATCCTCCTTTACACCAGTGGAACGACGTCGGCACCCAAGGCCGCGGTGCTGAGAAACCGCCACCTCGCGTCGTACATTCTGGGAACTGTGGAGTTTGCGTCGGCCGGCCCCGAACAGGCCAACCTCGTGAGCGTTCCTCCGTATCACATTGCTGCTGTCGCGAATCTGCTGTCCAACCTGTACGCAGGTCGGCGCCTTGTGTACCTGGACCGATTCGATCCGGAAATGTGGCTCGACATGGCCGATGCGGAGGGCGTGACGCATTCGATGCTCGTCCCGACCATGCTGTCACGGATATGCGACTACTTGGCCGAGCGCGAGCAGAAGGCTCCTCCGGTCACCTCGATCTCGTACGGTGGCGCTCGAATGCCGATCAGTGTCCTCGAGCAGGCTCTCGCCGCGTTCCCGAATACCGGTTTCGTCAATGCATATGGTTTGACCGAAACGGCGTCGACGATTGCTCTGCTCGGCCCGGACGACCACCGGGATGCATTTGCGTCCGACGATCCGGCGGTCCGCGCCAGACTGGGATCCGTCGGGCGGCCGGTCCCCGGAGTGACGATCGCGGTGTTCGACGAGCAGGGTAGCGAATGCCCGCCGAACGCACGGGGCGAACTCCGCGTGCGTGGTCCGCAGGTATCGGGGGAGTATCGCGGAAAGGGCAGCTTGTTGTCGGACGACGGCTGGTTCCGCACCCGTGACCAGGCTTACGTCGACGACGACGGTTACGTCTTCATCGAAGGGCGCATGGACGACACGATCATCCGCGGTGGGGAAAACCTCGCACCGGCCGAGATCGAGGAAGTCATCGTCGCTCACCCGTCCGTCTCGGATGCCGGAGTGGTCGGCGCCCCCGACGACGAGTGGGGCCAGAAAATCGTCGCACATGTCGTCACCTACCCCGGTCGGTCTCTCACCGCCGATGACGTCAAAGCGTGGGTACGAGGGCGGTTGCGTTCCTCGAAGACCCCTGACGACGTCGTGTTCCGAGATGAATTGCCGCGCACCGACACCGGCAAACTAGTGCGTCGCTTTCTGTGATCCGCCTACCACAGTTGAGGAAACCCCATGTCCCCGGCACCGTCCCGCCCACTTCCACTCGTCACCCCCGAAACCGAGTTCTACTGGACTTCGGGGCGGGACGGGAAGCTTCGCCTTCAGGAGTGCTCCGACTGCGCGGCACTGATTCACCCGCCGAAGCCGGTGTGTCCTTACTGCCGTAGCGCGGCAACCGGCATTCGGACGGTGTCGGGTCGTGGAACGCTCTTCGGCTTCACAGTGAATGAACGGTTCGCGCTGCCCGGCCTCGAACCTCCGTACGTCGTCGCACAGGTTGCAATCGAGGAGGACCCGCGGGTTCGTTTGACCACCACCGCGGCCGAACTCGGAACCGAGGAACTGGTGCTGGGAATGGCGATGGAGGTGGTCTTCCACAACGTCGAAGATGTGTGGCTGCCGCTGTTTCGGCCCATCGTCGACGGGCCGGCCCCCCAGGCGCTGCCCGAGGACGAGATCGATCCCTCCGAGTACGCCGCGTGGGTGCGCCCCATGGTCACCTCGAGGAAATTCGAAGACGAGGTCGCGATAAGCGGCATCGGAGCATCCCAGATCGGCCGGCGCTTGATGGTCGATCCGCTGAGTCTGACCATTCAGGCGTGCGAACGTGCGGTGGCCGACGCCGGGCTCACCTTCGACGACATCGATGGTCTCTCGACGTACCCGGGTGGGCCGGTCGACAGCGGCTACAGTGAGGGCGGCGTGACAGCGCTTGAGGCTGCACTGCGTATTCGCCCCACCTGGCACAACGGGGCGAGTGAGACGCCCGGCCCCGGGGGATCGGTGATTGCTGCGATGATGGCTGTCGCCTCGGGATTGGCACGTCACGTTCTGTGCTTCCGAACCGTGTGGCAGTCGACGCACGACTCTTTGACGCGCAGCGGGAAAATCGCGCCGCCCTCGAACGGGTCCCGCGTCAGCGGTCCCATGGGGTGGAGCATTCCATTCGGCGGTGTGTCTGCGGCTCATACACTCGCACAGACCGCTCAGCGGCATTTTCACAAGTACGGGACCACCCGTGAGACGCTCGGGTGGATCGCGCTCAACCAGCGGGCGAACGCAGCGCTGAACCCGACTGCGATCTACCGCGATCCATTGAGCATGGAGGACTACCTCACCGCCCGACCGATCACGACGCCCTTCGGTATGAACGACTGTGACGTGCCGTGCGACGGGTCTGTAGCGGTCATCGTTTCTGCGGTCGACGCCGCGCGCGATCTTGCGAAACCGCCGGTCTTGTTCGAGGCCGTCGGGACCCAGATCATCGAGAAGATGGACTGGGACCAAAGCACATCGACGCATGAACCGCAGGTTTTCGGTCCCGCGGCACACTTGTGGACGCGCACGGACCTGAGACCCGACGATGTCGACGTCGCCGAGCTCTACGACGGATTCACGTTCAACTGTGTGTCGTGGATCGAGGCCCTCGGCTTCTGCAAAGTCGGTGAAGCCAAAGACTTCCTGGACGGTGGGCACAACATCGCCCGTGACGGCGTGCTTCCGCTGAACACGAACGGAGGACAGCTGTCCCACGGTCGAACCCACGGAATGGGACTGTTGTACGAGGCCGTCGCCCAACTGCGCGGTGAAGCTGACGCCCGACAGGTGTCGAACGCTCGGGTGGCGGTCGTGAGTTCGGGCGGCTTGACGCCGAGCAGTGCCTTCCTGCTGAGGGCCGACCGATGAACGTTGCGACGACCTCGGAGGCTGTCGACGGTCCACCCGTGAGTTTCGACATCGAGTGGGACCGCGATCTGACTGCGGGGAACCCGCTCGACTTTCCGAATTACGAATCGGATCGGAAGCTGCACGACGGCGAGGCCGTGCGAACTGGTGTCGGCTACGTCGATGGTGTGCCTTGTGCGTTGATCGAGAGCAACTACGACGTATTCGGCGGAAGCATGGGGCTGGTCGTCGGCGAAAGGGTCTCGCGTGCCTTCCGGCGGGCTGCGGCGGAACGCTTGCCGGTCGTCGCGACAATACGGACGGGGGGCGCACGGATGCAGGAAGGCATGCTGTCTCTCATTCAGATGCCCCGGGTCGTGTCTGCGATCGACGCGCATTCGGCTTCGGGTCAGCTGTCGCTCGGTGTGCTTCGGTCTCCCACTACCGGTGGGGTGTGGGCGTCGTGGGCCTCGTTGCTCGACTTCCGGGCGGCCGAGCAGTCTGCCACGATCGGATTCGCCGGTCCTCGCGTTGTCGAGGAGATGACCGGCGTCGCGCCTCCGGCCGACTCACACACGGCCGACTCTGCCCTTGCTGCGGGTCTGGTCGATATCGTCGTCGAGCCGAACGGTGCTTCGACCTGGCTTCGTACCGCGCTCGGTACGCTGTCGACTCCGTTGTCCGTACCGGTGACGCGCAGTGTCGTCGACGCCGCCGCGAGTACTCGAGCGCCTTCCGACTCCTCCTTTCCGTCCCTGTCGCATGTTCGGTCACCCCACACCATCTCTGGGCTGGGGTGGGCTGCTCTCCTGTCCGAGAGTTGGACCGAGATCAAGGGTTCCGATCCGTCGCTGCGAGCCGGTCTGGCTACGGTCGCCGGTGTGCGATGTGTCGTCGTGGCCATGGATCGCCACGCTCACGGCGACGCATCTGCGCGCCAGACACCTGAAGCGTTCGTCCTGGCTCAACGCGCGATCGATCTGGCTGCACGGATGGCGTTGCCGGTATTGACACTGATCGACACTCCTGGAGCCGAGCCATCCCCCAGATCCGAGGCTTCGGGCATCGCGCGCGAAATAGCCAGAACGCTGCGTGCACTCGATCGATTGCCGACCGGCAGTGTGTCCCTCTGCGTCGGCGAAGGAGGCAGCGGCGGCGCGATGGCTCTGGCCCACGTCGATCGGTTCTTGATGTTGGAACACTCCGTCTTCTCTGTCATCGGGCCGGAAGCAGCGGCAGTCATCCTCTGGCGGGACCGCACACGAGCCGCCGAGGCGACTCGCGCGCTGATGATCGATGCGCGGTCGTTGCTCGATCTCGGTGTCGCCGACGGGGTGCTTCCGTCGCATATATCGCCGCGTGCACTGCGTGACACCCGGACAGGGATTGCCAGAGCATTGCTCGAAGCGGTTCCGGGAGAACGCCATCAGCGAGTCGACAGCGCCTCGCACAGGTGGCTGCACGCGCCCGGGTAGGTCGGCAACTCCTGCCGAGTACACGTCGGCTTCGACGGCGGAACGTGGCCCCGACAAGCCGCACCGAGCCGATGGGCTATCGACAAGAAACCGAGTTCGACTGCGTCTTCGTTGCCGCAGCAGAGCGTAGACGAGTGAGCGCCGAACCAGAGGGGAGCCGGATGACGCAAGGCGATGGCGTCAGCGAAGTAACACGTCGGCCCACTGGTCCGACTCTGTCTTCCGGGTCGAAGTCCGAAGGCGGACGAAGCCCCCGCCAAGATCGTCGCCGGCAGCGGATCGAGTTGGCGCGCGAGCAGATACTCGAAACTGCCGAAAGACTCTTCGCAGAACGTGGCTATTACGATACCGGATTGAAAGACGTGGCGGCCGCGTGTGAATTCTCGGTGGGTTCCATCTATTCGTTCTTCGAGAGCAAAGACGTGCTGTACGAGCAAGTTTTGATGCGGCGAAGTATCTCGATAGAAACCTTGAACGTGATGGTGCCGGACACTCTGGACGCCGACGTCCGTTTGGTGGAGTTGGCCAGAATATGGATCGATCACGCCTCGGCGCACCCCGAATGGGGGGCATTGACGGCCGAAGTAACTCGGATCACGCGTTCGCCGGGGGCAGCAGTACCGGAGGCGTGGATACATCATGGGCAACAAAACCAGAGGTTCCTGGTGGACCTCATCAAGAGTGGGCAGCATCGAGGGACGCTTCGCGCCGGGTCTGCTTCCACTCTCGGACAGCTGTACTTCGCGCTGGTCACGTCGTTCATCGTGGTCACGTCGATGGGCAGGATGCACGAGGCCGACCCCCCGCACGACGCCGGAGAATTTCTCGCGTTTGTCCGCGACACATTTTCCACGGGCGCCTACTTCGATTCAGGTGACATCGACCTCGGGTGACAGGGTGACCTCCCCGACCGATCCATGACGTATCCCACGAATCGAACGTACTATCGAATCAGAGTACAACCGCCTCCAGGCGCGAATATCCCTGACAAACAATCCGATCCGGATGGAGAATCATGAACGACGCGACAACCACCGCGGTATCCGGCTCTCGCAGCGCGGCCGATGACTCCCACCGATCTCGCGTCGGCTTCATCGGACTCGGTAGCCAGGGCGGTCCGATGGCGCGCAAGATAATCGAGTCCGGCTTCGAGACAACGCTGTACGCGCGACGACGAGCTTCCGTCGAGCCATTCGGGGATCTGGGCGTCGACTGTGTGTCGTCCCCTGCGGACCTCGGACGTGTCAGCGACCTCATCTGTATCTGCGTCGT
This sequence comes from Rhodococcus sp. AC861, assembly GCF_979256035.1. Classification (NCBI taxonomy): domain Bacteria; kingdom Bacillati; phylum Actinomycetota; class Actinomycetes; order Mycobacteriales; family Nocardiaceae; genus Rhodococcus; species Rhodococcus sp. AC861. Next base: position 766,973 of record NZ_CEEDMW010000001.1, read on the forward strand.
GGACGACGCTGGTCTCGAGTCCGTTGTGCTCGGCGAGGACGGCGTTCTCGCCGGCATGGCGGCGGGAGGGGCGATCGCCATCCACAGCACGGTGCGGCCCGAGACGTGTCGTCGATTGGCCGATGTGGCCGCAGGCATCGGGGTCACCGTCATCGATGCTCCAGTCAGCGGGGGTGGGCCGGGCGCGGCAGCGGGAACCTTGTTGGTCATGACCGGGGGGGACAGAGCGACCGTCGATCGATTCCGACCCGTTTTCGCGGCGTTCGCGAACTCGGTTGTATATCTGGGCGCACTGGGCGCAGGCCAGAACGCGAAACTCCTGAACAACACGTTGCTGACCGCGAATCTTGCGACGGCCGCTGGGATCCTGTCGGCAGGTTCGACGCTCGGCATCGATCCACGAAGCTTGTGCCAGGTCATCGCGCGGGGGAGTGGTGCAAGCTTCGCCGTCGACGTGATCGGCGACAAGGCTGGTGATCTGGCTGCAATGTCGGATACTGCAGGGCCGCTGCTGCTCAAGGACGTGGAAATTCTGGTGGAGGTGCTGGGAGGCAATGACGCTCTCCGTGGCCCTGTCTGGTCTCTGGTCGACTCGGCACTGGCGGAAATGCAGCACCCCCGTACGCTGCCCTGAATTGAATCATTGTTCAAATCAATGTACTTGTTACTCAGCATAGTGGTAGCGTAGGTACGAGTGATGCACGTCTCTCCACACGGTGTCACCGAAAGGAACTGCCATGGTCATCGGCTTCGTAGGCGCAGGTCGGATGGGTTCCACCATGGTGTCACGCTTGGCTGGTGCAGGTCAGCAAGTTCGAGTGCTCGTACGAGCAAGGGATGCGCCGGAAACGCCGACGACGTCGTACGACGTCGTGAGATCGGCCGCCGACGCCGCCGGCGGGGCCGATGCAGTGATCGTCTGCGTTCACAGCGACGACCAAGTTCGGCAGGCGTGCATCGACGACGGCGTGATCGAATCCATGCAGCCGGGGTCGATTCTGATCGTTCATACGACGGGCAGTCCGTGCGTCGTCAGAGAACTCGAAGTGGCCGCGTCACCCCGTGGGGTGTCAGTGGTCGACGCCCCCGTCAGCGGTGGACCCGACGACATCGCCCGCGGTGCCATCACGACTTTCGTAGGCGGGTCGGAGTCCGATTTCACACTGGCCGCGGACATTCTGCGGCACTATTCGGACCCCATGATCCACGTCGGCCCGCTGGGTTCGGGGCAGCTGACCAAACTTGTCAACAATGCGGTTTTCGCGGCGAATGTTGCTGTGCTCGAATCGGCAACTTGCATGGCCGTCGAGCTCGGACTCGACGAAGTCGCGCTGCTTCGCTGTCTACAGCGGGGTAGCGCAGCCAGTACCGCGCTCGATGGTGCCGTCCGAGCGGGCTCGACGGGTGCGTTCGCTTCCACGGTCGACGAGTTCCTGGCCAAGGATATTGCTGTCGTGCGTCGAGTCGCTGCTGATCTCGAGGTCCAATTGGGTTCGTTCGGGGCTCTTCTCGCTCGATGAACCGTGCCCGGCGTGCCGCGCGTTCCCACAGGTGTGGCCGATTAGTTCGATCAAGATCATGCGCCTCGACGCATTCGCCCGACAGTGGATGCACGCAGAAAGAAAGGAGTCGATGTTGTGGGTGCTGGACAACAACAGACCGTCATGGACAACGAGAGCCGTCAGATGTTGGACTTCGCGTTACGTTGGGTCCACTACGGAGGGGGGTCCCAGGACGACATTTTCGTCGAATTCGGAATCTCCAGCGCGAAGTTCTTTCAGAGACTTTCGCGACTCCTCGAGCGCAGTGATTCCTTACCGGCCGACAAGCGTCGATTGCTCCGGGCGCTGTGTGACCGTCGCATGAACGGCAGGCCCGGCGAGGCGTAGAAGTCGGGTAGCGTCAGCTCGTTGTATAGCCGCCGTTGACCGGGATCGTCTGCCCGGTGATCCATTCGCTCTCCGGTGATGCCAGCCAGAGTGTGGCAGCAGCCACATCTGTCGGCGTGCCCAGGCGGCCTACGGGGTAGCGACGGATTTGCCGAACGAACTGCTCGTCCGTGCTCATTGTCCCGGGTGGTTGAATTGTCCCCAACGAGATTGTGTTGCAGGTAATGCCATCAGGACCGAGCTCTTTGGCCAGCGATTTTGTAAAACCTATCCCAGCTGCCTTCGACGCAGCGTAAACCGCCATTCGAGCTTCACCGTTCCTGCCGGAGTCCGACGAGATGGTGATGATCCGACCCCATCCCCGCTCGGTCATCCCGCCGATCACTGCATGGCAGCAGTTCAGGACCCCATCTATGTTGATTGTCAAGACGTCGGTCCAGCCCTCTGGATCCGAGTCCGAGAACCTGGACAAAGTGAGTCCCGAAGCCGGAAGTCCTGCGTTGTTCACGAGGATGTCCACACTGCCTACAGTGCGACTGATTCGCGACACCATGTCGACGACGGCTGACCTGTCGGTGACGTCCGCCACTGCAGTGACGGCCCGCCCACCGATGCGTTCGACCGATTCGCGAGCCTCCTCGGCCCGCGTCTCGTCTACATCATTGATGACGACCGCGGCGCCGGCGAGCGCCAGTGTGCGTGCGATCTCGGCTCCGACGCCGCGGCCGGATCCGGTCACCAGCGCAATTCTGCGTTCGAGCATCACGGTGTGTTCCTTTCCTGAGTGCCCCCGCGCTCGTGTTCGCGGATCGAAGTACTTCGGGCTGTTCAGCCGCTGGCGGAACGGTGGCGGTGGTGTCGCGCTTTACAATGGGTTCAACGCACAGAACAATAGTTCGAATCAGCTGGCGGCCGTCCGAGGTGGACTAGTCAGCGCGAGGATGGGGAGGGGCCTGGATGGCCACGGAAGGTTCGAGTACGCCGGTTCGGCGGCGAAAGGCCGCAGTTGCGTCGGGGGGTGCGGCGGGGAAGAAGTCTCCCGTGAAGACGAGCCCGCGGGAGACGCGACGCCAGCAGCGGATCGAACTGTCCCGCGAACAGATTCTCGACACGGCCGAGGGTCTGTTCGCCGAACGCGGCTATTACCAGACGGGTCTCAAGGATGTGGCGGCTGCCTGCGAGTTCTCCGTCGGTTCCATCTACAGTTTTTTCGAGAGCAAAGATGAACTGTACGAACAGGTTCTGATGCGGCGCAGCATCGGCGTCGAGGCCTTGCAGATGATGGTTCCTGAGTCCGTTCCAGCCGACGAGCGGCTGGTGAAGCTGGCCGCGATCTGGATTCAGCACGCGGACGAACACCCCGCGTGGGGCTCTCTCACCGCTGAAGTGACGCGCATCACACGGTCGCCTGGTGGCGTCATCCCTGACGCGTGGATCCACCACGGCCAGCGGAACCAGAAGTTCCTCGTCGACGTTTTCAAGAAGGGCCAATCGAGCGGAGAACTCAGGCCTGGTTCTCCCTCCAGCCTCGCACGACTGTACTTCGCACTCGTCACGTCGTTCATCGTCGTGACCACGATGGGTCGGATGTCCGGCAGTGACGAACCGTCCGACACGGAGGAGTTTCTGTCATTCGTTCAGGACACGTTCTCGACACGACCGAATTCCCATCCGAGTCATCAGGATTTGGATTGAACGGGTGATACGGGATGCGCCGGGTCGGAAGTTCGGAACCCGACGGTGACGTCAAGGCGCGACGGTGACAGTCGCCGTTCCCGGCGTCAGTTTCGTACCGTTATGGTCTTCGATCCATACGTCCAACTCGACCCGACTACCGTCCGGCACGGTGACTACCGATGTGACCGTGCCGTGGGCGGTGATCGTCATGCCCTTGGTGTTAGGACTTCGAAATTGGCACTGCAAGCGGTCGATTCGGCCGTTCTCTCCGGCCCAGTCGCGAAGCAAGCAGTGCAAGTACGACCATAGTAAGTTCCCCATGCCGAACGCGGAATCGAAACCCGCCGCGCGCCCGGCATCGTCGTCCATGTGAATGTCGACGAACTCATCGTTGACCGCGGCAAACCGATTCCAGTTGGCCAGGCCGGTCGTCCGGACAAACGGCGGGAGAGTGTCGCCGACGGCGACCGTGAATGTTTCGGTGAACATGGAGCGGCCTCGTTTCAATATCGGATGATCGTCATACGCTGAACACGGACTCGGTCCATGCGCTGGTTCGTCCAGACATCTTCGGTGGTCGTGAACAACATTGCGCCGAGCCGACCCTTGCGTTCGGTCAATTCAGAGATCGCCGTCTCAGAGGTGATGACATCTCCTGCTCGGATCGGAACACCGTACTCGACTTCGAGTCCGCCGTTGACCTGATGTCCGAGCGATGGTCCATCGACTCCGAGTGTCTTGAACGGCGCATTCGGGTCGTATTCCGCTGCGTCCGCGGGTCCGGACGCTGTCATCCACGCGAAGGGATTGAAGTCCTGTGGCGCCGTGATCGCTACCTGCGTCGACGATCTCCAGAACTGTGCAGGCGGGGCGTCTGGGTAGTAGACGGCTATCGCCCACCGGCGGATGTCCGAGTCGCTGACCGGAAAACTCGTGGAACTGTCGAACGTGCGCCCGACAACGGATCGCATCGCGTCCGTGATGATTCCATCTGTCATTTTTCTCCTCGACTGCGATCCGAACCGGGCCGGCCGCGTCATGTCAGCAGCGTGTGTGATCGCCATCAGTACTATCACAATCCTTGGTGGGGAGATCATATTTATGAACGTCAGTTCAGCGTAGTCGTCGAAGGTGACGCCGGAGATCGAACGTCGGGTGCGCCGCTTGAGAAGGTTGAACGAACGTTCAGTCGAACGAACTATTGTGCGTTTGACTGAAACCACGTACGTTTCAGTGACGCACATCTCACGGCGAGGTGGATTGCGTCATACGCGACTCGAAGGAGCAGACAATGCCAGCTAGGCCTATGAGCGGTGTGCGAGTGGTAGAGGTCGCCCAGTTCACCTACGTCCCCGTCGCCGGCGCCGTTCTCGCAGACTGGGGTGCGGACGTCATCAAGGTCGAGCACGCAGTCCACGGAGATGCGCAGCGCGGTCTCGGGAACCTCGGGGGAACCGAATCCATCAACGGTTTTGCGCCACTGATGGAGCACCCGAACCGCAGCAAGCGCGGAATCGGGCTGGCCTTGGAGAACCCGGAGGCGCTCGAGGTCCTGTACGAAATCGTTCGAAACAGTGATGTCTTCGTCACGAACTTCCTGCCTGACGCGCGGACGCGGCTGAAGATCGACGTCGAGCACATTCGCGCGGTGAACCCGAACATCATCTATGTCCGGGGAAGCGCGTTGGGGGCGCGCGGTCCCGAGGCCACGAAGGGTGGATACGACCAACCGTCGTTCTGGTGCCGCGGTGGCAGCGCCATGGGAGTGACGCATCCAGGCGCGGGCGGCGTGGTGTCGCAGCCGGGCCCCGCGTACGGCGACACCATCGGAGGCATGAACATCGCAGGCGGCATCGCCGCGGCGCTGTTCGCTCGGGCGCAGACAGGAGAGCCGTCGATCGTGGACGTGTCGCTGTTGGCCAGTGGTGCCTGGGCGAACGCGCTGGCGATCGACGTGGCGCTCAACAGCGGGAATGTGCTGGAGGGTCGTGATCCGGCAACAGGTCCCGGTGCCCCGGGCAATCCGACCATGGGTAACTACGTGACCTCCGACGGTCGATATCTCAACCTGTGCATGCTGCAGCCTGGACGCTACTGGGCCGATTTCGTCACGCACCTGAACCGTGAAGACCTCATCACGCACCCGTCGTTCGACACGACTGAGAAGCTCATGCGCAACTACGAGGAAGCGGTTGTGATCGTCGCGGCGGAGATCGCCACGAAGACGCTCGCTTACTGGACCGAGCAGTTCGCCACGATGGAAGGCCCCTGGGCTCCGGTGCAGAACGCGCTGGAGGCAGGTAACGACGCCCAGTTACGGGCCAACGGATATGTAGCAACCGTGACGGACGTCAACGGAGTCAGTCGAGAGTTGATCACTTCTCCGGTTCAGTTCGACGAGACACCGGCCGCACCCGGGCGCGCACCTCAGTTCGCGGAGCACACCGATGCGATCCTGAAGGAAATCGGCGCCGACGACGATCGAATCATCGAGTTGAAGCTCGCCGGCGCAGTCACCTAGTCGCGAGCGTCCCGCGCGACCACACAGGTATGGGCAACGTGGGGAACCAGAATCGCAAGCTAACGAAACCGCAATAGCTGCAACAACGTCGGGTCGGTGCACTTCCGGTGGCAGGACAGTCGCATTGCTCTAGCTCGTGCTCACAACGGAAACACATAACCAGGATGGCTCAAATGAAACCTGAATACCTCATGCTGATCGACGGTGCACTCGTGCCGGCCTCGAACGGTACCCTGTTCGACAACATCAACCCTGCCGACGAATCCGTGATCGGGACGGTTCCGAACGCCACCGCCGATGACGTCGAGCAGGCAATACACGCGGCGCGTCGGGCGTTCGACACGACGACGTGGGCGACGGATCACGCGTTTCGCCGCCGATGCCTTCAGCAGCTTCAGGCAGGACTCGAGAAGAACGCCGAACTGTTGCGACCGATGATCGTGGCGGAAGCGGGCGCCCCGGTCTACGCGACTCGCGGTATTCAACTCGACGATTGCATCGGGTACATCGCCCACTACGTGGACCTCCTGGAAAAGTACGAGTTCGAGCACGAACTGCCCGACAAAGTCGGCGAGCTGCCACCGACGCGCCGGTATGTACGCAAGGAGGCGGCAGGCGTCGTCGCGGCCATCACTCCGTGGAACGTTCCGCTCTACCTCAATATCTGCAAGGTGGCAGCGGCTCTGGCTGCGGGATGCACTGTGGTCCTCAAGCCTGCACCGGACACGCCGTACAGTGCGCTGGCCCTCGGCGAGATCGCCCATGCCCACACCGACATTCCGCCCGGGGTGTTCAACGTGGTCACACCGAGCGACAACGAAGTGGCGTCGCTGCTGACCTCGCACGCCGACGTCGACGCAGTCACGTTCACGGGGTCGACTGCGACGGGGCGGCGGGTTATGGCCGCGGCCGCGCCGACGGTCAAGCGTGTCACCCTCGAGCTCGGTGGGAAATCGGCCGCGATCCTGCTGGAGGACGCAGATTTCCAAGCAATCGTGCCCCAGATTGCCGGTGGACTCTGTTACCACGCCGGCCAGGGATGCGCGTCGTTGACTCGACTTCTCGTTCCTCGAAGTCGATTCGACGAAGCCGTTGCGATCGCCAAGGCGACGATGGAAGTGATTCCTTGGGGCGATCCGACCGACCCGAACAACATCATGGGTCCCGTGGCGAACAAGCGGCAGCACGAATCCGTGCTTCGCTATTACGACATCGCTCGGGAGTCGGGCGCCCTCGTGCTCGGCGGAAATCGTCCCGATGAAGGCACCAAGGGCTTCTGGGTCGAGCCGACGTTGGTGGCGGGCATCGATGAAAATTCGCCGATCGCTCAGGAAGAAGTCTTCGGCCCGCTCCTGGCGATCCTTGCGTTCGACGACGAGGACGACGCGGTGCGCCTGTCGAACAATTCCATCTACGGCTTGTCCGGCGCGGTTTACAGCAATGACACGGATCGGGCGCTGAAGGTCGCGAGTCGTCTACGTACCGGAACCGTCAGCGTCAACGGTGGGTTGTGGTTCGACACGAACTCCCCGTTCGGGGGGTATAAGCAGAGTGGACTCGGCCGTGAATGGGGCACCGAGGGGCTCGACGACTTCCTCGAGCTCAAAACGATTGCCGTGCCGCATCCGTCGCAGCCGGTCTGAGTTCGAATTCTCCCAGCACCGGCAAGAAGGGAACACACGATGGCAAGATTGGACAACCGAGTAGCGTTCATCACCGGCGTTGCTCGCGGCCAAGGGCGTGCGCATGCAGTGCGCCTCGCCAAAGAAGGAGCCGACATCGTCGGCGTCGACTTGGCAGGCACACTGCCAGGCGTGCCATACGATTCGGCGACGCTCGACGACCTGGCCGAGACCGCGCGTCTCGTCGAAGCAGAAGGCCGTCGGTGTCATCTGGTGCAAGGCGACGTGCGGAATCTCGACACACTGAAGCAGCTGTGCGCCGAAGGTGTGACGCGTTTCGGTGGTCTCGACATCGTCGTGGCAAATGCAGGTATCTGCGTGCCTGTCGTGTGGAGCGAAACCACGTCGACGACGTTCCAGGACACGATGGACATCAATGTGACCGGCGTATGGAACACGGTGATGGCTGCCGCTCCCCATCTGGTCGAGCGGGGCGGCGGATCCATCATCCTGATCAGCTCGTCGGCTGGTAAGAAGATGCAGCCGTTCATGGTGCCCTACACGACGAGCAAGCACGCGGTCACCGGAATGACACGTGCTTTCGCTGCCGAGCTGGGCCAACACAGTATTCGGGTCAACAGCGTCCACCCGGGTGCTGTCATCACCCCCATGGGTTCGGGCTCGATGCAAGATCGCATTGCCGAGACCGCGGGGTCGTATCCTCGGTTGGCGACCATGAACACTCCGATGCTGCAGCAATGGGCGGCCGAACCGGACGAGATCGCCAACGTCGTGGCGTTCCTGGCTTCGGACGAATCCAAGTTCATGAGCGCTGAGCACGTCACGATCGACGGCGGCGCTCAGTACTTCTGAGCACGCGATCGAGCGAGACACGATGGGCAGACTCGACTGGGTCTCCGTTGGCGGGCAATCGTATCCTGGGGGCGTGAACACCCCTGCCGTTCAGGATGATTGGATCGCCAGCGGGGTACCTGGTCTGACGGGACGCCCGGCCGGTCCCGCAGTTGTCCCGGTCGGGTCCGCTGCGACGGTTGCGCGAGACTGGGCCCGGTTCGTTTCCGAAGATTTCCCGCTCGGCAGCGAGGTGGACGGGCGCCAATTGCTGACGGAGCGTGTGCTGTACACCGGTTGGAACCGCCGCGGAAAAGAATCGGTCGGTCGGGGGTCCAGATTACTGCCGACTGCGAATGGTTGGGCCGCGGTGTCGTGCGTGCGTGCGGACGATGCGGCTCTCCTCGGGGCATTGATATCGAAGCCGTTGTCCGACGAGCCGTGGCTCCCGGTCGCGGATTGGCTCTCGACGCGCGGTCCAGAGGAAATCGACGCCCGTATGGATCTCTTGGGGATTGCTGGGCGGTGCGTGCAGAGCCGGGGAGTGCCACTGCTGCCTGTCCCCGGTCGCCCGCGTTCGATGGTAGGAGCTACCGTCGTCGACTTCAGTGCTCTGTGGGCTGGGCCGCTGTGCGCACATCTGCTGGGTTCGGCCGGAGCGCGCATCATCAAGGTCGAGACACCACAACGTCCGGACGGCGCGCGTCGAGGTGATGCCGGGTTCTACGAACTTCTGCACGCAGGACACGAGTCGGTGGTGTTGGATCCCACGAGATCCTCGGAACGCGAGGCACTTCGTGCCCTGGTCGCATCGGCCGACGTCGTCGTCGAGGCGTCGCGCCCCCGCGCTCTCCAGCGGTTCGGACTCGATGCAGAACACTTCGCCGCCGGGGGATGTACGTGGGTTTCGATCACTGCCGACGGCCGCGCCTCCAATCGGGTCGGATTCGGCGACGATGTTGCGGCCGGCGCGGGATTGATCGGACACGACTACGACGGGTCCCCGATGTTTGCCGGAGACGCGATAGCCGATCCTTTGACCGGCATGTACGCCGCGGTGTGCGCAATGGACCCGCAGAACGAGGTCGGCGGCCGAGTGTGGGACGTGTCGATGACGGCAGTGGTGTCCTCGACGCTGTCGGGAGAGCCGGGCGGACAACAGCAATCCCTACGGAGTGATGAGGCGGTAGATCGGCGTCGTCGCGGTGCGGCAGGCGACGCTCCGGACTTCGGGTCGAGCACCCAACGCGTGTTGTCCGCTCTGGGGTTCGACATCTGAAGGACATTGGTGAATGTTCGTTCATTTTGTTGAAGGTAAAGTTTCCAGGCGCTATGCTGTGGTGGCGACCATAGAGGTCGAACACCATTGCTGCCGGCTCAGAGTTCCGGCTGTACTACTCGATTGGGAGTGCTCCAATGTCGCTACCGCTCTTCGAAGATCCGTCTGAAGCGAGCAGCTCGCTGTTCATCGACGGAAAGTGGCGATCGGCTGCCTCCGGAGAAACGTTCAGCGTCAACAATCCCGCGACCGGAGAAATCCTGGCGGAGGTCTCCGCCGGCGAGGCGCAGGACGTCCGAGATGCCATCTCCGCAGCGGACGGTGCATTCGAGGACTGGGCTTCGCGTACGGCGTACGAGCGCGCAGCTGTCTTGCTCGAGGCTCACCGGTTGATGCTGGAGCAGGCTGACGATCTCGCAACTCTGATGACGATGGAGCAAGGCAAGCCACTCAAAGCCGCAAGGACCGAGGTGAAGTACGCGGCGGACTTCCTCATCTGGTTCGCCGAAGAGGCGAAGCGTGTGTACGGGTCCACCATTCCGTCGGCGCGCGCTGATCAGCGCTTCGTCGTAGTGCGCCAGCCTGTGGGAGTGGTCGCCGCGATAACGCCGTGGAACTACCCTATCTCGATGATCACCAGAAAGGTCGGTCCGGCTCTGGCCGCAGGTGCGACCGTTCTTCTCAAGCCGGCCAAACAAACCCCCCTCACCGCTATCGCCATGATGCGGATCTTCGAGCAGGCGGGCGTGCCGTCCGGTGTGGTAAACATGGTCACGACCAAGAACCCCCGCTTCTTCAGTGACGAGGTGCTGGCAAGCAAGGTCGTTCGCAAGATTACGTTCACCGGATCGACCGAGGTCGGTAAATTGCTTGCCCGCGAGGCCGCTTCGACCGTCAAGCGGGTGTCTCTCGAGTTGGGCGGACATGCACCCTTCATCGTTTTCGAGGATGCCGATCCCGTACACGCGGCCAAGGGTGCTGCCCTGGTCAAGTTTCTCAATACCGGCCAGGCATGTATCAGCCCCAACCGGATTTTCGTGCACCGATCGATCGCGGATACGTTCCTCGAGACCCTGGTCGCGAGGTCGTCGAAACTGCAAGCAGGCAACGGTCTCGACCCAGCCAGTGGCGTGGGCCCACTCATCGACGAACCGTCGATGGAGCGTATGCAGAATCAGGTCGACGACGCAGTTGCACGCGGCGCACGGGTGTTGACCGGTGGACAGAAGCTGACCGAGGCTCCGTACGACAAGGGCAACTTCTACCCGCCTACGGTCCTTGCCGACGTCGACTCGGACATGCTGATCTACCGGGAGGAGACCTTCGGGCCCGTAGCGTCGGTGACCGTGTTCGACGACGAAGCCGAAGTCATCCGCATGGCGAACGACACGGACTACGGTTTGGCGTCCTATGTCTATACTCGTGACCTTTCGCGAGCCATCCGGGTGTCCGAAAAGCTGCGTTTCGGCATGGTCGGCGTGAACGACATCAATCCGACGTCGGCTGCCGCCCCCTTCGGCGGTGTCAAAGAGAGTGGTCTCGGCCGCGAGGGTGCCGCCGACGGCATCGGCGAGTACCTGGACACAAAGCTGATCGGGATCAGCGTCTGAGCGCCAACTCTCCCTGTTTTCGGCCCCCCAACAGTGAAAGTATCTGCTGGGGGGCCGTTTTCATTGCGCGAGGCGAAACGAATATTCGGTCTGTTCGCACGGTTCCATTGTGAACCGCAATGACATGGCGTTGAATGATGCACGACACGTCGACCGATAGAAGTGATGTGTTACAAACTTCGGTTGCCCATCGGCCCGGATCAGCCCTGCGTCTCGTGCCGTTCGGCGCGCGCGAGGAAGGTCGAGACATGGTTCTCACAGTTTTCAACCGCGTCGGTAGAAGCCTGCTGGTCGTCTTTCTGGTGACGGTCGCAGTGGTGGTTCTGCTCAGCTTCGCGCCCGGGTCGGTAGCTCCTCGATGATGCTCATAAGTCACGATCTCGCGGTCGTCGCAGGCCGCACCGATCGAGTCGCAGTGATGTATGCGGGCCGCTTGGCCGAAATCGGATCCACACTTGGGGTGTCTGCCTCGCCTCGACACCGGTACACCCACGCCTTGCTGGCGCAACCCACACCATCCACCATCCGCGACACACACCACTCAGGCTGATCGAGGGGAGCCTGCCGAAGCCCGTGAGTCCGCCGGCTGGGTGCAGATTCGCTCCGAGATGCGGGCATGCCCTCTCGACGGCGCAGAAATGAGCCCGGAAATGGAGTCTGTCGGCACCGACCACGACGTTGCATGCTTCGCGCCAGTAGCCGACAGAAGACCGATGACAACAGGTGGTGGCGGTAATGGCCGGTAGTGGAACTGCTCCTCTTCGCGGCGGCGACGCGTTGTTGAGTGTCGAGAATCTTGTCGTCGACTCTCCGACGTCGGCGGGGGTCGCTCAGGCGGTCTCCGCCATCAGTTCGACGTTCTCGGGGGAGAGACGCTGGGCATCGTCGGCGAATCCGGATGCGGTTTATCCACGACCGGCCGCGCAGTCCTGCGCTTGGACCGCGTCACGTCGGGAACCATCCGTTTCCCGGGCGAGCACATCGAAGCTGTCGGCGAACGTCGGATGCGAGAACTGCGACGCGACATGCAGATGATTTTCCAAGACCCGGTCGCATCTCTCAACCCGCGGCGCGCGGTCAGGGATCTGGTAGTCGAAGGGTTGGCGGTTGCAGGCGCATCGAAGGAGGAGCGTCGGGAGAGATCGACTGCAGTGCTCGATCAAGTGGGCCTCGGGGAAGACAGATTTGCCGAGATGTTGCCCCGCCAGCTGTCGGGTGGGCAGGCACAGAGGGTCGCCATCGGCCGCGCTTTGGCCCTGGAACCCGGGCTGCTGTCTGCGACGAGCCGGTGTCCGCGCTCGATGTTTCCGTCCAGGCCCAGATCTTGAACATCCTCGAAGCTCTGAAGCGGAACTGGACCTCACCATCGTGTTCATCGCCCACGATCTAGGCGTGGCGAGGGCTGTCAGTGACGACGTCATGGTGATGTATCTCGGCAAGGTCTGTGAGTTCGGTAATGCTGTCGAGGTGTACGACGGTCCGGCCTATCCGTACACCCGCGCATTGCTCGATTCCGTCCCACTGACCGATTCCGAGGAGGGTTTCGCCGGCCCGGCGCTGGAGGGCGATGTTCCGTGGGCACTGTCACCGCTGCCCGGCTGCAGGTTTCAGACGCGGTGTCCGAAGGTCGAAATCGCTGCAAGACCGAAGAACCCGTGATGAGGGAAGTAGAATCCGGTCACTACGTCCCGTGTCATTTCCCGCTCACGCCGACACCGGTTCCGTCGCCTGAGTAGTCTCTCGCACGTACCGGAGCCATCGCCGAGTTCACCCCGACGTGGTCAGTGATCAGCGTTGTCGTACATGACCGCACCGGCGATGATCGTCGTCCGCACCAGTTCCCGCGACAACTCGTCCAGGACCGTGCTCGGGGGTGCTTTCAGGATGCACAGGTCTGCCGGTCGGCCGACCTCCAGACGCCGAGGTATGTGCGGACTGGGTCCGCTTCCCGTGAACAACGCCAAAGCCTCTGCCGCGCCGATGGATTCGGACGGCGAAATCGATCGTCCCGACGGCAATGTTCGATCGACTGCGGCTCTGATGCTGCGCCAGGGATCGATGTTGCCGAACGGGGAGTCGGTGCTCGACGCCAGCGGAATACCGGCGCGAATCAACGAACCGACCCGCCAGATGCGATGGTGTTCCTCCGGGTGGATGTCCGCGAGATACTGGTCTCCGCGTTCTGCTACGAAGTTGGGCTGAGTTACGACGACGACCCCGAGAGCTCGTAACTGGTCGACTATGTCGTTCGGGACCATGGCGGCGTGTTCGATTCGGTCACCCTCGCGAACACCGGTTTCCGTCAAAGCGGTGGTCGTCAAAACCAGCTGAGCGACCGTGACGCAATGAATCGCTACCGATTGTCCACCGGAATGTACGCCGTCGATCCATCCCACAAGTTCGTCCAAGTTCAGATGTTCGTCGTCGAGTATTTTCTTGACCGCTCCGAATGTGAATTCGTGCGGTCGGCCGTCGTCCCGCGCCAGGACGTGAAGTCTCTGCTGAAGACGTCCTGCATGAATCTCGGTGTCGAAGTAGTCGAGGTCCGATCGACTCGCGTCCGGCGTGGCATCAGTACATCCGGTGACACCGAACGACGTCAGCGTTTCACTGACGTTGTGCAATGTGCTGTGGTGGTCTGGCGACAGTCGCCGCAGGGCCGAGTCGAGCCGAAACAACCTGCCATCCGATCGCTCGTCAAAGTCGAGTGCACGGAGAGCCGGGGAGTTGAGGAACCACATGGCACCGCTGCGATGCTGTATCCGTATCGGCACATCCGACCGAAGCCGGTCGAGCACGGACCGATTCAGGTGACCGGCCATGGAATCGTGGTACCCGATCACCCGGACCCACCCGTCCGCGCCGATCGGCGCTGTACGCACCGCCTCCTCGAACCTCGAGCCGGGCGCAGTCGACAGAACGCTCAGGTCGACGGACTCGAACGCGGCGGCCGTGGCCCTGAGATGGAGGTGGTGGTCATGCAGACCGGGAACGATCGTGCCCCCGCGCGCATCGATGACCTCATCGTTTTCCGCGGGGTCGATTCGGCGAGATCGCCGTTCGATACGTCCCCCTCGCAACCGTAGAGAAAGGGGGCCATCGGTGAGCGTTCTCCCGTTGACGACCAGAACACTGGGTGCGTTGTCGGGCGGTACCCCATCACGCCGCAGGGTCGTAGGAATCCCGTTGTGCATGCTATCGACTGTAGTTCCGGCTGCACAGAGCATACTACTGGGTGTGAGATCGGCGAGAGGGCGCGGAGTGGCAGGTTCCAGCGATGTGGCCGGTAGCGAGGGGCACCGATTGCGGGAGGTTCGTGAAGGAGCGGCGAAGCTGTTCGTGGAGCGGGGCTACGCGGCCACGACGATGAGCCACATCGCGGGGGAGCTGGGTGTCCTACCCGGTAGTCTGTATCACCATTTCGATTCCAAGGAAGATATTGCGGTCGCTGTTCTCGAGCGTTTTGCGAGCGATCTGGATGGCCTCGGGACGACGCTGCGGAACAGCTTCTCCGATGTGGACGCGATCGACTCCTTGCGTGAACTCGTGACCGGGGTGGTGAGCGTGAGTCTGGAGAACGGGGCCGCCGTTCGATTGCGGGCATTCGAGCCGCCTACCGTTGCATCGAGTCGGTTCGTCGATGCCCGCAGTTTCGACATCACGGTCTTGGATCGGCTGTGGAAGCGCGCCGTGGACAACCTGGCTGAGAACAAGCCGGCCCGCAGACGTGAATCGGGCCTGCTGCGGTTCGCGCTCACTACCATGTCGGTGGACGCCGGCGCTCATTTTCCCGGTCGTCGGGATGCCCGCCCACTTGCCGACAACCTGTGCGCGTTGACGATGCACGGCTTGGCAACGAACTGCCCGCCCGACGACGAGTTGAACCGTTCTGCGGCCGTTCTCGCGGCCAAACAGGCGGTGGCTTCGTGGCCCGAGCCCGAGTCCCTCGACGACGTCGACATCAAGGCGCGAATCGTGACGGCCGCCCGAGGTGAGTTCGCTCGACGGGGATACCACGCAACGACTATCAGGAACGTTGCCGACGCCGCCGGAGTCCGGATGCCGACCCTGTATCGCCGGTTCGACTCCAAGGAGGCAATTCTGGTCGATACCGTCGAAACCTTCACAGCCGCTATCAAGTCTGCTGTCCAGACGGCGCTCACGACAGGAACGTCACCTGTCGAGAGCCTCGATGCGCTGGGTCTGGTGTCCTTGCACGCGCGCCGACGATTTCGGCAGGAAACGGATATTTTGCGTTTTGCGCCTCCAACGGATTCTAAGAATGGACCTCTGACGGCGTATTCCGCGGAGACACAGAAGCGCCTCGAACTTGTGCAAAGGGTGGTGGCAGCGGGTCAGGCCGATGGATCGATCAGGAACTTCGCCGGGCCGCGTGCCGTCGCGCCCCATGTTCGATACGCGCACTGGGTTTGCTATGAGGGCTACGCGCGCACATCGGTCCAGCGTTCCCACAGCTTCTTGCGGAACGTCGTGCTACGGGGTTTCCTCAACCTCTAGGTGAGTTCGTCCGGCAGTCTGAAAGCGGCCGGGTGATCGAGACGGGGACCGGTCTCAGTTCACGCGATCGATCAGTCCCCACGCCGCTGCGGTGGCCGCATCGATTCGGCTCCCACTGATAACGAGGTAGGCCGTACGCCACCGACCGATTCGGCGCGAGACGCTCACGGTGCCGCCCGCCCCGGGGATCAATCCTAGATCGAGCTCGGGCAGACCGAACACACTGTCGGAGTGAGCCTCGATGTCGGTGCAGAATGCAGCCATCTCCAGACCGCTACCGAGGACAGCCCCGTGTACGCGTGCCGAGAGCCCTCCGGGCAGCGAGTTCGCCAACGAGTCCAGTGCGAGCGCGGGGCTGTGGTCCATGCGCGCAGCATGCGCACTCCCCGGGTCCTCGAACAATCCGAACTCGGCGAGATCACCACCGCTGCTGAAGGACGGGCCGGCCCCGGACAGGTGAACAGCTCGTATATCGGCGTCCAGGAGTGCGACCGACAATGCATCGAGAAGTTCTGCACGGAGCACGTCGCTGAACGCGTTGTGTCGGTCAGGCTGGTTCAAGGTGATCGCCAGTCGGTCGCCGTCACGATCCAGCAGCACGCAACCCGTCCCGCTTCGACGTCTTTGCGGCTTCTGTGTCGCCAACCAGTGCTCGAATTCGACGCCGGCTTGAAGAGTCGAGTAGCCGAGTGACTCGAGGATCAGGCCTGCGGACGTTTCGGAGTAGGTGGACCGTAGAACATCGGACAGCACCCGTGCCGACGTCGGATGGTCCGACAACCGACGACGGCAGTCGTCCACCACCGCAGCAATGTCATCTACGCGGATGAATCTCGGATCGTCGCTTTCTGCGACCGTGAGGCTGAAATCTGCACGATCGAGCCATGGTTCCCCCGCAGTCGACACCGAGCCGGAGCTGGAGATGCCGATGACACACGACGGACTTCGAACATGTTCCGGCCGGGGCAGATCGGTACGGTCGAGTGCGACGATCAGGGCCGGATCGGACATGAGGGTGATCCTCGCAGAGGGTCGTCGGACACGGTGCGGTTCACGACGTATCGAATAAAATATCAGAACATTGAACCAAGTTTCACTTGTGTGAACTGCATCTCGCATCTACGCTCGGCTAACTTGCAAGTTGCCCTCGATGCCCGACCCCGGGCGGTACGGAGCGCAGTATGAAACTCGGTCTACACCTCAACGACTACTCACATCTGGGTCCGCCCGATGCGATGGGCCCCGCGCTCGTCCACATCGCCAAGACGGCGGAGGACGTGGGCTTCGAACGGTTGAGCATCACCGATCATCTTTGGCAGATCAGCCTGATCGGTGAAGAGAACGAACCGATGCTCGAGGCCTACACGGTCCTTGCGTTTCTCGCAGGGAGCACCTCGAAGATCGAGCTGCAGACGTTGGTCACCGCCGCAACGTATCGAGCCCCCGGTTTGCTCGCGAAAATCGTCACAACCCTCGATGTGTTGTCGGGCGGACGCGCCTGGTTGGGCATCGGGACCGGGTGGAACGAGCAGGAGGCAACGGGCCTCGGACTGCCGTTCGATGATCACGACGGAAGGTTTCGTCGACTCGAGGAGACCCTGAAGATCGTCCTTCAGATGTGGAGCTCCAGTGAGGACAAGTACGTGACCGAGAATTACCAGCTCGGTCAGACGCTCAATGTGCCCGCGCCGGTGTCGAGTCCGCGCCCCCGCATTCTGCTCGGCGGCGGTGGCGAACTCAGAACCTTGAAGCTCGTTGCGAAGTATGCCGACGCGATGAACGTGTGGGGCGGGGAAGAAGCGGCACAGAAGATCACGCGCTTGAACGAGCGTTGCGAAGAGATCGGTCGCGACCCCTCCGAAATCGAGAAAACTGCACTGGTCAACTTCGATATCGAGAACGACGGCGGGGTCGACGCGTTGCTCGGCGATCTACGTCGACTGCACGACTTGGGGTTCACGACCGTCTACGGCGCGGTTCCCGACCTCGGTGGTCCGGAACCATTGGAGTTGCTCGGATCCAAGGTCATTTCCGAGGTCGGTTCTTGGTAGTTCCGGACCGATCGTCACAGAGCCTCGACAGCGCCCAGCATTCACAGATCGACCGAAAGGAACAGCAATGAAGATTGAAGACATGATCATGCTGAGTATCGACGATCACGTCGTCGAACCCCCGGACATGTTCAAGAACCACGTCCCGGCAAAATGGAAAGATCAGGCGCCCAAGAGCATCGTCGACGAAAACGGTTACGAGCGTTGGTGGTTCCAAGGTAACTCGATGGGGACCATCGGGCTCAATGCCGTCGTCGGGTGGCCGAACGAAGAGTGGGGTTTGAACCCTTCCACCTTCGCTGAAATGCGTCCGGGTGCCTACGACATCCATCAGCGGATCCGTGACATGAACCGCAACGGCATCGTCAGTTCCATGTGCTTCCCTTCGTTCGCCGGCTTCAGCGCTCGCTACTTCCAGGAGGCGAAGAACAAGGACATGGCGTTGATCATGCTCAAGGCATACAACGACTGGCACATCGACGAATGGTGCACGGCGTACCCGGGTCGAATGATCCCGTGCGCGATCATTCCGGTGTGGGACCAAGAGGCCATGGTCGAAGAGGTCAAGCGCGTCGCGGCCAAGGGCGTCAAGGCCGTGACGATGCCGGAACTGCCCCATCTGCAGGGTCTGCCCAGCTACCACGATCTCGAGTACTGGGGCCCGTTCCTCCAGACCATCTCCGACCTGCACATCGTGATGTGCCTGCATATCGGGCAAGGCTTCGGCGCGATCAACGGTGCTCCGGAGGCGCCGTTGGACAACATGATCATTCTGGCGACCCAGGTGTCGACGTTCGCGGCTCAGGACCTGCTGTGGGGCGGTGCGATGCACAAGTACCCGGATCTGAAGATCGCCTGGTCCGAGGCGGGCATCGGGTGGATTCCCTTCTACCTGGACCGGTGCGACAGGCACTACACGAACCAGAGGTGGCTCGGCCACGATTTCGGCGGCAAACTTCCCAGCGAAATTTTCAAGGAGCATTCCCTGGCGTGCTACGTCACGGATCCGACGGCGCTGAAGGTTCGTCACGATATCGGGCTGGACATCATCGCGTGGGAGTGCGACTACCCGCACTCGGACGCGATCTGGCCCAACGCGCCGGAATTCGTCAACGCCGAGATGTCCAATGTCGGCATTCCGGACGACGAAATGAACAAGATCCTCTGGCAGAACACCTGCAGATTCTTCGACATCGATCCGTTCAAACACATTTCGAAGGCGGATGCGACGGTGGGCGCGCTCCGGGCATCGACACCCGACGTGGACACGACCATTCGGTCGAAGCACGAGTGGCGGAAGCTCTACGATCTGGCACACACCAGCTGATCGGAGACGAACACAGTTCTACGGCAAGCCAACCAAGGTCCCGCGCAGCTATCGGCTGCGCGGGACTTGCTTGTTCGGTGACTCAATGGGAGAGGCGAGGATGACTCGCATATCGGGGCGATCGCGATTGCTTAATTCGAGCACGTGGTTTAATTTAAATTAGGTGCTTGATCGGCCGTTGGATCTGATATCTCATTATGCGAGGAGCGCCCCATGAACGTGACGGATGGTTCTGCCGCCGCTGCCGAGGCACCGGCAACCGGGAGAGTCGTCGCCGTCCTCGCCTTCGCGGGGATCGTGGTGTCGTTGATGCAGACCCTGCTGATTCCGGTGATCCCCGAGCTGCCGAGACTGCTGAACGCAACCGCTGCGGATACGGTGTGGGTAATCACCGCCACGCTGCTTGCGGGCGCAGTAGCCGTGCCGACCATGGGCCGGTTGGGGGACATGTTCGGGAAGCGGTTGATGTTGCTGACGGGGCTGGGCCTCCTGGTCGTCGGCTCCATTGTCGGTGCCATGAGCGACAGCTTGATCCCGATGATCGTCGGCCGCTCACTTCAAGGGTTCGCGGCGGGCGTGATTCCGCTCGGCATCAGCGTGATGCGCGACGTCCTCCCCGATCGCAAACTGCCCGGCTCGGTCGCGCTGATGAGCGCATCGCTCGGTGTGGGCGGTGCGCTGGGCCTTCCCGTGGCAGCAGTGATATCCCAGTACTCGGACTGGCACGTATTGTTCTGGACCGCGGCTGTTCTCGGAACCATTGTCGCCTTCTTGGTCGTCAAGATCGTGCCCGAATCGGAGGTGCGGTCGGGGGGTAAGTTCGACTTCGTCGGTGCACTGTCGCTGTCCGCCGCGTTGCTCGGACTGCTGCTCGCCATTTCCAAGGGGGCCGCCTGGGGTTGGTCGAGTTCGGCAACCCTGATCTCCTTCGCGACCGCCGCCGTCGCCTTCTGGCTGTGGGGCTGGTGGGAGTTGCGTGTGGCGCGGCCGCTGGTCGATCTGCGCGTAACTGTGGGACGGCAGGTCCTCTTCACCAACCTCGCATCGATCGTGTTCGGTTTCGCTATGTTCGCGCAGAGCCTGGTCTTTCCGCAGGTACTTCAGCTCCCGGATTCGAATGGATTCGGGCTGGGGCAATCGATGTTGGTCGCGGGCCTCGTCATGGCGCCGTCCGGCGTGGTGATGATGTTGTTCGCTCCGATCTCGTCCAGGATCACGACGACGGTGGGGCCAAAGATCACCCTCATGTCGGGGGCAGTCGTTGTTGCCATCGGATACGGCGGTGGGATTTTCATGATGAGTCAGGTGTGGCAATTAGCCATCGTGTCGATGGTGATCGGTGCGGGAACCGGCCTGTCGTACGGCGCAATGCCCGCTTTGATAATGGGCGCTGTGCCGGCTTCCGAGACTGCTGCGGCGAACGGCTTCAACACGCTGATGCGTTCTATCGGTACGTCTTTTGCGAGTGCTGTGGCCGGTGTCATCCTTTCCCAGATGAGCGTTGGGGCCGGCTCGGTCTCGATGCCGTCCGAGGGTGCGTTCAAGGTGGTGATGGGTATCGCGGCAGGCGCGGCAGTCGTCGCATTCGTACTGACCTCTTTTCTTCCCAGCGCAAGAATCAGATCGGAGGAAGGGCGCGCGGTCCTCGCCGGCGCAGCGAACGAGGTCGGCACACCCCTGGTGGCACACCGCTGATCGGCACAGCCTCGATATTCCCGCTGTGCACAGCGTTGGGCGGCGGATCGATCTGTCGGACAGTCGAGGCGCACCGGGTGGGGCCGACCGGCTCCACCGTCAACCGTACGAGCGGCTCTCGAGGTGTCGATTATGGACGTGAAAGTCAAAACCGTGCGTTCGGTGGATACGCGTGAAGTCATACTTGCAGTCGCCGAGCAGCTCTACGCCGAGCGCGGCGTGTTCGCCGTGTCCAACCGCCAGGTGAGTGAGGCTGCCGGGCAGGGAAACAGTGCTGCCGTCGGTTATCATTTCGGGACGAAAACCGACCTCGTCCGAGCGATCGTTGCCAAGCATGCGATGAGGGTGGATGCGTTGCGAAGGTCGATGCTCACCACGATGTCCACCTCGAACGACCTTCGCGACTGGTTGTCATGCCTGGTCCGCCCTTCGACGGATCACCTTGCAGGATTGGGAAACCCGACGTGGTACGCCCGCTTCAGCGCGCAAATCTTGACCGACCCGACGCTCCGGTCGATCATGTACGAGGAGGCTCTGGCGTCGTCGGCTCTGAAGTCGACGGTGGCGGGTTTGGAAATGTGCTTACCCGACCTTCCGGCGGACGTACACGCAGCGCGGGGAGACATGGCGCGCACCTTGATGATCCATGTGATCGCAGATCGAGAACGGGCGTTCGCGCGCAGAAGTGCCAACGGGGAGAGCGCCGACTGGGGTGCTGTGAGCACAGATCTGATCGACTGTCTCTGCGGGCTGTGGCTGGCACCGGTGACACGCCAGTAATTGTCCGAACTAGCGTTCGTCGCTCTGAATTTCTTGTCATCGAGCGGGCCAAGAACTACCGTTGTCTCCTATGGACAGGGGATCGTCGAGGACGAGCGCGCGCAACACCCAGTTCGGACTCTATGTCCCGCAACTGAATATGACACCCGAACATTCTCTCGAGTGCGCACGACGGGCCGAGAAAGCCGGGTTCGATTCCTTCTGGTTGATGGATCATCTGTTCGCCCCCGCAGCCACCGAGGTCGACTCCCTGGAGAGCTGGACATTGCTTTCGGCGATTGCCGTATCGACGTCTACGATACGCATCGGCAACCTGGTCTCATGCAACCCGTTTCGTCATCCTTCGCTCCTCGCCAAGATGGCAGCGACCGTAGACCGGCTTTCCGACGGCAGGCTCGATCTGGGCATCGGATGGGGTTCCATCGAAGCCGAAATGTCGATGTTCGGCTTCGAGTACGGTTCGCGCCGGGCGCGTGCGCAGCAGCTCGCGGAGACGATCGACATTCTCAGGCTCATGTTCGCCGGCGAGCGATTCGACTACAGAGGCCAACACTTTCGGCTCGAGGGTGCATTCGGACGTCCGACCCCCGTCCAGGGGCACATTCCGATTCACATCGGCGGTGCCGGAACGTCGTTGACGATGCCGTTGGTGGAGCGGTATGCGGATTGGTGGAACTGTCCGGGCGCGTCACGTCCTCTGTTGGAGGAGTTGATGCCTCGTCGAGGCACGGCAAAGGTGTCGGCGCAATATGCCGTCGGGATCGTAACCGACGAAACGATGCGGGCCAAGGTGGCCGAACGCACCCTCCGTCGTCTACCCGAGTCGGGCTGGGGGCCCGCGATGATCGGGACTCCAGACGAGTTGGTCGAGATGTTCGATGCCGAAGGGGCACGTGGGGTGGATCTCTGTATCATTCGCACGCACGACCTGGCGGACCTCGATGCCATCGACGTCTTCGGCCGAGACGTCATACCCGGGGTTCGATGATCGGCGAGTTCTCACGCGGCCGGTAGATGTCCTCTGACCGGGGCAAAGTGCTTCTACTCGTCCTCCGGCTGATCTTGCGGCCGGGGCGCCTCCGTACCGTTTACGAACACTCGACTGCCACCTGCGCACTCGGCGCCGACGGCGACAACATTCGACAAACCATCGCGGAAAGTGTCCAACTCACGACCCGTCATCACTTCGGGTACTCGACGATCTGCATCACCACGGTGAACTTTTATTCATTTCGTTGCGATAGGGTTGGTGTTCCGGACGGAAGCGGGTCGGCTCCAGGTGTCCATAAGAGGTGAGACGTTGTCGGAGAACGAAAGAGAACAAGACAGCAAGACGCGGGTACTGGGGTACGGGAGCTACTTGCCGAGGCCGGGCGCTACTTTCGATCGGTCGAGGGCGGAGGCAGCGGTCCGAGAGCTGCTGGTTGCTGTGGGTGAGAATCCCGACCGAGACGGTCTGGCAGACACTCCTGGCCGCGTTGCACGTGCGTACCGCGAACAGTTCGAGGGCCTCTTCGTCGATCCGGACTCTGTACTGGACGCAACGTTCGACGAGGGGCACCGCGAGCTCGTACTGGTCCGAGACATACCGATGTTCTCGACCTGCGAACATCACTTGGTGTCCTTTCACGGAGTCGCTCACGTGGGATACATACCGGGTGTCAGCGGTAAAGTCACCGGGCTGTCGAAACTCGCACGCGTGGTGGACTTGTACTCCAAACGCCCACAGGTCCAAGAACGGTTGACAAGTCAGGTGGCCGATGCGGTCATGCGAAAGCTCGAACCCGACGGAGTGATCGTCGTAATCGAAGCAGTGCACCTGTGTATGTCCATGCGTGGTATCAGGAAGCCAGGCGCGAACACGGTGACATCGGCGGTCCGTGGTAGCTTTCGGTCGAACCCATCATCTCGCGCCGAGGCGCTCAGCTTGATTTTTCGTTGATCGTAGGCCGATACCTCAGGCTGGCTGAGCTCATCCGCGCGGCAGAGTGGACTCGGGTGGACGTCAGTGGCTATGGATGCAGTTCAGCGCAGGAATGTCCACTACCGGCGGTGGACTTCCAAGGACTTCTGTGGACGGAAACCGATCGCTTCACGTCGGTCGTCGGAGATTCGCGGCGTCAGATCGTGGTGGCGGATTGCGCGGTGTCGATGTGGGGAATCCCGAGCAGGTACCCCTGGGCGAGGGGCACTTCGAGGTGGCGCAGCATGTCGAGCTGCCCCGGCCGTTCGACACCTTCTGCGATGACCACGGCGTCCAGGCTTTCGGCCATCTGCCACAGGGAGTGGACGATGGTGGCCATCCTGGGGAGTCGATCGAGTGCGTCGGCGAGTACCGGTCCGAGTTTGACAATGTCGACGTCGAGCGCCGCGAGCATCGACAGGCTGGTGTCGGTGCTGCCGAAGCCGTCGAGGGCGATCCGCACGCCGAGGGCTTGCATCCTCGCGATGCCGCGGCGGACGTCGTCGTGATGCGGTGCGATGGCGTTCTCGGCGATTTCGAGGACCAGCTGGTGGGGTCGGAGGAGGCCGGTGTCGAACACGGAGCGCAGCGCGCTTCGAGGTGCGCAGTGTCGAGTTCGACAAGGAGAACGTTGACGTGGATGTTTCCAGGGTGCGGAGAGTCGCCGGCGCCGGGTGAGATGCGCCGACAGAACATCTCTCGACGCTTCGGAGGGATCGACGACGACGGCGGCGACGCGGACGTGATCATCGACTTCACCGGGGCAGCGGCGGCCCTGCAATCCGCACTCCACCGGCTCGACATCGGGGGCCGGTTCGTCCTGGCCGGATCGGTGACCCCCGGCCCGCCGATCTCCGTCGACCCCGAGGCTGTCGTCCGGAACTGGTGGGCCATCACCGGAGTGCACAACTACGAACCCCGTCACCTCTCGCAGGCTGTGGCGTTCCTCGACGCGACGGAGGGACGGTACCCGTGGGCCGAGGTAATCGACACTCCCGTGCCGCTGGCAGATCTCGCACGAGTGCTGGTGCCGACGCGCCCCGGCATCCTGCGGTCATCGGTGACTACACACGTGCGCTGACGTCAGGAGAAGGACCGGCACTACCCTCGGGCGGTGTTCGAGTCGATGTCATCGCGCTTCTCCGCCACAGCCGCGGCGGATGTCGAGACCAGGACGGTGAACGAGGTGCAACGTCGGACACGCTCTGTGCCTCGGCGATAATGGGGTCATGTCCCTGTCAGGTCGGTCTCCAGGTCGGCCACCCGTCGAGCTGGACCGAATCCTGTCGGCCGCGGTCGCACTTGTCGACGATGACGGGGTCGACGCGTTGACCATGAGGGGTCTTGCGAAGCGGTTGGGGTCCGGAACGGCGACGTTGTACCGGCATTTCGACAGTCGCGACGATCTGGTGGCGCAGGTGGTCGACTCTGTGATGGGCGAGGCCGTCACGTTGAGCGAGTCGGCCGAGGGTGACAGCTGGCAAGTGGCGCTGTCGGTGAGCGCGCGGGAGATGTTCGCGGTGTTGCGTCGTCATCCGAACATCGCACCGCTGATGCTCGAACGAATACCGGCAGGGCGGAACGCCGTACGCCTGCGTGAACGCTGTCTCGCCCGGTTGCTGCATGCAGGTTTCGAACCACCTCAGGCTGTGCGGGCATGGTCGAGTCTGGCTCGATTCGTGTTGGGCTTCGGTGTCCAGTCGTCGCGTCCCGGGGGTGTCGATCAGCGTCCCGATGTGTGGTCGACACTCGATCCCGAGGACTTTCCGGCATCGTCGGCCGTCGACGCCGAGGAAACGGTGAGCTTGGACGACGAGTTCGCCTTCGGTCTCCAATTGTTCGTCAGTGGGCTCGACACGCACGCGCGAACCTGGGGCATCGGGAACTAGCGTCCCAAGAGACTGCTGGGCGAGACAGACATCGATCACGCTGTGGTGCGGAGCATTCCGGTGACGGTACGCACCGAGGCAGGCAGCGTGGTCGGTCGATCGACTCGGACGATGCCGGCGATGTAGCCATCGGGCCGGATGAAGAGGGTGGTGGGTCCGTCGAGGCCGTAGGTTCTGCGGAAATTTCCGCGGGTGTCGGAAGCCTGATGGTCGGCGATCTGCCCTGGCGCGTCGATGGCGACGGTGTGGAGTGCGGCGCCTCGCCCGGGCCAGTCGAGAGCCGGGGACGTGCCCGTGGCGACGAGTCCGTAAGTGATGGCGGTGAAGTGTGTTCCGCGGAAGAAATCGAAGAGTCGTGCCGGGGTGCCGGCGACGTCGAGCACGGCATCGGGTGCTCGGTCGCCCACGGACAATGTGGAGGTGCGATCGGAGTCGGCGGGTGCGAGCGGACCGCCGTGGTAACTCACAGCCAGTTGATACTCGTCCTTGCCTCGTTTCAGGCTGGCCGGACTTGCCGAAGCGATACCGGCGTACTTCTGCGCCGAGATGCCGAGAACGGTGGCGGCGATGGGTTGCCGTTCGTCCTGATAGGTGTCCAAAAGCGCGTCGTCGGCACCGTCGAGGACTTGTGCGAGCTTCCACGCGAGGTTGTAGCTGTCCTGGACTCCGGTGTTGAGGCCTTGGGCGCCGGCGGGCGGGTGCACGTGTGCGGCGTCGCCCACAAGGAAGACCCGGTCCTGTCGATACGACTGCGCTATGCGGATGTTGGGTCGGAAGACGCTGCGCCACGCGATCCGGGTCAGGGTGATGTTCTTCTTGGTGCGCGTTCGAATGCGTGCGGTGATGTCCGCGGCGGTGGAAGGGGCTTCCTCGTCCGGGTCGAGTGTGACCATCCACTGCATGAGATCGCTGTCGGGTAATGGGCAGGCTCCGACGAATGCGCCGCCGAGAGGCCAGATGTGCCAACGGTTACGGGTGAGATCGCCGTCGACTTCGGCGTCGACGATGAGCATGCGGTCGGTCTCGTCGGTGGTGCCCTCGAACTCGATGCCGAGGGAGCGGCGGACGATGCTGGATCCGCCGTCTGCGCCGACCACATAGCGCGCGGAGACGGTCTCTTCGCCGTGTGGCGTCGCCAGGAAGACAGTCACCCTCGTGTCGTTCTGGGTGAGTGTGAGCACGTCGTGGTCGTAGTCGATGCGCCCGCCTAGGGCGGCGAGCCGGTCGTGCAGTACCTGGTCGGTGCGGAACTGTGGGATCAGCCAGGTGCTCGGGTAGGGCACGGCGTCGGTGGGTGTGTTGGTCTTGATCGACGCCCACGGCACCGTGATCGGGCCGGCGTGGATGCCCATTCGGGGGTAGGTCGATCCGCCGGAGTGGATCCCGGCGAGCAGGCCCATGTCCTCGAAGATTTCCTGTGTTCGGGGTTGTATACCCTTGGCCCTCGATCCGGGGAATCCGCCGGGGGCCTTGTCGACGACTCGGACGGTGAGTCCGCGGCGGATGAGCTCGATGGCCATGGTGGTTCCGGCGGGGCCGCCGCCGACGATCAGGACATCGAGAGTCGTGGCGGGGTGCTCGGTGTCGCACGGTGTGGTGTCGTTCATCGTGTGGTCCTCTCGTGGTCGATGGTGAGGAATGCGGAGATGATGTCGGCGGTGGTCTCCGGGCGTTCGTACGGGGCCATGTGGCCGCACATGTCGAGAGCCTCGACGGCGATGGGGCGCAGCAGATCCCGCGCGGTATCGAGCCCGGCGATCGGGGTGACGGTGTCGAGGGTTCCCCACGCCAGCAGTGTCGGGATGCCGAGGTCTCCGGTGAGTCGGAAGAGGTCGTGCCTGCCGGAGAGTGGATAGTTCTGCAGCGTGGAGAAGAACGAGTACATCGATCCCTCGTAGTGGTAGCAGTCCGCGATCATGCGGGTCAGGGGTTCGACGAGCATTTTGTCGGCGACATTGTGTTCGAGGTGACCGAGAAGTAGCCACCGTCCGAGCAGCTGGGCCACGGTTCTGGCGGCCGGGTCGAGTTGCAGTATTTTCTGCTGGAACGCGGTGTCGGTGGACAACCCTGCCGGTCCGAGCAGCGTGAGGGTGCGTACCGCGTCCGGACGGTGGAGGGAGAATGCCATCGCGATGAGGGCGCCCATCGAGGTGCTGACCAGGTGAACGGGCTCGTCGATCTGCAGATGGATGAGCAGATCCCGGAGTTGCCGGACGAACATCGCCTCGTCGTACCGTCCCTCGACTCGGTCGGAGTAGCCGCGTCCGTAGGCGCTGAAGGTGAGTGTGCGCAGTCCGCTCGCGTGCAGGTGCGGTAGCACGTGATCCCAATAGAAGAGGGGGATGGTCAGCCCGGGCACGCAGACGATGAGATCGCCGGCCGGGGGTCCGGTCAGTTCGTAGTGGGTATGTCCGTCCGGCAGTCGTGCGAAGTCTCCTCGTAGCGTGGCTCGTGCGGCGGCGTCGAGGCGGAGGTGCTCGTCGCGCGTGACGAAGAACTTCACCGGATCGACTCCTCGACGTCGATGTCGGTGTCGTTGCCCTGCTCGTCCGACCGGTCGAGGAACGTGGTGACCGCACGCAGCACCCACTCGGGATCCTCTTCCGGCAGGAGGTGCCCGCTCGTGGGGTTGATCCGTTCGCGGGCACCGGGAATGTCGACCGCGAATCGTTGTGGCATCGACGCGCTCGACAGGATGAGTGTGGGTGCGGTGATGGTGGCGAGTTCGTCGGTGCGGTCGGTCTGGTCGGTGTTGACGAAGTCCACGAATGCGGATTTGTTTCCCGGCCGCGACCACAAGCGGTGCACCCGGTCGATCATCGCGTCGTCGACGATGGTGGACAGTGGGCCCACTGCTTGTCGGAGATTCTTCTCGACCATGGTCCGTGGCAGCCACCGCCGCAGGAGTGGACGAATCCAGGGTTTGCGTGCGAGCTGCATGCCTCGGGGGAGCTCCTTGGAGGGGTACCCGGTGGCGTTGACCAGAATGAGCGCACGAACGAGGTTGGGTCGGTCCAGCGCTAGGTTCCACGCAACGTTTCCGCCGAGGGAGTTTCCGAGGACGACTGCCTGCTTGATCTCCAGGCCGTCCAGAGAGGCGGCGATCGTGCGCGCATAGGTGGTGATGCGGTAGTCCCGGTCCGGGCGTGGTCCGGTCATCCCGAAACCCGGGAGGTCGACCCGCACGACGTCGTAACGCCGAGCGAGCATGCGGGCGAGACGGTCGAAGTGTTCGAGTGACGACGTGGTTCCGTGCAGGAGCACGATCGTCGGCCCGGTACCGGATCGTCGGTACCGCAAACGGATTCCATCGGCGGTGTGGTGCAGGTCAACGCTGCTGCCTGTTTCGTAGCTCATAATGGATACAGCGTATCCGTTATGAGGCACTGCGCAAGCGGCTCCTTCAGTTTTGTGCGCCAGGATGATTTTGGATACGATGTGCTCGTAATCTGACCAACCGTATGCCGGCGATCGATCTGGATCGGTGGGCGGTATGTGTTCCGGACGCTGAGGGCTTACCCGCCCTTGTCGCTCCGCGATGTCATGCGTTCTCAGCGATCGACGTTGACTGCATCGAGGAAGATCGGCGTAACTCTACGATGATGAAATAGCCACTGTCCGTTGCCGTCTCGGCGATAGGTGTCGGCGTAGTCGGCGATCATGACCGGGTCGAGGGGGAGGGGTGCTACGCCGGCGTGGGCATGAAGGGTGAGTACGCAGCTCCCTGTCACTGTCTCCGCCGTGAAGGTGGGGTCGAGGCGTAGGCCGGTGAAGAGGTGGCGGGAGGTTCGCGGTCCGCTGTTTCTGCGGTCGTCGTAGAAACGCTTGATCTGCTCGTGGCCGGTGATGGCCCATCCGGACAGGTCGTAGGTGCCGTCGGCGGTGAACAGTTCGTGCACCGTGTGTCCGCCCTCGTGGTCGATGCGGTACGCGAATTCGGCGACGAGCGCGTCGATCTCGGATCGGAAGGTGGCGAGCGTGGTCATGGCTTCTCCGTGGGGTGGGTCGTCGGTGGTGACGAATCGGGGTCTGTAAGCAAGGTGGGGAGCCTGTCGATGGCGAGCTCGGCCATGATCGTCACCAGCGCGAGCGTGGCGTCGAGATCGCCTGCTTCGCTGTCGAGTTGGTGAGAGACGAAGATTCCGTCGAGGAGGATGAGGGCGATGCGGCCCACGGCAGTGGCTGCTGCGGGTCGTTGAGCGGCCGGTATCGCGTCGAGGGACGGTTCGATGGCCGCGACGACGACATCGCGTGCGCGCCGGCGCACCGATTCCACGGTGGCTCTCACTGTGGGGTTCTGGTCCTGTTCCAGGGCAAGGAGTAGGAACAGGCGCAGGAACACCGGGTCCCCGACGAGGATGCGGGCGGCGGCGTCGAGTCGTTGTGCAGCGGTGGCGTCACCCTGGTGCGGCAGCGTTTCGATCGAGGTGATCATCGTGTCGGCGACGGTGTGCATGACGGCGTCGAGGAGTCCTTCCTTGTTGCCGAACGCGTGGTAGATCGATCCGCTGTTGACGCCCGCCCTGCGAGCGATCTCCGAGATACCTGTTCCGGCGTAACCGCGGGTGGAGAACAGAGACGTCGCGGCGTCGATCATCGCCTGACGGGAGTGGGCTCCGCGTGCGCGGCGTCCGTCGGGAGAGTGCTCGTCGTTGTCGGTCATGGTGGTGCTCCCGTGGGGTGATCGTCAGGTCGAGATCCTGCGGATGGGGTTGTCCAGGCGGCCGAGGCCGCTGATCTCGACGCTGACTGTATGGCCGTGGCGTGTGAGGTCGATGGAGCGGATGGTGGGGAACCGGTCGGGTAGCGCGGGGCGTGCAGCGGTGCCGAAGTGGACGATGTCTCCTGACGTGAGGGTCATGGTCTGGGACAGGTGTGCGATGACGTCGTGGATGCCGAAGGTGAGGTTGGCGGTGGAGTCCTCGAGGACGAGGTCGTCGTCGAGGTATCCGCGGACGATAAGGCCGTTCGGTTCGGTGATCTCGTCGGCGGTGACGATCCAGGGTCCGATGGGCGCGAAGGTGTCGGTCCCCTTCGATCGGGCGTGGTAGGTGAGGTAGAGGGAACGGTCGTCGTCGCCGCGCGTCGTTCGCCAGGGCTCGTCGACGGTCATGCCCTCGGGCATCACCAATTCGACGCTGTCGTCGGACTTGAGTCCGGGCGAGGTGATGTCGTTGATGATGGTGTAGCCGAAGACGCCCGCCGCAGCGTCCTCGGGGGTCGCGCGGCGCAGCGTGGTGCCGATGATGGCAGCGAGTTCGGGTTCGGGGTGCACGAGACCCCATGCGGGGTCGACCTCGATGTGCGTGCCGTGCCCGATCATCGCGCTCGGGGGTGTCAGGAAGTACATGGGAGCTGTCATCTTTCGGGCCGCGAGGTAGTTGAAGACATCGTTGTTCAGTGCGACACCGACGATCTTGGACGGGTCCGTCACCGGCGGGAGCCACTCGATGTCGGCCGGGTCGACCCTGGTGGTGTGGTGACCGTCGGCGATCACCGATGCCAGTGCCCGTCGCTCGCTTGCGGTATAGCTGATGATCGACCGCATCGTCGGAGCGATGTCACCATTCCCGAGAGATGCAATTCCCCCATCTGTTGTCTCGGCCAGAACGCACCGCGTCCCGTCGATGTTTCCTGTTGCCAACTTCATGGTGCGGATCTCCTGGTGTGCTGGGTAGGTGCGATGAGCGGGGATCTAGAGCGTGAGAGCGAGAGCGCCGGCGAGGAGGAGGAAGCCCACACCTCCGGCGAACAGCAACACGTTCTGATCGAAGGTGCGTGTTCTGCTGCCGATGTCGAGGGTCAGCGGTCGGTAGCCGTTGCTGTCGGCGAGCTCGCCGCCGTAGAGCGGCATGGTCGCCGCGGTGACGAAGAAGCCGACCAGGACAACACCGGCGATCGCTCCTGCGATGGCGAACCGGGCCGGTAGGGACGCCACCGGTGCCCAGAGAACGACCAGCGCCAGCAGTCCGGCACCGATGTGGGTGGCGACTTGCCACACCACATGAAAGCGCGCATGCGGCACCCACACGGGATTGGTGGCGTGGGTCCTGTTCAGATCGGCCGCGGCCGCGACCAGCGCGAACGACAGGATGCTGATGGTGAACAGGACCTGGACGAGTACGATCACGGTTACCCCCGATAGTTATATGATCGATCAAGTAAATACATAGTCGGTATGTCCCGTCCGCGCAACTGGTCTCCTCGGCAGTGGTGCCGTGACGCCCAGAACTACCTGTTAACTTTTGCGGCGGTAACAGTGACACCCGTCACCGCCACGGAGCGCAGGGGAGACACGGTTGTGAGACAACGGGCGAAGGTCGCACCTGTCTACCGTCAAACCCCTCTTCTCATGCTCCCTCTCGCACTGCTGGGTGCCGCCGGACCGTCGATCGATTTGGCATACGCCGATGTGCGTGCGGCCTGGACGACTAAATGGCCACCGAGAACAACGGTCGAGGCGTCCTTCTCATCGGCCATTCCCAGGGCACGTTCATGTTGCGGAAGCTGATGCGCGAGACCTTCGACCGAGACGCGACACTGCGCAGACAACTCGTCGGCGCCTTCCTGATGGGCGGGAACGTCGAAACCGCCCGCGGCAGTACCACCGGCGGGGACTTCCAGAACATTCCGCTGTGTACAAAACGCGGGCAATTCGGTTGCATCGTGGCGTATTCCACCAACACGCTCGTGCCGCCGCTCTCGACCTTCGGCAATGCCGACGTCGATCTGTGGTCCCAGCATTGGGGACTGCCGAGTGGACCCGGTTTCCAGGTGGCGTGTACCGATCCAGCGAAACTCAGCGAAGACGATCGTCCGGTCGGCGTCAATGTGCCCAGCGCACCGTTCGCGTTCGGCATCATCTCGATTCTGCTGAACTACACCACAGCTCCCGAAGCGCTACCGACGTCCGAGTCGACGTGGACCACCAGTCGCGGCCGTGTCGTCGGATCCTGCATCGATGCGGGTGGATACAACCAGTATCATTTGCAGTTCGTGGTGCCTCAGCCGATCAACGAGGTTCCTCTGCTCGATTCGCACCTGATCGACATGAATGCCGGCCTCGACCGACTGGTCAGCATCGCCGATCAGCAGACGGCTGCCTGGCAATCCGCCGGCTGACCGCCGAAACACTTCGCACGGGCGATGGACGCTTGGTGTCCGCCTCGATTATGGCAGTGGCCGCCGGTTGGTCTCAGAACCGCAGCGCGGTCGAGCGTATCGGTTAGAGCGCAGACGCTTTGAGGCTCTCAGAGAGACTGCGGCGTCACCGGGCAGTGCACCGTACTTCCTCCAGTTTCGGTGTAGTGGTCTCGGTTGACCGGATTTGTCGATCCATGACTTTCTATCGCGTTCCCGACCATCGGCCGGGCAATGCCGGCTCGACATCTTTGTCTGGTGTGACGCGGGGACCTGTGTCGCTGTGGCAGGCGGCGGTGGTGTCCGGACTGGTATGAGTTCCCTCCGCCGTGGGTGCCTAATGACGATCGGGGTACGAACCGTGAAAGGCCGCGGGATCACTCGTCGGCGGAGTAGTCGGACGTGCGGGACCAGGCGGCGTTGGTTCTCGCCGAGCCGCTGTCCTGGTTGGGGATCGCGGTCGACCGGTCGTGACAATCGATCGTCCGAGTTGTCAGGTCGGCCCGTGGACATCGGAGTGGCAAGTGGTGGGAACTCCGCCGCACGTCGATCAGTCGCCTCTTCGTTCGCCTGGCGGGATATGCTGCCCAGCAATGGGATACCAAACCCCTGGGTACCACGCCGCGGGTTCTCAGTGTCACGATAGTGTCACAAGTCGCGACGGACGGAGGTGGACCGAGGCGGACGCCAGTGGACAAGAGAGCAGTTCAGGACGGGTTTCGTGAGTCCAGGTGGACCCACCTGATCGGGTCGTCGAAGCCTTGTAAGCGAGCGGTCTTCGGTTCAATCCCGAAAGGAGGCTCTCGATATGCCTCTGACCAGCACGAATGCTCCGAAATAGCCTGATCTGACCTCTCGTTTCACGACTTCCCCCGGGTACGTCCGTGCAGGTCCGCCACGGTCCAGGGCCGTCCGGCCACCTGCGAAAACTACCGAAATCCGGCTCGATGTCACGACTTGTCACAACTCATCCGTAACTCGTTCGGTGGACGCGGGTACCCTAACCGACCCGATCTGGAATCGAAGTCGATGAGAAGACGGGTACAACAGGCATCACACGACCTGTCGTGGTTATCTGACAGGTGTGTTCAGGCAGCGGAGTCGTCGAACGCTCAGCAGTGGTCGTCGAGGCGAGCCACCGAGAGCTGGCGTCTACGGCTCACGGTGCGTTTCCCCATGGCCAGCAGTGCGTGTGGCGTGGTCAGCAGTGAGTGCGGCGGTATGACAGATGATGACGTGTGGTCCGGAAAGCATGCCCGAGCGCACGATGCCCCGGTCCGGTCACTCAATGCGTCGGTGTTGCGATGGAGGATCGACACTGCACGGTCCATTCCACTGTTCGATCCCGACGACGGCGGTGACGCGGCTCGCTGTCTGGTGCTGTTGGAGTCTCCGGGGCCGAAGACGATGCGTCCGGGCGGGACCAACATGTGTTCGTTCGACAATCCAGATCGAACGAACCCCGTGCTGAAATCGGTGTTCGCCGACGCGGGTATCGACCGGGTGCAGTGCGTCAAGTGGAATATTGTGCCGTGGGCAGTGCTCGACGACGCCGGTCATCCGGTATCGCCGACGGCATCCGTTCTCGGTGAGGCGGGCCCATATGTCGGCGAGCTCATGGCCTTGCTGCCGAAACTGGAGGTGGTTTTCGTTCTCGGTGCGAAGGCTCTCGATGGCTACATGCGCGTCATCACTGCATCTGCTCCCACCCGCCTCCTCCCGGTGATTGCGGCACCGCACCCCTCGGCTCGCAACGCACACGCACCGGCGGCTGCTCGCCAGCGGTTGATCAACGCAGCACTGTCGGTCGCAACGCACCTGGAGAAGGCACCTGAACCCCGCACTGTGCTGAGGTAGGGCGGATCGTGCTGCTGCCTCCGACCGGTCAGTCCTGGTGGGGCTGGCGTTCGCCGGTGTTG
Organism: Rhodococcus sp. AC861; assembly: GCF_979256035.1. NCBI lineage: Bacteria > Bacillati > Actinomycetota > Actinomycetes > Mycobacteriales > Nocardiaceae > Rhodococcus > Rhodococcus sp. AC861. The sequence continues at coordinate 801,705 of NZ_CEEDMW010000001.1, forward strand.
GTGTCGATGTCGATCACCTCGTCCGGGCTGTCGGGGTGGTACTGGACAATGTGTTGTTCGGCGACACCCCGGCGTGCACCGTCTCGATAGGAGAACCAACATCCCGCGAACAGCACCACTGTCGCGATCGCTGCGACGACGGTCCAGCCCTCCCGCCGGCGAGGGCAGTGAGAAGGGCCCCGCAGCAGCTGTTCCCGCCATCAGCAACAGCCAGGCCAGATAATTTTCGGTGACTCGTGCCCAGATGCGTCCGCGGCGGCCCCGTCTCGGGGTATCGGAAGTCGGTGTGTCTGCATTCGGTGTGTTCATCGATCGACGCCGTTCGTTCGGTATCAGCGTTCCGAGTGGGTACTACCCGCGGTCGGTTCAGCTGGGTTGAAAAATTTTTCCTTGGACGCTGCCGCGGAGAGTGTGGGCGGCGACTGTGCCCCAGGCTGCGAGCAAGGCCGCATACAGTCCGATTGCAAGGGCCTCGACCGCGGCCGACCCCAGAGTGCCGCCGAGGGCAGTGGCACCGGTGACGCACGTGCCGATGGGGAAGGTGAACGACCACCAGGTCAGTGAGAATGTCAGTCCCTTCTGGGCGGCATGGATGGTGAGGGCGGTTGCGAGGATGAACATCAAGACGCCGAAGCCGCCCATGATCAGTCCGTACAGAATGCCGAACACGTGCAGGCCGGTTGCGACGGAGGCGGTCTCGCCGGTGAACACCAAGGGTGCATCGTTGCCGAGCAGGTTCGCGGCGGTGATCGATTGACCGATCATGCCGAGGGTGATCCACACCGTCGGTGCTGCCTGGACCGGCGGGATTCCGCCGTGGACGAGCCGTCCGTAGATGAGCGTCATGGTCAGCATTCCGATGATCAGTGACAGCCCGAACATCGCGTAGCAACCGGACAGCATGGCCAGGCGCCATTGCCCGTCCGCGATATGAGGGAGCAGCAGCGCACCGGTGGAGGCGGACACCATCGGCGGTACGACGGGCATCAACCACGCCGGGAGTGCGACGGCGGTCTGGTGATCGTGGGCGGTGATCATCAGGTAGGGCACGAGAATGCTGGTGATCAGCCCGAGGGCTGTGCCAGCGGTCCACAGGACGGCAAAGATCACGGTTGCGGGCACCGCTCCGATGACGTCTTTGCCCAGCAGCATCGTCCCGGCACCGACGGTCAGCAGCGCCATGGGGGGTGCGCCGTAGAACTGCACCATCACCGGATGCGCGGCGTGCTCACGCGCATACTGCCGGTGTCGGATCCAGTGCACTGCGAAGGCACCGGAGAGTGTGATCAAGGCGACCGACGCTGCGATCCACACGATCGTTGCGAACACGTGCAGTCCGGGGATGTGGGCGGGCAGGGTGGCGGCGGCGTTGGCGACGATACCGGTGCCCATGACCGAGGCGAACCAGTTGGGGGTGATGTGTTCGAAGATCTGGCTCGGGTGGTCGAGGTCGGAGAGCACCGGCCACTTGCGCGGCCGCTCGGTATCGTCGCCGCGCCGAGACGTGATGGAGGAGCGGTGCAGAGCTGTCGTGGTCATGACTTCCAGCGTCCTCGCACACAGTCGTCACCGGTAGACACCGATTACCTGGCCGGTCCCAACCTCAGGTTATGACTGCGGGGATCTGAGGGCGACGACGAGCAGGTCGCTCGACGGTCCTCGCAGTTCACGGCCCGCGGGCCACACGGCACGCAGGAACCGGCGCAGGTCGAGCCCCTCTGTGTGAACGCGGGCCAGTGTTCCGGCGGCGATCTCGGCGGATACCGCGAGGGAGCTGAGTACGGCCGGTGCGAGGCCGCCGATGACGGCAGCTTTGATGGCAGTGGTGGAGGACACCTCGAGCAGTGGCGCGGCGAGTGGGCCTGCAGTCCGGAGCGCACGTTCGAGCGCGAGACGTGTGCCGGACCCGGGTTCGCGGGTGACCAGCGGTGTCGCGGCCAGTTCGCTCGCCGTGATCGTTCGTCGAACCCATTGATGATCGGGGGCGACGACGACGACGAGTTCGTCGCGGGCAACGTCCTTCGAGTGGAGTCCGCTGGGCAGATCGGGGCTTTCGACGAATCCGATGTCGGCGCGGCCGTCGAGCACCGATGCGGCTACGTCGACAGAGTTTCCGGAGGTGAGAGTCGGTGTGATGGAAGTGTCGTGGGAGCGCAGTGTGATGAGCCATCGCGGTATGAGGTATTCGGCGATGGTGAGGCTCGCGGCGATACGAATGTGGCTGTGGCGGTCGGTGCGCAGCATTGCGATGCTCGTGGCGAGCTCGGCGGCTTCGGCGATGACGCGCTCGGCCCAGCCGGCGACCAGTTCGCCGGTTGCGGTGAGGGTGGCACCTCGCTGCCCGCGATGCAGGAGTGCTGCCCCGACGCGGCTTTCGAGTGCTTTCAGGCGTGCGCTCGCCGCTGGCTGCGACATGCCATGCGCAGCCCCTGCGCGTCCGATGCTTCCCAGCTCGGCGACGGACAGCAATAATTCGTAGCTGATCAGGTCGGTCACATGGGTCGGCAGGGGCACGGTGCCAGCGTAGAGACTGCGATCGTAGTGGGCACGGGGCCACGGGCGCGTTTGACGGGAAAGTCCCCATTCGAGCTCAGTGCTCGCGGGAAGTGGAACGGGGTCGCGGCACTGGATCCCGTGGTTCGTTCACCCTCACTGACGCCACCTGCACTTATCCAATTCTCGTCACCCGGGATTGCCTTGGTTCGTGCGAGTTGTTTCGAACTTCACCGGTGCTCTCGCAGCGTGAGCTGGGACAAGGCAGGGGATGAGTCGGACGTAGGCGACCATTCCGATCAGCTCCACCAGTGTCTGCGACACCACGACCACGGCAGCAAGAGACAGTGCTGGTGGCAGCGCGAGCGCCAGCGGCAGTACGACCAACGAAATCGGGTGGCGCCGGAGAAGGTCGAGGCCCGAGCATCCGGGACGTCCTGGCGGGTCACTCTGGCCGTCGCCCATCCGACAACCGCCATGATGACCAGGAACGCTACGAAGATCGGCACCGCGAAGATCGGCACCGCGGCAATCAGCTGGGAGCCTTCGGAGCGGACTGCGTCGATCTGCGACGCCACGACGACGGCAAGAGTGGCCATCATGACCGGCACCATCGCCGCGGCCATGACATCCATGATCTGTGTGCCGAGTCGGCGGCGCGTCAGGATCTGCCTTCGGCCTCGGTGATACCCGTAGGGGGTATTGCTTGGTACGGTGGCAACGTGCGTGACGGTGCTCGGCGACGATCGTCGGCCTCGTCTGCGCTCTCGGTGCTTCGGACGGTTCTGATCGCGCTCGGCGTGGTGCTGATGCACACGACCCTGCCCGTCCCCACCGCCGCGGCCCATGACGCGATGCCCGCACCAGGGCAGCCGAACAGCGTGGTCGCCCATCACTCTGCTGACACACACACCGTCGACGCCGAGACGGCGGCGGCGCACGTGCCGTGCCCGAGCGGTCACGACATGGTGCATCCGTGCATCGGGACGGTCACGTCTTTCCCTGCGATGTCGGTGCCGACCGTGACCGCCGAGTCCATGCCGACACTGGACACCGCGTCCGACCGTGTTGTCGCGATCGTGGCTCGGGCAGGTCGTGCGCCCCCGTGGGCGGTGTACTCACTGGACAAGTCGGTATTTCTTCGGGTGTGACGGGGAGTCCGGGGCCACGGTGCTCCGGCGGATCGCAGGCAGATCCACCTCGTCTCTCGTTCGTCACACCTCAGGAGTACTTCCATGCGCATCAACAGAAGAACAACCACCGTCCTCGCCGCCGCGGCGGTCGGCATCGCCCTCCTCGCAGGGTGTAGCGACGACGGATCGGGCACGTCGATGGAGGGCCACTCGATGGGCTCGTCCACCTCGATGGAGTCCTCGTCGGCGCAGTCCGCGGATCCCGCAGCGAACTTCACCGACGCCGATGTCATGTTCGCGTCGATGATGTATCCCCATCACGCGCAGGCCGTCGAGATGGCCACCATGGTCGACGGGCGCACGACGAACCCGGAGATCGTCGCCCTGGCAGGGGAGATCGCCGCCGCCCAGAAACCCGAGATGGAGCAGTTGACGTCGTGGTTGGTGCAGTGGGGTCAGCCGGCGCCGTCGTCGGACGCGAGCTCGATGGAGGGTATGGACCACGGATCGGGCAGCGGGATGATGACTCCACAGGACATGGACTCGCTGATGGCCGCGTCGGGTGCTGACTTCGACCGCCAGTGGCTGACGATGATGATCGCCCACCACCAGGGCGCGGTCGCGATGGCAGAGAAGGAGATCGCCGACGGCTCCAACACGGACGCGGTCGCGATGGCCCGCACCATCGTCGAGACGCAGAACGCCGAGATCTCCCGCATGCAGCAGCTCTTGGGCTGACCGAGAACCCGGCCGGTACCGCAGTTTCGGGTCCTGCTCGACGAACGACGTAGCCCCGCACCGATGTCGGTGCGGGGCTGCGTCGTATCGGAGGGCCGCAGGTCAGTCCCGCGGGGTACCAGTGCCGGGCCGGAGGTCGAGTCGACGGAGCAGTTGGGCGTTGGCGGCGACGATGATCGTCGACAGGGACATCAGAATCGCTCCCACGGACATCGGGAGTACGAACCCGATGGGTGCGAGCACACCGGCCGCCAAGGGCACGGAGAGCAGGTTGTATCCGGCGGCCCACCACAGGTTCTGCTTCATCTTCCGGTACGCAGCGCGGGAGAGATCGACCACCGACAGCACCGAGCGGGGGTCGTCACTGGCGAGGATCACCCCCGCGGACGCGATCGCCACATCCGTGCCTGCACCGATGGCGATGCCGACGTCGGCGCGGGCGAGGGCGGGGGCGTCGTTGACACCGTCACCGACCATCGCGACCTTCCTGCCCTCGTCCTGCAGGTCCGCCACCCGCTGCGCTTTGTCCTCCGGGCGCACCCCGGCGAAGTAGCGGTCGATACCGAGCTCACCGGCGACCGAGGCGGCGACCGCGTCGGCGTCGCCGGTGATCATGACCACCTGCACCCGCTGGGCGTGCAGATCGGCCACCGCGGCGCGGGACTCGGGGCGGATCTCGTCGGCCAGTTTCAGCGCTCCGATCACGGCGCCGTCGGCGACGACATGCAGGATGATCGCCCCGTCCCGCCGCCACCGATCGGCCACACCGAGCTCGGCCCGGCGCTCCTGCTCGAGCATCGCCGGACCACCCACCCGTACGGCGGCGCCGTCGACGACCGCGGACACCCCGACCGCAGGTGAGGACCGGAAGTCCTGCGCAGACGGGATATCGAGCCGACGGCCCTCAGCAGCGGCGACGATCGCGCGTGCCAACGGGTGCTCGGAATCCGCTTCCGCAGCTGCCGCCAGCGCCAGAACCTCCTCGACGGTGCGCCCGTCCACGGCCTCGACGTCGGTGACGGCGGGTTCGCCGCGGGTGAGAGTGCCGGTCTTGTCGAACAGCACGGTGTCGACGGTGCGCATCGACTCCAGCGCGAGGCGGTCCTTGATCAGGACGCCGCCGCGTGCGGCACGTTCGGTCGCGATGGACACCACCAACGGAATCGCCAGGCCCAGCGCGTGGGGGCAGGCGATGACCAGGACGGTGATCGTGCGGACGACCGCGTCGTCGGGGGAGCCGAGGAGGGTCCAGGCGGCCGCGGTGAGAACGGCGGCGCCGAGGGCGAACCAGAACAGCCACGCCGCGGCGATGTCCGCGATCCGCTGCGCCCGCGACGTCGAGTTCTGCGCGTCGCTGACCAGGCGCCGGATGCCGGCGAGGGTGGTGTCCTCGCCGATGGCGGACACCCTCACGCGGATCCCGGAGTCGGTGGCGACAGTGCCGGCGACGACGGTGTCCCCGTCGCTGCGGCGCACGGTGCGGGACTCGCCGGTGATCATCGACTCATCCATGCTCGCGGCCCCTGAGACGACGACACCGTCGGCCGGGACCCGGCCGCCGGGGCGCACGACCACCACGTCATCGACCTGCAGTTGCGCCGGATCCACGACGGTCACCTCACCATCGGCGTCGACCCGCTCCGCGGTGTCGGGGAGCAGCGCGGCCAGCGAGTCCAGGGCCGACGTCGTCTGCGCGAGTGAGCGCATTTCGATCCAGTGCCCCAGCAGCATGATCACGATCAGCAGTGCCAGCTCCCACCAGAAGTCGAGCTGATGATCGAGTAGACCGACACTCGCACCGAGAGACGAGACGAACGCGACGGTGATCGCCAACGCGATCAGCAGCATCATTCCCGGTGTGCGGCCGCGTATCTCGCTGACGGCACCGGTGAGGAACGGGGAGCCACCCCACACGAACATGACTGTGCCCAGCACGGGGGACACCCACCCGATCCAGGAGCTGTGCGGAAGTGAATACCCGAGGATCATCGCGAACATGTCCGACGCTGCGATCACCGGAACCGCCAAGACGACCATCACCCAGAACAACCTGCGGAACTGGCCTGCATGATCGCCGTGGCCTCCGTGGCCGCCGGCCATGTCGTGATGGTCGTGATCGTGCGAACTGTCCGTCCGGACGGTGGCCGGTGATGACTCGATCATGTCAATTCCTCAATTTCAAAGGTGTTGCTGTGCGATGCCCTGTACCGGTCGGAGATTCGGACGTGCCGTAGTCAATCGCATCGCTGCGGTCGGCTACCCGCTGTGTCCTGCTCCGCGTCGATACCCCCAGGGGGTATGTAGTCAAGACCATACGCCGCTCGGTCGGCTGTGGGAAGGTGTGCCGTCTCACTCGGTCTCGGTTCCTGCACGCATCGGATCGTGCAGCTGACGCGATTCCGCACCCTTCTGCGGCAGTATCGATGAACACCGGGATCACGATGGTGCCGACGGTTTTGCTCTCGGCCAACCGGATTGCCCGCCCGACCGCCTGAACGATGTCGACCTCCGAGCCTCGTGGGTCGATGAAGGCGACACCGTCGAGGGTGGGGACGTCGACGCCCTCGGCGAGCCATCTGGCGTTGGCCAGCACGCCGCGTTCGTCGTCGTCGAGTTGGCGGAGACGCTGAAGCTTCACGTGGCGTTCAACGGACGACATATCACCGGAGGCGAACCCGGTCACAATGTTCCGGACGGTCGTTCTTCTGCAGGCATCCAGTCGAGAACGTCGGGCATCTCGGCGGCGAATCTCTGTGCTCGCAGCACCCGCGAATGGAAGCGATGACCCGGCGGAGGTCATATTTGCGCATGGCTTCGGCCAGCCCGATCCGGCTGTGGTGTAACCGGTCCGTGGTAGCGATGAGAAGGCGATAGTCGAACCACTTCCTCGACGACTCGGAGAGGACCTTGTCGACGTCGCGCTTCGTGACGGCGTGATCGGGGCTGTACGCCTTAACCTGCACCGCCCAGGCCTTCCCGACACTGTCCTCGACCACGAGGTCGATGCCGGCGTCGCTGCCCCACCTGTGATCCCAGTCATCCCACAGCCAAACCTCCCGAACCGTGTGTCGGTAGTACGGGTCGTTCTCGAGGTACCACTTGCAGATGCGCTCGAACTGCCTGCCTCGGATGTGATTGTTTTCGGAGCAGGTGTCGTAAAGGGCAGCGAATGTGCCCATTCCGAGAACTTCAGCTGGCCGTACCGACTGGTTTGTCGCCCTCGCGTAACTACTCGAATGACTCCTCGGGACCGTTAGGGCGCAGATCCTGCGCCACACCACCCAGGAGTTGCGCGGATCAAACTAGTTGAGTGAGCTGGCGCGAGTGCTTCCGACGAGCGTCCTCTGCGGCTCCGGCAGACCTCCGGTCGAGCTTGGCGGGTTGTCCTCGGAGGTGAGGTCGTTCCCACGCATTGCACTCGGCCGGTGTGGGCCTTCGTTCAGCCGCGTTTGCTAGTGACGCGATCGTGAAGCCGAGTCGCGACTCATTGACGCGTGGCCGCAACTGTCATGCGGCTGGACCCGCGTCTGCTGCTTTGTCGATCAACGAGATACGATGTCCACCAGGGTAATACGGACTAGTCGAGTTCGACGTAGGGGATTCTCGGTGTCACGAGAGTGTCACAAGTCGGGACGGACGGAGGTGGACCGGGGCGGACGCTGATGGACGAACGCGCAGCTCAGACCGGGTTTCGTGAGTCCAGGTGAATTCACCTGATCGGGCCGTCGAAGCCTTGTAAGCGAGCGGTCTTCGGTTCAATCCCGAAAGGAGGCTCTCGATATGCCTCTGAGCAGCACGAATGCTCCGAAATGGCCTCATCTGACCGCTCGTTTCACGACTTCCCCCGTTACGTCCGTGCAGGTCCGCCACGGTCCAGGGACGTCCGGTCACCTGCGAAAACTGCCGAAATTTCGCTCGGTGTCACGAGTTGTCACAACTCATTCAGAACTCGTTCGGTGGACTCGGGTGGACGTCAGGGGCCGGGGGTGAACGTCTGTGCAGAAGTGTCCACGACGGTCGGTGGACCTCTGGGGATTCCTCCGGACGAAGCCCACTCGCTCGCGCCGTGTTGACGAGCGACGTGGACGTGCGCGGACTCGGGTGGACAGACCGCAGCTCGCTCACCGACACGCCTGGTTTGGCAGGCTCGATCACACAGCAGTGCGTTTCGCGTCAAGCCGTACGTGTACACCGTCGAGCATCGTTCTCCCCGGTCCGCCGGGCGTGAACAACTTGTGACAGCGCTATGGAGCAGCACCGATCTCGACGAGGCGCTGCGCTGGCGGGGGCTGCCGCCAGTCCTTCGCAGTCGCGCCCTCGTGGTTAGCAGTGTCCCGACGGGCACTTCCCGCGTTCGAGACACCCGCACCGGCGGGGAACTTCTAGTCGATGACGTCGACGGACGGTACCGCCGGGATTCGGATGACAGCACTGCCGCAGGACCCTCGAGTCCGGCCACCGATGGGCCGGAACACGCAGCCCATCGGGGCTACCGAGAACGCAGGCGTGCCCACCGCCACGGCGACTGCGATGGGAACGTGCGCACGCTTCGCGACCAAGTCGCGTCACCTGACGTCCACTACGAACTGCCGGGCATGTCCGCTGACGCATCGGCGCTGAGGGTGCGCCCACGCGGGAAGAAGCTGTGTCCGTCAGGTGCGTGGATGTGCCGGTCCGCCTACACCCGTCGCTCCCCGCATTTCGTTACTCGCTGCACGGACAATGTCACGGCGAGCGACCCCACCGACCTGTCCCCACGTGTTGTCGTCCCCCGTGCCGGATCCGACTGCGGGGTTGACGCCCGACGATGACGGGCACGATGCACTTCCGTAGGTGCGGTGGGCCACGACAGTGTGCCCGGAGCCGCCGTCGCTTGAACCGGCCGCGACGCCGAGATGTTCGGAGCGGTGGGACGAATCGTCGGCGATTCGGTTCTTCTCAGGGACGTCCAGTCGCGAGTCGCGAGTCCTTCACATTCTCATCGGGTGAAGTGAACAGCGGAATAACGACAGCATCGGCATCGGCATCGGTGATGATTCGACCGCCACCGTGAGACCGACCGGGACCTTCGGCTCCACCCGAAACTCAAAATTCAATCCGCCTCTTCGCCGATCCACTTGGCGAGCAGGTGGTGGATGTGCCGGATCTTCACTTCCTGGTAACGAGCCAGCGGCAATGTCTTCGACTGCGCGGACTTGAGTCCCTTGTGCACCTTCGGCATGTTGAAGGCATCCTGATCGAACACGCGCGCCGAGCTACCGAGAACCGTTGCTTCCAACCAGGACTGCTCCGGCTCGAGCCACTGGGTCTTGGCCGGCTTCGGACGTTCGCCCTTGAACGGTGCGAGCAAGTAGACGTCCATGATCGACGTCTCGTGGTTGTCGCCGTTGGGGCGGAACCGGTAGACGATGCGCTGGTACGCGCCCCACGGGTGGAAGTTCGGGAACACGGTGTAGTACACGCTGTCGAGCGACTCGGCATCGGACATGTTGTCAGCCTTGACATCTCCGATAATGTCGCGCAGTCCTTCGCGGGCGAGCATGCCCGACATCTCCCGAGCGGAGACGCCGTCGGGCAGCGTCACCATCGGGTCCTCGTCGATGCGAGCGTCGACCATGGAGTCGAACATCTCCTGCTCGGAGGGCACGAAATTGATATGCGGACTGGGCACGCCGTTGGCGGTGATGCCGCGGTTGAAGTTGCCCCAACTGTCGTACTGGCTGTTGGAGTCACCGGTGCCGACGACGCGTTGCGGATGCGTGGTGATGACGTGGAACGCCTCGGAGAACGCTTCCTGCGCGATCTTCCAGTTCGCCTGGATCACCTGTGCGACGTGGGCCTGGATGTAGCGGTCCTCCAACGGCCATGCCTCGAAGTGCTTTCCGAGGTCGCCGAGAAAGCTGTCCAGCGATTCGGACGTCGGATCCATGTTGATGAAGACGAAGCCGCCCCAGGTGTCCACCTTGACCTGCGGAAGGTCCATCTTGCCCTGGTCCACCTGCGGGAAATCCCACGCGCAGGTCATCGACTTCAGCGATCCGTCGAAGTTCCAGGCGAAGCCGTGGAACGGGCAGCGCAGCTCGTTGCCGGCTGGCCCGTCCTCTTCGCGGAGTGTGCGTCCGCGGTGCAGGCAGGAGTTGTAGAAGGCCCGGATGCCCATGTCCTTGCCGCGCACCAGGAGGATGGACTTCTCGCAGATCTCGTAGACCAGGGTGTCGCCCGGCTCGGGGATCTCTTCCTCGCGGCACGCCATCTGCCACACCTTGTACCAAACTCGGTCCCGCTCGAGTTCGTGGTACTTGCGGCTGATGTAGCGCGAGACCGGGACGAAGTTCTGGTCCTCGTACATCTCGTGCGACTCGATGCGCAGAATGTCGGGCACGGGGTGGGTGTCGGTGTCCAGGAGTCGTTGGTAGCCAACGCCGTTCTCGATGAACCCGGCGTCCGCGGCGGGGCGTTCCTCGATGTTGGTCACAGCTTGCCTCCCTGTTCGAGCGTGATGGCGCGGGCATCTTCAGCCAACTTGTCGGACTGCATCTTCTCGAGCAGTTTCGCGGCGCCCATGAAGCGACGGTTCTGCGTGATCGGCACGGGTTCTCGCGGACCGAGACCGACCCAGCGGGCCATCTCGGGGTCGACGGCTTTCACGTCGCCGTGTAGGTAGCGGCCCTCGGGATCGAACGTTCCGGTCTTGCCGTGGCGGTCGGTGACCAGAACGTTGAAGTCGTCATCGAATTCGTAGATAGCGTGGCTCATCGGATGCTTGATCTGTCGCATCGCAATCTCCTTGGAACGGGGCAACGCCCTTACTTGGTGCCGTATGCACTAACTGTAGCAGCGAACAGTGACAGCGAGCACACTTTTCTTTACGTTGACTCCAAAAACTAGGGTCAAGTGCGTGCAGCCCACCGGAGCGCTCCCGCCACCAGTCGGCGGTACATGGGATCGGACAGGGTGGGCGCTTTGTCGCCGGGCTGCAGGTACGCGAGCCGGCTGCGTCCGTTGGTCTTGGTCCACCCGACCAGCTGGGATCCGGGCCGGTGGGTCCAACCCGCACGCTCGTCGCGACGACCGGCCATGGCCAATGCTGTCGACCAGTGCACGGCGTCGGTCATCTCCGCGTCGGTGCGCAGCAGGGGAGTGACGTCGTCCTCGAAGATTTCGCACAGATAGGTCTCGTCGACGATGTCGAACGACGCCGGGATGCCGTCGACGATCGGGTGGGTGGGGTCGGCCACGGTGATCGTCTGCGGAACCGCGTGTCGGTAGCCGGAGTCCGGGCAGTGGACGCCGCGGACGACGCCTGGCCGGTAGAGGTATCGGCCACCCACGAACTCGGCCCACTCGCCCCAGCCGGCCCACGAGGCGATCGCGTGATGCAGCACCACGTACCCGTGTCCGCTGTTCGGTGCGGCCGCGACCGCAGCGCGAACAGCCTCCGGTGGGTCGGTCGGGGTGGGCAGGGTGCCGGGCATGTCGTAGTGCAACGAGACGTCGTACTGCCCCAGGTCGTCCGGGCCGAGATCCGCGTCCGGGTGTTCGTGCCAGGTCACGTCACCGGGCAGCGAGTCGAGGAAGTCGGCGAAGGCATCGCGATCGAACGAATGCCCACCGGTGAATGCCGCAATACGCATGAACGGGTGTCCCATCGAAGAAATTCAACTGGTGATGCAGTCAAGTTACTCGACGGGAGGGGTAGTTCAGCGGCCTTCGATCATCTTCGAGCACACCTCGGTGGTCGCCGCCCGCAGTCGAGGTACCGAAATGCTGGACAACGGCCCACCCTCGATGCGCAGCGGCTGAATGGCGATGGTCGTGGCGATCATCGTCCGCACCCGCAACGACCGCGCGGCCTGTTGCGCTGCCGCGGACCGCTTGTTGGCCGGTGTCTCCGCAACCGGGAAGTAGTCGAACGCGCGCCGGATGTGCCGGTCCTCGTACTCCTTCGTCAGAAGGCGAGTCCCGGGGGTGGCGCCGCCGGCCATCTGCAGAAACAGCATCCGCGCCGCGTTCGGGTGTTGAGCCGTCCAATCCCACACGGCGTCGATGACGCTCTTGAACGTCTCGGCGTCGGCCTCGGCGTCGTCCGGCCGGGCCTGCTGAGCGGCGGCGGAGCTGGCGTCCATCGCATACCCGAGGGCGCTCTCGAACAGCTCTTCCTTGCTGGCGAAGTGGTAGTAGACGGCGGTCGGGACCATGCCCGCCGCCTCGGCGATCTCCTGAATCGACGTTTCTGCGAACCCTTTACGCGAGAACACGCGGACAGCGGCTTTGACGATGAGGTGCCGGCGCGACGGCCGGTGGGCGGAGCCCTTCGGCGCCGCGGGCTCGGCGGGCGTCGCGACGTCGCTCTCGTCGTCGTCCGGGTCGGCAGGACCCGACGAGACCGCAACGACCGGATCGTCGTCGGCTGCGGGCAGCGAATCCCAGCCGGAGAGTGTTTCTCCGGTCGGCTCCTCGAGTTCTCCAGCGCTTCGTCGTGGCACGGACCCCAAGTTACTCGCTGGTGTACGTCGCGACACCTGAAAAGAGCGGCGGGTGTCATGATCTAGTGCATGGCAGGCAAGGGAGTGGCGCCGAGACGCACTGCGGCGACCCCGACGAGCAAGGGTGGGAAGCGAGCCGCACATCGCCCGTCGCGGCGTGAGGTCGTGGTCGACGCGGCCATGCACCTGTACTCGGTCCGGTCCATCGAGGACGTCACGGTTGCCGACATCGCCGCCGAGGCACAGATGACCTCTGCCGCCGTCTACTACCACTACCCGTCGAAAGACGAGGTTCTGCTCGGCGGGCTGCGGCTCTATGCGGACGGGTTGCTCGACGAGCTTCGTGCGGAGGTCGAGAACGATGCGGACGCTTCTCTGGGCGACATCATCGTTCGATTGCTGGAGTGGACGGACCAGCATCGCGCCGCGTCGCTCGTGTACTTCGTGCGCTCGCCGGGATGGAGCCTGTCGATCGAGTCCCTTCGCCGGGAAGTGCGTCTGACGATGCTCAACGTCTTCACCGCCGAGTTGCGCACCCGGAGCGGCATCACGACTCGGGCCAAACAAGCTGCCGCCGCGACTGCGCTGTCGAGTCTGCTCGAGGTCTCGGTGTCGTCCTGGCTCACCGAGGACACCGTCCTTGCCAATCTCGGCCGCCGGAGGTTCTCCGAAGAAGTGCGGGGACTGGCCGCTGACATCTCCAGTCTGTGACACATACTGCTGAAGCCGAACACCACTAAGTCGCCACCGGCAGACCGCCGAACAGCGACTTTGTAGAAGTATCTTTAGACCGACGACAGTTTGTGGTTGACTTGGCTCCATGCTCAACCAGTCGCGCGCCCGGTCCATCGACCTCGACAACCCGTTCGCGCCGCTGACCGGATTGTGCGAACTGGTACTGGTCCGTCACGGTGAGCAGGCGCTGAGCAAGGAACTCAGTGCCGGTGAGACCGTGGACCCACCGTTGTCCGACCTCGGCGAACGCCAGGTGCAAGCTGTGGCGCAGCGATTGGCCACCTCTCGGGTCGACGCCGTCTACAGCTCGCCGCTCCGTCGTGCACTCCGCACCGGAACGGAGATCGCCGATCGACACGGACTCGTCCCCGTGGTGCGGGACGACCTCACCGAGTACGAGCCCTGGCAGAAGTTCCCCGCCGACCGCAGTCCGTTCGACGCCCTGCCGCACGACGAGATCGCCACGATCTTTCGCGAGCACATCAGGACGCGCCGATACGACGCGTTCCCCTACGCCGAGGACGGGGCGGAGTTCCGCGCCCGTGTGCTCGGGCAGATCGCCGCGATCGTCGACGCTCATCCCGGCGAGCGGGTGGTGGTGACCTGTCACGGCGGCGTCATCAACGCCGTGCTCGCCGACGCTCTGGGCAGCGGTCTGGACATGCCGGTTCGAGTCCACCACACCTCGATCAGCGTGGTCCGAGGTGCGGACACGCGCCGAGCGGTCCAGTCGGTCAACGATTTCTCTCATGTACTCGACTTCCAGACGTCCGTCGGAGCCATGAATCTCTAAGTCCTGCAGTTGAACACCGATCAAGGAGTCTTCAGATGGATCTCGATCTCAAAGGCAAGCGCGCCATCGTCAGTGGTGCCAGTCGCGGCATCGGCCTCGCGATCGCCCGCACGCTGCTCGTCGAAGGCGCGTCGGTCGGTGTGTGCGCTCGCGGTGAGGAGCACCTGAACGAGGTGGCCGCCGAACTGTCCGAACTCGGAACGGTTTTCCACAAGTCGGTCGACGTCGGCGACGCCGACGCCGTGAAGTCGTTCGTCGACGCCGCCGCCGAGGCTCTCGGTGGCATCGACATCGTCGTGGTCAACGCCTCCGCCGCTACCGGCAAGGGCCCGCAGGCGTGGCTGAACAGCTTCAACGTCGACCTCATGAGCCTGGTCAACTTCATCGAATCGGCCGCCCCCCATCTCGAGGCCAGTACCTCGGCATCCGTGGTCACCATCAGCACCACGTCTGCGCTCGAAGCCGGTCCGATCACCACCGCCAACAGCTACGGCGCACTCAAAGCTGCTGTACTGCAACACTCGTCGGCGCAGGCTCGTGCACTCGGGCCCAAGGGTATTCGAGTGAACGCCGTGTCGCCCGGCCCCATCTTCTTCGAGGGTGGCGCCTGGGAGACCATCCAGACGAGTCGTCCCGCACTGTACGAGGCCGCGCTGGAGTCGGCGTCGCTGGGCAAACTCGGTGCCGCACAGGACGTCGCGAACGCAGTGACGTTCCTGTCCTCGCCCGCCGCGGGACACGTCACCGGCATCAACATGGTGGTCGACGGCGGCTTCACCAACCGCTTCGATTTCTGAGTCCCGACATGACATCCGAAGTGGCCGGCTCAGCCGACCTGGTGATCCTCGGCGGCGGATCGGGCGGCTACGCCTGCGCGTTGCGGGCTGCGCAACTGGGCATGTCGGTGATCCTGATCGAGGCCGACAAACTCGGTGGTACCTGCCTGCACAACGGATGCATTCCGACCAAGGCGCTCCTGCACGCGGCCGAAATCGCCGATTCCGTCCGCGAGGCTCCGACTTTCGGCATCAAGGCGACCCTCGACGGTATCGACATGAGCGCGGTGAACAGCTACAAG
The DNA here is from genome assembly GCF_979256035.1 of Rhodococcus sp. AC861. NCBI lineage: Bacteria > Bacillati > Actinomycetota > Actinomycetes > Mycobacteriales > Nocardiaceae > Rhodococcus > Rhodococcus sp. AC861. The sequence goes on from NZ_CEEDMW010000001.1 coordinate 817,161, forward strand.
GACGACGTGATCGCCGGCCTGTACCGCGGGTTGCAAGGCCTCGTCGCCTCCCGCGAGATCGAGCTCGTCGCCGGGCGTGGCCGCGTCGTCGGTGACCGCACCGTCGAGGTCGAACTCGCCGACGGTGGTGTCGCCACCTATCGCGGCGAAGCGCTCGTCCTCGCGACCGGCTCGCAGTCGAAATCATTGCCGAGCCTCGACATCGGTGGTTCGGTCGTGACCAGCGACCGAGCCCTGGAACTCGACACCGTCCCGGACAGCGTCATCGTCCTCGGCGGCGGAGTGATCGGGTGCGAGTTCGCGAGCGTCTGGTCATCGCTGGGCGCACAGGTGACCATCGTCGAGGCGGCGCCCACGCTGCTGCCGACCGAGGACCCGTGGACGTCGAAACAGATCGAACGGGCGTTCCGCAAACGCGGGATGGTGCTGAAGACAAAGACGTCGTTCAGCGCCGTCTCCGAACGAGCAGGCGGAGGAGTGCACGTCGAACTCGCAGACGGATCCACCATCGACGCCGACCTCATGCTGGTGGCCGTCGGCCGTGGACCGCGGACCGTGGACATGGGCTTCGCCGAAGCGGGCGTCGACCTCGATCGCGGGTTCGTGGTCACCGACGAGTGGTTGCAGACATCCGTGCCGGGCGTGTTCGCCGTCGGCGACATCGTGGCGGGCCCACAGCTTGCCCACCGCGGCTTCGCTCAGGGCATCCTCGTGGCCGAGCAACTCGCCGGGCTGGACTGCACACCCGTGGTGGACAAAGGAATTCCGCGAGTCACGTACTCCAACCCCGAGGTCGCGTCCGTCGGGTTGACGGAGAGCGAAGCGGCAGCGGAGTACGGCGACGTCGAGACCGTGATCTACGACCTCGGCGGCAACGGCAAGAGCCGCATCCTCCGCACGGCCGGGGGTGTCAAGCTTGTCCAGGCCGGCCCGGACGGACCGGTGGTGGGCATCCACCTCGTCGGCGCTCGCGTCGGAGAGCTCATCGGGGAAGCGCAGCTCATCTACAACTGGGAAGCGACCGCAGGTGACGTCGCCCAGCATGTGCACGCGCACCCCACTCAGGCGGAGGCGTTGGGCGAAGCGCACCTGGCCCTGGCCGGCAAAGCGCTGCACGCGCACGGCTGATCACCGAACGAGACTGATCGCTGAGAAGAGGATTGGATGGCGGGACCTGCAGGCCGGCTCGACGCGGTCGTGGTGTGCGGCGGGCAGTGGCACGATTTCGATTACGCTCGGCTGCAACTGCTTTCGGCTCTGGGTGAGCACGAACAGGTCCGCACCAGAGTGTTCGAGGACTACGACTGCCTCGACGCCCTCGACTCGGCCGATCTGCTGGTCACCTACACCTGCAATCGGGTGCCGACCGGCGAGCAGCAGAAAGCGTTGGCAGCGTTCGTCTCTCGCGGTGGCCGGTGGCTGGCATTGCACGGCACCAACTCGGCGATCGACCGGACTCCGCCCGGATCGCCGAGCAAGTACGTGACTCCGCGGACTTTGGGTGAGCTGGCCGGTGTGCTGGGAAGCCAGTTCCTCGGGCACCCGCCGATCGCCCCGTACACGGTCGAGGTCACCGAACCCGAGCACCCGTTCGTCGTCGGCATCGACCCGTTCGAGGTCACCGACGAGCTCTACGTCAGCGAACTCCATCCGCCGGTTCACGTGCTGGCCCACACTCGCTTCGTCGGTGAGTCCACAGGATTCGCCGAGGGACACACCACCGAGGACGAGCCGCGGCCGGTGTTGTACTTGAAGGACCACGGCGACGGAACGGTCTGCTACTTCACGTTGGGGCACTGCCGGGGCCGGTTCGACGTTCAGGATCTCGGCATCGACGATCTGGGTCGAGTCGACCGGGGGAGCTGGACCGTTCCTGAGTTCCGTACCGTCTTCGAGCGGTGCCTGTCGTGGGCCGTCACCGGAGAGATGACGGCCCACCACTGAGCTCGTTCAGATGATGAACTCGGTCAGATGATGTCGACGGTGTCGAGAACCTTCTCGGCGTAGGCCGAGTCGCCTTCGACCGTCACGTGCTTGCGCCATTGGCTGCGGGTGGTACCCCACAGGACGAAATCGGTAGCGGCCGAGGTGATCACCGTGTCGGCGGCCGACAGTCCGGGATCGACGGTGAGCAACTCCAAGCCCGGCCGCAGGGTCCACTCGCCACCGCCGGCGCCGGTGAGTCGCACCCCCAGCGGGCGGTCCAGTACCCCGCTCACCGGAGTGCACATCTGCGGTAACCCGGTCCACATCCACTCGACGGCGGTACGCACCAGATCGTCTTCCGGGTCGGGTACCTCCCGGGTGACCGGTCCCTCCGATCCGAGCAGGTCGACGTACATGTGACACCACATGTCGAAAGCGAACGCGTCCGAAAGCTGATGCGTGCGATAGGTTCCGAGGTCGGTCAGCGTCATCGGTGCCGACGCCAGCTCGGTCTGCTGCATCGCTTCCAGAACCCCCATCGCACCGTCGATGTTGGCGAGGAACTCGTCGGCGACCTGCGAGCTGGACCAATCCCGGCGCGCGTCGACCAATTGGTTCTGCAGCTCCTCGGCGGTGCTGGGTGCAGGTGCCGACGGATCGGCGGGCGGCGGATCGACCATGACCGCGAAGTTCGAACCTGTATGCGCAACCAGATCTTTCACCGACCAGCCCGCGCAACGGCTGGGAGCCGACCATTCGTCCGCAGTGAGGCTGCGGACCACGGACCCGTATCGGTCGGCCAGTTCACGACTGGCCGACAATCCTGCTCGAGTCATAAGGCTTCCTTCGTGACAGAGGGGTGGTGCATCAGTAGTTCGCAGTTCCACCGTCGACGCTGAGAATCGCGCCGGTAATACCGGCGCCGGCGTCGGACGCGAGGAGCATCGCCATCGCGGCGACTTCTTCGATCGTGTTGGGTCGCTTGAGCGCCGACTCCTCGGCGAACAACGCCACCATCTCGTCGAAGGACATCCCCATGGCCTTGGCCGTGGCGGGGCCGTTGTCCTTGATGATGTCGGTGATCACGAGTCCGGGGCAGATGGAGTTGACGGTGATGCCCTCGGTACCGACCTCGCGGGCGATGGACTTGGTCATGCCGTTGATGGCGTGCTTCGCGGCCACATAGGCGGTGAACACGGGCTTGCCGTGCTTGCCTTCCACCGACGAGATGTTGATGATGCGGCCGGACTTGTTGGGCAGCATGTGCTGGAGGGCCCGGCGGGTGGCCCAGAAGTTCGAGTTCAGATTCCAGTTCATCACCAGAGTCCATTCCTCGTCGCTGAGGTTGGCCGTGGGTTGGAGATCCTTGGCTCCGCCGGCGTTGTTCACCAGCACGTCGATGCGCCCGAACGTGGCGACCGTCTGCTCGATGAAGTCCTCCACATCGGACTGCACGGTGACGTCTCCGGGGAAGAAGGCAGCGCGATCACCGGCCCCGAACTGTGCAAGAGCTTTCTCGCCTTTGTCCTTCGAGCGCCCGTTGAGGGACACCTTCGCCCCTTCGGCCAACGCCGCTTCGGCGATGCCGCGTCCGATTCCCTGGGTTCCGCCCGTGACGGCAACAACCTTGTCTTGCAATTTCATTGATCTTCTCCCATACCGATTCGCTCAGGACCAGAGACAAGTAACTTGTCATCGTCTACAGTCTTGCATGTAGAGTGGCTCAAGTCACAGTAAATCTGCAGACGGAATCAAAAAACTACCCACGAGGTGCAGTCGCCGATGTCAGAGACGAGAAGTGCAATGTCCGAGCAGCGTTGGTTGGTCGACACCGATCCGAGTCCTCGTCTGCCCGTGTACACGCGGCTCAACGCGAGCGACGTGCTGTCGGACCCGATCACGCCCCTCGGCGCGGATCTGGGGTGGATTCAGAACATTCTTCCCGGATGGAACTTCGGCTACGCCAGCCTGGGCAGCTACTCGCTCGCCGAGAAGCCCGACGTCGCGGCCTCGTCCGGAATCTTCTACGGACACCTCTACATCAACCTGTCGATGTCTCGTCTCGTCGGCATCCGTGGCGGTCTGCCGGTGGAACTCGTCGATCAGCTCTTCTATGGCGGAGACCCGAACATCCCGGCTTACGTCGGCCATCCAGACGACGAGAATGCCGAGGCCGGCCGCCGGCTGGAGGCCCGCAACGCGTGGGCGCTGTCCACCGAGACGTTCCCGGAACTCGAAGAAGACCGGACTCTCGCCGACCGCTTGCGCGCCGAACGTCCCGACCTGTCCGTACTGACGCCGGCCGCGCTCGTCGCGCGAGCCCGGTCGGTGATGCCGCTCGAGCGCGTCGCGTGGCGCGGTGAGGTGATCGCCACCAACTGCGCCGCGGTGGGTCCCGCCGTTCTGGGCCAGCTGCTGGGCGCGGAGAACCAAGATCTCATCGTCACCCTGGTCGGTGCGGCCGGTGACGTGGACTCGGCGCTGCCGTCGTATGCGTTGTGGGAGCTCGGCCGCTTGGTCCGGGCCGACGAGAAGCTGATGGCGGCATTCGATTCCGGAGTTGCCGGCGTCGGTGAGCGGATCGCCGGAATCGACCCGAAGTTCGATGCCACCCTCGACCGGTTCCTCCTCGACTACGGATACCGCGGGCCCAACGAATGGGACCTCGGGTCCGTCTCGTGGGAGACCCGGCCCGAGCTCGTCCTCGGCCTCATCGACCGGCTGCGGCTCCAAGACGACTCGGCCGCGCCCGACGCACGGCTGTCCGATCATGCGTCGGCCGGAGCCGACGCTCTGGCCGCGGCGAAGAAGATCGTCGGCGACGACGAGGCGGGGCAGGCGACGCTCGCAGCGGCGTTGGCGTCCGCCCGCAGGTTCGCCGCATGGCGTGAGCGCGCCAAGACCAACTGCATCAAGGTGCTGCACGAGGCGCGTGTTCCGCTGGTGGAGCTCGGTCGCCGGCTGTACGCCGATGGTCACCTCGATTCGGCCGACCACGTGTTCATGGCGGTCGACGACGAACTCGACGCGCTGGCGAGTGCCCCCGAGTCGATGAGAATCACTCTGGCGCAACGACACCGCGACTGGCGCGAGCTGTTCGGCCTGGAACTGCCCACCTTCCTCGACACCCGCGAACCGATCCCGGCCCTGTCGACGCTGGGCCGCACGGGTCGGTCGGCCGTCGCCGCCGTGAAGGTCGGCGACGTCCTCCAGGGCTCCGGCGCCTCACCCGGAATCACGCAGGGCCGCACTCGCGTGATCACGTCGATGGCCGAATTGGACTCGTTCGAGGTCGGCGACATTCTTGTTGCACCGCAAACCGATCCGTCGTGGACACCGTTGTTCATGGTTTCCGGTGGCGCCATCACCGACGTCGGTGCGATGGGGTCGCACGCGATGATCGTGAGCCGCGAACTCGGCATCGCTTGCGCGGCCGGTGTTCAGGCCGCGACCCGCCGCATACCGAACGGCACGCTCGTCGAGATCGACGGATCCAAGGGCACGGTCACCATCCTGGAACTGCCGTGAGCACCGGGGTCATCACCACCACACGGGCCGTCTATCTCGCGAAGCGCCCGGGTGGTGATCCCGGACCGGAGCACTTCGAGGTTCGGGACCTTCCGATTCCCGAACGCACAGTCGATCAGGTCCTCGTGCGCAATCTGTTCATGAGTGTCGACCCGTCGATGCGGGGACGGCTGGCAACGTCGGAGATGCACTACACCACCAACTTTCAGGTGGACGCACCGCTCGACGGGTCCGCACTCGGTGTGGTGGTCGAGGGCACCGAGGACGTGCCCACGGGTTCCTACGTGCGTCATCGCCTGGGCTGGCGCGAGCACGCGGTGGTCGACACCGCTGCGGCCACCGTGATCGAGCCGCGGGGGATCGACCTGCACCACTGGCTCGGGGTGCTCGGTCAGACGGGCTTCACTGCGTACGTCGGACTGGTGCGCGCGGGCGAATTACGCACCGGCGACACCGTGTTCGTCTCCGCGGCGGCCGGGGCGGTCGGTAGTGCGGCGGGCCAGCTCGCCAGGTTGCTCGGCGCCTCGCGGGTGGTCGGTAGCGCCGGCGGGCCGGACAAGGCGGCGCTGCTCACGGACCGGTTCGGTTTCGACGCGGCTATCGATTACCGCGCGCGGCCTATCGGTGCCGCGCTGCGGGACGAGGCACCCGACGGCATCGACCTCTACTTCGACAACGTCGGTGGCGACCATCTGGTCGCGGCACTGGCGTCACTGAACCAGCGTGGCCGGGTGGCGCTGTGCGGCATGATCTCCAACGGAGGTCCGGACAGCCCGCCCATGGATCACCTGATGAACGCCATACTCAAGCGAATCACACTGCAGGGCTTCATCGTCCGCGACCACGAGGATCTGCGGCCCGAGTTCGAGGACCGCGTCGCCGGCTGGCTGGCATCCGGGGAGTTGATCGCCGAGTCCACCATCCACGACGGACTCGACAACGCGGTCGACGCGTTCCTGTCCATGCTCGGCGGCGGGAACGTCGGCAAGATGCTGGTCCGGCTGTCCTGAAAACTGCGGTCAGCGCAAATGTGCTGTGTCGTTGACTGATTCGATGACGAAGCGCCCCGACCGCAGCACCGCGATGCGGCTCATCGACGTGTATCCGGGGTTGAAGAAGAACGGTGACGGCGCCTGCAGGATGTCGGACAACAGCGTGTTGATGGCGCCGCCGTGCGACGCCACCACCGTCAGTTGACCCGGTGCCCGCCGCGTGGCGTCGAGAATCGCCGCGCGCATCCGCTGCGCCACTTCGGCTTTGTCGTACTTCGGAACGAAATCCTCGAACCGGCCCTCGGCGAAGGCTCGTCCCTGTGGTGTGTCGGCGATGGCTTCGGGGGTGGCGTAACTGGTTCGATCGCTGTCCCATTCCCGGAACCGCTCGTCGACGGCGACGTCGAGTCCCTGTGGTTCCGCCGCCAGTAGGGCGGTCTGGTGGGCTCGCTTGTAGTGACTCGACAACACCTGCGTCACCGGTTCGCTGCGCAGCCACGCGCCGAGGCGCCGCGCTTGATCCGTGCCGGTGTCCCCGAGCCCTGGATCGGCGGCGCCCTCCTCGCCCGGCAGACCGTGCCGCACCAGAATCACCCGGCTAGCTGCGGCGAGCGTGTCACCCGTCATGCGACTACGACGGTGCCGCGCAGGTGTGCGGTGTCGTTGATCGAATCGACGACGATCACACCGGAGTCCAACTTCCGCACGCGCGCGACCGAGGTGTAGGCGGGGTTGTGCCAGAACGTCTTCGGCATCTCGAGGATGTCGGCGACCACTGCGTTGATGATGCCGCCGTGCGCTACCGCCACGACGCGTCCGGAGGGGTACCGGTCGAAGACCTGATCCAGAGCCGACCGTGCGCGGGCGCGAAACTTCGGCAGATCGAGGGCGGGAACGTACTCCTCGAACCGGCCGTCGGCCACCGCGCGCAGCCGAGCATCGTCGGGTGCCATGTCCTCGACGGCCATGTAGTCCTCGGGGCTGATGTCGTCGTCCCACTCGCGCAGGTCCTCGATCACCAGATCGAGTTCCCGATCCATCCCTGCCGCAAGCTCTTCCGCCGTCTGCCGGGCCCGAACGAGGGGACTGGCGACGATCGCATCGATCTGCTCGTGTCGCAGCCACGTCGCGAGTTTGCGGGCATCCGCGATGCCTTCGGGGGCCAACCCCGGATTGCGCACTCGGGAGACCGGTTGGCCGTGCCGGACCAGTAGAACCTCGATCATGACTACCTTTCGGCGAAGTGAAGTGCGGAGTATGGGAGCTAGCCGGCGATGGTGCGTTCGGTACTCCAATACGGAGCGCGCATGGCCTTCTTGTCGAGCTTGCCCATGGCGTTGCGGCTCAGTTCTTCGACCACGACGTAGTTCTTCGGGCATTTGTAGGAGGCCATCGAGTCCTTCGCGAAGCGGGCGAGTTCGTCCACGTCCAGCGAGGTGTCGGGCCGCGCCACCACCAGTGCCAGCAGGGCTTCGCCGAGGTCGTCGTCCGGCACGCCGATCACCGCGACTTCCGCGACGGCCGGGTACGTCGACAGAACGCGCTCGCTCTCTGCGGGATACAGGTTCACGCCTCCGGAGACCACCATGTCGGCCACTCGATCGGTGATGAACACGTACCCGTCGTCGTCCACGTACCCGACGTCGCCCAGGGTTGCGACTCCCGGCAAAATGTAAGCCGCAGCGGTCTTTTCGGGATCGGCGTGGAAGACGACGCTGCGCTCGGGCGGGGTTCGGAAGCCGAGCACACCCACCTCACCGCGGCCGAGTTCGCCGCCGTCGGATCCGACGACCACGGCTTCGAACGGGGGGACCGCTCGGCCGACCGACCGGGGGTGCTCGAGCCACTCCGTCGAGTCGATCTTGCACACCGACCCGATTTCGCTGCCGCCGTAAGACTCGACGAGCACCGGACCGAACCAGTCGATCATCGAACGCTTCACGTCCTGGGGACACGCCGAACCGGTGTGCGCGACGTACTCCAGAGACGAGACGTCGTGGCGGGAGCGGACGCCATCGTCGAGTCCCAGCAGGCGCTGGAAGTGCGTGGGAACCATCAGTGTCGACGTGACCCGGTGACCCGAGATCAGCTCCAACGTGCGTTCGGCGTCGAAGCGGCCCATCACCACCACGGGCTGACCGGAGAGCAGATGGCGTATCGCGGTGAGCGGGCCGTTGTGTTGCAGCGGTCCGACGACGAGGTGGACGCCGGCGGGATAGCCCGACCGCGCGGACACCGCGTCGACGAAGTCCGCGGCGGTCTCGGCGGGAGCGGGCAACCAGCGCACCTGCGTGCCGCGAGCACGTCCGGTGGTGCCGGAGGTGTAGACGAGGGGCGGACGAGCCGGACGCTCGGTCGCCGGCACCGACGCGGGCAGGTCTCGGTCGGTCGCGACGAACTCGGACCAGTCGACGCCGCCGAACGCGTCGGCGTTGTGGACGATCACCGCGCGGAGACCGACCTTGCGACCCGCTTCGAAGGACGAGATCAGACCCGAGGGGCCCGTCACCACGGCCACGGAACCGGAATCGAGCAGCTGGTCGGCCATTTCGTCGGGCTTGAGCTGCCGGGAGACGGCCACCGTGCCGACGCCCCGCCGGATGCCGGCAACGTGCGTCAGGAGGGTCTCGGCGGTGTTCTCGCCGATCACGGCGATGCGTTCGTCGGAGTTCGGTGCGATGTGGATGAGTCGTTCGCCCAGGGCGTCGAGGGTGGTGGCGACATCGGTCCAGGTCATCGCTCTGCGGTCGTCCACCAGAGCCAGGCCGTGCGGGTCGGCCGTCGCTCGCTCCCTTATTCGGTCGAGCATGGCTCACTCCTTCAACGGTTCGGTCCTCGAATGTGCAACAGTAACTTTATAGTGATTCTACTTACATTCAGCTACTGTAGTAGCCATACTGTAGAAGACGTAAACAAAGTCCCCAGCGCGATGGATCGCTGCATCGTTCGGACCAGAGAAGAGGTGTACGTGGTGACTTCGACCGCGACCGACCCAACCCGTGAGGCCGTCGAGCCCATCGGATCCAACGATCCGACACCGAGCCGGGAGATCCTGCTGGATCTGCATCGGCGCATGGTTCGGATCAGGCAGTTCGAGACCGAGGCCGGCCGGCTGATGGAAGGCGGCAAGCTTCCAGGGTTCCTGCACCTGTACGTCGGCCAGGAAGCCGTCGCAGCCGGGGCGATGAGCAACCTGCGGGACACCGATCAGATCTCCTCGACACACCGCGGACACGGTCACGCCGTCGCCAAGGGTGCCCAGTTCCGCCAGATGTTCGCCGAACTCTTCGGCCGCGTCGACGGATACTGCAAGGGCCGCGGTGGCTCGATGCACATCAACGACCTCTCCATCGGCATGCTCGGCGCGAACGGCATCGTCGGCGGCGGTATCCCGATCGCCGTCGGCGCCGCATTCGCCGCCAAGTACCGCGGCGAGGACTCCGTCGCCATCCCGTTCTTCGGGGACGGGGCCAGCAACATCGGCGCGTTCCACGAGGCCGCGAACATGGCCGGCATTCTCGAACTTCCGGTCGTATTCGTCTGCGAGAACAACGGATACGCGGAATTCACCGCTCTGCGGGATCACATGAAGCTCGAGAACGTCGCCGATCGCGCACCGGCCTACGGATTTCCCAGTGAGATCTGCGACGGCATGGATGCGATCGCGGTGCGCGCAGCCGTCGGGCGTGCGGTCGAACGGGCCCGCAACGGCGGTGGTCCCACTCTGGTCGAGGCCAAGACCTACCGCTACTACGACCACCAGGGCGTGAAGGGTCTGCGCAAGACCTACCGCACCCAGGAAGAGGTCGAGGCGTGGAAAGAGCGCGACGCCATCAAACTCCTCGAAGCACGGGCCGTGTCCGAAGGCCTGGTGACCGAATCCGAGTTCGCCACCGTCTGGGCAGAAGTGGACGCGGACATCGCAGAATCCGTGAGCTTCGCCGAGGCCAGTCCCTTCCCGGACGTGGCCGACTTCGCCCTCAACGTCTACAGCGACTGAAGAACCGAAAAGGCTGAAACGATGTCTACTGCAACAGAAACGTCACCGAACTCGACCACACCGGCCGAGGCCGCGACGGCTCGCGTCACCACGTACGTCAAGGCGTACAACGAAGGCGTCGCGCAAACCATGCGGGAGGACGAGAACGTCTTCGTCATCGGCGAGGACGTGGCCGGATACGGCGGCGTCTTCCACATGTACGACGGACTTCTCGACGAGTTCGGGCCGCGGCGCATGGTCGACACCCCGATCGCCGAGATGGGTCTCATCGGTCTCGGCGTCGGCGCCGCAGCGCGAGGGCTGCGTCCCGTCGTCGACATCATGTTCATGGACTTCCTGGCCGTCGCCCTCGACCAAGTGGTGAACCAGGCCGCCAAGATGAAGTTCATGTACGGCGGCGAGGTCAAGGTCCCGATGGTCATCGCGGTCGCCTACGGCGCCGGAGTGAGCGCGGGTGCGCAACATTCGCAGTCGCTCGAAGCCTGGCTGGCCCACACCCCGGGGCTCAAGGTGCTGATGCCGTCCAACGCGTACGACGCCAAGGGCTTGATGGTCTCGGCCGTTCGCGACGACAATCCCGTCGTGTTCATGCTCAACAAGGTCCTCCTCGGAGCGCGAGCCGAGGTGCCCGAGGAGATCTACTCGATCCCCATCGGTCAGGCCGCGATTCCGCGCGAAGGTGACGACGTCACCATCGTCGCCTTCGGCCGCATGGTCACCGAAGCGCTGAAGGCTGCCGACATCCTCGCCGAATCCGGAGTGTCGGTGGAGGTGGTCGACCCGAGGTCGGTGCAGCCTCTCGACACGGCCACCATCGTGAAATCGGCGTCCAAGACCAACCGCATTCTGGTTGTGCACGAGGCAGTCACGTTCGGTGGCATCGGCGCCGAAGTGGCCGCGCAGATCCAGGAAGAAGCGTTCGACTACCTCGACGCACCGGTCCTGCGCATCGGCGCTCCCTTCACCCCCGTGCCGTTCAGCACCCCGCTCGAAAAGGCCTACGTGCCCGACGCAGACCGCATCGTCGCCGGAGCGCGCCGCCTGCTCGAAAGGAACTGACGCAATGGCTCAGCAGATCGTGCTGCCGAAGCTGGGTCTGACGATGCAGGAAGGCGTCATCGGCGAATGGCTGGCCGAGCCGGGCCAGCGCATCGGTCTCGGCGACGTGCTCCTGCGTCTCGAGACCGACAAGGTCGAGGTCGACGTGGAAGCCGAAGCCGAAGGCATCCTCGCCACCACCGCGAAGGCCGGCGACGTACTGCCGGTCGGCGCGGTGATCGGGTGGCTCCTCGGTGAGGGGGAGCAGGCACCGAACGGTGTCGACGCTCCTGTGTCGGTGGACGCGGTCCTTGACGATGTGGCTTCTGCGGCCGCCCCGACGGCCGCCCCGACGGCTGCGCCGGTATCCGGCGACGGGACGCGACTCAAGTCGTCGCCGAACGCCCGCCGCGTCGCTGCGGCGTCGAACGTCGATCTGGCTGCGATACGCGGCACCGGCCCCGGTGGGCGCATCGTGTCCGAAGATGTCGAGGAGTTCCTCGCTGCGACTCCGGCACCCGCGATGGCGGCCGAAGTCGAGAAGCCCAGTGAATCGGCCGGCCAGTTCGTCGGGCCGTTGGTCCGTCGCCGGGCCACCGAACTCGGCGTGGACCTGACCCGGCTCGTCGGTACCGGAATCGGCGGCCGCGTCACGAAGGCCGATGTCGAGAATGCCGCTACGCCACAGGCCGGTTCGACTGCGCCGACGCCGACGCCCGCCCGGGTCACCGGCCCACAGCCCGGTGACGTCATCCCGCTCTCGGGAATGCGCGGCGCTATAGCCCGCAACATGGTCGACAGCCTGCACACGATGGCCCAGCTGACGCACGGCTACGAAGTGGATGTGACCGCTCTCGTCGCCGTCCGCGCGCAACTCAAGGGCGAGGGCTCCGCGTCGAAGCCGCCCAGCCTCAACGATTTCGTGGTCAAGGCCGCAGCCCTTGCGCTGCAGCAGCATCCGTTGCTGAACGCCGGAATCGCCGATGACAAGGTGACACTGTTCGAGGAGATCAACATCGGGGTCGCGGTCGCTGTCGACGGTGGACTCGTCGTTCCCGTGGTCCGCGATGCCGACGCTCTGTCGCTCACCGCGATCGCCACCCGCACCAACGCGGTGGCGACGGCGGCTCGGACTGGAAAACTGGCACTGAACGACATGGAGGGCGCGACGTTCTCGGTCAGCACGCTCGGTGCGTACGGCGTCGACTTCTTCACTCCGGTGGTCAATCCGGGCAACGTCGCCATTCTCGGCGTCGGCCGGGTCAAGGACGGATTCCGCTGGGAGGGTGACACTCCGGTGAAGACACAGGTCATGACGCTTTCACTGACGTTCGATCACCGAGCGGTGGACGGGGCTCCCGCAGCGGAGTACCTGCGCACCCTCGGCGAGATCCTCGCCCGACCACTGTCACTTCTGGCCGGGTAGCGCGCAGAATGCACGCCGTCGACGACACGCTGTTCGGGCAACTCGATCCACCGGTGCTGGCCGGAAGCGCCTGCGACGATTGCGAAGTCGTGGCGTTTCCACCGGCAGCACGGTGCCCGGGATGTGCCGGGGCGGCGGTGTCGCGGCGGCCGCTGCCGACTCGAGGAACGGTCTGGACCTGGACCACACAGGCTTTCGCGCCGAAGCCCCCCTTCGACGTGCCGGCGTCGGGGTTCGAGCCGTTCGTCGTCGGTTACGTCGACCTCGGCGGGGTTCTCGTCGAATCGCGCATCGTCGGGACGGTCGCGATCGGGGACGACGTCGAACTGCGTTTGCTCCCGGTCGGAGACGCCGAGGTCACGTTCGCGTTCGGGAAGGTGACCTCGTGAGTTCGGACGACGTCTACATCGTCGGCGCCGGAATGCACGCGTTCGGTCGGCACGACGGGGTCTCGGGCATGGACATGGGCGAGCACGCGCTGCGTGCCGCACTGGCCGACGCCGGAATTGCGTGGTCCGACGTCGATGCCGCGGTCGGCGGCAGCAACGTCTCCGGCAAGCCCGATTCGCTGGTCTCGCGTCTCGGGCTGACCGGCATCCCGTTCACGACTGTCAAGAACGGTTGCGCCACAGGCGGAGTCGCCCTGGCGACGGCCACCGACATGCTCACCGCCCGGCGAGCGAACGTAGTGGCGGTGGTCGGTTTCGACAAGCACCCGCGTGGCGCATTCGCCTCCGACCCCGCCGCGTACGGTCTGGACCCCTGGTACGCCCGGACCGGCATGATGGTCACCACCCAGTACTTCGCGATGAAGACGCGCCGATACTTTCACGAGCACGGCCTCGACGAGTCCGTACTGGCGGATGTCTCCGAGCGAGCCTTCGCCAACGGAGCAGCACATCCGATGGCGTGGCGGCGAAAGGAACTCACCGCCGAGCAGGTGCTGTCGTCCGCCATGGTGAACGATCCGCTCACCCAGTACATGTTCTGCTCGCCTGGTGAGGGCGGGGTCGCTCTCGTGCTGGCGCGGGGAGATCGCGCACACGACATGTGCGACAAACCGATTCGGCTGGCTGCGGTGGAGGTGCGAACCCGACGGTTCGGATCCTTCGAGGTGTTCTCACCGTGGCTTGCTCCCGACCCGACTCGCAGTCCGAGCATCGATGCCGCCGCGGCGGCGTTCGCCGCGGCCGGCCTCCGTCCCGCCGACGTCCACGTCGCGCAGTTGCAGGACACCGATTCCGGGTCCGAGATCATTCACATGGCGGAAACGGGTCTGTGCGAGCACGGCGAACAGGCGAAGTTGCTCCAATCGGGAGCGACCCGCTTCGACGGCAGCATGCCGATCAACACCGACGGCGGCTGCCTGGCCGGCGGAGAACCGATCGGCGCATCCGGGTTACGGCAGGTGCACGAGGTCGTCCGGCAATTGCAGGGCCGCGCCGAAGGCAATCAGGTGCCCGGTGGCCCGACGGTCGGCTTCACCCACGTGTACGGCGCTCCCGGGCTGTCGGCTTGCACGGTGTTGACGGCGTGACGACGAAAGGATCATTGTGACAACGGGTCTCGGTACCATCCCCGAGCTGGCCGACTTCCAGGCCGAGGTCCGGTCGTGGCTGGGCTCGATCCTCCCGCCCCGACCTGAGCCCTCACCGCAGGATCGGCCCGACCTCGCCGTCTTCCGCAATCTGTCCGACGAGGACGAGACGGCGTTGCTCGACGCCGTCCGGCACTATCGCAGGCAACGCTTCGACGCCGGCTACGGCGCGGTGACCCTGTCCGTGGAACACGGTGGACGCGGACTGCCTGCCTCCTTCGCGTCGGCCATCGCGCAGGCCGAGCGTGAGTTCGACGTGCCGCCGTCCACCGAACTCATCAGCGTCACAACCGGTCTCGTCGGACCCGCGGTGGCGATGTTCGGCTCCGACGATCAGCGGCGCACCTACGCGAACCCGTTGCTCCGCACCGACCTCCTCGCCTGCCAACTGTTCAGCGAGCCCGGCGCCGGATCCGATCTGGCCGCACTCGGGTGCCGGGGCGTGCGCGACGGTGACGACTGGGTGATCGACGGGCAGAAGGTGTGGTCGTCGGGTGCACGCTTCGCCGACCTCGGGATGCTCCTGGCCCGCACCGATCCGGACGCACCGAAACACAAGGGCATCACCGCGTTTCTGATTCCCCTCGACCTCGCGGGGGTCGACATCCGGCCGATTCGGCAGATGAGCGGAGGATCGTCGTTCAACGAGGTGTTTCTGCACGAGGTCCGGGTGCCGGACAGCATGCGTCTCGGCGAGGTGGGCCAAGGGTGGAAGGTCGCGGGTGCCACGCTGGCGTTCGAGCGCACCGCCTCCGGGTCGGTGACCCGGAAGAAGGGCGGCTCGGTGGCCGAATTGATCTCGCTGGCGCAGTCTCTCGGTGTCGCGAACGATCCGTTGGTGCGTCAGAACATCGCGGACGTGTACATCCGATCGGAACTGCGGGCGGCCACCGCGGACCGGGTGGCCCGCGCTGCTGCCGCGGGTGTGTCTCCGGGGCCGGCGGCATCGGTCGGCAAACTCATGGCGTCGGACGTCCTGGGCAAGATCGGTGAAATCGCGGCGGATCTGCTGGGTACCGAGATCACCGCCGCGGTCGACGACGACCGCTTCGCGTGGACCGAACATCTGCTGGGAAGCCCGGGTTACCGACTTGCAGGTGGTACCGATCAGATCCAGCGCAACGTCATCGGCGAGCGGGTGCTCGGGTTGCCGCCTGAGCCGCGGGAGAACCGCGACCAGCCGTGGTCTCAGCGCGACAAGCGCTGAACGCCCTCACCAGGCGAGAGAAGTGGCGAGCCGTTCCCGGTGGAACGCGGCCCCGCCGAAGAGCTGAGCGTCGGCGCGGGCCCGTCGGAAGTACAGGTGGCAGTGATGTTCCCACGTGAAGCCGATACCGCCGTGGAGTTGTACGGCCTCGGCGCTCACGGTCCGGTAGGCGTCCGAACACCACGCCTGCGCCACCGCGCCGGCCTCGGTGAGATCGGTGGCCTCGATCGCGCGAACGACTGCCGATCGGCTGGACTCCACGAGAACCAGCATGTCGGCGAGCGTGTGCTTGACGGCTTGGAAGCTGCCGATGGCTCGCCCGAATTGACGGCGTTCCTTCGCGTATGCGGCCGTGCGGTCGAGGCTCACCTGAGCGCCACCGAGTTGCTCGGCAGCCAGCACGATGCAGGCCACGTCGAGAGCGGGATCGACTGCGGCCGAGGCGCTTCCGCCGACCGTCAGCCGGCGGGCCGGCGTGTCCGACAGGGTGAGCGCGGCCTGCGCCCGCGACAGGTCGAGTGTTCGCAGCGGCGTGATAGCGGGTTCGGTTGCGGCGGCGTCCACGACGAAGATGTCTGGACCGTCCGAGGTGTGGGCGACGGCCACCAGCCACCGAGCATCGGCGGCGCCGAGGACAGCCGGCGCGTGGCCGGTCAACGACCACCCGGTTGTCGTCTCGGTGGCGGTGAAGATCTCGTGGTCGGGTGACCACCATCCGCGCCTGTCGAGTCCCGCGAACGCGGCGGGCCGACCTTCGGCGATGTCCGTGATCACGTCGTCGGCACCGCCGGCGTGGACGAGCACCTGTGCGGTGAGGACCGTCGAGAGGAACGGGATCGGAAGCAGCGCGGCGCCCAGTTCTTCGGCGACCACGGCGAGCTCGGCCAAACCACCGAGGCCGCCGCATGATTCGGGCAATCCCAGGCTGCTGACCCCGATCTGTCCCGCCATGACCGACCAGGCGCCGGCGTCCCAGCCGGCGCCGGCTGGATCGAGCGAGCGGCACAGGTCGGGTCCGCCGAGATCGGCCGCCGCGGCTCGCACGGATGCCCGCAAGTAGTCCAGCTCGGAATTCACGTCGTCTGCTTCTCCAGCGTGGCGTGCGCGGCCGCCAGGCGGGCCACGGGAACACGCCTGGGGGAGCACGACACGTAATGCAGCCCGACCGAATTCAGGAACGAGATCGATTCCGGGTCGCCGCCGTGTTCACCGCAGACGCCCAGCTTCACGTCGGGTCGCACGGTGCGCGCACTGTCCGCGGCCAGGGAGACCAGGGCACCGACTCCGTCGCGATCGAGCACCGCGAAGGGGCTGTCGGTCAGCAGTCCGTGCTCGAGGTAGTGCGCGAGCATCGTCTTCTCGACGTCGTCTCGGGAGAACCCGTACGTCAGCTGGGTCAGGTCGTTGGTGCCGAACGAGAGGAACTGCGCCTCGGCGGCCAACGTAGCGGCGAGCAGCGCTGCCCGCGGGGTCTCGATCATGCTGCCGACGAGGTAGGGAACCGTGACACCGGTG
The DNA here is from genome assembly GCF_979256035.1 of Rhodococcus sp. AC861. Classification (NCBI taxonomy): domain Bacteria; kingdom Bacillati; phylum Actinomycetota; class Actinomycetes; order Mycobacteriales; family Nocardiaceae; genus Rhodococcus; species Rhodococcus sp. AC861. The sequence goes on from NZ_CEEDMW010000001.1 coordinate 834,390, forward strand.
TCGGCGGCGACGGTAGCGGCAGCACGGTGCACCTGGGCGATGGCTTCGGTGAGTTCACCCGGAAGGGATACCAGCGGGATCATCACTTCGAGTGCAGGCGTGAGTCCTTCGGCGTTCACCGTGACCCATGCGCGGAACAGCGCTTCGGCCTGCGCGGGATACAGCCGCTTCTGCACCATGGCGAACCGCACACCACGAAGTCCCAGCATCGGGTTGGATTCGTGGGTGGCAGCTGCCCGTTCGGCCTGGGCGTCGTCTCGGTAGTGCCCGTCAGGTGGCAGGAACTCGTGCAGCGGTGCGTCGAGCAGACGGACGGTGATGGGCCGATTCCCCACGACGCGAAGCAGATCGGTGAAGTCCGACTGCTGGGCCGCCGTCAGCGCCGCGATCGCGTCGATCTCCTCGGCTTCGCTGTCGGCGAGAACGAGTCGTTGCACCAGCGGCAGCTGATCACCCATGAACTGGTGCTCGGTGCGGCACAGTCCGATTCCCTCGGCGCCGAGCCGGAACGCCGTTGCTGCGTCCTCGGCGTTGTCGGCGTTGGTGCGCACGCCCAGTTCGCGAATCTCGTCGGCCCATCCGAGCAGCACCTCGAGTTCCGGCGATGGTTCCGCGGGCCGGATCGGTACGGCGCCCACGTAGACGTCGCCGGTTCGGCCGTTGACGGAGACTGTGTCACCCTCGGACAGGGTGATGCCGTCGGACGTCACGGTGGCGGCGTCGAGGTCGATTCGCAGCGTCGTCGCGCCGCAGACGGCCGGTCGGCCGGCGCCGCGGGCAACGACGGCGGCATGCGACGCCAGTCCACCGTTGGAGGTGATCACCGCAGTGGCGGCGAGCAGAGCGGGGACGTCCGCCGGGCTGGTCTCGGACGCGACGAGGATGACGTCCTTGCCTTCGGCTGCGAGTCGCAGGGCCCGCTCGCTCGACAACGCGATCTCGCCGATGGCTGCACCCGGCGACGCGGGAAGCCCGTGCGCGAGCAGCTGTTCGCGGCCGGTGAGCGTGAGCTGGGCGTGGAGGAGGTCCTGCATCAGGTCGGGTTCGAGCATGCGAACGGCCTCGCTGCGTCCGATCGATTGACCGGTGGCCAGGTCGACGGCCAGATTGGTGACCGCGCGCGGGCCGGGGTGCTCGAGCGGACCGGCGCTGAGCAGTGCGAGTTGGCGGTCGCGGACCTCGAACTCCACCTCCGCGACGGCACGAAGATGAGGTTCGAGCGTGGCGAAGATCTGATCGAGAATCTGCACGCCACCGGGGGTGTGCGTGAGTGGGGCGCCCGGACCGGGGTTGGGATCGGCCCGGCGAACACCGAGGTGAAAGACGCCATGGGGTGCGTACTTGCCGGTCTCCAGGTCACGGCTTATCGCGGATCCGTACCCGGATTCGTCCCAGGAGCCGAGGCGCAGGGCGCGAACGTGCAGGGCGATTCCCAGGTCACCGGGCAGGGACAGGGCTTTGCGCGCACGCTGTCCACGGGGAGAGGCCCAACGGGCGAGCATGGCTTTGGCTGCCAGACCGAGTTGCTCGGCCGGTTCCGTGGGAAACGTTGCACCGGTGGACTTCTCGATAAATTCGAGCAGAGCGGGAACTCGGGTGCGGCTGTCGGGGTGGTCGTCGTCGAGGTCGTCCAGATCGTCGGTGTCGATCTCGAGAGCGCCCTCCGCGACGAACCGGAGGTTCGCCGCCCAGGAGTCGTAGATGTCGCGCTCTCGTCCGATCACCTCGACCAGAGCGTCGATGTTGCGGCTCGACAGACCGATGGCCGAGATGGCCGGCGGCAGGGCCGACACCGGGACAGGGGCGCTGCAGCGCAGATGCATCAACATGGGCCGCCGCTCGGTGCGGACCTCGGGCCAGATCCCGCGTACGGCCAGCTTTTCGAGCAGGTCGATTGCCAGAGCGGCGGTCTCGCGGTTCTCGAGTCCGGCACCGGAACCGATCGGGACGGTCAATCCCGGTACCACGGGAAGTCCGAGTGCCACCAGGTTGTCCATCTCGACACCGTGTACACCCAGCACGTCGGCGCCGAGTCCGCGAGCACGGCCTTGACCGTAAGGTACCGCCGTCCGCGTGGACGCGTGGATGACGTTGTCGGACACGGTCATTCTGCGCTACCGGATACGAGCTTCTCCTCGAGGGCCTCGTCCTGCGCCCGTGTCATACCCAGCATCATCAGCACGTGCTGATGCAGCCACATCCAGACGGTGTGGTAGCCGTCCGTCAGGGGCGATGTCAGAGATGCGGTGTCGCCGCTGTCGAAGCGTTCGAGGGCGCCGATCAGCCGCTCGCGGTAGTCGAGGAGCGGGGCGCACTGCTTGCCCGTCCGGCGCAGCATCTTGGTCACGTCGGTGTGAATGTCTTCGAGCTGATCGCGGATCTTGGCGTCGTACTGGGCGTCCGAGTGATCGTTCGCGGAGCCGTCGGGACGGCACTGCCAAGCGGTGCACAGTTCGCGGAGGCGACGGTTGACCGGAAGAAAGACGTGGAGCAGGTCGGTGACGGCCTTGGCCTCGTCGCCGCCCTCGGGAAGGCGAACCTGCGCGCCGGCGTTGGCGATACCGGCCTGCGTCGGCATGACGACGGGGCCCTTGGCGACGGCGTCTCCGGCGTCGACCACGGCCTGGAGTTCGGGCGTGATCGGGCCACGGACCATGCCCTTGACCACGAGATCGACCAATTCGCTCGTGACGACGGTCGGCGCGGACGTGTTGGTCGCGAGGTCGTTCATGGTGCTCCTCGAATTCTCCGGTCCCTGTCTGGGACGGTCATCGGCAAGTGATGCGGCGCTTGCCGTCGGTAGGACTGTGACGGTGCTCATAACCTACCCAATTAGTAGTGGATGTCAAGAAACGAACCACTAACTATGTACAGACTTGATTGCGCTACTTACTTGACAATCAGTCCTCTAAGATCGCTATGGTGATTGTGATGGCCGCCACTCGGCCGCGCAGCAGAAGAAGTGAGGCCTCGAATGGACGACCGGCACGAGCTCTACATCGGCGGCAAGTGGGTTCCGTCGTCGGGCGACGGAACGATCGACGTGCTGGAGGCCGCGACGGGACAGCTGCTGGCCCGGGTGCCCGCGGGCACCGAATCCGATGTCGACGACGCGGTCGCCGCAGCACGTGCCGCCTTCGGCGAGTGGTCGCAGTCGTCGATCGTCGACCGCGTGACGGCGCTGCGGCAGATCGCCGACGGGCTGGTCGATCGGGAAGCCGAACTCGCCGAGATCATGGCGCGCGAGGTCGGCACGCCGATCGCGCGGTCCCGCACCGTGCAGGTCGGTCTGGGCGTGACCATCTTCCGGTCGATGGCGGACATCCTCGAGAACACGTCCCTGGAGGAACGCCGCGGTACGTCGCTGATCATCAAGGTCGGAATCGGGGTCGTCGGCGCGATCACGCCGTGGAACTACCCGCTGTACCAACTTGCGGCCAAGGTGGCACCCGCTATCGCCGCCGGCTGCACCACGGTGGTCAAGCCCAGTAGCGTCGCGCCGCTGGCGGCGTTCGTCGTCGCGGAGATCGCCGACACCACCGCACTGCCGCCGGGCGTTTTGAACATCGTCTCCGGAGCGGGCGGCCGGGTGGGCGAGAGATTGGCCGGTCATCCGGACGTCGACCTGGTCAGCCTCACCGGTTCGACCTCGGCCGGCGCCCGCGTCGGACAAGTAGCTGCAGCCGGAATCAAGAAAGTGACCTTGGAACTCGGCGGAAAGTCTGCGTTCATCGTCGCTCCCGACGCCGATCTGGACGCCGCGATCACCGCAGCCGTTCGGGGGTGCTACATCAACAACGGCCAGACCTGCACCGCCACCACACGATTGCTGGTTCCCGCCGATCGGATCGACGAGGTCGAGCAGAAGCTGGTGGAACTCGTGGGGTCGCAGACGGTCGGCGACCCCCTCGACGAGTCGGTGGACATCGGGCCGATGGCGTCGCAGGAACAGCAGCAGTCCGTGCTGAAACATCTGGCCGAGGTGCCGGCGGGCGCGGTCTTCCTGGTCGGTGGACCCGGCGAGGTCGACGACCTCGACGAGCGACTGCAGTCCGGCTTCTTCGTCCGTCCGACCGTCGTCTCCCGCGTGGACAACAAGTCCGCTATCGCTCGCGAAGAGGTGTTCGGTCCCGTCCTCGCCGTGATCACCTACGACGGCATCGACGACGCGGTCGACATCGCGAACGACTCCGACTACGGACTCTCCGGAGCCGTGTTCGCCGGCGACGACGACACTGCGATCGCCATTGCTCGCCGGTTGCGCACCGGCCAGGTCTCGATCAACGGTGGCCGCTTCAACGCGTCCGCACCGTTCGGTGGCTTCAAGAAGTCGGGAATCGGCCGTGAGCTCGGACCCGACGGACTCGACGAGTACTTCGAGACGGTCTCCCTGCAGCTGCCCGCGAAGGCGAAGTGACATGAGCGTCGACGATCATCAGGAGATCACGAAGCTGATGGCCCGATTCGCGCGCGGAATCGATCTGCGGGACTGGGACATGTACCGGTCGGTGTTCACCGACGACATCGAGATCGATTACACGAGCTACCGCGCGGGCAACGGTGGTCCCTTCAAGGCGGACGACTGGGTGCAGCGGGGACGGATGCTCTTTCCGGGACTCGCTGCGTCGCAGCACTTTCTGTCCAATCTGGACATCACCGTCGACGGAGACAGCGGAACGGTCATCTCCTACGTGCGCGCGGAGCACGTGCTCCCCAACACGGCCGGCGACGCGATGTTCACCATCGGCGGCTACTACACCGATTCGCTCCGACGGGTCGACGGTGAGTGGAAGATTTGCAAGAAACAACTGACGGTGCTGTGGAACTCGGGTAACCCGCAGATCCTGGCCATGGCCCGCGAACGTGCCGCCGCGTTGCTCGCGGACGCCTGACCGGTCCGGCGCCGACCGCGATCACAGGTCGCGAACCGGGTCGACTCCGTCCCAGTTGGTGGCTGCGTCGGCGACGCGACGGTACAACGCCAGAATGCTCGGTCGCGGTTCGTAGATCTCGACGAGATGTCCGAGCTCCGCTCGGGCGTCGTGGAACGCGAAGGCGTTTCCGTTAGGCGTGGTCGCCGAAAACAGTGCGGGCCAGCCGCTCTCGTCGAAGATGCGTTGCTGTTCGCTGAACGAGGCCACCATGATCGCGACATGGTGGACGCAGTGTCGTGCCGTCGTGGTCTCCGCGAACGCCGGGGGAGTTGCCGTGTGGGTCTGCACCAGTTCGATCTGGGTGCGCCCCCACTGGCCGTAGGCCGAGGTGTGGTCGAACGCTCCGGGGTTGTGCCGGACGAAGAACGGCCCGGCTCCGGTACGGGCGGAGAAGTCTGCGGCCGCCGCCCGCGCGTCGTCGACCATGTACGCGATCTGTACGACGCTGCCCAGCTGATACTCGCTCACGGACTTCCTTTCGGTGACGTTCGCTAACTACGCGTCGACTATAGATACAGCCGAGGGCCGACTCTCGACTTCAGCGTCCCTGGCGCTCGCTCTGTTCTCCCTATTTATGCACTTGAGCGCACAATACGAACTTTCGCGGAATGCTGGACTTATCCATGTACATAGTTGAGTATGACCTAGGTAACAACAGCAGGATTCAAGTTACTCACCTCACGTAGGTAGGATTTCATGACAGATGCGCTGAGCATCAGCGGTCTCTCGAAGACCTTCGGCGGCCATCGGGCACTCGACGACGTCGAACTTCTCCTCGCACCCGGCGAGATCCGCGGACTGGTCGGGCAGAACGGGTGTGGCAAGTCCACTCTCATCAAAGTGCTTGCCGGCTATCACGATCCCGACGATGGCGCATCGATCGCGGTCGGCGGTGACGAGCTGCATCTCGGAATTCCGGGTAGCGGCGAGGCCGCCGGTCTTCGCTTCGTTCACCAGGAACTCGGACTGGTCGAAAGCCTCGACGTGGTGGACAACCTCGCTCTCGGGCACGGATACAAGACCACCGCCATCGGCACCATCGACTTCAAGGCAGAACGCGCTCGGGCCAAGACGGCTCTCGCGGAGCTCGGTGTCGATCTCGACCTGAAGAAGCTTGCCGGGGCGTTGACCATGAGCGAACGCACCATGCTCGCCATCGCCCGTGCGGTCCAGGATCACTCCGGTGGAGCCCGCGTTCTGGTACTCGACGAACCCACCGCCAATCTCCCTGCCGCGGAGGCAGTCCGGCTGTTCGACCTGGTCCGTCGAATCCGCGACCGCGGGGTTGCCGTGCTGTTCGTCTCGCATCACCTGAACGAGATCTTCTCCCTCTGCGACAGCGTGACGGTCATGCGAGACGGCAAGATCGTGACCACCCGCCCACTCGAGGGTCTCGACGAATCCGGTCTCGTCGAGCTGATGATCGGCCGCCGCGTCGAGGAGTTCCTGGCCGAGCCGGAAGAAACCACGGACTCCGCCGGCGACCCCGTTCTGCAGATCGTCGAGTTGTTTTGTGGTGCAGTCGAAGACCTCAGTTTCTCGATTCGTTCCGGTGAAGTTCTCGGCATCGCCGGTATCACCGGATCCGGTCGAGAACAGATAGTGCCCGCGCTCTTCGGCGCGGAGAGTCGCGGCGGCGCGATCACCGTGGACGGGAAGACCGTCGAACAGGGTCGACCGGATCTGGCGATGTCGGCGGGTATCGGTTGCGTGCCGGCCGAGCGCCTGTCCAACGCAGCGTTCGCCGCAGCGTCGCTGCGCGAGAACGTGTCGGTCGCCGATCCGTGGGGGTTCGCCAAAGGTGGTCTCGTGCGCGTCAAGCGCGAGAAATCCGATGTGGCGCACTGGCTCGAACGTCTCGGAGTCCGGCCCACGGGCGACACCGAACGACATCTGAGCACCCTCAGCGGCGGCAACCAGCAGAAGGTCGTGCTGGCCCGGTGGCTCAGACGCAATCCCCGAGTGCTGTTGCTCGACGAACCCACTCAGGGTGTCGACATCGGCGCGAAGGCCGACATCCATGCTCTGGTCGACTCCGCAGCTCAGGCCGGCGCAGCGGTGCTGGTGGTGTCCACCGACCACGGCGAGCTCACCCGTCTGTGCGACCGGGTGATCGTGCTGTCGGTCGGCCGTGTCGTCGACGAATTCTCGCGGCCCCGGATCGACCCGGACCGGCTGACCGCCTCGACATTGAAGAAACCTGCTCCCGCCGTGACCCTCGCCGGCACTCGGACTCGGTGAAAGGATCACCATGACAACCCAATCCCACGAAGAAGCGGCGGCCGCGCCTGCGAGCCCACCACCGGGTGGAAGCGACGGCGCGGGTACCCGAACCAAGGGCCGCAAGCTCTCGCTCGGACTCGATCGCTTCAGCGGTCTGTACGTATGGGTCGCCATCATCGTGCTGTTCGCGATCTGGATTCCCGACACCTTCATGACCCAGGGCAACTTCCGCATCGTCGCCGGTGATCAGGCGATCACCGCCATGTTGGCCATCGGCCTGATCGTGCCGCTGGCCGCGGGCGTGTTCGACCTTTCCATCGCCGGCGTCATGGGGTTCTCGGTCGCGATGGTGTCCTACCAACTCTCGCAGGGCATCAGCACGCCCATCGCCATCGTTACCACCCTGCTGTGCGGCGCGCTGATCGGCGCCGTCAACGGCTTCGTGGTGGTGAAACTGCATGTCGACTCGTTCATCGCGACGCTCGGTATGTCGAGCATCCTGCTGGCCGGAACGTACTGGGTGACCGACGGAAAGCAGATCACCGAGGGCTTCACCGACGGCTTCCTCGACATGGGCAGCAAGCCCTTCCTCGGCCTGCCACTGCCGTTCTTCTACATGATCGCCGTCGCCGCGGTGATGTACGTCCTGCTCGAGAAGACGCCGCTGGGCCGCTACCTGTATGCCACGGGCGGCAATCGTCAGGCCGCCCGTCTCGCCGGCCTGCGTGTCGAACGCATCATGTTCGGCGCCTTGATGACATCGGCAACCATCGCCGCGCTCACCGGGGTGGTGCTGGCGGCCAAGCTGGGCACCGCCGCGCCCGACATCGGGCCGTCGTACCTTCTTCCCGCCTTCTCGGCCGTGTTCCTCGGCTCCACCCAGATCCGTGCCGGACGCGTCAACGTGCTCGGCACGCTGATCGCCATCTACCTCCTCGCCACCGGTGTGAAGGGCCTGCAACTGGCCGGCGCACCCAGCTACGTCAACGACCTCTTCAACGGACTCGCCCTCATCATCGCCGTCGCGCTCGCCGCGCGGACCGCTCGTCGCAATTAGTTCTTCGAAAGGAACTCACGTGAAAACCACAACTTGGACAAAGGCTTTGGCCGGCATTGCTGCCGCGAGCCTGGTCCTGACCGGCTGCAGCAGCTCGGAAGACACGACCACCGGTGAGGCGGCGGACGTCGCCGGTGCGCAGGCGGTCGCCGACCAGTACGAAGCAGCGCCGACCGATCTCGTGCTGACGACGCCGTTGAGCAAGGCGCCGGACGAGGGCAAGTACGTCATCAGCATCGAGACGCCCCAGCCGATCTCCAGTGCCAAGAACGACGCCATTCAGCAGGCCGCGGATGTACTGGGGTGGCGATACCAGCGTGTTCTGATGGGCACCGACGCCGAAGCGGCACCCAAGGCCATGGATCAGGCCATTGCCCTGAACCCGGACGCCATCCACATCTCCGGCACACCGTTGACGATGCTGACGAAGCAGATCGCCTCGGCCGAGGCTGCGGGCATTCCGGTGGTCGCCGACAGTATTGCGGGCGAACCGGTTCCCGGCGTCATCTCCACCGCGCTCGACGGCGATGCGCAGGTGCAGGAATGGGGCAAGATGGTGGCCAGTCAGGTGGTCGCCGACAGCAACGGCGAAGCCAACGTCGCGATCTTCTCGATCACCGATTACTCGATCCTCAACGTGTTCACGGACGCGTTCACCGAGCAGCTGGCGAGCCAATGCCCGGACTGCAAGGTTCAACTCGTCAACCAGCAGGTCACCGACCTCGGAACCAAGACCCCGCAGAGCGTCGTCAGTACGCTCCAGCGGGACCCGACCATCAACTACGCAGTCTTCTCCTTCGGAGACCTCGTTCTCGGTGTCGACGCGGCACTGCGCGGCGCGAGCCTGCAGGACCAGGTCACGTTCGCCGGTCAGACTCCGACACCGGACAACCTGCAGTCGCTGAAGGACGGCGACAACAGTGTGTGGGTAGGGTTCCCGGTCCAGATTCTCGGATGGCGCGTGCTGGACACGCTGGCCCGTCAGTTCAACGGTGACGATCTCGCCGAGGCGGACGCCGCGTTCATGCCGACTCAGTTGCTCAACAAAGACAACATCGAGACGGCAGTACTCGACGAGGACACCGGCTACTACGTCGGTGTCGCCGACTACCAGGATCAGTTCAAGACTCTCTGGAAGAAGTAGCCGCGCGTGAACCAGTCAGCAGCCGGACGCATCGTGTCGCTGTCGTCCTTGTCGGCGATCGAGGTGCCGCCGCCGCAATTCGTGGAATTCGCAGCTGCGGGCGGGTTCACCGCAGTGGGTGTCCGAGTGGCGCAGACCCGGCAGGACAGGGGTTTTCAGCTCCCTGCCGGGTCCGCGTTGCTCCGCGACACCAAGTCCGCCCTGGCGGATAGCGGGATGCGGGTGCTCGACGTCGAAGTGGTGAAACTGCATCCCGGGAGTTCGCGCGGTGATTGGTCAGCGGTGCTCGAGGCCGGCGCAGAACTGGGCGCGGACCACCTTCTCGTCACGGTGCTCGACGACGATCGAGTTCGCGCCGAGAGCAACTTCTCGGAGCTCGCGGAACTGTCCGGCGAGTACGGCCTTCGCACCTGTCTGGAACCGATGATCTTCTCCTCGGTGCGGGACGTGACGGCGGCCGCAGCATTCGTCGAGGGTGTGTCCGGTCGGCCGGGTGTGCTCGTCGACGCGTTGCATTGGGCGCGTGCGGGTTCCGGCGTCGCCGATCTCACCGCCGTCGCACCGGATCTGTTGCCGTACTGCCAGCTGTGCGACGCGGTGTCGGCGGACCCGTCGACGGATCCGAACGCGGCCATCACCGAAGCCCGAACCGACCGGCTGGCGCCGGGCGCGGGTGCCCTCCCGCTCGTGGAATTTTTGCAGGCACTCCCGGCGTCGGCCGCACTGAGTGTCGAGGCTCCCTCGGCTCGAAGCGTCACCGATCCGGGCGGATGGATAGCCGAACTCGGCCGGGCGACGTGGACGGTGCTCGACCGGATGCCGCACTCGAATGAGAAACTGTACTCATGACCAACAAACTCCAGCGACCGTTTCGGTTCGCCGCCCAGGTGTATCGGGCGAACACTGGACAGGAATGGCGGGACGTCGCGCGCCGGGTCGAGGACATGGGCTACTCCGCCCTGCACGTGCCCGACCACTACATCGGTCCCGGTGCGGCGCTCGATCCGACCGGGCATCGTCCGGTGACCATGGCGCCTGTCGCCAGCATGGCGGTGGCCGCCGAGGTGACCAACACCCTGAAGGTCGGCTGCCGCATGTTCTGTGCGAGCTACCACGAACCGGTGGTACTCGCGAAAGAGGTTGCGACACTGGCGATGTTCGCGCCCGACCGGATCGAGGTCGGTCTGGGTGCAGGGTGGCTCGGCGCGGAGTACGAGGCCATGGGCATCGACTTTCCCTCCGCCGGCATGCGCGTCGACAGGCTCGAGGAGACCGTCGAGTTGATCACGCAGTATCTCGCGGGTGCGGCGATCGACGTCGACGGGAAATTCGTCAAGGCACGCGATTTCGTACCGTTACCGGTGCCGGAGGTCACGCCGCCGATCATGATCGGCGGCGGCGCCCGGCGAGTCCTCACCTTGGCAGGCAAGACCGCCGACATCGTGAGCATCAACTTCAACAACCGTTCCGGCGTACTCGGTTCCGACAGCGTCGCGACCTCGACGGTCGACGAGACGCACAAGAAACTTGCCTGGGTGCGGGACGGAGCCGGTGATCGATTCCCGGACATCGAACTCGAGACCGGTGCCTACTTCGTCGCGATCGACGGCGCGACGGACGTCACCGAACAGTCGCTGCTCGACCGCACCGGATTCTCCCGCGACGAACTGCGCGCTTTTCCGCACGCGCTCGTCGGGACCGTCGACAACATCTGCGATCAACTCGAGCAGCGACGCGATGAGTTCGGTTTCTCCTACTTCACCATCGGCGATCGCGCGTACGAACAGTTCGCACCGGTCGTCGAGCGTATGACCGGAAAGTGAACGCTGACATGACATCTGCAGTCGAGAACAAGTACGTCCACATCGTCGCACCCAAGGACGCGGAAACTGTCGTCGAGGACGCGGTCACACCGGCCCCGGACGGGGTCGTCGTCGACATCCGGTACTGCGGCATCTGCGCGACCGACACGCACGGATACGCGTCGGCGGCGTTGCCGCCGGCGGTGTTCGGACACGAATGGACGGGCACGATCAGTGCGGTGGGTACCGACGTCACGACGGTGCGCGTCGGGCAACGCGTGGTCGCGGGTGTCGGGCCGGCGTGCGGGGTGTGCGCTCAGTGTCGCGCCGGGCACGCGGCCAATTGCGATCTCGCGTTCGCGGAGGCCAACGGAATCACCGACGACGCACCGGTCCACGGTGGTTTCGCCACCAAGTTGAAAGTGTCGGCACGACGGGCGATTCCAGTACTGGATGCGTTGTCCGACGAGGAGGCCGCGTTGATGGAGCCGGCCACCGTGACGTTCCATGCGGTCAAACGAGCCGCCATCACGCTCGGGTCGATCGTCGTGGTCCAGGGCGCCGGTCCCATCGGACTGCTGACCGCGCAGCATGCTCGCACCGCCGGCGCCGGTCGAGTGCTGGTCAGCGAACCGTCGGCCGCACGTCGTTCGGCGGCAACGAATCTGGGCTTCACCCATGTGGTGGAACCCGGCGAACTCGCGGCTCTGCTCGGCGAGGTCTCCGACGGTCTCGGCGCGGACATCCTGTTCGAATGCACCGGCGTCGCCGCGCTGTTTCAGCCCTCGGCGGAGTTGGTTCGTCGAGGTGGAACGCTGGCGCTGCTCGGATATCCCGGAACCGATTCGTCGGTGAGCTACGGCGACTGGCAGTCGCGCGAACTGACGGTGATCGGCTCGCTGGCGTACTCGCACGAGGACTTCAAGGGCACGATGACGCTGATCGCCGAAGGCCGAATCGACGTGAAGTCGCTGCACACCGGGACGATCGGTCTGGGGGAGTTGGTGGCCATGTTCGACGAACTCGACAGCGGCACCAGCACCCACGCCAAGGTGCTGGTGGACCCGAACCGCTAGAGCCCGGCGGGCACCGGGACGGTCTGGCCGCTGCCGCAGGTGGCGCCGCCGTCGACCGGGATCGCCACCCCGGTGACGAACGACGCGAGCGGGGAGGCGAGGAACGCGATGACCTCGCCCACCTCGCGGGCGGTGCCCCAACGGTGCAGAGGCACCATGCCTTTGAGCGACTCGTAGCGATCGGGCGTGTTCTCTTCGATGCGCTTGGTCATCCCGGTACTGATCGGGCCGGGGCAGACGGCGTTGACGCGGATACCGTCGTTCGCGAGGTCGAGGGCGAACGACCGCGCCATGTTGACCGCACCCGCTTTCGCTGCGGCGTACGGCCACCGGTTGGGTTCCCCGCCCAGTGCGGTTGCCGACGCCGTGATCACGACCGAGCCACCGCCGGAGCGGCGGAACGCCGGAATGGCTTCGCGTACACCGAGTGCGATCGCCCTGAGATTGACATCGATCGAGCGATCGAAGACATCCATGTCGAGGGTCTCGATGGACCCCGACGCGGGGACACCGGCGTTGAGAACCAGGGCATCGAGTCGGCCGAAGGACTTTTCGGCCTGTTCGACAGCGGCGCGGTTGTCGTCGGCGTGCGTCACGTCGCCGACGAACGAGACCGCATTGTCGTTGCCCGCCAACCAATCCAGTGACTCCGGGGTGGTGTCGAAGGCGACCACCGACCCGCCACGTTCGAGGATGATCTCGACTGCGGCGCGGCCGATCCCGGACGCTGCGCCGGTGACGACCGCCACGAGACCGTTGCTCACGAGCTCGTGTCCATCTCGATGATCGCGCGACCGACGATCTCACCGCGTGCGAGCGCCTGATAGGCCTCGTCCACCTGGTCGAGCGAATAGCGGCGGGTGATGACGCGCTCGGGCGCAACGATTCCGCCCGACACCATCCGCAGAAGTGCCGGCATGTCCGTGCGGCTCTTCGCACCGTAGGAGCCGTGGATCTCGAGCTTGCGCCGCACCAGTCGGGCGAGGTCGATCTCACCGACACTGCCGGCGGGAGCGATGCCCACGACGACCGCGCGTCCACCGTCGTCGAGGATGTCCAGGGCTGTGGCGAACGTGCGTGCGTTGCCGAGGGCCTCGAACGCCACATCGACACCGTGCCCGTCCGTCAACGCCTTGACCTCGGCCACCGCGTCGGAGGTCATCGAGTTGATCGTATGGGTAGCGCCAAGGGCGGCAACGGCTTTCAGCTTGTCGTCGTCGATGTCGATCGCGATGATCTGCGAGACGCCCGCAGCGACCGCGAACTGGACGATCGACGATCCGACCCCACCCGCGGCGATGACCGCGATGCGATCCCCGAGCGAGAGCTCGGCGTTGTTGATCGCGCCCAGCGCGGTGAAGGAACTGCACCCGAGGATGGACACCTCGCCCAGACCGACGCCCTCGGGGACGATGAACGCGTCGGACGCGGGAACGACGCAGTACTCCGCCAGTCCGCCCATGGAGTACATCGCGAGCGGTGTCCCGTCCGCGCGGGCGAGTCGTGTCTCGCCGTCGTAGAGCGTTCCGTTCAGTCGGTTGTGCGCGAAGAACTTCTCGCACAGATCTTCCTTGCCGCTCACGCAGTGCCGGCAATCGCCGCACGGCATGATGAAACTGCAGACGACGCGGTCGCCGACCGCGACGTTCTCCACGCCCTCGCCGATGGTCTCGACGACGCCGGACACCTCGTGTCCCAGCACGGCGGGAACGGGGAACTTCACCTCGGACTTGAGGACGTGCAGGTCGGTGTGGCACACACCGCATGCGGTCACCTTCAGCAAGATCTCACCGCGCCTCGGCTCCGGGCGGGGGATCTCTTCGACGGTCAGGGACGGGCTGGTGCCGTCGAACACTGCGGCTCTCATCATGCACTCGCTTTCGACGTGGTCAGTTCTGCGGCGGTCTCGAGCAGCACGGCCAGGCGCGACGGGGCCTCGGCCCAGTGAGCGGCCGAGTCCATCTCGTCCCAGAAGTTGAGCTCGACTATCAATTGTTCCGCACCGGCCGCGAGCGCGGTCCGGAGGTCTCCCTGCACGCCCTCGATACCGTGACCGCCCGAACCGACGGCATCCGTCGGCCGTTGCAAGTACGACCGCAGGAACAGCCGCACCGGATCGGCGCCGTCGGGCCGCATGCCGGCCATGGTGGCGAGCTGGTCGAGCAGCGCTTCGGGTGTCCCGCTACTGGGGTTCCAGATGTCGAACAACGCTGCGGTGCGGGCCAATCCGGTCGCCGAGCGAAGGCCGGACAGGAGCGGTGGGTGCGGCTGCTGCACGGGTTTGGGCCGAACGACGGAGCGGGGGATGGTGAAGAATTCGCCGTCGAACTGCACGGGATCAGGACCCCAGCACGCCTGGACGGCCTGCACCAGTTCACTCATCCGTCGACCGCGAGTCCGCGGATCGACGTCCATCTGGCCGTGTTCTTCGTCGGACCAGCCGGCGCCGAGTCCGGCAACGAGGCGTCCGCCGGACAGGACGTCCAGAGTCGAAAGTCGTTGCGCCAGTTCGATGGGGCGATGATAGCCGGCCACCAGGATACTGCTGCCGATCATGACCGTCCGGGTGCAGGCCGCCACGTAGGCCATCAGCTCCGTGGCGCCGAGCACCGAGCGGTAGGCCGGGTGGACGCTGGTGGTGTGCCGGCCACCGTAGATCGATTCGTTCTGTTCCGGATAGAACAGGTGCTCCTGGACCCACAGACTCGCGAACCCGAGTTCCTCGGCCGAGGTGGCGAACTCGCGCACGGCTCCGACGTCGACGTGCTCGCCGAGCTGGGGGAGGGTGAGCCCGATCCTCACAGAACGGTGACCGTTCCGGTGTTGCCGTCGACCTCGATCATCGCGCCGTCGGGAATGCGGGACGTGGCGTCCTGCACCGACACGGCACAGGGGATGCCGAGCTCGCGGCAGACGATCGACGAGTGGGTGATGGTGGCACCGACGTTGACCACGACACCGCCGGCGAAGACGAACAGGGGCGTCCAGGCCGGATCGGTCTGCGGCGCAACGATGATGTCACCTTCGGCCAGGTCGCCGACCTCGTACGGGTCGTGCAGAATTCGGGCACGGCCGCGGCTCACGCCCGGTGCACCGCCGACACCGGACAACTTGTCGCCCGGTGCGGCGATCTGCGCCTTGTGTTCGGTGCGCTTGGGCCACTGCGACAGCAACGGCTTCTCGAACAGGAAGAACGGCGGTTCGAGCTCGAAGAGAGCCAGGTATTGCTCACGCCGGCTCGCGATCGTGTCCTCGAAGGACTCGGGGTCGGCCACGAAGGCGTCGAGCTCGTCGTCGAGCAGCATGGTGATGTCGTGGTGGTCGCCGATGACTCCTCGGTCCACCATGCGATGGCCCAATTCGTAGAGGGCTGTCCGCATTTCGCCCATGACCTTCACGCACGCGGTCTTGGTACGTTCACGCCACGGCATGAACTTGGTGATGGATTTGGCGGCGTCGAGGAAGCTCTGCCTGGTGGCGTCGTCCGGCATCTTTGCGGCGAGTTCGGCGGTGAGCGCGATGCGCTTGGCCTGGTTGCGCTCCCGGATGAGTTCGGGATCGTTCTCGGCTGGGCTCATCCGCATGCCGTTGACGGCGAGCAGAGCCAGGACGGGCTTGGATTCCCAACTGTCCGAACGGATGTCCCACTCGTTGGGCGCACGCGAGCCGTACTTGTAGAGGAAGTCGTCGAAGTCCGTTCGAAACTGTTTCGCGTCGGGGGTGCCGCTGGCATCGACGGTGTCCAGCAACGTGGCCAGGCCGTCGTCGAACAGTGCGGTGAGTTCTGCGGACCCGGCCACGAGGCGGCCCATGTTCCACAGCGCGTAGGAGGGCTCCGCGGAGTCGACTCCGCCGAGGCCGCTTAGGAGGTCGCCGAGCTTGTCTGCCTCGCCGATGGTTTCCAGCAGCGCGCCCGCGACGGCCGGCCCCATCGTCGACAGTGTGGTGGTGACGGGGTGGTAGGCGTAGCAGAAGATCAGGTCCGGAACGAAGGAGCGGGCGTGGTCGACGAGCGCCTGGTCGCTCATCGCGGTGACGTCGGGTCGATTCGCACGCGCGAGATCGGCACGGCGCTTGGCTTCTTCGGCTTCGGGGAACGTGTCCGTGGTCAGCGACCATGCGGTCTTCTCGGCGAGGCCGGCGGTGAGCTCGGCATTCTCGTGGCCGGGTTTCTCGACGTACTCGGGGATGTCCGGATGGTCGCCGACCCACAGGCTGTTCCAGACCGGGACGGTGAGTCCGGGCAGCCGCGCACCGTTGAGTTCTGTCATCGAGAAGTTCGTGTAGTGGTACCCGCCGAAGTTGCCGATGATTTCCGGCATCTCCTCGTCGATCTCCGACGCGAGGTGAGTTCCGAGGTGCTCGACGTAGCCCTCACGCCAACCGATGTTCAACCCCCTGTTCCACACGAGGGTGACGTTGAGCGGACTCGACGGGTCGGGCAGAACTTCACCGGCGTTCGCCCGTGTGTACACCGGATACCGCTCGCTGAACTCCCAGTCGGTGATCCAACTGTCGGGATTCTGGTCGGTGCTCATCGAGTCCTCCTCATCTGTGGCTGTGGGACTGTATTTCAAGTCACACTATAGAAACAACGGGCCAATGGAAACATGCACAGAGATATTGCGCAGCAGTTTGAAGCGGTGATCTTGGTTCGAGTCCCGTTCTACTAACTTGACTCCCAATCTAGTAACAGGTCCAATCTTGTGGGAGACTCAGCTCACACCCCTATCCGGGAGGAACATCATGTTCTCGAAAGTCCTCGTCGCAAATCGTGGAGAGATCGCCGTCCGCGCGTTCCGTGCGGCGGTCGAACTGGGCGCCTCCACGGTGGCCGTGTACCCCTACGAGGACCGCAATTCGGCGCACCGCGCCAAGGCGTTCGAGTCTTATCAGATCGGCGAGCCGGGTCACCCGGTTCGCGCGTACCTCTCGGTCGACGAAATCATCGCGGCGGCACGCAAAGCCGGCGCCGATGCGGTCTACCCGGGGTACGGCTTCCTGTCGGAGAACGCCACCTTGGCCGCAGCCTGCAAGGCCGCCGGTATCACGTTCGTCGGCCCGTCCGCCGAGATCCTCGAGCTCACCGGAGACAAGTCGCGCGCTATCGCCGCAGCCACAGCGGCAGGGCTTCCGGTCCTCGCATCGTCGGCACCGTCCGACGATCCCGACGTGTTGATCGCGGCGGCCGAGACGATGTCGTTCCCGATCTTCGTCAAGGCGATCGCCGGCGGTGGCGGACGCGGAATGCGCCGGGTGGCCGCACCGGAACAGCTGCGCGACGCCATCGACGCCGCGTCGCGCGAGGCGAAGACCGCGTTCGGTGACGGGACCGTCTTTCTCGAGCAGGCAGTCGTCGACCCCCGGCACATCGAGGTGCAGATCCTCGGCGATGCGACGGGCGAGGTCATTCACCTGTTCGAGCGGGATTGCTCCCTGCAGCGTCGCCATCAGAAGGTGGTCGAGGTCGCTCCCGCACCCGGCCTGGATCCCGAACTGCGAGAACGAATCTGTGCGGACGCGGTCAAGTTCGCCCGGCACATCGGCTACACCTGTGCCGGCACCGTGGAGTTCCTGCTCGACCCGCACGGCAACTACGTGTTCATCGAGATGAATCCGAGAATCCAGGTCGAACACACGGTCACCGAGGAAATCACCGACGTGGACCTGGTGGGCTCGCAACTGCGCATCGCGTCCGGTGAGAGCCTGGCCGATCTGGGATTGAGCCAGGACTCCATCGTGATCCGCGGCTTCGCGATGCAGTGCCGCATCACCACCGAGGATCCGACCGACGGCTTCCGTCCGGACACCGGCCGCGTGACGGCCTACCGCACCCCCGGAGGGTCGGGTGTGCGCCTCGACGGCAGCGTCGGAGTGGGTTCGGAGATCGGGTCCCACTTCGATTCGATGCTGGTCAAATTGACCTGTCGTGGGCGCGATTTCGCGACGGCGAGCGCCCGATCTCGACGGGCGATCGCCGAGTTCCGAGTACGCGGTGTGGCGACCAACATCCCGTTCCTGCAGGCGGTACTGGACAACCCGGACTTCCTCGCGTGGAAGGTCACCACGACGTTCATCGAAGAGCATCCGGAGCTGTTGACGCAGAACATCTCTGCCGACCGTGGTTCGCGCATCCTGCGGTACCTGGCCGACGTCACCGTCAACCGTCCGCACGGTGAGCGGCCGTCACCGGTGTACGCGATCGACAAGCTTCCGCAGATCGACACCCGATCCGCGCCTCCCCACGGTTCGAGAGACCGGCTGATCGCACTCGGACCGACCGGTTTCGCGGCCGACCTGCGCTCCGCCACTGCGCTCGCGGTCACCGACACCACCTTCCGCGACGCGCACCAGTCCTTGCTGGCGACCAGGGTGCGCACCCGCGATCTCGTGGCGGTGGCGCCCCACGTCGCGCGCCTGACGCCGCAGTTGTTCTCCGTCGAGGCGTGGGGCGGCGCCACCTACGACGTCGCGCTCCGCTTCCTGCACGAGGATCCGTGGGACCGACTCGCCGCCCTGCGCGCCGAGATGCCCAACATCTGCCTGCAGATGCTCCTCCGCGGCCGAAACACGGTCGGCTACACCGCGTATCCCGACCGCGTCACGCACGCCTTCGTGCAGGAGGCCACCGACACCGGAGTCGACATCTTCCGAATCTTCGACGCGCTCAACAACGTCGATCAGATGAAGCCGGCCATCGATGCGGTGCGAGAGACCGGAACCGCCGTCGCCGAGGTGGCGATGTCTTACACCGGCGATCTGGCCGATCCGAACGAGACTCTCTACGACCTCGACTACTACCTGCGCCTGGCCGAACGCATCGTCGACGCGGGTGCCCACGTCCTGGCGATCAAGGACATGGCCGGTCTACTGCGCCCGGCGGCCGCGGCGACCCTGGTCACCGCCTTGCGGTCACGCTTCGATCTGCCCGTGCACCTGCACACCCACGACACCCCCGGCGGTCAGCTCGCGACGTACTACGCCGCGTGGCAAGCGGGCGTCGATGCCGTCGACGGGGCGAGTGCGGCACTGGCCGGCACGACGAGTCAGCCTGCGTTGTCGGCGATCGTCGCGGCCACCGATCACACCGACCGCGCCACCGGACTCGACCTCGCCGCGGTCTGCGACCTCGAACCGTATTGGGCAGCAGTGCGTTCCACTTATGCACCGTTCGAATCCGGCCTGCCGGCGCCGACCGGTCGCGTCTACACCCACGAGATCCCCGGTGGCCAACTCTCCAATCTGCGACAGCAGGCATCGTCGCTGGGGCTCGCGCACCGTTTCGAGGACATCGAGGCGGCCTACGCGGGGGCGGATCGGGTGTTGGGCCGGCTCATCAAGGTGACACCGTCGTCGAAGGTGGTCGGAGACCTGGCGCTGGCTCTGGTCGGAGCCGATGCGACGGCAGCCGAGTTCGCCGCCGACCCGTCGAGTTACGACATCCCCGGGTCGGTCGTCGACTTCCTTCGCGGCGATCTCGGTGAACCGGCCGGCGGCTGGCCGGAACCCCTGCGGAGTCGGGCACTGACCGGCCGGGCCGAACCGCATCCCGTCACGCCGCTGACCGAGGCCGACGACGAGAAGCTGTCCGCCTCCGGTCCCGAACGCCGGACCACGTTGAACCGCTTGCTCTTTCCGGCTCCCGCACGGGAGTTCGAACAGCATCGGGAGGACTACGGCGACACCTCGCAGCTTTCGACCAACCAGTACTTCTACGGACTGCGGCAGGGGGAGGAGCACCGTGTTCGGCTCGAGCAGGGTGTCGAACTGTTGATCGGACTCGAAGCCATCTCGGACCCGGACGCCAAAGGAATCCGGAACGTTCTGTGCATCCTCAACGGACAGTTGCGCCCGGTGCGGATTCGTGACCGGAGCATCGAGACCACCACCCGGTCCGCCGAGAAGGCCGACCGCACCGACCCCGGTCACCTGCCCGCACCCTTCAGTGGCGTCGTGACGCTGTCGGTGAAGGAGGGTGACGTGGTCGCGCAGGGTGAATCGGTGGGCTCGATCGAGGCCATGAAGATGGAAGCGACCATTACCGCGACCAGGGCCGGCACGGTCACCAGAGTTCCGATCGGCCGCGCGGCCCAGGTCGACGGTGGGGATCTGCTGTTGGTGGTCGCCTGACCTCAGCCGCCGCCCTGATTCAGATCAGGTCGGCGGCAACGGTTTCGGCGTGCACGGTGGTGGCACCGAACAGCAGCTCACTGGTCTTGGCCCGCCGAAAGTATCGGTGCAGCGGGTGTTCCCAGGTGAACCCGATGCCACCGTGAATCTGAACGGACTCCTCGGCGGCGAAGGTGGCTGCCCTGGATGCGAGCATGCGAGCGGTTGCCGCGGCGACGACGAATTCGCTTCGGCTGCGCTCGTCGGCCCCGGCCGCATCGAGTACGGCTGCTTCGGCCAGCTCGATTGCGATGAGCATGTCGGTGAGGCGATGCTTGATGGCCTGGAACGACCCGATGGCCCGGCCGAACTGGTGCCGGGTCTTCGCGTACTCCACCGACATCTCCAGGCAGGCTCTGGCCGACCCCACCTGTTCGGCGGCCAGGGCGGTGATCGCGGCCGCCTGCGCGGTGTCGAGGCCGGCATCGATGTCGTCGCCGGTCACGCGGTGGGCGACGGCCCCGGAGAACTCGATGCGCGCAAGCGATCTGGTGAAATCCAAGGCCTCACGGGGCGTCCGGATCACCCCGGCGGCGGCGCCCTCGATCACTGCGAGCTCCGGTCCGTCCGGCCCGGTGGCCACCACGATCAGCAGATCCGCATCGGCGCCGTCCACCACGGCTTCCTGTGCGCCGTCGAGGACAAGGGTGTCGTCGACGCCGGCGGTAGTCGTGATCGGCGAGGCCGCGAACGGAAACGCGGTCACCAGAGCAGCAGTCTTGCTACCGTCGGCGATCTCCGGAAGATGCTGTGCACGAGCAGATTCGGACCCGGCGTGCAGAACGGTGAAGCCGGCCAGGATCACCGACGACAAATAGGGGGCGCTGCCGAGCGAGCGACCCAGTTCGGTCATGACTACCGCTGTGTCCTTCAGTGTGAAGCCGGCGCCGCCGAACCGTTCCGGGAACGGGATCTCGGTGAGGCCCATTTCCAGCAGTGCCGGCCGAACGTCCTGGCCCGCTTCCGTTCTCGCGAGCGACGAACGCAGGCTGCTCTGCAGGTCCCGTTGTTCGACCGTCAGTTCGAGTGTCATGCCGTGCTCCTAACGTGGTTCGCGAGGCAAGCCGAGCCCGCGTTCGCCGATGATGTTGCGCTGAATCTCGTCCGAACCGCCCGCGATCCGGTACCCCGGAGCGCCGAGCAGATGCTCGGTCCACGCGAAGGTGTCGGGTGCCCCGGTGTCCGCCAGGATGGCGGGGCCGAGGAACGCCGCCGCCGCGTCGCCGATGCGCTTGAGGTTCTGGGTCCAGACCAGCTTGCCGATCGAACCTTCGACTCCTGGAACGCCTCCCGCCAGCTCGCGCTCGGCGTATCGGGCAACCATCAGGGCCGACGCTCGTTCGTAGACGGCGACCTCGGCCAGCTGCTGTCGGACCAGTGGATCGTCGGAGATGCCGAGGCTCTTCGCCAGCCTGACCAGGTCCGTGCTGTTCCCGCCCGCGCTGACGATGCCGGCGCTCGAACTGCGCTCGAACCCGAGCGTCGTCAGCGCGACCGTCCACCCGTCGCCCTCGGCGCCGATGCGCAGCGAGTCGGGCAACTCCACGTCGGCGAGGAACACCTCGTTGAATGTCGATCCGCCCGACATCTGCCGGATGGGTCTGATATCGACGCCGGGTGCGTCCATGGGCATCATGAACGCGGTCATCCCGCGGTGTTTCGGAACCGTGGTGTCGGTGCGGGCGATGAGAAGACCCCACTTGGAGAACTGAGCCCCCGAACTCCACACCTTCTGGCCGTTGACGCGCCAGCCGCCGTCGGACTTGACGGCCTTCGTCGACAGGCCGGCGAGATCGGAGCCTGCGCCCGGTTCCGAGAACAGCTGGCAGCACAGCTCGTCGGCTCGCAGGAAGGGCGCCACGAACTGAGCCTGCTGTTCGGGCGAACCCAGGGCGTGGATGGTCGGCGCCACCAATTCGACTGTGACCAAGACGGTCTCGTGTCGTTCGGGCACATCGTACTGCCGCTCGAGTCCGACGTAGACGCGCTCGTGACTCGCCGTCAGTCCCGGTCCGCCCCACTCGGGGGCCCACGTGATCGCACCGAATCCGGCGTCGACCCGGCGGCCCTGCCACTGTGCCGCAGCTTCGATCAGTTCGCGTTCCTCGTCGTGGCTGCGGTTGTGGAAGATCGCGTAGTTGGGATCGGACGTCGTGGTGCCCGTCCGGCGTTCCAGGTTCTCCTCGAGCCACGCCGCGGACTTCTCGGCGAATGCCTGCACGTCGATCGTCATGACTTCCTTCCTGCCATCTCGGCGATGCGCGCCTCGACGGCGATCTTGGAATCGGGGTGTTCGGACAAGCGGAGGGTGTACGACTGCTCGAGTTCGTAACCGCGCTTGATGTCTACGTCTTCGCAGCCGTTGAGCGACTGTTTGGCGAGGGTCAGCGCGTACCGACTCTTGGTTGCTATCGAACGAGCACGAGACATCGCGGTTGCCATGAACTCCTCGTGCGCAACGACTTCGATCGGAGCACCCCAGTTCTTCAGCGTCTCCGCATCGACGGACTCGGCGGTGAAGAACATCCGGCGCATGGCTTGCTGGGGCAGCATCCGCGCGGTGAAGCGTCCACCGCCGAGCACGCCGACCCCCATCTCGGGAAGGCCGAACGTCGCCCGGTTGGAGGCGACCACCAGATCGCACATCGACGTGAGACCGAATCCGCTGCCGAGGCAGGGTCCGTTGATCGCGCCGATCACGGGCAGGGCGCAGTCCAGCACTCCGAAGATCGCACGCTTGGCCTCGCGCATGTCGACCACGCCGCTGGTTGCGTCCATCACCCGGAAGTTGCCGAGATCGTTGCCGGCGCAGAAGATGCGGCCGCGTCCGGTCAGCACCACGACCCTTACGTCCTGGTTGTCGGACAGTGCCTCGAAGACGCTGGCGATCTCCCGGTACATCTGCGTGTCTATCGCGTTCACCTTGCCGCGGGCCAACTCGACCAGCGCGATACCGGGTTCGGGCTCGGTGACCACGACGTGTTCGGGCTTTGAAGACAAGGGAGCCTCTATTTCTCGTGTGACGCGGCGAAGGTCATCGCCGCCATCTGCGCCGGCACGGCAGCGCGATCGCGTGTCCAGTTGCGCAGGGCGAATTTCTGCACCTTGCCGCTGGCGGTCTTGGGGAGCGAGTCCACCACGAAGATGCTTTCGGGAATCTTCTGCACGGCTATGTCGCGGTCGAGGAGGAAGCGGTGGACCTCGTCGAGGGTGATGTCCTGATGATCGCGGGTGACGACGAACGCGCATCCCCGTTCTCCCGTAACGGAATCGGGTCCCGCGACGACGGCGACCTCGATCACGGCGGGATGGGCACCGAGGTGATTCTCGACGTCGTGGGCGCTGATCTTCTCCCCGGAGCGGTTGATGATGTCCTTGATCCTGCCCACCACGTGAATGGCGCCATCGGCGTCGAAGCTGCCGAGATCGCCGGTACGAAAGAATCCGTCGGGCGTGAAGGCGTCGGCGTTCAGGGCGGGGTCCAGGTAGCCGAGGAACGTGTCCGGTCCGCGCCACAGAATTTCGCCGACTCCGCCGGCTGCGTCCGACACGATCACCTCGGTGGGTGCGATGGGGCGCCCGTCGGAGTTCTGGCGCACAGCCGGGGAATCCCACCGATCGGCCGTGGTGACGGACGGCCCCTCGGTGGCGCCGTACATGCGGACCACGGTGCCGAGGCGAATCGTGGCCGCCGCGGTGAGAGTGTCGGGTACGTCGGCTCCGCCGCAGACGATGTACCTGATCGACGGTGTTTGCTCCTGCGCCGATTCGGCTGCGTCGAGCAGCCCGCGGAGAAACGGCGTCGAGAAGATCATGAAACTGCAGCGCTCGTCGACGATGTGACGCAAGGCCGTCGCCGGGTCCCAAGTCTGTTGGAGGACAACGGTCGTGCCGAGAAGGAACGGAAGAACGAGCGCGCAGTTGACACCGGTGACGTGGGTGACCGGTGAGGGGTTGAAGATCACGTCGGTCTCGTTCAGCCCGAACCAGTCGATCATCGACATGTTCTCGAAGACCAGGGTGTTGTGACTGTGGAGCGCGCCCTTGGGGTCGGCGGTGGTGCCCGACGTGTAGAGCAGTAGACAGACGTCGTCGGCGGAAGGTGATGTAAGCGAACGTAATTCGGTGACCATCTCGTCCGTGACCTGGCTCAGCAGATCGTCCAACTCTCCGACGGAGACGACGAGTTCGAGGTTCGGTAGGTCGGCTGCCAGATCGCGGTACATCGCGTCGACGTCGACTCCACGCAACTCGTCGGGAACGAAGACGACCTTCGCCTGTGACTGTCCGAGGATGAAGCGGAGCTCGCGTGATCGGTAGATGGGCACGATGGGGTTGGCCACAGCGCCCAGTTTCATCACGGCCTGGAAGACGACGACCGCCTCGACGCAATTCGGGAGCTGGAACGAGACGACGTCGGCGGACGTGACGCCTCGGGCGTGCAGGGCCGCCGCGAGTCGCGTCGCGTCCCGGTCGATGTCGGCGAACGTGGCGCGTCGATCACCCTGCACCACGGCGACCGCGTCCGGGTACTCGCGTGCCGCGCGGGTCAGGTAGTGCCCGATCGGCCGGTCCTGCCAATGCCCGCCGGCTCGATACGAGTGCGCGAGAGCGGCGGTCGGCGGCCTTGTCGGCAACATGGCTACTCCCTGCCGTGAGTCGTTACTTTTCTGACAACAACTACAGTAACTAACCGCGCAAACTATGTATAGAGTTAACGTAGAGCACACCTGCCGACGGCTATGGTTGTTCGATGGTCCGGGCCCCGAAGATGTCAGCGAAGATCGCCAACCTCATCGCCGACGAGATCCTGGCCGGTGGCATCGTCGAAGGGCAGCGACTGCCCACCGAGAAGGACATGGTGGCCGAGCACGGCGTCGCACGGACCACCGTTCGTGAAGCGCTTCGGCTGCTCGAGAGCCGTGACCTGGTCACGATCAAGTCGGGCATCGGCGGCGGTCCGGTAGCGAAGCGCCCTCAACTCGAGTCGCTCGGCAACACGATGAAACTCTTCCTGCAGATCGACGGGGCCAACATCAGCGACGTCATCGACGTCCGGCTCATGCTGGAACCGATCGTGGCGCGTGAAGCGGCCGCGAACATCAGCGACGAGCAGGTCGACGTCATGCAGACCGCGCTGGACCGGATGCGCGAAGACCCCGGTGACTACGCCAACTTCCAGGAGAACAACGCGGCTTTCCAGCGCAGCGTCTACGACGCCGCCGGCAACCCGGTGCTCAACATCGTCATGGAAACCCTGTGGCTGCTCGTGCGGGACGCCGAGCCGAACGAGCACCCCATCGCGACGCGGCTGGCGGCGATCGAGATGCAGCAGGACGTACTCGACGCGATGCGGGCGCGCGACGAGGACGCCGCGGCGGCCACCATGAGCGCATTCGTCGAGGAGACGGCCAAGTACTACCGTCGCCGGCTGTCCGAGATCATATCCGGGCCCGTTCGGTGGCAGATGTAACTAGCGTCAGCTGTGCCAGAGAACGACTTGGAACCTGTAGGCATGGTCGTTGCCGCCGTGAGGTTGGGTATTCAGAGCGGTTTTGAGGTCTTCGATCGCCAACCCTAAGCTGGTAACCAGTTCGCAGCCCGCCTAGTCGGATTGAGCCCCGCCTTCGTCCGCTTGTGCAGACGTCGAAAGTGTGAAGTGCGGAAGGTCCAAGGGGTAAGGGCTTCTCGGCTCAACGGTGTCTGCCCCGATCAAGACCGCTGACCAAGCTGCTCAAGTGAGGCGTTCCGAACCGCGCGGATGCGATTCGGCCGCATGCAGTCTGCGCGGATTTTTGGTCAGCGTTACACCTGCGTCGACCGAGCGTTGGCGCAAGATACGCCTGTCGTCGAAGACAGGAACGAGCTTTTGTGGCTCCGCCGAATGCTCGACAATGGTAAAGGGACGGGCCGGTGCACGCACCGACAGAAACCTGGCGTCGACCGAACTGACCGATGGCTGTGTGACACCCTGTGGCACAGCTAGTTACACGCCGATATTTGGGCCGGGCGGCTCAGTCTCGGTGTCACGAGAGTGTCACAAGTCGGGACGGACGGAGGTGGACCGCGGCGGACGGTGATGGACGAATACGCAGATCAGGACGGTCTTCGTGAGTCCAGGTGTATCCACCTGATCGTGCCGTCGAAGCCTTGTAAGCGAGCGGTCTTCGGTTCAATCCCGAAAGGAGGCTCTAGATATGCCTCTGACCAGCAAAAGTGTTCCGAATTAGCCTGATCTGACCTCTCGTTTCACGACTTCCCGCGGTACGTCCGTGCAGGTCCACCACGGTCCAGGGACGTCCGGTCACCTGGCAGAACTAGTGGATTTCGGCTCGATGTCACGAGTTGTCACAACTCATCCGTAACCCGTTCGATGGACTCGGGTGGACGTCAGTGGCTGTGGGTGAACTTTTGCGCCGAAGAGTCCACGACGGTCGGTGGACCTCCGGAGACTTCTGTGGACGGACACCACTCGCTTCACCTCCCGTCACGGGTGGCGTGGACGCGTGCGGACGTCGGTGGACGCCGACAGCAACCACTCGCATCGATCGAGTTCGGTGCGCACGGGTCCGTGGTGTCGCTGAGTGAACCATGCTGGTGATGATCGGGGCGACAACTCTTCACACTGATCGCGTCCGACGGCATCCGCCGTCACTTGCACAGGTTCGAGGAGTTGACATCTATGGTGCCACGCACGCAGAACGGCACGTCGTCGGCGGAGGATACGACCGAGCTGGCGCAGGGGAGCCTGAACGTCGCCCACATCGTGTTCATGGTGATGGCCACCGTCGCACCTGCAGGAGGCGCGGTGGCGATCCTGCCGCTCGCGTTCGGGTTGGGAGTGGGACTCGGCACGCCCGGCATGTACGTGTTCGTGGTGGTGATCATGCTGTTGTTCGCGGTCGGTTTCACACGGATGGTTCCGTACGTGCAGAATGCCGGGGCCTTCTTCGCGTACATCGTCAAGGGGTTGGGCCGTCCCGTCGGATTGGCCGGTGCCTACATCGCCAGCAGTGCGTACATCGCCCTCTCCGTCGCCACCGGTGGCGCCATGGGCTTCTTCGCCGCCGGCAGCATGAACAAGCTGGCGGGCATCGATCTTCCGTGGTGGGTCTACACACTGGCTGGTCTGCTGATCACGTTCCTCCTGGGGTATCGCAAGATCACCCTCGCTGCTGGAGTCCTGGGCGTCGCTCTCGTCATCGAATTGGTCGTGATCGTCGTGCTGGACGTCGCGATCATCGCGCGGAACGGGTTCGGAAGTCTGCCGCTGGAATCCTTCAGCCCCAGCGAGGTCTTCGTTCCAGGAGTCATCGGCGTCGCCATGATCTTCGCGTTCTCGTGCTACCAGGGTTTCGAGGGAACGGCCATCTACGCAGAAGAGGCGCGTGATCCGCAGCGCACAGTTCCACGGGCGACCTACATCTCGATGGCCTGCATCGGACTGTTCTTCGTCCTGACATCGTGGGCCTTCCTCGCCAGCTCGAGCGGTGCCACGGCTGCAGCGGCCGCGAGTCCGGGCACGTTCGTCTACGACCTCAGTGACGAGTTCGTCGGGCCGGCGTGGACCACGACGCTCGAGGTGCTGATCGTGACCAGCTGCTTCGCCGGGATGCTCGCGTTCCACAACGCGGCGTCGCGCTACCTTTTCGCTCTGGGGCGCGACGGATTCCTACCGCGGTCGATGCGTACGTTGCATCCGCGCCATCAATCTCCTGTCGTCGCCGGCTCGACGAGCTACGTGATCGAGACGCTCGTCATCGTGGCGTTCGCTCTAGCCGGTCTCGACCCCCTGACGAACCTCTCGTCCTCGCTCACCGGTTTCGGAGCGGTAGGCCTGATGGTCCTGATCACCACCACCTCGCTGGCAGTGCTGGTGTTCTTCGCGCGGCAGCGCCAGTTCGGTTGGGCCCGAACGGTTGCGCCCACCCTGGCATTGATCGGTTTCGGCGCGATCACGTACTTCGCACTGTCCAATTTCCCCGCTATCACCGGCACCGATTCGGTGATCATCAACGGGTTGCCCTTGCTTCACGTGCTCACCATCGTTGTCGCTGTCGGGGTCGCGCTCCATGCACGGAGGAACCGCCCGGAGGCGTACGCCAACATGGGACGCACCCTTGTCGACTGACGCTGTGCCGAAGGATGACGCGACCGCGGTTCGGCACGGCTACGCGGACACACCGCTCGGGCAGTTGCACTACGCCGAAGCCGGTTCCGACGGCGTCCCGCTCATCTGCTTGCATCAGACTCCGCGCTCCTGCGACGAGTTCGCCGAACTTCTGCCCCTCATCGCGTCGTCACGTCGCGTGATCGCGATGGACATGTACGGATTCGGTCAGTCGGCCAAACCGTCCGGGCCGCAGTCGATCGAGCAGTACGCGTCGGGTGCCCTGTATCTGGCCGATGCCCTCGGGCTCGACCACTTCTCGGTCCTGGGTCATCACACGGGGGCCGTCGTCGCCGTGGAACTCGCTGCCGCAGCAGCCGGTCGTGTGGATGCGTTGGTGCTGTCGTCCCCCTCCTTCACCGGACCCGAATACCGCGCTCGTCACAAGGACGGACCCTCCGTCGACGCCGCGGAGAGAGACGACGACGGAGGTCACCTGATCACGTGGTGGAACCAACGCGCCCCGTACTACCCCGCACATCGTCCCGACCTTCTCGATCGCTTCGTGCGCGATGCTCTCGCGCCCGGAGTCGATCCCGCCGAAGGTCACAACGCCTGTGCGCGTTACGTGATGGAGGACCGCATCGCCTCGGTGTCCGCGCCGGTACTCGTCCTCGGCGGTGATGCGGACCCGTTCTCGTTCCCCGATGTCGAGGTGATGAGACGAGCGCTCGTCGGTGCGTCCGCCGTGGAGATCGTGGTCGTCGAGGGCGGGACGATTCCGATGATGGAGCAGTTGCCGGTGGAAGTCGCCGGCGCGGTCGTGGAGTTTCTGAACGCTCGAACGACCGTGGATCGCTGAGCAGAACCTTCAGCTGCACGCAGGTCGACTCGCTGGTTGTGTGGGCATCACACGCCGGCACATCGCAACCCGAGCCGGATGAACGCCATGAAAGGAACCACCCGTGCGTAACCCGCTCTTCGATTCCCTGACTGCTGACGAGTTCAGCCTCGTCGCGGATGTCGTCCGCCGTGAAGCCATCGCTGCGAGGCCTGGATTCGCCGCGGTCTATACCGACGAACCCGACAAACGACTGCTCCGTGAGGGCCATCGAATCCCCCGTCGTGCACGGGTCTTGCTCGTCGATCGCGCATCCGGCACGACACACGACGTCGTCGTCGATCTCGAGGCTGCTGCAGTCGTCTCCTCGGAGGTGATCACGGACGGCGCCGCACCTGTCCTCCTCGACGAGTTCGACCTCGCTCCGGACCTGATCAAGCAGGACCCGCGCTATGTAGCCGCGTTGGCCCTGCGAGGCATCACCGACATGAGCAAGGTTCAGATCGACCCGTGGGGAGTGGCCAACATGGCAGTTCCCGGCGTGCTCGACTACGAGGTGGAGGGCCGACGTCTCGCGGGATCAGTGTCCTACTACCGCGATTTCCCCGACGACAACGGGTACGCGCATCCCATCGAAGGCGTCATCGCTGTGGTCGACCTGGTCGCGATGAAGGTCCTCGAGGTGCACGACTTCGGGGTTCGGCCGATGAACGTCGACCAGGCCAACTACACGGCGGACGCCAATCAGCCGATGCGTTCCGACATCGCTCCGCTGCACATCACCCAGCCGGAGGGCGTCGGATTCACCATCGACGGCCATGAACTGACGTGGCAGAAGTGGCGATTCCGCATCAACTGGCATCCGCTCGAAGGCTTGGTCCTGCACGCGGTGGAGTACCAGGACGGCGACGACTACCGCTCGGTGCTCCATCGCGCGTCCCTGGGAGAGATGGTCGTTCCCTACGGCGATCCGTCCAAGGAGCACTTCTGGCGCAGTGCGTTCGATGCCGGCGAATTCGGCCTCGGAAAGCTCGCGAATTCTTTGCGGCTCGGGTGCGATTGTCTGGGCGAGATCGTCTACCTGGACGCGGTGAACGCCGGTGAGAGCGGCGAGCCGACCACGATCGAGAACGCCATCTGCATTCACGAGGAGGACGCCGGCATCCTGTGGAAGCACACCGACTGGATGACCGGCAAGGTGGATGTGCGTCGCTCACGTCGGCTGGTCATCAGCTTCATCGCCACTGTCGGCAACTACCATTACGGCTTCTACTGGAACTTCTATCAGGATGCGTCCATCCAGATGGAGGTCAAGCTGCTGGGCATCGTGCAGACCCGTTCCGTCGAAGCGGGAGAGACGTCCGCGCACGGCACCCGCATCGCCGAGAATCTCGTGTCCAGCTATCACCAGCACCTGTTCTCCTTCCGATTGGACACCGAGATCGACGGTTGGGAGAACACGGTCGTACAGAACGATGCCTACGGGGTGCCGGTGGGTCCGGAGAACCCGTACGGCAACGCGATCGGCGTCAAGAAGACGATCATCGACCGCGAGCTGACCGGTGACGACCACACCAACCCGCAATCGTCTCGCAGCTGGTCTGTCGTGAACACGTCGAAGCGCAACGCGTGGGGAAACCCGGTGGGGTACAAGTTCTTGCCCGGGTGGTCCTCGGCGACGATGTTGGCGCAAGCACCGTCTCTCATCGCAGCTCGCGCTGGCTTCGCCACCAGGAACATGTGGGTGACGCCGTATTCTCCCGCCGAGATGCGCCCCAGTGGCGATTTTCCCAATCAGAGCCGCTCCGGTGACGGTCTTCCCCGGTGGACCGCAGAGAATCGCGCGACCGACAACACGGACGTCGTTCTGTGGCACACCCTGGGCGTGACGCATATCCCGCGTGCCGAGGACTGGCCGGTCATGCCGACCGAGGTGGTGGGCTTCCATCTGTTGCCCGTCAACTTCTTCGACAAGAACCCTGCACTCGACGTGCCCGCCTCGTCGACGGCACACACCGGCGGTACGTCCGACAGTGGCCCGTCATGTCACTGACGCATCGACCGGTCGACGCCATAGCGCTGTCCGGCACTCGGCGGGAGAACAGCGCGTCGCCGGTCGATCTGATCATTTCTGCGCTTCCCGCAATCGCCGTCTTGTGCTTCGGAATGCACGTGGTGCTGCTGCTGGTCACCGGAACGTCGATGCTCGCCATGGTCGTGCCGATGCTCCTGCTGTCCGGTCTCTGCATGGCGTTCACGTGCCGACGGGGGAGCGGTGGCTCGCTCCGGGGGTACATGGTGACCGCCGGTTTCGGGATCGCGATGCTGCTGGTGCACTCGAGTGCGGGCCACCGGATTCACGCCGGAATGGACCACGCGGCGATGGGTCACACCGACGCGGGCATGACCGGATCCGGCAATCCGGCAACCACAGGACTGATCGATGGACCGATGCAGGCCGGACTGATTCTCGCGGTCCTGCAGGTCGTGGTGGCCGTAGGCGCGGCCGTGCGCGTTCTGCGCTCGTCGCGTTGACCGACTTTCTTTCCACGACGGCCGCCGGCCGCAGTCGGGGTAGCGGCTCTGTCGTCCCCGCCGCGAGTGCACCGAGCGGCATGACCCGACGTCGTCTGGTCGTGCTGCTCGGTGCACTCACCGCGCTCGGACCGTTCACCGTCGACATGTACCTGTCTGCTTTCCCGTTCATCGCGACAGAGTTCGCAATCTCGGAGACGGCGGTGCAATTCACGCTCACCGGTACCTTGCTCGGGTTCGCAGCCGGACAACTGGTGATCGGTCCGCTCTCGGATGCGATGGGTAGGCGACTACCGCTGATAGTGGGCTCGGCACTGCACGTGGTCGCCTCACTGGGCTGTGCCGTCGCGCCGGGGATCGAGGCACTCGCGGTGTTGCGAGTGATCCAAGGTTTCGGAGGCGCCGCGGGGGCCGTTCTCGCCATGGCCGTGGTGCGAGATCTGTACGACGGTGATGCCGCCGCCGCCATGCTGTCCCGGTTGATGCTGGTGATGGGCGTGGCACCCATTCTGGCGCCGTCGATCGGTAGTCTCGTCGTCGACGTGTCGACCTGGCGGGTGATCTTCGTCGTCCTGGCGGCATTGGGGCTGACGTCGGTCGTTCTCGGGATGGTGGCACTGCCCGAGACACTGCCTCCGAGCGCACGCCAGAAGGCGGGCGCGCGCAGAGTGATGAGGAACTACCTGGCCCTCGGCTCCGACCGCGCTTTCGTATCGATGGTCCTCGTGTGCGGTCTCGGGCGGGTGGTGATGTTCTCCTATATCTCGGCGTCGCCGTTCGTCCTGCAAGGCAGCTTCGGGCTCACGCCGTACCAGTTCGGGTGGGCCTTCGCCGCCGGCGCTGTGGTGCTGATCGCCTCCTCCCAGCTCAACGTGCTCTTCGTCCGTCGATGGCCGACACGCACAGTGCTGCTGAAGGCGTTGTTCCTCGGCGCGGCCGTGGCAGTCGTCTTCGTGGTGCTGGCGGCGACCGGCTCCGGCGGAGTGACCGGGTTCATCGTTCCGGTGTTACTGATGCTGGCGGTGATGGGCACAGTCCTACCGAACGCTCCGGCGCAGGCCATGGCCGACAAGCGAGCGGTCGCCGGAACCGCGGCGGCGGTGATCGGCGGCGTCCAGTTCGCCTGTGCCGCAGCGGCCGCCCCGGTGGTCGGACTCCTCGGAAACGATGCTCTCGCGGTCGCATCGTCGATGGCGTTCGCCGCATCGATCGCCGTGGTACTCGCCGTTGTCGGCCTTCGGCCGCGTCCGGTGGCGTCCGTGTGACTTGGCGTGGCCGGGGGGATCACTGAGCGAGACGCGGGTGTTGTCGGTGATGTACCCGTGTCCGAAGCTTGCGACATGACTGTGAGCCGAAGAAACATCGAGGCCGCCGCTGCGCGGCTGTATCATGCTGCTGCCCAGAACAATCCATGCGAGCCGGTGCGCGACCTGATAGGCCGCGACGACGTGTCGGCAGCGTACGACGTGCAGGAAATACTCGCCCTACGACGTCAGGAGGCGGGGGCGACCGTCGTGGGGCGGAAGATCGGCCTGACCTCCGAGGCCGTGCAGGCTCAACTCGGTGTCGATCGTCCGGATTTCGGAATTCTGTTCGACGACATGGCTCATCGTGACGGTGCCGAGATTCCCACGGGCGCAGTGATGCAACCTCGTGTCGAGGCCGAGATCGCCTTCGTGCTGGGCGACGATCTTGCGGACGGGCCGCTCGATGCGGACCAGATACGGTCGGCGACCGACTACGTGGTCGCTGCTCTCGAGGTCTGCGGAAGCCGTATCGCGAAGTGGGACATCAGCTTCGCCGACACCGTTGCCGACAACGCGTCGGCGGGCGCCTACGTGCTCGGCGAGAACCGGGTAAGAGTGCAGAACCTCGACCTCGTCGGCGTATCGATGACGATGACCATCGACGGTGATCAGGTGTCCGAGGGCACCGGTGCTGCCTGCCTCGGGGACCCGGTCACGGCTGTCCGGTGGCTGGCGCGGACCGCTCGCGACCTCGGCCGCCCTCTGCGTGCCGGGCAGGTGGTCCTGTCCGGAGCGCTGGGTCCGATGCGCCCGGTCGTGGCAGGACAGACGGTCACGGCGTCGTTGACCGGTCTCGGATCCGTCACGGCGTCGTTCCGTTAGCACCGTCGTCGGGATGGACCCGTCGCCGACCGAAGTCACGTCAGAAGGAGAAGCAATGTCCACCACATTGTCGACGGAGTCCGCGCGCGCGGCTTTCGTACCCGGAGGGGACTACGAGCAGTTCATCGGAGGCGAGTGGGTGCGCTCCCGTGACGTCTTCGACGCTGTCGATCCGAGCGTCGGTTCCCCGTGGGCGGTGCTGCCGCAGGGGACGGCCGACGACGTCGAATCCGCTGTCGAGGCGGCGGGCCGCGCGTTCACGCTGTGGCGCAGGACGACGCAGGAAGATCGTCAGAGAGTGCTACTGGCCATCGCCGATCGATTCGAATCGGACGGCGCACGTTTCGGCGCCCTCCTGGCGACCGAGAACGGCCGGCCTGTGCGGGAGGCGGGCATCGCCGACATCCCCACTGTCACCGCGATCTTCCGGTTCTACGCCGGCGTCGTGCGCGCCTTCAACGGTGAACAGATCCCACTGTCGAACGCCGACACTCTGCTCTACACCAAGCGCGAACCCCTCGGAGTCGTCGCAGCGATCATCTCGTGGAACTCCCCGCTGATCACCTTCGCGAACAAGGTGGCACCGGCACTCGCCGCGGGTAACACCGTGGTGGTCAAGCCCTCCGAGTACGCCTCCGCGAGCATTCTGGAATTCACCCGCCTGATCGCCGATCTGCTGCCGGCCGGGGTGCTCAACATCGTGACGGGCTTCGGACCCGAGACGGGCGCGGCTCTGGTCTCCCATCCGGGCGTCGCGAAGATCTCGTTCACCGGAGGTCCCGAGACCGCGAGGGCGATCCTCGGCTCGGCGGCGCAGATCCTTCGCCCCAGTCTGATGGAACTCGGTGGCAAGGGACCCATGATCGTGGCTGCCGACGCCGATCTCGATCTCGCTGTCCAGGACGCCCTGATGGGGATCTATCTCGCCAACGGGCAGGCGTGCATAGCCTCGTCGCGATTGCTTCTGCACGACGACATCCACGACGACTTCGTCGACCGGTTCGCGGCGGTGGCGCGCACGATCAGGGTGGGCGATGCGACCGACCCGCGCAGCGAGATGGGCCCACTGGTCTCGCGTCGTCAACTGGAGCTGGTCAGCGCTCACGTCGCGAAGGCGCGCGCCGAAGGTGTGTCGGTCGTCGTCGGTGACGAACCGCTCGAGCTCGACGACTCGTTACGCGAGGGTTTCTACCACCGACCCGTGTTGCTGGCCGATCCGGAGGGACGGTCGACGATCGTGCGTACCGAGGTGTTCGGCCCGGTCACGGTCGCGGAGCGATACCGCACCGACGACGAGGCGATCGCGCGCGCCAATGCGTCGCCGTACGGCTTGGCCGCCGGGGTATGGACCCAGAACCTGCGCCGCGCGCACCAGTTCGCCGATCGTCTGAATGCCGGCATCGTCTGGGTGAATCGTTGGTTCGACCTCCCGCCCGGTATGCCGATGGGTGGCCGGGGCGACAGCGGATTCGGACGTGAACTTTCGTTCGAGACCCTCCGGGAGTACACCGCGGTCAAGTCCGTCAACATCGATCTCGGGGACGCACGGCCGCCTCTGTGGGGTCTGACCGGCCAGTAGAGACCGGGTGGTCGGCGGCGTGATTGGCTGTGTGCATGAGCGCCGCCGACGACTCCCTGGACAGTGACACCGACCAGTCCACCCGCGATCGACTGCTCGACGCTGCCATCGACATCGCCGGCGAGACAGGTCTTCAGGCGGTCACCTACCGAGCGGTCGCGGCACGTGTGGGAATGGCACACGGATTGGTCCGACACCATTTCGGAACCCGTGAGCAGCTGCTGGTCGAAGCGTTCCGCCGGGCAGCGACTCAAGACTCCGACGAGGCAGGACTGGCGGCGAACTCGATAGACGAGTTCGCCGCCGGCCTGGTCGAGACGTTGAATGGTTCCCGGCGTCGTCAATTGCTGCAGTACGACGAGACGACACAGGCTGTGCGTGGGAATCTGCCGATCGAGAACGTGCGGGGGCTGTATCGGCGATACACCGACCAGGTCGCCGGCACGCTGCACGCTGCGCACGTCCCCGATCCGGACGGATCGGTGTCCGGCCTGGTGTTCTCCGCTCTGGATGGAATCGTGTTGCAACACATGATCTTCGCCGACGACGACCGCACATCGCGGTTACTGGAACAAGTACGGGAGATGCTGCGACGAATGGTGACCTGACGGTCGATCAGTGGTTCGCCGTGAACTCTGTGTCCACGCCCAACGGTCCGAGTTTCTGGGATCCGCCCGGGTCGCCGATGGGCTCGTCGCGGCCGGGCAACGGCTCGGCGAAGAATGCGATCGAATCCGCGACGAACTCGGCGAGTTCGGGATCTTTGCGAGCCTTGCGGTCGACGAAGACGGCGTCCACGGGACATTCCACCTCGCAGGCACCGCAATCGATGCACTCGTTCGGATTGATGTAGCTCCGCCGGTCTCCGATGTAGATGCAGTCCACGGGGCACACTTCGATGCACGACCGATCCAGCTGGTCGATGCAGTTGATGCCGATAACGTAGGACATGGTTGTTCCTCCTGGTGATGGTGGGTGTGGAGCTCAGGCGCCGTCGGTCGAATGGCCGGGAAAGAGCACGAGATCGGGATCGAGATCCACCGCGACGTGATTCATCGCTGTGGCAACCTCACCGAACCCGACCGACATGAGCTTGACCTTGCCGTCGTAGTCGGTGACGTCGCCGGCGGCGTAGACGCGCGGGAGGTTCGTCCGTCCCGAGCGGTCCACCGCGATGGAGCGACCACGAAGTTCGAGGTTCCACTCCTTGATGGGTCCGAGATTGCTGATGAAACCCAGCGCCGCGATCACATGGTCGGCAGCGACGACGGTCTCGTCACCACTCTTGGCGCGCAGGGTCACCTCGGTGAGTACACCGGCCTCCACATCGCCGACGAGACCGGTCACCTCCGTATCGGTATGAATGGCAACCTTCCCCGATCGGACACGGTCGAGAGTCGCTGCATGGCCCCTGAACGTGGCCCGGCGGTGTACCAGGGTCACCGATCCGGCGATCGACGAGAGAGCGTCAGCCCAGTCGAGCGCGGAGTCACCGCCTCCGACGATCACCACGTCCTGACCGGTGTGGACG
The DNA here is from genome assembly GCF_979256035.1 of Rhodococcus sp. AC861. Taxonomy (NCBI): domain Bacteria; kingdom Bacillati; phylum Actinomycetota; class Actinomycetes; order Mycobacteriales; family Nocardiaceae; genus Rhodococcus; species Rhodococcus sp. AC861. The sequence goes on from NZ_CEEDMW010000001.1 coordinate 871,520, forward strand.
GTGGGATCGACGACGAAGTAGGAGAGGCCTGAACCGAGCCATTCCGTCCCCGTTTCGATGGCACGTGGTGTCGGGGTGCCGATGCCTGCTGTCAGCACCACGGCGCCGGCGCGGATCACGGTGCCGTCGTCGAGTGTCAACACCGGTGCGCCGTCCTCGTGGCTCAGGTCGACGGTCTGACGGCCGAGCATGTAGGTCGGTGAGAATGCGTCGGCCTGTTTCACGAGGTTGGCGATGAAGTCCCGACCCCGTATCGAGGGCAGCGCGGCGACGTCGCGAATCTGCTTCTCGGGGTACAGCGCCATCACCTGGCCCCCCGCTTGGGGAAGAGCGTCGATCACCACGGTGTCCAGGCCGCGAAAGCCGGCGTAGTACGCGCCGTAGAGGCCGGTCGGGCCGGCCCCGACGATGGCGACATCGGTGGTGACGACCGGTGGCTGAGAGGTCATCGGTTCTCCTTGGTTCTGGTTGTCTCGCTGGACGGTAGGTGCGACCGGCAGAGACAGCGCAGCACTGGATCGCTGAGCGGAACCCGGCTCGCGCGGTGACCGGGCCGGCTCGAGATCTCGGTAGGTGAACCGCATCGATTGTGGGGCCGGTCGGCGGGTGGTGTCCTGTGGCCACTCGGAGCGATCCGACCACGGCGGTCGTTCCGCCCGACACGACTCGAACTGCACCTGGAGAACACATATGAGCGAGACGCGGGAACCGCGAGAGGCGACGCCGGCGCGGAAGAAGAAGGAGGGCAACCTCCCGGGCCGCCAGGACTGGTCGAGTTGGCCCCTCTACCAAGCGGCCGGTGCCGGCTTCCGAGGCTACTGGTACCCGGTCGCGTTCTCGTCGAAGGTCGGTGAGCGCCCCCTTCGCGTCATGCTGCTCGGTGAGGACCTCTTCGTCATCCGCGACGGCGGGGTGGTTCGCGGCATGGCCAACCGGTGCCCTCACCGCGGTGTGCCCTTGAGCTACGGGAACAAGCAGTTCCCGGGAACGATCTCCTGCGTCTACCACGGGTGGACGTTCGATCTCGAGTCGGGCGATCTCAAGGCCGCGATCACGGACGGCCCGAAGTCGCCGATCTGCGGCAAGGTCACCCAGCCGACTTACCACGTCGAGGAGCGTCTGGGGATGGTGTGGGTGTTCGTCGGAGACGGCGAGGAACCGCACCCGATCGACGAGCAGTTGCCCGAGGAGCTGGTCGGCAACGCCGCCGTGATCGGAGCGCGCATCCAAGCGCGCGAGGGCAACTGGCGCTTCGCCTGTGAGAACGGGTACGACGAGGGTCACGCCAAGTATCTGCACAGGACTGCGCTGTGGCGGGTGTTCAAGTCGATGCCGGTGTGGAACACCACCAAGATCGTCAAGCGTGGACGGTGGATCTATCGCGTTCAGCTCGAACAGTTCTGGGATGCGGACTTCCCCGGGCTGGGGAAGTGGAGCAGCCAGGCCTGGCACAAGACCAAGCCCCCGAAGACGACCACCAACATCGGTAACACCGGCTCGCACCGTGAGGTGAACGAGGTGATCGCGGCGCAGGAATTCCCGGGGTTCGCATCGGTCAGCATGCCGGGTGTCCTGCGTATCGCCTATCCGACCTTCATCCACTACGAGTTCTACGTGCCGGTCGACGAGGACAATCACCTCTACGTCGGAGTTCTCGCGGACTTCAAGAAGGGGTGGCGGACGATCCCCTTCTACCTCAAGTATCTCGGCGCTGTCCGATGGTTGTTCCACGGGCAGTTCTCCGGGCAGGACAAGTGGATGGTCGAGGTGACCGACGCACCGCCGGAGAAGCTCTACCGCCCGGACGACTCGCTTCTGCAGTGGCGCAAGCTCGCCGAGGACACCACCGAGGACCGGATCGACGCTCTGGCAGACCAGGGCATCGAGGTCTCCGGGCCGGCCTGACCGCACCTGACACATTCGAATCTCGACCGAAAGGAACACCCTTGTCCATCGTGCTGGGCGTCGGGGCATCCCACTCCACGCTGATGAACACCCATTGGGACCAGGTGGTGCACACCGACCGAGCGGAGGCGTTCCGAGCCGGCCTCGCAGTCGCTCGTGAGCGCATCGTCGAAGCACGCCCGGACGTCGTCGTCCTGGTGGGGTCCAACCACTTCCGCGGCTTCTGGCTGGACCTCATCCCGTCCTTCACCCTCGGTGTCGGCGAGGTCGTCGCCGCCGGTGACGGCGGAACACCGAAAGGCCCGCAGAAGACGGATCCCGAATTCGCCCGCGCTCTCGCTCAGCGCCTCGTCGACGCCGGTACCGAAGTGGCCATCTCCGCGCGCCTGCAGATCGACCACGGGCAATCGCACGCGATCCAGTACCTGCTCGACGGGATCGACGTACCGGTCGTACCGCTCGTGGTGAACGTCTTCGCGGCACCTCTGCCGACGCTTCCGCGAGTCGCCGAGCTCGGCCGCAACATCGCCGAAGCGGTCGCCGCGATCGGTGATCGACGCGTCGTGGTCATCGCCTCGGGTGGGTTGTCCCACCAGCTGCCCTGGCCCAGTGACTGGACGTCTCCGGACGGCGAGGACGAGGAATTCCTCGTCGAGGCATGGTTGAACGGGCGCGGCGAGTGGGAGCGGTACGACAAGCGCCGTCGGGAGATCATCGTAGGTGCCCAGCCGACCATCTTCCCCGAGTTCGACGAGCAGTTTCTCCGCGATCTCGAACTCGGTGCGTTGGACCAGTACACGCGGTGGACGTCGGAACGGATCGCAGAGAACGCGGGTAACGGCGGGCAGGAGCTGCGGACCTGGTTGCTCATGGCCGCCGCACTCGGTTTCGCACCGGGGAAAGCCCTCGCGTACTCGCCGATGCCGGAGTGGCTCACCGGGATGGGCGTGGCCCTGATCGAACCCGATTCCTCGCGAGAAGAGACGTCATGACTGTCGCATCGCCGGTCGCGGCCCCGACATCGCCCGCCGCGTCGGCACCCCCGGAAAGCCACTTCGTCGACGCGGACGGTGCCACCTACCACTACTACGACATAGGTACCGGCCCGGACACCCTCTTTCTGCACGGTGGCGGCCCGGGGTGCACCGCATGGAGTGACTTCGGACCGGTCGCGCCGTATTTCGAGGCTGATCGCCGCTGCGTCCTGGTGGACATCCTGCAGTACGGGCAATCGGAGAAATGTCTGATCACCGGTCCGATGTGGGACTTCCATGCGGCCAAGACCGTCGCGCTGATGGACGCGCTCGGCATCGAGCAAGCCGACTTCGTGTGCAACTCCTGGGGCGGAACGATCGCACTGAATCTGGCGGCGCTGTATCCCGAACGTGTTCGGTCGCTGGTGATCACGGGAAGCATGCCGGTGTTCTACGGTCCACTGGCCCCGCTTCCCGAGCGCGGTCATCGGGGACGAACGGCTCGTGACGTCTACTACGGCGGCGAGGGGCCCACCCGGGAGAAGATGCGGACACTGATCACCCGTCTGGAATGGTGTGACGCCGACCGTCTCCCCGAGGAGACCCTGGACATGCGGTACCGGCAGAGCCTCGATCCCGAGGAGACAGCTCTCGCCGCGATGTCGGACAGCCCGCGCGGCGACTGGCAGGACCTGACCCGGCAACTTGGCCTGATCGAGGCGCCCACCCTGTTCATCTGGGGGCGTGAGGACGCATTTCTCACGCCCGACTACCCGATGATGTTGGCTCGCATGATCAAGCGCGGCAACCTCCACGTGATGGACAACGTCTCGCACCACCTGCAGGAGGAGCGCCCCGCTGCATATCACGCGGTGGTCGCAGGCTTCTTCACCGCCAGCCGGCACCCCTGACCGACAAGACGAGGACACCGTTGTGAAGTTCGTGTACATCCCTCTCGCCGCCGCTCTGGCGGTGGGCGCGCTGCGTCAGCTGAGTGACCGGGTCGCCACCCACCAGCGCGTCATCCCCAATCCGCTGGCCCACGTCAACACCCAAGTACATCGCATCAATCAGTAGCACGCACACCTCTCGGTAGGAGCAACGATCATGACACAAGAACTCGCACAGACGATCTGGACAGAGCTCGCGGGGCTGGACTTCAGCGTCAGCACCGTGAACGCGGGTGGAATCCCCACACGATCACTCAGGGCCGGCAACGGTGCCGAGCACGTCGTGTTCCTTCATGGCACCAGTGGCCACCTGGAAGCGTTCGCCCGTAACATCAAGCCGCACGCGGAGCGCTACACCGTCCACGCGATCGACATGCTCGGCCACGGCTACACCGGAAAGCCGGACTACCCCTACGAGATCCCGCGCTACCGAGATCATCTTCTGGCGTACTTCGATGCCGTCGGAATCGACAAGGCGCATATCGGCGGAGAATCGCTCGGTGGGTGGGTCGGCGGTCGGACTGCGATCGACAACCCCGACCGCGTCGCCTCGTTGCAGATGATCGCCGCCGGAGGGACGGTTGCGAATCCGGAGGTGATGGACCGCATCCGGACGAGTACCCGCAAGGCCGTCGAGACGGACGACGTCGAGCTCACCCGGCGCCGTATGCAGCTGCTCATGCACGATCCGGCGAACGCGACCGAGGAACTGGTGTCGGTCCGCCACACCATCTATCACCAGCCGGACTTCGTCGCCGGCATCGACAACCTGTTGTCGTTGCAGAATCTCGAGACCCGCATGCGAAACATCCTCACGCCCGAGGACCTCGCGCAGATCACCGTTCCTACCCTGGTCGTGTGGGGTCGCAACAACCCGTTCGGGGATATTCCGGAAGCGACGGCGATGCACCAGAACATCGCCGGATCCGAGCTTCTGTTGTTCGACAACTGTGGCCACTGGCCGCAGCGTGAGCACGCGGACGAGTACAACTCGGCCAGTCTGGCGTTCCTCGAGAAGCACCCGATCGCATGAGTGCGGCGATGCGAGCAGCCCGGGTCCACGCGTGGGGACAGGCACCGGTCGTCGAGGACGTCCCGGTGCCGACCCCCGGCCCGGGGGAAGCCCTCGTTCGAGTCGAGGCCGCCTCGGTGGCGCACCTCGACGTCACCGTCGCCAGTGGCGAGTTCGGCATCAAGCCGACCCTGCCCTACACCGGTGGCGTGGAGGGAAGCGGCGTCGTCGTCGAGTCGGCTCTCTTCCCCGCAGGCACCAAGGTGGTCCTGCGCGGCGGTGGTCTCGGTCTGTTCAAGAACGGAACCTGGGCCGAGTACGTGGTCGTCAAGGACAAGGCGTTGGTCGAGGTGCCCCACGGTCTCTCACCCGAGGTCGCTGCGACGTTCTGGGTCCCGACGACGACCGCGCACACCGCACTCGTCGACGTCGGGCGACTCGGATCCTGGTTGCCCGACGTCGGCAGCGCTGCCGACGAGCACGTCATCGTGGCCGGTGCCGCCGGGGCCGTCGGCTCGATGGTCACCCAGTTGGCCCTGCGACACGGGGCGACCGTGACTGCCCTGGTGGCCGATCACGAGCAGGCGTCGCGGGTCGCGGACGGGGCCGCCGCTGTGGTCGCCGACGACGACGAGCGATTCGCCGAACTCACCGAACAGCGCCCGGCCACCCTGCTGGTGGACACACTGGGTGGGTCGAACCTGGTCGTCAGGTCACGGTGGGTACGCCCCGGTGGCCGCGCAGTGTCGATCGGATACGTTGCCGGCAACGATGTCTCGATCGGTCTGTCGAACTGGCTGCTCGACGACGTTGCTCTGCTGCCGGTCAACATGATTCGGCGTGAGGAGTCGGCGCGTGCCGCGGTCCCGGAACTCGCCGCTCTGCTGGCTGCGGGAGAGCTGACTCTCGACTACGAGACCTTCACGTTGGAGGAGACCGGAATAGCGCTCGACAAGTTGAGTGCGGGAAAGGTCCGCGGCCGAGCGGTCGTCCTACCGACGTGACGATCGAGAGCACTCGGCCCTCTGCCGACGAGGCCGTCGAGCGCGTTCTCGCACAGGTCACGCGAGAACGTCTGCTCGCTGCCGTCCGCGCGATGGTGGACATCGCCAGCCCCACAGGTGGCGAGGCACCGTTGGCCGAGTGGATCGCGTCGGACCTGGCGGCAGCGGGAGTGGAGGCCGAGGCCCAACGTCTCGACGCCAGCCAGGCGAATGCCGTCGCCACCATCCGTGGTGGTGACGGACCGTCCCTTCTGCTCTATGCCCCGATCGACACGTTCACCACCGGCGATCCCGCGCTCGACATCCCCGGTGCCGCTGCGCGGTGGCGGCCGGATCTCGCTGCGCGGTCGGTGGTCTCGGGCGACATCGTCGAGGGACTCGGAGCCGGTAATCCCAAGGGCCACGGCGCTGTGGTGCTGGCCGTGGTGCAGGCGTTGCACGCGGCCGGCGTCACTCCACCCGGCGATGTCGTCGGGGGCTTCGGAGCCGGCGGCATGCCGAGTTTCGCGGTGTCGGGTATCGGCGCGCCCGACCGCACGAATACCGGTCACGGGGTGGGTGCGGGGTTCATGCTCGAGCGCGGTCACACCACCGACTTCGCCGTCATAGCCAAGCCCGGGTGGACCGTTCTGCACGAGGAGGTCGGGTTGGTATGGATCGACGTGACCGTGCACGGTCGACACACCTACGTCGGCAGCCGGCACCGAATCCCGTACAGCAATGCGGTCGCCTCCGCCGGCCGCGTAGCCATCGCTCTCGAGGACTGGCTCGAGGAGTACGCGCATCGCCACCGACACGCGACGATGACACCGCAAGGAATCGTCTCGTCGATCAACGGCGGACTCGAACGGTTGGCGGCGTCGACCCCTGCGGTCGTGACGCTCCGGCTCGATCTCCGGCTGACCACCAGACAGACTCCGGCCACGGTGCTGCGGGACGTGCGCGCCATGCTCGACGGTGTGAGCGAACAGCTCGGAGTGGAGGTGTCGGCACGACAAGTGGCGGCCATCCCCGCGACGCACACCCGGCCGGACTCGCCGGTTGTCCTGGCGGCCGTCGACGCGTTCGAGACCGTGTCCGGTGCACCCCACGCGGTCACCATGGACAACAGCGGGGCGACCGACGCCAATATCCTGCGCATGCGCGGCGTGCCGACAGCTCGGGTCGGAATGCCGAAAGTGACTGCGCTACCCGATGGTTCGGATATCGACTTCACGCGGGGGATGAACCTCGTCGACCTCGGTGACATGCGGCGGTTGGCCGAGATTCTGATCCGCACCGTCTTCCTTCTTCCCACCAAGATCGACCACCGAACGACGTGACGCTCAGCGCCCCTCGAACAGCGCAGTGCGCTTGTCGAGGAACGCTCCGATTCCCTCGGCCGCGTCGTCCAGTTCGAGGTTTGCCAGAACGTGCTGCTCCTCGACCGACATGGCCTCGTCGATCGGAAGGTCCCAGCCCCGGTCGATCGCAGATTTGACCAGACCGATCGTGGCTGTGGGGCGCTGAGCCAGGCGCCGGGCCTCCCGTGCGACCACCTCCTCGAAGTCCTCGCCTGCGACGAGGTCCACCAAACCCTCTCGGAGTGCCTGCTCCGAGGTGAACCTGGTGGCGTCGATGATGAAACGCTTCGCGCGGTGGGGGCCGACCAGTCGGGGCAGGCGCTGTGAACCGCCTGCACCGGGGAAGATCCCCAGGTCGGTCTCGGGGAAACCGAACAGGGCGTCCGCGTGAAGGATTCGCAGATCGCACGCGAGCGACAACTCTGCTCCTCCGCCCAACGCATGTCCGTTCAACGCGGCGATCACCGGTTTCGGTGCCAGTTCCAGCAGGCGCTGAACCACTACCCACCGCCGCATCTCGCGGTAGGTGTCGGCATCGAGGCGATGCATGACGCGTAGGTTCGCGCCGCCGACGAATATCCGGCCCTTCCCGCGGAGTACGACGCACCGCACCGTCGGGTCGTCCAGTACCGACGGCAGGTGCGTGATGAGCGACTCGATGAGGTCCGGGTCGACGATGTTGATCGGCCCGTGGTCGATGACCACGGTGACGATGTCCCCGTCGCGCTCGTAACGGTGGCCGGTGGGTCCAGTGCTCATGTGAGTACTCCTTCGGTGTGCAGGTCGGCGAGCTCCTGCGGGGTCAGCCCCAGTCGCTCGCGGAGAATGTCGTCCGTGTGCCGGCCCAGCAGGGGAGCGGAGGTGTGCAGGCTTCCCGGCGTCTCGGAGAGGTGGGCCACGAGGCCTTCGTGAGCGACCGGGCCGGCGAGCGGATGCTCGAGATCGACGTAGAAGCGGCGGTCACGCAGCTGCGCATCCGTCTCCACGAGGTCGCGCCCGTCGCGGACTGCGTACGCAGCAATTCCCCGACCCTGCAAGACTTCTGCGAGTGAGTCGGCGTCCATCTGCGCGGCCGCCCTCGTCAGCGACTCCATCGGATCGTGGTCGGTCCCGAACCCGAGGTCGGATGCCACGCTGTGCAGTGTGTCGGGTGCACTCGCGCCGATCGCAATCCACCGGTCGTCGCCGAGGCAACGGAGAATGCGAGCAGGGATATCGTCCGTCGATTCCGTCGGCAGCTGGCTCTCGGCCGCGGCGGTACCCAGATGAGATGCCATTGCCTCGAGCTGAGACAGGTCGACGTGTCCGCCCTCCCCGCGGTGGAGGAGCTCGAGCGCACCGATCACGGCCGAGTTCGCCGCGACCATGTCGCCCAGTCCGAACGTCAGCCCCTGTGGGTCCCGATCCGGGCGGGCGGTCTCCGCTGTCAGCCCCGACATGGCGGCCAGGGTGTCGGCGAACGTCACCGCGTCGCGCCATGGTCCCGTCTGGCCCACACCCGCCATCGACACCAACACGACGCGCGGATTGAGTTCGCGCAGTCGGTCGAAATCGAGACCCCATCGCGCGAGAACACCCGGACTGAAGTTCTCGACGACGATGTCGACGTCCGCAGCGAGTCGGCGCAGAAGAGCCTGACCGCTGTCCGTCTTCAGATTCAGGGCGATGCTTCGCTTGTTGCGGTTGAAGTTGAGGAAGTATCCGCTCTCGTCGAAGTCGGCACCCGGGCGCAGCCGCATTCCCGGCGCGAAACGAGTCGGGTCCTTCCGGTGGTAGGACTCCACCTTGAGGACGTCCGCACCATGTTCGGCGAAGACTTTGGTGACGTAAGGCCCGGCCAACACCCACGTGAGGTCCAATACGCGAACGCCGTCCAGCGCACCGGCATGGCCGGGCGACGTTTTTTCCGACCGATGGTCTCCGCGGCCCGCGCCGGCGGATCGAGGGGATCCCGTCGCCCATGCGTCGTCGGTCGAGACGTCGAGCGGTGGGGCCAGACGTATCGGGCGGGGGAGAGCTGGTGATTCCCAGCCGAATCCCACATCCCGGATACTGCCGTTCTCGCCGGTGTCGGCGAAGAACATCCGGTCCAGCAGTTGAGGGTTGTCCAACAAAGCGTGAGCACTCGCCACTTCGGCCCACGGCAGAGCGCGGCGCCGCGCCTCCTCGGCGAAGGACCGGGCCGAGCGGCGGCCGGTGAATCGCGCGACCACAGCGTCCACGTGCGCTCGCTCGCGCCACCGGACATCGGTGTCCCGCCAACGGTCGTCGACAAGATCCTCGGCTTCGCCCTCGTCGATCATCCAGGTGAGGAAGTCGTCCCACATGCGGGGTGATCCGGAGTAGCCACCGCCGAGAAATCCGTCCCGTGCTCGGAACACCCGGTGAGCGACATGGCCGTAGACCCCCGAGGTGCGCGCGGGAATCGTCCGGCCGTGAATCCACGAGATGGCACCGATCTCCAGAGTGGCGGCGACGGCTTCCTGCGCGGAGATCTCGACTAGTTGGCCTGTCCCCGTGCGCCGCCGCGCGATCAGGGCAAGGAGGGCGCCGATGGCGCCGTGCGTACCGGCGAGTTGGGTGCCCTGCTCGCGGGGTGGCGCCTCGGGAGCCCGACCCGCGTCACCACACAGCCATGCCATGCCGCCGGCCGCAGTGATGACGGTGTCGTCCCCGAGCCACTCGCGTCGTGGTCCGGACAGTCCGAACGGTGTGATGAGGGTGTGCACGATCGGGCTCCAGAGTGCCGGCTGCGAATCCCGTAGAGCGAGGGTTCGCAGCGTCGACACCGGGCCGGACTCGAGCACGACATCGGCCTCGGTGATCAACGAACACAAGTCTGCATGCGTGAGCTCGGTTGCGGAGTGTCGCAGGATCCTCTTCCCGGCGTGCCAGTGAACATCGTCGACTGCCGAGTCGGACTCGTCCGACCGAGGCGCTCGGACGACATCGGCGCCGAGGCCGACGAAGATACGTGCGGCGTTGTAGCCGAGCCGATCGGTCAGGTCGAGGACGCGGAGAGGTTCGACGGACACAGTGGTGCTCCTAGTCATGGTGTAGCGCCTCGGCATCCCACGCTGCGGTCGGCAGACCACGATCGCGCAGGGCACGGCGATCGAGCTTCGTGCCGGTCGACGTGGGCAGGTCCGTCTCGATGGTGATGTAGCGGGGAACGGCGTGGCGGGGTAATTCGCGAGCGCAATGCCGGAAGAGGTCGGCCGGGTGAATGATTCGTCCGACGCGCGGGACCACCGCCAACAGGACCTCGTCCTCCGTCAGTTCGGACGGCACCCCCACTGCAGCGGCGTGTGCGACATCGGGGTGGACGGACGCCACCTGTTCGACGTGCTCGGCGTCGACGGTCAGTCCTCGCCGCCGAATGGTGTCGGCCGATCGCCCCTCGTAGTGGAGCCAGCCGTCCACCAGTCGTCCACGGTCACCGGTGACGAACCAGCCATCACGCCACGCCTGTCGAGTCGTCTCCGGCTCGCCGACGTATTCGGTGAACGTCGAATCACTCCTACGGGGAAGCACTTCCAGTGAACCCGTGAGGCCGTCTTCGAGGATGCTGCCGTCATCGGCGGTCACGCGAACCCGATAGTCGGCGACGATCTGCCCGGCCGCACCCGGTTTCACGAGCCTGCCGGTGGTCGCGACATCGCCGAGCTCGGTCGACGCATACGCCTGACGCAGTTCGACACCGAACCGTCGGGACACTTCCCGGCACATCCACTCCGGCGCCGGTCCTCCGTAGGCGCGGGAGATGCTGTGGGCGCGGTCGTCATCGCTCTCGTTCCCGCGCAACAGGATCGCACACACTGCACCCATGAAGTTGAAGGCAGTGACGTTCTCCTCGCGTGCCGTGCGCCAGAACCGACGCGCGGAGAAGTCGTCCACCACGAGTCGAGCCCCGGATTCGACTGCGGGGAGGAAGGCGGCGTGTCGGGCGTTGACATGTTGCCACGGAAAGACATTGAGGAGCACGTCACGAGAGTCGTACTGCATGGCTCGTCGTACACGTGCGGACTGACCGAGGCCGACACCGTTGCACAGCAGTGCGCCCTTGGGCCGCCCGCTTGTGCCGGAGGTGACCATGATCGCGGCGGGATCGTTTCTCGACGTCCGACGGCGTGACGGGCGGGGTCCGGTCCGGTCCGACAGCGCTGCGAGTCCGTCCCATCGACCGTCGACCGTGACGACGGGGATCCCGACAGCGTCGGCGAGGTCGATCGAGTGCGGTTCGGCGCTCAGCCGGTCCGTCGAGGCGACGACGAGGACACACCCTGCAGCGGTCATCAGTCGAACCGCGACACGGGACTCGAGTGTGATGGGAATCGGTAGTTCGACTGCTCCCAGCCAGGAGAGTGCCGTCGTCAGCGTCACGGCGGTCGGTCCCGACGGGCAGGCTGTCGCGACGACATCACCGGACCCGACGAGCGTCGCAAGTGAGCCCGCCATGTCGACAGCGTTCTCCAGCAACAGCCCGGCGCTCATCGACGACCCGCCGACGCGACGGATGACCTCACCGTCCGCGTCGGCGTGCGCTCGACGCTCGACGGCGTCGGCCAAGGAGCTTGGAGGAGTCACGCCGGCTGTGCTTGTCTCCCGGCCGCCAGGCCGAGCGCGATGTCGATGATCATGTCCTCCTGGCCACCCACCAACCCGCGGCGTCCGCACTCCATGAGCAGATCTCGCACGTCGATTTTGTAAGCGGCCGAGGCCGATTCGGCGTGCCGGAGGAAGCTCGAGTACACGCCGGCGTAGCCGAGGGTCAGAGTCTCCCGATCCACGCGAACCGGCCGATCCTGGAGAGGACGGACGATGTCGTCCGCGGCATCCTGCAGCGCGAACAGATCGCTACCATGCCGGAGCCCAGTCAGATTCGCGGCTGCGACGAACGCCTCGATGGGGCAATTTCCGGCGCCTGCACCGTGCCCGGCGAGTGATGCGTCCACTCGGTATGCACCGTTCTCGACGGCGACGAGGGAATTGGCGACCGAGAGAGACAGATTCTCGTGCGCGTGGATCCCGATCTGCGTGGTCGGTTCGAGGACGTCACGGTATGCGCGTACTCGCGCTGCGACCTCACCCATGGTCAGCCGGCCGCCGGAGTCCGTGACGTACACGCAGTGGGCCCCGTAAGACTCCATCAACTTGGCCTGCTCCGCGAGGTCACTCGGTTCCGCCATGTGAGAGAGCATGAGGAACCCGGACACATCCATGCCGATCTCGCGAGCGGCCGCGATGTGTTGAGCGGAGATGTCTGCTTCCGTGCAGTGAGTGGCCACGCGCACCGACCGGACTCCGAGGGAGTACGCCCGTTTCAGGTCGTGTATCGAACCGACGCCGGGCAGGAGGAGAGTTGTGAGCGTGGCTCGCTCGATCACGGAGGCGGCTGCTTCCAACCAGGACCAGTCGCTGTGGGAACCCGGGCCGTAGTTGATCGACGACCCCGCCAGACCGTCGCCGTGTGCGACCTCGATCGCGTCGACGCCGGCGTCGTCGAGAGCCACCACGATCCTGGCGACGTCGGTGGGAGACATCCGATGGCGGACGGCATGCATGCCGTCACGCAAGGTGACGTCCTGAACATAGATGGACGTGCTCATCGGAGGGCCACCTTCCGGGTCGCGATTCGCTCGGCCACCTGAATGGCGGCGGAGGTCATGATGTCGAGATTGCCCGCGAAGGCGGGGAGGTAGTCCGCTGCACCCTCGACTTCGAGGAAGACCGAGATCTGGTGTGTGGGTCGTGGTGTCGATGTATCGGCGAGCAGAGTCTCCACCGGTTGATCGTCGGGTACAGAGGTCACCTGAACCTCCTGTTTGAGTCGGTAGCCCGGCACGTACGCGGCGACGTCGGCCACCATGGCGCGAACGGAATCACGCACTCGTTCGGTCAGGCCGGCACTGTTGTCGGTCGTGACGAGAGCGAAGACGGTGTCACGCATGATGAGCGGGGGTTCGGCGGGGTTGAGAACGATGATCGCTTTGCCACGAGCGGCGCCTCCGACCGACTCGATGGCGGCGGCGGTGGTTTCCATGAACTCGTCGATGTTGGCTCTGGTTCCGGGACCAGCGGACCGCGACGCGATCGACGCGACTATCTCCGCGTAGGCGACGGGGACGACGCGATTGATCGCGGCGACCACCGGTATCGTGGCCTGGCCGCCGCAGGTGACCATATTGACGTTCCGCGCGTCGACGTGACTGTGCAGGTTGACCGCGGGAACGACATACGGCCCCACTGCCGCGGGGGTCAGATCGATCATTGTCTTGCCCAGCGGTTGCAACCTGGCGGCGTTGGCCACGTGTGCCTTCGCCGACGTCGCATCGAACACGATCTCGATGTTGTCGAACCCGTCGAGGCCGATCAGTCCCTCGACGCCACGGTGAGTGACGGGTACGCCGAGTGCAGATGCACGCGCGAGGCCGTCCGACTCGGGATCGATCCCGACCATGGCACCCATTTCGAGTACGTGCGAGCGTCGAATCTTCACCATCAGATCGGTTCCGATGTTGCCGGATCCGATAATGGCGACCCTTACGGCGTTTGTCATGGTTGACCTCACTCACGGAACTGCGATGTCACCGCCCCTGTGGCAGAACGGCGTCAGCTTCACAGTCGATCGATGAACGAGGCGTTATCCGGGTCCGTTGAGCGATACGTGCCTATGCCGGACGCAAGGCGCCGAATGTCGTGGGCATGCTCATGACCGCGCGGGTGTGCTGCCGTGTGATCGCGTGCGAGGCACCTCGAAGTGCACTGACCAGTGCGGCGTCTCCGGCGTGATCCACGGGAACCGTGAGGGAGAGCGCCGCGATGGCATTGTCGCCGGAATCGTAGATGGGTACGGCGAAGCTCTTGTACCCGATAAGCGCCTCCTCGCGTTCCGTGGCCAGTCGCTGTGTCCGGATCGTGGCCATCTCGCGGCGGACGGCGTGCAGGTCGCGGGTGCTCTGCGTCGTGAGACGAGGGAGGTCACTGTCGACCAGCTGGGAAAGAAGCGCGTTCGTATCGGGTGCCATGGCGAGCAGGAGCTTTCCCGACGCCGTGCAGGTAAGGGGAAGTCTGCCGCCGACCTGCGACAGTGAGTGCACGCTGCGTGTGCCGCCCAGTTTCTCCAGGTAGCACGTGTGCGTGCCCTTCCGGACGGCGAGGTGGGCCGTCCCCCGTGTCGATGCGACGAGGTCGACGAGAACCGGGCGACCCACCCGTCGCAGCAGCGACGTGCTTCCGGCGCGTTGGCTGAGGGCGAACACGCTGAATCCGATGCGGTACTCGTACCCGACACGTTCGAGCAGGCCCAGGTCCACCAGTTCCTGGGCGAGGCGATACACGGACGGCTTGGGCACACCGCTGCGCTGACACAGGTCGACCAGGCGTAGTGACTCGCTTTCGCCGTCGAAGGCCGACAGGATCGAGAACGCCTTGCCCAGAACCGAATTCGGGGGGGTGAGCAACGACTCGTCGTCCGAGTCGAAAGTGTGTGCCGACTCGGACATAGTTGCCTCCAGTGCGTGCTCGGTAGGGAGTGTGCTCCCTGTCACACCCATCATTATCCAGATGGATAATAAAGTCCAGCCGGGCAACACGACCGGAACACACTGTTCACAGCGGTGGGTCTCGGAAGTCGGTTCGCTGACCGATACGCCCGAGGGTCTCTGGGTTCTTTCGCTGGGACAGTGGCCGCTACAAGCCCGAGACGGCGCTCGTCGAACGAGATGTTGAGGAAACACCATGCACAACACACAGCTGCTCATCGCGAACGAGTGGGTCGACGCGTCCGACGGTCGCACCGGCGAGACCGTGAACCCGGCGACTAATCAGGTGATCGGCCGATTCTCCGAGGCCACCGGTGCCGACGTCGACGCCGCAGTGGCGGCGGCGCGTACCGGATTCGAATCCGACGACTGGCAGAACATGACGCCGGATGCGCGCGGCCGACTGCTGTGGAGGATCGCCGACCTGCTCGACCGTGACGCCGAGGAGATCGCCGCGCTGGAGACTGCCGATCAGGGGCAGCCGTCCTTCATGAGCGTCGGCGTCAACCTGCCGCTGACCGCGCAGGTGTTCCGGTACTACGCCGGATACGCGACCAAGATCGAGGGCACGGTGTCGCCGGTGTCGATTCCCGGCAATCTGAGTTTCCAGCAGCGAGTCCCGGTGGGGGTCTGCGCGTTGATCACACCGTGGAACTTTCCGCTGGCCATCGCTGCGTGGAAGTTGGCACCGGCCCTGGCCACTGGCAACGCGGTGGTCATGAAGCCCGCGGAGCAGACCCCGCTCTCGACTGTGCGGCTGGTGGAACTCTGCCGCGAAGCGGGAGTGCCCGCAGGTGTGGTCAACCTGCTCACCGGTGGGCCCGAGGTCGGTAAGGCGCTGGTGGCGCATCCCGGCGTAGACAAGGTGTCCTTCACGGGTTCCACCGAGGTCGGCCAGCACATCGTCCGCGCATCGGCCGGGAATCTCAAAAGGGTGTCGCTCGAACTCGGGGGCAAGGCACCCAGCATCATCACGGCCGACGCCGACATCGATGCTGCGGTGGCCGGCAATCTGCAGGGCGCACTGTTCAACACCGGCCAGGCGTGCGGTGCATATACCCGCTTCTTCGTGCACAGCTCACGTGCGGAGGAGTTCACCGCGAAGATCGCCGCCGCGGCCGATGCGCTACCGATCGGACATGGATCGGATCCGTCGACCGTCGTCGGGCCGTTGGTGTCGCAGGAACACCTCGATCGCGTCCATTCCTACGTCGAGTCCGGTCGCTCGCAGGGGGCCGAACTGGTGACCGGGGGAGGGCGTGTCGGAGGGGACCTGGCCGACGGATTCTTCTACGCCCCTACCGTATTCGCCGGCGTCCGTGACGACATGGTGATCGCGCGCGACGAAATCTTCGGGCCGGTTCTCGCCGTCATGCAATACGACGACGAGGACGAGGTCGTGGCGCGCGCCAACGACACCGACTACGGACTCGCCGCGGTGGTGTGGACCAAGGAGCTCCACTCGGCTCTCGCGCTCCCGCCTCGACTGCGTTTCGGAACGGTGTTCGTCAATCAGCTGCCTTTGATCGATCCCGCGTCACCCTGGGGCGGCTTCGGGATGAGCGGCTGGGGTCGTGAATTCGGCTCGCATTCGATCGATGCTTACACCGAGACCAAGACGACGTTCATCAATCTCGGGTGATCGACCGATCGCGTGAACTCCAGTCAGTCGACTCTGCTCTGTGTGTGCGATGCCTGACCTCGCGATCTTTCCCATCGGGAAGCGCCATGCGATGCAACGCAATACGGACCAGGGCTTCGTGAACGGGCATGCTCTCGGTGTCACGAGAGTGTCACAAGTCGGGACGGACGGAGGTGGACCGACACGGACGGTGGTGGACGAATGTGCAGCTCAGGCCGGTTTTAAGGAGTCCAGGTGAATCCACCTGATCGGGTCGTCGAAGCCTTGTAAGCGAGCGGTCTTCGGTTCAATCCCGAAAGGAGGCTCTTAATATGCCTCTGACCAGCACAAATGCGCCGAAATAGCTCGATCTGACCGTTCGTTTCACGACTTACCCCGGTACGTCCGTGCAGGTCCGCCATGGTCCAGGGACGTCCGGTCACCTGCAAAAACTGTCGAGATGAAGCTCGATGTCACGAGTTGTCACAACTCATTCGTAACTCGTTCGATGGACTCGGGTGGACGTGGGTGGCTGTGGATGGACTTTTGCGCGGAAGAGTCCACGACTGTCCGTGGACTCCCAGGGACTCCTATGGACGGATTCCACTCGCTTCACGCTGTGGCTGCGGCTGGCGTGGACGTGTGCGGACCAGGGTGGACCAACCACCTCTCGCTCACGGGTGAAGCAGTAGTCGACATCAACAGCGCTGATCGCAGGGCAACGGGTTCCGTAACGCAATTCGTGGAATTGGCATTTTCAAGCATTGTTCGAATGGTCCGTACCATTACTCCGCAGCGATCGCGGCAGCGTCTCCGAGGTGGAGCGGTGGCGCCCTCGATGGTCACGGACGGACCGGCGTCACCGGTGCGATGCACGCGACGGTGTCGCCTCGATATGGGCGGTGACCGTGCCATGCTCCTGGTGCGTCACCCGCTGGCCTCCGCGGCGCAACCGTGTCGGCACGGGCATGAAGTCGCCGCGGCGTACAAGAACCACCTGGTGTCCGTCAGTGTCCGGGTGGCCGTCCTCGCCGGTCTCGTGGACGCGCGCTACTGGTCTTCCGGCGAAACGCGACAGCGAGGAGGCGGCGAGACCAGCCCGCACCGTGACGCGCCACGTGCGAATGGTCTTTGTCGACGGGGCCGGTCTTCGCGGCGCCTCCGAGGGAGCCGAGGTCGTCGAAGAAGTCGGCGTCGACGGTGACGTAGTGCGCCCACTCGGCGGGGAGGTCGTCGTCGTAGAAGATGGCCTCGACGGGGCAGACCTATTCGCACGCACCGCAATCGACGCACTCGTTCGGGTGGATGTAGAGCATCCGCCGGCCTTCGTAGATGCAGTCGACGGGGCATTCCTCGATGTACGCCTTGTCCATGACGTCGATGCACGGCTCGGCGATCACGTAGGTCACGGCGCCGATGGCCCCGTCGCGGCGGTGCTGTCGTCCGGGACCGCGTCCGGAACGAGGCGTGGTACGTAGCGGACGTAGAGCACCATCCCGATCAGCTCCACCAGGGTTTGCGTCACGACCACCACGGCGGCCAGGCTCAACGCCGGTGGCAGCGCCAGTGCGAGGGGGAGCACGACCAGCGAGTTGCGGGTCGCGCCGGAGAACACCAACGCCCGCGTCGCCGGCACGTCCTGCCCGAACACCTTCCCGGCGCCGACACCGATGAACGCCATCACGATCAGGAACACGACGAAGATAGCGGCGGCCGCGGCGAGTTGACCGATGCGGCTGCGGACGGCGTCGATCTGCGAGGCCACGACGACCGCGAGCGTCACCATCATTACCGGCACCATCGCTGCCGCCATCACCTGCATCAGCCGCACGCCCGCGGCTCGGCGGCGCGCCCACCACTGCGTCGCCGCCGCCAGAGCCAACGGGAGCACGATGAGTAGGACGAACGCTTCGGCGAAGGGTGCGATGTCGATGATCGAGACCGTGTCGGACCCGACGAACAACCACAGCCACAACGGCAGCAGCGCGATCTGCAGCAGCATCAGCAGCGGTGCCCCGGCCAGCAGGCGTTCCGATGCGGCGCCGGTGACGCCGCTGAAGACGATGACGTAGTCGATGCACGGGGCGAGGAGCACCAGCACCACACCGACCAGGACCGCCTCGTTCCCGGCGATGATGCGCGTCAGAGCGAACACCACGATCGGGACGGCCACGAAGTTCAGGACGATGACTGCGGTGGTGAACCGGGCATCGCGCAGGGAGCGGCCGATCGCGGCGAACGGCACGGCGAGGAACGTCGCGTAGAGCAGCACGATCAGCACCGGGTTGATGGCGTGCTCGAACGCCGGCGCCGAGGCGGGAGCCGCGAGGCCCACTGCGGCACCGGCGGCGAGCGCGAGGAGATACAGGCCGATCTGGTGGGTGTCCCACCACTGCACCACCGAGGTCCGCCGCGATCCGGTCATGACGCGTGTGCGGGTGTGGGCATCGTCGACGCCAACCAGCTGCACTGCGGGTTGCACGGCATCGCCGCGTCGGGAGTGTCGTCCAATCGGTCCAGCGCCCCGGTCAGCGCGTCTCGCAGCACGGTCAGCTGCGCGATCGACTCCTCCGCTCGGGCGATGTGCTCACGCAGGGCTGGCCGCAGCCCGGACTTCACCGCGGCGCACGAGTCGTTCTCCCACACGCGCAGCATCGTCTTGATCTGCGGCAGAGTCAGATTGAGGCTCTTCGCGGCGGTGATGAACGCCAACCGTTGCTGCGCGCGCTCGTCGTAGATTCGGTACCCGTTCGAGGCCCGGCCTGCCGGGAGCAGGCCCTCGCTCCCGTAGAAGCGCAGCGTCGTCGCCGGCACTCCCGTCGCCGAGGACAGTTGCGAGATCAGCAGCGCGGGCATGACCGAAGACTAAAGGTTCGAGTCGGCTCGAAGGCAAGTCGGCCGAGTCGCCGGCACGACGGGTCAGCGGCAGCACGCGGGGTCGAGGACCACGCGGAGCGCGTCGAGGGACTCCGGTCGCGCCGAGTAGTACACGTTGGTTCCCCGCCGCTCGGAGACCACCATTCCGGCCTTGCGGAGCTGCCCGAGGTGGTGACTGACAGTGGATTCGGCCAAGTCCAGCGCGTCGGCGAGATCGCACCTGCAGACAGCGCCTGCAGTGTCGGTGAGCTCAGTGAATCAGGGGGCAAACGAACAACGCGTGAACGACCCCGATCGGAGCGTCGGAGCGCGTCGGGGTTGTCGGGTCCGGGTGCGGGTCGAATCGCCCACCGCAGCGCGCACGTCGTCGCCGGAGTGAGGTTCTCATCCACGTGTGGTGAATCCCGTGGCGTATCCGGCCTGTGTCGATGTCGTCTTCCGGCTGATCGGAGATACTGCGTGCGGACGTGTGACACTGTGTCGGTTCGAGGCGTGAAAACCGCGCGGCAGGTTCGCAAGTCCGGGGAGGAGATTTCTGTGCCCTGGGATTCGCACGACGAGGCGAAACCGTCGTACGTGATCGTGGTCGGCGGCTCGGCAGGCGGACTGGACGCGCTCACTGCGATGCTCGGCGCGGTAGAGGTGGGCCTGGGGTGGTGTGTCGTCATCGCGCAACACACGGCACCGACAGGGACGAGCGAGCTCGCTCACCTTCTGGACCGCGCGAGTGCACTGCACGTGGTCGAGGCGGCCGACGGTGACGACCTGCGCCCGGACACCGTGTTCGTCGCCCCACCGGGTCATGACATCGCGGTCCGCGAACGAAGCATATCGATCGACGTCCCCGATCTGACCACGCGTCCCTGGCCGAGCATCGACCGCCTGTTCGTGTCCGCGGCGCAGGCGTTCGGGGATCGATCGGTGGCGGTCGTGTTGTCCGGCACGGGGAGCGATGGAGCGTCGGGGGTCGAGGCCGTCGAGTCGGCGGGTGGCGTCGTGGCGGTGCAGGAGCGGGCGACCGCCGCGTTCGACTCGATGCCGTCGGCGTCGTTCGCCACCGGGTCGGTGGACATCGAGGAAGCAGCTGCGGACATCCCCGGCGCGCTCGAACGTTTTCTCCGCGGCGCTCCGCCCGACTCGCCGCCGTCCGAGGTCATCGGCACGGGCGTGGTCGACGACGTCGTGGCCGCGTTGTACGAGCAGAGTGGGCTCGATTTCTCGGGTTACAAGACCTCGACGCTGCAGCGGCAGATCATCCGCCGCCAGCGTCTGTCGGCCATCGCCGAGACTGCGCTCTACCTACAGCATCTCCGGCAGTCGCCGACCGAGGCCTCGGCGCTGGCCCGCGCCCTGCTGGTCACGGTCACTGCATTCTTCCGCGACCAGGGCGTGTGGAACGGGCTGCGCGAGCATCTGGACGCGGTCGTCTCCGCGTCGGAGGGTGGTCAGGTCCGGATGTGGGTGCCTGGATGCGCCACCGGACAAGAGGCGTACACCCTCGCCGTACTCGTCGCGGAAGCCCTGGCAGTACCGGATGTCGAACTGCCGCAACGGTTGAAGATCTTCGCCACCGATCTGGACGAGCGCGCACTGACGACCGCTCGGGTCGGGCGATACCCGATCGGCGAGCGGAATGCGTTGCCGGAGTATGCACGAGTGCGATGGACCCGTGATCTCGAGGGGGAGTTCGAGATCTCCCCAGTCTTACGGGAGTGCATTGTCTTCGCTCGACACAACGTGGCTTTCGATCCCCCGTTTCCCGATCTGAACATGATCTCGTTGCGCAACACGTTGATCTACTTTCAACCCCGGTTGCAGGAGCGGGCTCTGCAGCTGTGTCAGTTCGCTCTCAATCCCGGGGGACTGCTGCTGCTCGGGCAGAGTGAACGCGTACCGCGCACCGACGACGCCTTCGTCTCCGTCGACGCCGAGCGCAGACTGTATCGGCGACGGCAGAGTCCACGTGCCCTCGGCCTGCCGCTGAGCGGCATCGGGCACCCGGCCCGCGGGGCGAAGGTCGTCGATCGTGGAGACGTCTCACCGCGCTCGACAGCCGTCGGCGGCGACTTCTACAGCGACATCGTCAAGGCGGTGGCGCCGTCGGCGCTGATCGTCGACGACCGAGCGGTACTCGTGGAGGTCATCGGCGACGTCACACCGTGGGTCGCCGTGAGCGAGGGGGTCCACAGCGGGCACGTCGTCGATCTGGTGAAGGACGACTACCGCGCGGCGGTGCGCGCGATGCTCAGTCAGCTCCGTTTCAGTGCGCCGCGCACGGTGACTCGGTCGATACGCAGCGACCGGGAGTCCGTTCGGATCTCGGTCACTCGCATCGACACCGCTGAAGGGAGGTCAGGTGCGGGCGCGATCATCGCCTTCCAGGCCGAGGCCGATTCCGATTCGCGGCCCGAGAACACACCCGACGCCGACGTCGATGCGCCACCGGTGGAGGTGCGCGTCGAACTCGACACCGTGTACGACGCGCTGCAGGCGACTGTGGAGGACCTCAGCGCATCCAACGAGGAACTGCAGGCCCTCAACGAGGAGTTGCAAGCCTCCTCCGAGGAACTGCAGGCATCATCGGAGGAGGTTCAGGCCTCGAACGAGGAACTCGAGGCGACCAACGAGGAACTCGTCACCCTCAATCAGGAACTCGCTGTCCGCGGCGCGGAACTGACCCGCGCGAACACCGACCTGGAGAATATTCAGAGCTCTCTGACGAACGGGCTCGTGCTGCTCGACCGGGATCTCCGCGTCACCCGGTACACCGCCCTGGCGGTGCGCTTGTTCTCCCTGATCCCCTCGGACGTGGGGCGCGAGCTGTCCGCGATACCGACCACCATCGCGATGCCCGGTCTGACCGACCTGCTCCTGCAGACTCTGGCGGGGGACTCGAGGATTCTCGAGTCGGGCGGCGACGGACGGGATCTACTGGTCCAGACCCAGCCGTACCGTGGGGACCACGAGGAGATTCTCGGCGTGATCGTCGTGGTCATCGACGTCACCGACATCACCGCCGAGCGCCGCGCCCGCGAACGCGCGCTGGCGAACCTCGAAGTCGTCACCGACTCGGTCCGCGAGACGGTGTGGCAACGGGACTCGTCCGGGGCGTTGACGTTGCTCACCCGCCGGGTCGAGGAGATGTACGGGCTCGATCGGGCCAGGGTCCTCGCCGACCCGTCGCTGTTGCTGATCGCCGTGCACCCCGCCGATCGCGACCGCGTGGCCGCCGTGTCCGCGTCCGCGTCCCCTGACTGGCAACTTCGATACCGCATCGTTCGCCCGGACGGCACCGTCCGATGGATCGACGAATCGGCCGCTCGAATACACCCCCCGGACGGATCGCCGCCGCTGCGCGTGGGGACCGCACTCGACGTCACCGAACAGCACGAACTCACCGAACAACTCGAGCGCCGCACCGAACTCGTGTCCGCCATGTTCGACTCGAGCTCGCTCGGACTACTCCTCGTCGACAGCGACGGGCGAATCGAGCGGAGCAGCCCCGCGATCGAGGCGATGACCGGCCATTCAGCAGACGCGCTGACCGGCCGCACGGTACTCAGCGTCCTGCCGCCGGACGACCGTGCCCTCGACGACGACGACACACAGAGCCGCCGGGTGCTGCACGCGGACGGGCACAGCACACCGGCGACGATCGAGATCCTCCGGAAGGCCGGCAACGGCCGCACCGTGGTGGTCGTTCACGACAGTTCCCGGCTGCGCCATCTGAGTGCAGAGTTGGCCGCACGCGAGCAGTTCGACCACCAGACCGGGCTGCTCAACCGAGCGTTCTTCCGGGCGCAGGCCATGGAGATGGTCACGGCGGAGGGTGCCGCGTCCGCAGTGCTGTGGATCGACCTTGACGGATTCAAGGAGGTCAACGACCGACTCGGCCACCGGAACGGTGACCTCGTTCTCGGTGTCATCGCGACCAGACTCCAGCGCGCCGCGCGCACCGATCAGCTCGTCGGCAGATTCGGTGGCGACGAGTTCGCGATGCTCGTGACCGGGGCCGACGACCTCGACACGCTGGACGGTCTCGTCCATCGAGTGCTCGCTGCCGTTCGTGAACCTGTCGTCATCGACGACGTCACCGCATTCGTCTCCGCCTCGATCGGAGTCGCCGTGCAGCCGGTCGACGGGACCACCGTCGACGACCTGCTCCACAACGCCGACGTCGCGATGTACTCGGCGAAACAGAACGGTCGAGATCGGGCGGTCTACTTCACGGCCGAGATGGACCACGACGCCGATGTCAGAGCGACCATCCGCCACCAGCTCGCATCCGCGGTCAGAGCGCACGAATTCGAACTGCACTATCAACCCATCCGGTCCATCTCCACGGGTGCGACAGTGATGGTCGAGGCCCTCATGCGGTGGCGGCGAGACGGTGAACTGGTCACCGCGAGCGAGTTCATCACCCTTGCCACCGAGACCGGTCAACTGCGCGCCCTCGGGCACCTCGCGCTCGACTGTCTCATCGACGACGTCGCGGCCCTGTACCGGCAATTCGGTGTCGACCACCCGCGAGTCGCGTTCAATCTCTCCGTCACCGAGCTCCGAGAACGCGAGCTGATGGACAGGCTGCTGTCCTGGCACCCGGACGCCGGCTTCGACAGGATCGTCATCGAGGTCACCGAGCACGTGACCCTGATACCCGGTGACCGCGCTTTCGGTGCGCTGACGTTGCTGCAGAGACTCGGAGCGACGATCAGCATCGACGACTTCGGTACCGGGTACTCTAACCTGGAGCTGCTCGGGCGACTGAGACCAGGAATCATCAAGATCGATCGCACCCTCACCGAACGTGCCGCCGAAGACGTACGCGGCGGGCGGATCCTCGACGCAGCCGTGCGACTCGCCCATGCACTCGAGGCCACCGCGGTCATCGAGGGCGTCGGTGATGCGAGGCTGTCCGCCGTCGCCGCCGCGACCGGTGCGGAGTTGGCGCAGGGGTACTACCACGGTCACCCCATGCCCTTGCTGGAGCTGATCGAGACGATCCGTGACGGCGGATGAAAGATCCCACCCAGCAGTCGCTTTCGGTCCAGCCGCATGCAGCACCAGCGATGCGTCAGCCGGCCGTGTGACACCGCCCGACTCAGAGAGGTCGTCGAGATCGATCAGGCCGTCCTGCAGAGCGCGACCAGTGCCACTGTGGTGGGTGCTGGGCGCCCGACCGCCGCGTACTTCTGCCGGATACGCGTGAGATGCGGACGGCGAAGGACGTGACGCACCGAGGGGTGAGGACAGTACAGATGCATGCCTGTGCGGATCCTCCGGTGGGACGTGTCGCGAATCGCGGACACACCGGGACAATCGTCACTTCGCGGTGAGTTCGCCGGGGCCTGGTCGAGGTCCCCGGCTAATCAGCGACCGGCAATCGACCTGAACCTGTCCGAAGTGTTCGAAGATCATGCCTCTTTCGGTGCAGTCGAGAATCAGTCGAGTGGCTTCTTTCGGTGCGTCCCATTGCGGAAAGTGACCGCATCGCTCGAACCAGTGCAGAACGGCATCGGGGAACAGCTCCGATGCGCGCGCCGCTTGCTTCGGCACTGTCACCAGATCTCTTCGTCCCCAACCGATTGTGACCCGCCCGGGCACTGTGCCGGACGAGGCGCCTTCCTGCTTCGGCCCGTGGATGAGGGCATCGAGAGCGGCCCGGGTCGACGGGGAGTCGGCGAGACCGCGCACGTCGGGCAACACGGTGTCGCGCGAGAGCGCCCATGGCCGCGCCGACAACTGTGCCAGCAGCAGGGTCCTTCCCGCAGGGTTGCCCAGAAGCGCAGGCAGGAAGCGCCGCAACACTGTGACAAGGGCTATAGACGGCCGGAGTGTGGCGCCGAAGACAGCGCGTTCGCGGTCGCTCCAGAAACCGCCGGGGTCGAGTGCCACGGTGTCGCCGCCGACTCCCCGCCGCGCAAGTTCGAGGACGATTCGACCGCCCATAGATTGACCGTTCCCGTCGGGTTATTCGTCTCCGGTGCTAGGTCGTCGTCATTCGGGTTCGCGTCGCGCGATCTTCGTCGCCAGATCCGTCACCGGTGTGTGCCAGTCCTGGGACAGTCGCACGAGCATCGCGAACGCAGCGTCGGCGCGCAGGTCATAGCGCTCCATGATGATGCCTTTGGCCTGTCCGATGACATCGCGGGTCGCGAGCGCGGACTCGAAATTGTGCTCCTGCTCGGCGGCCACGAGAGCGAGGGCGGCGTGCGTGGCGAGCAGGACGCCGACGTCATCGTCGGCGTCGTCGAAGCCGTGAACGGCGTCGGAGTACAGGTTCAGCGCCCCGAGGTGATCGTGGTGGGTGTACAACCGGAACGTCAGCATCGAGCGCACTCCGGCCTCTGAGGCCGCGGGAGCGAACTGTGGCCACCGATCCTCACGGGCCATATCGGGGACGGACACACTGTGGTGTTTCCACACCGTGTCCAAGCACGGCCCTTGCCCGGTCTCCTCCTGCAGGGCGTCGACACGGCGAGGGAGTTCGTCGGTGGCACCGCGGGATTCGATTCTGCGATTACGAACGACGAGGGTGATGCCGGCGTGATCAGCGCCCGGTATCAGCCGGACCGCCTCCGCCGTGATCGAGAGCAGGGTGCCCTCGACGCTGCCGTGTTCTTGTTGGATCACCCTGGCCATCTCGGCCATGGCGGCGCCCAAAGACACTGTCTCGGAATCACTGTCGGCGCGCGCCGGGTCGAGCGGCGGGTCGGAAGTAGCGGTCACGAACGTACCTTCTTCCAGATCCTCGGTCGTGAGAACGTACGCCGAGGTCGAGCACACCATGTCACACGGGTGTTGGGCGCCCGCAACGAAGTGCACCGCCGCTGTCGAACGGCAGTCCTCGACAGTTCGTCGTCACCCGGTGTAGGGCGACGCGGCGTACAGTTACCGTCAGTTCGGTACAACCCTTGCCGTTCGGACCGATCATCCGAACCAGTCGTCTCGCCGCTGCGGCGCGAAGACGACCTCGAGGAGTGTGCGCGAAACATGTCTCAGCATTTACCCGACCGTTCCGATATCGTCGCGGCGGTCGGTCACGTGTCGCCCGCCCTACCTGTCCCGCAGCTGACTCCGCACCTGCGGGCGAGAGCTGGCGCTCGGATCCAGATTCTCGAACAACGTTGTGCGTCAACGTCGCCGCGTGCCCCCGTCGTGCACACCAGGTTGTGCCGGTCTGCGAGTCCCGGTGACCGGTGACGCCGACGACCGTCAGCCGAGGGATCATCCACTGTCCGGCCTGGAGTCGTTGTCGCAGTGGGTGGAGGTGTGCGTCGACCTGTCGTCCGCGGACGGCGCAGCTGTGATCGCAGCCACCGAGCGCCACGATGACAGGCACCGGATCCTCTATGCCACCGACCCGACAGCCGAGCGCGTGGCGGACCTGCTCTTCGTCCTCGGCTACGGACCCCGCACGACGCCCACGCATCCGGTGCAGACCGTGACGACCACCGATCCCGACGACCGCCGCACCTGGCCGTTGTTGATCGACGAACTCGTCGCGGTGGGCGTTCACTGGCTACAGGTCCATGCGATCGGGTCACCCGGGTCGGCGTTGGGAACCCTGCAGCTCTACCGGCGGCGTCGACCGCCCGCGCGGTCGCTCGATGCGGACACCACGGTCAGCGCGCTGGCGCGAGCGCTCGGTAGCGAACCGGTCGCCGACCGGGTCCTCGGTGCATCATCGGAGCCGGTTGCGGGCTCCGACGTCGTCAGCGTCGCGATCGGCGTTCTCGCTGCCCGACACAGTCTTTCGGTGCCGGCGGCGTCGGCGCTGCTCCGAGCCGGCGCCTACGCGCGCGAACATTCGTCGCTGGACGAGGCGCAACGCGTTGTCGAGTCTCTCGGCGACCATGAATCGTGACAGCAGGGAACATCGCGCCGTGGTGAACGGCACGTCGGGTATCACCACACGTGAGAGCGA
Source organism: Rhodococcus sp. AC861 (assembly GCF_979256035.1). Taxonomy (NCBI): domain Bacteria; kingdom Bacillati; phylum Actinomycetota; class Actinomycetes; order Mycobacteriales; family Nocardiaceae; genus Rhodococcus; species Rhodococcus sp. AC861. The sequence goes on from NZ_CEEDMW010000001.1 coordinate 898,677, forward strand.
AGCCCGTCGATGACCGACCGTGTGAATCCGACACCGCGCTCGTGTGACTTCCTCGACCTCGTCGGCCCCACCGCCGAGACGCCCGCACCCGACGCGACCGCACCCCATGTCACCGACGAGCGAAGGTTCCTGGTGTGGATGGTCGACGACCGGGACACAGTCATCCTGCGCACCGCGAGCTCTCTGACCGATGCCGTCGACGTGGCCCGCGCGTACTGCGCAGCGTGGGGTGCGCAGGTGCGTCACATCGAGGATCCGCGGGGCGAGGTGGTGCCACGTGCAACGTGGGAGACGCTGTGTTCGGGCACTGCGCCCCTGCCCTACGTCTACACCGTCGAGCTCCGTTCTCCCCGCTCCACCGGGCGTGAGGAATTGGTGACAGCGCTCTGGACCAGTACCCATCTCGACGAGGCGCTGCGCTGGCGGCAGCTACTACCGCCCGACCTCCACAGTCGCGCCCTCGTGGTCAGCAATGCCCCCGACGGGCACTTCCCGCGTTCGACACCCTCACCGGCAGGAACCTCATCGAGATGACGTCGACGGACGGTATGGCCGGCAATTCGGAAGACGCCGTTGCCGCAGCACCCCCGAGTCCGACCACCGACGGCCCGGAACACGCAGCCCATCGGGCCACCGGAAACGCCGGCGTGCCCGATGCCGCCGCGATTGCGACGGGAACGTGCGCACGCTGCGCGACCACGACGCCTCAGCTGACGCCCGCCACGAGAGTGCCGGGCATGTCGCTGCCGCATCGGCGCTGTGGGTGCGCCCACGCGGGAAGGGACTGTGCCCACCATGTGCGTGGATGTACCGGTCCGCCGACACCCGTCGTACCCCGCACCTCTTCACTCGCCTCTCCGACAGTGTCACCGCGATCGAACCCACCGACCTGTTCCACACATGGGGCCTCCTCAGGCGCAGAAGCGGTTCGGTCCCCGCTCGCTGTTCTCGGGGTGCCCCGGTGCCCCCCCGGGCTCAATCAAAACACTGCGCTGACGCGGGCGCTTCGTTGATGAACTGATATGAATCAGCTTGCCCGACAGCGGTACTCGTAGCCCGGCCGTCAGTCGCGGGTCGACCCGTGCGTGCGGACGAGTCGCCGCGGGCAGCTCATCCGCGATCACGTTCTGCCTCCGCGAGCTGGTCTCGGGTGGTGTCGAATAGTTCGCCCCACGACGCCTCGGACTTCCGGACGCCCTCCTTCTCGAGGACGAGGAAGACGTCGATCAGGTAGCTGCCCAGTGCCATGATGGCGCCGAAGGTCGCCTGCGATGCCTTGCCTTTGCCTGGGATTGTGTTCCCGGTGGCCTCACCGTGGTCCCGGAGAGCATCCGTCGTCTCGACGACCGGGGACCCGAACGCTTCCTCGGTTTGCCGGACGATGTCGTGGGTACCGTCGTTGTGTTCGTACGCTGCCGTAGCCGATGCAGGGAGGACCCCAATGTGGGGTGACGACGACGCACATCCGATGCGTGATGCGCGCGGACCGTTCGACGGTGTCACCGCGATCGATTGGGTCGATGTGTGCGTCGATCTGGCCGCCGCGGACGGGGCCGCGCTCGTCGTCGCTGCGGAGGACCACCCCGATACCCATCAGGTGGTGCACGCCACCGACTCCGTCGCTGTGCAGGCCGCCGACCTCGGGTACATCCTCGGATGTGGCCCCCACATAGAGGCCATGTCGACTAGTAATGCGTGCGCTGTGGACGTCGACGACGCTGCCGACCGGGGCCGCTGGCCGCTACTGGTGGACGAACTGGCCGTCAGCGGGATCGGATGGGTGCAAGCGCACCCGCTCGGCGACCATCGCGTGCCGTTGGGCACGCTGCAGCTCTACCGCCGGACGAGGTCACCACACAGACTCGCGGGGGACGACCGCGCCACCCACACCATGATCGCCCAACTCGCCCGGATGCTCGGCACGGGCATCGTCGCCGCCGGCGTGGCCGCCGACATGCTCGTCCGGCGTCACCAGGACAGCGAGGCAGTGAACATCGCCATCGGAATCCTCGCCGCCCGGCACGGCTGCACCGTTGCGGTGGCCTCGGCGATGCTGAGAGCCGGCGCCTACTCCCGCGGGCACGGCTCCGCGAGCGAAGCACACCGCGTCATCGACACCATCAACTCCGTCGACCCCTGACGACCCGGCCGCTCCCATCATGGGCGCATCGCCGGCCATAGATGGCGACACGGATCTCCGCGAGTCGGCTCGTGGGCAAATCCGACTTCTGCGTCCGGCACGGAGGGGACACGCCGGGTGATCGTCGAGGGTGGCTGAGCAACCTCCGGCGCTGTCGCACGCCGCCTCGGAGCTGATGTGCAGGTCTACGTGAATCCCCCGGTAGGTGCGCCGCGAACCTCGCGACGGTCGTTCCTTCGCGGCGAGTTCGCCGAGGGCCCGGGCCAGTTCACCGGCGAATTGTCGACCCGCAATTCACATGAACTGGTCCGAAGTGTTCGAAGATCATCCTCTTTCGGTGCGGTCGAGAATCAGTCGAGTGGCTTCTCTCGGTGCGTCCCATTGCGGAAAGTGACCGCATCGCTCGAACCAGTGCAGAACGGCATCGGGGAACAGCTCCGATGCGCGCGCCGCTTGCTTCGGCACTGTCACCAGATCTCGTCGTCCCCAACCGATTGTGACCCGCCCGGGCACTGTGCCGGACGAGGCGCCTTCCTGCTTCGGCCCGTGGATGAGGGCATCGAGAGCGGCCTGGGTCGACGGGGAGTCGGCGAGACCGCGCACGTCGGGCAACACGGTGTCGCGCGAGAGCGCCCATGGCCGCGCCGACAACTGTGCCAGCAGCAGGGTCCTTCCCGCAGGGTTGCCCAGAAGAGCAGGCAGGAAGCGCCGCAACTTTTTGACAAGGGCTATCGATGGCCGGAGTGTGGCGCCGAAGACAGCGCGTTCGCGGTCGCTCCAGAAACCGCCGGGGTCGAGTGCCACGGTGTCGCCGCCGACTCCCCGCCGCGCAAGTTCGAGGACGATTCGACCGCCCATGGATTGACCGACGGTGGAAATGCCACCGAGATCGTGTTCGCGAATGAAGTCCGCGACGGAGTCGGCGAGAGCAGCGATCGACACGTCGCCCGTCAGCGGCGGCGTTTCGCCGAACCCCGGTAGGTCGACCGCGATGACATCACGGTGTTCCGCCAGTTCGTCGATGATCGGAGACCACGATCGCCATCCGACGCCCAAGCCGTGCACCAGCAACAGCGGGCTGCCATGTCCGAATCTGACATAATTCAGCGTCATATGGTCGACGGTACGCGAATGCCCGGTCGACGCACGGGCTCCGGAAGACCGATGGCATCGGCTCACCCAGTGTTCGAGTCGGCCACTCTTCGCCGGGTGTGACTGTTCGGGACCACGTCACCGGCGTGGCGATTCGCGTTCGCTGACGATCGCGAGATGTCCCGGAGGCGACAGCGCGTCCTCGGGTTCCGGCTCGTCCCGCGGTGAGAACGCACCCCCGGCACCATGCACGTGCCGATGGTCGGCGATCTACAGGCACTGGCGAATGCTGTCGGGTCCTGCCTCGGCGATCACGCGGCGACGGTCGACTTCGCCGGGAGCAACAGCCGATGCGTTGGGTGAGGCATGCCCGCGCCGGCACGGGCCGCGCGGAAAAAGACCGTGTCGGGTTTTCCCTCGGTTGCCCGTTCTCATCGGGCCGGTCTTGTACGGACATGGTCTCGCCGACGCCGGTTCGCATCCATCGATCGCCGAGCGAACGGATCGATGATGACCGAGTCACCCCGCGCGGACCCCACCACGGGCGGGCACGTCGACGATGCTGTTTTGCGTACGGATACCCCTGGGGAGCGGTGCAGTGGCACATCCTGGTCATGCAGCCGGGCGACCTAACCGCATCTTGCGCGGTGGACGCCGCAGGGCAGCGCATGCCCCCGCCACCGGGCCACTTCCAGCACCGATGACCGGTAGAGCTAGAACCTGGGCACGATGTTCTGCACCGCCCATGTGAGGCTGGATGGGGACGGGAATGCGATCGATTGCGCGTCGGTCGGAGCGAGCGGCACGTAGTCGCCTCGTTGCACCGCGGCGAGGGCCGAGATGCCGGGTAGTGCCCGGAACTCGTCGAGAGCGGCGGGCTGACCCGTGGCGATGACGAGATCGGCATCGTTGTTCGACAGGTCCTCGTAGGTGATCTGCGCCCGTCCCGGAATGGAGCTGGTCGGCAGCGTCGTCGCGTGATCGGTGGGCCGCATCCCGAGGGCGTCGAGGAACTGTGCACCGGCGTCGTCGGTCGAGTTCACGACGTACACACCACCCTCGGTGGGACCGACGAAGAACGTGAACGTGCGGCCCGCGAAGTCGGGGTGCGCTTCGGCGGCAGCGGAGATCGTCGATTCGGTTTCCTCGATCACGCGCTCGCCGTCGGCGGTGCGACCGAGCGCGCCTGCGATGGTCCGTGTGGCCTGCTGCCATGTCTCGGCGGATGGGGTGCTCGCGTAGTGCACGACGGGGCGATCGCCGACAACTGCTCGTATCGGGTGTCGAGCCCGAACGCTTTGGTGCCGACGATCAGGTCGGGTTCGTAGGACAGCACGTCCTCTATCGACAGGTCGGCGTTGGCGCCCTCCAGGAAAGCGGGAGCGTCCTTCGTAGCCATCGCGTCCTCGGTCCACGGCTGGAACCCCGACTCGGCCGTCGTGCGCGCGGTCGCGACCGGTGTCACGCCCAGTGCCAGCAGGATGTCCGCGTCGGTCCACGACAACGCGACGCCGCGTGTCGGTTCGCTCTCGACGGCGGCGGATCCGAGCGCCCCGTCAGTGGTGGTAGGGAACGACGCAGCGGCGCCTGCGGTCCCCGTCGGCGACGCCCCGGTGGGCTCGTTCGACGAGCATCCTGCGAGCGTGACAGCGACGATCAGGCCAACGAGGAGTCTTCGCATACCGGACCATTTTAGGGCCCGGTGGTTCGCCGCGGGGGTGCTACCTCGACCACCTGCTCCCGTCGAACGGTCACCACGACTGCCGCACAACCGGGCCCGTGAGCGCTGGTGCCCACGGCATCGAGATACTTTGTTGGACAACATGTTTCTGGATACGTGACGTCGAACTGTCGGATTCTCGGTGTCACGAGAGTGTCACAAGTCGGGACGGACGGAGGTGGACCGAAACGGACGTTAGCGGACGAATGTGCCGGTCTGAACAGTTTTTTCTGAGTCCAGGTGACATCGAAGCCTTGTAAGCGAGTGGACGTCAGTTCGACCCTGACAGGCTCTCGATTGCCTTTGACCCGCAAGAATCTCGAATTAGCCCGATCCAACCTCTCGGTTCACGACTTCCGCTGTACGTCCGTGCAGGTCCGCCACGGTCCAGGGCGTTCGCTCACCTGCGAAATGCTCCGAACCGGGGCTCGATGTCAGCAGTTCTACCCAACTTGATACCGGTACCACGAAGCGGACCGACCGATCGATTCATCGTCCGCGCGTCAGCCCATCGACTCGGCGGATGCCGGGCCCCACGACGCCAACATCGGAAGTGCCCGAGCAGTAGACGACTCGGGCTCGACGGTGTAGATGATCAAGCGTTGCTCCGGATCGTGCGGCGACACGAGCGATTCGATGCCGAACGAGAGACAGCCGACCACGGGGTGAGCGATCTTCTTGTCGACGGACGTGCGATCCGTTACACCGTGATCATCCCACCACCGGGCGAAGTCTGCACTTGCCGAACGTAGTTCGTCGATCAGAACCGTCAACCGGGCGTCGGCGACGTGACGACCGCCCTCGTAGCGCATCGCCCCTACCGCGGCCGACGCGTAATCGGACCAGTTGACGATGCGTTCCCTCGCACGTGGGTCCAGGAAGAGCCAGCGCACCAACACGGCGCCCGCGTCTATCTCTGCCCCCAGGACCGCCCGCGCCAGCGTGTTGCACGCCAGGATTTCGGACCGGCGCCCGAGGACGAGCGCAGGAACGTGGTCCATGATGGTCAGCACCCGCAGAAGGCCGGGATCGGGACGCTGCGCAGACTCCCACGTACTCGAGCGTTTCCGGCGAAGCGGAGCGGCGAGATTCCGCAGGTGTGCGTCCTCGATCCGGTCGAGGCGCAGGGCCCGGCTCAAGGCGTCGACGATGTCGTCGGTGACCGTGTGCTGGCGGCCCTGTTCGAGCCGGCTGTAGTGGTCGGGGCTCAGTCCCGCGAGCACCGCGAGTTCCTCCTTGCGGAGGCCCGGAACGCGCCGCGGTCCGGGGAACGGCGCAATCCCCGCCGTTGCCGGCGTGAGTGCGTCACGTCGTGACCGGAGGAATGCCCCGAGTGCGGATCTGTCTGCTGGCACCCTGGTCAGACTACTGAGAGACCGCTTCCTGCGCCTGGTCACGCCGTGACCAGGCAGCGCTCGCCCTGGTGCGTTACCGAACCGGACGGTGAACTGGTCTGCATGAGCAACCCACTGAATTTGTCCGACCGCACCGCCGTCGTCACCGGCTCGACGAGCGGGATCGGCGCCGCTACCGCCCGCGAACTCGCAGCCCGTGGGGCTCGCGTCGTGATAACCGGGCGTGACGCCGAACGTGGTGCGCATCTGGTCGCCGAGATCGAAGGCGCCGGCGGATCGGCCGCGTTCGTGAACGGCGATCTCGCCGCGTCACCTGCCGACCTGCGTGCGCTGGCCGCCGCGTGGACCAGCGCTCTCGACGGTCGGGTCGATATCCTGGTGCACAACGCGGCACTGTGCCCCGCCGTCGACACCGTCTCCCTCACCGACGCCGATCTGGAAGCGACACTTGCCGTCAACGTCCGGGCACCGCATGTTCTCACCGCAGCCCTGGCGCCGGCAATGACCGAACGAGGCAACGGCGCGATCGTGGTCGTCGGGTCGTGGATGGCCACGGTGGGCCATGCATTCGTCGGCCTGTACTCCGCCACCAAGGCGGCCGAAGCTCAGCTCGCTCGAAGTTGGGCCGCCGAGTTCGGACCACGGGGGGTGCGAGTGAACACGGTCGCGCCCGGCGCCACCCGTACTCCGATCAACGATTCGGACGGTGACGTCATTGCCGCAATGACCGCCGGCATACCGGCCGGACGTCCGGGTAGGCCGGAAGAGATCGCGTCGGCCATCGCGTGGGTGGTCTCGGACGATGCGGTCTATCTGCACGGGGCGACGATTGCGGTGGACGGTGGCATCACCGGAACCCGTTAGGCGGCGGACGGAGACCCACCACGGGAATTCACCGAACTCAACCTTCCCGACCGGGGGACGGTCAGGCCAGTTGCAGCTCAGAGGGGGAGCGTGGTTCCGGACTCCGATGCCAGAGCATTGAGGTCGTCGAGGGTTCGGTCGGCGAGGACCACTCCGCCGTTCGACAGGTTGCTCTCTGCAGCAACGTCTTCGACTTCGCCGGGGTAGTAGATGCGGTCGTTTCCGTGCGCGAGTGGAGTGGAGTGCACTTCGTCGATCAGTCCTTGCACGGCGGCGAGGTACTGATCTGACGGGTCGGCGCTGCGGACGTCGAGGTGAATCCGAGGCTAAGGATGACGGACGAACGTGCTTATCGAAGAACAGCTTCAGCGCCGGCGACGACCGCAGTGGCGGAGGATCCGGCCGCAGCCACCGTCACCCTCTCGACGACTGATCGGGCACGTCTTCTGTAGTCGTTCTCGGCGCGAACGGCCCTGATGGTCCGAAAACGGTGTTCGCGAAGCGCTGTCCCATGAGGGCGTGGGCATCGGTGTCGGGATGCAGACGGTCCGGAAGTGGATTACGCCGTTCGTCGTCCTCGCCGAAGAGCACTCGCCCGTCGAGGTAATGGAGGTTAGAGTCGTCCGATCGACTCTCGACGATCTGAGCGAGCGCGTCACGGATCACGTGAAGTGTCAGTCGTCCGAAGGCGGTATCGCCCTCCGTACCCGTCGCGCGGAATCTCACGGAGCCGGCGGCGAATGCCTCGGGATCGAATGCCCCCGGGCCCGGTGTGTTCTCGTGGATCGCGCAGTGAATCGGCGAGATCAGCAGCAGCGGTGTGGTGGGGTGCCCGTCGCGGACAGTGTCGAGGAACCCGTGAACGGCGGGAACGAACGAACGAAGGCGCATCGCATCGAGATTGACGACGTTGATGCCCAATTTCACGCTGATGACGTCCGCGGGGGAGTCCCGCACGACGCGAGCCATGAACGGATCGACGAGGGCGCTGCCCCCGAACCCCAGGTTGCGCACCCGAACGCCGGCACGACGGGCCGCGACGACAGGCCAGATGCGCGTGGGGCTCGCGGCGTTGGAACCCTGGCTGATGGAGCTGCCGTGGTGCAGCCACCTCGGTCCGCTCGTCGGAGCCGGGTGCAGAACGGCGTCAGCTGACAGGGAAACCAGATCCACCTGTTCGTTGTGGGGGAGCCAGATTTCGATCGTCTTCTCCCCGGCCGGCAGGTCGGTGAGGGTGATGGATTCGGTTGTTCCCGGGTGAACCGTGCTCGTCCCGGTGGTCGGATCGATCTCGATGGTGTCACCACCCGAGAGCACGTGCGACTGGTGAACCGAGTTGTCGATCACCACGTCGACTGCGCCCCGGTCGCGCTTCACACCCCGGTAGGTCATGCGCGTGGTGTGGACCTCGACGACCATCTCGACGGCGGTCGTGCGCGTAGCGATACGCACTCCGGACGGTTGCGCCTCCATCATCGCGAGCTGCGGATCCGCGTCGCGTTGCCGGACTGCACTGGGGAGACGGTGCGGGCGTACCCCGCGTTCGACCTGCTCGAGCTCGGCTGCACCGAGAACGAGGTCGTCGGTGAGCGGTGCGGCAATCATGCTGTCCGAGGCTACCTAACGGTGTTCAGGGGCTACCGAACGGTGTTCAGGACGACCGCGGCGCTCTCGCTCACCGCGGCGTCCTCGTACGGTGCCGAGGGGTCGTTCTTCCGTGTCAGCGCCGTCAGGACGAGTGGGGGACGGCCGGGTGGTGTGACGACGGCGATGTCGTTTCGCACGCCCCCGGCGCCACCCGACTTGTCGGCCACCGTCCATCCGCTCGGCGCCCCCGCGCGGACGAGGGCATCGCCGGTGGCGTTTCCGCTCATCCACTCGACCAGAGTCGCTGCGTCGGAATCGGTCGACGAGCCGTCACCTCGCAATGCGGCCAGATTCGCCGTGAACGCATCGGCGGTGGTGGTGTTTGCGGTGCTGTCGGGTTCGACCGTGTTGAGACCCGGCTCCACGTCGACGATGTCCGTGACCTCGTCACCGAGTCGGGAGAGAGCAGCATCGAGTTCTGCGGGACCGCCGATCCGGTCGAACACGAGGTTGGTCGCCGTGTTGTCGCTCGCCCTCACGGCCGCTTCTGCCAACTCGGCCGCAGTGAGTCCGGTGTCCAGACGTGCCGTGGTCACCGGTGAGTAGCCCGCGCGCTCGATGTCGGCCGCGGACCACCTCACGATGGCGTCCCGAGCGTCCTGAGGAGTTCGTCGCAGGAACTCGGCTGCCAGGAACACCTTCACAGTGGAGGCGAAACCGAAACGTTCGGCACCGCGATAGCTGATCGTCTCTCCGGTCCCGGTGTCCAGGAGGCTGACACCCACCGTCACGTCGTAGCGATCCTCGACAGCCTGTAGTTCGGTCGAGAAGTCCTCGCGCACTGCTTGGTTCGACGTGGGATCCGTCGAGACAGGCACGCCTCCCTGGTCACCCCCCGAGGGAGCGCAGGCGGTGAGGGCCAGAGCGACGACAGCGAGCGCGGCGCACGGTCGGGCCGGCATGTGCCGCGGTACTCGACTCGTCACGCCAGTGCGAGGAACAGCTTTTCCAGTTCCGCTTCGGTCATGGGTTCCTTGTTGTCGGCGGTGGCACCGGTCATGCATTCGCGCAGTCCCGTGGCGACGATCTTGAACCCTGCCTTGTCGAGTGCACGGGAGACGGCGGCGAGTTGGGTGACGACCTCCTTGCAGTCGCGGCCGTTCTCGATCATCGAGATGACCCCGGTGAGTTGACCGTTGGCGCGTCGGAGCCGGTTGAGTACCAGTGCGATGCTGTCTTCGTCGCCGATCATGTGAACTCCTGTCAGAATTACCGTGAGACTCCGATGGTACCCCCGGGGGCATCGAGGTCTCAGCTTTCGGGTGTCGGCTGCTCGGCGAGTGTTGCGATGGCGGCGCGGAGCTTGGTCGCGGCGTCGCGGGCGACGTCGCCGAGTGCGGGCTCTCCGGTTGCGTCGACCATGATGTCGGGGTTCATCGCGTCGACGATGATCACATCCGCGTTGTCCGGGTCTTCGCGGACGACGACGTTGCACGGGAGCAGCAGTCCGATCTGTCGCATGATGCCGACAGCGCGGTGGGCCAGGGGCGGGTTGCACGCGCCGAGGATCAGGTAGCGCTCCATGTCTTCGTCGAGCTTGGCTTTCATGGTGGCCTGCATGTCGATCTCGGTCAGCACGCCGAAACCCTGCTCTGCCAGAGCGTTGCGGGTGAGCTGGACGGCGGTGTCGAAGTCGGTGCCGGTCAGTGTCGTGGTCAGTGCGATGCTCATGGGGAATACTTCGTGAGGTCAGTGGGAGAAGCTGATGGACGGGAGAGCCTTGCGGAGCCACGTGGGCGACCACCAGGCGGCGGACCCTGTCAAGCGCAGCAGGACCGGCAGCAGGATCAACCGGATGAGCACAGCGTCGAGTAGCACGGCGACGCCGAGGATGATGCCCATCTCCTTCGGCGGCAGCGGGTCGGCGAGGGCGAAGGTGAAGAACACCGCCACCATGACCGCGGCGGCGGCGAAGATGACCCGTCCGGAGTGGGCGAGGCCGTCGATCATTGCCGTCGTCGCGTCGCCGGTGCGCTCGAAGTGTTCCTTGGCGGTGGCGAGGAGGAACACGGTGTAGTCCATGGCGATGGCGAAGATCATCGCGAAGAAGAACACCGGTCCCCACCCGTTCAGGAAGCCCTGCGGGGTGAAGCCGAGCAGCGAGGCGCCGTGTCCGTCCTGGAAGATCAGCTTGGCGACGCCGAACGCGGCGGCGGTGGAGAGCAGGCTGACCGCGGTACCGAGGAAAGCGATCAGGGGTGCTTGCAGTGCGACGAGGAGCAGCACGAATCCGAGGATCAGGATGATCGTGACGACGAGCGGTAGGTAGTCGTTCAGGGACTGTTGCAGGTCGAGGTTCTCCGCGGGGGCGCCGCCGACCAGTGCCGACTCCGGAAGCTGGCCGCGTAGGTCGGCGAGGATGGTGTCCATCGACTCGTCGGAGGGGTTGATCGCCGGGATCGCCTGCAGCAGTGCGTAGCCGGAGCTGTCGGCAGCGCGTTGCGGTGGGGTGACCATGGTGATGCCGGGCACCTGCGCCGCGGCGGCGGCCGTGTCGGCGGCGTCGGCCGAGGGGACGACTATCTGCAGTGCGCCGGGGGCGCCGTCACCGAACTGCTGCTGGACGAGGGCGTAGCCCTGCCGCACGGGCGCGTCGTCGGGGACGACGGAGATCGACGGCATCGCGACCTTCAGGCCCAGGACCGGCAGTGCGAGTGCGACGAGGACGCCGATCGAGGCGAGCGCGAACGGCCACGGGTGCTTGTGCAGGAGTGCGCCCCATGCGGCGAACATGGGTGAGCGGTGCTGCTGGCGCTTGGCGTAGGGGAGGGACGCGGCGTTGACCTTCGGTCCGAGCGCACCGAGGGCGGCGGGGAGCAGGGTGAGGGTGGCGAGCAGGACGAAGGTGACGGCGAGCATGATGCCGACCGCCATGGTCCGCACCGCGGGGGCGGGAACGATCAGCACGGCGGACAGGCTCACCAGGACGGTGAGTCCGGACAGGACCACGGCCTTGCCGGCGGTGTCCATGGTCTCGGCGACGGCCGCGCGGGGATCGCGGGAGCGCAGGGCGTCGCGGAAGCGGGCGACGAGGAACAGGGCGTAGTCGATGCCGAGTGCGAGCGCGAACATCATGGCGAAGTTCATGGCCCACACCGAGATCGGGGTGATCTCGTTGAGCAGGACCAGCCCGCCCGCGGAGGCGACGAGGCCGGCGATGGTCAGCAGCAGGGGTAATCCGGCGGCGACGAGTGAGCCGAACGCGAGGACCATGATGGCAAGGGTGACGGGCCAGGAGATGAGTTCGGCCTGGATCATCGCGTCGTGGTTGGCCTTGTTGAAGTCCGACCACAGCGCCGATGCGCCGGTGGGATAGACCTCGATGCCGTCGCCGGAGAGTGCGGTGAGCTGGTCCTTGACGTCGTCGACGGCGGCGACCATCTCGTCGGTGGTGCCGTCGGCCCCGGCAATGAGGATGCCGGTGCGCCCGTCGGGGCTGATGGTCATCCCCGGCTGCGGGGGCACGATCTCACCGAAACGAGGATCGCCGGTGAGGATGGCGGTGGCCTCGGCGAGAACGGCGGTGGAGGCTGGGTCCGTCAGCGCACCGGAGTCGCTGTGGACGACGACCTGCACGGCGGCGGAAGAGTTGCCGCCGAAGTGTTCCTCGGCCAGCTCGCGGACCTGGACCGATTCCGATCCGTTCGCCTGCCATCCGGCGCCGGCGAGGGACGAGAACACCGACGGCGCAACGGATCCGAGGGCGATCAACAAGATCAACCAGGTGCCGAAGACCCAGCGGCGGCGGGTGACCATGGCCGCGCCCCACCGGCCGAGGCGGCCGGGGGAACTGTCGTGGTGGTCGCCAGGTCGGGATTCGGCGACGGTGTCGGACTGGGACACGATGTACTCCTATACGGGTGGGGGTATCAGAACGGCCGAACTGCGCCCACCGTGCCACATACGAGGGGGGGTATGCAAGTACCCCCGGGGGTATCAAACTATGTCGCTGTGCTGTCGGGACTATGCTGATCCGGGTGCGTAGCGAGAACCGTCATGGCGCCAGGTGCGCCTGAGCAGACCGTTCACCCAACGAAATGTGTTGACCAGCAGCTGCGATTGCTGGTTTCACGGGAGTAGCGCAAGTCGGTATGAACCGAGGTGGACGCCAATAACCGATCGTGCAGCAGAGGAAGTTTCGGCAGTCCAGATGAATGGACGAGGCGGGTGGTCGACGCCGGGTGAGCGAGCGGTCTTCCGTCTACTCCCGAAAAGAGGCTTTGGAATGCCTCAGAACTGCATGAACTCTGTTGCGCGGCCACGACGGCCCGGTCGCGATCAGACCGATTGCCGTCCCGCACAGGATGAGCACACCGACATTCTCGATCGGAATTACAGGATCACCGGATGTGTGCTGCGCTCGTTCAGCGAAGTAGCTCTGACCGAATTGGAACGCCGCCAACACCGCTACGACGACCGCGGCCCATCTGTTGCGACACCGCGATGCGAACAGCGCGGCCGCCAGCAAGGCTTCGGCGAAGGCCATGGCAGCCAACGCAATCCACAGCGATGTTTCGAAAATGTCCAGTCCTGTCCACGAGACCACTATGACGAGGACGAGCCCTGCGGTTACACATTTCTTCATTCACGCCTCCAGTTCTGAGCTGCCTGTCCTCGACGTTCGCACATCGGTTCGGCCGATGACAGAGTAGAAACCCCTACTGTCCCTGCGCGGGGGTCGGGAAGTCGTCGATCCGAGTCGGTATCCGACGCGAATCTCGACATCCGGACACGATGAGCCCCGACAGGCCGACCAGCCGCTCACGACTGATCGACGCTGAACTGGGTGTCTTGTCGTGAAGAAGCAGTCGACAGAGGTGCGAATCACGACTAGCGGGATCGGTGTCCTGTCGACAGGATTGCCGCGATGACAGCTCCGACGAGCAACAGCATCATGACATCGTTGCTGCGATCCGCGGCCGCGGTGTCACTCCACGTCGACACGCGCACGATGACCGCGAGTAGGTACAGTCCGACAGTCGCAGATCGCCAGTAGCCCACAACTCGGCAACTGTACGTGCCACTCCGCCCACGCACGGCAACAATTCTCGAACGCCCCAGCTGGACAGCCGCTTCGGGTCAATCGCCCTTTCAGGAGGTACGCGACATGGTGTCCGCGTTCTCGAGGTCGAAGCTGGCGGACTCGAGGCTCAGTCGTCGAATCTGGAGCAACGCTCGTTCGATGATGACGGTGCCCACGATCATGGTTCCGACAGCGGCCGCGCGGTCCTTGCTCGCCCTGGCGTAGGCGACTTCGCTTCTTACTACGGTCTCGGCATGGTCTGCGGCAGTGTCGAAGTCCGACATCGACACCGGTATGCCGAATCGGCGCATCGTGGTGATGAGTTCCGCAAGTCGGTGATGCGCAGGCGCAGCCGGGTCGACGTGCCAGTGCCGGGCGGTCATCCATGCCTCCACCACGTCGCGCGCGGCAACCAGGTCCGGATCGGTATCGGAGGCGGTACGAGGGTCGCCCAGGCCGTGCGTCACGGCGCCGAAGGTGTCGTGCAGCGTCACCGTGTCGTCGTCCACCGCAGCCAAGGTGGCGCGCACACGCGCAAGGGGCAGTTCGCCGATCTCGGTCATCGAGCGAATGAGCCTGAGTCGACGCACGTGCGATTCCCCGGAGTCCGCCTGATTCGTCGCCGTCCGCACTCTGCCTCGCAGCAATCCTTCGCGGAGGTAGTACTTGATCGCTGAAATGGGCACGCCCGAGCGCGTGCTCAGTTCGGCGATCTTCACGACCGGGGCCTCGACATCACAATCGGAGACGAGCCATATCCATTGTGGATAGCTGAGGTTTCTAATTTGCTGAGGGGCGCTTCCCGCCCATATGCGGGTGTCGCCCGAAGTTGAGCTTCCGCAGTAGACGAATAGGCGACCGCCGACAAGGGTGTTCACTCGGGTGAACCCGTACCCGCAGAGGAGAATTGCATGGTTGCACTGCCCTGGCTCGCGGGCCCCCAGGACGCGAAGGGACTCGACACCGCTGTCGTCATGGCGTCGCGATTCGAGCTCGCCTCCACCCGGCACGTCATGCAGTTCAGGTCGCGTCGCTCCGCATACATCGTCAGGTGCGCCGATCCGACGGAGCGATAGGGGTAGCCCTGATCGCGAGGCCGCTGCGTCGTGAGTTCTACACACTCAGCTCCTGGCGAGACCGCGACGCGGTCGATGCAATGCGTGCTCGCCGCCTGCGCCCTCGGCACGCGCACGGCTACTCTCGGACCGGTGACCTCGACGTGGACGACCGCAGACATCCCGGATCAGACGGGGCGGCGTTTCGTCGTGACCGGCGCCAACAGTGGCTTGGGTGCGGCCACGGCGCGAGCCCTGGGTGCTCGTGGGGCGGAGGTGGTACTCGCGTGTCGCAATACCGACAGGGGAGAGGATGTCGCCCGCGAGATCGGGCCGACTGCGACCGTTCGCGAGCTCGATCTCGCCGATCTGGCCTCCGTGAGACGCTTCGCCGACGCGACCGAGCCCTTCGACGTCCTGGTCAACAACGCCGGTGTGATGGCGTTGCCACACAAGACGACGGCTGACGGTTTCGAGATGCAGTTCGGGACCAATCACCTCGGGCATTTCGCGTTGACCGGACTGCTCGTCGACCGCATCTCCGACCGGATCGTCACACTGTCCAGTCTCGCGCACACGAGCGGAGACATCTCCCTCGACGACCCCAATTTCGAGCACCGCCGCTACAGTCGTTGGGCTGCCTACGGCCAGTCCAAGTTGGCGAATCTGTTGTTCGCGTACAAGCTCCAGCGGCGCCTGTCGGAAGCGCGCTCCTCGGTCGTCTCCGTCGCGGCGCATCCCGGCATCTCGTCCACGAACCTGGCGTCCCACACCGAGTCTGCCCTCGACAAGATCCTCTCGTTCGGAGCGGGCGTCATCGGTCAGACCTCGAACATGGGAGCGTTGCCGCAGCTGTACGCGGCCACGGCCGCCGGCGTCGAGGGAGGCTCATACATCGGACCCGACGGTTTCCGGGAGATGCGTGGCCATCCGACTGTCGTCTCGTCCAGTAACCGTTCGCGCGACCTGAAGCTCGCGACCGCCCTGTGGAATCTGTCCGAGCGGCTGACCGGGGTGAGCTACACGAGCCTGCGCCGGGACCCGCCGATTGCCTGAGGGCTCCACGTCCCCGGGGGCCGCAGGGTTCCCGTCTCGGTGGGACACCGACGAGGCTTGTGCATTCACGATGCCCTTGGCGCGTTCGAGCATCGCCTACCCGGTTCCGCCCACGCGCGCGTTGTAGCGACCGGTCGCATCCGGACACGCTGCCGAGATGCCGTTCACCGGCAGTCGCGTAACAGCGGAAACCGTTTCTCCGTTCGCCGCCACGCGGCGTTCCGTCAACGTCACGCCGCCTGTGGTCGGGGTGATCTCGAAACCCCACACCATGCCATTCTCGGTGATCCGGTACGAGATCTCCCGATTGGGCTCGAGAGTCACCATTTCGCCGGTGGTGGGCCACACCAGCAGGCCACGCTTGTTGATGTTGATCATCTTGTACGCCGACATCCCGTGTCCAGCATCCGATCACTTCCGGGGGCAACACCGCTTGCAGCCGACGTGCCGGCGCCGATTACACGAAGGTGGCAGCGAAGGTCAGGAACACCACGAACAGTGCCGCTCCTCCGAGTGCTGCGCCGATCACGGCGTCGCGCCCGTTGGTCGCAACGCCGTCTTCGTCGCGGCACAGGCCGATCCACCCGCACGCCACGGCGAGGACGCCGGCGGGGACGGCGACGTAGTCGCCGATGAGCGGTATGAAGGCGAAGACCAGAGCGACGATTCCGGCGACCAGCGCGGTGTTGCCGGCGCCGTCGCGATACACCGGTCGGCCGGGCGGTGTCTCAGCCATCGGTGGGTCTCTCCACTGCGCAGAAGGAATTCATCCGTGGCATAGGTCTCTGGTCCGAACGATCCGGCGACGAAGCATGCTCGCAGCTGCCACGCTGAAACCGTACGCCGAACACGATCGGTACAGCGCCGGTGGCGTTCACGGTGCGGCCTGGCCTATGAATCGACTGTCGTCTCGAGCCCCGAGAGGCTCGATGCTTCGATGCCGCTGCCTCTGAACGTTCGAACCTACGGTCCAAACGAAGAGGCTCACACCGGTCGACATGTGATTCCCGCCTCATGGCGGTCGGTGGTCCGCGATTTGTCCGGACAATAGTGGGGGTGACCTCACCTATGGCTCTCAGTCGTGACACAGCAGTCGGCCCCGAAGCCCGGTTGTCCTGGATATTGTCCGGCCTCGCCGGGATGGTCGGGGCCGTCGCATTCCTGCATTCCGCCGGATACTTCGTGACCTTCATGACCGGAAACACCGAACGTGCGGTCGTGGGCCATTTCGGTGAGCCCGCCGGCAAGGAGGTGGCGCCGGGTGCCTCACCCTGGGCGGCCCTCGCTCTGATGGGATCGTTCCTGCTCGGCGTGGTCATCGCATCGATCTGTCGACGGCGATACTGGTCCAATCACCCGCACGGCGCCACTGTGGTGACGACGATCGCCCTCGCGGCTGCCGGACTGATCGACATCGCTCTGTCCGGATGGTCGTCCGCCGACGTCAATTTCTATCCGATTCTGCTCATCGCTTTCGCGCTGGGCGCGCTGAATACCGCCTTCACAAAGAAGGAGGAGACCTACATTCCTCTGAGTTATGTCACCGGGACCGTAGTCAAATTGGGGCAAGGAATCGAGCGCCACCTGTTCGGTGGCGGAACCCGATACGACTGGCTCTGCTACGTCATGCTTCTGGGGTCGTTCTCGCTCGGCGGCGCCTTCGGCGCTTTCATCGGCGTCGTCATCACCGGCCCCCAGGTGCTTCTGATTGCCGCGGCGATCAGCTTCGGTGCCACTCTCTTCACGTTGACGCACACCGAGCGTCAGTCGGTCTTCGGCTGACGTCTGCGCCTCACACGGGTCGGTGTCGTGCGACTCGAGGCAGACGGCCTGTGCGCGTTGCCGAACCGAATACGACGATGCATACGGCGATTCACCACGAGGCGAGTTAGTCAGCCATCGCCTTCGTGACGGCGGGACCACTGGTGAGTGTCCGATCGGCTTCTCCCTGCTTGGCGAAGTCGAACCACAGGACTCCGGACACGTTCTCCGACGACAGATACGCCAGGAGTTCGCCTGTCCAGGTTGCCTTGTCGCCGTGGGTGTCGCCCGATCCTGTTTCGTGGACCCATACCGGCGCGGAAGGAGCGATCATGTCGACAGTCGACAGGATCGGACCGAACACTTCGGCGGGTGTCTGCCAGAAAGCGCCCGATGCACCGCCGTTGTATCCGTCGACGCCGATGACGTCGACGTAGGCATCTCCCGGATATGCCGCCCTTGCCGCGTCGAGCCCTGCTGGTCGTTCGGACGAGCCGTCGACCGACCACACCCACTGAACGGCGGTGGCGCCTGCGCGAAGGAACACGTCGTGCACGTGGCGGTAGGCGTCACGGTATTGCTCTGCGGTGGTGCCCCCGACGCCGACGGCCCACGGGTACCACGTGCCGTTCATCTCATGACCGAATCGGATCTGCATCGGTTTGCCGAAAGTCGCTGCTGCGCGCGCCCAATCTTCGATGTACGGGTCGAATGTCCCTGCCGCGCAACGGCGGCATCCACGCCGGGTTCGGGCCCTCCCGACGACAAGCCGAAAACTCGCGAACTCGGCACCGGGTTGCTGCAGGACACCACAAGACACGAGGTCGACAGGAGTACAGACGACCTTCGAGTGTGTCTTGCAGAATGGCGTTCCGGGCACCCGCCCGCTATTCGTCGGTCGATGTGATCCTACCGAGCGCGGGCGAGGATCTCCGCGTAGTGGACAACACCTTCACCCATGTCGCCGACCTGAACAGTCATGGCCCGGGGGATCTTGGTGGGTCGCCTTCGTTGGTCCCGGTCGACGGCAGTCGGGAGTTGATGGAGGTGACGATGGTGTGCGCGGTTGTCACCAGCGTTGTGCGCTGACGGGCTGTCAGGTTCGCGGTGGTGACGTCGTCCAGTTCGCGCCACATCGCGGCGATCGGCTCGCGCATCGATTCACCCTTCGCGGTGAGGTGGTTGACCGATACGCGGCGGTCGTGCTCGGCGGGTCGGCGCGTGAGCAGCCCGGTGTCCTGCATCCGTCGTAGCGCCTTGGACATGGTCGAGTGGTCGACGCCGACATTCGCCACAAGCTCGGACTGTGTCTGACCGTCTCGTTGATGCAGGTGCATGAGAATCAGTTCTTGCCCGGGGTGAAGGTCGAGACGCCGCAGCAGTGCTGAGGCGTAGCTGCGGTGGGCGCGTGCTAGTTGGAAGATCGAGTAGCTCACGTTCCCTTCGACGAAGACGGTTCCTGGAGGCGGTGCTGCGGAGTCAGGCATGTCTCTATTCTCGGCTCACAAGGTCGGGTAGTCGGTGTACCCGACCTCTCCTCCGCCGTAGAACGTGCTGGGGTCGGGCTCGGTGAGCGGGGCACCACTCCTCAGCCGGGCCACGAGGTCGGGATTGGCCAAGGTGAGGCTGCCGACGGAGATGACATCGGCGACTCCGCTGTCGACGTCGGCGACGCGGGTGGCGATGTCGGTGCCGGCGCGATTGAGGATCAGTGTCGTCGGCCACAGGTCGCGGAGGCCGGTGAGTAGAGCATCGTCGCCGAAGTGCATGACGTGCAGGTATGCAAGGCCCAGCGGCGCCAGGGCGCCGACGAGTGCCGGGTAGAGCTCCCGGGTGTCGGATTCGGCGATGTCGTTGAGGGTGTTGCCGGGAGAGATGCGGAATCCGGTTCGATCGGCGCCGATGTCGTCGGCGACGGCTGTTGCGACCTCGACGGCGAAGCGGATCCGGTTGTCGAGCGAACCGCCGTAGGTGTCGGTGCGGTGATTGGTGTTGTCGGAGAGGAACTGATGGATCAGATATCCATTTGCTCCGTGGATCTCGACGCCGTCTGCGCCGGCTGCAATCGCCGCGGCGGCGGCCTCGCGGAAGTCGTCGACGGTCTGCGAGATCTCCCGACCGGACAGTTCCCGAGGCTGAGGGATCTGCTGCATCCCGGACTCAGTGAACATCGACGCTGCGGGTGTGATCGCCGACGGTGCTACCGGTTGACGTCGGTGGGGAGTGTTGTCGGGGTGCGAGACACGTCCGACATGCATCAGCTGGATGACGATCTTGCCGCCGGCTGCATGGACTGCGCTGGTGACCTGGCGCCACCCGGCGATGTGGGCGTCGGTGTAGATGCCAGGGGTCAGCAGGTAGCCCTGTCCGTCATCCGACGGTTGGGTTCCCTCGGTGATGATCAGGCCGGTCGAGGCGCGTTGGGCGTAGTAGAGGGCGTTGAGCTCGGTCGGAACGCCTTCGGGTGTGGAGCGATCGCGGGTCATCGGGGCCATCGCCAGGCGGTTGGCGACTTCGGTGCCGCCGACGGTTGTCGGTGACCAGAGAGCGTCGTACATGGGATTTCCTGACGTGTGGTGGGGGTGTGCCATCGGGGGAGCGGGTCGAGGCCGTTCGGAGTGTGGCTAGGTCATTCGATGGTCAGAGCGAGCTTGCCGCGGGAGTGGCCCGCATCGCTCGTGTCCTGGGCGGCAGCGGCCTGCTCGAGCGGATAGGTGTTGACGGTGGTGACGAGAGTGCCGGCGGCTGCGTCACGGGCCAGCTCGCGCAGGCGTTTCGGCGAGCGCGGAGTGGGGCCGCTCACGAACGGGATACCGAGCTCGCGGGCGCGGAAGTCCGCGATGGTGGCGATCCGCTCGGTCCCGCCGCGAAGTGCGATCGAGTCGTCGAGCGCACCTCTGCCCGCCAGGTCGAACACCGCGTCGACGCCGTAGGGGGCCAAGGCCTTCACCCGGTCGACGAGGCCCTCCCCGTACTCAGTGGCGACTGCGCCGAGTGAGGTGATGTAGTCCTGGTTCGCCGGCCCGGCGGTCGCGATCACTCGGGCACCGCGCGCCGTGGCGAGCTGGATGGCGATGGTGCCCACCGCCCCGGAGGCACCGTGCAGCAGAACCGTCTCGCCCGCAGCGACTTCGAGTAGATCGAGAACCCGCTCGGCGGTCGCTCCGGCGATAGGCAGCGCCACCGCCTGTTCCCAGGAGAGGTCGGCGGGTTTGATCGCCACAGCGGAGTTGCCGGCGAGGGCGTACTCGGCATAGCTCCCGGTGTCCGACCAACCGAACACCTCGTCTCCGACGACGATGTCGTTCACGTCCGGACCGACGGCGTCGACTATGCCGGCGACCTCGAACCCGGGTGTCGACGGCAGCGAGGTGGTGATGGCGCCGGACATCTGGCCCGAACGGATCTTGCCGTCGAGGGCGTTGACCCCTGCGGCCCGCACTTCGACGCGCACCTGGCCGGGGCCGGGCTGCGGGATCTCGATGTCTGCAAGGTGCAGTTCTGCGGTGGTACCGAATCGATCGAACTGCATGGCTTTCACGAAGTCTCCTCATTTATTTGGCTAGCCACACGTTAGCACAATTATGTGGCTGGCCAAGTAATGACTGCTGCTGACGGCTGCTTCGACTCGGTCGGGTGACAGTGAGGCCGTCCAGGTCACACCGGCACGTGGCGCACCCCCGGAACCCGGACCCGTTGCGACAACCGGCCTCGAACATCGGGGGCATGATTCAAGCAACTGAAACAGCGGTGGACTGTCCGCGGCAGCCTGGAAACATTGTCTGCTCCCGATAATGTGGACAGCACCGGGCGCTGCGATCGAGCACCGCGAGCGCGGGCGTCGGTGCGCACCGTGTGGTGCCGAGTTGGGACACCGCGCAGCGCTGTGTGCGATAGTTTCTCGGACGTGCACCTTTCGGAAACCGCCGCGATCAGGCTGATCGGTTCGCCTCGGGTTCAGGGGATTTCAGGTGTTGTCGACGTGCGCGCGTTCGGTGGTCCGCGGTGCGCGACCGTGTTCGCATACCTCGCCATGAACAACGGGCGAGCCGTCCTCTACGGAGAACTGGCGACTGCTGTCTGGTCGAAGGATCGCCCGACCACCTGGGCCGCAGCTCTGCGAAGTGTCATCTCCAAGGTCCGCCAACTGCTCACCGAGTCCGACGTTCTTGCCGGGTCGACTCTTACCAGTAGGTCCGGGGCACTTCTTCTGTCGTTGGCTCCGTCGGTGCAGGTCGACCTGGACCTCGCTCGGCGACATCTCGAAGTCAGCGAGGACAGTGCTGCGCTCGATCGTGCGCATCGGGCCTCTCGACTGTTGGGGCTGCTCGCCGCGCCGGCGCTCGAAGGTCTGCACAGTCCGTGGGCGGACGAGGTTCGCGGCGTGTTCGACCGGATTCGATTGCGCGCGCTGGAAGTCGATGCAGTCGCGGCAGCGGAGCTCGGGCGCCACGACCATGCGCTACGGAGGTCGCAGGAGCTGCTGGAGGCGGATCCGTTCTGCGAGGAGGCGTATCGGGTAGCAATGCGTTCCCACGCTGCGCTCGGGAACAGAGCTCGGGCACTGGGTGTGGCGCAACAGTGTCGTACCGTGCTGGCGAACGAGCTCGGTGTCGAGATGTCGGCGGAGACACAGGCCGTGTTCTCGGAGCTGCTGGTCGACCCGGTGCCTGTCTCCCTGGCACCCGTCGATGTGGTCCCTGATGGGCCCGAAGCGGGAGAACTCGCCGGCTCGGATGCGGCTGCAGTGGCCGTGCCCCGTCGGTTGGATGCGAATGGTCCGGGGACCGTCGTGGTGGGGGTCGAACGAGAACTTCGCATGATCGAGAATGCGATAACGGCCGCGTCGGCGGGTCGGGCACAGTTGGTCGTCGTCGCCGGTGACGCGGGTGCGGGAAAGACGACATTGGTCGCCGAAGCTGTCCGCCGCGCGGCTGTCACCGGAGCCGATGTGTTGGTGGGGCGGTGCAGTATGAACGCTCTGATTCCGTTCGAACCGTTCATCGATGCGTTCGTGCGGGAATCCGACCCTCATACGGGTGGTTCCCCGTCGACGGGGCAAGGTGAAAGTGCAGGACAGACGATTCTGTCGATGTTGACTACCGGATGGGGTGGCTCGGAGAAGTGGTCGGCGGAGGGGCCGGAAGCAGACCACCGCTCGATGCTGGTGGCTGCGGTAGAGCATTGGCTGACCGGGCCCGACCGAGGTCCGGTGACGGTATTCGTCGTCGACGACCTGCAGTGGGCATCGCCCGCAACGCTGTCGGTTCTGCGGTATCTGTTGCATTCTGCCGCCCACCGACGACTGTGCGTGGTGGTGACCGTGCGCGGCGCCGGCCGCAGTCACAGCAGCACCGACGCGCTGCGCTCGGCGCTTCCTCCGTCCGAGGTGACGTCTGTCGGTGTCTCCGCTCTCGCTGTGGAAGACGTCGCCGAGTGGGTGCGGCGCGTCGGCAGTGACCTGGACCCTCTGTGGCTGCACGGGTGGACATCGGGGTTGCCGATTCTGGTCGAGGCGGTGCTCGACGCGCGTCGCCGAGACCCCGACGGGCCGTCTCCGTCGTCCGTCGACGACGCAGTGCTCTGGTTGCTGAATCGGCTGACATCCACGGCGAGAGACATTGTCACCGCCTGCGCCATCGCCGGGTCGAACACTGCCCGCGAGGTGGTTCGACACGCCGTCGATTGCACCGATCTGCAATTCGTCGCAGCCTTGGACGAGCTGATGGATGCGGGCCTGGTCGGCGCTGTCGAGAACGCGTTGACGATGCGCCACGCGCTGATCGTCGATGTCGTCGACGGAACCGTCTCCGGGACAACACGTGCCGCGGTCCATTCCGCGCTCGCCGTGGCCCTGATCGCGGTGGGTGCCACCTCGACAGTCGACCAGCTGGCACGAGTGGCGGATCACCTCGAGCGCGGGCTGGACGCGGATCGCGCGGCGTCCGCCGACTTCCTCCGCCGTGCGGGGGACCGGTCGTATGCCGTTGCGGCATACGAGGATGCCGCCGAGTTCTACCGTCGCGCGTTGGCCGCTTCGATTCCTCGTGGGCACACCCGCACCCGGTGCGAGCTTCTCATCGGACGGGGGCGGGCGCAGCGGCGGGCATTGGATCGTGAGTACCGCGCCACACTGTTCGAGGCCGTCGACATGGCCCACCGTCTGGGCGATCTCGACCTACTCGTCGATGCCCTGACCTCCGACGTGATCGACGGCATCGCGCTGTTCCAATTGTACGAACCGGATTCGACGCGGCTGAGCCACCTCTACGCGGGCCTCGACGCCCTCGAGCGCGCCGGGCGCGGTACGACCGCGGCGGTCGCGGAACTGCTGACGCAGACCACCGAGGAGATGACCTGGACGTCCTCGGGCTGGTCACGCCGAGCCGCACAGCTGGCGCGGGCAATGCAGATCGGCCGGTCCACCGACCGCGGCGCGCTGATGCACGCCCTCCGTGCCGTGCTCACGGGACTTCGCGTGCCTGCATATCGCGACGAGCGCCGAGCTGCTGTGGCGGAATTGCAGATGCTCGTCGATACCGAGCAGCGTCCCCTCGACCCATCGCTGGCAGTCACTCTCGCCAGAGCCCACCTGGAAATGGGGGACACCCACGCAGCTGGTGATGCCCTGGATATGGTGTCCGCCTCCCGCCTGGCGATCGACACGGAGGCGTCGTGGACGGTGCACTACATGCGCGTCGGTCTCCTCGTGACCGCCGGCGATCTGGGTCGCGCGGAGACCATTTTCGACGACGCCGTCCGCGAACCTCCACCCGCCCCGATGGGTCTCCACACATGGGGTCGAGACAAGACTGCACTGCTCCAGTTGCGTATGTTCCGCGGCGGCCTCGGTGAGATAGCCGCCATGAGGGAAGACATGGCACCGAAGTTCGACGCCATTCCTGCCTACCGAGGCGCTATCGCACTGTCGCTGTTCGACATAGGCGATGTCGATGGTGCCCGAGATATCGTGGGGTGGTTCGCCTATGGGCGCCTCAGTGCAGTTCCCGACGGCATCCTGTGGCTCGCCACCGTCGTGCTGGCCGCGCGGGCGGCCGCCTTGACACGCGTCACCTCGGTCTGTGAGGAGGCACTCGATCTGCTGGCCCCTTACGCAGAGCACACCATCGTGCTGACTCCCGGTGTCCTAGGGGTCGTCGATCACCATCTGGCGCACGTCTGCATGGCGCTGAGACGGTGGGACGAGGCCCGGAGCCATGTCGTGAAAGCCCGAGAACTTCATGGGCAGCGAGGGTTCCGCGTATGGGAGGCCGAGAGTCTCCTTCTGGCGGCGCAGATCGACATCGCGTCCGGACGAGAGATCGACCCCGAACACTTGCAGGCGGCGCGTTCGATCGCGTACCACTGCGGTGCCACCGCACTGCTCGACAGAATCGACGACATGCAGGTGCCGTGCGAGCAGTGATCAGGAGTAGACGACGGTAGCGCTGTCAGCGCCGCGCACGCCGTCGGCGTTGCAGCCCATACGGATACCGGTGTAGCCGGGCACGATGTAGTCGGGCTCCCCGGCGCATCGCGTCCAGGCGGTCGTGGTGGGGTTGCCGCTCGACGGGGCGAACATGACCACCTGGAAGTTGCCGGTGTACCGATCACGACTGCCCTCCGACCGCAGAGTGAGACGGAAGTTTCCGGTGGCCGTCGAGCAGCTTCCGCTCTTACGGAAGGTGAAGGTTGCCGTCCTGGTGCTGGGGAACGCGTCCTGCTGCTCGAAGAACCCTTCGGATGACAGAAACACGCAGCTGTTGTACGCCCCCGGATAACCGAACTCGAACTGCGCTGACGTGAAAGGAACGCTGCCCGTGTACCTGAAGGTGACGGGGTAGCTGAAGCCTGCGGTGGATCCCGGTGGGTCGGTGGGAGAGCCGAAACCGGACGATCCGAAGTCGATGCCGTCGAGTATGTCGCTCACCGGAGAGGCTGACGCGGGTGCAGTGGCCAGCGTCGAGGTTGCCAGCACGGCCAGCGCACCGAGGAACGCGCGCCGCAGGGGACGTCGACCTACTGCGATTGTCGTCATCGGAGACCTTTCGGGAGAGGGGATCATGATGCGACGACGAGGCCGACGAGCAGGCACGTCGCTGCCGCAGCAACGGCGAAGGCGATGGTCATGGGCCGAACTCGTCGCACCGAAGTCCAGAGGACCGCTGCGACGACAAGGGCGATGCCGGCGGCGGCGATGACCGAAGCGCGCCCGGAGCTGATGGGGAGCGCGTTGATCAGGACCCAGGCGACGACGGGCCCGAGCACGATGCCGACGATCACCTGCAGGACGACGGCGGGGGCCCGGCGGGTGGGACTCGAGCCGGTCATGCCGGACGCTCGACGACTTCGAGGAGTTGCATCATGCCGTGATCCTCGTGGAAGAGGATGTGGCAGTGCATCACGAACTGGCCGGTGAAGTCCTCGAATCTGTGACGAATGGTGAGTGATCCGAACGGTGGGAGCATCGCGGTGTCGCGGTAGTGCTGTTGGTCGACGGGTTCGTCGTTGATGGCGACAACCTGGAAGTCGTTGACGTGGATGTGAACCGGATGCGGTTCGTAGGTGCGGTTGACGAAGTGCCATTCCTCGGTGTCGCCGAGGATCATCGTCTCGTTGACGACGTGGTGATCGAAGGTGGTGCCGTTGATGTAGTACATGAAGTGGCCCATGTCGCCGGTGCCGCGGGGTTCGAGTTCTTCGAAGACGAATTCCCGACGGCGGTCGATGGTGGCGGTGCGAAGGTCGTCGAACGGC
The DNA here is from genome assembly GCF_979256035.1 of Rhodococcus sp. AC861. Classification (NCBI taxonomy): domain Bacteria; kingdom Bacillati; phylum Actinomycetota; class Actinomycetes; order Mycobacteriales; family Nocardiaceae; genus Rhodococcus; species Rhodococcus sp. AC861. The sequence goes on from NZ_CEEDMW010000001.1 coordinate 925,147, forward strand.
AGAAGTGTCGTAGGCAGAGACGCGGGCTGCTGGGTGTCGCCGCGGGAGACGAGGTTCATCAGCGGCATCGGCGCCGGGACCATGGAGGAGTAGTAGGGCCCGAATTCTTCCCAGCTCAATGAGCGGAGTTGGTAGGTACCGGTGTTGGCGCCCTCGACGAGGACGTCGGCGCGTCCGCCGGGAATGACTTCGATGATGTCGTGGCTGGTGACGGAGGTGAGAGCATCCCCGTCGACGGCGAGCATGTTCATCCGGTGGCCGTCGAGTTGCAGGCGGAGGAACAGCGAGCTGGCGTTGATGATGCGCCAGCGTTGAATCTCCCCGGGCGCGATGTGGGTGGTGGGTTGGTAGGTGCCGTTGATCAGGGTTTGTTGTAGGTCGTTCGAGCTCTTGTCGCCGGGGACCATTTCGCCGTCGATGATCTGGGTCTGGCTGATCACGAGGAGGCGTTCGGGGCGGTCGGCGACGCCGGGAAGGTCGTCGAGTTCGCCGCGCACGACGAGGGCGCCGAAGAGGCCGCCGAAAACCTGTGTGTCGCTGAGGGTGTGCTGGTGCGAGTGGTACCAGAAGGTGCCGGCGGAATGGTCGGCCGGGAGATCGTAGGCGTAGTCGAAAGTGTTGCCGGGTTCGATAGCCAGCAGGACGTCGTCGCTGGGTTGTTTCGGCGAGACGTGCCAGCCGTGGGTGTGGAGATTGGTGGCTTCGTCGATGTCGTTGATCAGCGCGACCTCGATGCGGTCGCCGGGGCGCACGTCGAGGGTGGGGCCGGGGTAGGTGCCCTCGTAGGTGACGGCTCGAATCCTGCTGCCGCCGAGTGCCACATCGCTGTCGGCCACTCGTAGCTGGGTGGTCAGAGTGCCACCCTTGCTGCGCCGTACCTCGGGTTCGAACCACGTGATGGCGTCGGCGTCCGGTTTGGATGCGCAGGCGGTGAGGGTGGTGCCGGCGAGGAGGGGTAGCCCGAGGAGTGCTGTGGCGGCGCCGAGGAACTGTCGACGGTTCAAGGCACTACGCGCGGATGACGGGTCAGCCATCGGTGGGCTCCTTGGTGATGGTGGCGGTGCGGGTGACGGGGGCGACGCCGTCCGCGGTCCAGGTGACGTTGATGGTGTGGCCGGGTGCACCGTCGCAGGCGAATACGACGGAGGCGCCTATGCCGGTCGGCCCTCCGGCCGGAACTTGATAGGGCAGTTGGTCTTCGATGCCGGCGGGGAGGACGCGTCCGTCGAGGGTGATTTCGACAGCGGTGGCAGAGGGGGCGGTCCACCCCACTGTGACGAGTGCACGGGGTGGTGTTTCGTCCAGGCATCCGAAGGTGGGCAGGACGGTGAAGTCGGCGACCTCGATCGCGGACCCGGGCGTCGGCGACGATGATGCGGGTTGCGCGGTACGGGTGGGTACGGGTACGAACCCGGCGCGATCCTCGGAGTCGGCAGAGCATGCTGCGGCGAGCAGCGCCGCTGCCAGAATGGTCATGGACACCAGTGCACGTGGTGGTGAATGTCGCCGTCCCGCTGGGGCTTGCATGAAGTTCTCCTGGTGCTCATCGGTGGTGGCGCGAATACCCCCTACCCCGCGGAGGGGTAGGGGGTATTCGCAGTTGGTACTGGCTCAGCTGCCGAAGATGCCGGACAGATCGTCGAAGAAGTCACCGAAAAGGCCGCCGTTACCGCCGGTGGGGGGAGAGACGATGTCGAGGTTGCCGCTGAGGTAGAAGTCCTGCCAAGCATCGCCGGTCAGGCCGGGGCCCTCCGATGTGACATTCAACCGAAGCTTCTGACCGTCTCGTGCCAGGACCCCGAACTCGGGGACGTTGAACTCGGTGATGGTGAAGTCGCCGGATCCGCGGCTTGGAATGGTGCCCTTGACCACCGACCCGGAGGTAGTCGTGAACACCAACTCCGTGCCGCCCGGGTACCCGCCGTAGTAGACGCGGCCCCAGATGTTGTTGAACCCGGCGGTGTGCCCGGCATCGTAGAATCCCGCGTCGTCGCAGCGGCTTCCCTCGCGGCTGAACTTGTTGTTGCGGTAGCAACGGGGGGAACCCTGTGGCCCGTCGGCGACGCGGATGTGCGTGTTGAAGTACTTGGTTTGCGCTGTCGACTGGACAGGGTCCGCCGAGGCAATGGCAGTGGGTGCGACGAGGGAGCCGGTCATGGCGGCCGCGACAGCGACGGCGGCCGCGAGAATGCGGAAACGACGGATCATGGAAGTCCTTCGACTGTGAGTCATCCCAGTGGGTTCGGCTCAGGTGTTGATGGTGGTCGGCGAAACTCTGATTGACGATTGCAATTTTTTTGCAATGTCACAAAGTGTCGGAGGATATGACCAGATCAGCTGACACGGCGATGGAGGCGTGGCGAGGCTTGACGGCGAGACCGCCCGGCAGCAATCAGCACCACTGCACATTGTGTAAACAGACCGTCAGAGCTGGTGTAGGCCGGTAGAGCCAGCGGCAGGGCTCCACGCCGAGGTGCTCCGATCCGAGCTCCTCCGGGGGTCGGCAGCGGCCCTTGCCCTGCCGACGCTCAATCCCGCAGGTCGCTGTAGCCGCCCGCCAACCACTCTCGGAGACGCTTCACGGCTCGGATCCCGTCGGGTGTGCCGGGCCGGTCGAGCGGCGCGTGTTCGGATTCGCCGAACACGTCGTGCTGAACGGGTACACCGTTCTCCCGCAGGCGCGCCGCGAACGGTTCGCTGGCGCGCCGCAGGCTGTCCAGCCCGCAACTCATGACGTAGGTGGGCGGAAGTCCCCGCACGTCGGCCAGACCCGGTGACACGTAGGGCGAGTCGATCGGCGTCGAACCGGCCCAGTGCCGCACCATGGCCTCGACCCACGCGTCGTCGATGACGTCGTGGCCCGCCATCGCCTCGGCCATGCCGGGAGTGGTCGGCGGAAGATGCGCCTGCAGAACCGGATACCCCAGGTACAGGGATGCGGGGAGAGGTTCTCCGGCGTCTCGCAGTCGCAGGGTCGCGCCGGCGACGAGGCAGGCGCCCGCGCTGCCCCCGCCGAGGTGCAGTGCGGTGGGGTCGACACCGATCTCGTCAGCGTGAGCGACCGCCCATCGCCACGCGGTGAGCACGTCGTCCTGTGGAGCGGGGTAGCTCACGCCGCCCAGACACATGCGGTAGTCCACGGACAGGACGGGGATACCGGAGGCAGCGAGTTCGATGGCGGGCCAGTGCGCTTCCTCCTGATCGAGGCCGCCCACGAGGAAGGCACCGCCGTGGACCCAGACGAACGCCGCGGTCGCTTCGGGCCCGCCCGCGGGCGGAAGGTAGAGGCGCGCGCGTAACCGGCCGCCGGTGTCGTCGACGAGGTCCCTCGTACGCACGGTCTTCAGGTGCGGTTCGCTCGCGAGGAGCCTGTTCTTCCATCTCGTCCCGTTCGGCATGCCGCCCGCCGCATCGAGTAGACGGACCAGATCGGGAACCGGGGGCAGATCGCCGGTGATGGAGCCGGTCATGCTGTCCAACAACCGCTCTCGGATCGGTCCCGGAAGGTGGGTGATCACGCGCACCACGTGTCCGAGAGCGGCGTAACGGCGCCTGCCGGGGGGTGTGTCGGCGACGGCCATGGCTGCTCCTGTGCTGTCGGATGGTGCGGGCAAGTGTGTCGATACGAAAGCGAGCAGGTGGCGTCTATGACGCCGTTGTTCGGGTGACGGCAGAGCGGTGAATCCGTGTATTGCGCCGGGGTATTCGACCAGATCGACGTCGACGCCGTCGGAACGCATGGCGCGGGTGACCGCGCGCGAGTCGTCGAGCAGGAGGTCTCGCGTACCGACCGAGATCATGGTGGGTGGGAACGTCCTGAACGATCCGTGGATCGGGGACACTGCCGGGTCGTGGAGATCGCGTTCGCCGGCGAACCACGCTGCCTCGCGGACGAGTTCGGATCGGGTGAGCATGTCTCGGCCACTGTTGCCGACGATGCTGGCACCGCTCATGGTCAGGTCGGCCCAGGGAAAGGCCACGGCCAGACCGGCCGGCATAACCACACCGCGGTTCCTGGCCCGTTGCAGCATCAGCAGTGCCAGTCCACCGCCTGCGGATTCGCCTACGACGATCACGTTCCGCGCCCCGATGGATACCACGAGGTCCTCGTAGACGGACAGGGCGTCGTCCACCGCTGCAGGACAGGGGTGTTCGGGTGCGAGCCGATAGTCGACACTCACCACGTCCAGACCGCCGCGAGCGGCGAGGAATCCGACGGTGAGGCCTTGCCGGGCGTCCCCGAGTACGTAGGCACCTCCGTGCAGGTACAGCACGACACCGCTCTGCGCTGCGCCGGAGGACAGGCGTACGACGGGTACTCCTCCGCGATGCTCCGAGGTGACGTTCACACCCCGCGGGGCTCTCAGGAGACCCGTGATCCTGTCGATACTGCGTCTCTCCGCGTCGAGGTCGACGGGCCTGCCCTCTCGCCGTCGTGCGCGCATCCCGGCCAGCGATCCCGCAGTGCGCATCACGACGCTCGCTCTGTCGGTCATCATGCCTCCGTCTCGGTGCGTGTCATCATCTCGTCGAGTACCGAGGCCGGTAGGACGTCGCCGAGCATGTCGACGATCTTCTGCATCGGCATGGAGCCGACCATGCGGAGCAGTTCGGGTGTGATCTCGGGGAGTCCACGATCGGGTGGCACCTGTGCAAGCAACTCGAGCAACTCGGGTCCGATCTGCGGGTGCGTCGTCCAGGTCTCGACAGTGGACTGCAGAGTCAGTGCTGCCGCGGTGTGGTCGCCGGTGAGAGTGACGACCTGATCTGTCAGCACCGTCGCAGCGTCCCGGCACACCTGGACGGTGTAGTCACCGGGCGCCACTACCCAGCCGTGGCGACGAATGTCCCAGTACGCGAACGCTCGTCGCGACAACGAGAACTCGACTCGGTGACTCTCGCCCGGTTCGAGGCGAATCTTCGTGAAGGACCGGAGCTCACGTACGGGACGGCGAACGGGGCCGGCGGTGGTGGAGACATAGATCTGCACGACCTCGGAACCGGCCAGCCGGCCGGTGTTGCGGACCGTCACCGTCACCGTGGCACTGTCGTCGCCGACCGCTGTGACAGTCAGGTCGTCGACCCCGAAGGTGGTGTAGGACAGCCCGTGTCCGAACGGGTGTCGAGCAGGGCGCTCCGCAGTTTCGTGCCAGCGATATCCGACCATGACACCCTCGCCGTAGCGGACATGCCCCTGTTCTCCGGGGAAGTTGGTGTAGGAGGGAGTGTCCGACAGGCGTACCGGGATGGTCTCCGCCAGTCGGCCCGACGGGTTCGCGACGCCGAACAGCAGGTCGGCTACCGCACCACCGGCGGCCTCGCCGGCCAACGACACGTCCAGGACGGCGTGAACGTCGTCGTGCCATTCCTCCATGGTCACCACTCCGCCGTGCGCGAGTACGACGACGGTGCGAGGTGCGGCGGCCGCCACCGCGGTGATCAGCGCAGATTGCTGCTCGGGCAGGAGCGTCGTCGAGCGATCGAACCCTTCGGATTCGGCGGTGTCGGGTAGTCCGGCAAAGATCACCGCGACCTCTGCTGCGCTCGCGGTAGCCACGGCCTCCGCGCGGAGTGCGGTGGCCGCCTCGGTCGACGGGGCGTCGTCGAGAGTGAATCCCGGTGCGAAGGTGACGTCGCAGTCGCGCATCGAGGCGAGTTCGCGCAGACAGGCGAGTGGCTCGTCGACATCGACAGCTGCCACGCGTGAGCTTCCGCTGCCCTGGAAGCGGGGAGTCCGGGCGAATTCGCCGATCACCGCGATCCTGGTGCCTTGGTGCAGTGGGAGAGTGCCATCGTTGGTCAGGAGTACCGCGCATTCTGAGGCGAGAGTTCTGGCCAGCGCATGATGAGCTGCGAAGTCGACGTCGCGGTCGTCCATCTCCGCGGCGCCGCGACCGAGTTCGAGCACACGCGCGGCGGCCCTGTCGACGACGGTCTCGTCGAGCGACCCGTCGGCCAGCGCATCGAGTATCAGGCGTGCACTTCTGCCGCCGGTTCCGGGCATCTGGAGGTCGAGACCCGCCCGGACCGATGCGACGGGATCGGCGACCGCTCCCCAGTCGGAGACCACCGCACCCCGAAATCCCCACTCGCCCCTGAGGACGTCCGTCAGCAGCCAGGTGTTCGCCGATGCGGGTGTGCCGTTGATCCTGTTGTAGGCGGCCATGACGGTGGCAGGAGCGGACTCGGTGACCACCCGCTCGAAGGCCGGGAGATAGATCTCGCGCAACGTCCTCTCGTCGACGTCGGCACTGATCTGCATGCGGTCCGTCTCCTGATTGTTGGCCGCGAAGTGCTTGACCGACGCCCCAACTCCCTCCGCTTGCTGACCCTCTACGTGGGCTGCGCCGAGGACGCCGGACAGCAGGGGATCCTCGGAGTAGTACTCGAAGTTCCGCCCGCACAGCGGTGATCGCTTGATGTTCACCCCCGGCCCCAGAACGATGCCGACGCCCTGCGCGCGCGCCTCGATCGCGATCGCCGCACCGATCGCGCGCGCGACGGCGGGATCCCAGCTCGCACCCACGGCTGCGGCCAGAGGGAAGCAGGTCGCGGGCGTGCCCGATTCATCGGAACGTCGTTGCAACCGGACTCCGTGCGGACCGTCGGTCATCGTCACGGACGTGATGCCGAGTCTCTCGACCGAGTGGGTGGACCAGAAGTCTCGACCGCTGAGTAGGTGCGCCTTCTCCTCCGCCGTCATCTCGGATACGACGGGATGGGTCATGGGTCGACTCCAGACGTTCGGGGTGTGGTTACCCGTGTCAGTAACGCGTGTTACCGCATGTCAGAGTAGAGACGGACTTACAGCCGCGCAAGGCCGGATGACAGGATGAGCTCATGGACGATGCGGTGAGCGCCGGGCGCGGGCGGCGTGCGACGAGCGCCGACGTCGCGCGGGAGGCCGGTGTCTCGCGGACGACGGTGAGCTTCGTGTTGAACGACGCTCCGCACAAGGTGCTCCCCGAGGAGACGCGTCGCCGTGTGCTCGACGCAGCGGCACGGTTGTCGTACGCGCCGTTCGCGGAGGCACGCGCTCTGAGCCGGGGGCGCAGCGACGTGGTGTTGATGATCCTTCCTCCGGCACTTCCCTTGTCCTCGGACGTCGGGGAACTGGTGGAGCATCTGTCGCACGACTTCGGCCGTACCGGACTGACCTTGATGACTGTGCCGTCCACCGATCTTCCGGGCGGCTCGGCCTGGACGGCGGTGACACCCGCGGCGGTCATTGCGTGGACGCTCGATGGCACGGACGCGGATCGTCTGCGGCGCAATGGTGTCGGGGTGACGGCCTCGCTGACCGGGCCCGACGCCATCGGTCGGTGGGTCACCGGACCTCGCGAGGATCGAATCGCCCGCCTGCAGGTCGATCGGCTGCGTCGAGCCGGCCATCGAACGCTCGGTTACGCGGTGCCCGACGACGACCGTTTGTCCCCAGCTGCGACGCTCCGTCTGCGCGCGCTGGAACGTGTCTGCGCCGAAAAGGGACTGACCGCCCCGGTCGCCGTGCGTGTTCCGCTCGATCGAGGTCTCGCCGGCGACGCTGTCTCGACGTGGCGGGAGGGGCCGGCTCCGGTCACCGCCGTCTGCGCGCACGATGCGTTGACCGCGCTCGCCGTTCTCGCCGGAGCGCGCGACGCCGGCCTCGAGGTGCCGAGAGACCTGGCCGTCATCGGCGTGAACGATTCTTCCGCAGCGGCTCTCGCGTTCCCCGCCCTAACTATGGTGACCCTGGACGTGGCGGCGAGTGCCGGCTTCGTCGTCGACGTGGTCACCGCGTTGCTGGATGGCCGCGAGGTTCCCGAGGTGGGTCCCGACGTCGCGGGAGTGGTCGAGCGCGACTCCGTGTGAGCGCCACGTCAGAGACCCACCCATTCGCTGGTGCCGGCGGCGAACTGCTGGCGCTTCCAGATGGGCACCTCCGTCTTGATCCGGTCGACCAAGGCCTGCAACGCTGCGAACGCCTCGGCGCGGTGAGGGGACGCGACCGCGGCAACGAGAGCAGTGTCGCCGATCGTCAGGTCGCCGACGCGATGGACGGCCGCTGCCGGCAGGCCGGACGACGCGGCCGCGTCCTCGCAGCAGCGACGGAGGAACTTCACGGCGTCGGGGTGGGCTCGGTATTCGAGTGCGGATACCGACTCGTCGTGGTCGTGGTCGCGCACGACTCCCCAGAACACCAGCACGGCACCATGTTCCGGACCGGCCACGGCGTCGGAGACCCCCGCGGGATCGATCGGGTCGCTCGAGATCCGGGCGAGAACCGTTGGCCTCAGGTGCCTGTCGCTCACGCCGGATGCTGAATCAGTTCTGTGCGTAGCGGCAGAGGTGTGTCGATACGGCGGGCAGTCCGTCTTCTGCGATCCGCTGGTTGTGCTGCTCTCGAGCATGAACGATTCCTTCCACTCGTGGTGGTGATCCGACGCGGGCGCCCCGGTCAGAGCACAATCGCCGTGACCGTCTCTCCGGCGTCGAGCGAAGGAACTTCGCCGTCCAGCTCCACGAGACAGCGCGCCTCCCGCACCGCCCCGAGTCCGTGTCGTCCCGAACCGGTGAGCAGGGCGAGCGACCCGTCAGGGCGTTCGGCGGCGAGATCCAGCGTGTGTCGGCCAGGCCTCCTGGCCATCGGGTGGGCCAGCGGCATCCGCACGGTGGGACGGTTGTCCGGCACCAGACCCATGGCGCGCCGGAGAATCGGCCGCGCGAAGATCTCGAACGAGGCGTAGGCCGCGAGGGGGTTGCCCGGAAACGTCAGCAGGGTCGTACCGAAGGCGGTCCCGGCACCCTGCGGTCGCCCGGGCGACATCGACACGCCGGCGAAGAGTACGCCGTGGGGCGTGAGCGTCTGCTTGACCACCTCGTGATCCCCCACGCTGACTCCGCCCGAGGTGATGACGGCGTCCGCCCGTGCTCCGAGGTCTTCGAGGTGTGCGCTGAGCCGGTCCACCGAATCCGGCACGGCGACACACGCGACGAGTTCGGCCCCGCAGTCTTCGACTGCGGCAGACAGGAGTGCCGAGTTCGCATCGTGGATCGAACCGTGCCGCAGGGGAGTGGAGGCGTCGACGATCTCGGCTCCGGTCGACACCACGGCGACACGGATTCGGCGATGCACGAGAACCTGCCCCACGCCGGACGCTGCCAGTAGTCCGATCCGCAACGGTGTCAGGACCGTCCCCGCACCGAAGAGCCGCTCGGGAGGCATGACGTCCTCGCCGGTCCGCCGCACGTGCGCGCCGAGCGTGCTGGGACGACGAAACGCCACCTGCAGGCCGTCGTACCGAGCGTCCTCCACCGGCACCACCGCATCGGCCCCGGCAGGAAGCGGGGCGCCGGTCATGATGCGCGCCACCGTTCCCGCGCGCAGCTCTTCCGGTATCGGGTGACCTGCGGGTATCAGGTGGGACACCGGGAGCCGGACCAGCGCGTCCGATCCGGCGGCGGCCACGTCCTGGGCATGCACCGCATATCCGTCGACAGCGGAGTTGTCGAACGGCGGAAGCGGGATCGACGCGTTCACCTCCTCGGCAAGGACGAGTCCCGTTGCCGCCGCCAGCGGCGTCAGCACTGTCGGCGTGCGCGAGATCAGGCCGGCGATGATCCTTCGATGCTGCTCCACCGTCCGAAGGCTCGGTGCCGACGGCATCACGGCGATGGTGAGCCGACGACGACAGCGGACACGAGGTCCGTGTCCACGCCGGTGGCACCGAATTTTGCTGCGCCACCGGGGGATCCGATGATGTCGAAGAAGTCCACGTTGGTCGAGATGTACGCGGACCACTGCGCGGGAACATCCTCCTCGTAGAAGATTGCCTCTACCGGACACACAGGTTCACACGCTCCGCAGTCGACGCATTCGTCCGGATGGATGTAGAGCATGCGGTCACCCTGATACATGCAGTCGACCGGACACTCCTCGATGCAGGCCCTGTCCAGAACATCGACGCACGGCTCTGCCACCACGTAAGTCATGAAAAATCCCCTTCTATGTATATCGCCATAATACAGAGGATCGCGTGCGGCGCAACGTATCTCGAAGCGACAGTCGGCTGGATGAGTGATGTGTGCGCGTGCACAGCATTTCCGACCTGATCGTGTACTCACACCCCTTGTCATCGCCACTCGGTCCGGGCAGCGTTGTTCATCGGGGCGAAATGACGCTGCTCGAAGCGATTCGCGACCGGGAAGACCCACCCCCGGCGATCACGCGCGGCGACGATCCGTGCTTCATCACATACAACGACTGGAGACGACCGTGACGGACGAGAACGGCCCCGGCTGGCAGAAGACCGCATGCATTCTGTGCGAGAACAACTGCGGTATCACTGTCTCCATGGAGGGCCGGAGTATCGCCAAGATACGTGGCGACAAAGAGCACCCCAAGTCGCTGGGGTACACGTGTAACAAAGCGCTACGACTGGATCATTACCAGAACGGCGGGTCTCGACTGGACACCCCCATGCGACGTGAGACCGACGGCACCTACAGCCCGGTCGACTGGGACACGGCGATCGGCGAGATCGCACACCGTCTGCGGGCGGTACGCGACGAACACGGCGGCGAGAGCATCTTCTTCTGCGGGGGTGGAGGACAGGGAAACCATCTGGGTGGCGCGTACGCCGGTGCCATGATGCGCGGACTCGGCGCGAGGTACAGATCGAACGCCATCGCGCAGGAGAAGACCGGTGAAGCCTGGGTGGACGCGCACCTCACCGGTGGGCACACGGTGGGCGACTTCGATCGTGCGCAGGTGAGCGTCTTTCTCGGAAAGAATCCGTGGCAGTCTCACGGTGTCGCTCGGGCGCGCACCGTGTTGCAGGAGATCGGCAAGGACCCGAACAGGTCGATGATCGTTCTGGACCCGGTACGCACGGACACAGCGGAGCGCGCCGACCTCCATCTTCAGGTCAAGCCGGGAACCGATGCCTGGTGCCTCGCTGCCGTTCTCGCCGTCATCATCGACGACGGAATGATGGACCACGCCTTCCTCCGTGAGCACACGGCCGGTGTCGAGCAGATCGTGGCCGCTGTCCGCGGACTCGACGTCTCGGCGTACGCGCGGACGTGCGGGGTGGACGAGTCGTCGATCAGACGAGCGGCGCATCTCATCGGGACAGCGGACAGCGTCTCGGTGTACGAGGATCTCGGAGTGCAGCAGAGCCCCAACAGCACCTTGGTGTCCTACCTCGAGAAGCTCATCTGGCTGATCACCGGAAATTTCGCGAAAAGTGGTGCCATGCAGAATCACTCGTGGATGGCGCCGGTGGTGAACTACTCGCTGGACGTGAAGCACACACCGGTCCACGGCACTCCGATGTTCGGCGGGCTGGTTCCGGGAAACGCCATCGCGGAGGAGGTGTCGAACGATCACCCCGCAAGATTCCGGGCGATGGTGATCGAGTCGTCCAACCCGGCGCATTCGATGGCCGACTCGGCGAGTTTCCGGCAAGCCATGGAGGACCTCGAGTTCAGCCTCGTGATCGATGTCGCCATGACGGAGACCGCACGGTGCGCAGATTACGTGCTGCCCGCGTCCAGCCAGTTCGAGAAGTGGGAGGCAACCTTCTTCAGTCTGGAGTTCCCACGCAACAGTTTTCAGCTCCGGGCGCCGATTCTGGACCCGCTGCCGGGCACCTTGCCCGAACCCGAGATCTACGCACGACTGATCGACGCTCTCGGGCTGATCGAACCGTGGTGGCTCGCGCTGCTGCGCGGAGCGCTGAAGCTTGGTCACAAGGTGTACGGCGTCGTTTTTCTCGCGCTGCTCAGACTGGACAAGAGGTGCGTCCCGGTCGCCGCATACCTGCTCTACGCGACACTGGGGCCCACGCTCCCGAACGGCGCGACATCGGCCTCGGTCATGTGGGCGTTGTCCCAGAAAATCTTCCACGAACATCCCGGCTCGGTCCGCGCAGCCGGCCATCGCAACGCCGAGGCCCTGTTCACCGCGATCTTGGAGAACAGATCAGGCGTCGAGATCACCGTGGACGATCTCGACGGCGGAGCGTGGAACTACGTTCCCGCTGCGAACCGGCCGATACAGCTGGCCATCACACCCCTGCTGGAGTCGTTGACGGCGTTGACGGGCAAGAACCCGTCCCATGTCAGCGACGAATTCCCGTTCGTTCTCTCGGCCGGCGAGCGACGCGCATTCACCGCGAACACAATCTTCCGTGATGACACGTGGCGCAAGCGGGGCGGAAACGGCGCATTGCGCATCTGCCCCTTCGATGCCGAGAAGCTCGGTCTCTCCGAAGGTTCCACTGTCCGGATCACGACTGCCAAGGGTTCAGCGATGGCACATGTGGAGATCACGGACACCATGCAGCCCGGCCACATTTCCCTGCCGAACGGGTTCGGACTCGACCTTCCCGGTTCGGCCCGCGTGGGTGTGGCACCCAACGAGTTGACCGATGCTGCCCGCCGCGACGAGTACTCGGCCACCCCCTGGCACAAGAACGTGCCCGCACGCGTGGACGCGATGCACACTCCGGAGTAAGTGCGCCGGCGCAGTGAACACGGGCACGCGGCATCGACACTGCGGCACGTGTTGCGACCCTGCGCCGTTGGTACTATCCAGTTTCCCGAAGTCGTCACAACGTCGTTCTCACAGGAGGATTCATCATGCGACTGTCCACTCGCAACCAGCTCGTCGGCACCATCACCGAGGTCACTCTCGGTAGCGTGATGGCGACCGTGAAGCTACGTCTCGACGGCGGCGACCAGACCGTCACGTCCTCGATCACACGAGAGGCGGCCGAAGACCTCGGCCTCGAAGTGGGTCAGCACGCAACCGCGTTCGTCAAGTCCACCGAGGTGACGATCGGCGTCGAGTGAGCCGGTCACCAGTCTCGGGTCGACACAGCTAGCCGCCGGCGAAGGGCGGCAGGACGTCGATCCGGGAACCGACGGGGTAGGCATCGTCGCGGACCATCTCGTCGCCGATGAGGAACACCGCCACGTCCAGCACACGATCCAGTTTCTGCCCGTGGCGTCCACACAGCGCAGACTTCACGTCCGCCACGGTCGCGCCGACCCTCAGATCGTACGACTCCTGCGTGGTGCCCGCGGCGTCCGCGGCCCCTGCGAAGTACCGCACGCTCACAGTCACGGACTCAGCCACCGATGGCGCCCATCGAGCGTTCCGGTGGCACGAAGTCTTCTCGCTCCATCCCGTGCCCGGCCCACTTGTTCCACATCGCTCCGCGCCAGAGGTCGGCAATGTCTTCGTCGGTCGCACCCCCGCGCAACGCCACCCGCAGATCTGTCTCGGAGTCGCTGAACAGGCACGACCGCACGGTCCCTTCCGCCGTCAACCGCGTCCGATCGCAATCGACGCAGAACGAGCGGGTGACCGAGGCGATGATCCCCACCGTGGCCGGGCCGCCGTTCACGGACCACTCCTCGGCCGGTGCCGACGGGTCGGTGCGTCCGATCTCCTCCAGGGTGAACCGACCCCCGAGCACATCCAACAGTTCTGCCGCCGACACCATCGTCGAACGAGCCCACTCCCGGTCCGCGTCGAGCGGCATCTGCTCGATGAACCGCAGATCTACACCCCGGTCCAGGCACCACTGCACCAGGTCCCGGGCGCCGTGCAGAGTCTCGCGCATGAGGACGGCGTTGATCTTGACCGGCGTCAGACCGGCCGTCAGGGCCCCGTCGATACCGGCGAGCACGGCGGGCAGACGGTCCCGCCGCGTCAACGACGCGAAGTGTTTGCGGTCGACCGTGTCGAGGGAGACGTTGACCCGCGTCAGACCCGCCGCGCGCAGACGCTCCGCGCGGCGCTCGAGGCCGATCCCGTTGGTGGTCATCGATAATTCGACACCGGGCGCGTGCTCAGCAGTCAGGGCGATGATGTCCACGATGTCCTTGCGGACCAGCGGTTCGCCGCCGGTGAAGCGCACCTCCCGCACACCGAGAAGACGATCGGCGATGCCGACGAGGCGGGCGATCTCCTCCGCCGCGAGCAGTTGTTCGAACTCCAGGTTCGGCAGCCCCTCGGCCGGCATGCAGTAGGTGCATCGCAGCGAGCACTTCTCGGTGACCGAGATGCGGAGGTCCCGCGCGATGCGACCGAAACTGTCCAGCAGGTGCGGAACGTCCGGACGGCCGACCATCATGTGCTGCGGACGCGGTAGGGCGGACGGCGCGCGTGCGACACCGGGCAGGCTGGGAATTCCCATGCTCACCGCCGTCATCCGATCACCTCTCGTCGAGTCGCGGGCATCATCGCACCGTGACACCGAGGAGTGTGGCCAGCTGATTCGCAATCGGATTGAGGTCGAGTGCGCCGGGGTCCACCTTGGGCTTGTCGTCCCAGGGCTGCGGAACGGCGGGATCCATGTAGGGCGCACTGCCGGCACCTCTGACGCCCGTCACGGATCCTCGCGGTGCTGTGCACCCGACCGACAGATCGATCGGGAAGTCCCGGGTCGTCTCGTCGAAGTCGGGATCGGCAGCGCGTTCTCGCTCGAGGGTTCTCTGGGTGGCTTCGTATCCCACGGTGCACGGCGGGGGGTTGTTCGTCTCCACGACGAGGCCGAAGTGGGTGGTTCCGTCACCGGGGCTCTGAGCTCGGGCCCCCATGGCCGTCCGGGGGAGAACCTGCAGCAGCGGTCGAAGGGCCCATGCCCGTGGGCTGACCGCGGCGGTCACCGAGGCGACGTCGCTCGCGATCGATGTGATGCTCGCTCCTGCACTGGTGATCAGTGCACCGGTTTCATAGGATGCGTCGATTCCGCTGTCGACTAGTCGACGTAGGTCGCCGTCGCTCGCGCGGAGCTGCGCGGTGATGTCGTCGAGCCCCGAGCTGAAATCGATTATTGCGGAGGATTGTTCGGATTGCGTGTCGAGCACGACGCGCGCATCCCGTACGAGATCCAACGTCTCGGGGAGGGCGTCGAGCTGCGCCGCACTGAGCGAGTCGAGTGATGTGACGAGTGTCGCGAGATCACCTCCCATACCGTCGAACCCGTCGCCCAGTTCGGTTACGACGGTTCGCAGTTCATCGACCGGAATGCTGCGCGCGAGGCCGTCGACGTTGGACAGCACGCTCTCCACTGGAGTCGGGATGGTCGTCATCGATCGTTCGATGATCGAGCCGTCCTCCAGATAAGGGCCCTCGTCGGTATCGGGCCGCAGGTCCACGTACTGCTCACCGATGGCGGAGCGTGCGGCTACCACCGCGGAGGTCGACGCGGAAATCGGTTCGGACGAGTCGTCGATCAACAATTCGACGTCGACGCCCGCGTCGACAAGTGTCAGCGATCCGACGCGACCGACGGGAATGCCGCGCGACGTCACCTCGGCGTTGGTGAAGATGCCGCCGGAGTCGCTGAGCTGCACTGTGACCGAATACTGGCCGATCCCCAGGAGGGACTCCATGCGGACATATGATCCGCCGGCCACGGCGAGAGCGGTCGCGGCTACTGCGAGGGCGGCGAGTCTGACGTAGGTGCTTCGTTCGACGGCGGTCATGCAGCGGTCGCGCGGTCAGCCGCAGGAGGGCAGTCCGTCACCGTGTGGGGATGTGCAGTGCCGTGTAACGCTGTCATAGCGCATGTATATCAATGTTATGCCGTTCTCGCAACGCATCCCGAGCGTCGACGGCGCGGGTAGGCCACCCGGACAGCGAGTTCGCCCGAGGCGTGGCTGCGCTCCCCGTTTCGAGGCCGACGGGGGAGATGCTCTGACGACGACATCGTGCGGTTGCCGTCCGACGTCTCGAGTGGTGGAGAGCGACATGCCGTTCGCCGGATCGACCAGAAGCGGTTCGTCACTGGACTCGAGTGGCGTGGGTTCCGGTCCGTCGGGGCCGGCCAGGGGAAGGTGCCGCGGGGCGCCGACCGTCGGTACGAACTGCCGCTCCGCCCCGGTCGCCGCGTCGAGCAGCCTCAGACCGTCGGGTTCGCGCACTGCGGCGACAGCGATGCCGGACGCTCTGAGTCCGCCCTATGACGTCACCCGTGAGGGTCGTCGCCGTCGCGTAAGCCCACCTACACGGCTCGGTTGTCGGGTGTCCCGACTCCGGGGACAGATACTGGCCACAATCCACATCGACGTCGTCCGTCTCGGATGGATACTTGTCCCGTGACCGACATCGATGCCTCTGGTTTGCCCCGCTACAGCAGGACGGGCCGGGGGGCTCCCATGCTCCTGATTCACGGGATCGGGCATCGACATCAGATGTGGGATCCGGTGGTTCCGATACTGGCCGAACACTTCGATACCGTCTCGATCGACCTGCCGGGCTTCGGAGAGAGCGATCCCCTCGGCGACGGTGACGCACCCACGCCGGCACGGCTGGCGGATCGGGTGGAGCTGGTGATGGACGAGCTGGGGTGGAGCAGTGCGCACCTCGTCGGTAATTCTCTCGGTGGATGGCTCTCGCTGGAGCTGGCGCGCCGTGGTCGGGCGACGTCGGTGTGTGCACTCATGCCCGCCGGTCTGTGGCGGTCGACGGGTGGCACAGCGCGTGTGCGGCGGCAAGTGCTGTTCTCGTTGTGGACGAACGGTTCTCGACTTCCGGGTGCGGGGTTCCTCCTGCGTCGCTCGCTGCTGCGGACCATCGGCTTGTTCGGTTTGTTCGGCCGTCCGTGGCGCATTCCGCCCGCCGTGGCGGCAGACGATGCACGGAATCTCGCCACCTGCGACTTCGATCGCACGATGGCGGCACTCGAAGGCACCCGATTCGGCGGCGGCGCAAACGTCGATGTCCCGATCACGGTGGTCTTCGGGGGCAGAGACCCGCTGATCCGGGTAGCGGAGACCGACCTGGGTGAGCTGCCGTCGCTCGTTGCCGTCTTCGCGCACAAGCACTTGGGTCACGTTCCGACATGGGACGATCCGGAGCTCGTCGCGGATCTGATCACGGGCTCGACGACGACTTCCTGAGCACGCATGATCGCCCCGCGACGACTGTCGCGGGTGCGGAGCACGCACTCCGCACCCGCGACAGTCGATCGAAAGAATCAGTCGGTGACGGCCACGAACTCGTTCGGGGTGATGTCGAGTGTGCTGCTGACGGTGACGTCACCGGTGGTCAGGTCGACGGCGTGAATGCCGTCGGTGTCCGGTTCGGTGACGTAGGCGGTGTCGCCGGTGATGGAGATGCCGGGGTGCGCATCCTGGTATTCGGTGGGGCCTTCCCACTCACCGATGACGGGGTAGGAGGCGGTGAACTCGCGCGTCGTCGGGTCGAAGACGTGAACCGCGCCGTCGGTGCCGATGATGTATGCCTTGTCGTCGGGACCACGGGACACCCCGCGCCAGGTGTACTCGGCACCCTCTGGCATCTGGACCACCTCGAGTGTCTTGGTGGCGGTGTCGATGACGGTGACCGCGTGCAGCAGTGAGCCTTCCGCGTCGGCGTCGTCCTTGTAGTCGCCGACGATCAGGGGGCTGGTCTCGCTGACGTACGCGTTTCCCACGCGCCCGTAGGGTTGATCCGGCGCGTCGAGCTTGGTGATCTCACCCTTGTCGTAGACCAGAGCGCCGTTCTCGCAGCCGAAGACGACGACCTCGTTCTGTGCCGTTCCCTCACCGTGCACGCCGGGGCACTGGTCGTTGCGGGCGATGACGGCGCCGGAGGTGTCACGCACCTCGATACCGGTGCGTCCGTTGGCGTTTCCGACGGTGGTGAGGAACGTGCCGTCCTCGAGGACGATCGATACTCCGTGGTGCGCCTCGACGCCGGGGATGCTCTCCACCTCGGGGAGCCCGTCGGTCGATTCAAGTGCGGCCGTGTCGAAAATGGTTGTATCACTGGTCCCGTCGGCGTACAGAACGGTCTTGCCGCCGTGGCGGACGACGTGACCGGCCTTCTCCGCCTCGAACACAGTGTCGGTGAGCACGGGTTCGTCCGTGGTGCCGGCGGCGGTGTCGAGTACCTGGAAGCCCTTGCTCGTGGTCACCATGACGTTGCGACCGTCTCCGGCGAGGTTGAGGCGCGTGTAGTCCTCCGAGTCGAAGTCTGCGACGGTCTCGAGGGTGGCCGCGTCCAGCACCCGTAGGCCGCCTTCGTAGGAGACCGCGACACGGGGCCCGGCCTCTCGCGCTACCGACGTGGTCGTAGAGGTGGAGTCGGCGGCAGTGGTAGTTCCGGAGGAGCAGGCCGCGAGGGTAGCGACTGCTCCCAGAGCGAGCACCGTGGTGCCTGCTCGCCGGACGTGACTGATGCGCATGTGATGTCCTTTTCTGTGGGGGATCGGAACTGATCAGGTGGAGAGGCCGGTGGCGATGCGTTCGGTGTTGACGCGCATCATCGTGAGGTAGTCGGGAGCGCCGCCGTCGGCGCCGGAGAGGGACTCCGTGAACAGCGGGACGACGTCGACACGGATGTCGGCTTCGCTGGCGAGTGCCTGGACGAGGCGGTCCGGTGACGACGACTCGGCGAAGATGGTGCGGACTCCGGTGGTGTTCACGGCATCGACGAGGTCGGACAGGTCCGACGCCGACGGTGCGGCGAGGGTGGTGCCGCCGGGAATGACAGCGCCGACGACCTCGAAGTCGAAACGATCGGCGAGGTAACCGAATACGTGATGATTGGTGACGAGCGCACGCCGTTCGTCCGGGATCGCGGCGAAAGCGGCGGACATCTCCGCGTCCAGAGTGTCCAACTTCGTGCGATAGACGCCGGTGCGCTCGGCGATGGCGGCGGGATCCACCCCGTCGAGTCCGGCGAGCACAGGCTCGAGGGCATCGACGACGGCGATCATGCGTGCAGGATCGGTCCAGAAGTGCGAGTCGGGGCTGCCGGCAGCGTCCCCCTCGCGGTAGTCGAGGACGTCGATGGAATCGCCGGCGACGAACATCGGGACGTTTTCCGCGGCTGCCGCGTCGAGATGCTGCTGCAGGCCCTCCTCCAGGCCGAGTCCGTTCGAGACGACGAGGTCCGCCGAGCGCAGTCGAGCGCCCTCCTGTGCGGAGATCTCGAAAGAGTGCGGGTCGGCGTCGGGTTTCATCAGGGTCACGACGTCCACCTCGTCGCCGACGAGTTCTTCGACGACATCGCCCAGGATGTTCGTCGAGACCATCACGGACGGACGGTCGTCTCCTGCCGCCGAACACGCTGTCACAGAGAGGAATACTCCGATCGTCGCCACCGCCGCGGCGAGGGATGATCCTGTTCGATGTCGTCTCACGCTCAGCGTCCCGTCTCGGCGGTGAAGGCCGGTTCGGTCGCCGTCTCGAATGTGCGTGAGATGCGGGCATCGTCGGCATAGTCGATCTCGTACACACGACGTTCGTCGGGCGCGCTGAGATAAGCGCGCTGCTGATCGGCGACCAGGGTCGGTGCCTTCCCTGAGGCCAGGGATGCGGCTACGAGCGGACCCGTCTCGGCGACCACGGAACCGTCGCTTCCGTCCAACACGAGGACGCGACCGTCGGTCGCGAGAGCCAGGACGTTCTCGTCGCTGTCGTCGACCGCCGACACGTGCACCAACGGTGTGGGGGTGGGCAGGAGCGTCCACGACTTCTCGCGGGTGTCGAGCAACCAGATGCCCTGGTCACCGGCAAGGCCTGCGACAGTAGGACGACCCTCGCGGTTGTCGAATGCTGTTGCGGGAGGGGCGGTCGCGTCGGCGGGGTACGGAATCCTCTCCACCGTGAGCTCATCTCCGGTGGCTGACGCGAGCAGTGCGCCGTCGGAGCAACCGACAACGGCGCCGACCCGCGTGGTGATCGTGCCGGCGGCATCGGGGCACGGCTCGACGAGGCCGGTGCGCTGACCGTCGGCGGTATAGCCGACGACCGTCCGTGACTCACCGACGCCCTCGGTGACGAGTGCGAACGTTCCGACGGGCACGACCATGCCGACGCCGGGTGGGTTCTGCAGGCGGAACGACTCGGCGATCTCGCCCCGGGACAGTGCCTCGGTGTCGAGAAGCACGGCGTCGCCGGAGTCGGGGAAGTACAGCCCGGTTCCTCCCGAGGTCGACAGGTTCGACGTGGCGACGGCCGGCTCACCGTCACCCTCGACGGTGCCGAGGAGTCGGGGTTCGGCGCGGTAGTAGTGGAAGTGGTCCACGTGGTCCCAGGTCCAGACGCCGCTGTCCACGATCTCGATGCCGGCGTTCGTCGTGGCGAACAGATAGCGGCCGTCGGTAGTCATCGCCTCGGGTGCCCCGATGGTGCCGAGATCGGACACCGAGTCGTCCAGAAGATCGACGTGTGAGACGGCCCCGGTGGGGTCGATGGTGGTGAGCCCCAGGCGAGGCTCGGCGAGTTCCGCCGCGTCGGCGACGGCCCCGTGGCCTTCACCGGACGCCTCCTCGACGGGAAGCGGCGCCGCCTGCTCGGTGGAGCACGCGATCGGGCCGACGACGAGGACGCCGAGTGCGAGGGCTGCGGTCATGATTCGTTGTCGCACAGTGTCCTTACGGGTAAGAGGTGGGTGATCGAGCAGTTGTCAGGCGGGAAGAGCCGCCACCGCGCCGCGGCGTCCGAGCGATGTGACGGCAGATCTCGAGGCCACCGACAGGCCTGATATCGCGATCGCGGTGGCGGCGACGGAGGCGCCGGCGGCCGTGGCTGCGTGCCACGACACCAGAAGCCCCCCGAACACCGACAGCACCCCCAGAAGTGCGGCCAACGCCATCCGGGTCGGGATGCGGGTGGTCCACTGCCCGGCTGCGACGGCAGGAGCGAGCAGCAGTCCGACGACCAGAAGCGAACCGACGGCCTGATACGAGGCGACGACCGCCAACGTCACCAGAGCGACGAGGCCGGCCTGGGCCGAGCGGGGACCGAGACCCAGAACGGCGGCGATCCGCGGGTCCAACGCGAGCGCCACCAACGGCCGATGGAAGGCGACTGCGACCGCGAGACCGATTACCGCCGCGGCCGCCAGGAGAACGAGGTCGACGGCGGTGATGGCGAGAATGTCGCCGAACAGGATCGACGTGGCGTCGGTCGCGAAGCTTCCCGAGTGGGAGATGATGATGACCCCCAGCGCGAGCATCGAGACGAACAGCATGCCGATGCTCGTGTCGTAGGACAACTTTCCCCGCCGCTGAAGTGCGGTGATTCCGAGACTCATCGCCACCGCGCTCACCGCTCCGCCCACCAGTACCGGTGCTCCCAGAACCGTGGCCAGAGCAACGCCGGGCAGCATCCCGTGCGCGAGCGCCTCGCCCAGGAATGCCATGCCGCGGATGACGACCCAGGTCCCGACGACTCCGCACAGCACCGCCACCAGTGCGCCGCCGAACATGGCCCGCTGTACGAAGCCGAGCGTGAAGGGCTCGAACAGGGTGCTGATGGCCTCGGCTGTCACCCACGGGATGTTAATGACAGTGATAACGGTTTTCAAAATCGTTTAGGCTGGGCTCGTGTCTACCTCTCGATCCGAACAGTCACCCGCCGCTCGTCTTCGTGGGGTGCGCGTCGAATACTCGGGACACGTCGCCGTGCGCGACGTCGACCTGGACGTGTCACCCGGTGCGATCATGGCGATCGCCGGTCCCAACGGTGCCGGCAAGTCCACTCTGCTCGAGGTGATCGCCGGCACCACCCCGCTGACGTCGGGTAATCGTGTTGCGACACAGCGGATTGCGTTCGTACCGCAACGCGCAGCGGTGTCCGACCGGTTGCCTCTCACCGTGCGCGATGTCGTGACCGTAGGCGCGTGGGGTCGAACCGGTCGGTGGCGCAGACTCGACTCCGGCTCTCGCGCGTCGGTGAACGACGCCCTCGACCGTCTCGGCATCGCCGAACTGGCCGCGGTGCCTTTCTCGACACTGTCCGGTGGGCAGCGTCAACGCGCGCTTCTCGCCCAGGGTCTCGCGGGCCAGGCAGACCTGCTCCTGCTCGACGAACCCACCACAGGTCTGGACACTGCGAGCGGGGAAAGGATTCGGGCCGTGATGAGAACGGAATCCCAGCGCGGCGCGGCCGTTGTCTGCGTGTCTCACGACCCGTCGGTACTGGGCACCGCTGATCGGGTCGTGACACTCGAGGACGGTCGCATCGTTTCCTGACAGCACCAGGGGCAGAACGCAGAATACGGGTCGCGAGTGCGGATACGGTGCGCTCGCCGCTGCTTGACGGGCGCACCGCTCCGGGCGCAGCGGGGCGCCTGAGGTGGGCATTGACATCCATGAGGGGTCCCGAAACGGATCGAGCGGAAGCGGTTGCCATCGTCCAGTACTGAACGAGTCGTTCACAGTGCTAGCTGCCCACGGGCGGTAGTCGTCCCGTGTCCGACTCGGACTCCATCACCCGCACGGGCCTCCGGGGGGGGGCATTCGCTGTCGGATCTCTCGTGCGGAACCGACTGGGCGAGTGTGTGCGCCGATGTGGTGGATGCACACGGCGTCGCGATCGTCGCCACATCGGCCTCGCACCTAGATTCGCGCCGGGTTGATCGCAGTCGCAGTCGCTGTCGCCGTCCGGTGCGGGTAGTCCGCCTCGCGGTGCTGGAAGGCGAGAATCGCAGGGTTGCTGATCCTGCCGTTCCGTATCTCTATGGACCGGGCGATGGTGGGGGAGGAGTCCCATGAGGACGGGCCGTCCATCACGGTGCGTAGGTAGGGCAGCAGGGCTTCGCTGATCTCCCAGGTCGCGGAGTCCCACAGGTAGGACGGGCTGTGATCGACAGCGTAATACCGGACGTTGTCGCCGACGAGGAATGTCGGAGCGTCGAACGACGTCGGCCGTGCCCACTCGAATCCCATTCCCTCGTCGCAGGAGACGTCCACGATGAGCGTTCCGGGCGCCACGGCCTGCAAGTCGTCGGTGGAGAGGAACGTCAACGGTGACGCGGTGTCCTGAAGGACGCAGTTGACGATGATGTCGTGGTCGGCGAGGAACCCGGGCAGCGGCACTCGGCCGGTGTCGGTGAGGGCTCGGTTCTCGTGCGGATCGTGCTCGTCGACATCGAAATTGACGATGCGCGCGGAGTGGATGGGCGAGCTCACCGCCGATGCGCCTCTCTGGGTAAGGACGTCGACGTCGTGGATGCCGTGGGCGTTCAGCGCGGTCACTGCGCCGCGGGCGGTGCTGCCGAATCCGATGACGGCCGCGCGGAGTCGGCGACCGTAATCACCGGTCGACCCGGCCAGTTGAAGCGCGTGCAGGACGGAGCAGTAGCCGGCGAGTTCGTTGTTCTTGTGGAAGACGTGCAGTTTGAACGAACCGCTGCTGGACCAGTGGTTCATGGCCTCGAACGCGATCAGGGTGAGCCGACGGTCGATGGCATTCTGCGTGAGTTTCTCGTCCTGAACACAGTGCGGCCACCCCCACAGTGTCTGCCCGACGCGCATTCCCGCGAGGTCCGAGACCTGCGGTTTGGGGAGGAGGAGGACGTCGCAGTCGGAGATGAGGTCGTTTCTCGATCGCAACCCTGCGACCAGACGCGACAGATCGTCGTCCGTCACACCGTACGGCGCTCCGTATCCCTTCTCCAGGTAGATGCGCGACCGGAGATCGGCGTCGATGCGCTCGAGGTGTCGGGGATGGATCGGGAGGCGACGTTCGCTCGGTTTACTGGAGAGTGATGCGACGCCGAGGGTGAGCTGGTGCACGAGTGCCCTTCCGGTTGCAGTGCAACCGATTGTCGGAGAACGAGATCGGACGTCAGGTGAATGCCGGTTCCTGCGGGTGGGGTGTCGTGGAAGACCATCTCGCGCGGACGGTGGTCCCGGTCGCCGAACGGTCGACCGTCGAGACGGTGCTCAGCGCCGAGATGAGCGGCAGGCCGTTGCCGCGAAGACCGTTGTGTACGGGGTTCTTCCACCGTCCGCGATCGATCACGGTGACGTCGAGGGAACCGACGTCGACCGTGTATGTGACGCCGATCTGCATCGTGCCGACACCGTCCGAGTCGAGGTACGCGTGATCGACGACGTTGGCCATCGCCTCGTACACCGCCAGCACGATGTCTGCTCTGCGCGTGCTGTCGAACGGCAGGATGTAGAGCCACGCGGCCAGAGCCCTCCGCACGGCGCCGATGCACAGGGCGTCCGCGGGTACTTCGGACATGACGAAGTGCGGGTGCCGGGTGACCGGAAGGCCGGGGACGCCGCTGCGGTCTGTGGCGGGGTCGCGTGTCGTCTCCAGTACGCCCAACGCACGGCCGTTCAGGACGACACCGCGGCCAGCGCCGTGTCGAGGTCGGCGTGCAGGGAGAGCATCTCGTCCAATCCGACGAGCATCAGCGGACGCGTCGTGGCCGGGCCGTTCGAGACGACCGCGAGCGCGCCGATCCGACGGTGCGTGTCGATCAGAGCCGTCATCCCGGTGGACGACAGGAAGGCGACCTCCGTCAGGTCGACGATGACAGCGGAGGGCACCGTCTGCGACAGCGCTCGGTCGAGCTCTGCCGTCAGCATCGGCGTGGTGTTGAGGTCCAGGTCGCCCCGGACCGAGACGATCAACACCGAACCATCGAGGGCAGTGGTGACCTCGACGGAACGGGTGTCGTGGTTCCGGTTCATTGCGCTACCGCCACAACCGAGCTGACCGTGCGCTCCGCGAGCACCGACACACGTACGTTCTCCCGCTGAGACTGTTCGACCAGGGCGGCAAAAGCCGCGTCCGCGGTGATGCCGCGCACCGCCATGACGATGCCCTTCGCCTGTTCGATGCAGGCGCGGGTCTCCATCGCACGACGCAGGTTGCCTGATTCTTCCCGGGCCTCCGCGGTGTGCCGCGATTCCCACACAGCGACCTCCACGGCGGTCACGAGGACCTTCACCAGGACCTCGTCGATGTCGCTGAAGCCGTGATCGCCGACGCTGTAGATGTTCAACGACCCTGCATGCTCCGAATCCACATCCAAGGGTGCGGACAGGAAGCTGCGTACGCCGGCGTCGGTGGCCGCCGCCGCGAAGAGCGGCCACCGCGAAGCTGCTTCTTCGACGCGATCCCGCACGATGCGCCCGGTCCGGGCGGCCTCGAGGCAGGGGCCCTCGTTCACGCGGTACTGATCGGCTTCGATGTCGCTGACCCTCGAATCGGATCTCGCCGCGGTTTCCGGGTTGGCCGCATCGTGATGCAGGAGTGTCACCCCGGCCATGTCCGCGCCGGGGAGTGCGGCCACCGCTTGGTCGCACAGTCCCTGAAGAAGGGCCTGAAACCGACTGTGTGACAGCAGGATTTCACGAAATACGTCCAACGCGTCGAAAGTGTCCGCAGCGAAGTAGCGCATCGCGATCGGGGTGGGAGTCGCACGAGTAGGGCGGGACGACAACGCCCCCGCGATCTCGTCGTCGAAGGCGGTCGCAGCCGCCAGCGTGGCCGCCGTGCTGCGATCATCCGGGGGCAGGCCGGACGAGATCGAATCCGTCATGCGGAGTCCTCTGTGGTGCAGTCATGACACCTGTCGACGTGCGCGGAGGACGCTGCGCGGTGATGACTTCACCGGATGAGGCCAACCGTACGCTGCGGGTCAACCCCCTGACCTCGCGCACGGACTAGTTCCGCCGGGATCGGCTTCCGATCAACGACGTGATGGATGCCGCCAGAGCGGCAACGAAGACATCGCGTGTCGCGGCAGCGACCCGGTCCAGCGACAAGTAGGGGTTCAAGTCCTCGAGCTCGACGAGAAGTAGGTCGCCGGTGCTGGTGCGACACGCGTCGACGCGCTGGATCCCATGGTCGATGTCGTTCCAGTCGATGAAAGTTCGAGCGAACGTCAGATCGGCGTGCGTCGGTTCGTAGTGTTCCAACGCCCACCGTCGGCTGGGATCCGGTGCGTAGAGCGCGTACTCGAATGTGTGACCGATGAAGTAGAAGGACACCTCGTACTCGAACATGATCCGGGGTTGCACGAAACTGTCGTCGTCGTCCAAGTCCGCGAGCTCGGCATCACGGACGAAGCGCAAACCGACCGAGTCTGCGCCGAACTTCGGTTTGACGACATATTCGACCGACTCGGGCAGGCGTGCTACATCCGCGGGACGATCGACGGTGGGAATCACCGGGTACCCGTCGGCGAACAAGTCCACCAGGTATTGCTTGCCGGCCATGTCGGCCTTGCCGCTCAACTCGGACAGCACCGGGACCTTCCGGGCCTCGGCAAGCGCCCTGAACGCATCGTGTTCCTGTCGGTAATGGATTGCGGGGCCGGAATTTCGAACGAGGACGGCATCGAACGAGTCCATCAAGTGCGACGCGTCCAAGGGATGACACAGTCCTATGTCGAAATGCTCTCGCAAACGTGTCGAGAGGTAGATGTCCTCGTCGCAATAGCGGCGCCCACGAGCCTCGTAGGCCAGGTCGGTGACGTAGAGAACCCGCTTGCGGGCAGGTGGGGCGGAGACGCTGGACAGAGCCTGGACATTCACTCGATCAGTGTCGCAAACCGTCAGTACACCGGCCTGAACCCGGCGATCAACGTGACTACGTTCCCGTCAGGATCGGTGATCGATGCGAGTCGGACTCCGTTGGTGGCATCCGTCGTGTCGCCGACGAGTAGTCCGCGGCCTGTGACCTCCGTGATCTGAGCGTCGATGTCGTCGACCGCAAGATTCGTCTGTGTGTGGCCGGCCCGGTCGGCGTCGCGGAACACCTGGATCCATGCACCCGGAACGACCTGCCATTCGATCAGACCCGGCATCGGGTTGTTGTCGGGCTCACGTCCCAGCAGGCGTGTGTACCAATCGCGTGCGACATCGATGTCGCGCACGGGTACGACGGTCAGCACGTGGTCGATCATGGGATTGTCCTCTCGTCGGGTGTCGTGGGTATAGACCGGCGAGAGGTCGCGATCTCATCGGTGTTCCGGACGTTGTCCGCGTCGATTCGACCCCGCTCGATACGTGCTGATCAGTGGGCGTAGGTCGGCTGTGCCGACGATTCGAGATCGTCCGGCCTGCATCGCGTGGCCGTGCGACACTTCGAGAGTCGGAGAACAGTCAGTCGAAAGGGTTCCGCCGTTGCGTCAGCTGCCTGAATTCCGAAGTGCGATTCGCGGTCCCTGGCTGACGTCGGTGTTCGGTGCCGTCCTTCTGGTGGCACTGCCGGTGATCACTGTGACCGGGCTGCTGTCCTACATCGCGTACGGGCCGCAGTTCGGGCAGGCCCGCCCGGGCGACGTGGGGTGGCTGAGATTGCCCCAGTTCGACTGGCCGACCGATCCGTCATGGATCTACCGGTTGAACCAGGGCCTGCACGTCACGCTCGGCATCGTCATCATTCCGTTGGTGCTCGCGAAGCTGTGGTCGGTGATGCCGAAGCTGGTGCAGTGGCCGCCGGTCCGATCCCCGGCGCAGGCGCTCGAGCGGCTCAGCCTGTTGATGCTGGTCGGTGGTGTGCTGTTCGAGATCGTCACCGGTGTGCTCAACATCCAGTACGACTACGTCTTCGGCTTCGACTTCTACACGGCCCACTACTTCGGGGCATGGGTGTTCATTGCCGGATTCCTCGCGCACGTGGCCGTCAAGGTTCCGGTCATGTGGAGGACGTTGCGACAGACGTCGCTGTCCGAGGTGCTCCGGGAGCGCAATCGAGCGGCCGGGGTGGAACCGGAGCACGAGCAGAAGGCGCCGGACGGCATCTCTCGGCGCGGGGCCCTTGCACTCGTGGCCGGCGGGAGCGGACTGCTGGCGGCACTCACTATCGGACAGACCATCGACGGGCCATTGCGATCGACCGCTCTGCTGGTGCCCCGCGGCCGCTCCTACGGCGACGGGCCGAACGACTTCCAGATCAATCGCACGGCGGTCGCAGCGGGAATCGATCCGGCGTCCACCGGGGATTCGTGGCGTGTGGAGTTGTCGGGAACGACGAGCGTGGTTCTCGACCGAGCAGCACTCGAGGCGATGGATCAGCACACCGCGGTATTGCCGATCGCGTGCGTCGAGGGGTGGTCGACGACGCAGGAGTGGACCGGGGTGCGCCTGCGGGACCTCGCCGGCCTCGCCGGCGTGTCCGACGGCACCGCCACAGTGGCCTCGCTGGAACAGGGAGGTGCGTTCGCGCAGGCGACGCTGGCGCAGAACCAGGTGTGGCATCCGGATTCGCTTCTCGCGTTGACCGTCAACGGTGAGGCGCTGTCGCTCGACCACGGCTATCCCGCTCGGGTGATCGTTCCGGGCCTTCCCGGTGTCCACAACACCAAGTGGGTGTCGCGTATCGACTTCGCCGGCGGGGCCGATCGATGAGGCGGCTGTACGGGGCGGGCGCCGCTCATGCGGCCGTCATGGTCGTGTCCTTCATCCTCGCGGGTGCCGCCGTCCTGACTCTCGGGGTGGACGCACTGTGGAACCCGGACAGGTGGTGGCAGTCGATCGCCGTGTGGTTCATCGGTGCGGCGATTTTGCACGACCTCGTTCTGTACCCGCTGTACTCGCTGGCGGATCGGGCGACGCGCCCGACTCGCAACTGGACGGTTCGACAGGTCCCGGTGCGGCAGCACATTCGGGTGCCGGCCCTCGGCGCCGCCCTGACGCTGCTGGTGTTCTTCCCGGGCATCCTGAACACCGACGACACTGCCATCGTGGCGGCCACTGGCCTGAACCGTGACCCGTATCTCGAGCGGTGGCTGTGGGTCGTGGCGGCCATGGTCGCGATCAGCGTCGCGGTGTTCCTGGTGCGGGTGCTCGCGGCGGTGAGGCGGCCGTCACCTGCGATGCCACGCGTCCACGACCGGACGGATACACAGGGCGCGTAGATGTAGCGCGAAAATGGCTGTGCTACAACGTTCTACGTCCGATCGGGTGAGGTTCCACCATCGCTGCCACGCAGGTGGCCGCGGGAACGATTGCGGTCGAACACCATCCATGGGCCGTGTCGCGGCGAATGTGGAGTAACCATTACCGACGACAAGGAGCTGATATGTTCACCATCCGTAAATCCGTGGCCGCTACTGCGATCGGCGTGATGTCCCTGATTCCGCTGGCCGCCTGCTCGTCCGGTGACGACGGCGGATCGGCAGCGACGACGTCCAGTTCGTCCTCCGCCGCCGCATCGACGTCCACTCAGCCCGAACCTGCCGCGCAGGTCGACGCTCTGACCGGCGTGGACACCGCCGTTGCGCTCGATACCGGCTTCACGGACGCTCTGACCACGCTCGGGTTGACCCCGGGAACCGTGGGCACGGCGACCCTGGCGGACGGATCACTTCGATTCCCGATCACCGGCGGCAACGTCAAGTACTGGACGCCGGGCACGGTCGATCCGTACGTGCAGGGCTCCATCGACCACGAAGGCAGCGGATTGTCGCTGACCGCCGGCGGCACCACGGTGGAGCTGACCAACTTCGTCATCGATCCGGGCACCTCACTGCTCATGGGTGATGTGACCGTCAACGGAGAGAGCGCCGCCACCGACGCCGTGCTGTTCGATCTCGACGGCCGCACCCTCGAGCCGCTGGCCACCGGCCCGAACAACACCGCGATTCTGCAGGGCACGACCGTGCATATCTCCGAGACCGCCGCCGGCCTGCTGAACGAGACGTTCAAGACCGACGCCGTCACCCCGGGACTGCTCGTGGGAGTCGCCACGATCACTGTCAACACGCAGTAACGAGGCATAGCCTCCTACCCGGCCCACATCGACACCGATGTGGGCCGGATCGTGTCGACGAGTCGGGCGATGGCCCCTGAACGTGGAAAACGACTCAACGCGACGTTTGTCGCCGACGTCCACCGGGAATGGACAAGCATCCACATCGAGGAAGTGCCGGACCAGTCGGGGTCTGTAGAAGGGACAAGCGTGACAGCGACTTCGGCGGGCGAGGCCCCTGACAATTTCGATGTTCTGTTCGACACTGCCTCCACCGGTACCGCGTGGTGGGTGCGGCACCGGGACGGCCGACGGAACCTGTTGCCGGTCGGGCGTTGGCTCGGCGGCGAGCACGCAGACGCCGATGACCGCGCAGTGGACGAGACGTTGCTCGCCCTTTGCCGGGGACGCACGATCGATCTCGCGTGTGGGCCGGGCCGGTTGGTCGAGGAACTGCGGCGACGGGGAGTGTCGGCGATGGGTGTGGACACGTCCCCGGCAGCTGTCGCGCTGGTCCGTGAACGTGGTGCCAAAGCCGAGCTGGCCGACATCTTCGACATCGTTCCACACGAAGGGCATTGGGACACAGTGCTTCTCGTCGACGGGAACATCGGCATCGGTGGTGATCCCGGCCGTGTCATCGGTCGTGCTCACGACATCGCGTGCGAGAGCGGATCGGTCCACGTCGAAGTGGCAACGCCCGGAACGGGATTCGTCGCCGAATGTCTGCGTATCGAGAGCGACGAGACTGCGGGGCCCTGGTACGACTGGGCGCGAATCGATGCGGACACGCTGGCGCCACTCGCCGCGGCACGAGGGCTGGTACCGGTCGGTGTGACCGCGATCGCCGGTCGGTACTTCGCTCACTTCGTCAAACCCCCGTACGGTTCAGCCCCCGAGACTTCCGAGTGAGCGGCCCGACTGCGATCGATCGGCGGCGCGGGTGGGTTCCTCGAGTTCCGGAACTGATCGGCGCACTCCTCGCGGCTGCACTGGTCGTCGCGGCAGTGTTCGTGGCGCGGCGGGAGAACGCCGTCGTCACCCCGCTGATCGGCGGCTTGGGTTTCAAGTTCGACGATTTCGCGTCGCTCGCGCCCCTGTTCGGGCGGTGGGGCGCTCACGTGGGACCGGGGACTCCGGTCGCGGTGATCGTCGGCGTCCTGGTGGTGATCCTCGGCCCGTCCGTGGCGGCACGCATCTCGTGGCGTCCGCTGCTCCTCGTCACCTGGGCGACGGCCCTTGTCTGGACCGTCGGTCTGGCTGCGGTCGACGGCTGGCAGAAAGGGTTCGTCGACAAGTTGACGTCCCGCGACGAGTATCTGTCCGAAGTGGGCGGTATCGACGACATCGGTGCCACGCTGCGCGGCTTCTCCGACCGGATCGTCGACGGCCAGGCGGAGTCCTGGACCACGCACGTCTCCGGGCATCCCCCCGGCGCGATCCTGACGTTCGTGTGGTTGGACCGCATCGGACTCGGGGGAGGCGCGGCCGCCGCATGGTTGTGTGTGATCGTCGGGTCATCGGCCGCCGTTGCCACCGCTGTGGCCGTCGCAGCGCTCGTCGGCCGCGACACCGCCCGACGGTTGATCCCGTTCGCCGTGATCGCGCCGAGCGCGATCTGGATCGGTGTCTCCGCGGACGGATTCTTCACGGGCGTGTCCGCCTGGGGCATCGCCCTTCTGGCCGTCGCAGCAGCCGGTCGACGACTGCTCCACGACGCCGTTGCCGTCGCGGCCGGTCTCCTGCTCGGGTTCTCGGTCTACCTGAACTACGGCCTTGCCCTGATGGGACTGCCTGCTCTCGCGGTGCTCATCGCATCCCGCCGTGTGCGGCCACTGCTACCGGCGATCGGCGGCGCCCTCGTCGTCGCCGGACTCTTCACCGCGTCGGGCTTCTGGTGGTTCGACGGGTATGTGGCGGTCCAGGAACGATATTGGCAGGGCATCGCGTCCGCGCGCCCGTTCGAGTACTGGAGCTGGGGCAACATCGCCGCTCTGGTCTGCGCCGTGGGACTCGCGGTGCCCGCCGCCCTGTCCCGCGTGGTGTCACTGCCACGTGTGCGACGTGCCGAGCCGGTGACGCTACTCGTGGTGGCAGCTCTGCTGGCCGTGACTTTCGCGGACCTGAGCAGGCTGAGCAAGGCGGAGACGGAGCGGATCTGGCTGCCGTTCCAGGTGTGGATGACGGTCGCCACTGTCGCGATCGGGGACCGCTCGGTGCGCTTCTGGCTGGCAGCGCAGGCCGTGCTGGCATTGGCGATCAACCATCTGACGTACACGAACTGGTGAGCGACCCGCCCCCCTCGATCGACACGACAAGGAGAAGACGATGCACGTGTTACTCACCGGCGCGGCCGGTTTCATCGGTGAACACATTTACGAAGCACTGTTGGCGGCCGACCACGACGTAACGGCTGTCGACGCGTTCCTGCCTTCGGCACACGGCTCGACGCCGCGGCACGCGCCGAACGTCACGACTGTCGACGTCCGTGACCCCCGCGCTCTGGACGATGTCATGGCGGGGGTCGACGTGGTGTGTCACCAGGCCGCCGTCGTCGGAGCCGGCGTCAGCACCGCGGATGCGCCCGCTTACGCCAGCCACAACGACCTCGGTACTGCCGAAGTACTTGCCGCGATGGCCCGAGCCGAGTGCCGGAAGCTGGTTCTCGCGTCATCGATGGTCGTCTACGGCGAAGGTCGCTACCGCTGCCCCGTGCACGGTGTCGTCCGTCCGCGCCCACGGAACCCGTCGGATCTGCGGAACGGGGTGTTCGATGCGAAGTGCCCGGAGGGTGACGAGCCGGTGACGTGGGAGACGGTGGACGAGGACGCTCCGCTCGAGCCCCGAAGTCTCTATGCAGCAAGCAAACTCGCGCAGGAGAACTATGCACTCGCCTGGTCGCTGGCGACGGGCGGATCGGTCACGGCGCTGCGCTACCACAACGTCTACGGTGACCGAATGCCGCGTGACACACCGTATTCCGGTGTCGCCGCGATGTTCCGCTCATCGCTCGAGGGCGGTGAATCACCGACTGTGTACGAGGACGGTGGGCAGATGCGGGACTTCGTCGACGTCCGCGATGTCGCCGCCGCCAACCTTGCCGCCGTCGAGCACGACGGAGCGGGGTTCGTGGCCTGCAACGTCTGTTCGGGACACCCGATCTCGATCGGTGACGTAGCGCGCATTCTGTGTCGTGCACACGGGGGCGGCATCGAGCCGAAGGTGACGGGTCAGTTCCGTCCCGGCGACGTGCGGCACATCGTTGCCGGTGCCGCTCGGGCCGAGAAAATTCTCGGATTCCGAGCTGCAGTCGGTCCGGACGAGGGACTGACGCGGTTCGCGTCGGCACCGCTACGGGCGGCATCCGACGGCTCGGCCCCGGTGGTGTGACGATGATCGATCCTTCCGATGTCACCGTCGTACTCCCGTGCCGCAACGAGGCGCAGTCTCTCCCCGATGTTCTCGACGCCGTGCCCGACGGCTATCACTGCCTGGTCGTCGACAACGGCTCCACCGACGGCACCGCGGAGGTGGCCCGCGCGCACGGGGCCGAGGTGGTCGTCGAGGCGATACCCGGATACGGCTCAGCCGTGCACGCCGGAATCACCGCTGCTCGAACGACCGTCGTGGCTGTCATGGACGGCGACGGATCGATGGACCCGCGCGAACTGCCCGGGCTCGTCGCAGCGCTGGACTCCGCCCAACTCGTCGTCGGTCGGCGCCGCCCGGTGCACCGCAGTGGCTCGCCGTGGCACGCCCGCCTCGGCAACAAGGCTATTGCCTGGCGTCTGCGCAGACGGCTGAAGATCGATGTCCACGACATCGGCGCTCTTCGGGTGGCGCGCCGCGAGGATCTGCTCTCGCTCGACGTCCCGGACCGACGCTCCGGTTACCCGCTGCAACTGCTGGTTCTCGCCGCTCGGGCAGGGTGGACGGTGGTCGAGCACGACATCTCGTACCGCCCGCGGACCGGGGGAGTGTCGAAGGTGTCGGGGTCGGTTCGCGGCACAGTGGTGGCCGTCTGGGATTTTGCGAAGGTGATTCCATGATCGATGCGACGCTGCTCGTCATCGCGAAAGCGCCGGTACCCGGTTTCGCCAAGACTCGACTGATGGCCGCCATGACCGCCGAGGACGCCGCGTCGGTGGCGGCCGCGGCGCTGCTCGACACGCTCGCCGCGGCGAGGCAGGCTCCTTTTGCCCGGAGGGTGGTCGCGATGACCGGCGACCTGGCCGAGGCGATGCGCAGCGACGAGATCCGAAAGTCACTGGCAGATTTTCTGGTCATCGACCAACGCGGGGACGGATTTGCGGAACGCCTGATCCACGCGCATCACGACGCCGCCGGATCCGGTCCCGTCGTGCAGATAGGCATGGACACACCGCAGGTCGACCCCGCGATGCTCACCGACGTCGGTGAGGCTCTGGCACCGTCGTCGGCGATCCTGGGCCGTGCCGAGGACGGAGGGTGGTGGGTGCTCGGACTGCACGACGCATCCGATGCGCAGGCCCTGCGAGCAGTGGAGATGTCCACTGACCGCACCGGGGACGACACTCGGGATGCGTTGCAGCGCCGCGGACTCGTCGTCGATGCAGCACCGACTCTGCGTGACGCGGACGAGCTCGTCGATCTCGACCCGATCGCACGACAGTGCCACCCGGACAGTGAGTTCGCCCGATGCGTGGCTGCGCTCCCCGTTTCGAGGCCGACGGGAGAGATGCTCTGACTACGACATCCGGAACCCGGAGTGTGCTGTTCCGCTTTTACCTCGTCGGGGCTGCGAGCGCCGTCGCGTACGTTCTGTTGTTTCTCGTGTTCCGGGTCGTCATGTCGTCCCAGGCTGCGAATGTGCTGGCGCTCCTGGTCTCTGCGCTCGCGAACACCGCGATCAACCGCCGATTCACCTTCGGTATTCGCGGTACCGATGCAATCGTTCGCCAGTACGTGCAAGGACTGGTCGTCTTCGCCCTCGGGCTGGCGGTGACCAGCGGGTCGTTGGTGCTCCTCCACAGGTGGGTACCTGATGCGTCGAGAGCAGTGGAGGTGTCCGTCCTCGTTGCCGCGAACCTCGTGGCCACGGTGGTGCGCTTCCTAGGGCTGCGCCGAGTGTTCACCGAACACTGATCGTGAACGTCGCACAGGCACGTGTCACGACGCGTCGACACTGTCGGCAGGAATGATCTGCAGGCTCGAGTCCGCGCCGGGATCGCTGCCCGTCACCAGGACGTTTCCCGAGCGCGGATCCACGGCAACGGAATTGGCCTGACGAACCGTCGGCAAGTCGGCCACGATCCGCGGCGACGCCGGGTCGGCGACATCGACCACCCGAAGGATGTTGCTCTCGGTCAGCGTGATCAGAAGTAGCTTCCGATCGGCGTCGTAGGCGAGCCCGTACGGATTACCGGGTGCGTCGATGCGAGCGACCTCGCTGATGTCCGGGGTGATGCGCTCGAGGTAGACCGCGCCACCGTCGGTGTCGGCGAAGGCAGCAAGGTCGGGGCCGAGCGATGTCGCATGCGTCAGTTTGGTCCCCAACGGTCCCTGCGCGACGAGCTTCTGGTCCGGCCCGCTGTAGATCCAGATCCCGTTGCCCTGCACATCGGCGACAGCTGCGTAATCGCCCACAGCGGCAACTCCGCCCGGTTGTACGGGGCCGGCGGGGAGAGATGCTGTCACGACACCGTTGCGGACGAAGACGACTCCGCCGCCCATCTCGTTGGTCACGACGGTCGTGCCGTCGGCGGTCACCACGGCATCGTGCGGTTGCCGTCCGACGCCTCGAGTGGTGGAGAGCGTCGCGCCGTTCGCCGGATCGACCAGGAGCAGTTCGTCACTGGACTCGAGTGGCGCGAGTACAGGTCCATCCGGGCCGGCCAGAGAGAGGTGCCGCGGGGCGCCGACCGTCGGCACGAACTGCCGCTCCACCCCGGTCGCCGCGTCGAGCAGCCTCAGGCCGTCGGGTTCACGCACTGCGGCGACGGCGATGCCGGACGCCGTGACGACGATTCCCTCGGGTGCTCCCGGAAGCGGGACGACGGTGCCGATCGGATCCTGTGCTTCGGGTGCCCGGGCCGGTTCGGCAGCAGGGGTCTGTGTGGGCGCGGGTGCAGGTTCCTCGGTGGAACAGCCGGCGAGAAGAGCGAGTACCGACAGAGCGACGACGAGTCGTTTCACGTTGTGCCACCGAGCTTCCTTAGTGCGGCGTGGAGCGTTCCTTCGAACATACCCGGGAGGCCGGCCCGATCTGCGCGAGTGGGCTCGATCAGGCGCAGCGAATCGTATCGAGCGCTCCTCAGCGGGTAGAAGGCTGCCGTGTGCGCCGCTCGGCTCGGAGGTCGGGATCGAGTCGCCGCGCGAGCGATTCGGATGCCGCGGGGCCGGCGACGAACCGAGCGTTGCTGTCGCCCAGCGTGCGGCCCGTTCGACGATCGACGAACACAGGGTCGATCTCCTCGCCCGCGTCGTCCACAAGGAGCATCCCTCGATCGTCGGGGTCGACATGCTTGTTCCCCCACGCGTACAGCGCGACGATGACGGGAGTGAGTTCACGTCCTCGGCGGGTCGGCACGTATTCGGAACGTGGTGGACGGTCCTGGTACTGCCGACGTTCGAGCAGACCCGCCTCGACCAGAGACTTCAGACGCCTGGTGAGCATGTTCGGCGCAATACCGAGGTTGCGCTCGAACTCGTCGAAGCGGGTGAAACCGTCGAGAGCGTCGCGGAGGATCAGCAGTGTCCACCATTCGCCGACCTGCTCGAGGGTGTCGGCGATGGGGCATCCCATGCTGTCGAAGCTGCTGCGCTGCATCGGTTATCGCGGTGAGATGACGAGCAGCGAGCTGGTGGCCGTCGCTACGAGTCTGCCCTGGTTGTCGACGACGGACCCTTCGGCGAAGATCACCCGCGACCCTGTCTTGGTCACCCGTCCTGTCGCGGTCAACGGGCCACTGGTGTCCAGGATGTTGCGGAGGTAGCTGACGTTGATGTCGATCGAGGTGTAGCCGGTGCCGGCGGGCAACGTCGTCTGGGCTGCGCACCCGACGATCGTGTCGAGGAGGGTGCACGCGAGTCCGCCGTGGACCGTGCCGATCGGGTTGTAATGCGCCTGTGACGGTGTGCATTCGAACACCACCGTGCCGACCTCGGCTCGGATGGCGGTGAACTTCATCAGGGCGGCGATCGGTGGGGGAGGCAGTTCGCCGTCGACCAACGCCTGCATCACATCGAGTCCGCTCATGCTTGCGGCCCGGGCCAGAACCGGACCCGGGTCTGCCCAGGTGAAGGTTTCGGACCGCCGAAGCTCGTCGGTGTCGCTGTGCATAGCGCTCCCATAGGTGCTCGAATCGGGCCGTCGCCGGCGTGTGGTGCCGACACTATGGTGGTTACTAGCATGATGCAAGTAACCGACCATGGTGTTCGTCGGTGCCCATGATTGCGGTCTGCGGATCCGGGAGATCAGTGCAGTTCGCGCAGCACCGCGTAGAACGCGGCCTTCTCCTCGAACCCGATTCCGGGGCTCTCGGTAAGTCCCACCTGACTGCGTTCGACGACCGCCCCGTCGGCGAATCCACCGGTGGGCTGGAACTCGCCGGGGTAGGACTCGTTGCCGCCCAGCTTCAATGCGGCGGCGATGTGCAGCGAGAACTGGTGCCCGCCGTGCGGGATGCACTGACGTGACGACCAGCCGTGGTCCTTCAGCATCGTCTGGATGCGCAGATACTCGGTGAGGCCGTAGCTCAGCGCCGGGTCGACCTGGATGATGTCGCGGTCCGGTCGCATGCCGGCGTAGCGCACGAGATTACGAGCGTCCTGGAGTGAGAACAAGTTCTCGCCGGTGGCGATACGACCCGAGTAATGCTCGGACAGAACAGCATTGAGTCGGTAATCGAGTGGATCCCCGACCTCCTCGTACCAGAAGAGTCCGTACGGCTCGATCGCCGCGCCGTATTCGAGGGCGGTCGCCAGGTCGAATCGACCGTTGACGTCGACGGCGAGGCGTGACCCGTCACCGTCGAGGACCTCGAGCACGGCGTCGATGCGGCGCAGGTCCTCGGCGAGGTCGGCACCGCCGATCTTCATCTT
The DNA here is from genome assembly GCF_979256035.1 of Rhodococcus sp. AC861. Taxonomy (NCBI): domain Bacteria; kingdom Bacillati; phylum Actinomycetota; class Actinomycetes; order Mycobacteriales; family Nocardiaceae; genus Rhodococcus; species Rhodococcus sp. AC861. Next base: position 962,683 of record NZ_CEEDMW010000001.1, read on the forward strand.
GACCACGTGGTACCCCATGTCCAGGAACCCGCGCATCTCGTCCTGGAGATCGGCGAGGGTCTTCCCGGGGGCGTAGTACCCGCCGGCCGCGTAGACGAAGACGGAGTCGTCGGGCACGCCATCGCCGTGCTTGTCGGAAAGCCAACGGTAGAGCGGCTTCTCGGCAATCTTCGAGGCGAGGTCGAACAGGGCCATGTCCACGACACCGACGGCGACCGACCGCTCACCGTGGCCGCCCGGCTTCTCGTTGCTCATCATGACGTCCCACGCGATGGTGGGATCGAGTTCTCCTTCCGCATCGAGCAGCGCGTCCGGTGACGCGTCGAGCAGGCGCGGAATGATGCGGCGGCGCAGGATCTCGCCGGCGCTGTAGCGGCCGTTGGAGTTGAAGCCGTATCCGACGACGGGCTCGCCGTCGCGCACCACGTCGCTCACGATCGCGACGATGGAGCAGTCCATCTTGCTGAAGTCGATCCAGGCATTGCGGATCGACGAGCTGATCGGAACTGTGCCCTCGTGGACAGCGGTGATTTTCATCTGGACCCCTTCTTGCATCTTGTAAGTCTTATAAGATATTCGAACGCTATACTCATCACGACCGAGAACACAACCCGTGACGAGAGGCGGACCACCGTGGCCGTTGCGCAGAATGTCTTCTCCAGTAAGGGAGACGTGGCCTACGCCCAACTGCGTAGCTGGATCCTGCTGGGAACACTTCCCGCGGGATCCCGTCTGGCGCAGTACGAACTCGCCGATCGTCTGCAGATGAGCATCACCCCGTTACGAGAGGCGGTGCGGCGACTGAGCAGTGAAGGTCTGATCGAACTCGACAGCCACAAGAACGTGCGCATCGCATCGATGTCGGCCACCGAGGCACGCCAGCTGTTCGAGGTGCGTCTGTCTCTCGACCCGACCGCCTTGGAACTGGCGGCAGAGCGGCGCACCGAACGCGACATCTTCGAGATGCGGGCCGCGGCCTCTCGACTGGTTCCGGTGACGCAGAGGTGGGGTGAAGAAGGTCTGATCGCGCACCGTGACTTCCACCGGACCTTGTACCTCGCGTCCCACAACGACGTTCTCATTCATCTGCTCGAGGACCTGTGGGACAAGTCCGATCGGTACCGCCGGGTGGGCCTGGAGTTACCGCCCGGCGCCGAACCCCGCACCATCGATCACGAGGAGCACTTCCAGATCCTGGAACTCGTCGTCTCGGGTGACGGTCGCGCGGCGGGGGAGCTGACCCGCACGCACATCCAGAACAGCCTCACCGCCGCAGCGATCGAGGCGCTCGAGGGTGACGAGGTCACCCCTTTCTGACCCGGTGGTCAGCCGCTCCCCGCACAGGTCAGGCCGAGCCTTCAGGGGCCGGCGCCTGGTCGCCGTCAGAACTGTCGCGCGGCGACGTCAGGTCGGTGGGAGGCGGCGAGCAGCTCGCGGAGACGGTCGGCCGGTACCGGCGCTCCGGGGTCGGCGAGGTAGTCGGCGGCGAATGCGGCTTGATCTGCAGCGTAGATCGGGGTGTACGCGCCGGATTCGGGTTCGAAGCTCCAGGATTCGGCGAGGGTTCCGGCGTCGACGGTGTCGAAGCCGAGTGCGTTCACGATGGCCGCCACGCGCGCCTTGGCATCGGCGTCGTCTCCGGCGATCGGCAGGGCTGTCCGGGGTGTGGAGTGGGCCAGGTTCGGGATGTGATGGAAGAGGATGTTGTTGAACGCCTTGACGATCACGGTGTCGGGTAGCAGTGCCTGTTCGTACTCGGCGGTGGTGTTGTCGAGGGAGTCGAGTTGCGCGATGCGTCCGTCGCGGTGCGGGTAGTAGTTGCCGGTGGAGATGACGGTCTTTCCGGCGAAAGCATCGACCGGGAGGTTCCCGTACGCCCCGAGCGGCACGGACAGCAGGGGGATGTCACCGAACTCTGCGGCGTCGCGGACCGTGCCTGCCCGAGCGCCGGGTCCCAACTCTGCGATCAGGTCCGTCAGGGACTCCGGTCCTCGCGAGTTCGCGATCACGACCTCGTGGCCCGCGGCGACGGCGAGTCGGGCCACCGCGGATCCGATCGATCCACTGCCGATGATTCCCAAGCGTGTCATGGTGCTGTCTCCTTCTGTCGATGTCGTCTCACGGTCGTGAAACGTAAAGTCGTCGGTCACTTCTGGGCGGGTTCGCCGGTCGTGTCGCGGGTGTGCGAGGTGGTCTCCCACCCTCTGCGGGTGAGGGTGGCCAGTGCCGCGGCGGAGTCGCGGTCGGCCATCGCCGCACCTCGGACCCAACTCGTGGCGAGGCCGGCGAGGAACAGGTCGCGTGCTCGGACGTCGGAGCGTGCACTGCCTTCGCGCTGTGCGGCTTCGAGGAATTCTTCGGTCGTGGTGATGAATCCCTGACACGTCGTGGCGAGTGGGGACTGGTCCGTCGTCGTCGCGGCCCGCAGTGGTTCGGGGAGCCCGTCGAACGCGCTCGCCCACTCGGTCAGTGCCTCGAGCCACCCGTCGAGGGCGTCGGCCGCAGTCGTCGATCGGGTGCGCAGCTCGTCGCGTCGGGAGACCAGTGCGTCGTCTCGCGCGGTGAGCAGTGCGGCGAGAAGTGCTTCGCGACTGGGGAAGTGGCGGTACAGCGTCCCCGCGCCGACGCCGGCCTGCTTCGCGATCGCGTCGAGGGAACCGCCGACTCCGTGTTCGGAGAAGAACTGTTCGGCGACGCCGAGGATGTGGTCCCTGTTGCGGCGTGCATCGGCTCGCGGGGCGCGAACCTTGCTGATCGCGTCATCGGCCACGTCGGTCACCTCTCTGTTGACAAAGCGGGGAGTGTCTCCATATCTTGCTGAAGTGGAGACTACCTCCTCTTGTCGACGGTGTCGACAGCCGGTTGTCTCTCGATCGCGACCACGCTCTGCCACGGAAAGAAGACACGATGTCCGAACAGATGATCATCGGCATGCATCTGGGCAACGGGTACGGCAACCTGCCCGGCTCCTGGCGGGCACCCGGAGTCGACCCCACCAGCTATGCGAGCTACGACGCGAAAGTGCGGCACGCGCAGACGGCCGAGAGAGGAAAGATGCAGTTCCTGTTTTTGCCCGACGGGCCCACCCACGTCGGCGACATCGAGAACGAGCCGCCGAATTTCAACCTCGACGTCATGATCACAGTGGCTGCTGTCGCGCGCGAGACGACCCGGATCGGCCTGGTGGCCACCGGCTCCACCACCTTCACCGAACCGTTCACCCTCGCCAGGCAGTTCAAGGCGCTCGACGTTCTGAGCCACGGTAGGACGGGGTGGAACGCCGTTACCTCGAGCGGCGAGGATGTCGCGGCCAACTACGGCAGGTCGTTGCCCTCCGGGCCCGAGCGCTACGCACGAGCACACGAGACGGTGCAGCTGGTGCAGTCGCTCTGGGGCAGCTGGGGAGAATCCGCCTGGGTGCACGACCAGGAGACCGGCCGCTTCGCGGATGCCGAACAGATCGCTCCGATCAACCTCGGTGGTGCCCATGTGGCCTCCCGCGGTCCGCTGTACATTCCACCGTCGGAGCAGGGACAACCGGTCATCTTCCATGCCGGCGGAAGCGCGAATTCTCTCGAGCTCGCCGGTCGTTTCGCCGACGCCGTCATCGGTGCCGCATTCACCATCGAGGACGCACGTGGGCAGCGCGATGCGTTCCGACGTGCGGCCGAGCGCGCCGGGCGCGACCCCGATGCGATTCGCTATGTCGCCGGTCTGATGACCTCCCTCGCCGACACGCGGAGGGATGCGCTCGATCGTCGAATCCTGCTCAGCGGGCGGACTTTTCCCCCGCGCGTGTCCTACCTCGGACGCATGCTGGGACTGCGCCTCGACCACACGCACCTCGACGAACCACTGTCGGCCCAGCAATTGTCCGCGGCCCGTCCGTCGCCGGGCGACCCCCGATCGGGTCACGCCCTGGCCATCGCACGTGAGGGCTGGACCGTCCGAGACGTGCTCGCCCACGGGGTCATCGACTACCACCCTGTCATCGTCGGTCCGGCCTCCGACGCCGCCGATCACATGCAGGAATGGTTCGAGGCAGGAGCAGTCGACGGCTTCTGGGTCTCCCCGGACGTCTACGACGGAGGGATCGATGCGTTCGTCGACGGAGTCGTCCCGATCCTGCAGGACCGCGGTCTGTTCCACCGGGAGTACGAGGGGACGACCCTGCGCGACCACCTCGACGTCCCCGCGCTGTACGGGACGAGGTGACCCGGCGGCATCGTTTTGTGTGAACCCGCTCCTTGACTGCGGATGCCGTCATAGGTGACGATATCGTCAAATAGTCCGCAACCTGAGGATCATCATGCTTCGAACATCGCCGCGCGGGCTTTCGCGAGACCTTCCCGCGGCCGTCGGGCTCGCCCGTGCGGCGATCGGTATCGCCCACATGATCGCGCCGACTCGTGCGAACGAGCTGCTCGCCGGCCCCGACGCTTCGCTCGCCACGACCCGCGCAGCGGCCCGAACATTCGGTGTCCGTGAGATCTACATCGGCGGCGGGCTGTACGCGGCAACTCGTCACGCACCGGCCGTTGTGCGGACACTGCTGCGCGCAGGGGTGGTCGTCGACATGTGGGACACCGCTGCATTCGCCTGCACCGCTGACTTGCCGACCAGGACGCGGACAGCCGGATGCATCATCGCCGGGGGCTTCGCCATCGCCGGCGCCCTGGCCGAGATGCACCTGGATCGGTGACGGCCGAACCACGTGATCCGACGGTCAGCGCACCATCTCCACCTGAGCATCGAAGTCGAACCTGTTGATCGCTCCGATTCCCGTTGTCGTCTCGGTGCCCATCAGGGACGCGATGGGTGAATTCGGTTCGGCGGTCACGTGCCCGATTCCGGCCTGCGCCGTCGGCCGATCGACCGTCAAGCGAAGAGCACTTCTGCTGTTCTCGGTGTCCTTCCAGATGCTGACCTGACCGAGAGGCGACGGCAGTCGTGGAACGGGCGCCTCGTCCACGATCCGTACGGAGCCGCCCTCCGAGACTCCGCCGACTGCGTCGGCAGTCGCGCCGACTCCCGGCACCAACGTGATATCGAACCCGGCCGAACGCATCAGATCGTGGATCTGCTGATTGTCGGTCACCTGCTCCACGGCGTAGAAGTGGTACCCCGGCCGAGCATCCTTGCGGTCGACGGAGAGCACACGCTCACCGAAGGTGACGGGACCGTCGACGGGGACGCCGTCGATGGTCCCGCTCTGGCAGGTCTCGACACCCATCAGGAGTGACGAGTTACCCGGAATGCCGGGGCCACCGGGCAATCCGATGAAGGACGAGGAGGTATAGCCGTCCGGCAGTGCTGCGGCTGCGCGCTCGGGTGGCACCGAGACGATGGCGGACACCTCGACGCAGTCTCGAAGCTGGAAGCTGCCGAGAACATCGTTCGGTGTGGCGGACGCGGACGGGGCGACCGCCGAAGCAAGGGCGAACACGAGTGCCGCGGTGAACGAGACGGCCTTAAGCCGCAAGTCCTTCGAATGTGTGTGCATCGACATCTTCCTGTGGCGTGAACGGTCAGTTCAAGGCGACGAGTTCGTGCAGCGTTCGCCCCGTGCGGGTCTCGGTCACCCCGTCGCGCACGACGGTCAGCTCGAAAGTCGAGTCGAAGCGAAAGTACCCGGGGTGTCCGACGAGGCTGTAGAGCAACGGTCGGAACATGCGATGGCCGGCGACGGGAACGTCGTCCAGCAGGTCGTGGGCGTGCACGACGTTCTGGACGGTCAGCAGGAGGGACACCTGTCCCGGTACCTCGATGCGGAGCCACGCGGGGTACGACCGGTTGGCGATCTCGTTGAACACCATCGGTCCCTCGGTGACGTCCGCCTCGCCGGAGCTCAGTATGATCTCGTCCCTGTACGCCAACATCAGTGGGCGACTCTCGTGGGCGCCGAGCCGAGCCTGGGTCTTGACCAAGGCGTAGAGCAGCGAGTAATCGTCGTCGTACAGTCGGCCCCAGTGCCAGCGGTCGATGACGCGCTTCATGTCGCCCGCGCCCCAGTTGTGGTCCGCGTAGCCGCGCCCGGTGACGGCAGTGGTTCGTCCGCCGATGGTGATGGATCCCTCGACGCGCGCACGCGGCGCGGCGACGACCCAGCCGAAGACGTCGGTGCCTCCGAACAACGTCTCTCCCTCTCCGGGCATCCAGCTCGGAAGTTCGTTGTGGAAGCGGAGATCGAAAGTGACGTCCTCCTCGGAAAGGTAGAGATGATGGATGGGAAGCCCGTCCGCAGGGAACTCCGCCCATGCGTGGTTCGGCCCCACGACGACGTCGCAGGCGGCGATCGACGCGGTGGTGTCCTTCTTGGAGTGACGGACGAAAATCTGCCGCCGTGAGCCGTCGGGTGCGTAGATCAAGATCTCCACGCTCGGTTTCGCCACCAGCGCAGGCTCTTCCGGCCGGCGCAGGTTGAGGAATCCGATGATGGTGTGACCGTCGTCGAGATGTGCGTCGAAGTACCAGTGCTCGAAGCCGGATCGGCTACCCGGCACAGGATGGGCCGCGTTGTGGCGCGGGTGGACGTCGGTCAGTCGTGCGTCGCGTCGGCCGGGGCCGTTCCAGGTCTCGACGATCTCCGGCGCGCTCATGCGGAGAATCCGATGTGGACGGTCTTCTCTTCGGTGTCTCCGTCGAGTCCGGTGCGACCGAGTTCGCGGCCGACCCCGCTCGCGCCGCGTCCGCCCCACGGCAGAGCCGGGTCCGGCACACCCCACCCGTTCACCCACACGGTGCCCACGCGAAGTTGCTCGACGACGGAGTGCACTCGGGAGATGTTCTGCGAGTACACCATCGCGTTGAGGCCGTATTGCGTGTCGTTGGCGATCGCGACGGCCTCCTCGGTGGACGAGAAGCTGATGACGGTGGCGACGGGACCGAAGATCTCCTCCCTGGCGATGGTGAGGTCGTTGTGTCCGCGGAAGACGGTGGGCTGCACGAACTGTCCCGGGCCGTCCAGTCGGCGCCCCCCGGTCACCAGTTCTGCACCCTCGGCGACACCGGAGTCGATGTATCCCATGATGCGATCGAGCTGACGTTCGTTGACGATGGTGCCCATCGTGCTGGTGTCGTCGAACGGGTCTCCGATCACGGCCGCGTCGGCCGCAGCAACCAGCCCCTCGACGACACGATCGACGACGGACTCGTGTGCGAGAACGCGCGTGCCCGCGGCACACACCTGGCCCTGGTGATAGAAGTTGCCCATCGCGATCCACGGCATCGCCGCGTCGAGGTCAGCGTCCTCGAAGATCAGTTGCGGTGCCTTCCCGCCGAGTTCGAGGACGATCTTGCGGAACGTGGTGCCGGCGAGCGACTGAATCTGCCGGCCGACACGGGGACTGCCGGTGAAGGACACCTTGTCCACACCGGGATGGCCGGCCAGAGCCGCACCGGCGGTGACGCCCAGACCGGTGACCACGTTGAGCACACCCGGCGGTAGGCCGGCTTCGGCACACAGATCCGCGAGATGCAGTGTGGACAAGGACGCGTCCTCCGCGGGCTTGATGACCACCGCGTTTCCTGCGGCGAGTGCGGGTGCCAGCTTCCACGCGGCGATCAACAGCGGGTTGTTCCACGGCGTGATCGCGGCGACGACACCGAGAGGCTGCCGGACGGTGTAGCCGAACCGACGTTGCGGTCCGAAGTCCGGCAGCATGACGGTGGTTCCGGAGATCTTGTCCGCCCACCCAGCGAAGTGCCGGAACACCGCGGCAGCGGCCGGGATGTCGCCGTTCACGGAGTCGCGGAACAACTTGCCCATCTCGACTGCTTCGAGTGCGGCGAGGGTCTCGCAGTCGCGATCGATCAGATCCGCGATCGTGAGAAGGATCCTCGTACGTTCCGGGCCGCTGACGCGCGACCAGTCACCGTGGAACTGCGCACGTGCAGCGCGGACGGCCCGGTCGACGTCGGCCTCGGCGCCGGCAGCGACGGAGGTGACGAGAGCACCCGTGGTCGGATCGATGCTGTCGTAGGTCTGCCCATCGGAGGCAGCCTGCGAGGCGCCGCCGATACGCAGCAGCGGATCGGGTAGGGCGACAGAGGGACGGGTGGTGGTGCTCGCGGTCATGGCTGCTCCGGGTTGCTGGGAGTGAGGGGAGACGTGAGATGGCGCTGCAGTCCGGCCCACGAGGAGTCGTAATCCGGCTGGCGATGCGGTGCGTCGTGGGCGAGTGGGGTGACGAGCAGGGGGAGCCGTGTCTCGAACATGAACGGCAACGATCCTTCGAGCTTCTGCGGTGCCAGGTCGGCCGCGGTGGCGAGGTCGAAAGTCTCCTGGTCCGGTCCGTGCGCACCCCACATGTTGTGCAGACTTGCACCCCCGGGCAGGAAGCCTTCTGCCTTGGAATCGTGTTGCCCCCGGACCAGTCCCATGAACTCGGTCATGACGTTGCGATGGAAGTGCGGGGGCCGGAACGTGTGCTCGGCGACGTTCCACCGGGGCGGGAAGATGGCGAGATCCACATTCGCCTGTCCCGGCCGTTCGGAGGGCGACGTCAGAAGCGTGAAGATCGACGGGTCGGGGTGGTCCCACCCGAGTGTTCCCATGACGTTGAAGTCGGCAGTGTCGTACTTGTACACACCGTGATTGCCGTGCCAGGCCACCACGTCGAGAGGCGAGTGGTCCAGCTCTGTCGAGAAGAGTCGGCCGCCGAACTTCTGGATCTTCTCGACGGGTCGGTCGTCGTCCTCGAACGCTGCGACGGTGTAGTGGAAGTCCCGCGCGTGGGCGAGACCGTTCGCGCCGATGGGTCCGAGTTCGGGGAGCGTGAAGTAGGACCCGTAGTTCTCGCACACATAGCCCGCGGCATCGTCGTCGAGCAGCACGACTCGGAACGTGATGGCCCGTCCGACGACGGCGATCTCGCCGGGAGCGACGTCGACGATTCCGACCTCGGTGTGTATCCGTAGACGGCCGGACTGGGGAACGATCAGCAACTCTCCGTCCAGGTCTGCGACGTAGCGGTCGGTCATCGATCGTGTCGCGTGGTACAGGTGGATCGCGATGCCGTCACGCTGCAGCGCATCACCGTTGGCAGCGATGGTCGTGAGGCCGTCGAGAAAGTCGGCCGTCTCGAAGGGTCGGGCCACGGGATTCCACCGAAGCCGGTTCACGTCGAGAACTCCGTCACTCAGCGGCGCGGATCGGAGCGTTGGGTGGTCGATGAGGTGATACGGCCGGTGCGCTGCACTGGGGCGGATCCGGTACGTCCAGGTGCGACGGTTGACCTCTCGCGGCTCGGTGAACGCCGTCGCGGACAGTTGTTCCGCGTAGAGACCGTGGGGCGCTCGCTGCGGCGAGTTCTGACCTCGGGGGAGTGCACCGTCGAGGGCTTCGGACTGGTGTTGGTTGCCGAAGCCGGATAGATACTCGGTCATCGTCGCAGTGCTCCGTTCGCGTCGAATTCGGCCTCGCGGCCGTCCATCTGGTCCCGGTACCACCGGAGTCGTTGTGCCACAGCGACCTTCTCGACGACGGGCGCCACTCCGGGTAGGAATCGTCGGGAGAGCTCGATCGCTGTCAGGAGAGGGAAGCGCAGGAGGATGATCAGAATCCACGGGAACGCCCGAGGCATCGTGTAGTCCGACCGTGTCACCGGACTCATGAAGAGAGCGGTGTAAGCGCCGTGAATGCCGTAGTTGTACCGCGCGCGGAGACGCGCGAGGCCTCGCTGCTCGGGGCGCGGTGCGAAGCCTGCGGGGAAGGACTCGATGAGTTCCTTGCCGTGTGGTCCGGCGTCGTAACTGCGGGCGGCCGACACCATCGCCGTCATGCGGAGTGAGTCGGCGATGGTGGTGGGGAAGTTCGACACGTCGACACCCAGCAGGTGACCCATGTACTTCTGGAAATGGAGCAACGCCCGGATCTCGTCGGCGGTGGTCTGCAGACCCACCAGCCGCAGAGCCAAAGCAGGGACGGTGCTGCCGCCGAGGAGAGTCAGCATCTGGTAGCCCTGGCTGATGGGGTAGCCCCACTTCTCGCGATCCCACTCCGGGTGTCCGTCGACCTTGCGACGTACGGCGACGTGCATGACGCGGACCTTCATCGCGGTGGCTCGGCCTTCGGACCCTATGCGGGACAGGGCACCCGGCTCGGAGGTGTCGATCCAGAACTTGCAGGTCTCGAGGAATCGGCGCATCGCGTTGTCGCCGGCGTACCCGCCTGCCAGTGAGAGCGGGGTGGCGACGGCAGCCTCGGTGTACATCTCGAGGGTGATGCCGCCGGCAACGGTGAACAGCATCGTGCCCCACCGTCGCCACACCGCGGCCCCGCGTTCCACCAGATCGGTGTCGAGCCAGTCCGGTTCGGTCTCGAACTCGTCGAACAGGACGCGCATGCTCTCGGGAACGTCGGGAAGAGAATCGATCCCGTGAGCGAGTGCACGGTCGAGGAGGGCGCGTGTTCCCGTCGGGTCTGCCGCGTACACCTCGTCGACGAAGTTCTCGGCCACTGTGTCGCCGAGGAACAGACTCTCGCAGAACTCCCTCGCGACGTCATCGCTGGGGAACGGTGACGACCGGAACACTCGCTCGAACAACGCTTCAGCGCGCTGGATACCGGGACTCTGCCGGTTCTCCCAGTAGGTAAAGGCGGTAGGAGTGCGGGTGGCGCTGGTCATCTCGATGTCCTCTCCGACAGGGCGTCCGTCAGCCAGGCCAGCGCTGCGGTGGTGACTCGGTCGACTCCGTCGGGTTGATCGACCAGGTAGTGGTTCAGGTGGGGCATCTCGACGACCGTCGCGCCGCCGCGAGCTGCGGCCATCGCACGCGCATCGTCGGCGAAGGCCGCTTGGTCACCGAGCAGAGGCATGACGAGGGTAGGAACTGTCACGTCGGTCAGGTTGCGCACGGCATCCGCGTTCGTGTGGTCGAGGCTCCACGTGCTGAGCCAGCTGCGGACCGAGACGAAGCGCGCGAGTCCGCCGGCAGCGGAATTGGCCGCGAACGGGTCTCCGTACATGCTGCCCGGAACCCGATCGCTCGGGTCCAGCGTGATGTCGACGAAGCGTGGATCCGCGACGGTGCGGTGGACGACGAAGGCCCGGTCCGACGCCCCGCGCCGCGTGAGATCGTCGAGTTCGCCCAGTGCCCACGTGTCGATTCGGCGCATGCGGGCGAGCTGCGCCGCCCGGTACTCCTCGACCCACGTGCGGTCGAGTGGCGTCGTACGTCCAGGTGCGTAGAGGTCGAGGTCGGGGGCGACCGAGGACGGGTCGGACTCGTCCACGACTGCTCCGTCGATCCAGTGGCGCAGGACGCGGGCGCGTCCGGAGTGCGCTCCGACAAGCATGAGGGCATCCGCGGGAACGAGCTCCGCCGACGCGAGATCGACAGGGTCTCCGGCGGGAGTCGTCGTGATCGTCGGAGTCTCGGCCTGCGACTGGTAGAACGCGGACAGCGAACCGCCGCCGCTGAATCCGAGGAGAACGACCTTCTCGAACCCGAGCTCGTCCTTCATCCACCGCACACCGGCGCCCACGTCCAGAGCCGCGCGTTCCATGATCAGTGCCGGCTCGTTGGAGGAGTAGCGGGTGTTGAGACCCATCGTGGGGATGCCGGCGGCCGCGAATCCGCGGAGCAGGAAGTGCGACAGGAAGTCGCTCGACGGGTGCGCCATCAGGATGCCGACGCGTCGATCAGGCCTGCCGATGGGCGACACCAGATTCGCATGCAACGTCGGGTAGTGCCGGGAGAGTCCGGAATGCATCTCCACGCGCCCGTCCCGCGCCGGTTCGTACGGTATTCGCTGGAACTCGTCGACTGTCTCCGGCACCTGCCCCCTGCTTTCGATCGGTGAAATCCGGTTGTTCGTGTGGAGCGAACGTACCGTACTACCGGGTATGGAGAAAGCGTTTCGGACAACGAAATCTGTTCCGCTGTTTCGGAAACAGCATCCGTACTCTGTAGTACGGTCGGACCTGAGGGCCGCGCTGGAAGTGGCCCGGGACAGGAGTGGCTGTGCGCACACGAACGCGGGTGATCGTCGGTGTACTCGCTGTCGCCGCGGTGGCCACCTCGGTCACGGTCTCGGCCACGACGTGGACGCGATCTCAGGAGGCTCGCGAGCGCACCACGCTCGAGCAGCAGTACCTGCAGGTCGCACGGCAGGGCGTCCTCGACCTCACGACCATCTCCGCAGACACGGTCGATGCGGACGTCGAGCGGGTGACGTCGGCGTCCACCGGTCGCTTCCGCGACGAGTTCTCCCAGCGCGCTGCGGATTTCGTGTCCGTCGTCCGGGATGCGGACGTCACTGCCACCGGATCGGTGAGCGAGGCGGGAATCGAGTCGATGACCGATTCCGACGCGCAGGTGCTCGTGGCGGCGACATCGACGGTCACCAATGCCTCGGGAGCCACGGACGAGCCGCGTGTCTGGCGCCTGCGCGTCTCGGTCGCACGCGACGGTGACCGCCTCGCGTTGTCCGACGTGCAGTTCGTGCCGTGAGCGACGACGTGGCGGTCACTCTGGACGCCGACACGGAACCTGAGGATGCGGTCGACGACGGCGCGGCGACCGATCGACGACGGGGCCTGCGCCGGAGGGGTGCGCAGATCTCGATCGTCGTCGGAATCGTTGCGCTGGTTGCTGTCCCGGTCGGGATCGAACTGACGGTCCCGGATCGGGCGGTATCCGATGCCGTCGAGTCGGACGTCGTCCGGGCGGCGACGGAGGGGACCGTCGCCGTCCTGTCCTACCGAGCCGACAGCGTGCAGTCCGACGTCGACGGCGCGAAGGCACGCCTCACCGGCGATTTCCTCACCTACTATTCCGGTTTCGCCGAGCAGTCCGTCGTTCCGGGAGCGATCGAACGCGGACTCACCTCGAGCGCGGTCGTGTCGGGTGCCGCGCTCGTCTCGATGGACGACGCCGAGGCCGTCGCGCTGCTGTTCGTCAACCAGACTGTCACTGCGGCAAACTCTCCCGATCCGCGTGCCACCTCGACCAGCCTCCGCGTGGAGATGGCGCAGGTGGACGGCCGCTGGCTCGTCTCCGCGCTGGATCCTGTGCGGTAGGTCGCCGGGTCACTCGTCCGGCAGCATCATCTGTTCCACTGTTGCGGGCGGCGCGTCGGACAGTGTCGACTCGACCCATCGCGACCCGTCATCGGTGATGTAGGACCCGTTGTTCGGGTCGTAGGCACCCTGTCGGCACAACTGCACCGTCGCCGCCCGCCGGCCCGGGAACTCCTGGCACGGCAGGTTGCGTGCACCGCGGATCGCGCTGGGGTCGTCCGGCGCAACCTTGCAGTACAGGTCGGTCGGCGTCGGCACGGTGTCGACTTCGACGGGTGATCTGCGTTGGTCGGCGGGGAGAAAACCTTCCGTGCACGGCGGCGGGTCGTTGAGTTGTGCGGCGAAGTACGTGTTCTGGCCGGGGTCACCGGCGTCTGCATTCGCCTTACCGGTGCCCTGCGTGGCGGCGATGAGTGGGGGATACAGAACCAGGATCTGTTCCAGCGCAGCGTTATAGGTGACGGCTACCTGCTCGACGCTGATCAGGTTCGACAACAACAAGGGGAGTGTGGGGCGCAGGTCCTGGAACAGTCCCGACACCGCAGCGCCCAGGGGTTCACCACCGTCGATGACGGATCGTAGGTTGCCGTCGCGCGCCGACACCTGACCGGTGACGGTGGCCAGTGATGCGGCCCATGACCGGATGGCGTCACTGCTCGCGGCGGTCGCACCGAGCACCGGGTCGAGATCGGTGACGAGGGCCGCGATCGGGTCGATATTCTCCCGCGTCGCCGAGGTGACGGACCCGAGCGAGTCGAGCAGCTCGCCGAGGGTGTCGCCGTCGGCACCCAGCGCGAGGGAGCTGTCGTCGAGAACGCGGCCGAGAGTCACCGGGTCGACGGAACGGAACGCGGCGTCGAGCCGGTCGATGGTGGGGGCCACCGACGTGGGGATGGTGGTGCGGTCGATCGGGATGACCGATCCGTCCCCCAGAAAGGGCCCGTCGTCCGTGTCGGGCAGGAGATCGATGAACTGTTCGCCGATGGCCGACATGCTGTGCACCTCGGCGCGTGTCGACGCAGGAACCGACACGTCCGACGACAGCGAGACGACAGCGGATGCACCGGTGGGAGTGACGCGCAGGGCACTGACCTTGCCGATCTCGCTGCCGCGGTAGGTGACGTTCGCGTTGGTGTAGAGACCGGCGCCCCCCGCGAGCTCCACAGTCACGCTGTACCGGCCCAGCCCCAGCTCTTGCGGAATGCGTGCGTAGTGGACACCCGTGATCCCCACCGACAGCACTGCCACCACGGCGATGACCGTCAGCTGGACACGGAGTCGGACAGTCGGAGTCATGGTGCGCCGTTCTGTGGCAGAAGGTTCGGGGGCAAGAGGTTCGGGGGCAGTAGCAGGTCGTTCACGGTGGGAAGCGTTGGCGTCGGCGTGGGTGCCATGGCGCCCACGGCTCCCTCGAGCCCGGCGAGCATCCCTTCGAACGGTGTGCCGAGGAGAAGAGCGTTGTCCAGCGTGGCCATTCGGAGATCGAGCGTCACCTCGCCGTTGGCGTAGTCGCCGCGCACCGCGTTCTTGTAGACGTCGATGGGGAACGGATAGGTGAGGAGATACCGGAATGATTCGGTGAGTGATGTTCCCGAATCCGCGAGAGACTTCAGGACCGGGCCCAGATCGTCCAGTGCTGTGACGAGGTCGTCGCCGGTGTCGTTCACGATGGCCTCCGCCGTCGTGCCGAGGCGTCCGAGGGAGTCGAGGGCCGAGACCAGGTCCCCCCGGCGATCCGACAACACGGTCAGAGCCGGAGCCAGCGCGGTGACCGCGTCGCCCAGGACCGCGTCGTTCGCGGCGACCGTCCCGGCGAATCGGTCCAGATCCACGATGGCGTTCTGGATGTCGCTCTTCTGATCGTCGAGTCCGACGAGCAGTGTCTCCAGACCCGCCAGGACCGAGCGCAGCGACTCCTCGTTGCCGTCCAGTGCCGCGTCCACCTCGGTCGTGATGTCGTTGATGCGGGCGAGCCCACCCCCGTTCAGTACCAGGGACAACGACGACAACGTCTGCTCGGTCGTCGGATACGCGCCCGCCCGGTCGAGGGGGATCACATCGCCATCGGAGAGTCGACCCTGGGCGTCTCCCGTTGTCGAAGCGGCCAATTCGATGTGGGTCGATCCGAGGAGGCTCGTCTGCCCCACCGATGCGACGGCATCGGCAGGGAGTGCAGTACTGCCGTCGAGACGCACGGTCACCTCGGCGTGCCCGTCGACGAGCGCCAGATCGGCCACACGTCCGACGGTGACGTCGCCGACGAGGACTCGCGCGTTGCGTTCGATCGTGGAGACGTCCGGCATCTCGATGACCACCTCGTACGATCCGGGACCGTCCCCCGCTGTGCCCGGCAGCGGAAGCGAGTTCAGGCCCTGCCATCCGCACGCCGACAGCAGTGTCGACGAGCACAGAACGAGTGCCACCGACGACGCGGCCTTCCGTGTCGTCATCGCCCACCCTCGCTGTCGACGATCTGGCCCGGCAGAGCGCCGACACCCTTGATGGGGTTCGCCTGCAGGGGCAGGTAGTCGAACGCGAGAGTCTTCAGCAAAGGACCCAGGTACCGAACACACGACTCTGCTCCCTCCTGCGCTCCCACCTGCTCGGCGGCGGCGATGGCCGAACAGACGAAGTCCATCGGATTCGCGAAGTTGTTCGGCGCCAACGACGACACGATCGCGTTGTGCGCCGGCTGGTAGATGTTGTTCAGATTCGACAGCGCAGTAGGCGCTACGTGGAGGATCTGCGCGATGCCGTCCCGCTGGGACGCCAGCTCGGCCGTGAGCTCCTCCAGGCTGCCCAGCGTGGTTGCGACGCCCGTCCTGTTCTCGCGGACGAAGCGCTCCACGTCCGACACCGCGCCGTCCAATGATGCCAGCGCGCTGCCGATCTCGTCCTGATCGTCGGCCAGCACGGAGGTGACCGAGGCCATCGTCTCGTTGAACGTGACGATCTGCTGATCACTCGCAGCGAGTGCCGACACGAAGACCTGGAGGTTGCGCACGAGGGAGTAGAGGTCGGTTCTACCGTCCGAGAGCGTGCGCATCGCGTCGGACAGCTGGGTCAGCGTGGTGCGGATGTCCTGCCCACGCCCGCCGATATTGGCGTCCACCGCATCGACGAGCGCTCCGAGGGGCCTGGCGGCGTCGACCGAGTCGGGCCCGGTGGGGCCCTGCGGCGCGAGCGTTTCGGACACGCGAGCGAGTTGTTCGGTGATGCGGTCCCACTCGACGGGCACTGCGGTCCGATCGAGCGGGATGGTGTCGGCGGATCGGAGGGTGTCGCCGCCGTCGTACGCCGGGGCGAGCTGGACGAAGCGCGACGCCACCACACTCTGCGAGACGATGACCGCCTTCGCATCGGCCGGAATGGGGTACGACGAGTCGTAGCGCAGTCCCACCTCCGCGTGGTCGCCGCGAGGCTCGATCGAGGTCACCGAGCCGATGGTCACTCCCATCAGGCGCACGTCGTCACCGACGTAGAGACCGGTGGTGTTCGCGAACTCCGCCGTCACCGCAACCGAGGTGAACCGCGGCACGATCGCATAGGACGCGGTCGCAGCGACGACGAGGAACAGCACGACGCCGACGAGCCTCCTGGTCATCGGGGTGCTCCGTTCAACGCAGTCAGCGGATTGACGGAGGTGGAATCGGCCGGAGCCGGGCCCAGTCCGAGGGCAGCCCGGATGAACGGGCTGATGACCTGGCCGGGGATCAGGTTCTGGATGTACGAGTTGAAGAACGGTCCGCTGGACACCGCCTCGCCGAGTTGCGTCACGTACGGCCCCAGGTTCTCGATCGCGGCGGAGATGTCCGCCTTGTTGTCGGTCAGGACGGTGAGGACGGAGTCGAGCGAGGCCAGTGTCGGCGCAAGCTCGGCCTGGTTGTCGGCCACCAGTCCGCGCAGTTGGTCCGCCAACCGCGTCACGGTTCCGAAGAGTGTGTCCACGGCGCCGCGTCGTCGGTCGAGTTCGGCGAGAACCGTGGCCGCATCGACGATGAGCGTGTCGACCTGCGCACTGCGGTCTGCAAGGACGCCGGTGACCTTCTCGGCCGACGCCAGGAGGTCACGCAAGCTCTCGTCCCGCGACGCGACCGTCGCGGACAAACGACCCACCCCGTCGATGGCGCGGCCCAGGTCGTCCGGTGTGCGGTCGAGCATCTCGGTGGTGGCGGCGAGTGAGTCGGTGAGCTGCTCGGTGTCGATACCGGCTGCGTCGTCGGTGAGGTCGCCCAGAGCGTCCGTGAGCTGATACGGGCTGGTGGTGCGGTCGAGCCCCACGGGTTCCGTCGTCGACAGGCGGCCGGCGCCACGCGGATCCATCCGGAGGTTCTTGGTGCCGAGGACGGTTTCGGTGGCGATGGCGAGACGGGTATCGATGCCGGGCAGCACCTTTCCCTCGACCGAGAACGTCACCAGGACGGCCTGTCCCGCGACCGCGATGTCGGTGACCGTCCCTACCCGCACCCCCGCGACCTCCACGGCGGCGCCTGTCTCGAGTCCTCCGGTGTCGAGGAACAATCCGCTGTACGACGTTCCGGCGGAGACGATCGGCAGTGCGGCCGCGTTCATCGCTGCTGCTGCGGCGATCACCACGAGGAAGGTGCCGACGATGCCGGTGCGGACGGTGTCGACCGTGCGAAAGCGTTCCATCATGCTGGGGCACACCTTCCCGAGTTCTGACCGATGAGCGGTGTCGTCAGGCCCCGCCCGTCGGGCGTGTCGATTTTCAACCTGATGCCGCACAGGTAGTAGTTGAAAAAGTTCCCGTACGCGCCGAGGCGGCTGAGGGAGGCGTACGTGTCCGGCAAGCGAGTGGTGATGCTCGCGATGGTGTCCTTGCCGGCATCGAGTTGTGCTGCCGTGCGCTGCAACTGGTCGACGGTGGTGTCCAACGGCGGACGTGCGTCGACGAGCAGGTCGCCGATCGTGGCGGCCGAACTGTCGATGCTCGTCAGTGCCTCACCCCAGGTCCGGGTGTCGGCAGCGAGGCCGGACACCAGCGTCCGAGCACTGTCTATCGCGAGGGACACGTCGTCCTGGCGCCCTGCGAGTGTCGCCAGGGTGGTCCGCAGATTCGTGATCAGCTGTCCGATCACCTCGTCACGGTCTGCCAACGATGACGTCAGACTCGCGAGCCGCGCCAGCACCGAGGCGACGGTGCCGCCCTGCCCCTGAAAGACGTCGACGAGTTCGCCGGTCACTCTGTTCACGGTGCTGGGGTCGAGGCCGGAGAACAAGGGTTGGAATCCGCCCAGGAGTCGGTCCAGATCCAGTGCAGGAGAGGTCCGGTCGACCGGGATGGTGACGCCGGCAGCGAGAGGCGCGGCGTCACCGGCAGTGTCGGCCAATTCGAGGTAACGATCGCCGACCAGGTTCTGGTAGCGGATCGTGGCCGTGGTGGACTCGGTCACGGTGTACGCATCGGTCACGTCGAACTCCACCACGGCGTGGTCGTTGTCGACGATGTCCACCGTGCCCACCGATCCGACCTCCACACCCGCCACTCGGACGAATTCACCACTGCGCAAACCGGACGCGCTGGTGAAGAGCGCCCGGTGGGTGGTGGTCGAGTCGAAGCGGACCTGGCCGAAGACGACCACCAGGGCGGCGAGCACCAGGGTCATGGCGACGACGAAGCTCGTGAGCCGAACGAGGTTGCTCCGGTGACTCATCGAGTCGTGCTCGGTGCTGCGAGACCGCCGGGGAGGAAGTCGATGATGGACGTCGGGTCGAGGACGGGGGCGGTGGTACCGGCGCGGAACGGGTTCGATCCGGTGTCGGCGCGGACGTAAGGAGCTGGAATATCGTTGTCGGACAACAGCGGTAGCGCACCGCACCGGGGCCCGCCGGTGGCGGCGACCTTCGGTAGGTCGGTGGCGTACTCGTACGCCGGCACCCCGAACAGCACGGTGCTGTTCAGCAACATCGTGCGGCCGTTGCCGCCGGAGACCTTCTCCGCGGCCTGCCGTGCGATGTCGGCGCCCTGAAGGAAGCACGTGAACTCGGGGGAGTACTCCCGCAGCAACCCGGTCGTCGGGACGAGATCGGCCACCGTGGCTGTCACTCCGTCGGCGTTCTCCGCGAGAACGGTGCGAGCGTCGGTCGCCGCTCCCGTCAGTGATGTCAGGGCGGGGCCCAGCGCATCGGTGCTGTCGGTGACCGTGCGCGCGGTGGTGGTCAGCGAGGCCAGAGTACTGACCAGATCCGGTGCGCTGTCGCCCAGTGCACCTGATGTGACAGCAGCGGAACGCAGGTCACGTCGGAGTGTGGGAACGAGCGGAGTGACCGCCCCGAGCACGGTGTCCAGGTTCTCGATGGTCGTGCCCAGCGCGCGGCCGCGACCGTTCAGGGCGGTCGAGAGCGCTCCCAGGGTGGTGTTCAGCTTCTCGGGTTGCGACGCGACGAGAACGGACGTCAGCGATTCGAACACGGAGTTCACCTCCACGGTGACGGAGGAGGCGGCGATGACGGCGCCGTCGGCGATGGGCACGGCGGACGGTGCCGGAGGAGCAGTGAGGGTGACCATCTTCGATCCGAAGATGGTGGTGGCGGCGATGGTGGCCCCCACATCGGAGGGCACCGAACCCGCGATGTCGCCGCGGAGGCGGAGGTCGATCACGGCTCCGCGGGTCGACGGGCGGACCTGCGAGACGGTGCCGATCTCGACACCGTTCATCTTGACCAGGGCGCCGCGCTGCATCACCAGCCCGGCGCGATCGGACTGCACCGACACGGTGACCGACGGCATGATCGCTTCCCTGACGGTGCCCCGATAGGCGAGGTAGGCCGCCGCGACGACTCCGACGATCAGCAGAATCGACAGGAGCGCAGCACCTTTGAGGCGTGCGGAGGATTGCGTCATGTCACCCTGCCAGGTGCACGGATCGTGCGCTACCGTACAGCGCGAGCGAGATCAGCAGTGTGACGCTGACGACCGTGATGAGGGACAGTCGCACGGCGCGTCCGGTGGCGGTGCCGACGCCCGCGGGACCCCCGGAGGCGGTGTAGCCGTAGTAGGTGTGGATGACCATGACCGCGACGGCCATGACGATGACCTGGACGAACGACCACAGAACGTCGGTCGGGACGAGGAACGTGGAGAAGTAGTGGTCGTAGACCCCGCCGGACTGGCCCAGCACCACGACTGTCGCGACCCGGCTCGCGAGGAACGACGTGATGAGTGACAACGCGTAGAGCGGAACCACGGCGACGATGCCCGCGACGATGCGGGTGCCGACGAGGTACGGCAGCGACTTGATCGCCATGACCTCGAGCGCGTCGATCTCCTCGCTGATCCGCATGGCGCCGAGCGCTGCCGTGGTCCCGGCGCCGATGGTCGCGGCCAGTCCGACTCCCGCGGTGACCGGTGCGACGACCCGGACGTTGACGTAGGCGGCCAGGAACCCGGTCAGCGCGTCGACCCCGATACTTCCGAGCGAGTCGAAACCCTGCACCGCGACGGTGGCACCGGCGAACAGCGTGAGGAAGCCGAGAATGACGATACTGCCGCCGATCGCGGCGAGAACCCCGGTGCCGAGGGAGATCTCGGCGATGACGCGCATCGTCTCCCCGCGGTACGACCGGACGGCTCGGCCGGTGGACGCAAGTGCACGCGTGAAGAAGATCGCGCGTTCGCCGAGTACATCGACCGCTCCGGAGGCAGCGTTCGTCCGGCGTCGCATCGCAGCGGCGACGTCGCTCATCTCGAGAACCATCAGCGGCCGCTCACGGCGAGGCCCACGGAGGTGAGGACCAGGTTGGCCAGGAACAGGGCGACGAACGAGAACACCACGGTCTCGTTGACCGCCTCCCCGACGCTCTTCGGTCCACCCCGCACGGACAGTCCGCGGTAACAGGCGACCAGCGCGGCGAGGAGACCGAACAGTGCTGCCTTCACCTCGGAGAGCAGCAGTTCCGGAAGTCCCACCAGCAGCGTGACTCCTGCGGCATAGGCACCCGGCGTGACGTCCTGGAGGTACACGGAGAAGAAGAACCCGCCCACCAGTCCGATGGTGCACACGGCGCCGTTCAAAAGAGCCGCGACGAGGGTGCAGGCGAGAACGCGAGGCAGGACGAGGCGGTGTACCGGGTCGATGCCCAGCACCTCCATCGCATCGACCTCCTCGCGGATGGTGCGCGATCCGAGGTCCGCGGCGATGGCGGTGGCCGCAGCGCCGGCCACGACGAGAACGGTCACGAGCGGCCCGATCTGGGTGACGGCGCCCAGACCTGCGCCCGCACCGCTCAGATCGGAGGCACCGATCTCGATAAGCAAAGAGTTCAGGGTGAAGACGACCAGCACCGTGAACGGGACCGACATCAAAATCGTCGGCAGCAGGGACACCCGGGCGATGAACCAACTCTGATCGACGAACTCCCGCCACTGGAACGGCCGCTTCGCGAGTGCTCGGGCGGTGTCGAGTGCCAAGGCGTAGAACTCCCCGAGAGACGACACCGCGCCGCGTGCCGCCGACGTGACTGCGCGCGAGGTGGAGACGCTCACCGGCCTACCCGACCGGGTTGTGTCCGTTCGTGGTCCATGCGACCTGCCCTTCCGGCGATCCTCGGCACAGCGTCTGTGACTCAGGACACCATACCGCACTGTATGGTGTGTTCGAACGGTTTCGACGATCCGGCCTTGGGAGACATGAATGTCGTTGTGCAGCAGACTCATTTACGTGGTGCTCATCGCGATCGGAGTCCAGGCGTGTGTCGTGGCTCCGGCCATGGCCGGCCCGGCGGATCCGTGCGTCGACACTGTTCTCCTGGTGCACGATCTGGGTTCCTCCGCGGCGGAGTGGGACGGGTGGACCGACGACCTGATGAGTCGGGGGTGGTGTCCTGTCGCATTGACCTACGGCGAATCGGCTCTCACGGAGGCGCTCCGGCCGGTCGCCACGGTCGCCGGTCTGGCTGCCCTCGAGGACTCAGCGTCGCAGGTGCGGTCAGCGATCGACGGGATCATCTCCCGCACCGGGGAGTCGCGAATCCGCGTCGTGGCACGCGGTGCGGGAGCGTTGGCCGTGCAGTCTGCACTGACCCGCTCTATGAACGACGGACTTGCCCCCGTGTCCACACTGGTCACGCTCGGACCGCTCTGGCGCGGAACGAACCTCGCCGGGGCCGGCACTATCGCCGCGTTCAACCGCGGTATCGGTATCTACGACGAGCTGGCCCGCCTGGAGGAGCCAGTGGTGGGTCCATGGTGCGGGGCGTGCGGTGAGATCGTCACGGGGTCGACGTTTCTCACGACTCCGCCCGTCGATGTACCGGTGGTCGGCGTGCGGTATGTCGACGTCGCCACGGCGACCGACGGACTCGTGACCGATCCGCTCACGAGTGCGATGCCGGGCAGTGAGGCGATCGTCGTGCAGTCCGTCGATCCGACGAGCACGGTCGACCACGGCCAGCTCTCGGGCGACGAGCAGGTCCGGCGACTCGCGCTGGACGCCCTCGGTCGGGTGTGACCCGGCGAGGTGATCGTACGATCGACGGATCAGTCGAGCATCACGACACGAAGGAGAGCGATGGCACCCGAAGCCGCGTCCGGCGATGCCCGCACCCGGAGTGGCGCCCCCGCGCGTCGACGGCGTGGCAGTGAGAAGAAGTCGGCGCCCGCGCCACGGGCTCCGCGGCTCACCGTCGACGACTGGATCGACGCCGCCTTCGCACTGCTGGTGAGCGAGGGCGTGTCGGAAGTGAAGATCACGACGTTGTGCGAGCGGCTGAAGGTGACCAAGGGCAGCTTCTACTGGCACTTCGCTGATATCGACGAGCTGATGACCGCGATCGCCGACAAATGGTGCGACGAGCAGAACGACACGCTTCGCGGGCTTGCGCAGGTGGACACCGTACCCGTGGACGCGAGACTGCAGGTGATGGCGGAACTGCTTCTGCAGGAACGTACCTGGGCTGTCGAGGCGGCGGTGCGGGACTGGGCTCGGACCTACGACAAGATCGCCGTGGTCGTCCGCGAGCTCGATCAGCGCATCTTCGACGTCGTCCAGAACTCGATGCGCGAACTGGGGTTCGACGAGGCCGAGGCACGGTTGCGAGCAGGCTTCCTCGTGTACGCGGGAATCGGTTTCGTGCATGCCCGCGACAACCTTCCCACGCCCACCCCGGACGAGGTGCGGGCGATGTTCGCCCTGCTGACCGCGCGGTAGTTGCCCGTCACTCCGCCGAAACGGGCCTGACACACCATACGGTGCGGTACGGTCAGCCCCGGCGCACTCGCGCCGCGGGCATGGGGGTGCGAAGTGGCGGAGGATTTCTCGGTCGGTCGTGACGGTGCGATGGCGCGCCGGCGGTTCCTGCGCAATCTGGGCTTGGCGGTGGCAGTGGGTGCGACGGGGTGTGTTGCCACCCGCGCTCAGGCTCAGCCGACCCTCTCGAGTCCGCTGCTGTTCCACTCGCCGGCACTGACGCCGTACATCGACGAAGTGGCTCCGCTACCTACTGTGCGCGGGGCCGACCACGTCGTCCGAACCGTGTCCACGATGCATCGATATCACTCGGGAGTGTCTGCGGCGCCCGCGATGGCGTACGAGGTGGACGGGGTGGCGACCACGGTGCTCGGCCCCACCCTCGAAGCGGTGTCCGGTCAACGGATGTCGCTCACCCTCACCAACGACCTCGGCCCGCATCCGTTCGCGCGCGATCTCGACACGAGTCTCCACGGAGTCTCGCCTCTCTTCCGGACCAGTCCGCCGACGGTGCTGCATCTGCACGGCGGGCTGACCCCGCCGGACAGCGACGGGCACGCCGAGCAACTCGTGCATTACGGTCGCACCCTGCGCTACGAGTTCCCGTTCCGCCAGGAGGCGGCGCACTTCTGGTATCACGACCACGCCATGGGAATCACCCGCGCGAACGTGTACGGCGGACTCGCCGGGAACGTCCTGCTCCGCGACCGCTTCGACACCGGCGAGCCGGGTAATCCGCTGGGTCTGCCCGCAGGTGAGTTCGAGATTCCGCTCGT
Source organism: Rhodococcus sp. AC861 (assembly GCF_979256035.1). Classification (NCBI taxonomy): domain Bacteria; kingdom Bacillati; phylum Actinomycetota; class Actinomycetes; order Mycobacteriales; family Nocardiaceae; genus Rhodococcus; species Rhodococcus sp. AC861. The sequence goes on from NZ_CEEDMW010000001.1 coordinate 986,692, forward strand.
ACTGCAGGAGAAGATCCTGAATCCTGATGGCAGAGCGAGTCTGCGATCTACGCCCGTGGTGCCCGAGGGGTCCTGGGAAGGCGGGGCTGTCGGCGATCTCGGAGTGGTGAACGGTGCTGTGTGGCCGCGTATCCCGATCGCTCGCGGGGTGTACCGCTTCCGGATGATCAACGCCGGCTCGTACAGCGTCTGGAATCTCTACCTCGATCACGAGATCCCGTTTCTGGTCATCGGCAACGACGGCGGACTGCTCGATGCCCCGGTCGAGACCCGACACCTCCGGATCGCCCCGGGTGAGCGCTACGACGTGCTCGTGGACTTCGGTGCAGTCGAACCCGGCACGGCGGTGCGGCTGCTCAACGACGAGGCACCACCCTTCCAGGCCGCCCAACTGGGCGCCGTCGCCATGACACACTTCTGCCGCTTCGACGTCACCGCGGCTCGCGGCCATACGGGCACGGTTCCGAACAGTCTGCGCGACGGCGGATCTCGACCGGAACCCCTACCGCCGATCGCGACTCCCGACCGCCACCGCGTCGTCACCGTCAGTCAGCCCTACGCGCTACGGCTTCCGCCGGCCTACATGGCTCTCAACAATCTCCGCTACACCGACGGGGACATCGAGTCGCCCCGCGCCGGAACCACCGAGCGGTGGGACATCGTGAACATCACGGCGGATCCGCATCCGATCCACCTGCACCTGGTGCACTTCCGTATTCTCGAGCGCGTCCCGCTACGCACCGTCGAGCTTCAACTCGCTCATCCGCAACCCGCAGTCGGGACCAAGTGGACGCCGTCACCGGAACCCTTTCTCGCCGGCCCGGGTCTCCCTCCGGCGCCCTGGGAGAGCGGGTGGAAGGACACGGTGCGGCTCGATCCCGGCACCGTGACTCGCATCGTCGTGCGATTTCCCACCGCCGAGGAACTCGACTTCGATCCCGACGCCGTGTTCCCCCGGCCGCCCGAACCGGGTGCTCTGGCGTCCTACGACCATGCAGCTCACAGCGCACCGGCCGGGGATCTGCAGGGCTACATGTGGCACTGCCATATCCTCGACCACGAGGATCACGAGATGATGTTGCGGTACCGCGTGATTCGCTGAGGTGGGGGAGGTGCTCACCCGCTGGCGACGTCCCTCACGTATCTCCGTGGCTGGTGTCACCCCCGACGAAGTAGGTCCCGACCGAGGTGCTGGGCGAGTTCAGTAACCAGGCCGTCATGTGACCTCACCCAGGGCGTAAGCGTCGTTGTGCGGGCCATGCGTCCGGTGCATGGTGTTGCCGACAGGGTCGGCATTGTGCTCCAGGTCGACGAAGTCGCAGTCTGTGACATGAGCAACTATGAGCGACCGTTACGCAATCCGGCTGATGGTGAGCCAGACATCGAGGGGACACATGAGTCGAATAGTGATAAGTGGTGCGTCGGGTGATCTGGGTCGACGTGTGGCGAGCGACCTGTTGCACCGTGACCCCCACCGCGATCTCACGCTGGTGACACGGTCTCCGGCGACGCTGCTTACCGAAGGCGCAGGGGTGTGGGTCCGGGCGGGTGACTACCAGGATCGTTCGTCGCTCGACGAGGCGTACCGGGGCGGCGACACCCTGTTTCTCATCAGCGGTCTCAACCTGGGGCGTCGCGTCGAGGAGCACCGGAACGCCATCGGGGCGGCAGCGGCGGCGGGCATTCGCCACATCGTCTACACATCGGTCGGCGGTGTCCAGCCCGGAAATCCGGCACTGTCTGCCATCGACCACCTGCAGACGGAGTCCGATCTCCGTGACAGCGGGCTGGACTACACGATTCTCCGTAATCAGCTGTACGCGGAAATCGTAGCCGCCATCTGGCTCGCGCCGGCGGCCGCGGAAGGCGTCCTGGAAATGGCCACGGGACACGGCTCGTTGGCGCCGGTCTCGAAGGTCGATATCGCCAGAGTGGCGGCGTCCGTCCTCGACGATCCCACGCGCCATGCACGCGCCGTGTACGAGATCACAGGGCCGGATCTCCTTTCGATGGACCAGATCGTGGAACTTGGACGCGAGGCGTGGGACACGGAGATCGCGTATCGGCCCGTCTCGGAGAGCGCGCGTCTCGAGTTCTTCGATTCGGCCGGCATCCCCCGTACGTACGACCCCGCGATGGCTCCCAGTGCCGACGGTCACCTCTGGGCCAGTGACGAACTCGTGTCCGCCGATCTTGCCGTCGCGCAGGGCTACCAGGCGCTGCTGTCCGGACACGTGGAACAGATCACCGGTCAGGCGCCCGTTCCTCTGCGCTCGGTACTCGAGCAGTTGCACGGCGTCCGATACGACGAGATCGCCCTTTCCCGTTGACCGTTCATCACCGATCAGAACAGCGAGTGCCTCACATGTCACTACAAGAAGATGTCGTCTCGATGCCGCCGGCAGCATCACTGTCCGATGTGCCGGCCTATCCGGACGTGCCCACCTATCTCAACATCCTGGGGAGCCTCCACGTCTGGGAGGGGGACGGCTGGAAGAAGGAGTCGATGTCGTGGAAGGAGGGAGCTTACATCGGGTCCAACCTCAGCGGAATTCCGGAGATGACGTTCCGGGGTCCTGATGCGCAGGAATTCCTCTCGCGGCTCAGCATCAACAACGTCTACACGTGGCCGTTGGGAAAATCGAAGCACCTGGTGATGCTGGACGACGACGGGTACATCGCCAATCACGGCCTGGCGGTCAGGGACGGTGAGGACTCGTTCCGGCTGTTCGCATCCATGCCGTGGCCCCTGTACAAAGTGCCATCGATGGGTCTGAACGTCGACGTAGCGTTGCGAGACATTTTCATCTTTCAGGTCGCTGGTCCGCAGTCGCTGGCTGTCCTGGAGGAACTGACGGGCACATCGCTGCGGTCATTGGCATTTCTCGGCATCCAGAAGATCGACGTGCAGGGCATAGATGCTTCGATAGAGATCGAGCTCTCTCGGATCGGGATGTCCGGCACGCTGGCGTACGAGGTGCGCGGACCGCTCGAGCACGGTCCGGCGGTCTTCGACGCTGTGTACAAAGCAGGCCGAGATCACGACATCACTCGTCTCGGGTGGCGCACCTACGTCGTCAACCACACCGAAGGTGGTTTCCCGCAGCAGGGTTGCACATTCCTTCCGGCGGCCTTCAAGGATCCAGGTTTCGTGACTCACCCGATCTTCGGCGCGGCCCTACCGCCGCATCAGGTCAACGGGCAGCTCAGTGGCAGCGCGGAATCAGCAGACATCACCAAGCGTTTGCGTACCCCCTTCGAGGTCAACTGGGGCTGGATGGCGAAGTTCGACCACGATTTCATCGGTCGCGCCGCCCTCGAAGCCGAAGCGGCGGCCCCCCGGCGCAGGACTGTCGTTCTGAGATGGAACAAGGACGACGTTCTCGACGTGTTCGCGTCCCAGTTCGAACCGGGTGAGGAATACCGGCACTTCGAGTTTCCCACGACGCCGCAGTCACCGGCGGGCGACCACGCAGACGTCGTGACCAAGGACGGTGTGGAAGTGGGGATCTCGTCGCTGGCGGTCTACTCGTATTACTACCGCGAGATGTTGTCGCACTCGACGATGGATGTGGAGCTCGCGGAGATCGGTACGGAGGTCGTGCTCCGATGGGGGCATTATGGACGGCGAGTCAAGGAGATTCGTGCAACGGTGGAACGGTTCCCGTATCTCGATCTTCCGGCCAACAAGGATATCGATTTCGAGGCAGTACCGCCGAACTCTGTCCCTTCGTCGACCGTCGCGAAGGGGTGAGCCGGCCATGTCACTGGCAAGCTTGACCTCCACCGACCTCGGTACCCTCGTCATCCAAGGCGCTGACCGGGAGGGGATAGTTGCATCGGTCTCGTCGCTGCTGACGAAGTACGGTGCGAACATCGTGTCGCTGGACCAGCATTCGACGGATCCCCAAGGTGGTCGTTTCTTTCAACGTACGAGGTTTCACCTCGACGACCTGCCGGTTCGGCTTGCGGCGTTGAAGGACGACCTCGATCTGGTTCTGGGAGAGTTGGGTCAGTCCTATCAGCTCACGGAGGTGCGTACACCCAAGCGAGTGGCGATCATGGCGTCCAAGACCGATCACTGCCTGCTCGATCTGCTGTGGCGCCGCCGTCGCGGAGACATTCACATGAATGTGGCAATGGTGATCTCCAATCATCCCGATCTGGGTGACGACGTCCGCGGGTTCGGAATTCCTTTCTTCCACGTACCCGCCGATCGCGCGTCGCGGTCCGCCGCCGAGGCGGAGCACCTCAGGCTTTTGACGGGAAATGTGGATCTCGTCGTGCTGGCGAGATACATGCAGATTCTCACCGGTGATTTCTTGCGAGAGGTCGCAGTACCGGTCATCAACATTCATCACTCGTTCCTTCCCGCATTCATCGGCGCCGGCCCGTATCAAAAGGCGAAAGATCGTGGCGTGAAGCTGGTCGGTGCCACCGCGCACTACGTCACGGAGGATCTCGACGAGGGTCCGATCATCGAGCAGGACGTGGTCCGGGTGTCCCATGTCGAGTCGGCGTCCGAACTTCAGAGGCGTGGAGCCGATGTGGAGCGACAGGTGCTGTCGCGTGCTGTGCAGTGGCACTGTGACGACCGCGTCGTCCGGGACGGGAACCAGACCATTGTCTTCTGAACCGACTCCGTCAGTCCTGCTCGACGGGCGGGCTGTGTCGTCGTCGATTCGTAAGGCACTGCACGAGGACGTGGCCGAGCTCGTGGCCGCAACCGGGCGACGTCCCGTCCTGGCCACAGTTCTCGTCGGTGACGATCCCGCATCGCATACGTATGTTCGGATGAAGGTTTCTGCCTGCGCGAAGGTCGGTCTGGAGTCTCGCCGGGTGGATATGCCGTCGTCGTCGACCACGGAGCAGGTCGTCTCGCTTGTCGAGTCGTTGTCGAACGACCCGGACGTGGACGGGATTCTCGTGCAGCATCCCCTGCCGGCCGGAGTGGACGAACGTGCGGTGTTCGAGGCGATCGATCCCACGAAGGACGTGGACGGCGTGACGATGACGTCGTTTGCCGCCATGGGGCTCGGCGTGCCGGGGTATCAGTCCGCTACGCCGGGGGGAATCGTGCGACTCCTCGATGCCTACGACATCCCGATCGCCGGCTGCCACGCTGTCGTGATCGGACGAAGCGCAATTCTAGGCAAACCCATGGGGCTGCTGTTGCTCGCCCGCGATGCGACGGTGACCTGGTGTCATTCGCGCACAGGGGATCTGCGTGTTCATGTCGAGAAGGCTGACATCGTGGTCGCGGCGGCGGGGTCAGCCGGACTCGTCGAGGGAGACTGGATCAAGCCGGGTGCAGTAGTCATCGATGCCGGATACGCAGACAATCGTGGGGACGTCGACTTCGACGGCGCGATGGGACGGGCATCCCACATCACTCCGGTGCCCGGTGGCGTCGGACCGATGACCATCACGACGTTGCTCGCCCAGACTGTCCGGTCTGCGCAGTACCGACGGCGACACAACCGGATCTGACCGGGATCGAGAAGGTACCCGATGTTGCCAGGCGGCGACATCGGGTTCTCTCGTGTCTGCTGTCAGTTACAAAGTATGACCACTCGATGCCGGTCTCATGAGTCGTGCGCATGGTTACAACAACGTTCCTGTCTATGGACCCGAGTGCGGCGCGGTGATGGGCTGTAACCCGCATCACACCGATGTCGGGCGCTCGTCGGTCGAGCCGCGGCGCCGACCCACCACTCCCTGAGGAGCATTCGTGACCACCTCATCCGATTCGCATCCGGGCACCATCGAAAGCCTGAGCGCGCACACCATGACGCCGAAGCGCGTCGTGGAACTGTTCGACGACGCTCGCTCTCGATGCCCGGTCGCGCACAGCGACGAGCACGGCGGATTTCACATGATGTTGGACCATACGACGGTCCGAGCGGCGGCCGCGGATCACCGGCGATTCTCGTCGGAGCCGCAGGTTCTCCGTCCGATCCTTCCACGGCCGTCCCTCGCGGCTCTGGAGATGGATCCGCCTCGTCACGGAGACTGGCGTGCGCTCTTCGACCAAGCGGTGACGCCACACGTCGTCGACGTTCTCGAACCGTTGGTCCGCGCAGACGTGGACAAACACCTCGACGAGGTGATGCCCGCCGGACGGGCCGACCTCGTCGCTGACCTGGCGAATGCCGTTCCCGCCGAGGCGATTTGTCGACTCGTCGGAATCGACGACGATCTCGTTCCGGAAGTACGCGACCGAGCGATCGCGATGTTCGCTGCGCAGGGTGACCCGGTAGCGTTCCGCGAGAACCTGGGTGCCTTCGCCGAGATCGCCCTGGCGGAGGTACGCGAGCGGCAGGAGCGACCTCGGGACGACTTCCTGACCTACCTCACCACCGCCAGCGTCGAGGGTGTGCCGCTCGATGACGACGGCTACATCTCGGTGCTCACCGGGTTCCTCGGCGCAGGACATCACACCACCACGTCGGCCATCAGCAGTCTCTTGTTCGAGGTGTTCAGTCGACCCGACGTCCGTGCGCGGCTGATCGCCGATCCGGGTGCGATCCCGATTGCCGTGGAAGAGACCTTGCGGCTCCGGCCACCTTTCTTCGGCTTCTTCCGTCGTGCCACCGTCGAGTCGACAGTGGCCGGAGTGGTGATACCGGAGGGGGTCGACGTCTACCTCGGATGGGCGGCGGCGAATCGTGACCCGGCGGTGTTCGACTGCCCGGCCGACTTCAGCCTCGAACGCGGACGCAACCGTCATCTGTCGTTCGGGTCCGGCCTGCACACCTGTCCGGGCTCCCGGCTCGCCAGGATGGAGCTCAGGGTGTGCCTGGAACAGATGCTCCGACGGCTTCCCGATCTGGAGCTGGATAACAGCCGACCGGACTACCGCTTTTCGGGCGGTGACTACGCGCACTTCGCGACGCTGCCGGTCCGTTTCGAGCCGGCGACGGGTCGGAACCGATGACAGTCGGCATCCCGAGTTGGATGGTCCCGCCCGCACCGACGGTCGATCCCGCGACCGTTCTCCGTGTCCGAGTGCTGTCGCGTCGTTGCGTCGCGAACGACGTCGTCGAGTTCGCGCTGTCCGCTGACGTCGACACATTGCCGGACTGGGAACCGGGCGCGCATATCGATGTGCATCTGCCGGAGAGGCGAGTTCGGCAATACTCGCTGTGTGGAGATCCGGCGGACCGCGACATCTACCGGATTGCCGTACTCCGAGAACAGGAAGGACGCGGAGGATCGCGCTTTCTCCATGACGACGTCGAAGAGGGCGATATTCTCCAGATCTCTTACCCTCGGAATCATTTCGCGCTGGTCGACGCGACGAACTATGTGTTCATCGCCGGCGGGATCGGTATCACGCCCATTCTTCCGATGGTCGGCGCGGTGCGATCGCGTGGTGCTTCGTGGTCGCTCGCGTACAGCGGTCGCAGAGCATCCACCATGGCTTACCGCGAGCACGTGGAGGAAGATCCCCGCGTGAGCGTGAGACCGTCCGACGGGGGTGACCGACTGGACCTCCGAACCCTGCTCGCAGCCCAACCGCGCGGCACCGCGGTGTACTGCTGCGGACCCGGAACGCTCCTGGACGAGGTCGAGCGGGTCATCACGACGTGTTCCGGAGTGTCGCTCCATGTCGAGCGCTTTGCGCCGATCGACGTAGATCTTCCTCGTCGGCCATTCGACGTCGAACTCGATCGATCGGGCGTCGAATTGCACGTGCCGGCGGACCGCTCCCTTCTCGACGTCCTCGAGGGTGCCGGCGTGGTGGTTCCCGCGTCCTGCAGAGAGGGAACATGTGGAACGTGCGAGACCACAGTTGTGAGAGGAACTCCCGAGCACAGGGACAGCGTGCTGTCGACTGCGGAGCAGGCCGTGGGGGATTGCATGATGGTCTGCGTCTCGCGGTCCTGCGGCGCCACCATCACGCTGGACCTCTGACAGAGCCCCCTGTCAGGAAGTTCACTGCAGCGGACGAGAATTGCTCGTGGAACTGGAAGATCCCCCCGTGGCCGGAATCCGGATAGATGATCAACTCGCTGCCGGCGATGCGCCGGTGCAAGTCCTCGGACAGGATGCTGGGCACCATGCGGTCGTTGTCGCCGTTCGCGATCAACGTCGGCTGCGTGATCAGGGACAGGTCGGACGGTGCGGACCGCCCGTACTTCTTGATCGCCGCGAGCTGCGTGCGGAGCGTGCTGACGGGGACCTCGGTGTCGCGATCGGTGGTGCGTTCCTGCAGTCGTGACACGAATTCCTTGCCGGCCTTCTTACCCGGCGCGTTCCGGTCGAAGAACAGGAATTCTTTCGGGTCCGACAGGGTCAGCGTCGCACGCAGGATGTCCTTGTAGGTGACACCCGCGACCTTGTCGATACCGGTTCCTCCCCGCGGCCCGGTGCCGGTCAGCACGAGCTTCCGAACCAGTTCGGGGTGCGCGAGGGTGAGATCCTGCGCGACCATGCCTCCCAGGGAGAAGGCGAAGATGTCGATCGTGTCGAAGCCGAGGGCACGAACGAAGGTGTAGGCATCGGCGGCAGCTTCTTCGACTGTCCCCGCGACTGCCCCGGACGACGCCCCGACCCCCTTGTAGTCGAAAGCGATGACGTGGCGGGTCCGCGCGATGGGATCGACGATCCGAGGGTCCCAGTTGTCGAGGTTGGCTGCCAGATGGACGAAGAAGACGACGGGAACACCGCCTCGCGGACCGAGCTCCCGGTACGCGTACGTCGTGCCGCCCGCGGAGATCGTCCGGGTCGGCGCCTCCGCGTAGGAGGTGATGGTGCGATCGCCGATAGTGTTGTCACTCATGCTGGTTCGCTCGTCTCGTGGTGGGGGAGGGTGATGACGGTCTTGCCTCGAACGCTGCTCGTACCGAGGGAGGCCAGTGCGTCCGGCGTCTGCTCGAAGGGGAAGGTGGCGCCCACGACGGGTCGGATCGTGCCGTCGTCGATCAGCGCGGCTATGCGGCGCAGTCGGTCGCCGTCGGAGTGCATGAACAGGAACGAGTAGGTGACGCCGAGCTTGTCCGCCTGCTTGCGGATCTTGCGGCTCAGCATGCCGATCACCGTGCGTACCAGGAGATTGAGGCCGGCCTCCCGTGCGAATGCCGGGTCGGGCGGACCGGCGATGCCGACCGCGATGCCGCCTGGCTTCAGTATTCGGAGCGACTTCTCGAGGTTCTCGCCTCCGAGGCTGTGCAGAACGAGGTCGAAGTCGTGATCGCCGTCCTCGAAATCCTCGCTGCGATAGTCGATGACGACGTCGGCACCCAGGTCGCGGAGGAATTGCGCGTTCGACCCGCTCGCGGTGGTGGTGACCGTCGCTCCGAGATGTTTCGCCAGTTGGACGGCGATGGTGCCGACGCCGCCGGACCCGGCGTGGATCAGAACCTTCTGTCCTGCTCGAAGGTTGCCCTTGTCGACGAGTGCCTGCCACGCGGTGAGCGCAACGAGGGGCAGGGATGCTGCCTCGACGGAGGTCACCGTGGTCGGGCGCAGCGCGAGGTCGGCCTCGGCGACCGCGACCCGCTTCGCGAACGTACCGATGTAGTCCTTGCCGACGCGGGCGTAGACCTCGTCGCCCGGTACGACGCTGCGCACCTCCGGACCGACGTCGACAACGGTTCCGGCGACGTCGTGACCGACCGTCCGGGGAAGCGAATAGGGGAGGATCTGCTTGAACTCGCCTGCTCGATTCTTCTCGTCGAGGACGTTGATGCCGGCGGCGTCCACTCGGACCAGAACGTCGTGGGCACCGATGGTCGGCTCGGGAACGTCACGGAGTTCGAGTGGCTTCGTGTAGCCGGTGAGCACGAACGCCTTCACGACGCCGCATTCCGGGTTGCGGCGACCGTGAGCAGGTCCGCGTAGACGGATTCGGCCGGCTGGCTCAGGGCGTTCTTGGCGTGGTGGGAGATCTCGTCGGCCAGCACTTCGAACCGGTCCGACTCGACGGCGTCGAACACCGAGCGCACGAGGTCCTCGGTGGTCAGTTTGGGGCCCTCGGCGTGCGCGGCCATGGCCGTGTCGACGTATCCCATGTGGACTCCGACCACGTGCACACCCCTGGGTGCGAGTTCGATCCGCAGAACATTGGTCGCCGACCACAGGGCTGCTTTCGACGCGCTGTACGCGCCGCCGAAGGCGAGCCAGCTCGCAACCGAATGGATGTCGATCAGCGCCGATCCGGGTCGCGCGGCCAGGATGGGTGCGAACGCGCGGGCGAGCAGAACCGGTCCGAAGAAATTGGTCTCGAAGTTCTCTCGGATGTCGGCCTCGGTGACATCGAGGAGGCTGGCGCTCGGAGGCGTCGCCCCGGCATTGTTGATGAGCACCGTGACATCGGATGCGGTGTCGGCCGCGTTCGCGATCGAGCGGGAATCGGTGACATCGAGGGTCAGGGGAACTATCCGGTCGTCGTTCCAGTCCCTCGGTGTGCGCGCTGTGGCGTAGACCTTGGTGGCGCCGCGTTCGAGTGCGTCGTGGACGAACTGGGTCCCGATGCCCCCGTTCGCGCCGGTGACCAGAACAATGGAGTTGAGCAGTGTGGGCATGGTCGAGGCTCCTTCGGGCGTTCGATTTTCACGACTATACTCATAACTGAGTGCAATCAGATTTATTCCGGAGGAGGTTCGATGTCGAACGCACGCCCGCAGGCACCGGGGCGCCGCGAGCGCAACAAGCAGGAAAAGCTCGCTCGCATCACCGCTGCGGCCGGCGAGCTCTTCCTCGAGCACGGAGTCGACGACGTCACGACGCAGCAGATCGCGGACAGGGCCGACATCGGAACCGGAACGCTGTTCCTCTACGCGAAGACGAAGAGCGAACTCCTGCTGCTCGTCCAGAACTCGTTCTACGTCGACGCGCTCGTCAGGGGTAGGGCCGCCGCGGCTCGTATCGAGGACACGCTCGGTGCCGTGATGGCCATCGTGCGTCCGGTGGTCGAATGCAACAGGACCAGGGTGGACAACGGGCGAACGTACCTGCGCGAGATCGTGTTCGGAGATCCCGACGAACCGCACCACGGTGCCGCGCTGGCGTTGACCGTGGAGACGGAGGGAGAGATCGCCTCGGTACTGCTGCGTGACGAGACAGCCGACCCGGCGCGTGCCGAGGTGACGGCGCACATCGTCTCCGCCATCATGTTCGTCACGATGGCTGCGTCCTTCAACGCCGACAAGTCGGTCGAGGATCTGCTGAGTGAGATCGAGGCTCAGGTGGCCGTCCTGCTGCGGTGATTCGGCTCTGGCACCGATAGTGGAATCGGGACCCCGGAATCCGGGGTCCCGATTCCACTGTCGCGGCGCGGGGTGTCAGGCGTTGTGTGGCGCAGCCTGCTGCGCCGCCCACGATCCGAGGAGTCGAAGGCGCTCCGCGCTGGCAGACCCCGGCTCGGCGGTGTAGACCATGAGAATGGAGCCGGGGTCCGCCGTGATCACCAGTTCCTCGTACGCCAGGTGCACCTCTCCGACCACGGGGTGATGGAAGCGCTTCGTACCCGCGCCATGGGTTCGCACGTCATGGGCTCCCCACAACGTGCGGAAAGTCCGGTCGCGAGTGGACAATTCACCGACCAGGTCCTGCAGTCCCTTGTCGTGGGGATCTCTGCCCGCTTCCGAGCGCATGATCGAGACACACATCTGTGCGAACAGATCCCAGTCGGGATAGAACTCGCGCGAGACCGGGTCCAGGAACTGGAACCGCGCGAGATTGGGAACTCGTCCGCCGTCGCCGATGATCGGCGCGTAGAAAGCCTTGCCGAGTTCGTTCGTCGCCAGAATGTCCTGCCGCTGATTCCGCACGAAGGCGACGCCGTCGGTGATCGAGTCGAGTGCCCACTGCAAGCTGATTCGCGGTGCCGCGGGGCGTGCCGCCTTACGGCGGGGTCGCCCCGATGTCGGAACGCCGTCCGCCGCGCGCGCGAGATCGAGCAGATGCGCGTGCTCCGTGTCGTCCAAGTGGAGTGCGCGTGACAGTGCGTCGAGCACCGACGAGGATGCGCCACCGATGGCGCCTCGCTCGATGCGGGCGTAATACTCGACGGACAGGCCGGCCAACGACGCAACCTCGCTGCGCCGCAGGCCGGCCACCCGACGAGTGCCGCTGCTCGCGATCCCGGCATCCTCCGGTGTGATCCTCGCGCGGCGCGTCATGAGGAACTCACGCACCTCGGCCTTGTTGTCCATGCTGTCCAGGGTAGGGCGGCGACGGCGAGGGAGGGAGACCCTACGAGTACACCTTTCCCGCGGTGATCAGGCCAGCGTCGCCGTGTCGATGACGAAGCGGTAGCGGACGTCCGAGGCGAGTACTCGCTCCCACGCGTCGTTGATCCTGTCGGCGGAGATGACCTCGATCTCCGCCCCCAGGTGGTGCTCGGCGCAGAAGTCGAGCATCTCCTGCGTCTCGGCGATCGAGCCGATGGCAGAGCCTGCGAACGTCCGTCGGTAGGGGATGAGGGAGAAGATCTGCACGGGCAGGGGCTCGGCAGGAGCGCCGACGTTGACCATGGCCCCGTCGACAGCGAGCAACGACAGATGCGCATTCAGATCGATCGCGGCACTGACGGTATTGATGATCAGGTCGAACGTGGAGGCGAGTGCGGTGAACGTTTCGGGATCCCCGGTCGCGAAGTAGTGGTCGGCTCCCAAGCGGAGGCCGTCCTCCTGCTTCTTCAGCGACTGCGACAGAACGGTGACCTCGGCGCCCATGGCGTGGGCGATCTTGACGGCCATGTGACCGAGTCCCCCCATTCCGACGACAGCGACCTTCTTGCCGGGCCCGGCGCCCCAGTGGCGGAGAGGAGAATAGGTGGTGATGCCGGCGCACAGCAGCGGCGCCGCAGCGTCGAGCTCGATGCCGTCAGGGATTTTGACGACGAAATGCTCGGTGACGACGACCTGCTGGGAGTAGCCGCCCTGGGTGGTGGTGCCGTCGCGGTCCGTGCTGCCGTACGTCTGGATGTTGCCGACGAGGCAGTACTGTTCCGATCCCTTGATGCACTGGGCACATTCGCCGCACGAGCCGACCATGCAGCCGACGCCGACGCGGTCGCCCACGGCGTGCTCGGTGACCTCCGAGCCGATCTCGGCCACGATTCCTGCTATCTCGTGGCCGACGACGAGCGGGTACGGCACCGGGCCCCATTCGCCTCGAGCGGTGTGGATGTCGGAGTGACAGATCCCGGCGAACGCGATGTCGATGCGGACGTCGTGGGGCCCGACGTCGCGGCGGTCGATGGTGGTGGGGGACAGCGGCTGATCGGCTGCGGTGGCGGCGTAGGCCTTCACGGAAGTAGTCATACGACCAGTCGACACCCGATGCCGAGGCCGAGGGAGTCCCTGACGTGAGGTGTACCGGCAGGGCGCCCCTCGAGTCGACGAGTTCTGGGGCCGGTCAGTCGAGGGGCGCCGCGAGGGTGCGGAACTGCCCGCGTTCGGTGTGGATGGTCCACAGGGACTCGGCGAGGGCAGCAGGCTCGTGTGACGGCTCACCGGCTCCGATTCCCCGCGGAATGATCAGCTGACCGACGTGTACGCCCTCGGGCACGAGAGCATCGTGCAGGAGTTGTGCGTAGGCACTCTCGCCCGCGAAGGCGACGGATGTGCCGGTGACGGTAGCGCCCGGACGAATGGCACTGCCGCCGTTGACGAACAGGACGGTGCCGCGTCCCAGTGCGCGCATACCGGGTAGGACGTGCGTGACAGCAGTGACGGGACCGAAGATGGAGAACTCGACCGGACCGACCAGATCCTCGGCACGGGTCTCGAGAACGGGCTTCATGAATTCCCTGGCAGGAACCGGACTGTACTGCAGCACCTCGATCGGACCGAGCTGCTCGGCGTCCGACAATGCTGCCGTCAGCGATGTCGTGTTCCGGACATCGGCGGCGAAACCGCGGGCCGTGATCCCTTCGTCGGTCAGCCGAGCGGCGATGCGATCGACGTTGTCCTGGTTCCTGGAGATCAGTGCGACGGAGAACCCTTCGAGCCCGAATCGGCGAGCCGCCGCTGCGCCGAGCCCTTCTCCTGCACCGATGATGGCGATCGTGGTCATAGTGCTCCTCGTGGGCGGGGGTGGGGTCACGGGACGCTCGCGTGCTCGGTCACCGCGTGGCTGCTCGCTGCTCGACTTCTGTCGACGACTACGAGGGTAGCGAGTGGAACGAGTAGCGCCGCCGCGAACACCGTGCCGACGATCGGCACTGCGACGGGTCCGCTACCGCTGATGGCGTGCGCGGTCACCCAGCTGCCGACTGCGGTACCCAGGTTGAACATCGACGTACACAGGGAGGTAGCCAGGGTGGGTGCGCCCTCGGCGAATCGGACCGCCATCGACATGAGCACGGGGTTCATGCCCAGCCCGGCCATTCCCGCGACGGCGAGAAGCGCGATCGAGGCGACCGTGAATTCCGAGAACAGGCTGAGCAGTCCGAGCGACACGACGACGAGGATGCCGCCGGTCAGCGCGGTGGCGTACGGCGCCCGGTCGGCGAAGCGTCCACTGCCGAGCGTCCCGGTGACGGCGCCGACTCCGAAGATCGCCAGACCGATCGGAAGCAGCTCTGCCGAGAGGCCCGATCGCTCGGTGAGCAGGGGAGCGATGAACGAGTAGGTGGACATCACGGCGGAGGTGACCAGGACACACGCAGCCATGACGATCCAGAGTCGACCGGAGGTCAGCGAGGCGAGCTGTGAGCGCAACGGAACCACTGTCGAGGACGAGCGGCCACCCGGAACGAACCGTGCGACCGGAACGGCTGCGAGCACGGCAAGGCCGGCGAGTATCCAGAACGGACCACGCCATCCCATGATCTGTCCGGCGATGGATCCGAGAGGCACTCCGATGACAGTGGCCAGGATGCCGCCGCTGAGGACGAGTCCGATTGCGCGAGCGGCATTGTCGGGCCCGGATACTCGTGCACCGACGGACGCGGCGATCGACCAGAATGCACCCGTCACGAGCGCAGTCGCGAATCGGGCAAGGAGCACGACGGTCACGTCGTCGGTGAGGGCGACGACGACATGGCCTGCGGCGAACACGGCCAGTGACACGAGGAGCGTGGTGCGCTCGGGGATCTTCAGAGCGGCCACCGCGACCAGCGGTGTGGCGATCATGCCTATCGCGAATGCGGTGACCAGAAGTCCTGCGTCGGAGATGTCGACGGCAAGGTCGGTGGCGATGTCGGGTAGCAGCCCGGCCACGACGAATTCCGACGTGCCCATGAGGAACGTGCCCATCGCCAACACGGAGACGAGAAAGGGAAGGGGTTGTCGTGCGGTGGAAGACACAGGGAGAGCTTCACTTTCGGATGCGGACGGTATCGTGGGTCGGAAACGACCGTAACCGGAGCCGATCGGATCAACGAGGCACTGGGAGGGAACCCCAGTCAGGGGTTCCCTCGTAGGGACTCCCACCGCATCGATTCAGTCCCTAGCGTTCCGAGGACATTCCAGCTTGCCGACGTGACGAGGTACGAACGATGAGAAGACTCCTGTCCTCCTGCGCTCTGGTATCGGTGTTCGCCCTGCCGGCCGGATGTGGTGGTGGCAGTACAGGTCCGACCACAACCACGGCAGGAAGCACGGAAGCAGCAACCGAACAACAGAACGGAGTCGCCGTGCGCATCACGATCGACGTCCGAGGCACCACGGTCACCGGGACACTGAACGAGAGTGCGGCCGCTCGCGATCTTGCAGCCCGGCTACCGGTGACCGTCACCATGTCCGACCACGGAGGAGTGGAGAAGACGGGTCCGATGTCCGCGGCGTTGACGACCGAGGGGGCGCCGGACGGCGCTGATCCGGTGCCGGGTGACATCGGCTACTACGCGCCGTCCGAGGACTTCGTTCTGTACTACGGCGATCAGAGCTACTTCCCCGGCATCGTGATTCTCGGGGCGATGGATCCGTCGGGCGTCGACGTGGTCGCTTCGGCGGGCAACGCGGCGACGGTGACCCTGTCCGCTGGGGAGAGCTGAGCACGCCGCGCGTCGTCACCCTGGCATGAACCGGCACACTCGAGCATTCTGCTCACTTTCCTGCATCGCTCTTGTGCAGCTCGATCAGCTCTGGTCGACTGAGCGCAGTCACCCACCCGCCAGTGACTCCAGGTGCTTCGCGATCCGAAGGCCGAGGCGTCGCCTCACCCTTTCGATACCACCTCAGGAGCACGGTTATGACCAGCATCAGTCCCGCCGACCGCCGCTCGGCACACGGTACGGACGACGACCTCCGCACCGTCGCCGAGAAGGTGCTGTGGCTGTCGACGTCGATCATCCATCACGCCAATCGAATTCGTCCGAACCCGAGTGGGCTGAAGGTCGGAGGCCACCAAGCCTCCTGCGCGTCGATGGTCTCGATCATGACGTCCCTGTGGTTCGAGCAGTTGCAGCCCGGGGATCGCGTGTCGGTCAAACCGCACGCATCTCCGGTGCTGCACGCGATCAACTATCTCCTCGGTGAGCTGGACGAGAAGTACTTGACGACGCTGCGCTCCTACGGCGGCTTGCAGTCGTACCCCTCGCGCGCCAAGGACCCCGATACTGTCGACTACTCCACCGGGTCGGTGGGAATCGGTGCGACGGCACCTATCTGGGGTGCGATGTCGCGTCGCTACGTCGACGCTGCCTTCGGGGACGACGACACGGCCGCCGCCGAGGGTTTCCGGGGTCGGCAGTACTCACTCGTCGGCGACGCCGAACTCGACGAGGGCGCTGTGTGGGAGGCGGTGATCGATCCGGGTATCGCGGAACTCGGGGAGATCGTGTGGATCGTCGACCTGAACCGGCAGTCGCTCGACCGCGTGGTCCCGAACTTCGCGGCGCGTCGGCTGGAGAAGATGTTCGACGCCGCCGGCTGGCAGGTCATCACCGTCACATTCGGACGCTTGCTCGAGGACCTGTTCGCCCGTTCCGGTGGTGACGCACTGCGTCGACGCATCGTCGACATGCCCAACCCGGAATACCAGCGTCTGCTGCGCTGCTCCGCGGACGAGCTGCGCACCCGGCTGCCCGGCAGTGGGGACGACGCCCCCGCCATCGCCGAGCTGATCGCCGACGTCGACGACACCATGCTCACCGAATCCATCCGCAACCTCGGCGGACACGATCTCGACGCGCTGCGCGCCGCCTACGCGCGTATCGACGACACACGACCGACGGTGATCATCGCGTACACCGTCAAGGGCTTCGGATTGCCGACGCAGGGTCACCCGCAGAACCATTCGTCCCTGCTGACCGTGGAGGAGTACGCCGCGCTCGCCGCGACACAGGGCGAGAACCCGGAATCGCCCTGGGCCCGTTTCCCTTCCGACACCTCCGCCGGTGAACTGTGCTCGCAGGTGGCCGAACGCCTGCGCCGCGACCCTGTGCCGTCCTCTCGGCCCCCCGCGGTCCCGACCGACATCGGGCGGACGCCGAAGGGAACGGCGACGACGCAGGCAGCTCTGGGGCGTGTCCTTCTCGATCTGACCAGGGCGGCGCCAGAGGCCGCCCGACGTGTGGTGACCGTCAGCCCGGACGTCAGCTCCACCACCAACCTCGGCGGCTGGGTGAACAAGGTCGGAGTGTGGTCGTCCTCGGAGCGCCACGACTGGTTCGGTGACGATGCCGAGACGATCATGCACTGGCGTGAAGCGCCGACCGGGCAGCACATGGAGCTGGGTATCGCCGAGACCAACCTCGTCGGGTTGATGGGTGAGCTCGGTGCGACGTGGAGCCGGTGGGGTCAGCCGCTGTTCCCGATCGGAGTCATGTACGACCCGTTCGTCGAACGCGCTCTCGAACCGTGGTCGTACGGCATCTACGCGGGCGGACAATCGATCCTCGTCGGCACCCCGTCGGGGGTGACGCTGGCCGCGGAAGGTGGTGCGCATCAGTCGATCAAGACGCCGTCGATCGGGTTGGAGCAGCCCGGGTGTGTGAGCTGGGAACCGGCGTTCGCGATCGACGTCGAGTGGACTCTCCTGGCGGCGATCGGGCGGTTGGGGCGCCCCGGCGGCACGTCGGCGTATCTGCGACTGTCGACCAGGCCGGTCGACCAGAGCATGGCGAATGTTCCGGCCGATCCTGCTGCGCGAGAGCGTCGTCGACGGCAGGTGGTCGCCGGGGGATACCCGCTGGTACGGCGGGACGGTGCCGCGGTGACGATCGCCGCGATGGGCGCGATGATGACCGAGGCCCTCGCGGCGGCGGAGCGGCTCGAGCAGATCGGGCTGGTCGCCGACGTCCTGTGCATCACCAGTCCGGGGGAGCTGTATCGGGCGGTGCAGGCGCGGCAGGGGCACCTCGAGGCGGAGACGTGGATCCTCGATCAGCTGCTGCCGGCGGAGCGCGCCACACCGATCGTGACCGTCCTCGACGGCCACCCGCACACGCTCGCGTTCCTGGCTACCGTCAATCGGGTGGCGTCGACATCGTTGGGAGTCAGCGACTTCGGGCAGGTCGGCTCACTCGACGAGGTGTACCGACACCACCGCATCGACACCGACTCGATCGTGCGCGCCGCGCTCGACGTCACGGGGCGCTGACAGCGCACGTCACCACGGCAGGGTCGGTCACTCGGCGCGGTCGTGCAGAGTGATCCGGTAGCCGTCGGGGTCGGCGAAGGTGAATGTCCGGCCGAAGGGTCCGTCGACAGGCGCGGACACGATGGTGTGGCCGTCGTCGAGCATGGCGTCGTGAATTGCCTGTACGTCGTCGGCGTGCAACCAGATCGCGGCGCCGATGCCAGGCTGAGCAGCGGAGGCGAGATCGGTACCGGAAACGATGTCGCGCAGCGCGAACGCGATCGGCGTCGTCTGGAAGACGACAGCATGTGGGGGGCCGGTCGGCGATCGGACCATGCCGAGGTACTGCTCGTAGAAGGTCCTCGACGTGTCGAGATCGCGTACTTGGAGTGAGATGAAATCAGGCCCGGTGACGGTCATCGAGATGTCCTTTCGGTATGTCAGTTATCTGACATGAGGGACCGTATGTCAGGATGCTGACATGAGTCAAGACGGAGAGGGAATCGACCTCCGGACGTCCGTGGGCTATCTGCTCAAAGAAGCGGCGAGTGCGCTTCGGGCGGCGATGGACGACGTGCTCGGACCGCTCGATATGACGGTGACGCGTTATTCGTGTCTCGAGCTGTTGGCGCAGAGACCGGGGCTGTCCAACTCTGAGCTGGCGCGCGGGGCGTTCGTGACGCGGCAATCGATGAACGTGCTGCTGCAGACCCTCGAACGGGAGGGGCTCGTGACCCGACCATCGGAAGCGCCCGCCGGACGAGCGCTTCCGACCCGATTGACCGCTCGCGGTCGGCGGCGCCTCGAGGAGGCGAGCGCGGCCGTCCGGTCGGTCGAGGTCGACATGCTGTCCGGCATGACCGATGCCGAGCGGCAGGGCGTGCTCGACGGCCTACGACACATCGTCCACGGATTGCATGACCGAGGCGCCGAATAACTCGGATGCACCCGGTGACATGGATGCGCTCCATGTCGAGTCGCCGTCAGTGATCGTCACCGCCGCTACACCGGCGAATTCAGCCCCGAAGTCGTGCGGCGAGATCGTCGACCCGGTGGGCGATGTCGTCGCGCACGAGCCGCATACGGTCGATCCCGTCGATGCCGCGCTCGGACGGCTCGTCGGTGTCCCAGTTCAGATAGGTCGGTCCCTCGACCGGGTCGATCGTCGCTTCGCTGCCGAGGGTGACTACGTAGTCCATGCGGGACAACAGGTCCGGGTCGATCGGCTTGGGATGCTCACCGGCCAGATCGACACCGACCTCGAGCAGTGCCTGTGCCGACAGAGCATTGACGGAGCTACCGGGAGCGGTGCCCGCGGAATGCACCTCTACGTCGCCGCGAGCGAGCGTGCGCATCAGGCCTGCGGCCATCTGCGATTTGCCGCCGTTCTTCACGCACACGAACAACACACTGGGCTTGTCGGACATCACGATTCCTTCGTCCGCGGGGTGTGTGAGAACCGTTTACGCAGTGCCAGTGAGACGTAGACGAGTCCCACCAGGACGGGCACCTCGATCAGCGGTCCGACGACCCCGGCGAGCGCTTGGCCGGAGGTGGCCCCGTAGGTGGCGATCGCGACGGCGATGGCGAGTTCGAAGTTGTTGCCCGCCGCGGTGAATGCCAGCGTGGTGGTGCGTTCGTAGCCCAGGCCCATGGCTGCGCCGAGGGCGTATCCGCCGCCCCACATCACCGCGAAGTAGACGAGCAGCGGGACGGCGATGCGGACGACGTCGAGGGGCTGGGAGGTGATGCGGTCGCCCTGCAGGGCGAACAGGACGACGATGGTGAACAGCAGGCCGTAGAGCGCCCAGGGGCTGATCTTCGGGATGAACGAGGTCTCGTACCAGTCGCGGCCCTTGGCGCGTTCGCCGAAATACCGCGAGGCGAATCCGGCGATCAGGGGGATGCCCAGGAAGATCAGGACCGACTTCGCGATCTGCCAGGGGGATGCCTCGATAGTGGTCTGGTCGAGGCCGAGCCAGCCGGGAAGGACGGACAGGTAGAACCAGCCGAGGACGGCGAACATGATCACCTGGAACACCGAGTTGATCGCTACGAGAACGGCGGCGGCCTCGCGGTCGCCGCAGGCGAGGTCGTTCCAGATGATGACCATCGCGATGCAGCGGGCGAGGCCGACGATGATGAGCCCGGTGCGGTACTCCGGCAGGTCGGGCAGGAACAGCCAGGCGAGCGCGAACATCAACGCCGGGCCGAGAATCCAGTTCAGAGCCAGGGAACCGAGCAAGAGCTTCTTGTCGCCGGTGACCGTGTCGAGCCGGTCGTAACGGACCTTGGCCAGTACCGGGTACATCATGATCAGCAGGCCGATCGCGATCGGTAGGGAGACGCCGTCGACGGAGATGGACGACAGCGCGTCGTTCATCCCGGGGATCAGTCGTCCGAGCAAGAGTCCGACGACCATGGCGACGCCGATCCACGCCGGGAGGAATCGGTCGAGGGTGGACAACTTCCCGACGACGGCAGGGCGGTCGGAGGTAGCTGCCGAGCTGCTCATGCGGTGACCAGGTTCTCGGACGAGAGGATCGTCGAGAGTTGCTGCATGGCAGCAGGAACGATCCAGTAGTACACCCATGTGCCTCGTCGCTCGCAGTCCAGCAGGCCGGCTTCTCTGAGTACTTTCAGATGGTGCGAGATGGTGGGCTGCGACAGGTCGAAGGAGTCGGAGATGTCGCACACGCATGCTTCGCCGCCCTCGTGGCTGGCGACGACGCTCAGCAGACGCAACCGCGCAGGGTCGCCCAACGCCTTGAACATCCGGGACAGGTCGGCAGCCGAGTCCGCGGACAGCGGCTCATGGACCAGCGGAATGCAGCATTCGGTTCCGGCTGTCGCCGCGGACGGCTGCTGTTTCGACATCTGTCTATATTGACCGATGGCGATACAGGGGTCAATTCACGCGAGCTGCCCCCGCGCTCAGGGTCACTCGTCGAGGGCATCGAGGAGAGCGCGGGCGCGGCCAGTGACGGAATCCGCGTTGCTGTAGGCGTCGGCACGCAGCATCGCGGCAGCGGCCGACGGCGCAAGACTGTGTCGGGCCATGAGAACCCCGATGGCCATGTTGACGGTGCCGTGGTCGAAACCGTCGTCGGTGCTGTCGAGCACGGCGTCGACAACGACGCGGTCACGCAGGGGGGAGAGTCGGGGAGT
This sequence comes from Rhodococcus sp. AC861, assembly GCF_979256035.1. NCBI lineage: Bacteria > Bacillati > Actinomycetota > Actinomycetes > Mycobacteriales > Nocardiaceae > Rhodococcus > Rhodococcus sp. AC861. The sequence goes on from NZ_CEEDMW010000001.1 coordinate 1,008,340, forward strand.
GAGCAGTTCGAGTCGACGGGAGATGACGACCGCGACGGCGGTGGTGTCCACCTCCGACGCCGAACCGGTGCACCAGTGCATCTGCAGCGTGCCCAGCGGCCGCGACGGGGGACCGATCGGGAATGTGCGGACGGCAACGACTCCGAGTCTGTGAAGTTCGTCGACAAGGGTCATCCACCGGTCGCAGTCCCGAGTGTCGTGGACATGAGCGGCATGGGGTCGGCCGTCCGCCATGGATTCGGCGTGCGGGCCGATACCCACCGCGTACTGGAGGTCGGCGACTGCGGCAGCTGTGTCATCGGTGGTGTAGGTGACCGCGCGAGTTCCGGCGTCGTCCGGGCTTCCTTCGGCGACGACCGCGGCGCCGTCGGCGGAATGGACCCGCAGGCATTCACCGATCCACGTCTGCGGTGTGACGGCTCCGCCGAGACCTCGGAGGAGTGTGTCGTCGAAATCCATGGGCGAGCCCTTCACGGGAATCCGGCCTGTGCAGACCGCAGCTGAGGGAGAACTCGCCACTCCTTCTGTACCCGGTAACAGAGCTTCTACACCGAATGCGCGGTCACACTGCCGGGAGAGGTCGGGGCGCTCGAGCCGGCTACAAGTACAGATCGTCCTTGCGGATCAGTGCCGTGGCGATGACGCTGATCACCGACGTGCCGGCGAGGAATCCGCACGCCAACCACGGTGATCCGCCTGCCGCGGCGATCAGGGCGGTGAGGACGAGTGGGGTCACTCCGGAGGCGTAGATGCCGGAGAACTGGTAGACCACCGACAGCCCGGTGTACCGGATCTCGGTCGGATAGAGGCCGGCGTAGAGGGTGCCCTGAGCTCCGTAGAACGTCGCGTGCACGATGCCGAACACCAGCACCAGGCCGACTCCGAACAACCACAAGTTGCCGGTGTCGAAGAGGGCGAACACGGGGAACACCGCCAGCCCGTACGTCGCGATGCCGACGAGGTACATCCTTCTCGCGCCGACTCTGTCGACGAGCAGACCGGACACGGGAATGAGCAGTGCCATCACCACGGCCGCCACGGTGACCACCAACAGCACCGACACCTTGTCGAACTTCAGTTGCGTCGTCGCGTAGGTGATCGCGAAGACTCCCCAGGTGTTGAAAGCCGCGCCCTCGCCCCATCTCGACAGCAACCCCAGCACGGTGTTCCGCCCGTGACGTCGAGAGAACACCTCCTTGATCGGCGCGCTCGAACGCTGTTGGAGATCGGAGACCTCACGGAAGGCCGGCGTCTCCTCCACTTTCAGGCGTACGACCAGACCGACGATCACCAGCACCAGGCTGAACAGGAACGCGATGCGCCATCCGTAGGACAGGAACTGCTCGTCGTCGAATACCACCTGCAGCACGGCGAACATCGCGGTACCGAGAGCGAGTCCGAGGGCGAGGCCTATCTGCGGGATACTGCCGAACAGGCCGCGCTTCCGGGCCGGACTGTGCTCTACCGCCAGGAGCACCGCACCCGCCCACTCTCCGCCGAGGGCGAATCCCTGCGCGATTCGCAGCAGCAACAACAGAACCGGGGCCAGCAGGCCGACGTCCGCTGTCGTCGGCAACACACCCATCAGGGTGGTCGCGACACCCATGATGAGCATCGACAACGCCAAGGTCTTCTTGCGGCCGATGCGGTCACCGAAGTATCCGAAGACGAGTCCCCCGATGGGGCGCACGACGAAACCGACAGCGAACGTGGCGAACGAGAGCATGGTTCCGACGAACGAGGACTGGTCGGGGAAGAACAGCCTATTGAACACCAGGCCGGCAGCCGTGGCGTAGAGGAAGAAGTCGTACCACTCGACAGTGGTGCCCAGCAGGCTCGATGCGATCACCGTGCGGAGTCGCTTGCGCCGGTCGACTTCGGATTCGAGCGAGGCCGATTCGGTGAGAGCGGTCATGTAATCCGACACTGACGTACCGATGGCCCCTCGGTCACCCTTTGCGCTCGAGGTGATCGGAAGTCCGGCGGGTGTGAGACGTCAGGCAGAAGGCCATGGTCAGTAAGTCGGTGTCGTCCGAGTCGGCGACCCCGCGATACTTCCACCCGACCGCGTCTTCGCCGGATCGAACTCGAAGATTTCCAACTGGAAACCCACGGGCCGATCGGCACACAGGTCCACCAGGTGCGCGGACAAGGTCCGATGGAACTCCTCGACAATCCGTCCAGTGGTGGCCTCGTCACGACCGGCTGCGATCTTGATGCGGACGTGGACATATCCATTCGGCCCACCGACGGCGTCGTCGGCTATCCGCGATGTCTCGACGGCTGTCGCGAATGTCCTGATGCCCCAGTGCGGGAAGACGCCCAGTCGCTGGGCCGTCGCATGCATCGCATCGACCAACCCCGTCGCGTCCAGCAGGTCGGACACGTTGTCGGTGTACTCGATCGCTATGTGTGGCAAGAAGATCCCTCTCCTCCGAAATTGCAGCCGTAAGGGTCGAGCGCCGTCACACCATCGACCCGATGCGGTCGTACCGGACGTCCTTGACGGTGTCGAGCACGGACCGAAGTGATGCCGGTGCTCGACCCGTGATCTGTTCGACATGGCCGGACAGAATCGACTGATACCCGCCGGCAATTGCCAGATCTGCCGACACGAGTTCGTCGCTCGCCCACCGATGGCCCTCCGCGTTGGGCGGCATCGAGGGGTCGTACGTTCGCGGCAGCCCGACCGAATCGAAATAGGCGAGCCGCTGTTCCTCCGAGACCGCCCGGTACTCGATGGGTGTCTCGAACGCTTCCGCTCCCAGGCGCACGATGTCGGACATGGACAGCAGCTCCGGTCCGGTGATCTCGTACACCGCGCCGGCGTGTTCGGTCGGGTCTTCCAGGACGGCGGTGGCAACACGGGCGACGTCGGCCTTCGACACCGGGGCCAACGACCCGTGCCCGGTGGCCATCTCGAGAACACCCTCGCGGGCGGCGGGGGCCAACCAGATGGCGCCGACGATCTCGGCGTACAGGGAGTTGCGGAGGATCGTGTACGCCAGTCGGCTCGTGCGGAGATCGCGCTCCGTCTCGTAGTGATCGATCGCCGACAGTGCGGGACTACCTGGCTGCACGCCGCCCACGGAGGTGTAGACGATGTGGCGGATACCGGCTCGTTGGGCGGCGTCGACAGCAGTGCGATGCTCGACAGTGCGACGACCGAGGTTCAAGCCACTGATGAGGAGAAGGACATCGCCTCCGCGATATGCCTCGTCGAACAGCTCGGGCCTCTCGAAGTCGCCCGGACGCACGCTGACGCCGGGCCCTTCGACGCTGATGCTCGAGGGGGTGCGCGTGACCAGGGTCAGCTCTCGACCCGGGTCCGCCTCGAGGAGTTGCTGCGTGACCCGGCGTCCCAGGTCGCCCGATGCTCCACTGATGACGATCCGGGTCACGACTTCCTCCATCGATTGGTTGTGCGGGCCGAGTGTTTGTGCCGAGCACCAAGCGTGACGTCGGCGAGTGACCCGGGCAACACCACGTACTTCATCCGAGGCATGCCCGACGTGCATAGCCGCTTGTCATGTGGATGCCCGACGAGGCGGGGGCGATCGGGAACGAAAAAGTGCCCGATTGTCACGGCAAACGTGACGGACATAATGTGACGAGCGTCTCAGTGATCTTCGAAAGGCAGGCGCATGCAACAGAATTCGATTCTCCTTGATCCGGAACCGACCGCGACGGACCCACTCTTCTCGCCACTCGTGCTCAACATGACACCCGTTCGCAATCGGTTCTATCTGCCGGCGATGCAGCGAGGATCGCGTGGCTATCGGCCGACGGCGGGAATGGCGACGACACTCCGAACCACTGCCGAGCAGGGGCCGGGGGTCATCATCACGGAGGGGGCAGCGCCGGAACATCCTGCGGGATACTGGCAGCCGGCGTTCAGCATCCTGGGCCGCGACACCGCCGACGACTGGGGTCTCGTGGTTCGCGAGGTGCTGGGCACCGGAGACGTCGTGGTGCTCATGCAGCTGTGGCACCCCGGAGCCTTGCGCCTCGTCGTCGACAGCATCGAGAACCCCTATCCTGATCATCCCGCGTGGAGCCCGTCTGGCCTCATCCAGGAGGGACGGCCGAACGGTGTCGCCATGACTCGACGGGACCTCGAGGACACCAAGAACGCCTACGTGGACAGCGCCCGGATCGCGCAGAGTCTCGGTGCACACGGGATCGAGCTCCACTGCGCACACGGGTACCTCCTCGACCTGTTCTTGTGGCACGAGAGCAACATTCGCACCGACGAGTACGGTGGCGACACACTTGCCGAGCGCGCAACCTATCCCGCCGAGATCATCGCAGCTATCCGCGCGGCGACAGGACCCGACTTCATCGTCTCGGTGCGATTCTCACAATGGAAGGAAGTGGACTACGGAGCGAAGATTGCGCAGCACCCGGACGACTTCGGACCGTTCCTCGAGCGCATGGAGCAGGCGGGCGCCAACGTCTTCCACATCTCGGCGCGGCGATTCGACACTCCGGGGTGGCCCGAGTTGGACCCGCGCAGGAGCGTCGCAGCATGGGTGAAGGCCATGACCGACCTTCCGGTCATGACCATCGGAAGTGTCGGTTTGTCCACCGATCTGGCGAGCGACGTCTTCGATGACAAGGACCCGCTCCTTCAGGTCGAGGACGACGTCGTCCGAGTGCGTCAGGGCCTGGAGGCCGGCGACTTCGACATGATCGGCGTCGGGCGCGCCCAGATATCGAACCCCGACTTCGTCGACCGTGTGCGCCGCGGTGATTACGACGGCCTGCGCGAGTTCAGGAAATACCGAGACCTCGCCGAGGCGTACGAAAGCTATTCGCACGAGGGGCAACTCGTCGACCAGTCCAGGAAAGGCGACAGCGACGTTCCAGCTCGCTGACGGCGGTAGAGACCCGAGGCGCTGACCGGTCGACGAGCCGCACCATGGTGTGCGGCTCGTCGATCCGTGTGACGAATACGCGAGAACGTGGCTGCGTTCGCGGTACTGTGCGGACGGATACATGAGGAGGGCCGACCCGTGGGCGTCGACGCAGTCCCCGGTGACGCGTCACCCGTGGACATCATCATGGAGGACATCGCACTCGTACTTCGCGGCGTGTCCGCACCTTCCGAGGAGACCGAGGACTTGTTCCGAAGTCTCGCCTCCGTGCTCACCGAGTTCGACAGGAATAGAAATGTGCCGGTGGTGGGCATCGTCGGGCATGTCGGAAATTACTGGCGGAACTGGCTTCTGGTGATCTCGCGCGTCGGCGCGCTACGCCCCTCGGCCATGCGCCGGCTGCTCGACACGTTGGATCCCACACACCCTCTGTCCCAGAAGATGCTGACCCACAATCTGCGCATGCTCGAGCGTGACGGCATGTACACGCGGACGGTGATCGCCGGCGCGCGCAGGCACGTCGAGTACACCCTGACTCCGCTGGGTTGTGAGTTGTCCGATCTCGTAGTGAACCTGATCGACTGGGGACTCCGGCACACCGATGAGATCGACTGTGCCCGGACGCGTTTCGATCAGACCGCCGAGCACGGCGCACACGAACCGCCCCCGACGTCGTAGTCGGGGGCGGATAGGAGCGTCGGTCAGTGCTCGTACGTGTCCAGATCCCGGTCCTTGCTCTCCTTCGACAGTGCGATGAACACTGCGCTGACGACGGCGAGGCCGATCATGTAAAGGCCCACCAGGAATGTCGAACCGTTCGCGGCGGCTTGAAGAGACACCAGGATCACCGGAGTGAATCCTGCACCCAGCAGCGTGGCGGCCTGGTACCCCAGCGACGCGCCGGTGTACCGCGCGGACGTGCCGAACTGCTCGGCGATGTATGCCGCCATCGGGCCGAACGTCGCGGACTGGACGAGGCTGAAACCGAGCACGAAGGCCAGTGTCACCAGCAGTGCGCTTCCGGAGGACAGCATCGCGAGCACCGGGAAGATCACCACCGCGAACACGCCGAGCCCGGCGAGCATCACCGGTCGACGGCCGACACGGTCGGACAGTCGGGCGAAACCGAGAAGAGCGAAGATTGCCACGAACTGGCACAGGGCGAAACCGAGCAGGACGTCCGACCGGGCCACCCCGGACTTCGTGGCGTGACCGATGGCGAAGGTGGCGAACATGATCTGAATGGCGACGCTGGCCATGCACCCGCCGGCGACGAGGATCAGATTGCGCGGGCGACGGAGAATGCTCACGATCGGCGCGGCCGCACGCGCTCCCGCAGCCTGTGCCGCACTGCGTTCGAGTGCCTCGCGGAACACGGGACTCTCGGAGACCCTGCTGCGAACGAACAGGCCGACGGCGAGAAGGACGGCGGAGAGGAGGAACGGGATCCGCCAACCCCACGCGAGGAAGTCGTCCTCCGGAAGCAGCGCGACGAGAGCGAGGGCGAGGGTTCCCAGCAGCGAGCCGGTCGGTGCGCCTGCGTTGGTGAATGCGGCAGCGAAGCCCCGCCCTCGACCACCGACGTGTTCGAGCGACATCAAGGTCGCGCCACCCCATTCACCGCCGATGGCGATGCCTTGCAGGACGCGGAGCAGAACCAGGATGATCGCTGCCCAGGAACCGATGGCGGTGGCCGGCGGAACCAGTCCGATCAGGAACGACGCCGCGCCCATCACGCTCATCGACACCAGCAGCATCGATTTGCGTCCGTACTTGTCACCGAAGTGGCCGAAGATCGCTCCGCCCAGAGGCCGTGCCAGATAACCGGCCGCGAAGGTGCCGAGTGACGCGATGGTGCCCGCGACGGGTGAGAGGTCGGAGAAGAACACGGGAGCGAAGACGATGGCGGCGGATGTGGCGTAGAGAAGAAAGTCGTAGTACTCGATGGTGCTGCCCAGATAGCTGGACAGAACGACCCGTCTGATCTCGCGGCGTCTCGCGTCGGTCGGTGGAGGCACCAGCGCAGAGTTGTCCGCACCGAGGGTGCGTGGTCGAAGCGGTGTCGGTTCCACGGGAATCGTCATGATGGGTCTTCGGTCCTTCGGTACGGGTGTCGAGGTGGTGTCCGCCGGGGGCGGCCGCTGTGACACGCGGCCACCCCCGGCGGAAGATCGGTCACGCTACAGTGGCGTCGATCTTGTCGTAACGGACTTCGCGAACTCGCTCCATCACCGAGGCGAGCGGCTCCGGCGCGCGTCCGGTGATCTGCTGCACGTGCAAGCTTTGGAGAGCTTGATATCCCTGGGCGAGACCGACTTCCGCGGAGACGAGCTCGTCGCTGGCCCACAGGTGGCCGTCCGGGCTGGGGGGCATGCTCGGGTCGTACGTGCGCGGGATTCCGACCGCGTCGAAGAATGCCAGTCGCTCCTCCTCGGAGACCGGCTTGTACTCGACCGGAGACGAATGCACGTGCGAGGCCATGGCCGCGATCCGGTGGAAGTCGAGTAGCTCGGGACCGGTGATCTCGTAGATCCGTCCGGCATGCGCCGCCGGGTGCATCAGGCATTGCGCGGCGCAGCGTGCGACATCCTCCTTGGCGACCGGAGCGAACATTCCGTCTCCGGTGGCCTGGGACAGGACGCCCGACGGTACTGCCGGTGCGACGAGAATGTTGCTGACGATCTCCGCATACAGGTGATTCCGCATGAAGGTGTACGTGATGCCGGACTCCCGCAGATCGGCTTCTGTCTGCAGATGATCGATGGCCGACAGCGCGGGGTTGCCCGGCTGCACGCCGCCGACCGAGGTGTAGACGATGTGGCCCACACCGGCGTGCTGAGCGGCGGCAATCGCGGCGCGATGTTCCGACACTCGCCTCCCGAGGTTGAGGCCGCTGATGAGGAAGAGCACGTCCCCACCCACGTAGGCCTCCCGAACCGTCGGCGGGTACTGGTAATCGCTGTGCCGGATCTGCACGGTGTCCGAGGCGAAGTCCGCGAGCTTCTCGGGGGTGCGGGTGGTCAGGATGAGCTCGCGATCGGGGTCGGCGTCGAGGAGCAGGCGCGTCACTCTCCTCCCCAGATCGCCCGAGGCTCCGCTGATGATGATTCGACTCATATGCACTCCTTGTGTGGGCGATGGGACTGTGTCGCACCGCAACCGCGTCCGATGTTGTGACGTGCGCTACATACGACCATCGGTCCACGTGTCCGGTCCACCACCAGAATCATGTGGTCGACCATGCACGCCGAGCATCGTGTGGCATGTGTCGGATGCATGGTCCCGCCCAACATTTCGGCGTTGCAGCGTTCTGACGGGCGTCGCATGCTGGGGAAGCCAGACGTGATCGGGGTCACCGAACCCGACGGACACGTCCTCCCGAACGAAAGAGACCCGACATGACCGCCTTCGCCACCCCCGAGCTCGCAGATCTCGACACCGCCGGCGTATCGGACGCAGAGCTGGTGGCACGCGCCACCGCGCTGATCCCGCTCATTCGCGAACACGCCGCCGACGCCACGAAGAATCGCAAGGTCTCGCCCGAGGTGATCGATGCGATCGCCTCGGCCGGCTTGTTCCATGTGATGGTCCCCAAGCGTTGGGGTGGACAGGGTGCGACGTTCAAGACAGCGTGCGACGTGGTCGCCGAGATCGCCCGCGGCGACGGATCGACCGGCTGGGTCACGGCGCTCACTCTGCTCGCGACGGCCTACGGAGCCACCAACACCACCCAGGCGCAGGACGATGTCTTCGGTGCGAACCCCGGTGCGCGCATCTGCGGGATCTTCTCCCCGGGTGACAAGAGCGAGAAGGTCGAGGGCGGATATCTGGTGAGCGGCAAGTGGCCGTATGCCTCCGGTTCGTTCGCGGCCCAGTGGGCGAGCCTCACCATCACTCTCGAAGGTGGCGCACCCGGTATGGCATTGATCCCCGCCGAGGCGTTCACCATCGAGCCCACCTGGTTCGTCGCAGGCATGCAGGGAACCGGTAGCGACACCATCGTGGTCAAGGATCATTTCGTGCCGGAATACCGCGTCCAGCCGGTCGCCGACATGTTCTCGTCCAAGTTCCGCTCACCGTTCACCGAGGAGCACGTCGCCTCGATGCCGTTCAACGCGGTCGCGGCAGGCATCCTCGTCGCGCCTCAGATCGGTCTGGGCCGTCACGCCCTCGAGCTCACCCGTGAGAAGCTGCCGAAGAAGCCCGTTGCCTACACCGCGTACGGCCAGGCAAAGGACTCGCCGACCCACCAGCTGGGTGTGGCGCGCGCTGCCACCAAGCTCCGTCTCGCCGAGCTGCTGCTCGACGCGATGGCGGCGGACATCGATGGCGCCGCAGAAAAGCACGAGCTGCCGAATCCGGAAATTCTTGCGCGCATCCGCAACGACACCGGCGTGGTCGCCGAGTTGGTCAAGGAAGAGATCGACTACCTGCTCACCGCCAACGGCGCCGGCTCGTTCGCCGACGTCAACGTCCTCGGCCGCGTCTGGCGCGACAGCGAGACGGCTGCGCGGCACGCGCTGGTGACGCCCGAGATCGGCCGCGAGGCCTACGGCCGTCAGCTTCTCGGCAACTACGATCCGACGATCGGCTTGTGAGGACGGTGACCGCCGCCGTGGCGCAGACGTTCGCAGGTCAGGCGAATGCCGAGGACTACCGTCACGTTCTGAGCCACGTGCCCACGAGCGTCTCGGTGATCACCGCGATGACCGAGAACGGTCCGGCGGGTATGACCGTCGGAACCTTCACCTCGGTGTCGCTCGACCCGCCCCTGGTCGCCTTCTACGTCGATCTGGGTTCGACTACCTGGCCGGTCCTGGCCGAGGCGGACCACTTCGGGATCAACGTTCTCGGTGCTCACGCCGGCGATCTCTGTCGCGCGTTCGCCCGACGGGGCGCCGAACGCTTCCTGGGGGTCGAGTGGAGTCCGTCCGGACACGGTGTGCCCTGGTTGTCCGACGCCATCGTCTCGATCGACTGCAGTCCGCACTCGGTGGACCGCATCGGTGATCACCTGCACGTGGTGGGTCGAGTGGAAGCCATCGCGCAGCAGCGTCCCGACGAACCATTGATCTTTCTGCGAGGTGGTTTCGTGGACATGTCGGCCATCGCGGACCGAGGTGTCGACCGATGATCGCCGAGCACGTGGAGATCCGGGTCAGGGAGGGGTGTGCCGGCGACCTCGAGAGCGGGTTCGACGAGATCCGCACTCTGCTGCTGGCCGCACCGGGATGCTCCGACGCGGCGCTCGCCGCCAGCGTCGATCGTCAGGACACGTACCTGCTGACCGCGCGGTGGGCACGGCTCGAGGACCACACCGAGACGTTCGCAGGTTCGGAGTCCGGCGCTCGTGTGCGCCGCATCCTGGAGCCGCTCTGCGCAGAGATGCCGCGGGTGACGCACTACTGCTGCTGAGTCATGAGCCACTCGGCTACTCGCGCCCCTGCCATATTTTCACGCTATGGCAGGGGCGCTTTATTGATATTTGTCAAATGGTTGGAGCCGGCGAAGACTGTGTTCCACGCCATAAATTTTCGACCGAGTGAGGATGTTCGCCATGATCGACGTCACTGTTGATTTCGCCCGATGTGATGCCAACGGCACGTGTGCCGCGCTGATGCCCGACGTGTTCCGTATCGGCGACGACGGATTGTTGGTCCAGCTCGCAGAGTCCGTGCCGGACGATCGAGACCAGGACCTCGACGAAGCGATTCTCTGCTGCCCGATGGGAGCGATCTCGCGCTCATGACGACCTCACACGCTCTGGATCCGTTCGCACCCGATTCGCCCACCCATTCCGGTGGCGCAGCCGATGGCCAGTCGGTCATCCGCGGCGAGTACGGATACGCCGTCCTCGACTTCGCGCTCGCGACCACCGTTCTGCGCGACATGCGCTTCGTCAACGCTGCGCTGACGCTCATGGAACAGTTCGGCATCACCGACGGTCCGGTCCACGATTTCCGGGCCCGCAGCCTCATCATGGCCGAGGGCGCACGGCACATTCGGCTGCGGACCCCGCTCGCCCGATTCATGGGCCCGACGATGGTCGAGGACATTCGCGTCGAACTCCGCACAATCCTCGCGGACATCGATCCGGGTGGCCGGTCCGACGGCCCGGTCGACTTCAACGAGACCGTGGCGCGGAAGATCCCGGCGCGGGTCTACTGCCTCCTCGCCGGAGCGCCCGCCGAGGACGCACCTCTGGTCGCCAGGTTGTCCGCGGGCACTCTCGCGCTGCTGCAACGAGATCCGAGTCTGAAGGACTCGATCTTGCAGTCCTACGACGAACTGTTCGCATACCTGACCTCGCTCATTGCACGCAAGCGCGAACAGGGACTGGGCAACGACATGCTCTCGTTCCTCATCGGCCAGGAGATCGAGGGAAAGCTCGATGCCGAGGAGTTGCTGAGCGAGGCGACGGCGATGCTCGAGGCCAGTTCGGTGAACACCTCCCACCAGACTGCTCTCGTCGTGTGGACACTCCTGCGGGAGCGGGAGACGTGGAAGCGCTTGCAGGAGGACCGATCCCTGATTCCTGCCGCGGTCGTCGAGGCATGCCGGCTCTACCCCCGTCCCGGCATCGTCAGCAAGATCGCATCCGAGGACATCGACATCGCCGGCACGACCGTCCCGGCCGGATCCGATGTCCATGTCGCGGTGTGGTCGGCCAATCGCGATCCCGAACGCTTTCCGAACCCGGATGCCTTCGACATCGATCGTGAACGCGTGCAACCACTGACCTTCAGTACAGGTCTGCACGGATGCCTCGGACAGAGCCTTGCCAAGGTGGAGATGGAGGAGGTGGTGGGCTTCCTGCTCGACCGCTACCCCGATGCGACGGTGGTCGACGAGGGGACACGCATCGGACATGCCGGCGGACGCTGGCTCGTCGACTCGCTCGCCGTCGACCTCGGACCCGCACGCGCCGGCCGATCTGTCGCGGAGGCCACGCCGTGACCGCGGCAGCGCAGACGATCACCGAACACCTTGCGGCGCAGTGGGCAGACACGACGTACGACGATCTCCCGCGCGATGTCGTCGACGCCGTCAAGGACCACATCCTCGACACGCTGGCCGTCGCGCTCGTGGGTGCGAGCACACCCGAGGTGACGGCCGTGATCGACGCGTCCGTGTCGTTCTCGTCCTCGCCCACGGGATCCGTCGTCTGGGGGACCGGACACCGGTTCACCCCCGCGCACGCCGCCCTGGTCAACGGTACGTCGGCGCATGCCCGCGATTTCGACGACGGTGGCGGCGCGGGCCACGCCGGCTCGACGGTGCTACCTGCCGCACTGGCCGTCGGTGAACATGCCGGATCGACCGGGCGACAGGTGATCACCGCGGTCGTCGCGGGTTACGACGTGGGGTATCGCGCACTGCAATCGCTCGGTGGTTTCGCCGCGCACACCGATCGCGGCTGGCACACCAGCGGCACGATGGGCAGCCTCGGCGCAGCCGCAGCGGCGGCGTCGCTTCTCGGCGCCGACCGCGGAGCCTATGCCGACGCTCTCGGGATCGCGGGATCGTTCACCGGAGGTGTGTGGGCGTTCATCGACGACGGTGCGCTGACGAAACGTATCCACCCGGGCAAGGCCGGTGAGACCGGCGTCGACGCCGCGGTCCTGGCCGTCGGAGGCATCACCGGACCTCGGCGCATCTTCGAAGCCGAGTGGGGCGGCCTGCACTCGGTTCTCGCCGACGGGATCGGCCATCCCGAGCGCGCACTGCGGGATCTGGGTGTCGACTTCAACGTCGCGACCTCCTATCTCAAGCCGTACGCGTGCTGCCGCGGGAGCCACTCCGCCGTCGACGCGGTGCGGAGGTTGATCGCCGAACGCGGCCTCACTCCGGAGAACGTCCGGTCGGTGACGATCACCGCCGGCACCACCGCGGTGAACATGCTGTCGGTCTCGCCGATCGAGAACGTCTTCGACGCCCAGTTCAGCCTTCCTTACGCTGTCGCTCTCGCGCTGTGTGGCAGCGACCTCGGGCTTGCCGACTACGACCCGCCCCGTCACGGCGAGGCACGGATCGCCGATCTTCTGACGGCGATCTCGATGGAGGTGGACGACTCCATCGAGATCGAGGACGGTCCTCGGCTGTCCTTCGTGCTCACCGACGGCGAGACGATCACCGTGGACGCCGGAAACCCCACCAACGCAAGCGGATCCGCGGTGCGCCCGCTCTCCCACGACGAGGTCGTCGCCAAGGCTACGTCGGTGCTCCGCCCACTGGGCGGGGACATTGCGTCTCGCCTGGTCACTGCCGTGGAGAACCTCGACGACGCTCCCTACCTCACCGAACTCCTCGCCGTGCTGGCGGCCGAAAGGGTACCCACATCATGACCACGCCCGAGACGATCGCGCGGACCGAGGTGATCTCGGCCGAACCGGTCGAGTCGATGGCCGCCCTTCTCGACATCGACGTTCCCCACGCACTCGGTGACACCGTGCCGCCGATCTGGCACTGGCTGCACCTGCTTCCTCGTGACCCGCATGCAGACCTGGGTGAAGACGGACACCCGCTGACGGGGATCCCGGCACCGCCCGGTGGTGGTCGCCGACGCATGTTCGGAGGAGGTCGCGTGACGACCTTCGGGGAACTGCGGATCGGCGAGTCCGCGACGAAGGTGACCTCCATCGCGAAGTCGGTGGACAAGGTCGGCCGAACCGGCGCGCTGACGCTCACCACCGTGCTCCAGGAGATCACGCAGAACGGCGCACTGGTCATCCGCGAGGAACAGGACATCGTCTACCGGGAGGGTGGTTCTGCGCCCCTTCCGACACCCGCTCCTGCGGTCGATCCGCTGCGTGAGCCGTCGCTGTCCCTCACGGTGAACGAGGCGCTGCTGTTCCGATTCTCGGCGTTGACCTACAACGCGCACCGCATTCACTACGACCTCGACTGGTGCCGCCGAGAGGGATACGACGGGCTGGTGATCCACGGACCACTGCTCGCGTTCCTGATGGCCGATCACATGCGTCGCCAGGGAATCTCGCTGCTGAACCGGACGTTCGGGTACCGACTGGTCTCACCGATGACGCGGCCGCAGACAGTCACCGTGACCCCCGATGCCGACGGTCTCCAGGTCGGCGCCGAAGCGCGCAGCGCCGCGGGTGTCGTGTGCGCGGTGGGCACGCTGTCCGACGGGCCGCAGCGATGAGCGCCGAGACCGACGTTCTGATCGTGGGCGGGTCCGTGGCTGCGGTCCGTGCGGCCGAGGCGATCTCGCGGCACGCGCCTGCGATTCGAGTGACGATGGTCAGCGACGAGCCGCACCTTCCGTACGAGCGGCCACCACTGTCGAAGACCGCACTCGACGGCACCCTCGACCTCTCGGCATTGACCTACCCCTCCGTCGCAGGTCTACGCGAGCACGGAGTGGAGTTCGTGACGGATACCCGAGTCACCTCTCTCGATGTCGAGGACCGCACGGTCTCCACGACCGCCGGTGACATCACGTACGGCGCAGCGATTCTGGCCACCGGATGCGAACCGATCTTTCCGCCGATGTTCCGACAGCTCCCCGACGTGTTCGTGCTGAGGCGCTTCCAGGACGCTGTCGCCCTCCGCGCCGCGGTGGCGGATCGACGAAAGTCGGTGGCCGTCATCGGGGCCGGCTTCATCGGTGGGGAATTCGCCGCCACGCTGGCGACGGTCGGACGACCCGTCACCATCGTCGATCTCGCTACGAAACCTCTGGGCCGGTTCGGGGACCCGGTGGCTTCCGAATACGCGGCGCTGCATCGAGATTCCGGTGTGACACTCGTACTCGGGGACGCGGTGACCGGAGTGGAGGACGCCGAGGCCGGCAGAGTGCTCCGCCTGGCCAGCGGTGCCACCGTCCCGGCCGACGTCATCCTTCTCGGCATCGGTGTGCGACCGTCCACCGGGTGGATGGAGAACTCAGGACTGACGCTGGACAACGGTGTGGTGTGCGACTCGACGCTGCGTGCGGCGGACGGTGTGTACGCGGCCGGCGACGTGGTCACCTGGCCCAACGAGCGATTCGGTGCGACGATGCGCATCGAGCACTGGACCAACGCGGCCGAGCAGGGCCGCGCGGCCGGAATCAACGCGGCCAACGCCGTGACGGGTCTGGCCCCGATCGACTGTGTCACCGTGCCCTACTTCTGGTCCGATCAGCACGGTGTCCGCATCCAGTTCTCGGGATTCATCCGAGGTGACGAGGAGATCGTCGAGTGCCCGGGTCCGGGCGGATCCCTGTACCTGTACGCCGGCGGCGACACGCTCCACGGTGTGCTGGCGTTCGAGCGGCGCGCCGAGTTCGTGAAGATCCGGGCGATGCTCCGTCGTGAGACGACGGTCGGTGCGGCCCGCGACATCCTGTCCGTCGGAGCCTGACCGTGTCAGTCCGTCGACGGCTGCGCCGCCGAACTGCCGTCGCCGCGGCGATGAAGTACATCGACGAACTGTGCGGCGACAGGGGTGATGACGCCTCCCCTCCGGGTCACGACGCCGAGCGGCAGATCCGGCCAGCCACCCTGCACCTCGACCGCCACCACGCCCGGATGATGCTCTGCCAGAACGGTACTGATGACGGAGATTCCTACGCCTGCGGCGACGAGACCTGCTGCGGTCTCGACGGTGGGGACGGATACGACCGACTCCGGGCTGCCGCCGACGGCGGCGAATCTGTCGTCGATCAGTCGGGACAGGCTACGTGCCCCTGGCACCCGGGACGGAAGTATCCACCGCTCGCCCCGCAGTTCCTCGAGAGCAACCCGCTTCCGTGCGGCGAGGGGCGACGACCCCGACACCACCAGCGTCAGTGGCGAGTGCGCGATGATCGTCGTGTCGAAGGCGACGTCGTTCACCGTGGGCAGTGGTTCTTCCACCAGGACGGGAACGACGGCAAGATCGAGGTAGCCGTCCGCCAGGTTCTCGAGCAGAACCAGAGGATTGGCGTCGGCGAGTTCGAACGTGATGCGCGGATACTCTGCCAGGAAGTCGGATACCGCGCTGTTGACCATGTGCCACAACCCGATCGGTTCCGCGCCGATACGGAGTTCGCCGTCCAATCCCTGCCCCATGGACCTGAGCGCCGCCGTGATGCGCTGCTCCTCGGCCACGAGTCGCCTGCCCGCGTTCTGCAGGTAGCGCCCGGCGTCGGTGAGGGTCACGCCGCGCGGATGGCGCTCGAGAAGCCGGACGGCGAGCTCGGACTCCAGTTTGGTCATCGCAGAGCTGAGCGGGGGCTGCGACAGATGCAGGATACGTGCCGCCTCGGTGATGGATCCGGCATCCGCAACGGCGAGAAAGTAAGTGACGCTCCGGATGTCCATGCGCCGAGTGTATGGCAGGGCCACCGCAATGGTATTGGCCTTTCGGGGACGAGTGCAGGATCGTGAACAACCAGGCGAGTGATGGAGGAACAGTGTCCGAAGATCAGCAGGTGACAGTGATCGGGGCCGGCCCGACGGGGCTCCTGACCGCCCTCGGCCTGGCTCGACAGGGCGTCACGGTCACGGTCGTCGAGCGGGCGCCGGGTCTGCAGGACACACCGCGGGCCATCGTGTACCACTGGTCCACCCTGGACGGCTTGGCGCGACTCGATCTCCTCGACGACGCCGGTCGTGCCGGATTCTTCAAGCAGGACTACGCCTATCGAGTCCGTGCCACCGGCGAGATCATCTCGTACGGACTCGCGGCGCTCGACGGGAAGGTCGAGAGACCCCACAACCTGCACCTCGGTCAGGGCGCCCTCGCCGCGGTCGTGCTCGGCAGACTCGAGGCCTTCGACAACGTCCGGGTGCTGTGGGGCCACGAGGTCACCGCGATCGAGCAGGACGCGACCGGAGTGAACGTCACGGTGCGCGGTGCCGACTCGGAGGAAGTCCTGCGCTCGGAGTGGCTCGTCGGTGCCGACGGGGCCGGATCGGCCGTCCGGCGACTGTCGGGACTCGAGTTCGAGGGTATGACATGGCCGGAACGGTTCGTCGCCACCAACATTCGCTTCCCCGACGACCGTGAGGGATGGGCGCAGTCCACCTTCTACCTCGACGACGTGTACGGCGCGATCATCGCCAAGATCGACGAGTCGGGTGATCACGGGCTGTGGCGGTACACGTACATGGAGGACGCGGATCTTCCCGCGGATTCGATCGACGACCGCATGCCACGCTTCCTGTCCGCGGTGTTCGGGCACGAGGTGGCCGACCGGATCGAGGTCGTCGCCACGTCCCCGTACCGGATGCATCAACGCGCCGCATCCGCCTTCCGGGTGGGCCGGGTATTGCTCGCCGGTGACGCCGCGCACGCGACGAACCCGACGGGTGGACTCGGACTGACCATGGGCCTGTTCGACGCCTACTCGCTCATCGAAGGTCTGGGTGCTGTCGTCACCGGTCGAGCGAGCGACGACGTTCTCGACGAGTATGCGCGACAACGACGGTCGGCCTTCGTCGACAAGGCGAGTCCGCGCGCATCGTCGAACAAGAAGCTGCTGTTCCACTCGTCCGATCCCGTGCAGCGAGATCGGGATCTGGACATGTTCCGCCGGATGTCGCGGGACCGCGAGTTCGCGGCCGACGTCCTGTATTTCACCAAGACCCTCGAAAGTCCGTCGCTGCTCTCCGTGTAGCGCGACCACCACCCGAAACGAAGGTGTACCACCATGAATCCTCTCGACGGACTCACGATCGTGTCGCTGGAACAGGCCGTCGCGGCGCCCTTCGCCACGCGGCAGCTCGCTGATCTCGGCGCCCGCGTCATCAAGATCGAGCGACCCGGCGTGGGCGACTTCGCCCGTGGCTACGACGAGACCGTGCACGGGCTGGCCAGTCACTTCGTGTGGCTGAATCGTTCGAAGGAATCCGTGGCGCTCGACCTCAAGTCGGACGAGGGGCGTGCGGCGGTCCACGCGCTCGTCGGTCAGGCCGACATCTTCGTGCAGAACCTCGCCCCGGGTGCTGCCGAGCGGCTGGGGCTCGGTGCCGAGGATCTGCGTGCCCGCCACCCCCGGCTCATCCACGTCTCGATCTCCGGGTACGGACGCGGCGGACCGTACTCGTCGAAGAAGGCGTACGACCTGCTCGTGCAGTGCGAGGCCGGTCTCGTCTCGATCACCGGAACGCAGGACGAGCCGTCGAAAGTCGGAATCTCCATCGCGGACATAGCATCCGGGATGTACGCCTACTCCGGCGTCCTGACCGCGGTGATCCGCCGCGACCGCACAGGTGAGGGCGCCACCATCGAGGTGTCCATGCTCGAAGCGCTCGCCGAGTGGATGGGGTTCCCCCTCAACTACGCCATGTACGGCGGAACATCTCCGTCGAGGACCGGCGCCAGGCACGCGGCGATCGCCCCGTACGGGCCCTTCACCTGTGGGGACGCGAACGAGGTATTCCTGGGTATCCAGAACGAGCGCGAATGGGCGACGTTCTGCGACGTCATCCTCGACACCCCGGCGCTGGCACACGACCCGCGGTTCCTCCGCAACTCGAGCCGGGTCGAGAACAACGCCGAGTTGCGCAGTGCTATCGAGGCCGTCTTCAACTCCGACACAGCGGAATCGGTGGCGGAGAAATTGGAGCAGGCGGGTATCGCGAACGCGCTGCTGCGTACGATGGACGGCCTTGCGGCGCACCCGCAGCTCGCCGCCCGAGATCGGTGGCGGACCTACGATTCGCCGGCCGGCCCGCTGCGTGCGCTGGTACCGCCGGTCACGATGTCGGACGCGGCGCCGGTCATGGGCGCAATTCCCGAGGTGGGCCAGCACACCGACGCCGTGCTCGCGGAGTTCGGCATCGCGTCACCGGTCGCAACCGGTGCGTGACGTGAGGCCCGATCGACCGTCGGTCGACCACGCCTCCATATTCCTCTTCGTTCCCGGAGATCGCCCCGAGCGGTTCGACAAAGCCGCGCGCGCCGGCGCCGACATGGTCATCCTCGATCTCGAGGACGCCGTGGCAGAGGAGGCGAAAGCCGCAGCGCGCACACACGTGGTGCGCTGGCTGTCGGAGGGCGGAATCGGCTGTGTCCGGGTCAATGCCGTCACGAGCGATCATCACCACGACGACATCGAAGCTCTGTCCGACGTTGCGGGCCTGTGCAGCGTGATGGTTCCGAAGGCGGACGTCACCGTGGACTGGGCCGGAATCGAGCGGAGCGTGCGCGGACAGGCCGTCGCGCTGGTCGAGACGGCCGCGGGCCTGGACTGCGCGGCTGCTCTCGCGCGCGACCCGGACGTGGCGCGGCTGGCGTTCGGCCACCTGGACTACGCCGTCGATCTCGGCGCCGAACCGTCTCGGGCGGCGATGATGCACGCCCGGTCCCGGTTGGTCCTGGCATCGAGAGTGGGCGGCAAGCCCCCGCCGATCGACGGAGTCACCACAGCGCTCGGCGACGTGAGTGCTCTCACCGACGACATCAGGCATGCGCAGGAGATGGGTATGGGCGGCAAACTCTTGATTCATCCGTCGCAGGTCGACCCGGCCAGGCGCGCGTTCGCGCCCTCCGACGATCAGGTGGAGACCGCGCGCAGGATCGTCGCGGTTGCCCTGTCGGGGGCTGCCGTGAAGGTCGACGGGTTCATGGTGGACGCGCCAGTGCTTGCTCGCGCTCACCGCGTCCTGCACTCCGCCGGCGTGGCTTCCGCGCCGTCTTCGGCCGGATAGCGCGAGCGCCGGAACTGCAGTGATACGCCGCAAGCATGGTGGCCGGGAACATCCTGGCATTGCAGCGACTGTGTGCCGGCGCACAGACTGGACAGTGACCGGAGTCTCACTCCACGGTCGTCGCCCTTCGTTCCGAGTACCGAGGAGAATCCCTGATGTCCGTCACCGTCGACAGGCCGAGCAGTCTGGATCGCACCCGCTTCTTCATCGACGGCGAGTGGGTCGATCCCGTGCGGATCGAGCTGCGGGACCAGATCGAAGCAGCCACCGGTGAACGCCTCGGCGTCGCTGCTCTCGCCGGCGAGGCCGACATCGATCGCGCCGTCCGCGCGGCCCGTCGGGCACTGGACGAAGGCCCGTGGGGCCGCACCACCGCGGCCGAGCGCGCCACCGTGTTGCGCGCCTTCGCCGACGCCCTGGACGCGCGAGCCGGAGACACGGCCACCCTGGTCAGCCGCGAGAACGGCATGATTCTCGGTCTGTCGCACGCACTCAACGGCGGTGCGCCCGGAGCGTTGCTGCGGATGTACGCCGACATCGTGGAGGCGCTTCCGCTCGAGTCGGTGCGACCGAGCCAGGCGGGTTCGACCATCGTCCGTCGTCTCCCTGTCGGTGTTGTCGGCGCGATCGCGCCGTGGAACTTCCCGCAGGCGCTCGCGATGTTCAAGATCGCGCCCGCTCTGGCCGCAGGATGCACCGTCGTTCTCAAGCCCTCGCCCGAAACTGCCCTGGATTCCTATGTTTTCGCCGATGCGGCCCTCGAGGCCGGCCTCCCGGCGGGTGTCCTGAACATCGTCCTGGGCGACCGTGACGCGGGTGCCGCACTGGTGTCGCACCCGCTGGTCGACAAGATCGCGTTCACCGGTTCCACCGAGGCCGGACGCATCATCGGTCAGGAGTGCGGACGACTGCTTCGGCGGTCGACGCTGGAGCTCGGTGGCAAGTCCGCCGCGATCGTCCTCGAGGACGCCGACATCGACACGGTGCTCGCGGGTCTGGACAACGCGTCGTTCCTCAACAACAGCCAGACCTGCACCACACAGTCGCGGATCCTCGTCGCCCGGTCGCGGTACGAGGAGGTCGTCGAGGCCATCGGACACTTCGCCGATTCCTACGTGCTCGGTGATCCCCTGGACGCCGCCACCACGATGGGCCCGATGGCTACCAGCGGCCATCGCGACAAGGTGTTGGGGTACATCGACATCGCCAAGAACTCCGGTGCACGCCTCGTCGCGGGCGGCGAGCGCCCTGCGCATCTCGATCGCGGCTGGTTCGTGCAGCCGACGGTCTTCGCGGACGTCGACAACGGCGATCGCCTGGCGCGGGAAGAGGTGTTCGGCCCCGTGATGGCACTGATCCCGTTCGAGGACGACGCCGACGCCGTTCGGATGGCCAACGACAGCAACTACGGGCTGGGCGGTTCGGTGTGGAGCGCCGACGAAGACCGGGCGTTGGCGGTAGCCCGTCAGGTGCGCACCGGGACGATCGGTTTGAACTACTACACACTGGATCTGGGTGCACCGTTCGGCGGGTTCAAGGATTCCGGCCTCGGACGCGAACTCGGTCCCGAGGGGATCAACGCGTACCTGGAGTACCAGTCGGTCTACGCTTCGACGCGCTACCTCGACGCATGAGCGGCCAGTCGCCGGCCGATGTCGTGACCGCATACTTCGCCGGGGTCACCGCCGGTGATGCCGGCGCGGTCACCGCACTCTTCGCACCCGACGCGGTACTGAGCAACGCCGCCGGCACCCTCACCGGATCCGCAGCTATCGGGCGGATGTACGAGGGTGGGCTGAACGGCACCACCATGATGCGTCCGTCCCCGCGTCGCCTGCTGGTCGACGGTGACGACGTCGCCGTGGAGATCGACCTCGACGTGAACGGCAACGTCGTCGTTCTCGGTGACTTCTTCACGGTGCGCGACGGACTGATCACCTCTCTGGCGATCTACAGCCTCACACCCGCCGGAGGGCGCCTGCTCGACGACGTCGGGGTCGATCCGTCCGCACCGACGACGTGACTCGGTCACCACTGACTCACTCACCACTACAGGGAGATTCATGAAGATCGCAGTTTTCGGACCGCACCGCCGCGTGGGAGCCGTCGTCGACGGGACCGTCGTCGACCTCCATGCGGCCTATATCGCCTACCTGACGGAGAAGGAGCCGAGCCCACGGGCATCGGCACGAGCGGATCACGAAGTCCCGTCGGACCTGAATTCGTTCATCGAGCAGGGGGACAGCGCGTTGGCCGGTGCCCGCGCGGCACTAGATCACCTCGCCGAGCGACCTGATACGAGGGGAGTCGACGGGGAGCAACTGGTATTCGACCTCGGCGAGGTCACGCTGCACGCGCCGATCGAGAGCCCGTCGCGCATCTTCGCCGCGCTGGCCAACTTCGCGGACCACATGCAGGCGGCAGCGGACAACACGTCGAGTGGAACCGACAAGGCGACCCTCGACAGATTGGTGTCGGGTGGGCCAAAGTACTTCATCAAGGATCCCCGAGTGGTGTCCGCGGACGGTGACGATCTGTCCTACCCCGCCCGCACCGACTTGCTGGACTACGAGGCCGAGGTCGCCGTGGTCCTGGGTCGGCGCGGGAAGGACATCGCCGCAGCGGATTTCGACCGGTACATCTACGGCTACACCCTGGTCAACGACTGGTCGATCCGAGACAACATCTCCTTCGGCCCGGACTTCCAGTACTCGAAGAACTTCGACGGTGCAGCGAGCGTCGGTCCGTGGATCGTCGTCGACGAGGGACTGGATGCGCAGGACATTCCCGTCGAGGCACGCGTCAACGGTGAGGTCCGGCAGAGCGGTAGTACCAAATCCATGATCCACTCGTTTGCCGCGTTGGGGGAGTACCTCTCCCGTGACTCCACCCTGTTCCCGGGAGATCTCATCAGCGGCGGCACCCCGAAGGGCACCGCAGTCGACTCGAGCACCAAGAACGCGGACGGCGGCTTCGACGACGACTCCAAGTTCCTGAGCCCCGGCGACGTCGTCGAGATCAGCTCGGCTGCACTGGGTTCCATCACCAACACCGTCACCGGAACGCGGAAGGGGCACTAGCCGTGGCCGCGAAGAAGTACTCCGTCGGCGGAGTGACGTACGACCGCCCGTTCAAGATTCGTCGGCTCAACCACTTCGGCATCAGCGTCGCCGACACCGGTGACGCCGTGGCGTTCTACCGCGACCTTCTCGGATTCGTGGTGGCCGACATGCTCGACCTGAACAAGTACGACCCGGGACCCTGGCTCGACGGTCTCCCGGACACGCGCATCTACTTCCTGCGCCACAACAGCGACCATCACACCCTCGTGCTCATGCCGCGGGCGTGGGTGGACAAGAACGAGAGCCCGGCTCGGGACGACATCACGGTCAACCAGATCACGTGGCAGGTCGGTTCGCTGCGCGAGGTCGTGGAGGCGCGTCTGTGGCTCGAGGAGCAGGGGTCGAAGGTCGACCGGTACGGTCGCGATCCGGGGTCCAACTGGCACACCTACTTCCCTGATCCGACGGGTCACACGAACGAACTCGAGTACGGCATCGAGCAGGTCGGTTGGGACGGCGTCAGCAAGCCGGAGATCATGTGGCCGTGGGCGAACGAGCATCCGGCTCTGCCCACCCGCTCGGAGGGAACCGAGCTCGACGATGCGGAGAAGGCAGGCATCGACCTGACCTCGGGACACCGGTGGGTCGACACTCTCCCCAAGACGCACGACGTGGGCGGCGTGCTGTTGTCCCGTCCGTTCAAGCCCGTACGCATCGGCCCCGTAAGCATCTTCGTCTCCGATCTCGATGCCGCTGTGCGCTTCTACACCGAGACGCTGGGACTCGTCGTGTCCGAGGAGACGTCTGTACTCGGCCACCGCGCGGTCTTCCTGCGTGCCAACACCGAGCATCACAGCATCGCTCTGTTCCCGGTCGAGGCACGCGAGCCCCTCGGGTTGGGTGACGAGACGACGCTGCTCGCCTTCGGTGTCCAGGTGGGATCGTACGAGCAGTTGCGGGCCGCACGGACTTTCCTGGAGGGCAGGGGCGTGAAGCTCGTCGACCTCCCGCCGGAGATCCACCCCGGCATCGACTACGTCCTGCACGCGGTGTCACCGGACGGACACGTCATGCAGCTCTACTACTACATGGAGCAGGTCGGCTGGGACGGTGCCGTGCGTCCGCAGTCGGGTCGTCGTGTGGTGGAGGCCGGCGTGTGGCCCGAGACCCTGGAGCCGATGTCCGACACATACGGCGGCGAGACCTTCTGGGGTCCGCTCGGCTGATGTCCGCTTCTCGGCGAACCCGTCCGTTCACATCACGTCATAGGAGATCCGTGTCCGACCACACCACCGTCACCCGCGTCGCCGCCGTCAGCGGCGCCGCACAGGGCCTGGGAGCCGAGATCGCCGAACGTCTGGCGAGAGCGGGCTTCTCACTCGCTCTCCTCGACCTGCAGGACACGGGCCTGAAGAACACCCGAGCCCACATCGAGGAGCTGCACCCCGGCATCGAGGTCATCACCGTCGTCGCCGATCTCGCGGACGAGGCGGCCGTCGTGGCGGCGTTCCAGCAGATCGACGAACGCTTCGGCCGACTCGACGCCCTGGTCAACACTGCGGGAGGTAGCGGCACGGACCCGGTGCGCTCGCTCGCGGATCTCGGGGTGGACGTGTGGCGCAGGGTGGTGGACAACAATCTCACCAGTGCGTTCCTCTGCAGCCGAGAAGCGGTGCAGCTCATGCTCCGACACGACTACGGCCGTATCGTCAACTTCTCGTCGGCGGTGGCGAAGGGGCTCTCGGGCCCCTCGGGGACAGTCGGCGCGCGTCTGCCCTATGCCGCGTCGAAGGCCGCCGTGAACGGATTCACCAAGCAGTTGGCGAAGGACCTGGGAACCACCGGAATCACCGTCAACGCGGTGTCTCCCGGACTGGTCCTTCCGGACGCGGGTCGAGTCCGGGACATCTTCGATGCACTCCCCGCCGATGCACAGGCCGCCACCCGAGCAGCGATACCGCTGGGCCGCACCGGAACCGGGTCGGAGATAGCCGAAGCGGTGGCCTACCTGGTGTCCGAGCACGCGGGCTTCACCTCGGGATGCATATTGGCTGTCGACGGAGCAGCGACATGACAGCACTCCCGCTCGTCTTCGTCCCCGCACTCGGGTCGGACGAACGTCTCTGGCAGCCCGTCGCCGACCTGCTGGCGGACTCGATCGAGACGATCGTGGTTCGCGGAGAAGGATCATCGATCTCGGCGATGGCGGACAGCGTCCTCGAGCAATGCCCCCCACGGTTCGCCGTCGCGGGGAACTCGATGGGAAGCTATGTAGCCCTGGAGATAGCGCTCCGGATGTCACCGCGGGTGCACGGCCTGGCTCTGCTGAACTCGTCTGCGATCGCAGCGGACGCCGGGCGTCGGGAGAACTCTCGTCGCATCATCGAGATGGTGCGCGGGGGACGCTTCGACGAGGCGGTGACCGCGATGTCCGGTGCTGTAGCACCCCGTCGGCCGGAGGTCGCCGATCTCGCCGCGACGATGGCACGCGACCTGGGGGAGGACGTCCTCGTCGCCCAGCAGGTCGCCGTGATGACCCGACACGATCGTCGGGACGAACTGTCGTCTCTCACCGTGCCCACCCTGGTGATCGCCGGCACCGACGACGCCATCACACCGAGTGACCTGGGTCGTGAGGTCACCAGCTTGGTTCCGGGTGCCGAACTGGTCGTGCTCGCCGGCGTGGGTCATCTGTCGACGCTCGAAGCACCGGAATCCGTCGCCGCGAACCTCGCTCGCTGGCATGCCGCGCTGACCGACTCGGTGGCCCGAGCATGATGGCCTTCGACCACACCACCCTCGCGCAGCGAGTGCTGTTCCAGCACGGTCGCGTCGTCGACAACGTGGAGGCCGCGGTCGCCGCACTGTCCGGCGCTCGAGTTCTGCTCGTCGCGGACACCTCGGTGGCCGCGGTGGCCGACTCGGTGGCGACGCGAATCCCGGTGGTCGCCAGGATCGGCGAGATCGTCCAGCACGTACCCGTGGAACACGGCGACGCAGCCGTGGCGCTCGCCCGGCGCGAGAACGTCGATGTGGTCGTGTCCATCGGTGGAGGGTCCGCCACCGGACTCGCCAAGTACGTCGCTCGCGACACCGGGACACCGATCGTCGCGGTTCCGACGACATTCGCCGGATCCGAAGCGACCGACGTGTGGGGGCAGACCGCGGGCGATCGGAAGAGCACCGGGTCGAGTCCGGCGGTGCTCCCTCGGACAGTCGTCTACGACGCCGAATTGTTCGCGACGCTGCCCGCCGACCTGGCCGTGGCGTCGGGACTCAACGCCCTTGCGCACGCGGTGGACGG
The DNA here is from genome assembly GCF_979256035.1 of Rhodococcus sp. AC861. Lineage (NCBI taxonomy): Bacteria > Bacillati > Actinomycetota > Actinomycetes > Mycobacteriales > Nocardiaceae > Rhodococcus > Rhodococcus sp. AC861. The sequence continues at coordinate 1,034,222 of NZ_CEEDMW010000001.1, forward strand.
CTTCTGGGCACCTCGCGCCGACCCGATCAACACCGCGCTGGGGACCGAGGGGATCAGGGCACTGGTTCCCGGGCTCCGTGGGATCGCCGCCGACGCAGACGACCTGGATGCCCTCGAACGCACGCTGTACGGCGCGTATCTGGCCGCCGTCGCCTTCGCGTCGGCGGGGAGTGGACTGCACCACAAGATCTGCCATGTGCTCGGCGGTACCTTCGATCTGGCCCATGCGCAGACCCACGCCGTCGTGCTGCCGTACGTCATGGATCTGTTCGCGTCGACGGCTCCGGATGCCGCGTCGCGAGTGTCACACGCGGTGGGCGGCCCCGACGCCGCATCCGGCCTGTTCGCCCTGCGCGAGGAGCTCGGTGTGGTCGGATCGTTGCGGGAACTCGGTATGCCGGAGGGCGGCATCGACGATGCTGCAACGCGGGTCGCGGCACTCGTACCACCGTCCACTCCGCGCCCGGTCGACGCATCGACGCTGCGCGGGCTCATCGCCGCTGCGTGGGCAGGTGCCCCTGTGGGACGCCGCGACTACTGAGGAGCAACCATGTCCGACGATGTACAGACAGAACGCGAGCAGATGCTCGTCGACACCGTGGTGCGGTCCTTCGACGGAGCACCCGACGGCCGGTTACGGCAGATCATGCAGACGGTGACCCGCCATGTTCACGCCGCGGCCCGCGAGCTCAGGCTCACGGAGACCGAGTGGAACACGATGATCGACTTCCTCACCCGGACCGGGCAGACGTGCACCGAGACCCGTCAGGAGTTCATCCTGTTGTCCGACGTGCTGGGGTTGTCCATGCAGGTCATCGGCATGAATAACCCACCGGTGGCGGATGCCACCGAGGCCACCGTCTTCGGGCCCTTCTTCGTCGACGGGGCTCCCGAGATCCAGGACGGCGGAGACATGGCCTTCGGTGCGGCCGGTGAGCCCTGCTGGGTGAGCGGAACCGTCCGGGGGACCGATGGCCGTCCAGTCGTCGGCGCGCGGATCGAGGTCTGGGAAGCGGATGAGGACGGCCTGTACGACGTCCAGTACGACGACGATCGAACGGCCGCCCGGGCGCACCTGTTCTCGGACGACAACGGCGCGTTCCGCTTCTGGGGGCTGACTCCGACGCCCTACCCGATTCCGCACGACGGCCCCGTCGGGAGCATGCTCGCCGCGGTGGGACGGTCGCCGATGCGCGCGAGCCACTTGCATTTCATGGTCACTGCCGACGGCTATCGCCGGTTGGTCACGCACATCTTCGTCGACGGTGACGAGATCGGCTGGAAAGATGCGGTGTTCGGCGTCAAGGAGTCGTTGATCAAGCAGTTCGTACGTCGCGAGGGCGTTCCGACGCCCGACGGTCGCGCGGTGTCGACATGGAGCGAGGTCACCTTCGACATCGTGCTCGCACCGTCGCAGTAATCAGGCCGTCGGGACCGGCGACGCCGTGGTCGGCTCGTCGAGCAACGACTCGTCGTACGAACCGGTCACGAATTCCAGGAATGCGCGCGCAGCACTCCCCGTCGGACCGTCGTTCCGCGTGATGACGCCGTAGGAGCGGAATGCGTTGGCGTCGCTGATCGGCACTGTGACAGTGGGAGATTGCTGATCCGAACGCGGTACCGGAACGATCGCGATTCCACTTCCGTGGCGCACGAGGGCGCGGAGCGTGGACAGCTCCGTGGCCTCGATGCTGATCGACGGCACGCAGCCGGCATCGTCGAACAATCTGTCCACCACGTGTCGCAGTCCGTAGCTCTGTCCGAGTGCGATCATGGGGCGCGTCGAGATCTCGGCGATCGAGATGGACTCCCGATCGGCGAACTCGTCACCCGGTGGCACCTCGAGACACAGCAGCTCGCGACCCAGCCGCACCCACGCCAGATCGTCGGCCACGGGTCGGGGTGCGACGAAGCCGATGTCGATCCGGCCCGAGCGCACTGCCTCTACGATGGAATCGGCAGCCCCACCTTCCAATTCGAACGACGTGAGTGGCGCCTGCACGTGATAGCGATCGAGCAATGACGGAACGAGCCATCCACCGAAAGAGTGCAGGAACCCCAATGACACGACGCCCTGATGCGGGTCGACGAGGGTGCGGATGCGTTCTTCGCCCTGCGTGAGCTCCTTCATGGCGCGCTCGGCATGTGCCCGGTAGATCTCGCCGTACTTGTTCAGACGCAGCCGATTCTGATTGCGGTCGAACAGCTTCACGCCGAGTTGACGTTCTATTCTGGCGAGCGCTCTGGACAACGTCGGTTGGCTGACATGGAGCTGTGTCGCCGCATTGGTCACATTCTCCGTCCTCGCCAACACGACGAACCACTCCAGCTCACGAACCTCCATGTGCTACACACTCTCTCGCAGATGATCGAGCCTCGGCACCCACTACCGACGCGTTCTCGGTGTCGACGATACCGAGCCGTAGGAGATGCGGAAGCGTTGTGGACGAGAACAACTCGGTCGAGGCACTGTCGTCCAGCGCGACGAGGACGACTCCGTCGGCCACTCCCGCGGCGCCGATGTCGGCGATCAGTCCCGCGAGCCCTGTCGGCGTACCGACGTACTGCACCGTCCTCGCGGTGACGTCGTCCAGCCCGCGGCGACGATATTCCTGGCGCGCCGTACGTGCCGACGACGCGATGAGGAACTCGACGTCCAGGACCGCGACGATTCCCGCGGCAGGGTCGCTCAGCTCGTCGTGAACGGCCGTCGCACGTCGAAGATCGGTGGCCTGGATGCGCTGGACGCAGGGGTCGGTCCTCTGCGTCTCCAGTGCGACATACAGGTGCCTCGAGGTCTGCTGACGGGGCACGGAGGCGGGTGATGGCATGTACCGAGTGTTGCAGGGATCACCACCTGCGACCTGGCCTATCTTGCTGGGGTGACCATGTCTGCGGTGAATGGAGCGGCCACGGGTTGCAGTGATCGGCGCTCGGAGCATGGAGGGAACCTACGGCACGATCGGCGGACACGCGGGCGGTTCCGACGACGAGCCGCTGGCCGTCACCCCGACTGTCGTCGCACCCGGACCGCGACGAGCCCTCCACCGATGACGAGCACCATGCCGAGGCCGGCGACGAGCGAGGGTCGGTGATTCCAGACGACCCAGTCGACGAGGGCGGCGAAGACGATGACGGAGTAGATGAACGGGCCGATCTTCTCGGCGGAGGCGTACCGGTAGGCCACCACGATGAGCGTCTGCGAGGCCAGCTGTGCGAAGCCGAGTGCCGTCAACGACACCCACGCTTGCGGCGGTATCGGTTCCCAGTCCGCCAGCGCGATCGGGACGGAGATGACGGTGGACAGCAGGAAGTAGTAGAAGAGGACTCTGATGACCGGTTCGGTGGCACCCAGCCAGCGGACCGACATCATCGCGAAAGCCAGGAACAGCGCGCCGGCCAAGGCGGATGCCGAGCCGAGGCCGAAGCTGTGTCCCTGCGGCTGGAGGACGAGCATCACTCCGACGAACCCGATGCCCGCACCGATCCAGGTGGCTCCCGCGACTCGCTGCCGGGTGACCGCCCATGCGATGAACGGCATCCACAGCGGTGCGCTGTAGGTGAGCAGCGTCGCGTCGGCAAGCGGTATTCGGGTGATGGCAAAGAAGAGCGCGTACCAGCATGCCGTCCCCATAGCCGCTCTCAGGACGTGCATGCCGAACCGCCCGGTCGCCACCGTCGACCGTCCGCCCCGCAGAGCCACCGGGACGACGAAGAGCAGTCCTATCGTGTTCTGGAACAGCAGCAGCACGCCCGTCGAGGTATATGTTCCGGACTGTTTCGCCAGAGCTCCGACCAGGGCGACACAGAAGAACGCTGCGGTGATCAAGGTCGCGCCGAGGACCAGATTCTCGGGCCTGTGTCCCGATGATGTCGTGCCGGGAAGTGCTGCTGCGGAGCCGGAGTCGGTCATCGCGGCGCTGCGCGGTATCCGGTCTCGACGTCCTCCTGACTCGACGCCAGGAAGTCCTGGAACTCGGCGCCGATCATGAAGGTGGTCGTGAACTTGCTCCGTTCCGCGATCTGTTTCCAGGTGGGTGTCTCGACCATCGCGGCGAGCGCGTTCTGCCAGTAGTCGACGGCGGAGGCCGGCATGTCGGGCGGTCCGTAGAGGCCTCGCCAGTTCGACAGCGTGACGTCCAACCCTTGTTCACGAGCGGTGGGGACATCGAGACCGGGAAGGCGGTCCTCGGCGAGGACACCGAGTGCCGTGAGGTTTCCGGCGCTGACCTGATCGACGAATTCGCTGACGCCGCCCACCGCGACGTCGACGGTGCCGTCCGCGAGGGCGGCGATCTGCTCACCGCCACCTTCACGGGTGTCGTAGCGGACGGTGGACGGGTCGCCACCGGCCGCCGCTACCAGGAGACCGAAGGGGAGTTCGTCGTCGTTCGCGGCCCCGACCGTGACGCTCGCCGGGTCGGCCCTGATGGCGGCCATCACGTCGCCGAGAGTGCCGAGAGGGGACCCGGCCGGTGTCACGACCATGTAGTACTCGGTGATGAGGCGGGCGATCATGGTGACGTCGGTGTATCCGAGGTCGGACGTGCCGCGTACCTGATTGACCATCATCGACAGCGACGTCACCGCGATCTGGTCGTCGGCGCCCTGGTGGTCGCGGACCATGGAGGCGAGGAAGTCGGCGCCGCTGCCGCCCGGTCGATTCTGCACCGGCAGTGGAACATCGACGATGCGTTCCTTCTGCAGCGCGTCGACGACGGAGCGGATGGTGAGGTCGAAACCGCTGCCCTCGTCGGCCCCGGCAGTCATCGTGACGGGCCCCGCGGGATACGTCACGTTCGCGGTGGGTTCTTCTGTCGCGCAACCGGTCAGCGTCAGCGTGACGGCGACCGCGGCAGCGAACGCGGACCTGTTCACGCCGGGTCCGCCATCAGGGCAGCAGAAGCAGTTCTCGCGTTCATCCGGTCCGTCTCCCGTTCGAGGATGGTGTTCAGCATGCGCGGTGCGACGACATCGAGTGCCCGGAGAGCCAGGGCTTTACGGGGAGCGATGCGGATGGGTCGGGTCTTGACGGCAGTCACCATCCAGTCGGCGGCTTCCTCCGCACTCAGCGCGCCGACACCGTCGTAGGCGCGTGTCGGCGCGATCATGGGTGTCGCCACCAAGGGGTAGTAGATGGTCGTGGAATGGACACCCGACGCGCCCCATTCGGTGTCGATGACGCGGCTGACTGCGCTCAGCGCAGCTTTGGAGGCGTTGTATGGGGCGAACATCGGCGACGACTCCGGAAGGACACGCCACGTGGCGACATTGATGATGTGGCCGTCTCCGCGTTCGAGCATCCCGGGTGACAATCCCCGGACGAGCCGGAGCGGCGCGTAATAGTTGAGTGCCATCACCCGCTCTATGTCGTGCCATCGCTGGAGGGACTCCGAGAGCGGCCGCCGAATCGATCTGGCCGCATTGTTGATGAGGACGTCCACGTGCCCGGCGCGCTCGACCACGGCGTCGACGTCGTCGAGGTCGGACAGGTCCGCCGGAATGGCGATCGCGGTGCCACCCGAGGCCTTGATCGTGCCGACGACGTCGTTCAAGAGGCTTTCCCGACGCGCGACCGCGAGAACGGTCGCACCCTCGGAAGCAAGTTTCACGGCCGCGACGGCGCCTATTCCGGACGACGCGCCGGTTACGAGAATTCGTTTGCCGTGCAGAGAAATTGCGGGACCGGAATGCCATCGAGGGAGTGGACGCATTCCGGCCAGCCTGAGCGACCTTCTGATGCTCGCGATCACAGCACGTCCTCTGTCCGGTCCGCACGGCGCAATCCTGCGTCGCTGAACACCATAGAATCCGCCGGCGCGCGGCGTAGCGGAATGGTCGGTCTCGGATACTGCGGTACCGGTCGCGCGAAACTCCTGGCGCGCCTACAGTTGCGCGGTGTCGAGCTGGATACTGGGTGCGATCGTGGTCGTCGTCGTGGCGTTGGCCGTCACCGTGAAATTGGCAGTGCGGACCCGGGCACCCGACCCCGGCTGGTTCATCGACAGCACCCGGGCGGCAGGCGCTCTGACGGTGATCGGAACCATGTTCGCCGTGCTGCTGGCATTCACCATCTTCTTCGCGCTGCAGAGTTATCAAAGTGCGCGCAACGGTGCCAGCATGGAAGCCGTTGCCGTGACGGAATTGCACAACGTCGCCGATGTTCTCGAAGGGCATGACGGCGACGGCCTGCACGGCGGTCTCATCTGTTACTCCCGTGCCGTGGTCTCCGACGAGTGGCCGGCCATGGCGCGCGGAGAGCGGTCCCCGGCGGTCGATCACTGGGTCGACTCCATGGTGGACGAATTCGCGGCCAAGGAACCGGTGGGTGCCTCTCAGGAGGCGGCGTACGGGCAATGGTTCGATCAGCAAGCCGAGCGCCGGGACGGTCGCCGGGCCCGCGCGGCCGAGGCGGAACCGTCCGTTCCTCTTCCGCTGTGGATCGTGTTGGGCATCGGAGCGTCGGCGATCCTCACCTACATGTGCGTCCAGGCCGACAAGCGGGAAAGCGCAGTGGTGCAGTCGATCCCGATTGCCTTCGTCTCCGCATTGGTAGCGTCGGCTCTGGTCGTCGTCGCGTTTCTCGACCATCCGTACGCCGACTGGTCCGGCAGTATCCAACCCGACGAGATGCGGGTGACGTTGCACCTCATCGACGACGGACATTCGGTGCCGTGTGACGCGAACGGTATCCCGACCTAGCCCTCGGCCTCCGTCAGGAGCAGTCCCGTGACCCATCGACCGAGCAACCCCCGCCCGGACTCACCGCGGTACCTGACCGACGACCGCATCGCGATCCGCGATCTCGCCCGCGACTTCGCGATGACGCACGTACTTCCGGTGGCGAACGAGCTCGACCCCGTGCAGGGCAGGATCCCCGAGTCGCTGAAGAAGGCGATGGCCGACATCGGTTTCTTCGGCATCCTGATCGGCGAGGAGCACGGCGGCCTGGGACTCGGCGTGTTCGAGTACTGCCTCGTCGCCGAAGAATTGTCGCGGGCGTGGATGAGCGTGTCCGGTCTGCTCGCCCGGGGAAACGGAATGGGCGGCGGATTCACGGCCGAACAGGAGGCCGCGCTGCTGCCGAGGGTGGCCGTGGGCGACTACCTCGGCTCCTACGCGCTGTCGGAAGCCGACGCCGGGTCGGACATCGCGAACATCGCGTGCCGCGCGACCCGCAGCGGCGACGACTGGATCGTCACCGGAACGAAGATGTGGTGCACGTACGCGGACGAGGCCGACTACATCGTCTTGTTCGCGAGGACGGATCCTCGTGTCGACCCGGCCGCGCCGCACCGCGGTATCAGTGCGTTCCTCATCGACAAGGAGCGTGGATCGTTCCCGGCCGGCATCCGCGGCACCGCCGCCCGGACGATCGGATATTTCGGCTGGAAGACATGGGAATTGGCGTTCGACGAGTTCCGAGTCCCGGCGCCGAACATGCTGGGGGAGGAGGGCCGCGGCTTCTACCTCGCGGTCAGTGGACTGGAGGTGGGCCGTGTGCACACCGCCGCGCGGGCTATCGGGCTGGCGCGCGCGGGACTCGAGGACTCGATCGCCTACATGCACACGCGTCGCCAGTTCGGACATCCACTCGCGGATTTCCAGCACCTCCGCTTCAAGATCGCGACGATGGCGGCGGATATCGAGGCTGCCAGGCAGCTGATGTATTCCGTCGCCACCGATATCGACACCGGGCGGCGCTGCTCACTCGAAGCGTCCATGTGCAAACTCGTCGCGACCGAGATGGCGGAACGGGTGACCAGTGAGGCCGTCCAGATCCACGGGGGTGCCGGCTACACCACCGACTACCAAGTCGAGCGACACTGGCGTGACGCGCGGCTGACCAAGATCTTCGAAGGAACCAGCGAGATCCAGATGCGGATCATCTCCGACGAACTGCTGGGGCGGGCCACGTAGCTCCGCGTGGGGATCGGGCCGTCGGGGTACACCGTCAGTTCGAACGACAACCTCGGGAGCGACGCGTGGCCCATGACATCGGCAGCCGGGTATCGGCCGCTGTCCGCACCATCGTTGCCGACACAGGGAATCTCCCTCTGCCCGGCTCGGGTGCTACCGGCGAGCGGTGGACCGCGCTGACGGACTGGACCCGCGCCGACACCGTCGTGGGCAGACTGCTCGAAGCGCACTACGACGCTGCCGCGATCCTTGCCGAGGCAGGCGCTGATCCTGTGTCGTCGGGTCAGCTGTGGGGCGTGTGGGCAGCCGAGGTGGCCCCGGCGGTCGAGGCGCGACGACTGGCCGACGGTTCATGGACCCTGTCGGGTCGTAAACAGTGGTGTTCCGGGGCGCACAGATGTACCCACGCCCTGGTCACTGCTCGGGCCGACGGTGTTTCACGCCTGTTCGCGGTCGTGCTGGACCGGTCGACGGTTCGTCCCGAACCCAACTCCTGGCCCCCCGTCGGTATGCATGACAGCGATACCGGAGCAGTGTCCTTCGACGGTGCTCGTGCCTCCGCGGTCGGGGACCCCGACTTCTACACCGGTCGCGCCGGGTTCTGGCACGGTGCGATCGGAGTTGCGGCGTGTTGGTTCGGAGCCGCGTCCGGAGTTGCCGAGCCGCTGTATCGCCGAGCCGGAGAGGGCCGCGCCGGGCCGCACGCGCTGGCTCATCTCGGAGCAGTGGACGCGGCACTGGCAGCCTGTAGGCACACTTTCGAGGGAGCTGCAGCGGCCGTCGATCGACACCCGGACTCACTCGAGGATGCGCGAATCCGTGCGTTCCGTGTTCGGGCCATCGTCGAACGCGCTGCACAGGAGGTGCTCGACCGGGTAGGCCGCGCGCTCGGGGCAGCGCCGTGGGCTCTCGACGACGCCCATGCCCGGCGAGCCGCAGATCTGACGGTGTACCTGCGGCAGAGCCATGCCGAGGTCGATCTGGAGACGCTCGGGCATGCTGTTGCAGCCGGGTGGGAAAGTCGGTGAGCGTCGAGCGGTTCGCCGACCGTCCGATCGCCGCCCGCGGCACGCCGGAATCAGTGTGGCTGCAGGCGGGCACGGTCTTTCCGCTCCTCGACGACAGCACTTGTTCACACCTGGTCGTGGTGGCTCCTCATCCGGACGACGAGGTGCTCGGAGTGGGCGGATGGGCTGCGGCACGGGCGGCGGCCGGCGCTGCGGTCACTCTCGTGGCCGTGACGGACGGCGGTGCGTCGCACACCCCGAGACCGTCTCGAACCCGGCGCGACCTCGAACGGCTGCGGGTCGCCGAAAGTGACGCCGCACGCGAGGATCTCGGGGTGCGCAATTCGGTGCGACTGGGTGTGCCGGACGGGCAGGTCGACAAGCACGAACGGGAACTGGCCGAGCGTCTTCACGACGTCCTGACGACACTCGACGGAGGTGAGAACGTCTGGTGTGCGACGACACTGCGCACGGACGGACATCCGGATCACGAGGCGGTCGGCCGGGCATCGGTCGTCGCGGCGACCGCCGCCGGGTGCGTGGTGGTGGAATACCCCATCTGGATGTGGCACTGGGCGGAGCCCGCCGATCCGCAGGTTCCCTGGACCTCGGCCCGGACGGTGCTCACGAGCGACGAATCCTACGACCGAAAGTTGGCTGCAGTGAGCAGGTTCCACACACAGATTCGCGCCGACGACGATGACGAAACCCTCCCGCCGTGGGTGCTGGAACGGCTCACCCGTCGTCACGAGACGGTGTTCGTATGAGCGGGATGTCCGGGCAGTACTTCGAGCGTATGTACGACGCCGACCCGGACCCCTGGGGCTTCGAAACCCGGTGGTACGAGAGGAGGAAGTATGCGCTGACCCTGTCGATGTTGCCGGACGAGCATTACCGGTCGGCGTTCGAGCCCGGCTGCTCGATCGGGGTGCTGACGGAACTCCTCGCGAGCCGATGCGACCACGTGCTGTCGACGGACATTGCGGAGGCGCCCCTGCGTCGTGCCCGTGAACGCGGAATCGCCAACGCGACGTTTCGTCGAGAATCCCTCCACGACGGGTGGCCGGACGGCCGTTTCGACCTCGTCGTCCTCAGCGAGATGTGCTACTACTTCGACCCGTTCGATCTCGACCGGTTGGCGTCGTCTGCAGTGTCGGCGACCGAGCCGGGTGGCGCAGTATGTATCGCGCATTGGCGTCACGACGTGCCGGAGTACCCGAGTACAGCGGACCAGGTGCACACCGCATTCGGGTCCGCATCGGGGATGACGATCGTTGCGCAGTACCGCGACGACGACGTCCTGATCGATGTGTTCCGGGTGGATTCCTGACCGCGTTCAGGCGGTGATCGCGGGCGGGTCCGTTTCCTCGGCGAGGGTGTCGAGAAACGACGCGAAGCCGCCCGCTGTCCGCCGGCTCGAGCGCGCGGAGGTGATCACCGACGGCGCGCCCTCGCTGCGCACCCGGAATCCTCGGCGTTCCAGCCGGTCGACCAGATCGACATCCTCGTGTTCGCCGAGAGGGCGGAAACCTCCGACCGACCGATAGGCATCGGCGCGGACAGCAAGATTGGCCCCGTGGACGTGCCGCAGACCACGACTGTGTTCGGCTGCATAGTCTCGTTCGTATCGCCGCGCGAGAGCAGTGGAGCGGTGCGCCCATTCCGACACACGAACGGATCCGGTGACGACGTGTGCGTCGCGGGCGCACTCCGCCAATGTCCGGAAATGGTCGCGGTCCACGACGGAATCGGCATCGGTACTGACGCACCAGGTCGACGCGCTGCTCGTCACCTCTGCGGCGCGAAATCCGATCTTTCGGGCCGAACCGACGTTGCGCGCATCGGTGACGACGACGTCGACCCCGGTGCCGACCACGTCGGACGTGCCGTCCGTGCAGGAGTCGAGTACGACGACGATCCTGACCGGGATCGGCGATGCTGCACGAGCATTGCGCAGGGCGACCAGGCACCGGTGAAGTAGTTCGACCTCGTTGTGCGCAGGGACGACGACGACGAAGCGGTCTGGGCGGACCGGAGTGAAGTGCACCCCACCGAGATGCCCAGTTCCGTGTTCTGCCAATCGTGAGCGAGTACGAGTCACGGCCGTCGAGCCGCGAGGGGCCGGGAATGGTTGCGCGGACGGCGGGTGGGGCATTCATCACCTCGTACATCTGGATTCCTCGACGAGAGCAGAGAACATGACGATGCCCAGCGATGCCGCAGACGCAGTACCCGCCGCAGGAACCAACGAGGGCCCGCGGGACCACGACGCGGACACCGAGCACACGGCATACGTCGACGAGGAGAACGTGCCTCATCCCGGCGACGCGAACGAGAATTCCTGACACCGACGCAGTAGCGACCCGCGTCCGGTCGCGGATCGCCCCGGTGGGTGGTGGGATGACGACGACAGCGTCTTCCCACCACCGAGAGGTCACCCGATGTGCAACCAGGAAGTGCAGTCGACTGCTGCCGAGGTAGCAGCATGAACGCCCCCACCGCCACCACGGCCGTCAGACTGGCGAAGAAGCGTCTCGGGTTGTCCTGGAAGAACATTGCCGCCGCGCTGGGGTCGCCGACAGCGTGGACGGTGTCGGCACTGTACGGACAGCATCCCCTGGACGACGCTCAGGCTCGGGTGCTGACCGATCTGCTGGAACTACCCGACGGGTCGCTCGACGAGCTGACGTTGGCCCCGTACCGAGGCGCTCTGAACCTCGAGTCGGATCCGACCGTCTACCGTTTCCACGAAGCGCTCCAGGTGTACGGGCCGGCCCTGAAGGAACTGATCTACGAGGAGTTCGGCGACGGGATCATGAGCGCCATCAACTTCACGGTCGATGTGTCGCGGAGGCCCCACGAGGACGGCGACAGAGTCGTCGTCACGTTCGACGGGAAGTTCCTCGACTACCGGTGGACGACGTGACGTGCGCCGTGGGGCCTGAGTAACCGGTCACGCACAGAACGCTCGGCGCGCCGTGAGGGCGAGAGCGGCTTTCCGACGGTCGTGCACGGAAGTCTCTTCGCGGGTGTCCGCCGTGTGGACGATCGCTGACTGCGCCCAGGTCGCGGCCAGGGCGACGATCATCGACCAGAGGTCTTCCGGGGTGATGTCGTCGACCAGCACCCCGCGTTTCTGCGCGTCCCGTAGTGCGTCCAGAACGGGACGGTCCGGGTCGCCGCGGTGGCCGAACAGTGCTCCCCGAGGTGTGCGCTCGAGACGGGCCCACGTGAGGAGCCGCACCAATTCCGGATCGCCGAGGTACATGTCGTACAGAGCCGTCACGTACGCCGGAATGTCGTCCGGATCCAGTGCGACCGTTGCGATATCGACGTCGACACGGTGATCGAACACCGCGTCGAACAGTCCGTCCTTGCTGCCGAAGTACGCGTAGATCTGCGACTTGTTGATCCCGGCGCTCGCGGCGATGCGGTCGACGCGCGCGCCGGCGATGCCGTATTGCGCGAATTCGGTCACGCCGGCGTCGAGTAGCCGTTCTTTCGTCATCGCCGCATCTCCCATGGGCACGAGTGTAGGCAGGCCACCAACCAGTTGGTTGGAAGGGGTAGGGTGTCGATAAACAACTAGTTGGTTGGAAACGACCGAGGAGGCACCATGAGGCCCACCACCGGATATCGCGCGCTCACTACGGGAGCGACGCTGGAACGGTTCGATTTCGTTCGCCGCGCGCTTCGTGACGACGACGTCGCGGTCCGCGTCACGTTCTGCGGTGTGTGCCACTCGGATCTGCACGCGGTGAACGATCCGGCCGGACACTTTCCGCTGACCCCGGGCCACGAGTTCGTGGGCACGGTGGTAGCCGTGGGGGACGCAGTCACGGACTTCTCTACCGGGGACGAGGTCGCCGTGGGCAACATCGTCGACTCCTGCGGTCGGTGCGACATGTGCACCGCGGAGCAGCAGAACTTCTGCCGCGACTTTCCCACCCTCACCTACGGCGGCACGGATCGAGTCGACGGCACGACGACGGTCGGCGCGTTCAGCGCGGAGTACGTCGTGCGTGACAGGTTCGTCTTCCATCGGCCCGCGGCACTCGATGCCGCCGCCGTCGCACCGTTGATGTGCGCGGGCATCACGGTGTGGGAACCCCTGCGGCGCTGGAAGATCGGACCCGGGTCGCGCGTCGGCGTCGCCGGACTCGGCGGGCTGGGGCACCTGGCGGTCAAGTTCGCCCACGCGCTGGGAGCGGAGGTCACGGTATTCACGACGTCGACGACCAAGGCGGACGAGGCGCGCGCACTCGGAGCGGACCACACAGTGCTCTCGCGGGACGGCGACGCCATGGAGGCGGTGGTCGGATCATTGGATTTCATCGTCGATTGCATTCCGGTCTCGCACGACCTGGCGCCGTACCTGGCGAGCCTCGCGCTCGACGGAACACTGTGTGCCGTCGGCTTTCTCGGACCGATCTCGGTGGACACTCTCGGTCTTCTGGTCGGGCGCAAGTCACTGAGTTCCGCCGGCAGCGGCGGGCGCACACATACTCGGGAGATGTTGGCCTTCTGCGGTGAGCACGGCATCACGGCCGATGTCGAGGTCGTGCCGTCCGCCCGAGTGGGCGCGGCACTCGAGCGTCTCGAGGCGGGGGACGTCAGGTATCGATTCGTGCTCGACATGAGTGATCTCGAGTGACCTGGACGGGTCGGTCGCGAGGGCTCGATTGCGCAGAACATGGGGAATGGGTTACTTTCGTTTGAGGTAACCCTCACCTAACTTCGCGCCTCGACCAGAAGGATCTCATGTCCCACGCGTCACGGTTCGCCGTGCTTTCCGCCGCGCTCCTGGTCACTGTCGGCCTCACGTCGTGCTCCACGTCGACGGAGTCGAACGACCGGAACAGCGCCGCCTCCGACTGGACACCCGTCACCATCGAACACGCTCTCGGAACGACCACGATCGCCGAGAAACCCGAGCGGGTCGCGACGGTCAACTGGGCCAACCAGGAAGTTCCCCTGGCGCTGGGCATCGTCCCCGTCGGGATGGCGTTCGCCGACTTCGGAGACGACGACGGTGATGGCGTCCTTCCCTGGGTCGACGCCAAGCTCGACGAGCTGGGTGGCGAGCGACCGGTGCTGTTCGACGAGACCGACGGAGTGGACTTCGAGGCTGTCGCCGACACCGACCCCGACGTCATCCTCGCCGCCTATTCGGGTCTCGACCAGGAGACATACGACCAGCTCAGCGAAATCGCACCGGTCGTCGCCTACCCGGAGACCGCGTGGGGGACGCCGTGGCGGGACATGATTTCGGTCAGCAGCCGCGCGCTCGGCCTCGAGGACGAGGGCACGCGGCTCATCGCCGATCTCGACGCACAGATCGACGAGGCCGTCGCCGCTCATCCGGCCATCGCCGGGAAGTCGACGATGTTCCTCACCCACGTGGACACGACGAATCTCAGCGAAGTCAGCTTCTACACCACGCACGACACCCGGACCATGTTCTTCGAGGACCTCGGCATGGTCACGCCGCCGAGCGTCGCGACCGCCTCGGCGACGACGGACAAGTTCAGCCTGAAGCAGAGCGCCGAGCAGGCCGATGCGTTCAACGACGTCGACATCATCGTCACCTACGGCGGCGACGAGTTGGTCCGGTCGCTCGAGGCCGACCCCTTGCTGTCACAGATGCCCGCTGTGAAGAACGACGCCATCGTCGCCCTTCCCAGCGACGGCACGCTGGGTACCGCGTCGAATCCCACCCCCTTGTCTCTCTCCTGGGTGCTCGACGACTACCTCGGACTCCTCGAACGAGCAGCACGACCGACACAGTGACATCGGTCGTCGCGCCGGCACCGTCGTCCGCGACATGGGCGCGCGGCGCCGGGCTGCTCGCCGCCGTCGGTGCGCTGGTCGTCGCGGTGTTCCTGTCGGTGACCATCGGCTCCCGCGATGTGGGTATCGACGACGTCGTCGCCGCACTCGGTGGATCGACGGAAGGATTCGACCGAGCCGCGGTGGCGACGCGTCTTCCGCGGACGCTGCTGGCGGTGCTCGCCGGCGCCGCCTTGGCGGTGTCGGGCGCCGTCATGCAGGGCGTCACCCGGAACCCGTTGGCGGACCCCGGAATTCTCGGGGTCAACATGGGCGCGTCGCTCGCCGTGGTCACGGGACTGGTGTTCTTCTCTCTGTCGTCCGCGACCAGCTACCTCTGGGTCGCGATCGCCGGAGCCGGTGTGACCGCCGTATTCGTCTATGCCGTCGGCTCTCTCGGCCGCGGTGGGGCATCGCCACTGAAGCTGGCGCTCGCCGGCGCGGCGACGTCGGCGGCCTTGGTGTCGTTCGTCAGCGCCGTCGCGTTACCGCGTAGCGACCTCGCCGGTGGCATCAGGTCGTGGCTCGTCGGGGGAGTCGGCGGAGCCACCTTCGAGCGGACGTCGATGATCCTGCCGTTCCTGATCGTCGGCGGAGCGTTGTGTCTGGCATCGGCACGGTCGCTCAACTCGCTGGCTCTGGGCGACGATCTCGCTGCGGGACTGGGGGAGCGCGTGGCCCTGGTGCGCGCGACCTCCGCTCTCGGGGCAGTCGTCCTGTGCGGCGCGGTGACGGCCGTGGCGGGACCTATCGGCTTCGTCGGACTGGTTGTGCCACATGTGTTCCGGCTGCTCGTCGGAGTCGACCACCGATGGTTGCTCCCGTATTGCGCTGTGGGAGGCGCGGTGCTGCTGACCGTCGCGGACGTGGCAGGTCGCATCGTCGCCAGGCCCGCCGAGATAGACGTCGGCATCATCACCGCGCTCCTCGGTGCCCCGTTCTTCATCGCGATCGTCCGTCGACGGAGGGTGAGTGCGCTGTGACGACGACACTCGAGCGTGTCGTGGCAGGCCGCCGTAGTCGGTCGACGCGTCGCCGAACATCTCTCGCCGTTCTCGCTGTACTCGTCGTCGCCATCGCAGTCGTCAGCCTCACGGTGGGACGCACCTACTATCCGCTGGACGACGTCGTCCGCGTGATCCTCGGCCAGGACGTGCCCGGTGCGTCGTACACGGTCGGCAGGTTGCGACTGCCTCGCACGGTTCTGGCGGCGGTCGCGGGACTCTGTTTCGGAATGGCGGGAGTGGCGTTCCAGACCATGCTGCGCAATCCGCTCGCCAGTCCCGACATCATCGGCATCAGCGCCGGGGCAAGCGCCGCAGCGGCATTCGCCATCATCACGCTGTCCCTGGGTGCCACACAGGTCTCGGTGTTCGCTGTCGTCGGCGGACTCGTCGTCGCCGTCGCGGTGTACGTGCTGTCGTTCAAGGACGGAGTCGTCGGGACGCGACTGATCCTCGTCGGCATCGGTATCGCGGCCATGCTCGACAGTGTCACCGCGTACGTGCTCTCGCGTGCGGCTCAGTGGGATCTGCAGGAAGCCTCCCGGTGGCTCACCGGCAGCATCAACGGTGCGACATGGTCGAACGTCGTCACCGTCATCGTGCCGTTCGTCCTTCTCGCGCCCGTCCTGATGAGCAGGAGCCGCGACCTGGCCGTCACCCGACTGGGCGAGGACATGGCGCCGGCGCTGGGCGTACGGGTGAACCGCACTCGACTGGTCGTCATCGTCAGCGCAGTCGGCCTCATCGCATTCGCCACTGCGGCAGCAGGACCCGTGGCCTTCGTCGCGTTCCTGTCCGGGCCGATCGCCGCGCGCATCGTGGGCCCGGTCGGATCCTTGCTGGTCTCGTCCGCTCTCGTCGGCGCACTGCTGGTCCTGGCGGCGGACTTCTGTGGCCAATACGCCTTCGGGACCCGGTATCCCGTGGGCATCGTGACCGGGATCCTGGGCGCTCCGTACCTCATCTATCTCATCGTCCGCAGCAATCGCGCGGGAGGATCCCTATGACCACCGACCACACCCTCACGATGCACGATCTCGTTCTCGGGTACGGAGATCGCACCGTCATCGACGGCTTGGACCTCGACATCCTGCCGGGCCGCGTGACCTCGATCGTGGGTGCCAACGCATGCGGGAAGTCGACCCTGCTGCGATCGATGTCGAGACTTCTGAAGCCCAGTGGCGGTCGGGTCTTGTTGGACGGACGCGACGTCCACCGCACCCCGGCCAAGCACCTTGCTCGCACACTGGGGTTGCTTCCGCAATCGCCCCTCGCGCCCGAGGGGATCACCGTCGCCGACCTGGTCGGTCGGGGGCGGCATCCGCACAAGTCGGCCTTCTCTCGCTGGAACACCGCCGACGACATCGCGGTCGCCGATGCGCTGGACATGACACACACCGCCGACCTCGCCGATCGGACCGTGGACGAATTGTCCGGCGGTCAGCGTCAACGTGTCTGGATCGCCATGGCGCTGGCGCAGCACACGGATCTTCTCCTGCTCGACGAGCCCACGACATTCCTGGACGTCAGCCACCAGGTCGAGGTGCTCGATCTGTTGACAGATCTGAACGCTGCGCGGGGAACGACCATCGTCATGGTGTTGCACGACCTGAATCTGGCGGCGCGCTACTCCGACCATCTGATCGCGCTGTCGGAGGGCATCATTCACGCTGCGGGCGCGCCGGTGGACGTCCTGACCGAGTCGTGTGTCCAGGCTGTCTTCGGCCTCGATTGCCGCATCATCACCGATCCCGTATCCGGTACGCCCTTGATGCTTCCGAGGGGCCGCCACCATCTGATCCGCGACGGCGTGGAACCGGTGTCACCGCACGAGACCGCGGCGGTCCCGTCCCGGTCGACGGGATGACTACGCCGAGACGTCCGTGGCCGGCCGCTCAGCGCACACGTCCGTCGGCCACCGCGGTCGCGATCATCGGGTAGAGCGGAAGGCGCGGAATCAACGTCGCCTGGATCGCGTGGTAGAGATCGGGCCTACCCGACCACACGGTGTCGGTCGGTTCGTTCCGCTCGTCGAGTTGATGCCTCCACGAACCGTCCACCGGATCGATCATCACGGTGGCGACATAGTCCCACCACCGGCGGTAGTGATCGGCGTACATCCGATCGCCCGTTCTGCGGTACAGCGCTGCGGCCGCCGCGATGGCTTCCGCCGCGACCCAATGCATCCTGTCGCGAACGACAGGTTCGCCGTCCCAGTCCGTCGTGTAGACGAATCCTGGTGCGCCGTCGACGGACCACCCGTCGGCAGCAGCCCGATGGAACAGGTTCCGGGCAGCATCGAGCAACCAGTCGCTGGTGGAATCGCGCGCCGCCTCCGTGTGCAGCATCAATCTGGCCCACTCGAATCCGTGACCGACGGTGGCGCCGAACGGCTTGAACGGGTGACTCGGCTGGTCGCGGTTCAGATCGAGATCCGGCTGCCATGTCGCGTCGTAGTGCTCGGGGATACGCCACGCACGGTCCTTCGAGGACTCCACGACGAAGTGGCACACGCGTTCACTCCGCGAGATCCAGTCGGCGTCACCCGACGCGGATGCCGCCGCCAGCATCGCCTCGACCGCGTGCATGTTGGCGTTCAGCCCTCGGTAGTCGTCGGGCGCGGTGAACGCGGTGTCCCACATGTCGATACACAGGCCGTCCGATTCACTCCAGAACCTGTCCAGGAACACCTGCTGCGCCTCGGCGAAGAAAGCGTCGGCTCCCGCGATTCCCGCCTGAACTGCCGACGACGCGGCGAGAAGCACGAAGGCATGCTCGTAACAGGACTTCCCGTCGGCGTGCTCACCGGAACCGTCTGCCGAGGAGAACCATCCGCCCGCATCGTCGTCGTGGAGCAGCGTGCGCAGCCCGTCCATGCACTGCTCGGCGATCGGACGCGATCCCGGAATCCCGAGCAGGCTTCCCAGTGCGTAGACGTGGGTCATCCGAGCCGTGACGTAGGTATGGATCGGCTGGGCAGGATCGATCGATCCGTCGTCGGTGAGCCAGCCGGCCCCTCCACGAGGGTCGGCGACCCGGCGACCGAAGTTCAGCAGAGCGCGGGTCTGCGAATCGAGCCACGTCGTGTGGGTAGAGCTTTCCAGCCAGGAATCCATGGTGCCATTCGACCCGTCGATCGGTGTCCGAGGCAAGGGTCGATCGGTCACTCCCCGGCGGTGGGCCGTCCGACGATGTCGGTGATGACGTCGGCGGCTATGTCGCGGAGCTTGCGATTCTCGTGCTGCGAGCGGGTCGCGAGCATGTCGAAGGCCGCGTCGGCATCGATGCGGTGGACAGCCATCAGCATGCCCTTCGCCTGCTCGATGGGAGCTCGATGTTCCAGCGCGAGACGTAACCCGTTGTACTGGTCCAGGAGTCGATCGAATCGCTGGTAGTGCCCGACGGCGTGCGAGAGGGCGTCGGTCAACGCCAGCGCGGTGTCGACGTCGGCGTCGGTGAATGCCGAGGGTGCCTCGCCGTACAGGTTGAGGGATCCGAAGCGCGTGTCCGGCGTGTGCAGCGGTGCTGCGAGGAACGACCGGATGTTCTCGCTGCGCGCGGACGCGGCGAACACCGGCCACCGCTTCTCGGCGTCGATGGCATCGACGCGCACGACGGTTCCGGTGCGGGCCGAGTGCAGGCACGGACCGTCACCGGCTTCGTACTGTTCGGTGTCCACGATCAGGGTGCGGGCGTCACTGTGCGCCGCGGTGAACGAGCGACCCGATACCGAGACCGAGATTCCACAACTCGCGGCACCGTCGATGGTCTTGTGAGCGAGGCCCACGAGGGTACGAAGCGCCCGCGCGAGCTGTTCGTCGCTGTCGATCTGTCCGCCCAGGGCGTCGCGAAGGTCGGCGCCCTGTTCGGGACGACCCCAGCGCACGACCGGGGCGGGTGACTCGAGCTGCGAGTCGGCGACCGCAGCTCGTGCATCGTCTGCCTGCATGTCACTGATTATGACCGATCGAACCGACCTACCGAACCGCAACGTCGAAGCGCCTCCGAACGACGTCGAAGAATGGCTCGAAAAGGGTGTTGCGTCAGGTTTCGGTGGTGTCGACCGGACTGCGGCGCCGACGCACGACGCCGGTGACGACCGCCGCGATCGCCACCACAGCCAGGACAATTGCGGAGGCGAAGGGAAGTCTGGTGTCGACGAACCCGACCACGATGACGACGGGAATGGCCAGAGCCGGCCACGGGAAGACCGTCCGCCAATGGCCGGAACTCCATCCGAGAATGGCGCAGACCCCGGTGACGAACAGTGCGACTCCGCCGCACAGTACCCAGCGTCCGGTGTCGGTCAGCTCGCCCACCGGGTGCAGGACGTACTGCTGGATTCCGACGCCGAGAAGGGCCACGCCCAGGGTGAGGGGGAGGTGTCCGCAGACGTATCCGTCGGCGCGACCACTGCCGACGGCGCGGTCGTCGTCCTGGATCTCCGTCTTCGCCTCGGCACCGCCGATGTCGAAGTACATCCACCACACAGCCGACGCGATGGTGAAGCCGAGGGCGGCCACCGCCAACGAGGAGAACACCCAGTGCGTGTCGTGCATCCCGAGTACCACCGCGGAGATGGACTCGCCGAGGACCAGAATGACGAACAGGCCGAAGCGTTCCGGCAGGTGTTCGAGGTGCAGCGGCACGTCCGGGCCCCACCGGGTCGCCGCGAACGGCGCCGCGGCTTCGATGGCGATCCCCACCGCCCAGAGGATGTAGGTGACCGGTGACGGAGTGAGCAACGACAGAGCCCAGATCACCGCGCTGACGACAGTGGCGGCGAGGTACAGATCGACCGTGACGCGCACATCGGGAATGTGACGCCGCGTGCGCAGGTACAGGAGAGCGAGGATCACCCGCGTGGCGATGTACCCGACACCGAACGCGACGGTTCCGTCGCTGCCCACCGCCGTCGCCGCGCTGGCCGCCATCACCGCCACGGCGAAGGTGGCAGCAAGCTCGAGCAACCGGTAGAGGACGTCGTTGGTGTCGAACCGGTTCGCGTACAGCGTCGTGGTCACCCACGACCACCACGTGACGGCGAAGAGCCCGGCGAACTCCGCGACGCCTTGCCATCGCAGATCGTCCTTCAGTGCGAGCGCGAGCTGGTGAACTACCAGGACGTACGCGAGGTCGAAGAAGAGCTCCAACCTGGTCGCGACCCGGTCGTCCTCGAGACGCAGCTTCGGCGGTTCGAGCAGGGGAGTGGACTGATCGGCACCGGCGTCGCTGTCGGCACCGGCGTCGCTGTCGGCACCTGCGTCCGGTTGTCGTGCCACGTGTTCTCCACTCCGAGAGCTCCGACAGGGCTCCGCGGTAGTGCCCGAACGTGGAACGGGCAAACCTCGCACGCTTAGGACCGGAGGGCCAGGGTATGTCCAGGTCATGAGCGAAGCGCACGGACGCGGTGGTTCCCAGCGTCGCGGCTTGATTCCTCCGGTCTTCCACAACGACACCGTGCAGGCGGTCGGTCGACGATTGGTCGGCATCGACGACCTCGGTGAGCGGCGGGTGACGGAAGTTCGTACCGACGAGCACGGAGTCATCGCCGTCGGCATGCTTCCCGACGACACCCCGTTCGCGGTGAGCAACGTGTGCCGACACCAGTTCGGGAAACTCGGCCGGGGAATCGTCACGGACGACGGGTGCCTGCAGTGCCCGTGGCATCGGGCGGAATTCGACGTGACGGACGGATCGATGCGCAGCGGGCCCAAGGGCGTCGTGTTCGGCTTCCCGCCCTACTCCGCCGCAGTGACCGCCGTCGGACGGGTCGCGACGCTGTCCACCTACGCCGTCGAGGTGCTAGACGGATTCATCTGGTTGACCGACTGACGACCCCGACCCCGAGTTCGGTGCCGGGGCCGTCCGGGTGCGGCGGCTCAGCTGACGCGGGACAGCACGCCCTTCGTCACTTCCTCCGGACGGAACTGCTCGCTCGCGTACGCGGAGACGGCAACGATCCCGCCGGTCAGTGCCGGGACGACCCACTGCAGAGCTTGCAACTTCTTCTGCGCCGCAGCCACGTGAGGCGGAGTCGACGCCGTGGGCGTGGTGCCGTCGGCTGCCGGAACCGACCCTTCCCTCGAGATGGTCTGACCCAGAAGACGGCTGTACCCGGTGACCGCCAGCGCGGCAGCCGTGAGGGTGGTCTTGGCGACGGCCATCGTGGCGACACCGTCCTGCGTCTTCATCCGGCCGTAGTCGTTCTTCAGCAGCGCGGCAGCACCCGCGAGGTGAACCCCGATCGCCGCAGCGTTGACTGGCGTCCACCGATCCCACCCTTCGTTGGCGACGGCGCCGGTCGAACCGGCGGTGTCCGCGCTCGACGCAGCCTTGTTGAGGGCGACAGCATTCGCGAGCGTTCCGCCGAACCAGGCAGCGATCCCGACGTCGTGAAGCAGGTGGGCAAGGGTGGCACGCGCCATGAGAATCTCCTCTGTTGTGACGTACCTCGCTCTACCCGCGGCCGGTGCCTCGAAACGTGGGGGTGGGGCTTGGGCGTTCCCGCAACGGTTCCGGCAAGCTGCGCCGGTTGTAACCGGTGCACGTTGCCGGAACCGTTGCAGGTAGCGGTGTGGTGGTGGTGATCGACGTACTCCCTCCGGTTCCAGCAATTTGCTCTGGTTGCAACCGGTGAGCCTTGCTGGAAGGGGAGCGGGTGCGCGGTTCCCACAACGGTTCCGGCAACTTGCGCCGGTTGTAACCGTTGCAGGTTGCTGGAACCGTTGCAGGTAGCGGTGTGGTGGTGGTGATCGACGTACGTGCTCCGGTTCCAGCAATTTGCTCTGGTTGCAACCGGTGAGCCTTGCTGGAAGGGGAGCGGGTGCGCGGTTCCCACAACGGTTCCGGCAACCTGCGCCGGTTGTAACCGTTGCAGGTTGCTGGAACCGTTGCAGGTAGCGGTGTGGTGGTGCTGAACGAGGTACGTGCTCCGGTTCCAGCAACGTGCTCCGGTTGCAACCGGTGAGCCTTGCTGGAAGGGGAGCGGGTGCGCGGTTCCCAGAACGCGGGTAGCCATGGATCCGGTTCTGCAGACTCTTCGATGCGCTGACCAGCGGTTTCAGCGCTCGAAAAAAATACTCGAGAGTGTGCGTAACGGAATCGGAGCCCCGTGCGACGTAGTAGTCATGAGCGCATCAATCGACTTCGCCGCCGCATCCTTCACTCGCACCGATGACGTGGACGTCACCGCCGCCGAGCACGAGATCGACGCGATGCATGACGAGATCGAGCGCCTCGACGCCACGATCCTCGCGGCAGTCGAGCGTCGCAACGAGGTTGCCCGCACGGTCGGGCTCGCCCAGGCCGCGCAGGGCCGGTCGGCGTCCAACGTTCGCGAGATGTCCGCACTCCAGCGCTTCGGGGACCTCGGCCAGGAAGGTCGCACCCTCGGGATGCTGCTCCTGCGTATGGGCCGCGGCCGCATGGCTCACTGACCTCCCACCCACCCGCTCTCACGACAGCACCCCATACGTCCTCGGACGTGTGGGGTGCTGTCGTCTGTGCAGGTCACAGCGGGTGTTGCCTACGTCACACCGTCGTATCGCGAGACTCGGTAATGAAAGTCGGGCGGCGGGCGATGTACTGATCATGAGCGCATCAATCGACTTCGCCGCCGCATCCTTCACTCGCACCGATGACGTCGACGTCACGGTTGCCGAGCAGGAGATCGACGCGATGCATGACGAGATCGAGCGCCTCGACGCCACGATCCTCGCGGCAGTCGAGCGTCGCAACGAGGT
>NZ_CEEDMW010000001.1:1057826-1127289 GCF_979256035.1 Rhodococcus sp. AC861
GCCCGCACGGTCGGGCTCGCCCAGGCCGCGCAGGGCCGGTCGGCGTCCAACGTTCGCGAGATGTCCGCACTCCAGCGTTTCGGTGACCTGGGCCAGGAAGGTCGCACCCTCGGGATGCTCCTCCTGCGCATGGGCCGCGGCCGCATCGGCCAGTAGGTTCGTAGTAGTTTCACCGACCTTGACGCGGTCGGTGCGTCCGGCCAGACTTCTGGCTCATGCGACGCCCCGCCGCACACGGTCGCCCCGCTCGCATGGAGCAACTCGAGTCGGCTACTTCTGATCTCGAGCCGCCCTTCGCGGTAATCGACCTCGACGCGTTCGACACCAACGCCTCCCGTCTGGTCGCGCGCACCGGCGGTTCGGCCACCATTCGGTTGGCCAGCAAATCAGTCCGCTGTCGCGGCCTCATCGACCGCGCACTGTCCCTGGACGGCTACCGCGGGATTCTCGCGCTCACGCTTCCGGAAGCGATCTGGCTCGCAGACCAGCACGAGGACACTGTCGTCGGATATCCGACCGCGGATCGCGCTGCGTTGACAACGTTGTGCAGTGACGATCGCCTGGCCTCGCGCGTGACGATCATGATCGACTCGACAGACCAGCTCGACTACATCGACGAGGTCGTGCCTTCTGTGCGGTCATCGATTCGCGTCTGCATCGATATGGACGCCTCCCTCGAATTGCTGGGTGGTCGGGTACATCTCGGTCCTCTGCGATCTCCCGTGCACTCGGTTGCTGCTGCCACCGAACTGGCGCGACATCTCGACAAGCGACGCGGCTTCGATCTGGTCGGCGTGATGTCGTACGAGGGACAGATCGCCGGAATCGGAGACGATCAGCCCGGGAATTCTCTTGCTCGCGCAGCACTGCGAGCCGTCCAGGGGACATCCGCCCGTGAACTGCGCACGCGCCGAGCCGAGGCCGTCGCCGCGGTACGAGCGATCGCACCGCTGCAGTTCGTCAACGGAGGCGGTACCGGATCGATCGAGCAGACCGCGTCGGAAGCTGCGATTACCGAGGTCGGCGCCGGGTCGGGTCTCTACGGGCCCGCGCTCTTCGATCACTATCGACGCTTCCGGCCCGAACCCGCCGCATTCTTCGTCAACTCCGTCGTGCGCAAGCCGTCCGCGTCCACCGCCACTGTCCTGGGTGGCGGATGGGTGGCGTCGGGGCCGGTCGGCACGGATCGACTGCCGACGATGGCGTGGCCTCACGGACTGGAGCTGACCAGTCGTGAGGCGGCCGGCGAAGCGCAGACCCCCCTTGTGGGACCGTCGGCCGCGTCGCTTCGGGTAGGAGACCGAGTGTGGTTCCGTCACGCCAAGGCAGGGGAGCTCTGCGAGCGCGTCGATGTCCTGCATCTGGTCTCGGGCGACCGACTGGTCGGCGAGCTACCGACCTACCGTGGGGAAGGCTTCGCGTTTCTCTGAGGGCATTCCTCGATCAGCGGAACGGGCCCACTTTTCCGGCGCGAGACTCGTGCTCGCCGGGGTGCAGGCGGTTCAGAGCAGGCTTCTCGGGCGACGGGATGTCGACCAGGAAGTCGTGCTCGCGCAGTGACGAGGGGCGGTAGGAGCCGCGGAAGGTCACGGTCACCGAGCCGCCACGGACCGACACGATCTCCGAGTTGGCTTCCGGGCCCGTGTTGAACGTTTCGGCGATGTCCCGTCCGTCGCTGCCGACGGTGATGGAGCCGTTGTGCAGGAACTGGATGAAGGTGCCGTTGGTCGCGGCGACGGTGCCGGCGACCTCGGTCTCCCGGTCGGGCGTCAACGCCACGGAGTAGTCGGCAGCAGGCGCCGCAGCGGTGGTGGTCTCGCTCGCAGACAGGGGGCGTCCGACGCCGAGCGTGACGAACTGGCCGAGGGCACTGTGCCTGCCGACCTCGACGATCTCCCAGCGGTGATCCCTCGAGGTGACCTTGATCCGGCCGTCGTGGAAGACGGTGACCGAATCGGCCTCATTGCTCAGTACTGCTCGTTTCGAGTTGGACGCCATGTGGGTCAGTATGAAGCACTGGCGGCCCTCGGACGACCAGCTCCGGCTGTCGATACCTCCGCGAAGACGGCTTTCAGGACGTCATCGCAGCGTTGATCGTGTTCTCGATGCCGCCGGGGTCGTCCACCGTGAGGACGAGTCGGTCGTACTTTCCGGTGCCGTCCAACTCGATGACGACGTTCCGCACGGGGTCGCTGACGTTCCAGAACGTCTTCTCCCCGTCACGGTGGAACGTTCCGGCGTACTTGCCGGGAATCGAGAGGCCGGGGGCGCGGATCCCCTTGGGTTCCCGTTGGACACCGGAATCGGCGGTCGCACCTTTCACCTGCGACAACGGCACGTCGAGTCGGCGAGTGAAGCTCCACAGCTTGTCCAGGCCACGAGGGCTGACGACCAGCCGTCCGCCCTCGATAGTCACGGTGTTCACAGTGTTTCCTCTCGTCTGATGTCGGCGCGGGAGAGCAGTGCGGTGCCGAGTGCGCGCTCGTCGATGCCCCTCTCGGCGAGGGTGGCGGCGAGCTCGCGGCGTAGTGCCGCGTCGGTGGGTGCGAGTTCCATGAGCGCGACGAGGAGAAGGTCCATCGTCGCCCTGTCGGATCGAAGCGCCGTCAGGAACAGTCCGCGCTTGCTCCCGAACGCGTTGTACAGACTGGCCCGCCGGATGTCCGTCGCGGCCAGGATCTGATCGACCGACGCGCCCCGATAGCCGTGCTCGGTGAACACCGCCACGGCAGCGGCCACCACCTCATCGGTGTCGAACGCGCGAGGTCGAGCCATGAGCTCATTTTAGACTGAACAGTCAAGAACGGCTACTCGTGACCGCCGGGACCGGTGCTGGGCTAGTTTCACTGCATGGCCGACGCACCGGGACAGATCGCTTTCATTCAAGCAACATGGCATCGCGCCATCGTCGACAAGGCCCGAGAGGGTTTCACGGACCGGATGCTCGCTCTCGGACACCAGCGCGACAGCCTCGAGTTCTACGAGGTTCCCGGTGCCTTCGAGATTCCGCTGAAGGCCCAGCGACTGGCGCGCACCGGACGTTACGACGCCATCGTCGCGGCAGGTCTGGTGGTGGACGGAGGAATCTACCGACACGAGTTCGTGGCGACGGCCGTGATCGACGGGTTGATGCGCGTGCAGCTCGACACGGACGTGCCGGTCTTCTCGGTGGTGTTGACCCCGCACCATTTCCACGAGCACGAGGAACATCTGACCTATTTCCGCGACCACTTCGTCACGAAGGGTGCCCAAGCGGCCGAGGCCTGCGACGCGATCGTGAAGGTCGAGGCCTGATCCGTCAGTCGGCCACGACGTTTCTCGGCTCCCGCGGGCGTTGTATGTTCCGGCGGGTGGTGCAGTCACCGCGGGAACACGGAACGCCCGCGGGAACGTGAATCACCCGCGACGTAGCGAACGAACGGCGCGGGTGATCACCGCGGCAGTCGCAACCCAGGGTCCGGCGACGATGAACGGGTCCATCCACGCGTGCTTGGTATCCACACGCGTCGTGCCGCGCCGGGCTCCAAGTCCGTTGTGTGTGAACTCCGTTCGCACTCCGGTCTGAGTGATCGGGTTGTCGGGATGCAGGCTGAGGAACGACTGGGCGTGCGATTCGATCGCGTCGACGCGATCGGCTGCAAGGAGCATCAGCCAATGCGCGGCCCTGCCCTCGCTGTATCGATAGGCGAATCGTCGCATGGCTCCGGACGCGCCGCGAAGGGGTGCGGTGGTTCCGAAGACGGGCGTCAGCATCTTGTGCTAGATGGACCGCTCACGCGGGCGGAGCTCCGGTTGCCGTTCGGGGAAGTCCCAGTGCGCACCGGTGCCGGCCGGGTCGATGCGCTCACGGGGGACGGAGGGCCGGTCGGCTGGATCGCGGTCGACGCCCCAGCCGGGGATGCGAGCGCGGAGATCCTCGATATCGGGGGTCGACGGGTGATCGGCGGTGTAGACCATGAGGGCCCTCTCAGCTCGCGTGCGGAAGGATGATCGGCTTGATGCAGTCGTCCAGTTTCGACGAGAAGATGTGATACGCGTCGGCGATGTGTTCGAGCAGAATGCGATGCGTGACAATCTCGCTCGGCTTCAGGTAGCCGTTCTGGATGTGGGAGAACAAGCGTGGCCACTGGCGCTTGACCGGGCACTGGTTCATGCGCAGCGTCAGTCCCTTGTTCATTGCGTCGCCGAACTTGACCGCACTGAACATGGGACCGTACGCGCCCATGACCGATACGGTCCCACCTTTGCGGACGCTGTCGATCGCCCAGTTCAAGGCGATGGGTGAGCCGCCCTGCAGCTTGAACTTCGCGGCGGTGACGTGCTGGAGAAAGTTTCCGTCGGCCTCCGCCCCCACCGCGTCGATGACTCGATCGGCGCCGAGGTGATCCGTCGTCCTCTTCATCGTGACCACGACGTCGTCCTGCTCGGCGAAGTTGATCGTCTCGGCATGCGCGAACGTCCGCGCCTTGGCAAGTCGATTCTCCAGATGATCGATGACGATCACTCGACCGGCTCCCATGAGCCACGCGGACTTCGCCGCGTAGAGGCCGACGGGTCCGGCGCCGAACACTGCGACGGTGTCACCTTCGACGATGTCCGCGAGTTGGGCACCGAAATATCCGGTGGCCAAGGCGTCGGTACAGAGCAGCGCGTCCTCGTCGCTCATCCAGTCGGGAATGATCGAGGGTCCCACGTCCGCGAACGGCACCCGGACGAACTGTGCCTGGCCGCCGTCGTACCCACCGCAGGTATGCGAGTAGCCGTAGATGCCGCCGACGGCAGTCGCGTTCGGGTTCACGTTGTGGCAGTTCGAGTACAGACCGCGTGTGCAGAAGAAACACGAACCGCAGTAGACATTGAACGGCACCATGACTCGATCGCCGCGCTGCAGGTTTTGCACGGACGGACCGACTTCTTCGACGACGCCGATGAACTCATGGCCGAACGTCATCCCGACACGCGTGTCCGGCATCATGCCGTGATAGAGGTGGAGGTCGGATCCGCAGATCGCCGCCATCTCCACGCGCGCGATTGCGTCGTTCGGGTGTTCTACGGTGGGCATGTCCTTGTCCTGGACGCGGACCGTGTACGGGCCGCGGTACGTCATTGCTTTCATGCCGTGCGAACTACCCTGTGATATTGCCCTCAAACAGAACTGCCCCGAAGCATTCATTGGACTCATCGAGATTCGAAAACTTGACACGTCGCCGGACGCGAGGATGGCGCTGCTCCTGCTCAGGTGAGAGCGGTTCGGACCCGCCCCGCCGACGGCGCCGACCGGAAACCGCTGGTCCGCGAGGTGAGCAATGAGTACCGGGAATCTATAACGTCTCATCTCCGAACCGTCGTCGCCGTCCGCGACGGCGTACGAGCGATGTAGGCGGGTCGACGGTGTCACTTCTCGACTACGTGCGGGGGCGCGGGGATTTCCTGGCGTTCCTCACGTACCAACATGCCTCCCTGGCGTTCCAGACAGTCGTCGTCGGCACCCTCGTCGCCGTGGTCGTCGCGGTGGCGGTGTACCGACTACCGGTATTCGCCGCGGTGACTCTCACGACCAGCCGAGTGCTGCTGACCATTCCGTCGCTGGCTCTGCTGGCGCTCCTCATCGTGCCCTTCGGCCTCGGGGTGGTTCCGTCGTTCGTCATGCTGGCGTTCTTCGCAGCACTGCCGGTGATCGGCAACGCCATCGTCGGACTCCGCGCTGTCCCGGCGTCGGTGGTGGAGTCGGCACAGGGAATCGGCTTCTCGCGTCGCCGCATCCTCTTCCAGGTGGAACTGCCCATGGCGTGGCCGGTGATCCTGACCGGAATCCGGGTGTCGACGCAGATGATCGTCGGCGTCGCCGCCATCGTGGCCTACGTTCTCGGCCCCGGCCTCGGCTCGTTGATCTTCAACGGTCTGTCCCGGCTCGGCGGTACCAATTCCGTCGAGATGGCCGCGACCGGAACAATTCTCATCGTCGTCATCGCGCTGGCGTTCGACGCACTTCTCGTCCTCCTCGGACGCTTCACCATCGCAAAGGGACTGTCATGACCGACCGCACGATCACCGGCGCATCCATCCGTCTCGACGGGGTGGTGAAGCAGTACCGCGGCCAGTCGACGCCCGCGGTGAAGCGACTGGACCTCGACATCGCGGCCGGCGACATCGTCGCCTTCGTGGGGCCGTCGGGCTGCGGCAAGACGACGACGCTCAAGATGATCAACCGTCTCATCGAACCGACCGAGGGCCGCATCCTCATCGGTGACCGCGACGTCACCGGCGAGAACCCGGACACGCTGCGTCAGTCCGTCGGGTACGTCATCCAATCGGGAGGATTGTTCCCGCACTGGTCGGTGTCCAAGAACATCGGTGCCATCCCGCGCGTGCTGGGGTGGGACAAGAAACGTATCGACGAGCGCACGGAGTACCTCCTCGATCTGGTGGGCCTGGACGCGGACACCTTCCGAGACAGGTTGCCCAAGGACATGTCCGGCGGCCAGCAGCAGCGTGTCGGTGTGGCCCGAGCGCTCGCCGCGGACCCGCCCGTGCTGCTGATGGACGAGCCGTTCGGTGCCGTCGACCCGATCACCCGCGTCCGTCTGCAGGACTCGCTCATCGCCATCCAGCACGAACTGGCCAAGACCATCGTCATCGTCACCCACGACTTCGAGGAGGCGACCAAGCTCGGCGACAAGGTGCTGGTGTTCTCCGAGGGCGGACACATCGAGCAGTACGCCACCCCGGAGGAGATCCTGGCCAACCCGGCGTCCCCGTTCGTCGAGGAGTTCGTCGGATCGGGTGCCACGCTCGCGCACCTGACTCTGTCGAGGGTCAAGGACGTGCCGCACGACCCGGTGGTCACCGTGCGCGTCGGCGACTCGGCCGGCGAGGTCATCGCTCGTGCGAAGGCCGCCGGCGTGACCTGGGTCGTCGTCGTCGACGAGGACGGGAAGGGTCGCGCCTGGCCCTCGCTCGACGAGGTCGCGACGAAGGAGCGCGTGTCCGACTACGTCGACAAGCGTCTGCCCGTGGTCGCACCGTCGTCCACCCTCAACGACGCTCTGGACACGATGCTCGCCGCCAGTCAGGGAGGTGTGCTGGTGACCGACGGTCGCGGCGCGGTGACGGGAGCCCTGACCATCGCGACGGTCATGTCCGTCATCCGAGGCCAGCTTTCCGACGCGCGGGGCGGCGAGGCCGCCCTGTCCTACAGCGCGCACGACGACGGCTCGGCATCGTCGGTTCCGCAGCAGACGGGCGGCGTGGAGCGGTGAACCGCATCAAGCACGCACCTCTGGACGTGTGGCTCGAGCCCCTGGTCATCCTCGTGCTCGGAGTCGGCTACGCGCTCTGGTACCGATCGGCGACGTTCACCTCCACCGAGGGCGCAGCGTTGGGCTGGGAGAATCTGCAAGCCACGATCGGCGACCACATCGTGTTGACGCTGACGGCCGCCGTGATCGTGGTGCTGATCGGCATTCCTCTGGGGATCCTGCTGACCAGGGAGTCGGCGCAGAAGTTCGAGTCGATCGTGGTCAACACCGCCAACGTCGGCCAGGCAGCTCCGGCGGTGGGACTGATCGTGCTGCTCACCATGTGGCTCGGCACCGGATTCCGCACCGCGGTGGTCGGCCTGGTGGTCTACGCCATCCTTCCCATCCTGCAGAACACGATCGTGGGCCTGCGCGGTGTCGACCGACGCACGGTGGAGGCGGCGCGCGGCATCGGATTCTCCGGACTCCGGACCCTCGTCCAGGTCGAACTGCCGTTGGCCGTACCGGTGATCCTGAACGGGGTGCGCACGGCGCTCGTGATCCTGGTCGGGACCGCGACCTTGAGCACGTTCATCGGTGCTACCAGCCTGGGCACCCTGATCACGACCGGTGTGACCCTGTTCCTCCCGAAACTGTTGGTGTCCGGCGCGATCCTGGTGGCGCTGCTCGCCCTGTCGATCGACTGGATCGGTCGGCTCGTCGAGCTGGTCGCGACTCCCCGAGGTGTGCTGTGAGAAGCCTGGCTGCGCTGGCATCGGCGCTCGTCCTGACGACCGTGGCGGGGTGCGGGCTGGTCAGCTCCTCCGGCACCTTCCAGTCCGCGTCCCTCCCGGACGGCGCGACGCCGCTCGAGGGCGTGCCCCTGGTCGTGACGTCGAAAAGCTTCACCGAAGGTGTTCTGCTGGGCAAGATCACGGCCACCTACCTCGCTGCGGCCGGCGCGGACGTCAGCGATCTGACGGGCGCTCCGGGGTCGGCGTCGTCACGCCAGGCGCAGCTCAACGGCGACGCCGACATCCTGTGGGAGTACACCGGAACCGGGTGGGTGAACTACCACGCCGAGACGGAGGTGATCTCCGACCCCGATGAGCTGTGGGAGCGCGTGCGCGACGTCGAGCAGCGTGATCACGACCTGGACTGGCTGCCGCCGGCCAATTTCAACGACACCTACGCGTTCGCGGCGTCCGCGGAGACGGCGAGCAGGCTGGGCGTGCGCACACTGTCGGACGTCGCCGCCCTGCCCGTCGAGGATCGGACGTTCTGCGTGGACGACGAGTTCTTCTCGCGCGCCGACGGATTCGGACCCATGCTCGACACTTACGGCATCCCGCTCAACGGTCCGAACGGGGTTCCCGCGGACAACGTCACCAGCATGGATGCCGGTGTGGTCTACACGTCGACGGCGTCGAGCTCGCCGTGCAACTTCGGTATGGTCTACACCACCGACGGCAGAGTGAAGAATCTGAATCTGACCGTCCTGGAGGACGATCGGAAGTACTTCCTCCCGTACAGCGGCACCGCCGTCGTACGGGGCAGTGTCCTCCGCGAGCACCCCGCCATCGCCGACCTCATCGCCACCGTGTCCTCGAAACTGACGGACGACCTGATGCAGGAACTCAACGGCAAGGTCGACATCGAGGGAGAGGACCCCTCCGACGTCGCCTACGACTGGCTGAAAAGCGAGAACCTGGTCCAGTGACTCGCAGTGCTCGATCCGGAAGGAATGACGTGCCCCGTCCACGGTCGTATCTCGTGCTGGCCTCCCAGCGCAGCGGAAGCACGCTGTTGGTCGAAAGTCTGCGCAGCACCGGTCATGCCGGTGAGCCGCAGGAGTTCTTCCAGTATCTGCCGCAGTCGTCGGCACCCCCTCAGCCCCGGGAATGGTTCGTCGGTGTCGACGACCCCTCGGTGATCGATCTGCTCGATCCCCTCGAGTCAGGGTCGCCGTGGGCGGAGACGTCGAACCAGTGGCGAGACCGCATCCTGACCGAGGGTCGCTCCGCGAACGGTGTGTGGGGTGGCAAGCTCATGTGGAACCAGACACCGCTGCTGATCGAACGGGCGGACGGTCTCCCGACGCGGGAGCACCGCGGTGGAGATCCCCTCGCCGACGCCGTCGCCGACGTCCTGGGCGAGGTCGCGTTCCTGAAGGTGACGCGGCGCGACGTCGTCCCGCAGGCGGTGTCGTTCTGGCGCGCGGTCCAGACACGAGTCTGGAGGGGTCGAGGTGACCCCGTGAAAGATGCTGCTGCGCAGTATAATCCGAACGGCATTGCCCACCTCGTCGGTGTTCTGCGCGATCAGGAGAAAGGCTGGCGGGCCTGGTTCGACATCGCGGGTGTCACGCCCTACGAGGTGGACTTCGATGCACTCACCGCGGACGTCCCCGGTACGCTCGCCGCCGTACTCGAGCACCTCGGACTCGATCCTGCGCTGGCACCCGCGCCGGCGCTGCGCAAGCAGTCCGATGCGAGGTCGGACGACTGGGTCCAGCGATATCGCGCAGACGCAGAATCTCTCGGACTGCCGACATGACCGCCACGGTTCCCCGTCAGCTGCTGCGCATCGCGACAGCAGGATCCGTCGACGACGGCAAGAGCACCCTGATCGGTCGGCTGCTGCACGACACGGACAGTTTGCCGCTCGACCACCTCGACGCGGTGACGGACGAGGACGGCGTCGTCGACCTTGCCGCGCTCTCCGACGGACTGCGGGCCGAACGTGAGCAGGGCATCACCATCGACGTCGCCTACCGGTTCTTCTCCACCGAATCGCGCAACTACATTCTCGCGGATACGCCTGGCCACGAGCGGTACACCCGCAACATGTTCACCGGTGCATCCAATGCGCACGTCGCCCTGCTTCTGGTGGACGCTCGCACAGGAGTCCTGCGGCAGACGCGTCGGCACGCACGCATCGCGTCCCTGCTGGGGATCGAACACATCGTCGCCGTCGTGAACAAGATCGACCTGATCGGCTTCGACGAAACCCGCTTCACCGCGGTCGCCGACGAGATCCGTCTGCTTGCAGACCGACTCGGCATCACCGACACCGTGATCGTGCCCGTGTCGGCACTGCGTGGCGACAACGTCGTCTCGAGGTCGGCGGACACCGACTGGTACACGGGCCCTACCCTGTCGGAGTACTTCGAATCCCTGGATCTGGTCGCCCCGAACGCCGATGCGGAGCATCTGCGTCTGCCGATCCAATGGGTCTCGCGACCCGCAGGGCCGGAGGAGCGCCGGCGCTACACGGGCCGACTGGCCGCCGGAACCGCCGCGGTGGGCGATCCCGTGGTCGCGCTCCCGTCGGGAACCCGCAGTGTCATCACTGCCCTCGACACCCTGGACGACGCACGTGACGTCGCGGTGGCGCCACTGTCCGTGTCGGTCGAACTCGCCGACGACATCGACGTCGGACGCGGCGACGTCCTGGTCTCGGGAGCCGACGGTGCGCATGTTCCGGTACTGGCTCTTGAACTCGACACCACCGTCTGCTGGTTCGCCGACACGCCGTTGCGGGCGGGGGACAGGTTCGCCCTCAAACATGGGACCAGGACGGTCCGAGCCACGGTGTCCGAACTGCACTCGCGCATCGACCCCGAAACGCTGGCGGAGGAACGGTCACCGTTGGCGTTGGCTCTCAACGACATCGGTACCGTGACCATCCATACGAGCTCCGTCGTGTTGGCGGACCCGTACGACACGGTCCGCGACGGCGGATCGTTCATCGTCGTGGACGAGAACACCAACGACACGGTAGGTGCGGGAACGATTCTCACGGCCCGTGCCGCGAAACCGTCGGGTCGCGTGCGTAACGACGTCAAGTGGCACCCGTCCGCACTCGAACGAGGACATCGCTGGTCGGCCATCGGGCAGGGCGGCGCGACGGTGTGGTTGACGGGTCTGCCGGCGTCGGGCAAATCGACGGTCGCCGTCGCCCTCGAACGTGCGCTGGTCGAATCCGGTCGTGCCGCATACCTGCTCGACGGTGACAACGTCCGCCACGGGCTGTCCGACGACCTCGGGTTCTCTCCGGGTGATCGTGCCGAGAACATCCGTCGTGTCGGGCATCTCACTCGGCTCTTCGCCGACTCGGGCGTCATCGCCATCGCATCCCTCGTCTCGCCGCTGGCGTCGGACCGGGAGATAGCCCGCACGCTCAACGCCGCGGCGGACTTGCCGTTCGTCGAGATCCATGTCGCGACGCCCCTCGCGGAGTGCGAGAGACGTGATCCCAAGCGCCTCTACGCGAAGGCTCGTGCAGGAGAACTGAAGGGCCTGACCGGGATCGACGCACCGTACGAGGCGCCGGAGAATCCCGACCTGGTGATCGACACGACTGGTGCCGACATCGATGCTCTGGTCGCCGAGATCCTCGCCGTGCTGACCGCTCGGGGTCTTCTCCGCACCGACGCCTGAGAGACTGTGGGCATGTCCTGCTGTCATCCCGATCGGAGAGCGTCGGCGGCCTCGGACGTCGGCTCGATCAGATCGAGTTCGGGTCCCACGCCCGAACTCGTGACATTGCCGGGCGGCGTGTTCGCCATGGGATCCGACGACCCATGGGCGTATGCGGAGGACGGCGAGGGGCCCGTCCGCGCCGTCCACATCGATCCGTTCGCCATCGGCGTGACGGCGGTGACCGTCGCCCAGTTCGCCGAATTCGTCGAGCACACCGAGTACCGGACGGATGCCGAAACTTTCGGGGACTCACTGGTATTCGTCGATGCGCTGGGGGATACCGCACACCGACAGCCGAGAGTCGCGGTGACACCGTGGTGGTGCGTCGTGAGTGGCGCGACTTGGAGTCGTCCCGCTGGTCCGGACGTCGATCTGGTCGCGACGCGCGACCGCCCGGACCACCCGGTGACCCACGTGTCACGACGCGATGCCGAGGCGTTCTGCGCATGGTCGGGGACAAGCCTGCCGTCGGAGGAGCAGTGGGAGTACGCGGCCCGCGGCGGACTCGACGGTCAGCCGTTCCCGTGGGGGGACGTGCTGGAACCGGAGGGTCGTCACCTGATGAACGTGTGGCAGGGCAGCTTCCCGAACGAGAACACCGCAGCCGACGGGTTCGCCGCCACCGCACCGGTGCGCAGTTTCCCGCCGAACGGCCACGGCCTGTACGAGAGCACGGGCAACGTCTGGGAGTGGACGACCGGCATGATCGATGCCACCCGCGGCGCTACTCGTGGTGGGTCGTACCTGTGTCACGCGAGTTACTGTCGGCGCTACCGAGTGTCGGCTCGATCCGGGTCGACTCCCGACACGTCCAGCGGCCACACAGGTTTCCGGGTGGTCGCTCGCTCCGTGTGAGGCGGGATTGCAATCACCTCGAGTCGAACGCGTAGTGCGATCCGCGGCACGCGCTACGGTCGAGAGTCGACCGCGCGCCGAGAGAGGTCCCTTCGCCATGCCTGCCCCCGTATCACCCGTCCCGAGATCCGACGCCGCGGAGAACATCCTGCTGATCCACTGGCACGATCTCGGGCGGCACCTGGAGCTCTACGGCGCCACGGGAGCCGTCAGTCCGGCACTGGATCGTCTGGCGTCCGAGGGTGTGCTGCTGACCGACGCGCACGCCACGGCGCCGCTCTGCTCGCCGTCGCGGGGAAGCCTCCTGACGGGTCGCTACCCGCACAGCAATGGCGTCGTCGGCCTCGCGCATCACGGATGGGAGTACAAGCCGGAGGTGCGCACCCTGCCCCAGATTCTGGGTGATCACGGATGGCGCAGCGCGTTGTACGGAATGCAGCACGAATCGTCGACACCTGACCGTCTGGGATATGACGAGTACGACGTCACCGATTCCGACTGCGATTACGTCGTCGATCGCGCCACGGACTTCCTGCAGACGGCTGCCTCCGACCGGAACGGCGTCGACACCGCGCCCTTTCTGCTGAACGCAGGGTTCTTCGAGGTACATCGCCCGTACTCGCCGGAGCGCTATCCGGTTCCGGACGCGAATGCGGTCGTGGTGCCGTCGTACCTTCCGGACACCCCGGACGTCCGGGCGGATCTCGCGGCATTCCACGGGTCGATCGAGGTGGCGGACGCTGCGGTGGGACGACTTCTCGGGGTGCTCGAGTCGACCGGCTTCGCGCAGAACACATGGGTGGTGTTCTTCACCGACCACGGTGAAGCGTTCCCGGGAGCGAAGTCGACGCTGTACGCCCGAGGCACCGGGATCTCGTTCATCGTGCGACCACCGCACGCCCGCGGCATCGCTCCGTTCGTGCACCACGACCTGTTCAGTGGTGTCGATCTGGTGCCGACTCTCCTCGACGTCGTCGGTATCGAGATTCCGGACGACGTCGAGGGGGTGTCCCACGCGGCGCGGCTGCTCGATCACGGGTCCGGACGGCCGGCACGCGACGCCGTGTATTCGCAGAAGAACTATCACGACAGTTACGACCCCATCCGGGCTGTACGGACCGAGACCCACAGCTACATCGAGAACTACGCGCCGAGGCCCCGTCTCGAGCTGCCGCTGGATATCGCGGACAGTCTGTCCGGCCGGGCGTTGGACCTCTCGCATACCGAACCGCGTGCTCCCCGCGAGTTGTACGACCTGCGCGCAGATCCCGGTGAGCGGGAGAACGTGGCGGATCGGCCGGAGTACGCCGAGATCCAAGCGCGGCTCGCCGCGATGCTCGCGCAGTGGCGCACCGACACCGGTGACGTCGTCGTCTCCGATGCCGAAGGATCGGCATTGTCGGACCGCGTCGTCACGCGGTATCTGGCGACGCTGACGGGGCAGACCGTTCCACGATCGCCGAAAGGCAAGGATCGGCAGTTCACATCGCAGGAACGGTCCACCACGGCGTGACAGGCGTCAGGCTTCCAGCTTGAACCCGACCTTGACGGTCACCTGGAAGTGCGCGACCGCACCGTTCTCGATGTGGCCCCGAGTCTCGACAACTTCGAACCAGTCCAGTTCTCGGAGACTGCTGCTCGCGCGGGAGATGGCGTTGCGCACGGCGTCGTCGGTGCCCTCGGTGGACGTGCCGACGATTTCGGTGACGCGGTAGACGTTGTCGCTCATGGTGGTGTCCTCGACCCTCTTCTCGGATGTACCTGCGCCGTCATCGTGCGCTCGGTACGGCGCTGCGTCCAGGATTCGGATCAACTCGGTTGCAACGGCTTCGAGGGCCCCGTCGTTTCGGGACAGCGGGGTCCGGGTAGTTGACTGGCGGCGGCGACGTCCGCGTCACCGCCCGGGAGGTTGAGACCACAGCTTCCCGACGGAACTGCCTTCCCGCCCGGACGTATCGCGCGGGGAGGCAGTTTCCAACGACTATTCGATGCGGACGGCTCTGCGGACGAGACCGAGTCCGAAAAACCGGGTCAGTCCTGTACGACGAGGCCGTGCGCGTGGACGTAGGCCAACGCCTGTACCGCGTCGATGCGAGCGCCGTCCAGTGTCGCCGACGTCCAGAACGTCGCGTCGGCCGTACTGCCTCGCAGGTCCGCGTCGTTCAGGCGCAGTCCCGAGGTGCGTGCTCCGCCGAAGTCGGCGTTGCGAAGCACGGACGACCGTAGGTCGGCGCCGACCAGGTTGGACTCCCGGAATCGCGCACCCGTCAGGTCCAGGTTGCGCAGGTCGAGTCCGCCGAGCGAGGCGAGCATGAAGTCGACCTCGTCGAAGGTCGACGGCTTGATCCGAGTGTCGGAGATGGACGATCCGAGAAACGATGTACTGCGGAACGTGCTGTGCCACAACCGGCTACGCCTGAACTCGCAGTTGCGGAACGCCGTGCCGGTGTGCGAGGAGTCGGTCAGGTCGACGCCCGAGAAATCACACCCAGTGAAGACGACGCCGTGGGTCGAGAGCCCGCTCAGGTCTGCGTCGATGAACGAACACGACGTGTAGGTCCTGCCGGTCCACAACTCACCGTGAGCGTCGATCTCGTTGAAGTTCTCGCCCTCGAACGACTGGTCCGCGTTTTCGTCCACCACCGCAGCGACCTTAGACGCCGTCCGTGTCCTCCGGTCGTGCGGTGGGTCCGATGCGCGGAGTGCTCGCGGGCAGAACGGCGCTCACCAGAGCGGCCGCTCGCGGATCGACATCGGCGTCGGTCTGGGCGATGAACGTGGTGGTGCTGGTGCACGCGTCCTCGCCGCGCGAGGTGATGTGATTCTGGACGACGATGATGTCGTTCCCCGCGAACTGGCGCACCGAGATCACCTGGAGTTCCGACACCAGGCGGTCGCCCTGCAGCAGTGGTCGGTGCAGCACGAAACTCTGGTCCGTCTGCAGCACTGCCGTGATCTCGTACTCGACCAGGATGTGCGAGAACAGGTAGTCGATGGCGATCGAGCCGACGACGCTGACGAACGTGGCCGGAGCGATCAGACCGTCGTATCCCAGCTCCGCGGCAGCTGCTTCGTTGTGGTGAGCCGGGTGATTGTTCTGGATGGCCCGCGCGAGCTCGCGAATCTTCTCGCGACCGACCTCGTAGTAGTCAGGGATGACGTATTTGTGCCCGACGAGCGTGGTG
The DNA here is from genome assembly GCF_979256035.1 of Rhodococcus sp. AC861. Lineage (NCBI taxonomy): Bacteria > Bacillati > Actinomycetota > Actinomycetes > Mycobacteriales > Nocardiaceae > Rhodococcus > Rhodococcus sp. AC861. The sequence goes on from NZ_CEEDMW010000001.1 coordinate 1,073,589, forward strand.
GTGCGTTCGAAGCGGTGGTCCACCTCGTGGGGAACGAGGGGGCGCGTCTCCTGCACTGCGTCAGGTGCCATCGACCCGATGTCACCGGTCACGCCGAAATCCTGTTCACGTGGAACCTTCCCCTATGTCGTACGAGCGACGTTGTCTGTGATCACAGCCTACTGAGGGTGTGAGTAACCACAACCGGGAACCCTCAACCGGACCTCGAGGTCTCCCGGCCGCGCCGACTGTCCAGGTAGGCGCGCGCCCGGAGGGATCGCAACCACTCGGGACCCGGGCGAACGCTGCTCGGGGTGCGCCGGACCGGATCGAACGAGACCTGCCCACCGGAGTTGTCGACCGAGGTCAGCGACAGTCTCGCCAGCGGCTGGTAGTCGTCGGTGCCGGGGGACTGCTCGAGCTCGATCACGAGGGGTCGGAAAAGGACGGCGTCGGATATCGACTCCAGCGTGGGCAGTGTCGGAGCGCTGACGACGCCGGCGCGCAGCCACCAGTTGCGACCGTCGTGGCGTAACGGCATCAGCGACGAGTACGACGCGGAGTCGAACGAGCCGACCGGCAGGGGGATGCACCGCGTGACGACGTCGCGGCCGGCGCTCGCGAGCAGGATGTCCCACGCCGAGTCGGCGAGGTCCGTGGGTGGCAGACGCATCGCCAACCCGGCCACGTCCGGAACGGAGCGGGGCAGACCCAGCGCGGACGACAGACGGACCAGCACGTCGTCGGCCGATCCCACCGGCAACCCGGCGCCGTCGGCAGCGATCCGCTCGAGGGTGCCGCGGAGAACGATGCCTTTCGGATGGAACAGCTTCGCGTGCCGCACCGCCGACCCCAGGCCGAACGGGGCCGCCAGGGCGCGGACGAGCAAGGAGTCGGACACGGACGCGGTGTTCCCGCGATACGGCCCGCGAAACCGGGGGAGTGCGTCAGGCCGCGTCGTGAGCTCGCTGCAGATCGGCGATGACGATCTTGCGCATGGACAGCATCGACTGCATGACCCGCTGGGACACCTGCGGATCGGGGTTGCTCATCAGGTGCATCAGCTGGACGGGCACGATCTGCCACGACACTCCGAACCTGTCCTTGCACCACCCGCACTGCGACTCCGCGCCGCCGTCGGACACCAACGCATCCCAGTACCGGTCCACCTCCTCCTGTCCGTCACAACTGACCGACATGGAGATCGCCTCGGTGAAGGTGAACATGGGCCCGCCGTTGAGGCCGTTGAACCGCTGACCGAACAACTCGAAATCCACGATCATCGCGCTGCCGGGGGTGCCCGGGCCGTCGTCGCCGTAGCGGCTGACATTCAGGATCGCGCCGTCGCCGAAGGTGGAGATGTAGAACTCGGCGGCTTCCTCGGCCTTGTCGTCGTACCAGAGCGTGGGGGTGATCTTCTGCATGCGAAGCTCCTGATGTCACAGGTGGACGGTGTACCGACTCTGACTGCGCGACAGGAGGAAACTCATCGCGCGATGCCCTCGGTAAGCAAGGTGGCCAGTTCGCGGTAGGCGTCGGCGTCGTCGAGTCCGGTGCGCCGCGGGAGCGCGCGACTCTGGATCGAGACCATGACCGAGGCGGCGACGTCGGCCACGAATGCTGCGTGCACGTCGCGTACGTCCCCGGCGCGGACTCCGTCGTCGATGATCCGGCGTACGCGTTCGGCGGCGATCGCCGTGTTGCGTTCGTAGACCGACCGGGACGGCTCGAACTCCGCGAGGTCCGTCATGAACTGTTCCGATGCGGGAGCCAGTGCCTCGCCCACCGCGCCGAGGTAGGCGGCGATGCGCGCGCGGGTCCCGTGCGCTCGGGCCGCCGCCGCATCGACCGAGTGGGCCGCCGAGGTGAAGAAGTGCACCGTGGCGGTGCGGACGAGCTCGTCCTTGCTGGGCGCGAGGGTGTACAGGGTCGATTTGGAGCACCGGAGTCGAGCGGCGATGTCCTCGAGCGTGAGGTGCGCGAAGCCTTCGGAGAGGAACAGCGTGACGACGGCGTCGAAGAGCTGTGCGCGCCGCGCCGTCGCGTGAGCTGCTGTCATGACCGCTGATAGTACTGGAGCTGCCGATGCAGTACTGTCGATAGTACTGAGAGGGCCACCGCAGTACTGGTGTGCTCAGGACCACCGACGGAACGAGGACCGGACATGGCTGTCGACCGCCTGCTACCGAACGACGACGCGCGCGATCTGTTGCAGCTGACCCGCGACATCGCGGACAAGGTTCTCGACCCGATCGTCGATCGGCACGAGAAAGAAGAGACCTACCCCGAGGGCGTCTTCGCGACGCTGGGCGAGGCGGGACTGCTGAGCCTTCCGTACCCGGAGGAGTGGGGCGGCGGCGGTCAACCGTACGAGGTGTACCTGCAGGTACTCGAGGAACTGGCATCGCGGTGGGCCGCCGTCGCGGTGGCTGTCAGCGTGCACGGGCTCTCGTGCCACCCGCTGATGGCGTTCGGGACCGAGGGGCAGAAGCAGCGCTGGCTCCCGGACATGTTGAGCGGCAGCACCATCGGCGCCTACAGCCTGTCCGAACCCCAGGCGGGAAGCGACGCGGCCGCCCTGGCCTGCAAGGCAGTTCCCGGACCCGACGGGTACACGGTCACCGGATCGAAAGCGTGGATCACCCACGGCGGGAAGGCCGACTTCTACACCTTGTTCGCCCGGACGGGCGAGGGCTCCAAGGGCATCTCCTGCTTCCTCGTCCCGGCCGATCTCGACGGGCTCTCATTCGGTGCGCCCGAGGAGAAGATGGGGCTGCACGCCGTCCCCACCACGGCGGCGCACTACGACGGGGCGCTGCTGGAGAAGGACCGGCTCGTCGGCGCCGAAGGACAGGGCCTGGGTATTGCGTTCAGCGCATTGGACGCCGGCCGTTTGGGTATCGCCGCCGTCGCGGTCGGGATCGCGCAGGCTGCCCTGGACGACGCCGTGGCCTACGCGCAGGAGCGAACGACGTTCGGCCGCAAGATCATCGACCACCAGGGCCTCGGCTTCGTACTCGCCGACATGGCAGCGGCGGTGGATTCGGCTCGGGCGACCTACATCGATGCTGCGCGACGCAAGGACGCCGGATTGCCGTTCTCCCGCCAGGCGTCGGTGGCAAAGCTCGTCGCGACCGATGCCGCGATGAAGGTGACGACGGACGGCGTGCAGGTCTTCGGCGGCTACGGCTACACCCGCGACTTCCGGGTCGAGCGCTACATGCGCGACGCCAAGATCACGCAGATCTTCGAGGGGACGAACCAGATCCAGCGACTGGTGATCAGTCGGTCGCTGGGGCGATAGCCTGCAGACATGACCTCGTTCACCGGCATCCCGGAAGCCGCCCTCGACTTCTACGAGGACCTCGAGGCCGACAACAGCAAGACGTGGTGGGCCGAGCACAAGCACACCTACGACGAGTCGGTCCGTGCGCCGATGACCGCGCTGACCGAGGTGCTGGCCGACGAGTTCGGCAGCGCCAAGCTGTTCCGCCCGCACCGCGACGTTCGTTTCTCGAAGGACAAGGTGCCGTACAAGACTCACCAGGGCGCCTATGTCCAGGTGGCGCCGTCCACGGGGTACTACGTCCAGGTCGACGCCGCCGGACTGATGGTCGCCGGCGGCTTCTACGCATCGACGTCCGACACGATCGCGCAGTTCCGCGCCGTCGTCGACGACGACGTGAGGGGCGCCGAGCTGCAGAAGATCGTCGCCGACCTGGAAGGGCGAGGGTACGACCGCGGCGGTGATCGCCTGAAGACGTCCCCTCGTGGATACGACGCCGATCATCCGCGGATAGACCTGCTTCGTCACAAATCTCTGACTCTCGGCCGCAGTTTCGGGTGCCCGCCCTGGCTGGACACCGAGGCGTGCGCCGACCACGTCCGAGCGGCGTGGCGCGATTTCACTCCGCTGATGGAATGGTGCCGTCAGGTTCTGGCCTGACGGGCCCACACCGCCAACTGGATCTCCATCAGCAGACGCGCGGCGGGGTCGGACAGATCGGTCCGCGTGATCTCCTCCACCCGGCGCACACGGTAGCGCAACGTGTTCGGGTGGACGTGCAGATCGGCAGCGGCCCTCCGGACGTCACCGAAGTGCGTCAAGTACACCCGGGTGCTCTCGCACATCGACGACGACGTTCTGGCGTCGTACTCGACGAGGGCGCTCATCCGCGGATCCTGCAGAGCGGGGTGAGCCGCCACCATGTCCACGATCTCGCCGAGCAGCACCGACGTGCGCGAATCGGCCAGCGTCGTCACGCGGTCACCGGTGGAACCCGACGTTCCGTCCAGCACACGGTCCACCTCGGTCCGCGCAGCCGCCACCTCGCTCAGGGCGGCGACGGGCGATGCGACCGCTGCGCGGAGGCGGACGGTCGTGCGCGCGTCGATGCGGTCCAGGAGTTGGCGCGTCCACGACTCGACCGACGTCTCGGCGCGTGTTCGCGGTATCAGCACGTAGATCCGGTCGCCGATGGCGGTCACCAACGACAGGCGGTGGAAAGAGCTGGCGTGCAATCGAATCGCCGTCGACAGATCGGACGTCGCGGTGGCGGACGTGGCGCCGGTGGCTGCCAACCCGATCACCGCGGCAGGCCCGTCGGTGGGAATGGACAGTGCGGCGGCGAGTGACGGGACGTCGACGCCGCCGCCGCGGGCACCGAGCAGACGCTGGATCTGCAGTGCCTCGTTCGTCGGGGCTTGGATGATGCGGGTGATCAGCCGTGCCGCCACCGCGGCGGCTCCGCGCAGCACGCTGCCGGCGTCGTCGGCCAGAGGTCGCTGTCCCTCCTGGATCCACAGGGTGCCCAGCAATTTCGGCTCGGACGAGGTCGTCCTGATGCCCGCGACCAGCCGTCGTCGGATGCCGAGATCGGGGTGCGCCGGAACCTCGACGACGTCGTCGGATCGCCGGACACTGTCGTAGACACCCCACTGTTCGAGACGTCGAAGGTACTCGGACGGGCCCTCCCTGCCGAGTATCGACAACGTGCGCAACTCGTCGGCCTGATCGTTCGAGGCTGAGTAGGCCAGCACATGCGACCGCTCGTCCTCGATGCTCACCATGCCCCGGGTGAGAACGGCGACCGTGTGCGCGAGGCCGAAGAGGTCGGTGTCGGCACCGAGTACGCCGCCGAGGTCGGAGGGTCCGGTCGGGACGATGTGCTGGTTCGACTGGTCCAGCACCCCGCGCACCATGGACAGCAACCGGTCCCAGCGCGTCTGCGAATGCACCGCGATCAGCGCAACCCCCGCCACGCGGGCAGCGTGCTGCATCAACGTCGACGACGCGGCGGCCTTGCTCATGACAGCGACCGGTCGTAGGTCCGCGCTGCGCGTCCCCACTTCCTCGAGCCACGTCACCGCGTCCGCCTCGCGGACACCCGCCAGAAGATAGAGATCGGCGGCCGCCGCCGTCGTGTACGCCTCGGCTGACAGGTCGTCCGGATCCACCAGCGTGACGGACGAGATCGGAACCTCGAGACCCGCCGGGGCGACCAGAACCTCGACGAAGGCGGCATGCAGCGCGCGCACCACCGCGTCGAGGGTCGGCGCGTTCCGACGGGACACCATGCCGTCGACTGTACCGAGGCTTTGTTCGGTCGGACAGAGCATCGGGCGAACTCTCGTCGGATCGGCCGAATATCCGGGGGGTGGTCATGGGATTGAGTGATCACACCCCGATCGACGAGAACACCCGGAGGACCCGAGATGGACGCCGTCACCGCCGTACCCACCCCGACGAACGAACCCGTGCACACCTACGCACCGGGAAGCGCCGAACGAACCAGGCTGACCACCGAACTCGATCGACTGGCCGGCACACCCACCGAGATCAAGCAGGTGATCGGCGGGGTGCACCGTGATGCGAGCGGCCCGCGCGAGAACGTCGTCCAGCCCCATCGTCACTCGTCGGTCGTCGGATCGTTCACCGGCGCCACGCACCAGGACGTGCGCGACGCGATCGATGCTGCGGCCGCCGCGGCACCCGCCTGGCGATCGCTCCCGTTCGACGAGCGTGCCGCGGTGTTCCTCCGCGCCGCCGATCTGCTGTCCGGCCCGTGGCGCGAAACGATCGCTGCGGCCACCATGCTCGGACAGTCCAAGAGTGCCTACCAGGCCGAGATCGACTCCCCGTGCGAACTGATCGACTTCTGGCGTTTCAACGTCTCCTTCGCCCGCCAGATCCTCAGCGAGCAGCCGATGTCGTCGGCCGGCGTGTGGAACCGAGTCGAGTACCGCCCCCTCGAGGGATTCGTCTACGCCATCACCCCCTTCAACTTCACCGCCATCGCCGGCAATCTGCCCACCGCTCCCGCCCTCATGGGCAACACGGTGCTGTGGAAGCCGTCGCCGACGCAGGCCGTGGCCGCGTACCTGACGCTGCAACTGCTCGAAGCCGCTGGGCTGCCCGCCGGAGTGATCAACCTGGTCCTCGGCGACGGGCCGCTGGTCTCGGAGGTCGCACTGGCCGACCGTCGATTGGCAGGAATCCACTTCACCGGATCGACGCCGACCTTCCAGCGACTGTGGCGCGAGGTCGGCGAGAACATCGCGAACTACGACAGCTACCCGCGACTCGTCGGCGAAACGGGCGGCAAGGACTTCGTCGTCGCCCACAGCTCTGCCGACCCCGACGTCCTCACCACCGCCCTGATCCGAGGCGCCTTCGACTACCAGGGCCAGAAGTGCTCGGCCGCATCACGGGCGTTCGTGCCGAAGTCGGTCTGGGCGAAGATGGGGGACACCCTCGTCGACACCGCGTCGTCCCTGACCTACGGCGACGTCACCGACCTGTCGAACTTCGGGGGAGCGGTGATCGACCGGAAGGCGTTCGACCGCAATGCCGCAGCTCTCGACCGGGCGAAGTCCGCCCCCGGCCTGACGATCGCCGCCGGTGGTACCTGCGACGACTCCGAGGGCTGGTTCGTCGACCCGACGGTGCTGCTCGGCGACGACCCGAGCGACGACGCGTTCCACACCGAGTACTTCGGGCCGATCCTCGCCGTCCACGTGTACGACGATTCGGCACCCGGGGCCTTCGCCGACACCCTCGCCATGGTCGACAAGGCCTCCAGGTATGCGCTCACCGGATCGATCATCGCGACCGACCGCGTCGCCGTGGCGCAGGCGACCGATGCCCTCCGCTTCGCCGCCGGGAACTTCTACGTCAACGACAAGCCCTCCGGAGCCGTCGTCGGACAGCAACCGTTCGGTGGAGCCCGAGCCTCGGGGACCAACGACAAAGCCGGGTCACCGCAGAACCTGCTGCGGTGGGCGTCGGCACGCACCATCAAGGAAACCTTCGTTCCCGCAACCGATCACACCTACCCGCACCAGGGAGTCTGACGATGCCGACCAATCCGCTCCGTCCCGTCCTGCTGGCCGCCGGGCGCTCGCACCGACTCGAACGCGTCGTCGCGAAGTCGGCGCTGACCCGTTCACTGGTCCAGAGGTTCATCGCCGGAAGCACCGAACCGGAAGTCCTGGCATCGGTCGGCGACCTGCTCGCCTCCGGTCGCGCCATCAGCGTCGACTACCTCGGCGAGGACACCACCGACGCCGCGCAGGCCACGGCCACCGTCGACGCCTACCTGTCGCTGCTCCATTCCTACGCCGCACTGCGAGCACCCGGTGAGCACGCGCTCGAGGTGTCTCTCAAGTTGTCGGCGCTGGGGCAGTCGCTGCCGGGGGACGGCCACGACGTCGCGCTGGCCAACGCACACAAGGTCTGCGCCGCCGCGGACGCCGCGGGCGTCTGGGTCACCGTCGATGCGGAAGACCACACCACCACCGACTCGACGCTGTCCATCGTGCGGGAGCTGCGCAAGGACTTCCCGTCGCTGGGCACCGTCCTGCAGGCGTACCTTCACCGCACGGAGCAGGACTGCCGCGACCTGTCCGGCCCCGGATCGCGAATTCGCCTGTGCAAGGGCGCGTATCGCGAGCCGGAGGCGGTCGCATTCCAGAAGAAGGAGGACGTCGACGCCTCCTACGAACGGTGCCTCAGGGTGCTCATGGAGGGCGACGGCTACCCCATGGTCGCCTCCCACGACCCACGGATGATCGACGCTGCACTCCGCGACGCTGCCGAGCTCGGCCGCGGTGCCGGCAACATGGAGTTCCAGATGCTGTACGGAATCCGCGACGGCGAACAGGTCCGGCTGGCGTCCGAAGGTCACCGCGTCCGCGTCTACGTACCGTTCGGCACCCAGTGGTACGGCTACTTCATGCGTCGGTTGGCGGAGCGTCCGGCGAACATGACGTTCTTCCTCCGCTCACTTCTCTCCCGCTCCTGAGCCGGTTCGCGCGTCCTATCCACCGACCGGCCTCCGGCCTGCCCGACCGTCGAAGCTTCCGTCCCGGCACGACTCACCGAGGGCGGGAGTGAAGATGGTGTCACCGCACGTGCGGCAATAGTGCGTGCGGTGATGGCCGATGCCGCACGAGCATGCCCGCGCGCCGACCAGAACCGAACGGGCCTGCAGCGCATGGCCGTTGGTGCAGGTAGCGGGCGCTTCCTCGTGCCACACCCCGTTCATGAGATGCAGCTGCCGACGGCGGTTCATCACGGACGTCTCCTCGGGAATCACACGTCACGAGGGAAGGTCTGACGTCGGGCGGTGCAGTGACATCACCCTACAACACATCGAACAGGTGTTCGACAGGGATGTCTCAGGCGAGATCGACGCGCGCGACGGCACCCGAGGTGGGGAACGGCGAACCGCCCGCAGGTTCGACGGTGACCGACAAGGCGGTGGCGTCGTCGACAGGGACGGAGGCCGGCACCGCCAGGGCATCGGCGTCCATTGTGCCGACGGACACGGGTGTGCCTTCGATGAGCCAGACCTGGTAGACCGAGCCGGCGGGAGGCGCGTCCACTCCCGTCATGTGCACGATCGCGCGATCCTGGCCGGGTACGTAGTCGACGGTCATCGTTCCGCCGCCGACGACGGGTGATTCGAGCGGAGCGGCCACCGCTACGACGGGCGCGTCCGCAGTCGTGTTCTGCTGGAACGTGACTGCGCCTCCGACGGCGACCACGGCGGCCGCAGCAGCGACCAGGGCCGCGGTGCGTCGACCGCGACGGCGAGACGGGCGGAGCGGAACGACGGTGGCTCCGGCGACCGGCACCTGGTGCGTGTCCTCGACGGCACCGAGAATGCGATCGCGCAGTTCGGCCGGTGCGGGCACTCGTGTCGACTCGGACGCGACGGCCATGGTCTCGCGGACGTCGCGCACGATGGCGTCGAACCGGCGCCGGGTCGATGTGTCGGAATTGTCGAGTCGGGTCATGGTCTCGAACTGCTCGGACGCTGCCATCGCATCCAGAGCGCACACGTACGCGAGCTCGAGGAGATCTCTGTCAGGCATCCTGAGAGGCTGATCGGGCGAACCGTGGTCGCTCATCTCGAAGTGCCTCCATGTGTCGAATAGGGCTCAGGCAGAGAGTGGGCGACACAGAACCCCCGTTACATCCACGGCCGTCTCTCCTGGCAAGTACACCGGGTATTCGGTGCGCTCGACCGGCCGGATGGGCACCCCCTCCTCCGGCGGTCACCCGCCGTCCACCAGGCGCGGCCGTAGGTGTTCGAAGATGAGGATCGTCTCCGTCGAGGCCACGGAGGGATGAGCGCTGAGGTTCTGGACGACGAAGTCGCGGAGATGTGCGGAATCCTGCATCGCCACGTGGATCAGATAGTCGTCCGCCCCGGCGATGAAGTAGACGTCGAGTACCTCCGAGTGCGCGGTGAACGATTCCGCAAATTCGCCGAGGTGGCGCCGCGCTCCGGCGAGCAGGCGGACGGCGATCATGGCTTGGAGACCCTGCCCCAGGGCGGCAGGGTCGACGTCGGCGTGGAATCCGCGAATGACGCCGCGGTCGACCAGTGACCGCACGCGGCCGAGGCACGTGTACGGGGCGATGCCCGCTCTGCCGGCCAGTGTGTTGTTGGGTATGCGGGCATCGACGGCCAGTTCCCGCAGGATGACGCGGTCGACACGGTCCAGCGTCGAGGGCCGAAGATTGTTCGACGTGACCGGGTCCGATAGGCCGATGTCCGACGATTCGATGTCCATGACGGCATCTTAGAGAATTATCTTCACTCGGATCGCGGAGATGGCGAACAAAGTTCACGATATGGGGACGTATTCCGACTGGAAAGGACCCGTCATGAAGATCGGCATCCCCCGTGAGCTGAAGAACCACGAATACCGGGTGGCGGCGGGCCCGGCCGGTGTCCACGAGATGGTGGGTCGCGGGCACCGGGTCCTGATCGAGACCGGCGCGGGCGAGGGTTCCTCGTTCTCGGACGCCGACTTCAAGGCGGCCGGTGCGGACGTCAGGCGCTCCGCGGACGAGGTCTGGGACGAGGCCGACCTGCTGCTCAAGGTCAAGGAACCGATCGCGGCCGAGTACTCGCGGCTCCGGGCCGGTCAGACCCTGTTCACCTATCTGCACCTCGCCGCGTCGCCCGAGTGCACCGACGCCCTCCTCGCGTCGGGAACGACGGCCATCGCCTACGAAACGGTGACCGGGCGCGGCGGCGGACTCCCGTTGCTCGCGCCGATGAGCGAGGTCGCCGGCCGTTTGGCGACGCAGGCCGGCGCCTACCACCTGATGAAGCAGGCCGGTGGCCGCGGAGTGCTGATGGGAGGAGTGCCCGGAGTGAGTCCGGCGTCGGTGGTCGTCATCGGCGCAGGGGTGTCCGGCTCGCACGCCGTCTCGATGGCACACGGTCTCGGAGCGGACGTCACCGTGTTCGATCTCGACGTCGACAAGTTGCGAGTGATCGACGCGAGATACCGCGGCCAGGTCCGGACCCTGGTGTCCACCTCATGGGAGCTCGAGCAGGCGATCGTGAACGCCGACCTCGTCATCGGCGCGGTCCTGGTGCCCGGGGCGAAGGCCCCCACGCTCGTGTCGGACGCATTGGTGGCGCGGATGAAGCCGGGATCCGTCCTCGTCGACATTGCCATCGATCAAGGTGGCTGCTTCGAGAGCTCACACCCCACCACTCACGACGATCCGACGTTCGCGGTGCACGACTCGCTGTTCTACTGCGTCGCCAACATGCCGGGGTCGGTTCCGCGCACGTCGACGCAAGCGCTGATCAACGCGACCCTGCCCTATGTGCTCACGCTGGCGGACCAGGGATGGGAGCAGGCGTGCCGAACGATGCCCGGTCTGGCCGACGGTCTGAGTGTTCACGACGGCGACCTGCTCTCGGAGACCGTGAGAACGGCCCTGGGTCGCTAGAGTCGGCCGGTATGACTGTCATCCAGGTCGACACCGGTACCGATCGCATCGACGCGACACTCGCGACACCGTCGGGAGAAGGGCCGTGGCCGGCGGTCGTGATCGTGCACGACGTGTTCGGCATGTCGGACGACGTCCGCAACATCGCACAACGATTCGCGGACAAGGGTTACCTGGCACTGGTGCCCGACCTGTACGCACGAGGTGGCCGGGCCAAGTGCGTCGTCGGGGTGTTCCGGTCGCTGTTCGCCCGCCAGGGGCAGGCCGTCGACGATCTGATGGCGTGTCGCGACGCGCTGGTCGCGCGGGACGACACGACGGACTCCGTGGCCATCGTGGGATTCTGCATGGGCGGCGGATTCGCCCTGGCCCTGGCGCCTCGTGGATTCGACGCCAGCGCGCCCTTCTACGGTGTGCTCCCCAAGAACATCGAGGAGGCACTGGAGGGCGCGTGCCCCATCGTCGCCAGCTTCGGCAAGCACGACCCGGTTCTGCAGGGAGCCGGCAAGAAGGTGGAGAAGGTGTTGCAGGACAAGGGGATCGAGCACGACGTGAAGACGTACCCGGGTGCCGGCCACAGCTTCGCGAACGACTCGGCACGAGGTCCCGCCGCACTACTGCTCCGCATCACCGGGTTCGGCTACAAGCACGAGCAGTCGGAGGATGCGTTCGCCCGCGTCTTCGACTTCTTCGGGCGCCACGTGAAGAACTAGCGTCCGACTCCCGGCCCCTGCAGCGCACCGCGCACCTCGCCGGTCTTGGGCTCGATGGCGCCGCGACTCTTGACCCATCGGCTGGGCAGCTTGCCCACCAGCTCGCCCAGCGGGTTCACCGCCGCCGCGAGAACGTCGACGGTGTCCTGCAGGATCTCCACGCTGGCGCTCATGCGTTCGAGGTTGGGCGCCAGCGAGCTGAGCGACTCGGCGACGGTGACCAGCTGATCCAGCGGGCCGTTCTTCGCCGTGAGTCGTTTGATGGCGCCGTCGTCTCCGAGAAGCGTCTCCACCAGGCCGCCCTCGGCGATGGCCGTGTCGATCACGCCGTTCTTCTTGGTCAGCGCCTCGATGACGCCGCCCTCCATGGTCAGCAGCTCGATCGGACCGTCCTTCGCCGTCAACCGCTCGATGGGACCGTCGACGGCGGTGAGCCGGTCGAGCAGTCCTCCCTCGGCCAGCAGTCGATCCAAGGCACCGTCCTCGGCGAGGACTCGGGTGAGGGGACCGTCGTCGGCGAGGATGCGTTCGAGCGGACCGCCGGGTTCGAGCAACCTGTCGAGGGTGCCGCCCTTGCTGGTGAGTCGGTCGACGGCGCCACCCGGCTCGAGCAGGCGATCCAGCGGTCCACCGGGTCGCAGAGCGTGGCCGAACGCCCGGTCGTCCGAGGTGAGTTCGGCGAGTTGACCCAGAAGGGCCAGCGGTCCGCCGCGCGGATTGGCCAGCGCGAAGGCGTCGATCGAGCCGGACGCTCCGGCGGCCAGAGCCATCCTCGTCGTCGCGACGGCGGATTCGGCGACGCCGACTGCAGACTCGGCGACCGCCAGCCCGACGCGCACCGGCAATGTGACTGCGGACACCCAGTTCATGGGGTCACTGTAACCCTGCATCCGACGTCGCGGATCAGTGCGCGAGCTTCAATCCGATCACGCAGCCGACCAGGCCCGCGATGAGCGCGATCTTGATCGGGGTGGCGGACTCGGTGCCCGACACCATCGCGTAGACGACGGTGAGGGACGCGCCGATCCCGACCCACACGGCATAGGCCGTGCCGGTGGGAATCGTGCGCATCGCGTAGGCCAGCCCGCCCATGCTCATCACCAGCGCCGTGCCGAAGACGATGGTGGGGACAGGTCGAGTGAAGCCCTCGGACTTCCCCAGTGCGGTCGCCCAGACGGCCTCGAGGACGCCGGACAGTACGAGAACGATCCAAGCCATGTGTCGTCGACTCTCCTGGCACCGTCTTGTCGCTGGCCGGGTACGGTGCGCTCGTCCGGGTCTGTGTCAGCAGTCTGTCCTCGACCGTAGCAAAGTCGCCGCGGCTCACAGCAAGCTCACAGCGACGCCCCGGGTAGATGTCAGCACCGACGGACACGATGGCAGTCGTGAGCGAGAATTCCACCATGACGACGTCGCGCCCCTCCACCACTGCCGAGGCCAAGGTGCTCGTCGTCGACGACGAGCCGACCATCGTCGAACTGCTGTCGGTGAGTCTCAAATTCCAGGGGTTCGAGGTGCGCACCGCGTCGGGAGGCCCGGCGGCGCTCGACGTCGCGCGAACCTTCAAGCCGGACGCCCTCATCCTCGACGTCATGATGCCGGACATGGACGGCTTCGGGTTGCTACGACGACTGCGCGCCGACGGTATCGACGCACCGGCCCTGTTCCTCACCGCACGAGATTCGGTGGAGGACAAGGTGACCGGGTTGACGATGGGCGCCGACGACTACGTCACCAAGCCGTTCAGTCTCGAGGAAGTCGTCGCACGGCTCCGCGTGATCCTTCGCCGGTCGGCACCCGGGCCGCTGACGCAGCCGTCGCGACTCGTGTTCGCGGACATCGAACTCGACGACGACACCCACGAGGTGTGGAAGGCCGGCGAACCGGTGGCGCTGTCGCCGACCGAGTTCACGCTGCTGCGTTACCTGATGGTCAACGCCGGAACCGTGCTGTCCAAGCCGCGCATCCTCGACCACGTCTGGCACTACGACTTCGGCGGCGAGGTGGGCGTCGTGGAGTCGTACGTCTCCTACCTGCGCCGGAAGGTGGACACGACGGAACCCCGGTTGATCCACACGCTGCGCGGAGTCGGGTACGTCCTGCGGGAACCGCGCCGGTGAGGCGTCGTCTCCAGGCCGTCCCGCTCCGCGTCACGCTGGTGGCGGTTCTGTTGCTGCTCGTGGCGTTCGGCCTCGCGGGCTCGGGTGTGGCGGTCACGAGTGCTCTGCAGAACACGCTGACCCAGCGTGTCGACGAGCAGTTGATGGATGCTGCATCGGGATGGGCCAAGCCGCGTGGTGACCGTTTCCTCGGTCCGCCTCCGTCCGAAGCGAATCCGCTGCGACCGCCCGCAGCGTTCTACGTGCGCGCCGTCGGGGCGGACGGGTCCGTTCGCGAGCCGGTGAGCGACCTCGGCGACGTCCAACCGGATCTCAGTGGCGCGGTGTCGGCGACACCCCGAACGGTCGGGTCTCTGGGCGGTGTCGATCAGCAGTGGCGGACGGTGACCGTGACCAACTCCGACGGCGAGACCACGGTCGCCATTCCGCTGACGGGAAATCAGGCCATCGTCTCGAGCCTGGTGAGGCTGCAGATCTTCATCGGGCTCGGGGTCATGCTGGTCCTGGGTGTCCTGGCGTACTTCGTGGTCAGGCGCAGCCTGCGGCCGCTGCGCGAAGTGGAAACCACGGCTGCTGCCATCGCCGCCGGAGATCTGCACCGTCGCGTCCCGGAATGGAATCAGCGGACCGAGGTGGGGCGACTGTCGGCCGCATTGAACGGGATGCTCGCCCAGATCCAGCAGGCGTTCGCGGCCACCGAGGCGTCGGAGAACGCGGCCCGTGAATCGGAGGACCGGATGCGTCGCTTCGTCGCCGACGCGTCCCATGAACTGCGGACACCGCTGACGACGATCCGCGGATTCGCCGAGCTCTACCGTCAAGGCGCTATGACCGACACCGAGATGTTGATGACCCGCATCGGCGGTGAGGCTGCTCGGATGGGGCTGCTTGTCGAGGATCTGCTGATGCTCGCGCGTCTCGACGCGCAGCGCCCGGTCGAGCAGAAACCCGTCGACCTGCTCATGATCGCGGCCGATGCCGTGCACGACGCGTCGGCGACCGCGCCCGAGCGGGCCGTGCGCCTCGAGGTGATCGAGGCCAGCGACGTACCCGAGGTGCTCGGCGACGACGCGCGGCTACGCCAGGTTCTGAGCAACCTGGTGAGCAACGCGTTGCGGCACACCCCGGTCACCGCGTCGGTCACCGTCGCCGTCGGAACCGTGGGCGAGAAAGCGGTTCTCGAAGTACGCGACACCGGGCCGGGCCTGAGCGAGGACGATGCGGACCGGGTGTTCGAGCGCTTCTACCGCACCGACAGGTCACGCACGCGCGAGAGCGGCGGCAGCGGATTGGGGCTGTCGATCGTGTCGGCTCTGGTCGCGGCGCACGGCGGCCACGTGTCCTTGCACAGCGTGCCGGGGGAGGGGGCGACGTTCCGCGTCGAGCTGCCCCGGCTCTCACCACTCGCCGACTCAGCCGGCTACCAGTCCCTCGACCAGGACGACGGCGATGAGGAGCATGACGACACCGATCACGACGTCGAGGACTCGCCAGGCGACGGGCTTGGCGAAGATGGGCGTCGCGAAGCGGGCGCCGAAACCGAGAGCCGTGAACCACACCACGCTGCCCAGGACAGCGCCGGCAGCGAACCACCAACGCGCTGAACCGGTTTCACGATTGGCCACCGATCCCAGGAACACCACGGTGTCCAGATACACGTGCGGGTTGAGCCAGGTCAGAGCCACACTCGTCAGAATCACCGATCGCAGGGACGCGCCGGTTGCAGTCTTCTCGACCGTCAGCGCGGACGGGTGCAGGGCGCGTCGGAAAGCGGTGAGGCCGTACACGGTCAGGAAGACGACGCCGGCGACGGTCACGACGGTGACGGCCGTCGGGTAGGTCTCGACCACGACGCCGATGCCGGACACACCGGCAAGAATCAGGATCGCGTCGGACAGCGCGCACACCAGCACTACCGCGAGGACGTGCTGCCGGGCGATTCCTTGGCGCAGCACGAATGCGTTCTGTGCGCCGATGGCGACGATGAGTGAGAGGCCGACACCGAAGCCGACCAGCATGGATGACATGCGACGAACGCTAGGGCGTGGTCGTGATGCAGTCCAGCTCATGTTTTTCAGCAGTCATGAGCGTAGCTTCATATCATGCAGTCCGACCAGCTCGAAGCCCTGCGCGCCGTGGTCGACGACGGCACGTTCGAGGCTGCCGCTCGCTCGCTTCACATCACGCCCTCGGCCGTGAGTCAACGCATCAAGGCGCTGGAGGTGAGTGTCGGCGCCGTCCTGGTCACGCGAACGAAGCCGGTGGCGCCCACCGAGTCCGGGGCCGTGTTGTTGCGTCTCGCCCGTCAGATCCAGACGTTGACCGACGGCGCCGTGCACGAGTTGCGGGCGACCGACGGCGTCGCGCGCGTGTCCCTGGCCGTCAACTCCGATTCGCTGGCCACCTGGGTACTGCCGGCGTTGGCGCCGCTCGCGGGTTCGGTGATCCTGGACATCCACCGCGACGACCAGGACTACACCGCGGACCTTCTCCGGGGAGGAACCGTCACCGCTGCGGTGACCTCGGTGGATTCCGCCGTGCGGGGATGCTCGTCCACCGCGCTCGGCTCGATGCTCTACCGACCTTGCGCGACACGGGATTTCGTGGATCGATTCTTTGCCGACGGCATCACGCCCGCGGCGCTGTCGCACGCCCACGTGATCGCATTCGACGAGAAGGATTCGCTGCAGGACCGCTACCTGTCGCTCCACGGTGTCGGCGCGCACACCCCGCCGCGACATCTGGTGCCGTCATCGACCGAGTACGCGCGGGCGGTGGGCCTGGGCTTCGGATGGGGGATGGTGCCGGATCAACAGCGAGACGATCTGGACGTCGTCGAACTGGACGACACTGTCATCGACGTGGCGCTGTTCTGGCAACAGTGGTCGCTCGCATCACCGGCCCTCGACGCCGTCGCCCACGCCGTCATCGGAGCGGCGCGGACGATGTTGGCCCGGGTCAGCGCGTCGGAACGTGCTGACCGTGACCGAACGAGGTGAGGGCGGCCGTGATCTTCTCCTGCGCCTCGTCCAACGACTCGGGCGACGGTGAAGTGTCGGCCTTCGTGATGTCGAAGTCGGCCATGTCGAACGCCGGGAAGACGTGCAGGTGCAGGTGCGGCACCTCGAGACCGGCGATCAACAGCCCGGCACGCGGCGCCCCGAATGCTGTGCGCACCGCCTTGCCCACCGTCTGCGCGACGGACGTGAGAGCGCCGAACGTGGCGGGATCGATGTCCTGCCACTGATCGATCTCCGCTCGGGGAACGATCAACGTGTGGCCCTGCGTGACCGGGGCGATGGTGAGGAACCCGACCACGTCGTCGTCCTCCCAGACGAAGCGACCGGGGATGTCGCCGGCGATGATTGCGCTGAACACGGATGCCATGATGCGACTGTAATGGTCGGGCGCGGTCCTGCGCGGTGGCCTGACGCTCCCGGGTAACTCCCGGGTCGAGCCCGGGGCGGTCCCGGGGCGCGGAGCGAGTGTTCAGGTCATGACAACTGATTCCATCGAACGGCCGGAGTTCCGGGCGCGGCGGCGCGGGGGTGTGGCCACCGTCGAGGTCGTCGTTCCCGTCTACAACGAGCAGGACGGCATCGAGGCGTGTGTGCGCCGGCTGCACGCCTACCTCGCCGTCGATGTCCCCTATTCCACGCGCATCACCGTCGCCGACAACGCGAGTACCGACGAGACGCGCGTCATCGCCGAGCGGCTCGCCGCGGAACTCGACGGGGTCGCAGTCCGTCATCTCGACGAGAAGGGGCGCGGCCGAGCACTCAAGGCGGTGTGGCTCGAGTCGGACGCCGACATCGTGGCCTACATGGACGTGGACCTGTCCACCGATCTACGAGCGCTCATGCCGCTCCTGGCACCGCTTGCGTCCGGCCACTCGGACCTGGCCATCGGGTCCCGCCTGGCGACGTCGTCGCGGGTCGTCCGAGGAGCCAAGCGAGAGTTCATCTCTCGCAGCTACAACGTCATCCTCCGCACGTCGTTGCGCGCGAAGTTCTCCGACGCCCAGTGCGGATTCAAGGCGATCCGCACCGACGTCGCCCGGAAGATCCTGCCGCTCGTCGAGGACGCCGGATGGTTCTTCGACACGGAGTTGCTGGTGATCGCCGAACGTGTCGGGCTGCGGATCCACGAGGTGCCCGTGGACTGGATCGACGATCCCCGCTCGAGCGTCGACATCGTCGACACGGCCGTCGCCGATCTCAGAGGGTGTTGGCGCGTCGGTCGAGCACTCGCGACGGGCGTACTCCCGGTGGCAGACCTGCGTCGCAGCCTGGGGCGGGAGCCGATCGGTCCGGTGACAGGAGTTCCCGTGGGCATGGTCGGACAACTGGTCCGGTTCGGTCTCGTCGGAGTCGCCAGCACCGTCGCCTACGCGGTGCTGTATCTGATGTTGCACACCGTGCTCGGCGCCCAGGGCGCCAACTTCGTTGCACTGCTCGTGACGGCCGTGCTGAACACAGCGGCCAACCGCGCCTTCACCTTCGGCGTCCGCGGTTCCGACAGCGCAGCGACCCATCACCTCCAGGGACTCGCGGTTTTCGTCGTCGGCTGGCTCATCACCGCCGGCTCCCTGTTCGCGCTGCACGACTGGCTCCCGGACGCGTCGAAGCACCTCGAGCTGGCGGTCCTCGTCCTCGCCAACCTGGTTGCCACCGTCACCCGCTTCATCGCCCTGCGATGGGTCTTCCGTACTTCGACGACCGATACTTCTACGACAGATATGGACACGAACCGATGACCACTCTCGTCACCGCTCCCGAAGATCATGCGCGCGGCTACACGCCGCCGTCCCGCCATCGCCGGTGGGAGCCCATCGCCGCAACCGTCCTGATCGTCGGTACGGCCGTCGCCTACCTGCTGAACCTGAGCAGCAACGGGTGGGCCAACTCGTTCTACTCCGCTGCGGTACAGGCAGGTTCGCAATCCTGGGAGGCCTTCTTCTTCGGCTCGTCCGACGCGGCCAATTCCATCACCGTCGACAAGCCCCCGATGTCGCTGTGGCTGATGGAACTGTCGGTCCGAGTCTTCGGCCTGAACTCCTGGGCGATCCTGGTGCCACAGGTCCTGCTCGGTGCGGCGTCCGTGGCGCTGATGTGGCGCACGGTCCGTCGCCAGTTCGGTCCGGCGGCCGGTCTGCTCGCCGGACTGGTTCTAGCGGTGACTCCGGTTGCGGCCCTGATGTTCCGGTTCAACAATCCGGACGCTCTGCTCGTCTTCCTGATGATCGCCGCGGTATGGGCGATGCTGCGCGCGGTGGAGGACGGCCGCACCCGATGGTTGGTTCTCGTCGGAGTGTTCGTCGGCTTCGGCTTCCTGACCAAACAACTCCAGGTCATGCTCGTCGTGCCACCGATCGCCGCGACCTACCTGTTCGCGGGACCGGTATCGGTACGCGCCCGCATCGGGCAGTTGTTCGTCTCACTCGGCGCGATGATCGTCGCCGCAGGCTGGTGGATCGCGATCGTCGAACTCTGGCCCGCGTCGTCACGCCCTTGGATCGGTGGCTCGCAGAACAACTCGATCCTCGAACTCACGCTCGGCTACAACGGCCTCGGTCGCCTCAACGGTGAAGAGACCGGTTCGGTCACGCCGGGTGGCGGCATCGGCGGCGGGAGCATGTGGGGTGAAACCGGAATCACCAGGATGTTCGACTCGTCCCAGGGCGGCCAGATCGCCTGGCTGATCCCGGCCGCGTTGATACTCGGAGTGGCCGCGATCGTTCTGCGGGGCAGGGCTCCTCGTGCCGACGCCCGCCGTGCCGCGCTGGTGGTGTGGGGACTGTGGCTGTTGGTGACCGGACTGACGTTCAGCTTCATGGCCGGCATCTTCCACTCGTACTACACCGTGGCGCTGGCACCTGCTGTCGCCGCCGTCGTGGGCATGGGCAGCGTCGCGTTGTGGCGGGCACGTGAGCAGTACTGGACCCGTCTCCTTCTTGCTGCGGCAATGGGGGCAACCGTCGTCATCGAGTGGGTGTTGCTCTCGCGCAGTGCGACATTCGTGCCGTGGCTGAAGGTCGTCGTCGCCGTGGTCGGGGTATTCGCGATCGTGGCCCTGCTGATTCCCCGCCTCACCCGTGGTCGCCTCGCGACGGTGGCTGTGCTGGCCGCTCTGTTCGCCGGACTTGCCGGACCCACGGCCTACGCGGTGGACACCATCGCGACCGCTCACCAAGGTTCCATCGTCACCGCGGGCCCGAACAGCGGCGGCATGGGCTTCGGCCGCGGAGGCGGTAGGGACGACGGCCGCGGAATGCGTGCCGGTCAGGCTCCGGGTGGTCAGGCTCCGGGTGGTCAGGCTCCTGCAGGTCAGGTTCCGGGAGCCCAAACTCCGACCGGTGCGATGCCCGGCGGCGCGGACGGCGGCGGTATGGGCGGACTGCTCAGCGGCAGCACGCCGAGCGCGGAACTGACCGAGCTGCTCGCGGAGGACGCGGACAGCTACACCTGGGTTGCTGCGGCGATCGGGTCGAACTCGGCGTCCGGGTACCAGTTGGCGACGCAGGACCCGGTCATGCCGATCGGTGGGTTCAACGGCAGCGATCCGTCACCGACGCTGGCGCAGTTCCAGGCCTACGTGCAGCAGGGCGAGATCCACTGGTTCATCGCCGGCGGCGGCATGGGTGGCCGCGACTCCGGAACCTCCGCGGAGATCAGCGAGTGGGTGACAGCGAACTTCACCGCACAGACGGTGGACAACGTGACGCTGTACGACCTGACCGCCTGAGGACCTGGCCGGCAATCCGGTGCGGAAACGTTCGCGTGACGAACATTTCCGCACCGGATTCTCATCGTGTCAGCTCGCCGGCGACGTCCGCGGACGCCAGCATCAACACCAGCGCCGGAACGACGGTCTTCGGTGCCAGGCGGTAGTCCCCGCGGCCGTGCTGCTCGACGACGCGGGCGGACGTCAGTGTCTTCAGGTGGTGGTAGAGCTGGCCCACCGAGGACAACCCGACCGCGGACTGCAGGTCGGTTGCGGTGGCAGGGCCGTGCAGCAGCGCGCGGACGACGGCGAAACGCACAGGGTGCCCCAGCGCGGCCAGGACCTCGACCGACCGATCCGGCGGCAGGTTCAGCACGCCGTCGGGGGAGTAGCCGATGGACCAGGAGACGTCGCCGAACAGGTGAACGTCCCCCGCGTAGGAGATCGAGCCGCCGGTGCCGGGTGATGCCTCACCACCGGATCCCTCCAGCGCGGCGACACGGGCCTCCAGGGCCGCCACCCTCTCGGCGAGATCCGGTTCGTCGTTCACGACACGCAGGCTATCCGTTCCAGTGTCGCGGGATCCGAGACCGCCTGCAGCAGCAGTCCCTGCTGGGCCGCGAGATTCGACACGGCGGCGGTGTACTCGGCGGTGTCCATCCTGCTGGTGAGCCACACGGCAACGGCGTCGGAACCGTCGGACCTGCGGAACTCGAATGCCTGCGTCAGCACTCCGGGGAGGCTGCCGCCCTTGAATCCCATGGCCGTGAACCCGTCCGGCGGCTCCTGATACTCGAGCTGACGCCGCACGTCGTCCACGCCAGGCCCGAACGAGCCGTCGGCAATGGCGCCGTAGAAGCGGGCCAGGTCGGCGGCCGAGCCCCGTGGCCCGACGCGGTCGAAGTAGTCGACCAGGTCGGACTCGGTCGTGGGCGCCGAGTCCTGGCCGTACGTCGCTCGGAAGTCCGTGTCGAAGGCGAACCGCTGGGCGAGCGGCCACAGCTGGTCGGCAGGGACATCGCGATCGAAGACGCCGATCGTCGTGCCCACGAGGGTCGGTGGCTCGAAGTCGGTCCACCCACCCGCTGCGGCGGCATCCCGCAGGGCGTCGTCTCCGAGGCGGTAACGGAGATAGTCGGGGACGGTGTTGTCGCTCTCGCGGACCATCGCGGAGACCATGTCGTCCAGGCGAACGGTTGCAGCGGGGTCCAGCGCAACCGTCGAGTCGTGGGCGATGCCCAGGCGATCCAGCGCGGCGATATGTGCTCCGCCGTCCGTTCCCGGGGCGTACCAGCGCTGCCATTCGGACACCGGCACCTGCTCGTCCGGATCGAGTACCCCGGAGGCGACGGCACGGGCGTACGCGCCGAGGTGCACCACCTTCACCGCCGACGCCAACGGTTGATCGCGGTCCGCCGCGTGCACGGCGGTGGTGCCGCGGCCGTCGTCGACGGAAAATGACACCGTGTCGGGATTCTCGGCGGCCAGGCCGATCCACCCGTCCAGCGTCGTGACGTCGGCGGCAGGGGCTGCCGAACACACCGTGGTGTCCGATGCGCTGTCGGAGTCGGGGGTCGCGGCGGTGCATCCCGCAAGAACGGCGGACAGGGCGGTGAGCACTGTGACGGTCCTGATCATCGACGTCCTCCATGTGTTCGACTATTGCGATATTCCGGAATAACGACAATAACAGCATGCCGGTCGCGGAGTCGAGGTCGCAGTGCGCGTGCCAGTACGCTGCTCTCGTGCGAGTACTCGTCATCGGTTCCGGAGCCCGTGAACATGCCCTGCTCATCGCCCTCGCGGCCGATCCCGACGTCAGCGCGGTGATGTGCGCCCCCGGCAATGCGGGGATCGCGACGATCGCGCCGACCTTCGCGGTGGACGTGGCGTCCTCGGAGGCTGTCGTCGCGCTCGCCCGCGAGCGTGCCGCCGACCTGGTCGTCATCGGTCCCGAGGTTCCGCTCGTCCTGGGGGTTGCCGACGCGGTCCGCGAGGCCGGCATCGCGTGCTTCGGCCCGTCCGCCGCAGCAGCACGCATCGAGGGATCGAAGGCCTTCGCCAAGGACGTCATGGCGTCGGCGGGAGTCCGCACCGCGCACAGCGAGATAGTGGACACCCCCGCGCTTCTCGACGCGGCGCTCAACCGCTTCGGCCCCACCTGGGTGGTCAAGGACGACGGGTTGGCCGCCGGCAAGGGCGTCGTCGTCACCGACGATCGGATGAAGGCTCGCGCCCACGCTGCGGAGCTGCTCGAGCTGGGCCATCCCGTGCTGCTCGAGTCGTTCCTGTCGGGTCCCGAGGTCTCGCTCTTCTGCTTCGTCGACGGAGAGACGGTGGTTCCGTTGCTGCCCGCACAGGATCACAAGCGGGTCGGCGACGGTGACGTCGGCCCCAACACCGGCGGTATGGGCGCGTACACGCCGCTGCCGTGGCTGCCGCAGGAGATGGTGACGCGCATCGTCGACGAGGTGGTCGTACCCGTCGCTGCCGAGATGGTGGCGCGCGGCTGCCCGTTCACCGGACTGCTGTACGCGGGTCTGGCCGTCGACGCCGAGGGCCCCGCTGTCATCGAATTCAACTGTCGCTTCGGCGATCCCGAGACACAGGCGGTGCTCGCCCTGCTCGAGTCGCCGATCGGGGCTGCTCTGAAGGCGACCGCGACGGGAACGTTGGCGGACCTCCCTGCGCTGCAGTGGAAGCCGGGGTCGGCCGTCACGGTCGTCGTGGCCGCCGAGAACTACCCGGGCCGCCCGCGGACGGGGGATGTCATCACGGGCGCCGACCGTTCCGGAGTGCTGCACGCCGGCACCGCACTGGGCAAGGACGGGGCGTTGGTCTCGGCCGGCGGCCGGGTGCTCAGCGTGGTCGGAACGGGTGCCGATCTGGCCGAGGCCCGCGCCGACGCCTACGACGTGTTGTCCCACGTGTCGTTGACCGGCAGCCATTTCCGCACCGACATCGGGCTGGCGGCCGAGCGGGGCGACATCGCGATCCCGTCCTGACATGAGGTCGGACAGCCGGCGCTCCCGTATCGAACCGTTCCACGTCATGGACGTGTTCGCCGCCGCCGCGCGTCGGCAGGAGACGCACGGCGACGTGGTGTCCCTGGCGGCCGGTCAGCCGTCGACGCGAGCGCCGCGCCCGGTACTCGACGCGATGCGGCGGGCGCTGGACGAGGACGTGATCGGGTACTCGGAGTCGCTCGGCAAGGCAGTGTTGCGTCGAACCATCGCCGAGTACCTGACCGGCCGTTCCGGCGTGGCGATCGAGACCGAGGACATCGTGGTCACCACCGGATCCTCGGGTGCGTTCACGCTGCTGTTCCTCGCGGCCTTCGATCCCGGAGACACGGTGGTGATGGCCCGTCCCGGGTACCCCGCCTATCGAAACACGTTGTCGGCGTTGGGTGCACGCGTGATCGAGCTGGACTGCGGCGAGGACGTGCGCTTCCAACCGACCGTCGCGATGCTCGATGCCCTGGACGAGCCTCCGGCGGGACTGATCGTCGCGAGTCCGGCCAATCCGACGGGCACCATCATCGATCCCGCCGAACTGGAGGCGCTCGCGCGCTGGTGCGACGCGCACGGAACGCTGC
Organism: Rhodococcus sp. AC861; assembly: GCF_979256035.1. Lineage (NCBI taxonomy): Bacteria > Bacillati > Actinomycetota > Actinomycetes > Mycobacteriales > Nocardiaceae > Rhodococcus > Rhodococcus sp. AC861. The sequence goes on from NZ_CEEDMW010000001.1 coordinate 1,097,985, forward strand.
TGATCTCCGACGAGATCTACCACGGCATCTCCTACGGGGACCTAGACACACGGAGTGCGCGCGAGTTCTCCGATCAGGCGGTCTCCATCGGGTCGGTGTCCAAGTACTTCTCCATGACGGGATGGCGACTCGGCTGGATGGTGTTGCCGCGCAGTCTCACTCGTGCGGTGGAGCGACTGGCGTCGAACATGACCGTGTGCCCACCGACGGTGTCGCAACTGGCGGCCGTCGCGGCGTTCTCGGACGAGTCGATCGCAGAGCTCGACGGGCACGTGCGCCGCTACGCCGACAACCGGGACGTGCTACTCGGCGGGCTCCGCGCGGCCGGCATCACGCGGCTGGCTCCGGCGGACGGCGCCTTCTACGCCTACGCCGACATCGCACATCTGACCGACGACTCGATGCAGTGGTGCGCGCAGGTGCTCGGGGAGACAGGAGTCGCGGTGGTACCCGGCGCGGACTTCGACATCGTCGACGGTCATCACACGGTGCGGTTCTCCTTCGCCGGGTCGACGGAGGACATGTCGGAGGCACTGCGTCGACTGGCGCCCCGCCTCCGAGGCTGACCGGCATCCCGCCGTTTCCCCTCGACGGCCGTCGAGTCGGTGGCAGCATGTGTAGCCATGTCGACCGGCTCCGCTTCGCGCTCGACGCCCAAGGGTCGGCGTCGGCGGGAAGCCCTCATCTCCGCAGCAGCCGACCTGCTGCTCGCAGGGGGGTACGACGCCGTCCGGCACCGCAGCGTCGCCGCGAAAGCTCGGCTTCCGCTGGCGTCGACTACCTACTATTTCGACTCCCTCGACGACCTCGTGACCCATGCGTCCGAACTGAACGGCGCTCGAGAGCACGAGTTGATCCGTCAGCAGATGGACGGCTTCTCACCGACGGCGCTGGACACCGCCGGGACCGTGAACCTGATGGTCGACCTGCTGATCGGACCCGTCGACAGCGACATCGACCGCCACGATCTGCTGGTCGCGCGGTACGAGCGAGTGCTGGCCGCGGCGCGTCATCCGCAACTGCAGGAACTGCACTGCCGGTTGCGTGCGGACCTCGAGGACATGCTCCTCGACGCACTGTCCTGCGCCGGGCGACCCACCGACCGGGACCATGTGCGACCGTTGTTGGCGCTGGTCGACGGCGTGGTGATGGCCGCGTTGGGTGAGGGCGGAGGCGATCCGCGGGCGCGTGCGCGCGAGGTGCTGCTCGACGCGGTGGACCGTCACGCACCCCTGACTGCCGGGCCGTAAACTGGCCGCTCGTGAGCCGTATCCCGAATGTCCTTGCCAACCGTTACGCCAGCCCCGACATGGCACAGCTGTGGTCGCCCGAACACAAGATCGTGCTCGAACGCCAGCTGTGGATCGCCGTGTTGCGCGCGCAGGCGGAGTTGGGTGTCGACGTTCCGGCCGAGGCCATCGTCGACTACGAGCGAGTTCTCCACCAGGTCGATCTCGGATCCATCGCCGATCGTGAACGCGTCACCCGACACGACGTCAAGGCGCGCATCGAGGAGTTCAACGCCCTCGCCGGCCACGAGCATGTCCACAAGGGTCTGACCAGCCGCGATCTGACGGAGAACGTCGAGCAGCTGCAGATCCTGCGGTCGTTGGAATACGTCTACGACCACGGCATCGCGGTGGCGGCGCGGCTGGCAGAGCGCGCGGCCGAGTACACCGAGATCGTCATGGCCGGCCGCAGCCACAACGTCGCGGCGCAGGCCACGACACTCGGCAAGCGGTTCGCGTCGGCGGCCGACGAACTTCTGGTCGGTCTCACTCGTCTGCGTGAGCTGATCGCGCGGTACCCGTTGCGCGGGATCAAGGGCCCGATGGGCACGGCCCAGGACATGCTCGACCTCCTCGGGGGCGACGAGGAGAAGCTCGCGACACTCGAGAACGCCGTGGCCCAGCATCTCGGATTCGCCACCGTCTTCACCAGCGTCGGTCAGGTGTACCCGCGCTCGCTCGACCACGACGTCGTCTCGGCTCTGGTGCAGGTCGGCGCCGCGCAGTCCTCGTTCGCGCACACGGTGCGGTTGATGGCGGGCCACGAGCTGGTCACCGAGGGCTTCCAGCCCGGCCAGGTCGGATCCTCCGCGATGCCGCACAAGATGAACACCCGGTCCTGCGAACGCGTCAACGGCCTGCAGGTGATCCTGCGCGGATACGGGTCCATGGCCGCCGAGTTGGCGGGGGCGCAGTGGAACGAGGGTGACGTGTTCTGCTCGGTGGTCCGCCGCGTCGCACTGCAGGACGCCTTCTTCGCCATCGACGGGATGATGGAGACCTTCCTGACCGTGCTCGCGGAATTCGGTGCGTACCCGGCCGTGATCGCCCGCGAACTCGACCGCTACCTTCCGTTCCTGGCGACGACCAAGGTGCTCATGGCCGCGGTCCGCGCGGGCGTCGGTCGGGAGACCGCCCACGAGGCGATCAAAGAGCATGCCGTCGCGGTGGCGCTGGCCATGCGGGAACAGGGCAAGGAGCCCGACCTCCTCGACCGACTCGCTGCGGACGAGCGGTTGCCGCTCGACCGCGCAGCGCTCGATGTGGCGCTGGCGGACCGGTCGGCGTTCATCGGGGCGGCGCACGCTCAGGTGGCCGCTGTCGTCGCCGCGGTGCAGGCACTCGTCGACACCCGGCCGGGCGCTGCCGCCTACAGTCCGGCACCGATTCTGTGACTGTCCGCCGTGAGCGCGGCGCTCCGATGTGACCCGTGACGGTCGGCAGGTCCTCCGGTGGAACTGTCGGCCGTCAGACCTTACGGTTCGACTGTGAGCAAAGTAGTCGTGATCGGAACCGGATACCTGGGGGCAACCCACGCGGCGTGCATGGCCGACATCGGCCACGAGGTGCTGGGTGTGGACGTCGACCCGAGCAAGCTGGCCAAACTGGAGGCAGGAGAGGTCCCCTTCTGGGAGCCGGGCCTCGGTGAGGTGCTCCAGCGCAACATCGCCGCAGGTCGGCTCCGATTCACCGCGTCGTACGAGGACGCAGCGGCGTTCGGTGACATCTTCTTCCTCGCTGTCGGTACGCCCCAGAAGAAGGGCGAGTACGCCGCGGACGTCACGTACGTGAATTCGGTCGTCCAGAACCTGGCGCCGTTGATCACCGGCCCCGCCGTCATCTTCGGCAAGTCGACGGTTCCGGTGGGCACTGCCGAGCGGCTCGGCGCCATGGCGCACGAGCTCTCTCCTGCGGGCGACGACCTCGAGGTGGCGTGGAACCCCGAGTTCCTCCGCGAAGGTCACGCGGTGGAGGACACGCTGCACCCCGATCGCCTGGTACTCGGCGTCGACAGGAACCGTCCCGGTCGGGCCGAGGAGGTGGCATGCGAGGTCTACGCCTCGCTGCTCGCCGAGGGCACACCGTTCATCGTGACGGATCTGGCTACCGCCGAATTGGTGAAGACGTCGGCCAATGCTTTTCTTGCGACCAAGATCTCCTTCATCAATGCGATATCGGAGGTATGCGACGCCGCGGGCGCCGATATCACCGTTCTTGCCGACGCAATCGGTCACGACGACCGTATCGGGCGCAAATTCTTGAACGCCGGTATCGGATTCGGCGGTGGCTGCCTGCCGAAGGATATCCGTGCTTTCATGGCACGCGCCGGTGAATTGGGCGCCGATCAGGCGCTCACGTTCCTGCGCGAGGTGGACAACATCAACATGCGCCGACGCACCGGAATGGTGGACGTCGTCCGCGACACGGTCGGAACGCTCCTCGGCACCCAGGTGGCCGTACTCGGCGCTGCGTTCAAGCCCGACTCCGACGACGTCCGGGACTCTCCCGCCCTGAATGTTGCTGGGCAGCTGCAACTTCAGGGTGCGGGCGTCACCGTCTACGATCCCAAGGCGAACGACAACTCGCGCGCGCTGTTCCCCACACTCGGGTACGCGTCGTCGGCGCTCGAAGCGTGCGACAAAGCCGATGTGGTGTTGGTGCTGACCGAATGGCGCGAATTCCGAGATCTCGTTCCCGCGGATCTGGACGGCGTCGTGCGGGAGCGGCGCATCATCGACGGGCGCAACTGCCTGGATCTCGACATGTGGCGATCTGCCGGCTGGGTCTATCGCGGACTCGGTCGTCCCTGAGTCGATTTCGAGAACTCTCGACCGGTCGAACCGATTGGTACACTTCCGGCCGATCGTGAATTCGTGACGAGCAAAGGAATTACGTGTCGGCTGAGCTCGGTGGTACCGCAACGAACAGACACCGTTCCACGGGCCGCGGCAGACGCGTTCCGGTCTGGGTCCGGGTCGTACTCCTCGTCCTGCTCGCCCTGGTGGCCTGGTTCGGGTGGACGGCCTACTCCGCGTACCAGGGATTGAGCTCCGCACGCGACGACGCCCTCGCCGCGCGATCCGCCATCCTCGCCGGTGACGCCGAGGCCGGTCGCTCTCATGTCGACGATGCGACCTCGTCCTCCGCAGATGCGTTGGATGCCACCGAGTCGCCCATCTGGAAGGCCGTCGCGGCGATCCCGGGAGTGGGGTCGCCGCTGGAGGTCGTCGGTCCGCTGACCGGACTCGTGCACGACCTGACGGTCGACGTGCTCCGCCCCGCGGTCGACGTCGGGGCGGTGCTGAACCCGAGCGAGCTCCGCGCGGACGACGGCACCATCGACCTTGCGGCGCTCCGCCAGGCGGCGCCCACACTCGACGAGGTCTCCGTGTCCGCCGATGCGCTGAACGCCCGCGCGGAGGCCGTCGACACCGACACCTACGTTCCTCAGGTCACGGAGGCCGGCGACTCGCTGAAGGCCCAGCTGGACGATCTGTCGAACCTGCTGACGAACACGAGTCTCGCGGCGAAGATCCTGCCGGACATGTTGGGGGAGAACTCGCCCCAGAGCTACTTCCTGGCGTTCCAGACCAACTCGGAATCGCGCGGAACCGGTGGACTGATGGGCGGTTTCGCCATCATCGACGCCGACCGCGGCAAGATCGGCCTCGACGCGCTGGCCAAGAACAGTGAACTCGGTGCGACGTACGACCCGATCGATCTGGGCCCGGACTTCGCCAAGAACTACGGCAATCTGTACAACGCGACGGCGAACTGGCAGAACGCCAATGTCAGCCCGCACTTCCCGTACACGGGCGAGATCCTGCGCTCGATCTGGCAGCAGGAATCCGGTCAGGACGTCGACGGTGTCCTGGCGACGGATCCGGTCGCCCTGAGCTACATCCTGGGTGTCGTCGGACCGGTGACACTCGCCGACGGTGAGCAGGTGACCGCCGACAACGTGGTGAACCTGACGCAGTCCGAGGCGTACTTCCGCTTCGCCGACGACAACACCGCCCGCAAGGACTACCTCCAGCAGATCGCCGCTCGGGTGTTCTCGAAGGTCGAAGGCAAGATCAGCAACCCCACCCAGCTGCTCGATGCGATCGGCAAGGGTGTCAGCGAGGGCCACACCGCAGTGTGGAGCGCGGACCCCGCGATCCAGAGTGTGCTGTCGGGAACCAAGATCGCTCACGAGGTGCCCGACGACCCCGCGCCGTACGCCTCGCTCGTCGTCAACAACGGTGCGGGCGGCAAACTCGACTACTACCTGAAGCGGGACATCACCTACACCGCGTCGTCCTGCACGGGCGGCACGAGAACCTCGCAGATCACCGCCAGCGTCACCAATACCGCACCGGCGCAGGACTATCCGGTCTACATCGCAGGTCGTCAGAACGAGACCACGGCGTACGAGGGTCCTCCGGGCACCAATCGCTCCGTCGTCGGAATCTTCACCACCACCGGGTCGACGCTGACCAAGGCGACCGTCGACGGCAAGCAGGCACTGCTGCTGACCGGTCAGGAACGCAACCATCCACTCTTCTACACGCCCCTCGTCGTCGAACCCGGACAGACCAAGACCATCGTTCTGGACCTGGTGGAGCCCGCTGTTCCGGGTGCTGCCCGCGTGCCGATCCAGCCGCAGACGCTGGAGGGCACCGCGACCGTCGACGTGCCGGACTGTTCGGGATCGTGAGCTGGTCGGCTCGGTGAGACCATTGCGCTCTCGCTGAACGATGGTTAGGCTCGCCTTACAGATCGATTCCGCAGGGATCGGAGTCCAGGCGAGGGGGTTGCGATGTCCACGGCGTTCGAGATCGACGCGGACTCCATCGTCGAGCCGGGCTTCTACGCCGCGACTGTCCAGTCGGTGGGCAAGTTGTCCCCCAACCTCGTGCGCGTGGTGTTCGGCGGACCTTCTCTCCGCTACTACGCCGGGCTGGACGCACCGGACGAATGCGTGACCATCCACTTTCCCTCCTCGGTCGACGCGACACTTCCTCCGATGACCCTGGTCGGTGGGACCTGGGGCTACCACGACGTGGCGACGCGTCCCGAGTGCCGCAACTACACGGTGCGTACCCGCGACGACTCCACGGTGACCGTCGACTTCGTGCTGCACGAGACCGGAGTGGCCTCGTCCTGGGCACGGTCGGTGCAGCCGGGTCACAGCGTGGTGCTCTCGCGTCCGCGGAGTTGGTACTGCTGCCCCGAGAACACCGACTGGCAGGTGCTCGTCGCCGACCAGACAGGGCTGCCCGCCGTCGCGCGTGCGCTCGAGACCCGTCGGCCGGGGCTGCGTACTCACGTGATCCTCGAAGTTCTGGACGGAGCCGACGTCCAGGAACTCGCCGTCGACAGCGACGTCACGGTCGAGTGGCGGATCGGCACCGGCAACGGGCTGACCCCCAGCGTTCTCCCCGACGCGGTGGCGTCCTTCGATCGTCCCGACGGCGTCGGATACCTGTGGTTCGCCGGTGAGGCACGCTCGTCCCGCTCGGTGCGCTCGCACGTCCGCAAGCAGTGGGGATTCACGACCCGCCAGTGTTCGGTCATCGGTTACTGGCGGGAAAAGGCCGAGGAATGGCTGGCCTCCTACCGCCGCTACGAGGCAATGGCTCTGGCCGGCTACCGCCGCGCGCTCCGCGAGGGCAAGACCGAGGCGCAGGCTCAGGAAGAATTCGAAGCACTGCTCGAGCGCGTCGGACTCTGACCGGACATCGGCGGCATCGCGAACGCGGCCACCAGCATCAGGACGGCGCCCGCGACGACGGTGTAGAAGACCAGGTGGATGGCGTCGGCAAGATCTGCCGGTGACGGTTCTGCACCCACGTTGGCATTGACGATGGCGCCGCACACCGCGATTCCGACAGCGCTCCCGATCGACCGCGCGAACGTGTTGGTCGAGGTGACGACGCCCCTGTCGGACCAGTCGACGCTCGACTGCGCCGCGATCAGCGCGGGGCTGGCCACCAGGCCCATCCCGGCTCCGATCACCAATGCGCCGAGGCAGATCTGCCAGATGGGCGACGTCTCGGTCCACCCCAGTGTCAGGACCGCCCCCACCACGACGATGCACGCGCCGATCACGGCGGTGCGACGGAAGCCGATGCGTAGGTAGAGCCGGCCGGACTGCGACGACATCAACGGCCAGGACAACAGCAGCGGCGCCAGCGTGAAACCACCGGCCAACGCTCCGAAGCCGAGGACGCCCTGGACGAACGTCGGAACGTACGTGGTCAGGGTCAGGACGATGGAACCGATCACCGCGCCGACCGCGCTGGTGGCGACCAGGACGCGGCGCGTCAGCACCCACAGGGGCAGGATCGGTGTCTCGACGCGGCGTTCCACCATGACGAATACCCCGAGGCAGGCGGCACCGAGGACGAACACCGCCACGGACGCCGGGGAGTTCCACGCCCACGACTGGCCACCCTCGAGCAACCCCAGGATCACGGCGCCGGCGCCGACCGTCAGCAGAGCCGCACCCGTGTAGTCGATGCCTCCTCGTGTGCGCGCCTCCGTGGGCTTCTCGTCGAACTTGCGCATCAACATCACGGCCGCGACGGCGCACAGCGGAATGTTGACGAAGAAGATCCACCGCCACGACAGGTACTCGGAGAACAGTCCGCCGAGCGTCGGACCGACGATGGAGGACATCGCCCACACGCTGGCGAGATAGCCCTGGGCCTTGGCGCGCTCGCGCACCGTGTAGATGTCGCCGGCGATCGTCTGGACCATCGGCTGGATCGCGCCGGCACCTATTCCCTGGATCGCGCGGGCGACGATCAGCGCGGGCATGCTCCAGGCCAGACCGCACAGCACCGATCCGACGGCGAAGACCGCGATCCCGAACAACACCAGCCGCTTGCGGCCGAACAGGTCGGCCAGCTTGCCGTAGATCGGAACGGTGACCGCCTGCGCGAGCAGATACACCGAGAACAGCCACGGGAACTGCGAGAAGCCGCCCAGGTCGTCGACGATCGTCAGAACCGACGTCGCGATGATCGTCGAGTCCAGCGCGACCAGCGAGTTGCACAGCATGAGGGCAGCGAGGATCGGCCCGCGTTCGGACCGGAATCCGACCTGCACCCTGTCCGTCGTCGTCACCGCCACACTCCTTCGTTCGCCTCGCTACCGAGGCTCCCTTCGCAGACTGCCAGATACCGCCACCACGGCGGATCCCGGCACGACTACGCTCGATCGACGTGCGCCCTTCTCTTTCCCAGTACCCACACCTGGCCGCCGGTAAGGTTCGCGATCTGTTCCGGATCGACGACGAGCACCTTCTCCTGGTGGCCAGCGACCGGATCTCCGCCTACGACCACGTGTTGTCGACGCCGATTCCCGACAAGGGGCGGGTGTTGACCGCCATGAGCGTGTTCTTCTTCGCGCAGCTCGACGTTCGAGATCACCTCGCGGGCGACGCAGACGACCCCCGCATTCCGCAGGAAGTCCTGGGCCGGGCACTCGTCGTCCGAGCCCTGACCATGGCGCCCGTCGAATGCGTGGCCCGTGGGTATCTGACGGGATCGGGATTGATCGACTACCGCGCCACCGGATCCGTGTGCGGAGTCGCATTGCCCGACGGTCTGACCGAGGCGAGCAAGCTTTCCGAGCCCATCTTCACGCCGGCCAGCAAGGCCGAGATCGGTGACCACGACGAGAACATCGACTTCGATGCGGTGGTCCGGACGGTCGGAGCCGGCACCGCGGAGAAGCTGCGCAGCGCGACACTCGAGATCTACTCGCGCGCCGCCGAATTCGCGGCCGGTCGAGGAATCATCCTCGCCGACACGAAGTTCGAGTTCGGTCTCGACTCCGACGGCGAACTCGTGCTCGCCGACGAGGTCCTCACTCCGGACTCCTCCCGGTACTGGCCGCTCGACGGCTACACCGAGGGCCGGGTCCAGCCCAGCTTCGACAAGCAGTTCGTCCGCGACTGGCTCACGGGGGAGTCGGGGTGGGACCGGCACGGTGACGACGCTCCGCCGCCACTGCCGCCGAGCATCGTGGACCGTACTCGTGCCCGCTACATCGATGCGTACGAACGCATCTCGGGACTTTCCTTCGACGATTGGGTGACCCCGTGACCGACTCGATTTCCCTGAACGGCTCGACCTCCCCCAACGGGCCCATGGCACCGATCGCGAAGACGGTGCCCACGACGCGCACGCATCACGGCGATGTGGTCGTCGACGAGTACGAGTGGCTGCGCGAGAAGACCGATCCCGAGGTCGTCGCGTACCTCGAGGCCGAGAACGCCTACACCGAGGCGCAGACCGCCCACCTGAAGCCGTTGCGCGAGAAGATCTTCGACGAGATCAAGTCGCGGACGCAAGAAACCGATCTCTCGGTACCGACGCGTCGCGGGCAGTGGTGGTACTACGGTCGCACGCTCGAGGGCAAGAGCTACGGCATGCAGTGCCGGTGCCCGGTCACCTCGCCCGACGACTGGACGCCTCCGTCGCTCGATGCCGGCGTCGACGTGCCGGGCGAGGAAGTCGTGCTCGACGCGAACATCCTGGCCGAGGGTCACGAGTTCTTCTCCATCGGTGCGTTCTCGCTGAGCGAGGACGGGCATCTGCTCGCCTACTCCGTCGACACCGAGGGGGACGAGCGGTACACGCTGCGCATCAAGGATCTCCGCACCGGTGACCTGTTCCCGGACGAGATCGCACAGACGGCGCCCGGCGCCACCTGGTCCGCCGATCAGCAGTACCTCTTCTATCAGACGGTCGACGAGTCGTGGCGCCCCGACAAGGTGTGGCGTCACCGGATCGGCACCCCGACGACCGAGGACGTGGTGATCTTCCACGAGCCCGACGAGTCGTACTGGGTCAGCTTCGGTGAGACGCGCAGCGAGAAGTACCTGATGATATGGGTGGGGTCGAAGGTCACCACGGAGGGCTGGTACCTCGATGCTCACGACCCCACCGGTGAGTTCACGGTGATCCTGCCGCGTCGTGACGGTGTCGAGTACAGCGCCGAGCACGCGGTGGTCGGCGGACAGGACCGCTTCCTGATCCTGCACAACGACGTCGTCGACGGGGTGAAGGCCGAGAACTTCGTTCTCGCCGACGCGCCTGTCGAGGACCCGTCCGCGATGACGATCCTGATCGAGCACCGCGACGATGTCCGACTCGAGGACGTGGACGCGTTCGGGCGACACCTCGTGCTCTCCTACCGTCGGGACGCCGTGCCGCGCATGGCGTTGTGGCACCTCGACGACGACGGGTTCGGTGAGCGCCACGAACTCGAATTCGACGAGGAACTGTTCTCCGTGGGTCTCGGGTCGAATCCGGAGTGGGACGCACCGCTGCTACGCTTCGGGTACACGTCCTTCATCACGCCGTCGCGGGTGTACGACTACGACCTCGCGACGGGCGAGCGGATCCTGCGCAAGTCGCAGCCGGTCCTCGGAGACTTCGATCCGGCCCGGTACACGCAGTCGCGGGAATGGGCGACGGCCGAGGACGGCACCGAGGTGCCGCTGTCGGTGATCAAGCGTGTCGACGTCGAGGGACCGGCACCCACCCTGCTGTACGGCTACGGATCCTACGAAGCCAGTATGGATCCCGGGTTCTCGGTGTCGAGGCTGTCCCTGCTCGATCGGGGCATCGTCTTCGTCATCGCCCACGTCCGCGGCGGCGGTGAGATGGGTCGTCTGTGGTACGAGGACGGCAAGATGCTGAACAAGAAGAACACGTTCACCGACTTCGTCGCGTGCGCACGCCATCTCGTCGACACCGGCGTCACCACAGCCGATCGGATGGTGGCCGACGGTGGCAGCGCGGGCGGTCTGCTGATGGGTGCCGTCGCCAATCTGGCGCCCGAACTCTTTGCCGGGATCCTGGCCAACGTGCCGTTCGTGGATCCGCTGACGTCCATTCTCGATCCGTCGCTGCCGCTCACCGTCATCGAGTGGGACGAGTGGGGAAACCCGTTGGAGAACAAGGACGTCTACGACTACATGAAGTCGTACAGCCCCTACGAGAACGTGGAGGAGAAGGCCTACCCGGCGATCCTGGCGATCACGTCGATCAACGACACCCGTGTCCTCTACGTCGAGCCGGCGAAGTGGATCGCGGCGCTGCGCGTGAAGAACACCGGGTCCGAGCCCATCCTGTTGAAGACGGAGATGAGTGCGGGTCACGGAGGCGTGAGCGGCCGGTACGAAAAATGGAAAGAAATCGCCTTCGAGTACGCCTGGGTTGTGGAACGTACAGGAGCCATTGCGCCCGCGGAGGTCGGTGCGGCAGGGTAAGCCGCCGGGGTTTCGCGCCGCGTCCGGCGTGCCGATCCCGAGGAGAACCGCCGTGAGCAGTCGTAGTGATGTCGAGTTCTCGTCCGACGGGACCACGTGCGCCGCATGGTTGTACCGGCCCGAGAACGCATCACCGAACCAACCGATCATCGTTCTCGGTCACGGTCTGGGCGGAGTCCGCGAGATGCGACTCGACGCGTTCGCGGAGCGTTTCACCGAGGCGGGCTACGCATGCCTGGTCTTCGACTACCGGCACTTCGGAGGAAGCGGCGGCGAGCCGCGCCAGCTGCTCGACATCGGCCGGCAGCTGGACGACTGGGCGGCCGCGATCGCGTATGCCCGTTCCCTCGATCGGATCGATCCCGCGCGGATCATCCTGTGGGGCTCGTCGTTCGGAGGCGGGCACGTCCTCGAGGCGGCGGCGCGCGACGGCGGGATCGCCGCGGTCGTCTCGCAGTGCCCGTTCACGGACGGTCTGGCATCCGCGAGGGCGACACCTCTGGTCACCACTCTCAAGATCACCCCGCTCGCCCTGCGCGACGTCCTGGGCTCGCTCCGCGGCAAGCCACCGGTGATGGTGGCGTTGGCCGCGGAGCACCGCGGAACCGCTCTGATGGCCAGTCCCGATGCGCTGAGCGGCTACCTCGCTCTACAGCCGGACGGGTCCACCTTCTCCAACGAGGTCGCGGCGCGGTTCGCGCTCGCCATCACCCGCTACTTCCCGGGGCGTGCGGCGAAGCGCATCACCGCGCCGGTGCTGTTCTGCGTGTGCGATCCCGACACGGTGGCGCCCACGAAAGCGACTCTGCGACATGCGGCGAAGGCACCCCGGGGGCAGATCGAGGTGTACCCGTACGGGCACTTCGACATCTACGTCGGGGAGGGGTTCGAGCGGGTCGTGGCCGACCAGGTGGCGTTCCTGACGCGCACGGTTCCCGTCTCGACCGGCTAGCGCCAGCGGTACCGCACCTGGGGCCGGCCGGCCTTGCCGTACTCGGTGTGCCGGTCCACCAGACCGTCGTCGGCGAGGCGCTCGAGGTAGCGCCACGCCGTCACGCGGGACACACCGACGGCCTTGGCGGCCTCGGAGGCTCCCAGCCCGTCGGGCTGCGCCCGTACGCTGTTCGAGATCTCGGTGAGAGTCTGGGGAGCAATGCCTTTGGGGGAGGCCGCGCGTTCGTCGGCAGTGCGGAGCGACGCCATCGCACGGTCGATGTCGCGCTGACTGACCGCGGATTCACCGTCCCGCAGAGCGGTGCGGAACTCGCTGTACCGTTCGAGCTTGTCGCGGAACGCCGCGAAGGTGAACGGCTTGAGCAGGTACAGCACCACGCCGTGCGCGACCGCGCTCCGGACGATCGCGAGATCGCGTTCGGAGGTGATGGCGATGACGTCGGGACCGGGCCGGAGCCCGCCGAGAGCGGCCGCGACGTCGATCCCGTTGGCGTCCGGCAGCCCGATGTCGAGGAGGACCAGGTCGAACGGGGAGCCGTCGGCGATGGCTTTGGCCGCCGCACGCATCGCCGCGGCGGCGGTGTGTGCGACCCCGGCCGCGACGAAACCGGGAACTCTGCCCACGTAGCTCGCGTGCGCTTCGGCGATGAGTGGCTCGTCCTCGACGATGAGAACGCGGATCATGTTCTCACTCATGCGGTGTCGACGCCTCGCGGACCGCATGGAGCGGGATGGTGGCGGTGACCACCGAACCGTACGTCCTCTCCGACGTCAGGGTTCCGTGGTGGCGATGGATGACCTGGGAGACCAGCGCGAGCCCGAGCCCGCGGGATCCGGACTTCGTGGAGTAGCCACGCGTGCGGGCCTTGGCCAGCGCCTCGGCGTCCATTCCGGGTCCGCTGTCCGCCACCTGGATCACGAGGTCCGTCTCGCTCTCGCGCACGGTCACCTCCACCCACGGGTCGTCCGATTGTTTTGCAGCATCGATGGCATTGTCCATCAGATTTCCGGCGAGAGTGACCAATTCGCGTCGGTCGAACGCCGCGGTGTCGGTCAGCGCAGTGTCCTCCGTGACGGTCAGTTCGACGCCCTGCTCGGCTGCCTGGCTCACCTTGCCCAGCAGCAGTGCCGCGACTGCCGGCTCCTGCACCGTGCTCATGAGCCGGTCGATGAGGTTCTGCGACAAGGCGAGTTCCTGCGTCGCGAACTCGACGGCCTGCTCGGTGCGGCCCAGCTCGACCATCGTGATGACGGTGTGCAGACGGTTCGCCGACTCGTGCGCCTGCGAGCGGAGCGATTCCGCGAACGACGTCATCGAGTCGAGTTCGCCGAGCACCCGTTGGAGTTCGGTGTGATCACGCATCACCGTGACCGTGCCGAGGCGACGCGACCCGCGCAGCACGGGATCCTGCGCCACCACCAGCACTCGGGTCGACGTGAGGTGCATCTCGTCGCGCACCGTGTCCTCGCCGAGGCGACGCAACGACTCGGGAAGCATGTCGCGGGTCACGGCTCCGTCGGGGAGATCGAGCAGCCGCCGGGCCTCGTCGTTGACGAGCTCCGCTTCGGGGCCGTCGCCCCACACCACCAGGCCCTCGCCGATGGAGTGCAGAACGGCATCGTGGTGGTCGTACATGCTCCGCAGCTCGTCGGGGGCCAATCCGAGCGTCTGGCTGTTCAGGCGCCGATTGAGGAGGTAGCTGGCCGCGATCGCCACGGCCAGCGCCGCCGCGATGATGCCGCCGACCGCGGGAAGCCCGGCGACGAACTGGTCGGAGATCTTCGCTCGCGTGACGCCGGCCGAGACCAGCCCCACGACGCGGTCACCGTCGAGGACCGGAGTCACCGCCCGGATAGACGGCCCCAGAGAGCCCCGATAGGTCTCGGTGAACGTGGCGCCCGCGAGCGCCTCGTCGATGTTGCCGGTGAACTTCCCGCCGATCAGTTCCGTGGTCGTGTGGGTGAAGCGGGTGCGGTCGGGCGCCATGACGACGATGAAATCCATGCCCGTCGATCGGCGCACGCGTTCGGTGACCGGCTGCAGCATCGCCGTCGGATCGGCGGACTCGAGCGCGTCGACGGTCGAGGGTGCGGTGGCGACGGAGACGGCGATGTCGACGACCTCGCGGCGGATCCCGTCGTCGCTGTCTCGGCGCGCGTCGACCAGGGCCGCGGCGCCGCCGAGCGTCACCAGCAGCACCACCACGGCGAGCTGTCCGAGAAACAGCTGGCGAGCGACGCTGCGGCCGCGACGGGTGTTCGTGCTGGTCAACGATGCCTCCGGGATCGACTGTTCTGCCCGCGTGATGTGCGTGACTGCACTACACATGAACGAAACGAACTAATACGTGACTCGAGTCACGATCATGGACCACCATTCCAGTCAGACAAGCGTGATCCACCTCACGCCACGATCGTAAGGACAACCATGACCGCCAGCATCGACGCTGAACCGTACGACTCCACACCGCCGCCCAAGAAGAAGCGCGACAAGACCCACTGGCTCTACATCGCCGTGATCATCGCCGTCGTCGGCGGCGTGATCGTCGGCCTCGTGGCTCCGGATCTCGGATCCAGCCTCGGCGTTCTCGGGACGATGTTCGTCTCGCTGATCAAGATGATGATCAGCCCGGTCATCTTCTGCACCATCGTGCTGGGCATCGGATCGGTCAAGGCAGCCGCCAGCGTCGGCAAGGTCGGTGGCCTGGCCCTCGGCTACTTCATCGCGATGTCGACCTTCGCTCTCGCCATCGGCATGGTCGTCGGCAACCTCATCCAGCCGGGATCGGGACTGAACATCCCGGCCGATTCCGATGCCGGTGCCAAGTACGCCGACCAGGCCCACGCGGGCGGCGGAACATTGGAGTTCTTCCAGGGCATCATCCCGACGTCGCTGCTGTCCTCGCTGACCGCGGGCAGCGTCCTGCAGACCCTGTTCGTCGCACTGCTCGTCGGCTTCGCCGTGCAGGCCATGGGCAAGACGGGCGAACCGATCCTCCGCGGCATCGGCCTGATCCAGAAGCTGGTCTTCCGCATCCTCGCCGGCATCCTGTGGCTCGCCCCGATCGGTGCCTTCGGCGCCATCGCCAAGGTCGTCGGTGACACCGGCTTCGACGCCGTCATCCAGCTCGCCACCCTGATGCTGGCCTTCTACCTGACCTGCACCATCTTCGTCTTCGGCGTCCTCGGCACGATCCTGCGCTTCGTCTCCGGCGTCTCGATCTTCAAGCTGGTCAAGTACCTGGCCCGCGAGTACCTGCTCATCGTCGCCACCTCGTCCTCCGAGTCGGCTCTGCCCCGCCTCATCGCCAAGATGGAGCACGTGGGAGTCGAGCGCACCACGGTCGGCGTCGTCGTCCCCACCGGTTACTCGTTCAACCTCGACGGCACTGCGATCTACCTGACGATGGCCTCGATCTTCATCGCCGACGCCATGGGCAACCCGCTCGGAATCGGCGAGCAGGTCTCGCTCCTGCTGTTCATGATCGTCGCCTCCAAGGGTGCGGCCGGCGTCTCCGGTGCAGGCCTGGCCACCCTGGCCGGCGGACTGCAGAGCCACCGCCCCGAACTGCTCGACGGCATCGGCCTCATCGTCGGCATCGACCGGTTCATGTCCGAAGCCCGCGCGGTGACCAACTTCTCCGGTAACGCCGTCGCCACGATGCTGGTCGGCACCTGGACCAAGACCATCGACAACGAGCGGGTCAAGGAAGTCCTCTCCGGCAAGATCCCCTTCGACGAGACCACCATGGTCGACGACGGACACGGAGAGGCCCGCGACCCCGAGGCCAAGCCCGACATGGTCAAGACGCAGGCCTGACACAGGCCTCCTGCCGAGGCACTCACGTCCACGGTTCCCGCCGACATACTGTCGGCGGGAACTGTCGTCGGTGTAGTGCTCACTGGTTACCGGCCGGTACTGTGAGCCCATGACAGATCTGCAGAACGTCGGCATCAACACTCTCGGCGGCGCTCCGACCTCCCTGGAGGAGTACCGGGGTCGCGCTGTGCTGGTGGTCAACGTGGCCTCGAAATGTGGCCTGACCCCCCAGTACACCGCCCTCGAGAAGCTGGCGAAGGAGTACTCCGAGCGGGGACTCTCGGTCGTCGGCGTTCCGTGCAACCAGTTCGGTGGCCAGGAACCCGGATCGGCCGAGGAGATCGAGACCTTCTGCTCGACCACCTACGGCGTCACCTTTCCCCTGATGGAGAAGGTCGACGTCAACGGGTCCGATCGGCACCCGCTGTACGAGATCCTGACGCAGGCACCCGACGCCGACGGCACTGCCGGTGACATCCAGTGGAACTTCGAGAAGTTCCTCGTCTCGCCCGACGGCGAGGTCGTTGGCCGGTTCCGTCCCCGCACCGAGCCCGATGCTCCCGAGGTGTTGGCCGCCATCGACAAGGTGCTCCCGGTCTCCACGCTCTGAGTCGAGTCTTCAGCTCGCGTTCACGTGATCGACGAACCGTCGTACACCTCGGTGTGCGACGGTTCTTTCATGAGTGCACGCCTGATCGTGTCCGTATCGGGAATCCGCGACGAAACCCGTGACGCCGCAGCAGCGTTCGCGGAAGAGATGGACCGACGCGACGTCGACCTGTCACTGCTGGTCGCACCGCGGCTCAAGGACAAGTACCGCCTGACCCGCGACGCCCCCACGCAGGACTGGCTCAGAGAACGACGCGATCACGGCGACGCCGTGGTGCTGCACGGGTACGACCAGGCCGCGACCAAGCGGCGTCGCGCCGAATTCGCCACCCTTCCCGCGCACGAAGCGCAGTTGAGGTTGCGCGCCGCGGACCGCGTTATGGAAGAGATCGGCATGCGCACCCGGGTGTTCGCGCCGCCCCGGTGGGTGGCATCACCCGGCGCGATCTCGGCTCTTCCGACCGTCGGGTTCCGAGTCTGTGCCGGTCTCGGCGGAATCCAGGACCTCGAACGAGGAACCGTCGTGCGGGGGCGCGTCCACGGTATCGGCGAGGGCTTCGGAACCGGAACCGGTGGATACGTGTGGGAGCCCGGATCGAGCGAGCCGTGGTGGTGCCGAGCGCTCGTCATGGGTGCCGGACGCACGGCGCGCCGCGGAGGCGTCGTGAGGCTGTCCGTCAGCGCCAAGCAGCTGGGGAGACCCGGCCCACGGTCGGCGATGCTCGACGCGGTCGACCTCGCACGCTTCCACGGCGCGACGTCGGCCAAGTACGAATGGGTTCCGCGCTCACGATCCGCCGTGGCCTGACACTCGGGCGTCGTAGAGGTCGTACGGATCGACGACCGGCATCCCTAGAGCGCCGGCCAGGGAGTCCGCGGTCCACACCGTCCCCTCCACGTCCGTGTCGACGGCGCCGTCCGAGGTGAGGTTGGAACGGAAGATCCCTGCCGCCGACGCGGGGAGAAAGTCCTCGTACACGATCGGCTCCAGCGAGCCGTTCTCGTCGACGTAGTACGCGAGCCCACGATCGTGCATCTCACGGTCGGTGCGCGGGAAGTGTCGAGCCCATTCCGTTGCGGCCTGGTCGTCGCCGAGCCCGTCGACCGCGATCATGGCCGTGTCGTAAACCTCGCGGCCGCGCCGGGTCAGGGCGACGCCGCGGGCCTCGACCTCGCCGAAACGCACCCGCAGTCGGTCCGAGTAGGTGGATCCCGTTTCGTCGCGAAAATATCGTGGCTCGGCCAATGCACGGAACGATGTCTGTCGAAGGAGGATCGGCGGTCCGTCCCACCGAGGCGGCCCCTGGATGCGGTCGATCATCTCGATGCCTCGATCGCTCATCCTGCGGTACAACTCGTCGATGTCGAGCACCCGCGGCGTCAGGTGGTTGATGTGGGTGGACGACACACCGCCGATGTCGGCTGCCACCGACGACACCGCTTCGAGCTCGTCGTACCAGGCGCGATCGACGGGAACCGTTCCCAGTTCGAACACGGAGACGGCGCCCTGCACCAGAGCGGACGCGTCGGGTTCCGGTAGGCCGCCGTCCGCAGCGGCACGGGCAGCAAGAGTCAGCAGGTCGGGTGGGAACAGCGTCCGCGCAGCCAGCGACCGGGACAACCGCGACTGCAGGTCGGGGGAGAAGAAGCGCCTGTCGTCCACGACGAGCATCGAGCAGAACACCCGGAACGGGTTGCGTGCGAGCTCTTTCGGATCGACGGGTCGGAATGCGGTGGACACGACCGGAATCGGAGTGGCCGCGTCCCGAAGATCGTAGAAGCCTACCGGATGCATGCCGAACCCGCCGAACAACACTGCAACGGAACGCATCTCGTCGACAGTGCCGACTCGGATGGCACCGTGTCGCTCCGCGGTGACCCGGTCGATGGTGCCGAGGCGCTCGGCCTCGGCACCATCGCGTGCGATCACGTCGCCGTTGACCGCCGACGCGACATCGACCAACGTCCGATACGCAGGAACCTCCCGCCCGTACATGTCGGAGAGGGCGGCAGCGAAACGAGCGCGGAGTGTCGAAGCCGGGATCATGGCTGCACACGTTAATCGGTCGTACGGACCGCCACGAGGATGTCGTCGTCGATGTGCGGGGTACCGGGGGCCTGCGGTGCCAGCCGCGGACGCGTCTCGTCGACCACGATCGTCCATTCGGCGGGGTCCAGGGACTGCGCGACCGAGGAGGGACTGTGGAAGTCGGCGGGATCGAACCCTGCCCAGCGGTGTCCGGGCGACGGGGTGTGGCCGACCATGAGCAGCGTTCCGCCGGGAGCGACGGTGTCGACGAGGCGCGCGAGCCCCTCCGCCGGCCCGTCCCGCAGGATGCCGAAGTAGTGCAGCGTCAGCAGATCCGTGGAGTGCGGCGGCAGCGGATCGGTCAGCAGGTCCTGTGCCAGCCACGTCACACCGTCGTGCAGTCCGCGTGCTCGCTCGACGGCGACCTCGGAGATGTCGACTCCCGTGACGGTCCAGCCGCGCTCGGCCAGCCACACCGCGTCGGCGCCCTCACCCGATCCGACGTCCACGGCACGTCCGGGGGAGAGGTGCTCCGCGTACTGGACCAACGTCGGGTTGGGATTGCCGCTCCACCGCTTGTCCGACTCCCGGTACAACTCGTCCCAGAAGTGCCCGTCCAACGTCGGACGGGGTCGCCCTGCCTGGACCGCCTGGTCGAACTCCTCGGCGATGAGGTTCGCGTTCACATGAGCGCCGGCGAGGGCTCCCTGCGCGGTGGAGGCGATGACCGTGGCCGACGGGTCGGTGACGTTGCCCGCCGCCCACACCCCCGCCACGGTGGTCGCCCCGAAGGAGTCGACCTCGACGACGTCGCCGAGGCCTGTGGCGTGCGGCACGGTGGTGAGGCCGAGCGATCCGAGAAGTTCACTGCGAGCGGTGAAGCGCAGTCCCACGGCGAGAGCGTCGACCGCGACCTCGGTCCCGTCTGCCAGGCCGACCGCACGGAGACGATCCTCCCCGGTGAGCACCGCGGTGACCTTCTTCTCGACGATCTCGATGCCGCGCGCGGTGAACTTCTCGCGATCCTCGTCCGCCAATGGTCCGCCGTCGGTGAAGAAGGTCAGGTTCTCACTCCACTGCCGCCACATCGAGGCGTGATGGATGCTGAACGGCCCGGTGCTCAGGACACCGATGCGGCGATCCTGGATCTCCCACCCGTCGCAGTAGGGGCACTGCACGACGTCCCGGCCCCAGCGTTCCGCCAGACCGTCGACGGGCGGGAGCAGATCGGTGAGACCGGTCGTCACCACGATGCGCCGCGCCGAGAAGGTGCGTCCGTCGTCCGTGGTCGCGGAGAAGTGCCCGGCGTGACCGCCGAGTGCGGTGACCGTGGCGTCGACGATCGTGACGTCGTATCGCTCGAGGTCGGCTCGGCCGTTCTTCAGGTAGTCGAGCGGCGAGGTGTGGTCCCGACCCAGCACGCCGTGCATGTGTGACGCGGGCGCGTTGCGAGGAGTTCCGTTGTCCAGAACCAGGACTCGCCGGCGGGCGCGGCCGAGCATGAGTGCGGCGGACAGTCCGGCGGACCCGCCGCCGAGGACGATGACGTCGGCGTCGACGTGGTGGTGTGAAGTCATGCGGACACTGTGCGCCCGAGTCTGCGGATTTGACAAACATATTTGCTGAAACTGCAATAAGGGGCATGGACGACTACGACGGAGTGATCAGTGCGATCGGTCCGCGCCTTCGCGCTCTGCGCATCGCGGCGGACGTGACCCTCGCGGCGGTGTCCGACCGCACGGGCATCCCGGTGAGCACACTCTCCCGTCTCGAGTCGGGACAACGTAAGCCCAGCCTGGAGCTGCTGCTGCCGTTGGCCAAGGTGTACGACGTTCCCTTGGACGACATCGTCGACGCCCCGGAGACGGGGGATCCGCGTGTGCAGTTCACGCCGGTCACGACGAACGGCGTGACCGTCGTTCCGCTGACGCGCCGGGCGGGCGGGTTGCAGGCGTTCAAACAGATCGTCCCCGGAGGCCGCTACGAGGAGAACCCGACGTTGGGGTCCCACGAGGGGTACCACTGGATCTACGTGCTGAACGGGAAGCTTCGACTCATCCTGGGAAACAAGGACTTGGTGCTGGGTCCGGGCGAGGTGGCCGAATTCGACACGCACCTACCGCACTGGTTCGGTAGCGCCGACCGTCGGCCCGTCGAGTACCTGGGAATCTTCGGTCCGCAGGGCGAGCGGATGCACGTGAAGGCGACCTACTCGGGGCGCTGAGAGTCCTCGTGCTCCGGAATGTGCAGGAGGCGTCCGACGACCTCACCCATGAGTTCCGGAGGCACCGTTCCCGGCTGAGCGAGTTCCTCGACGGCGAGTCCGTTGCTGAGCGCCAGGATGACGAACGTGACCCACTCGGCGGGCACGTGCAGCGTCGCGCCGGCGCTCTCGGTGACACTGACGACGGCGTCGGTGACCGCCGCACGGAGTTGCGCCCGGTGCGAGGCGAACCGGGCGCCCACCTCCGGGTCGCGTAGCGCTCTCGACCAGTAGTCCATGAACAGCAGATGCCAGTCGCGGTTGTTCGAGATCGCTTCGGTGAGCCGGGTGCTGAGCACACGCTGGGCATCGCGCAGGTCCGACGGGAGTTCGGCGAGCAGGTCGACCGACATCCGGGCCCGGCCGAGCACCTGCCGGTCCATCAGTTCGTAGAACAGCCCTTCCTTGGAACCGAAGTTCGAGTAGACCGCGCCTTTGGTGAACCCGGCCTGCTCGGCGATGGCGTCGAGGGTGGCGTCGGCGTACCCGCGTCGACCGAACTCCGTCATCGCGGACGCGATGATCCGTTCGCGGACCTCGGCGCGAGGGGGGCGGGTGGTCGGTTCGGTGGTGCTCACTCCGGAAGAGTACCGCTCGATACCGACGGTATCGAAAATTTGGATCGCCGTATACGGTGAGCTCATGGGGATACGAGAGTGCGATGTCGTCGTGGTCGGTGCAGGTCTCGCGGGGCTGGTCGCGACCGCGGAACTGGTGGCGGCCGGCAAGCGCGTGATCCTGCTCGACCAGGAGAACGAGGCAAACCTGGGCGGACAGGCATTCTGGTCGTTCGGTGGCCTCTTCCTGGTGGACAGTCCCGAGCAGCGTCGGCTCGGCGTCAAGGACTCGTACGAACTCGCCCTGCAGGACTGGCTGGGATCCGCAGGATTCGACCGGCCCGAGGACGCGTGGCCACGGCAGTGGGCCGAGGCGTACGTCGCGTTCGCCGCGGGGGAGAAGCGCTCCTGGCTGCGCGAGCGGGGCTGGAAGATCTTCCCGGTCGTCGGGTGGGCCGAACGCGGCGGCTACGGCCCCACCGGACACGGCAACTCCGTGCCGCGGTTCCACCTCACCTGGGGCACCGGGCCGGGACTGGTCGAGATCTTCGAACGCATCGTGCGCGACGGTATCGACCGCGGCAGCGTGGTCCCGGCATTCCGGCACCGCGTCGACGAAGTGGTGGTGACCGACGGCCTCGCAACCGGTGTGCGCGGCGCTGTGCTGGAACCGACCGACGTCGCTCGTGGCGTCTCCTCCTCGCGCACCGTCGTCGGCGACTTCGAGATCCGTGCCGGTGCGGTGTTGGTGACCTCCGGCGGCATCGGCGGCAACTGGGACCTGGTGCAGAAGAACTGGCCGAAGCGCATGGGCCGCACCCCGTCTCACATGCTCTCGGGCGTACCGGCGCACGTCGACGGTCGGATGCTGGAGATCTCGCGTGCCGCGGGCGGGAACATCATCAACGAGGACCGCATGTGGCACTACACCGAGGGCATCACCAACTGGGACTCCGTGTGGCCCAACCACGGCATTCGCATCCTGCCGGGTCCGTCGTCGCTGTGGCTCGACGCATCGGGTCAGCAGTTACCGGCGCCGCTGTTCCCCGGCTTCGACACGCTCGGAACTCTCGAACACATCGTGTCGACGGGACACGACTACACATGGTTCCTTCTCGATCAGAAGATCATCGAGAAGGAATTCGGTCTCTCCGGCCAGGAACAGAATCCCGATCTCACGGGTCGTGATCTGCGCAAACTGCTCGAGCGCGTGCGCCCCGGCGCCCCCGGTCCGATCGAGGCCTTCAAGCAGAAGGGCGTCGACTTCGTCGTCGCCGACACGGTGGCCGAGCTGGTCGCCGGCATGAACAAGATCGGCGACGTCACGCTCGACGCCGCCGAGGTCGAGAAATTGGTCGTCGCGCGAGACCGCGAGATGGACAACGACTTCAGCAAGGACCTGTCCGTGTCGGCGATCCACGCCGCGCGCAACTACCGCGGCGACCGCCTGGCGCGGATCGCCACGCCGCAC
This sequence comes from Rhodococcus sp. AC861, assembly GCF_979256035.1. Taxonomy (NCBI): domain Bacteria; kingdom Bacillati; phylum Actinomycetota; class Actinomycetes; order Mycobacteriales; family Nocardiaceae; genus Rhodococcus; species Rhodococcus sp. AC861. The sequence goes on from NZ_CEEDMW010000001.1 coordinate 1,121,247, forward strand.
AAGCTGCTCGATGCGTCCGGCCACGCCGCAGCAGGTCCGCTCATCGCGGTGAAGTTGCACCTGCTCACGCGTAAGTCGTTGGGCGGGTTGCAGACCGACCTGGACTCGCGAGTCCTGCGCCCCGACGGCACGCCGTTCCCCGGGCTGTACGCAGCGGGTGAGGTCGCCGGTTTCGGAGGCGGCGGTGTCCACGGGTACCGCTCGCTCGAGGGCACGTTCCTCGGAGGATGCATCTTCTCGGGACGAGCGGCCGGCCGGGCGCTGAGTCGGTAGAGAAGGTTCTACTCGAGACCCCACTGCACGGCCACGGAGACGCTGACGGTCTGCTGCCCCGGTTCGATGGGCACCGCGGACGAGGCGGAACTTCTGTCGAAGCTCGGCGCCGACTCCTGGCCGGTGATGTTCTCGGTGATCGATACGACCTTCCCGAGGTCGTTCCCTGCCAGCGACGCGTACTGCTCGGCGCGGTCGCGAGCATCGGCGAACGCCCGAGACCGGGCGTCGGCGATCAGGTCGGAGTCGTCGTCGATACGGAACGACACCCCGGACACCCGCGTGGCGTTGCCGCCTGCCGTCGTCGCATCGCCCAGAACCGACGACGCCTTCGACAGGTCGCGCACCGTCACCTGCAGAGTGTTGGTGGCTCGGTACCCGGAGATGGTCGAGGTGCCACCGGAGAACCCGTCGGAGTACTGCGGGTCGATCGACACCTGCTGCGTCTGGATGTCCGCGCGGTCGACACCGGCGGCGGAGATCGCGTCGGTCACGGCGCTGACCGCGGTGTTCGCCTGGTCGATCGCCGTCGTGACGTCGTCGGCCGTCGTCTCGACGCCGATGCGAGCAGTCAGCGTGTCCGGAGTGCCCTGGACTTCGCCGACTCCGTTGACGTTGATTCCAGCCGGTGTGCCGGTCGCCGCCGTCCCCGCCGAGTCGGTCCCGCATGCTGCGGTCACGGAGACTGCCGCGAGGAGGACGGCCGATGCCAGAGCCTTCGAGGCCCGTGGGTTCCAGTTCATCGGGTCAGTGTCCACGACGGGACCGGCGTCGACCGTGGAACGTGGTCAGACCGACGTCCCCGTCTCCTCGGTGAGCGCGCGGAACTCCGTTCCCTCGCCCGCGAGGCCCGACAGCATGCCGTAGTAGATGCCTCGCGCATCCGGCGCGACGACGGCCTGGTGGATCGGAACGGCCAGTCGCGGCGAGACGGCGCGGAGGAAGTCGATGCCCTCGCCGATCTTCATCCACGGGGCCGCTGCGGGAAGTGCGAGCACATCGACCTCGACGTCGGGAACGAACAGCGAGTCGCCGGGATGCATCAGCTGCCCCGGCTGATCCGGCGTGCCCAGGAGGTACGCGATGTTGTCGATCAGCGGGATGTCCGGGTGGATCGTGGCGTGCGTTCCACCCGCACCCGTCACCTGCACGCCGCCGATCGAGAAGACGTCGCCTGCGTTGACGGCGGTCCATCCTTCCCCGAGCTGGTCCGCGGTCTGCGGGTCCGCGTACAGCGCCGCGTCGGGGTTGGCCTCGAGGAGGGCGGGCAACCGATCGGTGTCGACGTGGTCCGCGTGCTGGTGCGTGATCAGGATGGCGTCGAGGCCGGTGATGCCCTCGAATCCGTGAGAGAAGGCGCCGGGGTCGAACAGCACCGTCGATCCCGCCATCGACACCTGAATGCACGAATGTCCGAAGTGAGTCAGCTCCATGGTTCCCCAGTATGCGCCGGATTCGTGGTGTGGTTCAGGACTGGGTAAAGTGCCTGCTGGATCTGCCCTCTTAGCTCAGGAGCTCTCACGTGGCCCGTGTGGTTGTCGACGTCATGCCCAAAGCAGAAATTCTCGACCCCCAGGGACAGGCCATCGTCGGTGCGCTGCCGCGACTCGGCTTCGCCGGTGTCTCCGACGTCCGTCAGGGCAAGCGGTTCGAGCTCGAGGTCGGCGACGATGTCGACGACGCGACGCTCGACCAGATCGCCGAGACGTTCCTGGCCAACACCGTCATCGAGGAATGGAAAGTGACCCGGCTGTGAGCGCGCGAATCGGAGTCATCACCTTTCCCGGCACGCTCGACGACATCGATGCGTCGCGTGCTGTCACGCTCGCCGGCGCGGAAGCCGTTGCCCTGTGGCACGGCGATGCCGACCTGAAGGGTGTCGACGCGATCGTCGTTCCCGGTGGGTTCTCCTACGGCGACTACCTGCGCGCCGGCGCCATCGCACGATTCGCGCCCGTGATGGGCGAAGTCATCGATGCTGCCAAGGGTGGAATGCCGGTACTGGGCATCTGCAACGGCTTCCAGGTGCTGTGCGAGGCGGGACTTCTTCCCGGTGCGCTCACGCGGAATGCCAACCTGCACTTCACCTGTCGGGACCAGTGGCTGAAGGTCGAGAGCACCTCGTCCGCATGGTCGTCCCGCTACGAGGCCGGTGCCGAGATCCTCGTGCCGCTCAAGTCCGGCGAAGGTCGCTTCCAGGCGTCCGAGGCCGTGCTCGACGAGCTCGAGGGCGAAGGACGAGTGGTGTTCCGCTACAGCGGTGACAACCCGAACGGCTCGCAGCGAGCCATCGCGGGGATCTCGTCCGCCGACGGCCGCATCGTCGGCCTGATGCCGCACCCCGAACACGCCACCGAGGCCCTGACAGGCCCCAGCGACGACGGGCTGGGCATCTTCTACTCCGCCCTCGACGCCATCGTCACTGCCTGACGGTCACCGCCCAGGAATGCGGCGGAAGGTCGCCGTGGACACCGTCCGCGGCGGCCACCACGTCACCCTTCGCTCGGCGGATCGGTGACTCACCGAGATTGAGGGTGAGCGCCAGTGTCGTCGAGCCGTCCGTCGCGCTCAGCGTCATGGTGGTGTTGGTCAGCGTCGACACTTCCACCGGCGCGTGGTGAAGCCACGGGAATCGCCGCCGCATCGAGATCAGTGACTGGTGGACCCGGTAGTGCGGCCACCCGTACGGCGCGAGGTCGTCCGGGGTGGCAGGGAATTGCGGCCTGATGGCGTCGTCTCCGCCCACTCGTTCCTCCTTGACGCCCCGGAAGCCCTGTTCGTCGCCGTAGTACACCGACGGTGTGCCGGCGACGAAGAACAGCAGTGCCGTCGCGATGTCGACGTCGCGGTCGTCGTCGAGAGTGGACGCGATGCGGGTGACGTCGTGGTTCCCGACGAACGTCGCGGGAACGAACGTCGGCAGAAGCTCGTCGTGCCGACCGAGGGCATGCGCCAGTTCGAAGAAGTTCGCGTCCTTGATGGCGCTCCAGGTCGCCTTCCACAGCTCGTACTGCGTGATCGAGTCGAGGCCGGACCGCCGTACGTAGTCGGCGTAATCGCCGTGGATCATCTCGCCGACGATCCAGGCGTCCGGATGTGCCTCGCGGACGCGGGGCAGTACTGCCGCCCAGAAGTCGGGTGAGACGGCGTACGCGGCATCGAGCCGCCACCCGTCGATACCCCGTGCGAGCCAGTGGTTCATGACGTCGACGACGTAGTCCTGCACCGCCGGATTGGCGTGGTTCAGCTCGACCAGGAGATCGTGGCCCTCGAACGCGCGGGGTCGACCGTCCGACCAGGTGAACCATCGACCGGATTCGGAGTCGGGTCCGTCCTTCTCGGCAGCGACGAACCGCTCGTGGCCGCGACCGACGTGGTTGAAGACGCCGTCGAACAGGACGCGCACGCCTTTGTCGTGCGCCGCGGTGACGAGGGCGTCCATGTCGGTCTCGCTACCGAGGCGTCGATCGATCGAGAAATGGTCGATCGTGTCGTACCCGTGGGTCTGCGACGCGAACACCGGACCCAGTGCCAGGCCGTTGCATCCGAGCTCGAGAACGTAGTCGAGCCAGTCCGTCACATGCTCGAGCAGGTGCTTCCTCTCGTCCACCGCGTCCGTCTCGGCTCCGACGAAACCCAACGGATAAATCTGCCACCAGATGACGTGTTCGACCCAGTTCTGCACTGCCGACCCCCTCTTTCACTCGTGTCGACGACAGTATGTCGACCGGCGGTCTGCTTGAGGTTATCCACTATCGAAGTTGAGTTGCACGGTGACATCCACCATGCGTAACTGGCAGTGACGGACATCCGTTCGTCATCCTCGCGCCAAAGGAGTCGCCATGTCCTCCGACCTCACCGATCTGCTCGATCTCTTCCAGAATCTGTCCGGCATCGTCGATGCCCTCGGTTCCATCTTCGACGGTCTCAGCTTCTTCAGCTGATCGGGGTCCGTCGAGGCAGGTGAACGGCGTTCCGTGGTCCATTGTTCACGGTCGGTTCCGGTCCATTGATCTGCAGTGTGTGGTAGCGGAGTTGCGGGAGGTTCAGGAATCGACTCGTGGGTCGATTCCTGTCACTGAATTGGGACCGTTCCCGGGTTGCGAACCCTTACATTGTATGGATTACTAATGGTGCCGGGCATAAAGCCCGCCGACCTCACAAAGGGAGAACATCATGCTTGACCTCGCGAGCTTCGTCGATTTCCTCGGTGCACTGTCCGACATCTTCGGTGGTGCCGGAAGCTTCCTCGACGGACTGAGCTTCTTCAGCTGACCCACGACTCACCGGTGATGCCGGGCCCACCCTCGCGGTGGGCCCGGCATTGCTGTCTCCGCACCTCCTCTCTCTACGATCGGTGACCATGGCGTCTCTCACCTCCGCGACCGCGGCCGGACTCTGCTCCTTCGTCGACGCGTCACCGTCGCCGTTCCACGTCGTCGAGACGGTGGCCTCGGAACTGGCGGCACACGGGTTCACCACCGTTGCGGAGACGGACGCGTGGCCTTCCGAGCCCGGCAGGTACCTGGTCGTCCGCGGTGGTTCGATCATCGCCTGGTCCACCGAACGCGCGCCCGACGCGGCGTTCCGCATCGTGGGCGGGCACACCGACAGCCCCAACCTCCGGGTGAAGCAGAACCCCGACCTCGACGTCGCCGGCTGGCAGATGGTCGCGCTCGAGCCGTACGGCGGCGCATGGCTCAACTCGTGGCTCGACAGGGACCTCGGCATCTCCGGGCGTCTCGGCGTCCGCGACGGCGGGTCAGTGCGCGAAGTACTCGTGCGCGTCGACCGACCCATCCTGCGCGTACCCCAACTGGCGATCCACCTGTCCGAGGATCGCAAAGGCGTGCACCTCGACCCCCAGAACAACGTCAACGCGATCTGGGGCGTCGGACGATCACCCCACTCCTTCATCGGGTTCCTCGCCGACGAGGTCGGTGTCGACCCCGGCGACGTACTCGGCTGGGAATTGATGACCCACGACCTGAATCCCGCTGCGGTGGTAGGACTCTCGGACGACCTCGTCAGCTCGCCCCGCCTGGACAACCAGGGCACCTGCTACGCCGGAACCGAAGCGCTGGTGGTCGCAGCCGCCCAAGCCGACGACTGCATCCCCGTGCTCGCACTTTTCGACCACGAAGAGGTCGGCAGCATGTCGGACCGCGGTGCCTTCTCCGATCTGATGAACACGGTGCTCGAACGCATCGTGCTCGCCCGCGGCGGTGGCCGCGAAGAATTCCTGCGCGCGATGGCCGGGTCGATCCACGCGTCGGGCGACATGGCCCATGCCACGCACCCCAACTACGTCTCCCGGCACGAGCCCGCGCACCGCATCGAGGTCAACGGTGGCCCGGTGCTCAAGGTCAACCAGAACCTGCGCTACGCCACCGACGCCGCCGGTGCCGCGGCTTTCGCGTTGGCCTGCGAGCGCGCCGACGTCCCACTGCAGCGGTACGTCCACCGGGCCGATCTTCCGTGCGGCTCCACCATCGGCCCCATCACCGCCTCACGCACCGGCCTGTCCACCGTCGACGTGGGCGCGGCGCAGCTCGCCATGCACTCCGCTCGTGAGGTGATGGGTGCACACGACGTCGACATGTACGCCGACGCCTTGGCTGCGTTCCTGGGGGCCTAGGCACTGGGGTTGCGCCGGGTTGCGCCGGGCGCTGCGCGCGGCGGTCTGCGCAGGTTGCACGGTAGTTGTCAACCTGTCTGAGACAGTTTGTGGTGGTTGATACCGGTGGGTCCTGGTAGTTCCGGTGCTCGG